>ABVW01000021.1 GCA_000173115.1 Flavobacteria bacterium MS024-3C
AATTAAAAATAGAAGTAGTAGATATGTTAGGAAACACCCAGGTATATACAACTTTGTTACTTCTTTAAAAGCACTATGAAAAATCATTCATTAACTATACCCAACAGGGCTTTATTAAGCATTTTAACCTTGACTTTTTTCTTCACTCAAGTGGCACTAGGTCAAAAAAATATTTATGAAAACAAGCAATTCAAAAACATTAGCGCCTCACATAAAAGCATTGCTATTCTTCCTTTTTTAGCTTCCGTAAATCTAGCACAGGAATTAAGTGATGAAATGCAATTGGAACTAGAAGCCTCTGAGGGAATTGCTGTACAAGAGGCCCTTGAAACTTACTTTCTGAAAATGGAGAAAAGAAAGCATTACAGGGTAGATTTTCAAAACATTAAAGACACCAATGCTTTTTTAAAAAAACGTGAGGTAAGCTATCAGTCTTTAGACATTTACAGCATTAAAGAATTGGGAGAAATTCTAGGTGTAGACGCAATTATTAGCGGTACTATAACCCTTAATGTACAACTGTCTAGAGGAGACACCAAAGCATTTAAACTGCTTGATTATGTAACAGGGAATACAAAATACGGTCGAATTGGTATTAAAATAAGCGATGTCAAAACCGGAAAACTGCTGTGGAAATACGAAAAACAAATCGATAGAAAAACCGGCAAAAACACTACAGAATTGATCGCTTCTATGATGAGGCAGGCCAGTAGAAAATTTCCTTACGAAAAATAATAGGTTTAATAAATCCCTAGAATCTTACTTTTCAGAAAATTCTTTTAAGGCATTAATCGTATAATCTATTTCTTCTTTGGTATTAAATGAGGAAAAAGAAAATCTCAAAGAAGGCATGGCCAATTGCGCTTCTGAAAGGAAGGCAGACAACACATGTGAGCCTTTAGTACTTCCAGACTGACAAGCACTTCCTTTAGAGCAGGCAATTCCTTTTAAATCTAGGTGAAATAATAACATCTGTGCCTTTTGGGCATTAAAAGGCAAGCGAACATTTACTAAGGTGTAGGTACTCTTTTCCATATCCCCAGAAAAACCGTTGAATGAAACCCCAGGAATGGTTTTATTTATTTCACTGATAAAATACTTTTTTAAGCCTTCTATATAGTTGCGCTCATTATCTAAGTGTTCATAAGCCAAGACAAAAGCCTTTTCAAGGCCTACTATATTGTGATAGGGTTCTGTTCCGGCCCTAAAGCCACGCTCTTGGGCACCACCAGCAATAAAAGACTTTAAAGGAGTGTCTTTTCTTATATAGGCAAAACCAATCCCTTTTGGTCCATGAAATTTATGTGCTGCTGCAGCTAAAAAATGAATTTTAATTTTTTGCAAATCCCAAGGAAAATGGCCTATTGACTGGACTGTATCTGAATGAAGATAAGCCCCGTAAGACTCACACAAAGCTGCTACAGTGGGTAAATCTAAGATGTTTCCAATTTCATTATTGATATGCATTAAACTCACTAAAACTTTTTCATTTAAACCACTCAATATTTTCTCTAAATCCAAAAGATCTGGATTTCCGTTGGCATCTACAGCAACATAATGAGGGGTAACTCCATTAAACGCAACCAATTCATCCACAGTATGCAAAACAGCATGGTGCTCCATTGTGGTAGTCACAATGTGCTTTACACCCAAATCTCTTACAGCACACTTTAAAACCATATTGTCTGCTTCTGTCCCTCCTGAAGTGAAAATAATTTCAGAAGGATGGGCCCCTAAAGTAGCTGCTATGGTTTTTCTAGCTTGTTCAACAGCCGTTTTTGCGGTCCTCCCAAAACTGTGTGTAGAAGAAGGATTTCCAAAACAATTTTCTAGAGCGGTTTGAATACTCTTAATTACCTCAGTTCGAACTGGAGTGGTTGCAGCATTGTCAAAATAAACAGCTTTCATTCTTTATTATTTATGGGAGTATAAAAATATATTAAATAAATGTATTTGACAGATTAATAGAGAAAAGCATTGAAAATAATTACATTTGAAAGCAAATTCAAACAAGATGAAAAGTACCACAATGATCCGCAAATTATTTTTAGCAGTGCTCTTATTGTCTTTATTTATAAGCTGCAGCGATGGGGACATTACTATTCAAAGTATAAGCTTCAATGAAATAGGCATTGAAAGCTGTACCCAAACCACAGCGACCACATTATTGTTTAAAATTAATGACACAGAATCTCTAGCGCTTCAGCTACCGGAAGGACTGCTAAAAAATAGTGTGAGTGAACAGACCATACAAAGTAGTATACCCAATCAAACTACACTTAACTACAGAATTTTTTCAGAAGGCATTAGTGCTTCTTATTACTGCAGTGTACTTCCTGAAATAGGGGTAAATGTGGTTAAAGATGCTAATGCAACTGCTGGAACAGTATTCATCAATACAAGCCTAAGTGAAGACGGCAATAATTTTAAGCATGAAATTCAATTGAGTGGTGTAAGCTTTATTGACCAAGATGGCAAGAGAATTACTGATGTGAACTTAAATGATTTTGGTGTTTTCACCACACCAAAATAATTAGACTTCTCTACTTACTTGTT
The DNA here is from genome assembly GCA_000173115.1 of Flavobacteria bacterium MS024-3C. GTDB lineage: Bacteria > Bacteroidota > Bacteroidia > Flavobacteriales > Flavobacteriaceae > MAG-120531. The sequence goes on from ABVW01000021.1 coordinate 2,557, forward strand.
GGGTAATGTAAACCTCTGTAGCCCCTAAACCATACTTTTTATAATCGCCTTCATAGACACGAATACCATCGTATCTTTTAAATAGATATTGGAGCTCTTCTTTTAGTACCCCAGCACCAACACCATGAATAAAAACCACTTTTTGTATTTTTTTTGAAATGGCAAATTCTAATTGGCGCTGCGCAGTGTCCAATTGAATATTTAACATTTCAAAATTAGAGAGATTGGTTGCATTGGTGAGCTGGCCAATATGAAGATCTACTTCCATTTTAGGCACATCCCTTTCTTTTTTAGAAACATTGGCCTTATAATTGGGCTTTTTATCTTGTTTTAAATGCTTGATCTTAGCCACATCATAATTAGATACCTTTAAGCCTTCTTCAGGAAGAATAAGCAATTCTCTTGCAGAAAACTTCATTAAAAAACCAAAGGTGGTTTCAACTTCTATGGCAGCAGCAGTTATTGAAGTAACAACACCTTCAATATCTTGGTCTAACACACAAATCTTATCTCCTACTTTAAATGACATACCAGTACAGTCCTTATTCGAAATGAATACTTCCTTGATTAGTGCTAATTGGAAATGAATGCTTTCTTGATTAGTACTAATTGGAAATGAATACTTCCTTGATTATTGCTCAAATGAAGCCAATGTTTTAGTGATAATTGAAACGCAATCTAAAAGCTGTTCTTTATTCATTACCAATGGTGGTGCAAATCTTATAATATTTCCGTGGGTTGGTTTAGCCAACAAACCATTGTCTCTAAGGGCCAAACAAATATTCCAAGCAGTATCGCTTTCTTCCGTATCATTAATTAAAATAGCATTTAACAAGCCTTTACCCCTAACTCCATTTACTATATTAGATTGATCTACATATTTTTGAATCTCTGCTCTGAACAAATTACCTAAATCAAAGG
>ABVW01000020.1 GCA_000173115.1 Flavobacteria bacterium MS024-3C
TGGCAAATAGGGGTAAACGAACCTATTTTTAAATTAAATGATGATGGGGAACCAAACAATACAGCTGGCGCACCTATTTATGGACAGATTCAATCTTTTGAGCTCACCAATATTGTCATTGTAGTTGTCCGAGTTTTCGGAGGGGTGAAATTAGGCCCTGGAGGTCTTGTAACCGCCTACAAAGCTGCTGCAAAAGGCGCTTTAGAACAAGCTAAAATAATTACCACTGAAATTAAAGATCATTACACACTTGAATTCCCTTATTCAAAAATGCATAGCGTCATTAGAATTGTACAATCCGAAAAGGGAACTATTCTAGAGCAAGTCATTGAAAATAATTGCAAAATGAAAATTTCACTGTCTCAATCTAAAAGCAAAAGTTTTGAAGAAAAAGTCGCAGAATCAAGAATATGTCATTTTAAAAAAATTGCAGATATAGATTAAACGCTTGATTGATAAACGCTTTGATCTAAATCATTAGACATAACCCCTAAAGATTGGCTTGAATCACTTTCAAAAGATTTACAGGACAAGCTATTGGCTTATTACTTTGCTTGTCTAAAAAAGCCAATGTTGTAGCTGCAGATCCAACAAGTAAGTCTTGATCGTTATAAAGCATATACTCAAAACTAATTTTAACTTTAGGCTCAGCCGTCAAACTAGTTTCTAGTTTTAAAACTTCTCCAAAGAAAAGCGATCTTTTAAAATTTATGTTTAGAGAAATAACTGGCAATATATAACCCTCTTTTTCCATCTTTGCGTAAGAAAATCCCATCTGTTTTAACCAATCAATCCTACCTATTTCAAGAAAAGCCGGATAACTCCCGTGATAGACCACACCCATCTGGTCTGTTTCTCCATATCTAATTTCAATATTTTTTTTTGTGGTAATTGCCATGGTTTTTTAAAATTTAATTCTATATTTAACTTCCTAATTTTTTAGTTGGCATTATGAACAAAAAAAACTGAATAATCAACCCCCTTTCGTTTTTTTTTTAAGTTTTTTGTTCACATATTTGTTACCCTAAATTCTTGGTAGTGATTGCTTCCCAATAGCTGCTATTAAGTTCAATAAATAACCTAAATACCTAAACAAAATAATGAGTACTGATGCTAACGCTATATGGAATGAATGTCTTTCCTTTATAAAGGATAACATACAACCTCAGGCGTTCAAAACTTGGTTTGAACCTATTAAACCAGTAAAACTAGCAGACAACTCGTTAAGTGTTCAAGTGCCTAGCAAATTCTTTTACGAGTGGCTAGAAGAACATTATGTAAAGCTACTTAAGGTGGCTCTAACCAAATCTTTAGGCGAAGGGGCTAAGTTGGTTTACATCATCAGGATGGAAAACACTTATGGTAACAGGGAGCCTTTCACTGAGAAGATTCCAAGTTCAAATAGGTCTTACCATGCGCCTCAGGAAATTGACGTCCCTATTAAATCTAAGAATCCTGAACTCAAAAATCCTTTTGTAATTCCAGGTATTAGGAATATAAAAATTGAATCTCAATTAAATCCTAATTACAGTTTTGATAATTTCTTAGAAGGAGATTCTAATAGGTTAGCTAGATCTGCGGGTATGGCTGTTGCCAACAAACCCGGAGGAACATCTTTTAACCCACTCTTAATTTTTGGAGGTGTTGGATTAGGAAAAACACATTTAGCACATGCTATTGGAGTTGAAATAAAAGACAAGTATCCTGAAAGAACAGTCCTTTATATTTCTGCAGAAAAGTTCACGCAACAATATATTGAATCCGTTAAGAAAAACACTAGAAATGATTTTATTCATTTTTATCAGTTAATTGACGTATAAATCATAGACGACGTTCAGTTCCTTTCTGAAAAATCTGGTACCCAAGATGTATTCTTTCACATCTTTAACCATTTGCACCAAAACGGGAAACAGGTGATACTCACCTCTGACAAAGCTCCTGTAGACATGCAAGACATTGAACAGCGTTTGCTGTCTAGATTCAAATGGGGCCTCTCTGCTGAATTACAAACACCAGACTTTGAGACTAGGGTTTCTATATTAAAAAACAAACTTTATAAAGATGGTGTGGAGATGTCTGAAGACATCATTGATTATGTAGCTAAAAACATCAAAACAAATGTGAGGGAGTTAGAAGGAGCTATTATATCCCTGATCGCTCAATCTTCTTTTAACAAAAAGGAAGTTAACATAGATTTAGCGCAACAAATTGTTGAAAAATTTGTTAAGAATACAAAACGAGAAGTTTCAATAGATTACATACAAAAAGTAGTATCTGATTATTTTGAAATGGATGTGACTACCTTACAATCTAAAACTAGGAAGAGACATATTGTTCAAGCCAGACAATTGGCTATGTTTTTTGCAAAGAAATTCACAAAAGCATCTTTAGCCAGCATTGGTACTCAAATTGGAAAAAGGGACCATGCAACTGTACTTCACGCATGTAAGACCGTTGACAATTTAGCAGAAACAGACAAGCAGTTCAAGAAATACATTGAAGACTTGACTAAGAAATTTTCTTAATTTCCTTTTTTAATTTAAGCCTAATTTCATAAAATGGTTGCATCTAACGACACTCCAAACAAAGGGGCTTTATATTTAATTCCTACCACTTTAGGAGACAATGAACCTTTGGAAGTACTTCCTTTATCAGTAAAAAAAATCATAGAAGAAACGACTTATTTTATAGTAGAAAACGAAAAAACTGCCCGTCGGTTTATTAAGAAAATTTGTCCTAAAAAAGCCCAAGGGAGTCTAAAAATAGAAACCCTTAATAAATTTACAGATTTCTCTCTACTTCCGTCTTATTTAGATCCTTGCCTTGAGGGGGAGAATGTAGGTATTATCTCAGAAGCAGGTTGTCCTGGTATTGCAGATCCAGGAGCAGATATAGTTGCTATAGCTCATGAAAAAGGAATTTCAGTCATTCCTTTAGTAGGACCTTCTTCCATTTTATTGTCTCTAATGGCTAGTGGATTTAATGGACAAAGTTTTGCTTTTAACGGGTACCTACCTATAGATAATCAAGAGCGAGCTAAGTCTATTAAACAACTTGAGCAGTTGGCCCTGCAAAAAGACCAAACCCAACTTTTTATTGAAACACCCTATAGAAACAATGCTATGTTTGACAGCTTGTGTAAGCAACTTCAAAGTAGTACAAATTTATGCATCGCTTGTGACATCAGTTTGGCCAACGCTTTTATTAAAACTGCCCCTATTTCTTATTGGAAAAAGAACAATCCCGAACTACACAAGAGACCTTGTATTTTTATTATTGGAAAATAATGAGACCAATTTGGCAAAGTAAATCCTATTGGAACTGGACTTTTTTTCTAGCGGTAACTTCTGCAAGATCAAAACCAGAAAATTTGGTTAAATAATCTTCAATATTTGTTCCATAGGCATCTGAAAAGTTCAAATCACCCCAAGAACGAAGGTATTTTTTTACATTTCCTGCACCAGCTAAGTGAGCAGCAGCAAGTATTCCGGATTCCGTTATGACTATATCATTCATTTTTGAACCAACGTAGCGCTTTATATCTCTTCTTAGAATCCATTTATTTCTTGCAGTATTGTGATAAAAAATCTTTTCCTGTAGCGCTGCATCCTGCATAAAACACTGGGTATTAAATTGACCAAAAAAAGCTAAGGTGCTTTTTCCAAACTGGTATTTTCCAAGATAACCAAGGGTATTTATAGAATGATATTTACCTTGAGATTCTTTAAAAGCCAATGCTTCCTTAAATCCCACATAATTATTACCAGTAAAGGGAATCATAAAGCTTGAGGATTCAAAAGAAGGGGCAGCGGCTTTGTAATCCAAAACATCAATGACCAAATTAGATTTTGGGATGGGTTTAACTATTGGAGCTACATTTCTAAACCCTGAAAGAACTAGGACAATCAAAAATGAAATAAACGTTCTAAAACTTTTTTGCATAAAATAAATTAAAACAACTGATGTTGCTAAATTTCGTGCAAAGTTAAGCATTTTTAATCTTAAATGACTAATTAACTCATAATTAACAGTTTACAATTACCTGCTGATATTCTTTCTATTCAACCAATTCACGTATTGCTTCTTGTTTTTGTTGTGCTGTTGTAGTGTTTTTGCAAAAATATGGAACCCAAAATTTTGGGTATCCGCCACAAAATACAAGTAGTTATGAGCTTCTGGATTCAAAACTGCCTCAATAGCAGAAATATCTGGCATAAAAATTGGTCCTGGAGGAATTCCCGAATATAAATAGGTGTTAAAAGGAGCGTCTATTTTAAGGTCTTTATACAATACCCGTTTAATCACTTGTTTAAAATCTCCAGATGTATACTTAATCGAAAATATCACTGTAGGGTCTGCTTGCAGCTTCATACCCTTTTTTATTCTATTCAAATAGACACCAG
>ABVW01000019.1 GCA_000173115.1 Flavobacteria bacterium MS024-3C
CGTATCTTTTTTTTGCCTCTGGAGTTAATAATTTTGGTAGGTTGCCTATTATGACTGAGGTAGTTGAGGAGCTTCCTGAGAATAAAGCGGGCGTTTTTTTAGCAAGTAAAATTTCAATTGTAGGGTATTTAGGGTCTGATCTCAGCCAGAGGCAGGTGAATATGTTTAACCTCAATCAAAAGATTTACAAGCGTTTTTCGGAATTTACAGATTTTCAAATGCTTATGGTGCTCCCAGATGGAACACAAGAGCAGTTGGCAGAAGTGATGCGAGAACTTTCGGCTATTGGTGAAGTGGGTGCCTGGCGTTTTGTTTTCTTAACACCTGAGCAAATTCAGGCCCAGTTTGAAAGTTTGCAAGTGCCAGAGCGTCTAGATGTTTCTTTGGGTACGGATCAAGTGTACATTATAGATAAGGCTTTGCAGTTAAGGGGTAGAAAAGCCACTGGAAAAGATGCGGCGCTCTATGGGTACAATGCCACAGAGGTATCTCTTTTAACCAATACCATGATAGACGACGTTAAGATTCTTTTGGCTGAATACAGAATGGCACTTAAAAAGAACAACCAATATAAAGACTTATAATAATTATGGCAGCTAAAAAGTACACCTATGTTTGGGTTTCATTTATAGTGTTGATTTTTGGGATACTCGTTATTCCCTCTATAGTAGATCGATTTACCTCTGGTGCTGTAGTAACTTCTGAACGTTTGAGTATTGCTAACAATAGTGGAGATCTAGCTTATATTACCCTTAATGGCGATAAAAGAAAAGTGCCTCCTTTTAGTTTTTTCAATCAGGACAGTATACTTGTGTCTGATTTAGATTATAAAGGCAAGGTATTTGTAGTAGAGTTTTTCTTTGCCTCTTGTCCTACCATTTGTCCTATCATGAATAAGAACTTGATTTATGTTCAAGACCAATTGTTGGATCGTGAAAATTTTGGGATAGCCTCTTTTAGTATAGATCCTTTTAACGATACTCCATCTGTGTTAAAAGAATACGCAGAACGTTATGGAGTGGTTAATATGGATTGGCATTTAATGAGCGGTCCATTGGAGGAAATTTACGATTTGGCCAATGAAGGTTTTAATATCTTTGCACAGCAAATGCCAAATGCACCGGGAGGTTTTGAGCATGCTGGTATGTTTGCTTTAGTAGACAAAAATGGATTTATAAGATCAAGGGTAGATGAGTTTGGAAACCCAATAATTTATTACAGAGGCGCGATTGACCATGAGATAGGCGTGAATGACCATGGAGAGACAGACCAAATAGAAGCCCTTATTACAGATATTAAAAAACTTTTAGAGGAATAATATGGAAGATAAACTTAATAAAGAAAAGCGTTTTAATACCCTGATTACTATTGTTTCAATTGCCATACCAGTTGTAGTAGCTATTTTATTTGGTATAAAGATTCCTGGAGTAGCCCCACTATCTATGTTGCCTCCAGTCTATGCTACTATTAACGGTCTTACAGCTGTTGTTTTGGTTTTAGCAGTTCTGGCTATTAAAAATGGTCAAAGGCAAAGACACCAGTATTTAATGACTACGGCCATTGTATTTTCTTTGTTGTTTTTGGTTATGTATGTGGCCTATCACATGACTTCTGACTCTACGCCTTATGGTGGAGAAGGTGTTATGAGAACGCTTTATTTTTTCATTCTCATCACCCATATAGTGCTTTCTATTGCCATTATTCCTTTGGTGTTAAAAACGTATGCAAAAGCTTATTTAAAGCAGTTTGAGGCTCATAAAAAACTTGCTAGGATTACTTTTCCAATTTGGTTGTATGTTGCCGTTACTGGAGTGGTTGTGTATCTAATGATAGCACCCTATTACGTTTCATAATACTTAGATGATGAAAAATTCTTTTGCTGTCCGCCCATTAATATTAGCTATCATCCTTGGCGCTTTTTTGATCGTTCCACACGAAGCATTGGCCCAATGCGCCATGTGTAGAGCTGTTTTGGAGTCCGAGGGAAATGCAGACGTGGCAGAAGGGATCAATGATGGGATTGTGTACCTTATGGCTATTCCTTATGTTCTGATTGCGGGTATTGGGATAGTGATTTACAGGAAAATGCGAACTCCGGCAGTATCTGCTTCAGAATAATTTTAACATAATATTTAGATTTTAGGGTGTAACATAACTTCCTCTTAATAGTCTAAGAGTTGAGGCAATTTACGAATGTCTTTGATTGAACCAATAAAACGGATATAAAGCATGGCAATGATTGAAATAAAAGACCTTCACAAGTCTTACCAAATGGGAAGCAATAGCCTTCACGTGTTGAAAGGGATTAACTTTTCTGTAGAAGCAGGGGAATTAGTGGCTATTATGGGTTCTTCAGGTTCTGGAAAATCTACTTTGTTAAACATTCTTGGAATGTTGGATGAAGCCAATGAAGGGAGTTATGTGTTGGATGGTGTACCTATTAAAAATTTAAATGAGACAAAGGCTGCGCAATACAGAAACAAATTTTTAGGATTTGTTTTTCAGTCATTTAACCTAATCAATTATAAGACTGCTGCAGAAAATGTCGCGCTACCGCTTTACTACCAGAGAATGCCAAGAAAAGAGCGTCAGGAAAAGGCTATTAAATATTTAGAGCAAGTAGGGCTTAAAGATTGGGCTACTCATTTACCAAGTGAACTTTCTGGAGGTCAGAAACAGCGTGTGGCCATTGCAAGGGCTATGGCAGCAGAGCCAAAAGTATTATTGGCAGATGAGCCTACAGGGGCATTAGATTCAAAAACTTCTTATGAAGTAATGGACCTTATTCAGAAAATTAATGACGCAGGAAACACCATTTTAGTGGTGACCCATGAACCAGATATAGCAGATATGTGTAAGCGTATTGTGCATTTGAAAGATGGTGTTATTGTTGAGGATAAAAAGGTTAAGCAAGTAAGGGCCGCTCAGTATGTTTAATAGAGACAATTGGAAAGAGATTTTTGAAACCATTCAGAAGAACAAATTAAGAACGTTCTTATCTGGATTTACAGTTGCACTGGGTATCTTAATATTCGTGGTGCTATACGGTTTTGGAAATGGTTTAAAAAATACTTTTAATGAGTTTTTTGGAAATGACGCTACCAATGTGCTTTACTTGTCTCCAGGAAGGACAACAGAGCCTTATCTAGGATATAAGGCCAATAGGCGTATTGAGTTTGACAATTCTGACTTAAAAGACATTAAAGAGAATTTTGCCATGTTTTTAGATTATGTAACCCCTCAAATTAGTAGGGGAGCATTGGCTAAATACGGACAGGAATCGGATAATTATTCTATTAGAGCAGCTGCCCCATCTATTCAAGAAGCGGAGAAACTTATTCTAATGGAAGGTCGTTTTATTAATCAATCAGATATTGACAATAAGACTAAAAATATTGTCATTGGTAGACTGGTGAAGAAAGATCTATTTAAAGGAAATAAAGCCCTTGGAGAATTTATAGACCTTGGGGGTAGTTCCTTTAGGATAGTGGGCGTTTTTCAGGATGACGGAGGGGACAGAGAAGAACGTATTATTTATATGTCTTATACCTCAAGACAAAGACAAGACAAAGCCACGGATAAGGTAGACCAAATAATCATTGGTTTTAAGCCAGAGATAGGCTATGCGGGTGCTATGGCTTTGGAAAAAAGTTTGAATACATATTTTAGGGAGAAAAAGTATATCAGTCCTAAAGATCCGAATGGAATGTACATTAGAAATGTTACAGACCAATTGAAACAAAACCAACAATTTGCAGGAGTGCTTCAAATTATTATTTCATTCTTCTGTATAGGAACGCTGATCGCTGGTATTATTGGGATTAGCAATATTATGGTATTTGTTGTGAAAGAACGCACCAAGGAAATAGGGATTAGAAAAGCATTGGGTGCTACGCCAAGATCAGTGATAGGAACGATTTTATTGGAGTCTATATTTATTACCACTATTTCAGGTTTTATTGGAATGATGATAGGGGTAGGTATTCTCACAGGATTGGGAGACACCCTTAAAGATTATTTTATTACCGATCCATATATAGATATGGGAATTGCCATTGCTTCTACCATCATGTTAATCATTTTTGGAGGTATTGCAGGTTATATTCCTGCCAAACGCGCTGCAGATATTAAACCAATTGTAGCCTTAAGAGACGAGTAGTATGAGATTTATATTTGATTTAAATACTTGGCAAGAGATTTTTGGTTCTATTAAAAAGAACAAAACAAGAACAATCATCACAGTGATTGGCGTGCTTTGGGGAATTTTTGTTTACATCGCCATGGCAGGTGCTGCTAGAGGATTAGACAACGGTTTTGAACGCGCTTTTGAAACTGTTGCAATGAATTCAATGTTCACATGGGCACAGAGTACTTCAATGCCTTATGCAGGTTATAAAACGGGTAGGCGTTTACAGTTGAAGATTCAAGATGTCACAGTACTTGAAAATAGAATCCCTGAGATCCAATACATTGCACCCAGAAATGCCAAAGGGGTCTTTGGAGACGCACCAGCTAAGGTGGTTAGGGGCTTAAAATCCGGTGATTATGCCATTTACGGCGATTTTCCTATCTACACTAAAATTGCGACTAAAAAGATCTATGACGGCGGGCGCTTTATAAACGATGAAGATATTGCTCAAAATAGAAAGGTATGTGTTATTGGAGAACGCACTGAAAAAGAATTGTTCGAAGAAGGGGAGAATCCCATAGGGGCTTATATTCGTTTAGATAATATTTACTTTCAAGTAGTGGGTGTTCATAAATATACTCCTGGAGGAGGTTTTGAGAGTGACTCGGATGTTTTCATTCCCTTTTCTACTTTCAAGAAATTATACAATACAGCAGACAATGTGGGTTGGCTCACTATAGCGGCATATGATGACGCAGACGTGGTGCAGGTAGAAAAAGATGTAAAGTCTACTTTAAAAAACATTCACAAGGTAAACCCTAAAGACGAAAGGGCCTTTGGAGCGTTTAACTTAGGAGAGGTATTCAATAAAATAATGGGATTTGCTAAGGGAATGACCTTTTTGTCTTTAGTAGTTGGTATTGCTACTATTCTCGCTGGAGTCATTGGTATTGGAAATATATTATTAATTGCTGTAAAAGAGCGTACCAAGGAATTGGGAGTTAGAAGGGCTTTAGGAGCAACACCTAAAGAGGTAAAGTCTCAGATTATTTTAGAATCGGTTTTTCTTACGACCATAGCGGGTGTTCTCGGAATTATATTGGGTGCTTTTGTTTTAAACATAGTTAACATTTTAACCAAAGATGGAGACTTTCCCTATGCCAATCCAACAGTGCCAATACCCTATGTATTAGGGGCTATGGGACTCATGATTGTACTAGGGACCCTCATAGGTCTTATACCTGCTCAAAGAGCAGTAAGTATTAAGCCCATTGACGCATTAAGAGAAGAATAAATAAACATAAACCAGATAAAAATTAAATACAACAAGATGAATAAATTTTTAAAATACGGATTAATTGGAGCCTTGTGTTTAGGGGCACTTTGGGCAGCTGCTTTTTTTGTAAAGTCTAACAGCAAGTCTTCTATTACTTATGATACCACTACTGCTTTCATTGCTAGCATTGAAAAAAAGACAGTAGCCACGGGTAAGGTTGTACCTGAAGATGAGGTAGCGATTAAACCTCAAATTTCTGGAATTATAGATGTAATTTATCTAGAAGAAGGTGCCAAGGTAAAGGCAGGTGACCTCATTGCAAAAGTAAAAGTAGTTCCTAACGAACAATCATTAAATTCAGCCCAAGGGCGTGTAAAGAATTCTAAAATTTCTTTAGATAACGTGACCATTGAGTTTAAGAGGAATAAAGAATTATTCGAAAAAGGCGTGATTTCTTCTCAAGATTTTAATACACAGAAATTGAGAATGGACCAGGCTACCCTTGAACTAGAAAACGCCAAAGCAGATTTTGAAATTATTAAATTGGGTTCTGCAGGTGGTTCCGCTACAGCGAACACAAATGTAAGGGCTACTGTTTCAGGAACTATTTTAGAGATTCCGGTAAAAGAGGGAGATCAAGTGATTCAGCCAGGAGGTTTTAATGACGGTACCACTATTGCTACCATTGCTGATTTGAGTATCATGATTTTTGAAGGTAAAGTAGATGAAGGCGAAGTAGGTAAATTAGCGGTGGGAATGCCATTAGAAATTAGCTTAGGCGCTATTGAAGACAAAACTTTTGAAGCGCGTTTAAAATTTATTGCGCCTAAAGGGGTGGAAGAAGCAGGAACGGTTCAATTTAAAATTGAAGGAGATGTTAAAGTAGAAGATGACTTTTTAATCAGAGCGGGTTACAGTGCTAATGCTTCATTAATTCTAGAGCGCAAAGAAGATATTTTGGTGATTTCTGAGGCTTTATTGCAGTTCGACAGAGATACAGACAAGCCTTTTGTTGAAGTGTCTATTGGAGAGCAAGAGTTTGAAAGAAGGGATGTAGAAATTGGTATTTCTGACGGTATTAATGTAGAGGTGCTTTCTGGAGTTACGGAAGAAGACAATATTAAGATTTGGAACAAAACAGAGCCTATTAAAAAGGGAACTGACGAAGAGAAGGAAGAAGCGTAATAGTCAATAGGAGGAATACCTTCTTTTAAAATATATCTTATGAAATTAAAATTAGCATTAGTAGTATTGGGACTTTTCTCGGCCATGGGTATGGCGCAGAAGAGGTCTTGGACGCTAGAAGAATGTGTGTTATACGCAGAGGAAAATAACTTGAGTATTGCGCAGTTTGAATTGGATTATGAAACAGCACTTATTGCAAATTCGGACGCTATTGGCGCTTTACTCCCGAGTTTTAATACTTCTATAAGCAGTTCAGGGAATACAGGTTTGGCATTAGACCCAACCACCAACACCTTAGTGACAAGTACTATTTTTTCTGCTTCAGGAAATGTAGGATCTGGAATCACTTTATTCGATGGTTTAAGAAACATACACAGAATCAATAGGGCCAAATTATCTAGTTTGGCAAGCGAGTATAGATTGGAGAATTTAAAAGACGACATTCGTCTTGCCGTAGCCAATTCTTATTTACAAGTATTGTCTGGAAAAGAATCTACCAAGGTAGCTCAAGCACAGCTGGAGGTTTCTATGAAAGATTTAGAGCGCACAAGGGCCCTAAGTGCTTCTGGAGTTGTTCCCCAAGGAGATGTTTTAGAAATAGAAGCTACAGTTGCAGCACAAGAGCAACAGCTGGTGATTGCTCAAAATAATGTGATTATTGCCAGAATCGCTTTGGCTCAGCTATTGCAGATCACGGATTATGTGAATTTTGATATTGCTGAAGAAGATTTTTTACTTCCTAACAGCCGTATTTTAGATCAGTCTCCAAAAGATATTTTTGAAAAAGCACTGACCTTCAGAAATGATATTAAGCTTTCTAGGACGAATGTGGACATTGCCAATAAAGATTTACAAATATCTAAAGGGGCTAGATATCCTACTTTAAACGGTTTTTTTAACTACAACACAAGATATTCAGATCAAAACATAAATCCTTTTACAGGAGATTTAGTGGCTTTTAAAGACCAGTTATGGATTAATGATGGTGTTTCTTATGGTGTCTCAGTTAATATTCCAGTTTTTAATGGTTTTTCCGTGAAAAACAACATCAAGAGATCTAAAATTAACCTCATGAGAACTGAATTGCAGTTTGCACAAGATAAATTGACTTTAGAATCTAATATTAACCAGGCTTATGCAGATGTGAATGGTACTTTAAAGTCATTCGAAGCAGCCCAAAAAACTTTAGAGGCTAGAAAATTGGCTTTTCAATATATCAAAGAGCGTTTTGATGTAGGCCTTCTAGATGCTTTTAATTTTTCTCAAGCACAATCTAGGGTAGACAATGCTCAAGCAAGCCTTATTTCAGCGAAATACAATTATATTTTTAGGCTTAAGGTCTTAGAATTTTATTTTGGAATACCTTTAGCGATTAATTAAAAGCTAAAGAATGATCCTAAATATTGAAACAGCAACCACCAATTGTTCTGTGTCTATAGCACATGAGGGATTGGTGGTTTCTTTTAAAGAGCTAGCAGAAGCGAATTATTCCCATGCGGAGCAATTACACGTATTTATTCAAGAAGTACTTAAAGAAGCTAAGATCAGTCTGTCTGATTTAAGGGCCATAGCGGTAAGTAAAGGACCAGGGTCTTATACTGGACTTCGCATTGGTGTTTCTGCAGCAAAAGGACTTTGCTATGCTTTAAACCTTCCGTTAATATCGGTGCCTACCCTAAAAAGTTTATCACTCCAATGTCAGCTTAAAGCAGGAGAAGTTGTAGTGCCTATGTTAGATGCTAGGCGCATGGAGGTCTATATGACTGCTTTTGATCATAAAGGAAATGAGATACGCCCAACTGAGGCGAAAATTCTAGCGGAAAATTCACTGTCTGAATGGACCGCATCTTACACTAAAGTATATTTCATTGGAAGCGGTGCTCAAAAAGCTTATGAGGTCCACAATCAGTCCAATATTTCAGTTTTAGATGCGCTTCCCTCCGCTAAAGAAATGTCTGGCCTTTCTTACCAAAAATATGTTTCTGAACACTTTGAAGACGTGGCTTACTTTGAACCGTATTATCTCAAAGATTTTATGGGACCGCTACCAAAGAAAAAGCAGTAATCACTTCAATTATTTGTTTCCAAGGGTGTGAATGACCCTTTGAGGGAACGGAATTTCAATTCCAGCAGCGTCAAATTCAATTTTTAAAGTTTCCATTACATGGAAATGTGCGTCCCAAAAATCTTCATTTTTGGCCCAAAACCGCAAACTTAATTCCACAGCACTGTCTGCTAAATTGCCCACATATACAACTGGTGCAGGATCTTTCAATATACCTTGATGGGTATCACAAATACGCAGCAAAATATCTTTAGCGTCTTTTATATTTGAATTGTATGAAATGCCTACCGTAATTTTATCTCTTCTGGTCTCTTCAATATTATAATTCACAATGGTGTGGTTGGAGAGATTTCCATTGGGAATTATTGCCGCCTGATTGCCAAAAGTATTAATTTTAGTAGTGAAAATAGAAATGTCTTTTACCGTACCAGACACCCCTTGGGCTTCTATCCAGTCACCTACTTTAAATGGTTTAAAGATCAGAATGAGAACACCCCCAGCAAAATTAGCTAATGAACCCTGAAGTGCCAGCCCTATGGCCAAACCTGCGGCGCCAACAACTGCGACGAGTGAAGAAGATTTAACCCCTAATTGGGTTATAACCAAAACAAATAAAATTCCCTTTAAAGAGATATTTATAAAGCTCTGAAGAAAACTCTCTAAGGTGAGATCATAGTCTTTTTTAAGAAAAAACCGGTGTACCATTCTGTTGATGAATCTTACTACCCAAAGGCCAATAATGAAAATGAGCCCTGCTTTCAAAAGGCTGGGTAACATGTCTAAAGCCATTGCATAGGCCTCTTCCATTAGCTTTACATATTGCTTTACTTCTACGTATTCTTTAATCTGATTCATGGGGTTATATTTTATCCATTAATGGCAATTACCTGCGCAACTTTGTCTCCCATCATATTTTTGAGCATATTTTCAATGCCATTTTTTAAGGTAAAGGTGCTGGAAGGACAGCCTGAACAAGCTCCTTGTAAAATAACATTGACCGTTTTACTGACTTCGTCATAGGAATCGAACATAATGTTTCCTCCATCACTGGCTACAGCAGGTTTTACATACTCTTCTAATATATCTACAATTTGTTTGCTAGTGTCGTCTAGGTTATCTGTGTGTAATAGGGTAGTAGGGGCTTTTTCTTTTTCCTTTTGAACGGTATTGGCACCTACTGACTCTTGGCCACTCATTAAAAACAACCTTATTTTTTCCCTGAGTTCGTTGTTAATTTCCTCCCATTCTGCCACATCGTATTTGGTGACAGAAATGTAGTTTTGATCCATAAAAACTTCTTTTACAAAAGGCATAAGGAACAATTCTTTGGCCAATGGCGCATCCTTGGCTTCATCTATATTTTTGAATTCGAACAAAGCAGGAACAATAAGTTTATTGGCTACATACTTCATTACAGAAGGATTTGGCGTGCTTTCTGCATAAATAGTCACTGCTTGTGGCACTTTATTTGGATCTAGCGCGACTACAGCTGCACCAGTATTTAAATAGTCTACCAATTGTTGTCCTAAACTGTCCTTAATGTCTTCCCATCCAACGATATCGTATTTTTCAATACCGATAAAATTACTAGAGATGTAGACTGTTTTAACAAATGGTAAATGAAATAGTTGCTGCGCTAATGGAGATTCCTTTGCTTGGTCTATATTTTGAAACTCATAATTTTTATCAGGAGAGATAAAATGGTTGGTTTCAAACTTCATAATGTTTGGATTATTTGTAGGAATAATCGTGATGTGATACTCTTTAGCCATGGCAAATTAATTTTCACAAAAGTACAAAGGAAATCTAGGAATAGTTAAAAAAAAATGACCTCATTTAGTGGGGAACCCCTTATATTTGATCTTTAAATTTATTTAAATGGCCCTTGTAAAGACATTAAATGGACACACACCAAGTTTTGGTGAAGACTGTTTTTTAGCAGAAAATGCCACTG
>ABVW01000018.1 GCA_000173115.1 Flavobacteria bacterium MS024-3C
TTAAAAACCCCTGAAAGCTTGGATTGTATTTTTACTGATCGGGCTCATGGAAAGATCATAAACAGTTTGAACAATAATTTGTTTGGGCTTTCTAATCTATTACCCTGTGGTCATATGGGTATTGGCATAAACCTCTTTGAGCCCTTAGAGGATAGTCAAAGCACACTAAAAGAAAAAGTTAATCCCATACCCTTAATATATTCTTTGGCATTATTGCTCTCTAGATTTGGACTTCAAGAAGAAGCTGGTGCCATACAAATGGCAGTAAATAGTGCTGGTGAGAGAGGTATGTATACAACTTTAGACACTTTACCAAAAGACATTAACTGCGACCAATTAGGTGATTATTTGGCCGCTGCCATAATTGACTCTGAAGACATTGGGGTGGTGAATGATGAGAATATAGATTTAGGAAAATCTACCATTATTTAGATAAGTAGTTTTTCAAAAAAAATGATTCTCCAAATAGCTAGAGGATTAAAATATTAGGCCAGCAGATTCAATAAATTCTCATATTTTATAGACTTACATAGGACCCCTATTCGTTGCAATGTTTATATTTGTGGCTTTATTACACTACTATGAAAATATCTTACAACTGGCTTAAAGAATTTATTGCAACTGATTGGAATGTTGAAAAAACATCACAATTATTGACAGATTTAGGCCTCGAAGTAGAGGGCGTAGCACCTTTTGAATCTATTAAAGGAGGCTTACAAGGTGTTGTGGTGGGACATGTATTAAGTTGTGAAAAACACCCAAATGCAGATAAATTACAATTGACCAAAGTATCTATTGGAAACAACACCACTTTACAGATTGTGTGTGGCGCTCCCAATGTAACTAAAGGCATTAAAGTAGCTGTGGCCACTATTGGAACAACATTATACACCCCAGAGGGAGAAGCATGGATTATTAAGAAAGGAAAAATTCGGGGAGAAGAAAGCCACGGAATGCTGTGTTCTGAAAATGAATTAGGATTGGGCCAAGGCCATGACGGAATTATGATTTTGGAAGACCACCTCAAAGAAGGTGCCGCATGTAGTAGTGTGTTTAATGTAGTGAGAGATGAAGTTATTGAAATAGGCTTAACACCTAACAGGGCAGACGCCATGAGTCATTTTGGTGTAGCTCGAGACTTAAAAGCTGGCTTAAAACAACAAGGGATATCTAAAGAGCTCATCACACCCTCAGTAATGCAATTTTCTGTAGACAATAGGATTTCTACGATTCAAGTACAAGTAGACACGCCTGACTTAGCCCCGCGATATTCTGGTATCACTATAAGTGATTTAACGGTAAAAGAAAGTCCTGATTGGATAAAAAACAGGCTTAAAGCTATTGGACTTAGCCCTATCAATAATGTTGTAGATGCAACCAATTATGTATTACATGAATTAGGTCAACCACTTCATGCTTTTGATTTAGCGAAAATTGAAGGTAAAAAAGTAATCGTTAAAACCCTTGAGCAAGGCACTAAATTCACTACATTAGATGGTATTGAACGGGTCTTGTCCTCAGAGGATTTAATGATTTGTGATGCAAAAAAACCCATGTGTTTGGCTGGTGTTTTTGGCGGTCAGGATTCAGGTGTTACAGCCCAAACTACTGCTGTTTTTTTAGAATCTGCCTATTTTAATCCTGTATCTATAAGAAAATCAGCCAAGCGGCACGGATTGAGTACAGATGCTTCTTTTAGGTTTGAACGCGGTATAGATATAAACCTTGTAGAAGAGGCTTTAAAAAGAGCGGCACTACTGATAAAAGAATTGGCTGGCGGACAAATTAGTTCAGACATTATAGACCTTTACCCGAAAAAAGAGGAGAATTACCAAGTGTTTTTAACTTTTAAGCGAATCTATTCTCTCATAGGGGAAGAAATCCCTACTGATACTATAAAGAGTATACTGAGTTCATTAGAAATTCGTGTGAATAATGTAACGGAATCAGGATTGGGACTGACCATTCCATTTTATAGGGTGGACGTTCAAAGAGAAGTAGACGTTATTGAAGAAATTCTGAGGGTATATGGCTATAATAACATTCATTTTTCAAAAAAAATAAATGCCTCCATTGCCTATACTGATCCAAAAGCAGATCATATTATTCAAAACAAAATAGGCGATTCGTTAGCGGCTCAAGGGTTTAATGAAATCCTGACTAATTCCCTCACCTCTCCTCAGCCATTACAACATACACAGGACACTGAGCTACAACAAGCTGTTACTATATTGAATCCTTTGAGCAATGATTTGAGCATTTTAAAAACTTCTATGTTATTTACAGGGCTTGAAACTGTTTCTTATAATATTAATAGAAAAACAAATCGCTTAAAACTCTTTGAATTTGGTAAGACATACCACCAAATTGATGGGAATAGAAGAGAAAATAAGCATTTGAGTATTTTAATGACCGGTAAGAGACATACTGAAAATTGGCTGAGTTCAGATGAAAAGCTAAGTTTCTTTGACCTTAAAACAGTGGTAGAAAACATATTGGAAAGGCTTGGTATTCAAAAATGGAAGATCTCAGAAGCTACCGCTGACTTATTTTCAGAAGGAATAAGCTACAGCAGCAGAAAAGATACCATAGTAACTTTTGGTGTACTCTCCAATAAGCTTCTTAAAAAGTTAGACATAAAACAAGAAGTGCTTTTTGCAGATTTTAATTGGGATGCAATCCTTAAATTACTGACAAAAGAAACCATTAAGTTCCAAGATATCCCAAAGTATCCAGAAGTATCGAGAGATTTTGCCCTACTAATCAAAAACAGTGTGACTTTTGAGCAGCTGGCTCAAACAGCTAAAAATACTGAAAAAAAATACCTCAAAGAGGTGGGTTTATTCGATGTATATACTGGAAAGAATTTACCTGAAGGGACTAAGTCTTATGGTGTTAATTTTGTGCTCCAAGACCAAAATGCCACACTAGAAGAAAAACAGATAGACAAAATTATGCAAAAACTTCAAGCGGCTTTTGAAAGAGACTTCGAAGCAAGCCTTAGATAAAAAAACGCCTTCTTAAAGAAGGCGCTTTTTTATACTATAACTATACTTGATACATTTTATCTCGCTGTACCTTTATGTCTTTGTCAGACATATAATCGTCAAAACTAAGGTACCTATCTATAACCCCTGTAGGTGTTATTTCAACTACCCTATTGGCCACTGTTTGGGCAAACTCATGATCATGAGTGGTCATTAATAAAGTCCCCTTGAAAGTTTTTAAAGAGTTGTTAAAAGCAGTAATACTCTCTAAATCTAAGTGATTTGTTGGCTCATCTAGCATAAGTACATTAGCACGAAGCATCATCATTCTACTCAGCATACACCTTACTTTTTCTCCTCCTGACAATACCGTCGCTTTTTTTAAAGCTTCTTCTCCACTGAACAACATTTTCCCTAAGAAGCCTCTAATGTGTACTTCTTCTCTTTCCTCTTCGGTTTTAGCCCACTGTCTCAACCAATCTACTAAATTACTTTCTGCTTTAAAAAACACAGAATTGTCTGCTGGTAAATAAGATTGATTGGTCGTAACACCCCATTGGTATTCGCCACTTTCTGCCTTTTTATTTCCGCTTATTATTTCATAAAAAACAGAGGTAGCTCTGGCATCTTTTGAAAAAACAACTACCTTATCTCCCTTAGCTAGGTTTAAATCTACCCCTTTAAACAACAAATCGCCATCTTCAGAGAATGCAGTCAAATTTTCCACATTTAAAATCTGGTCTCCTGCCTCCCTTTCTCGTTCAAAAATTATGGCGGGATACCTCCTTGAAGAAGGTTTAATGTCGTCTACTTTTAATTTTGAGAGCATTTTCTTTCTGGAAGTAGCTTGTTTACTTTTGGCTACGTTAGCACTAAACCTCATAATAAATTCTTGAAGTTCTTTGGCTTTTTCCTCTGACTTTTTATTTTGCTGTGCCCTTTGTCTTAAAGCCAACTGACTGCTTTCGTACCAAAAGGTGTAGTTTCCTGAATAAAGATTTAATTTTCCAAAATCAATATCTGCAATATGTGTACATACAGCATCTAAGAAGTGCCTGTCGTGAGATACAACTATGACTGTATTGTCATAATCTGCAAGAAAATTTTCTAACCATGAGATGGTCTCGTAATCTAAGTCGTTTGTAGGCTCATCCATGATCAATACATCTGGATTTCCAAATAAAGCTTGTGCCAACAATACCCTTACTTTTAATTTTGGATCTAAATCTGACATTAAAGTATAATGAAAAGACTCATTAATACCTAAATTAGAGAGCATTGCAGCAGCGTCACTGTCTGCATTCCAACCATTCATCTCCTCAAATTGAACCTGCAACTCCCCTATTCTGTCTGCGTGCTTGTCGTCGTAATCAGCGTATAGGGTGTCTATTTCATTTTTAATGTCGAATAAAGGCTTATTCCCTTTTACCACAGTTTCAAGAACGGTATTACTGTCGTAAGCGTTATGATTTTGTTCTAAAATAGACATGCGTTTACCAGGTTCCAAATGAACATGCCCTGAGGTGGGGTCTAATTGTTTGGATAAAAATTTTAAAAAGGTAGATTTTCCAGCACCATTTGCGCCAATAATTCCGTAGCAATTGCCTTGAAGAAAAGCCACGTTTACCTCGTCAAATAATACACGTTTACCAAATTGAATGGATAAATTAGATACTGATAACATAGGAGTATTTAAAGTTTTTGCAAAAGTATTAATTTAAATTTTGCTAGGCTTTGTTTATGGCTATTAATAAATGAGAATAGTCATAAAGCTGGGTCAGTATATCAAGAAGACATATGGTATTTTAACTTGACCTTAACAATATTGGCTCTGGTCCATTTGTACCTTTGTGACCAAGGATTAATTATGAAAAAAGTACTTCTATTATTATTGTGCGTTTTTGTATATGGCTGCGGTGTTATTGACAAGCGACCTTCTCCCGTTTATTTTGGGGGTGAAATTGTTAATCCTACCAGTCCTTACTTGGTGTTATTTAAAGACGATCAGGTTATTGATTCTGCTAAATTAGACAGAAGCAATCGCTTTAAAATAAATTTTATGGCGGAATCTGAAGGGCTTTATCACTTTGACCACAGCCCTCAGTTCCATTATGTTTATTTAGAAAAAGGAGATAGCCTCAACTTGAGACTAAATACTCTAGAGTTTGATGAATCTATTGTGTTTTCCGGCAAAGGGGAAGAAATAAACAATTTCATTGTAGAATTGTTTCTGGCTAATGAAGAAGACGAACGGATTGTGGACCAATATTTCCAATTAGAACCTGATATTTTTGATGAGAAAATTGAATCTATTAGACAAGAAAAATTAGCACAACTTTCTACGCTTCTCAAAGAAGTATCCTTATCCCCTAGGGCTACAGCATTAATTAATGCGACCATTGATTACAATGCATTCATTTATAAAGAAAAATACCCTTTTTATCACAAGAGAGCTACCCATGAGGAGAACCTACATAATATTCCTTCTAAGTTTTATTCTTACAGAAATAAGCTAAGTCTCAACAACAAGGACCTTATTTATTTTAGACCTTACTACAATTTCATGAAATACCATTTGGGGAATTTAGCCTATATGGAATGTAAAGAATTGTGTCAAACTACTATAGATGCTAAAGGAGCCATTCATTTTAACGAGCATAAGTTAAAGCTGATTGACAGTTTAATTCAAGAAAAAAAATTAAAAGACAATTTGTACAGAAATGTAGTGATGTACTATTTACTAAAAGTAAGGGATACTCCAGAAAATACTTTGAGTTTTATGGAAACATTTAAAAAATATAGCCCTGGAAACACACATATGGTTGAGATTGACCAATTGTTTAAGGATATTAATAACTTACAACCTAACAATAGCATTCCAAACCTGATGGTGCAAAATTCAGATGGCAGATCTATAGGCTTAAATGATATTACAAAAGATAAAAAAGTAATTTTTTACTTCTGGAGTGCCAAACACGAAAATCATTTTAAGAATATTCAAGCCAGATTAAACAGTATATCACCTCAATATCCTAACCACACTTTTATAGGAATCAACAGAAGTACCGATTATAACCTGTGGCAAAACATGATGGAACGTTACGATCTAAACAAAGAAAACCAATACAGGTCAGAAAATTATGAAATACTCAAAACCAGTTTAGTCATTGACCACATGAACAAAAGCATTATCATTGAAAACGGACGTATCGTAAATGGTTTTGCAGATATTTTAAACTTACAATATTAATTGCCCTTCTTGTAATCTTTCAAAAACTGAGCCAATCCTATATCTGTCAATGGGTGCTTTAAAAGTCCTTCTATAGAAGATAAAGGTCCCGTCATTACGTCTGCACCTAGCTTAGCACAATCAATTATATGCATGGTATGCCTTACAGATGCAGCTAATATTTGGGTGTCAAAAGCATAATTGTCATATACCTGTCTTATTTCTGCTATGAGGTTTAACCCATCTGTAGCAATGTCGTCCAAACGACCAATAAACGGAGACACATAAGTTGCACCAGCCTTAGCGGCTAACAGTGCCTGACCAACAGAAAAAACCAAAGTACAATTGGTTCTTATTCCTTTGTCTGAAAAATATTTAATTGCTTTTATACCTTCCTTAATCATTGGAACTTTCACAACAATTTGGGGATGGAGTGCTGCTAGAGCTTCTCCTTCTTTAACCATGCCTTCAAAATCTGTGGCAATTACTTCTGCTGAAACATCTCCAGTGACAATAGCACAAATAGCCACATAATGCTTTAAAATATTCTCGTGTCCTGTAATGCCTTCTTTGGCCATTAAAGAAGGGTTAGTGGTAACACCATCTAAAATACCTAAGTCTTGGGCTTCTTTATCTGGTCTAAATTGGCTGTGTCTATAAAAAACTTCATCGAATATAATTTTAAGGTGTGTAAGGTTTATTATTGTTATAGGTATTAAATATAAGCCATTGGCTTTATTCAAAATCTAATTTACAAATTATAATGCTTTGAAAGCATCTTTTCAAATACTTTGCTAGGCAGTACTTTTTTGAGTACCAATGAAAATTTCTGTAATGGACTCCCCACCACATAATGAACTTTAGGATGCTTGGCATTCATTATTTTATATACTGATTTTGCCACTGCTATTGGATCTGAACCCGCAGAAACGTGTGCATTCATTTGATCCAGATTTTGCTGGTATAAAGGATTGTATGGTGATGTTTTTTCAGGGGCTACGTGGTATCGGCCAGCGGCAATATTAGTGGCAAAGTCACCAGGAGCTAAAGTACAACAGTGCACACCAAAAGGTTTAAGCTCCATTCTATAAGTCTCTGTAATAATACTCAGAGAGGCTTTAGATGCAGAATAAATACCCCTGTAAGGTAAACCCATCGCTCCAGCTATGGAAGTAATATTAACAATTAATCCGGAATGCTGCTTTCTCATAGTAGGTAAAACAGCTTCAATGACCCGCATTGGTCCTTTAAAATTTGTGTTGTAACAATGATCAATAGCATCGTATGGGGTCTCTTCTAAAGGACCTGTAATACCCACTCCAGCATTGTTTATTAAAACATCTATACGCCCAGAAAGTGCTAAAACTTCGTTTACGGCAGTCTGGATGGTGTCTGGTTTAGAAACATCTAATGCGAGTAAAGGAAAATGATTAAAATCTTTATATTGGGCTGGATTCCTTGCAGTTCCATATACTTTGCAGCCTTTTTCAGTGAGATAAATCCCTATGGATTTTCCTATTCCTGAAGAAGCGCCTGTGATAAAAATTATGGGAAGGGGTTTCATATGTATTTGTGTAAACAAAGAAACAAAAAAAAGGGCAAGCTACCTACATCGCACCGCTACAACCACATACCCTTGCTGTGTTCCCACCCTGGGGGATTCTGCAGGAGCTGGTCGTATAGGACTTGCCCATGCAAATATAATTAAACCTTAAAGCTTTCCGAATTTTTTAGGGATCATTTTAACATCTAATTTATATTAAATACCTTGTGAAATATAAATGAATAGCTATGAATATACCTAAAATATTAAGCATCAGTTTTTTAAGCATTCTAATGTTTGGTTGTGGTGGTACTCAAAAAAAATTACTGCCCTACAGCTTAAAATTGTCTAATAAAGACAAGCGCTATCAGCATGGAGATTGGGCTGGCTTTAAATTAATATCCAATGGATCAGATGTTCCTGAAGCGCTTTCTTTTTTCCTTGATGGAAAAGCTTTAGAAACCAAAGGAGACAGCGTTAAACTCATAGCGAATAGCCTAGGAAACAAAACTTTAGAATTGAGGATTAGCGGAGACAATAATTCCTATAAGCTGTCTGAGAAAATTAAAGTTTTTGCAGAAAAAGGACCGGAACTTTATACCTACACCATTGTAAACACTTATCCTCACGACATAAATGCCTACACCCAAGGTTTAGAGTTTTACAAAGACACTTTATATGAAAGCACTGGGCTTAGAGGGTTCTCTAGCCTTAGAAAAGTAGATTTTAAAACAGGTAAAGTACTCAAAAAATTAGCGCTTCCAGACGCTATTTTTGGAGAGGGCATTACCATTCTAAATAATCGTTTGTATATGCTTTCTTGGCAAAGTGGAAAAGGCTTTGTATTTGATCCTACAACTTTTAAAGAGTTGTCACAATTCTCCTATGGCCAAAGCAAGGAAGGATGGGGTCTCTGTAATGATGGAAAAAAGCTCTTTAAAAGTGATGGTTCTCAAAAAATTTGGTTTTTGGACCCTCAAAACCTTAGTGAAGTAAGTCATATTGAATTGGCAACCAACAAAAGCTTCTTTAAAAACACCAATGAGTTGGAATATGTTAATGGTCTTATATATGCTAATGTATATCAAAAGGAAAGTGTTATGGTTATTAACGCTACCTCAGGTGCTATTGAAGGTGTGGTTAATTTTGCGGGATTAAAAAAACGCGTCACCCCCCACTCTGAAATAGATGTGCTGAACGGAATTGCGTACCACCCAACAAGAAAAACTTTCTTTGTGACTGGAAAAAAATGGGATAAAATGTTTGAAGTACGTATAGAGAAGAAATAATGTTTGAAAAAAAAATTAGGGTACAACAAAGCGATTTGGACCAATTAGAGCATGTAAACAATGTTAAGTATGTAGATTGGGTTCAAGACATTGCTTTGGAACACTGGAACAAAAAAGCGCCTCTGGAGATGCAAGAAAAATGGGTTTGGGTCATGACAAAACATTGTATAGAGTATAGAAAAGCGAGTTTTTTAGGAAACACTATTAGCGTAAAAACTTATTTAGAATCTTCTAATGGAGCCATGGCTACTAGAATAGTTGAGTTTTACAATGAAAGTGATAATAAAGCTTCAGTTACCTCAACCACTTCCTGGTGTCTCTTAGACGCAAGCACATTTAAACCCAAAAGAATACCAGAAGATGTGTCGGCTGTTTTTATAGAATAGCTGGATAATTTTTATATGAAATGGTTTAACAAGATATCTAAGCATTGTAATAAACCACAAAGGGCTGTCGTAAACGACAGCCCTTTGTGGTTTTAAAAGTGATGTTTGACTAAGCGTTAAATAACTCCCTATGCCCCATTAATGCATTCACTTCATCTTTCACCTGGGCTATAGCTGCTTCATTATCTATGTCAGATAAAACCCTGTCTATAAGATCTACCACTGTTTTCATATCTGATTCATCTAGTCCCCTTGTAGTTATTGCCGCAGTTCCAAATCTAATTCCAGAAGTAACAAAAGGTGATTTGTCGTCAAAAGGGACCATATTTTTATTGGCCGTAATGTCTGCTTGAACTAAGGCGAATTCTGCTTGCTTACCATTAATACCTTTATTTCTAAGGTCTATTAGCATCATATGATTGTCTGTTCCTCCAGAAATAATATCATAGCCTTTAGCTACAAAAGCTGCTGCCATAGCTGCTGCATTTTTCTTTACCTGCAGCATATAATTTAAAAAAGTATCCGTTAAAGCTTCTCCAAAAGCAATGGCTTTAGCTGCTATAATATGCTCTAAAGGACCACCTTGGTTTCCAGGAAACACCGCCAAATCCAACAAAGAAGACATTTTTCTCAAAGAACCATCTTTTAAAGTAATCCCAAAAGGATTGTCAAAATCATTCCCCATAAGAATTAGACCACCCCTAGGACCTCTCAAAGTTTTATGTGTTGTAGTGGTTACTACGTGGCAATGTGGGATTGGATCATTTAATATGCCCTTTGCAATAAGTCCAGAAGGATGTGAAATGTCTGCTAAAAGTAATGCACCAACTTTATCTGCAATAGCCCTGAACCTTTTAAAATCTATGTCTCTTGAATAAGCAGATGCTCCTGCAATAATTAATTTAGGCTGCTCTTTAATTGCAATAGCCTCAATGTTGTCATAGTTTAATAATCCCGTTTCTTTTTCTACCCCATAAAAAGTTGGATTATATAGACGTCCAGAAAAATTCACAGGAGAACCGTGGGTTAAATGCCCTCCATGGGACAAATCAAAACCTAATATAGTGTCTCCTGGTTTTAAACAAGCGTGAAAAACAGCAGCATTCGCTTGAGAACCTGAATGCGGTTGAACGTTAGCATAAACAGCTCCAAAAAGTTCTTTAGCTCGGTCTATCGCTATTTGCTCTACCACATCTACTATCTCACACCCTCCATAATATCTCTTACCAGGGTACCCCTCAGCATATTTATTGGTTAATACAGATCCCGCAGCTTCCATGACTTGTGGGCTAGTAAAGTTTTCAGAAGCAATCAATTCAATGCCTTCAATCTGTCTGGCTTCTTCTTCTTTTATTAAATCAAAAATTAGGGTGTCGCGTTGCATAATGAGCAGTTTATAATTTAAGCCACAAAAATACGAATAGAAGGGCTATAAATGGTTTACTTGGCGTAAAAAATAAGTGTTTTTATTAAATGATATTAACAATCTAAAAACCCCTTAAAGATACTTTTCAATGGGTAATTGCAATAAATCGTAATGTGAATCGTGGGCTACAACAGTATCATTTTTTAATAAAATTAATTGAGGTGATTGGTGCAGTACCTGAAACCTACTGGCCACCTCATTGGAAACCGACCTGAAAGACAATAGGTCTAAGAAGTAAAAATCTGCCCTACCATTAAATTCTATTAGGGATTTTTCTAGTTGTCTGAGTACCATACTACTGATTCCACAGCTAGAAGAGTGTTTGTAAATAATCTGTAACCTCACATTTGATTGCGCTTTAATATCTTCCAATTGTGCTTCACTTTGCAATGGTTTCCAAGACAAAGCAGGTACATTTTTGATCTCTTTATCTGAATCGTTTGTTTTAAAAAATTTTTTAAACATAGGGGCATATTTTTCAATGGGTGATTTACAAGACAAAATTACAGTAAAAATTGAAATTAAACTGACTAAATGTCTTGTTTTTAGTGGGCTTAAGTGACGTTTTGTCTATTTTATAGCTTTGGACCTAACATTGCAGTATTTGTATTAATTAACCCTTAAAACAATATTATATGCAACTTAATAACTTTACCATCAAAGCCCAAGAGGCACTTGGGGAAGCCCAACAAATTGCTATGGGATATTCACATGCAGAAATTGATGTAGCGCATTTATTTAAGGCCTTATTTAAAGCAGACCAACACCTCATGCCGTTTCTATTAAAGAAAATGGAGGTCAATGTACCCATGCTACAGCAGATATTGGATCAAATGTTGGTTCAAAAAGCCACTGTACAAGGAGCGGAAATTGGTTGGTCAAGAGAAGCGAGCACAGTATTACAACAAGCCATTCAGGAATCAAAAAAAATGAATGACGACTATGTGACCCTGGAACATATATTTTTAGCCATTTTCAATACAAAAAATCAAATGGCTCAAGTATTAAAAGACCAAGGAGGGAACTCAAAAAATTTAGAAGCAGCCATTCAAGAATTGAGAAAAGGGAATAAAGTAGCTTCCAATGACGCAGAAGCCACTTATAATGCCCTTGAAAAATATGCAAAGAATTTAAATGCACTCGCAGAAAGTGGGAAATTAGACCCTGTCATTGGAAGAGATGAAGAGATTAGAAGGGTTTTACAAATTTTATCTAGAAGAACAAAAAACAACCCCATGCTTGTAGGGGAGCCTGGAGTAGGTAAAACAGCTATTGCAGAGGGCTTGGCCCATAGAATTGTACAAGGCGACGTTCCAGAGAATTTAAAAGGAAAAACCTTATATGCCTTAGATATGGGTTCTCTAATTGCTGGAGCCAAATACAAAGGAGAATTTGAAGAGCGACTTAAATCAGTTATAAAAGAGGTTACAGACGCCAATGGAGAGGTGCTATTGTTTATAGATGAAATTCACACCCTAGTTGGTGCAGGAGGCGGAGACGGTGCCATGGATGCAGCCAACATTTTAAAGCCTGCATTGGCGAGAGGGGAGCTCAGGGCTATAGGCGCCACTACTTTAGATGAATTTCAGAAATACTTTGAAAAAGACAAAGCCCTAGAACGAAGGTTCCAAAAAGTACTCGTAGACGAGCCTAATACAGAAAGTGCTATCTCTATCCTAAGAGGTATAAAAGACAAGTATGAAGCCCACCACAAAGTTCAGATAAAAGATGAAGCCATTATTAGTGCGGTTCAGTTGTCTCAACGCTATATTACCAATAGATTTTTACCAGATAAGGCCATAGATTTAATGGACGAAGCGGCCTCAAAACTCAGGATGGAAATTAATTCTAAACCAGAAGAATTAGATCAATTGGACCGAAAAGTGCTTCAATTAGAGATTGAATTAGCCGCCATCAGGAGAGAAAAAAGTAAAGAGGCTGTAAAGTCTTTAGAAATGGATCTGGCCAATTTAAAAGAGAAAAGAAATGAGATATTCACTAAATGGGAAGGAGAGAAAAATGAGATTGAAGCGATCCAAAAAATTAAAAAGTCACTAGAAGATTTAAAACTAGAAGCAGAACGTGCAGAGCGAAATGGAGATTTTGCCAAAGTAGCAGAAATTAGGTATGGTCAAACCAAAACTTTAGAAGACCAACTGGGCGTACTTCAAGAAAAATTGAGTAGTCAAAACAATGAGGACAATCTGATTAAAGAAGAAGTCACCAGTGAGGACATTGCAGAAGTAGTTTCTAAATGGACCGGTATACCTGTGACTAAAATGTTACAGACAGAGGTAGAAAAGCTATTGAATTTAGAGAAGGTGCTTCACAAAAATGTAGTGGGACAGGAAGAAGCAATTATAGCAGTATCTGACGCTATTAGAAGAAGCAAAGCAGGGCTCCAAGACACAGACAAGCCACTAGGATCATTTTTATTTCTAGGAACTACTGGGGTAGGAAAAACAGAATTGGCCAAAACATTGGCCCAGTTTTTATTCAATGATCCCAACGCTATGACCCGAATAGACATGAGTGAGTACCAAGAAAAGCATGCCGTTAGTAGGTTGGTGGGTGCACCTCCAGGTTATGTAGGATATGAAGAAGGCGGGCAATTAACAGAAGCCATTAGAAGAAAACCTTACTCGGTTGTTTTATTAGATGAAATTGAAAAAGCCCATCCAGACACTTTTAATATACTTCTTCAGGTGTTGGATGAAGGTAGATTAACAGACAATAAAGGGAGGGTAGCAGATTTTAAAAATGCGATCATAATAATGACTAGCA
Organism: Flavobacteria bacterium MS024-3C; assembly: GCA_000173115.1. GTDB lineage: Bacteria > Bacteroidota > Bacteroidia > Flavobacteriales > Flavobacteriaceae > MAG-120531. The sequence goes on from ABVW01000018.1 coordinate 13,645, forward strand.
ATATTGGAAGTAGTATTATTCAAGATGCTTTTGATCATGAAACAAACATTGAAAAGGCTACAGAACTTGCTAAAGAAGGCGTTTTAAATGCTTTAAAGCAACAAGTTAAGCCTGAATTTCTTAATAGAATAGACGACATTGTCATGTTTAGTCCTCTCACAAAAGAACACATTAAGGAGATTGTTAAAATTCAAATGAAACAATTGCAAAAACAGTTAAACGAAAAGCAAATTACCATAGACATTAGTCCCCAGGGTATAGCAACACTTGCTTTAAAGGGTTATGATCCTCAGTACGGCGCTAGACCGCTTAAAAGAGTGATCCAAAAAGAAGTCTTAAACAAACTGTCTAAAGCCATATTGGGTGGTGATATACATACCGATAGTGTGGTATTAATAGATAGTTTTGAAGGAGAAATTATTTTTAGGTCCCCTGAAAAAATCAGCATATAATCCAGTTTATTTCTGCTATTATTAGAAAAAAAGGCCATCTTGATGGCCTTTTTTTTATATTTATAAAAAAATAAGCATGCCCACAAAAGCAGACAGGACCAAGCAGTTTATTATAGAAAAGGTAGCCCCTCTATTTAATAAACACGGATACGCAGCAACAAGTCTTTTCCATATCACAGAGGCTACAGGACTCACTAAAGGGGCTATTTACGGAAATTTCACCAACAAAGAGTCTTTGGCGCTAGCAGCTTACCAATTCAATAGTCAAAATTTAATCAATCAACTGGAAAAGGTCATTCAAGCAAAGACCCATCCATTTGAAAAACTAAGTGCTTTTACCAACTTTTACAAAAATTACCGTCAATTCACAACGCCTATTGGCGGATGCCCTATCCTAAATATAGGTGTAGACGCCTTAGAAAATAACGATGCTTTATCCGATTCAGTGAAAGAGACCATTAAATCGCTAGAGAAAATGGTCACTAAGGTACTCACCAATGGAATTGAAAGTGAAATTATTCATGTTAGGGTGCTACCAGCGCAATTTTCAAAACAATTAATCACTATGCTACAAGGCGCTGTAAGTATGTCTAGCATCACTGGAGATTATAAGTACCTTACCAATACCGTAATGTATTTGGATCAATTAATTATCAGAGAAATTAAACTCGTTAAAAACTTTTAGAATGAAAAAATACATCACCCTACTTTCCCTATTGTTCATTTCGCTATTCAATGTTACACCAATTAATGCGCAAGAAAAAAACGAACGTACCACCAGTGTGTATTTTATTAGACATGCAGAGAAAGACAGGTCTAATCCAGACGAGAGAAACCCTCACTTAACAGACCAAGGAATACAAAGGGCTGAAAAATGGGCCCATTTTTTTAAAGACATACCCCTAGATGCTGTTTACAGTACAAATTACCACAGAACCATAGAGACCGCCTACCCCACTGCCCAACAAAAAGGTCTGGAGGTTATTAACTATGACCCTAGAATATTAGACCCATCTCCATTTGTTAACAAGCACAAAGGGAGGACTATATTAATTGTAGGTCATAGCAATACAACGCCTGCATTTGTAAATGCATTTTTAGGAGAAAAAAATATGAAGACCTATCAGACACAGATAATGGAAGCGTATTTTTGGTTCGTTATAGCGATTTAGAGAAAAACGCAGTACAATACCATGTAGATTAAGCTACTTAAATGTATTTTTGCACCTATGCAACCTAAAATAAACATTAGAAACAAAAGGGCTAGATTTGAGTATGAACTCCTTGACCAATTCAATGCTGGAATTGTACTTGGAGGTACTGAAATTAAATCTATTCGATTGGGAAAAGCCAATATAACGGAGAGCTTTTGCGAGTTTAATGAACGTGGAGAATTGTTTATAGTTAATATGCAAGTAGAAGAGTACAGTCATGGTTCGCATTACAACCATAAACCAAAAGCATTAAGAAAACTACTCCTTCAAAAAAAGAGAGTTATCCAAGTTATTTAAGGAAGTAAAGAACACTGGACTAACCATTGTCCCTTTACAATTATACCTCACAGATAAAGGCTTGGCAAAACTGAATATTGCCTTGGCTAAAGGAAAGAAATTATACGACAAAAGAGAAGCAATCAAAGAGAGGGATACGAAAAAAGACCTGGCTAGAATCAAGAAAAGTTTCAATGCTTAAATTCCTGTCTAAAATTTATTTTACCTCATTTAAACGTTCTTTTTTTTGTTTTTTCTTTTGTGCCGTTGTGCTAAACGGCTACGGCCAAAAACTAGCCAAAACATTAGCCCCACAATACCAATGGGAGTATAGTTATAGTGCAGCTCCACCTTCCACCCCATTTGATAGTTTACGCCCTAGAACACCATTTCAAAACTGGGCTTTAGGGTATGCTTGGGAAAAGCCATTTCCGGATAGAAGCGTTCACAACTTCTACTTAAATCCAATATTGCCACAAATAAATATAAACCGCGTTCAAGGATTTGAGGCCAGCCTTATGGCTCATTATAAGGTAGCCCCTCATACTATTTTTAAGGCAAAATTAAATTATGGATTTTCTGACCGTATTTTCAGACCAATATTAGCCCTGAGCAGGGACCTTAATTCACAGCACACTTTGAGCATAAAAGCTGGGAATGAATTGCGTCAATTCAACCAATCTCCAGCAATTGTTCCAAGGGCTAACAGCATTAATAACTTATTTTTTAGAAATAATTATGCCAAACTTTACGCCGTCAATTTTTTAGCTATTTCACATTATTTCAATAGTAAAAACGCCCATGCCTTTATGCTAAAAAACAAACTCAGTATAATTGAAAATTCTGCCGTCTATAATAATCAAAACACCTATTTATTCAATAGAAATGAAATAGTAGCGCAGGAGAATAACACCATCTCGCCCATAGGCATTGCCAGTGGATCATTTGAATCTTTCAGTCAAATTGTACATGAGCTAGTAGTTCAATTTGGAAGAGAAAATGAATCTAAAACCTATTTTAGCCACCTTGGTATAGCAATTAAAAATAGCGTACCTCTGAATGATCCAGAATTATTTCAACCAAATAAAAATAGTCCGGATATGCCTGTAGAAATTTACAAGCCCCATGTAAATTGGTCTTTTCAGCACAAACAAATGATAGAAACAATTGCTTTAGGTAGCTTTAAAAGTTTTGTGCAAGTGGGTGGTTTCATCAGAAGCTCTGAACTTCCATTTACAGATCTAAAACATTTTAACGGCAATGAAACATCCGTAATGAGGGGGTCTTACTTAGAGGTGTTTGGCCTCTTGCCCTATTATAAGTTTAGTGCAAATGGACACTACTTTCAAGGACATTTTGAACAGAATTTCAATGGTTTTTTATGGCAAAAATTACCCTTCATAAAAAAACTGAATCTCCATACTATAGTGTCCTTCAAGACACTTCACACTCAAGGTAGGAACCCTTACCAAGAATTCGCTATTGGGCTTGGAAATATTGGTGTAGGAAGGACCAAAATATTGAGGGTAGACTTTTTTAAATCACTACACAAGCAAGAGATAAATGCTGCTGTTAGGGTTGGATTGGTCTACTAATTCTTATTTTCTAATAAAGGGACAAATTTAAAAGATCCATAAGTCTGACGTTCAAATTTTAGCTCACTTACTCTTGTGTATCGTGTCATTTCCTGCTCTTTATCTCCTACAGGTATGACTAAATACCCGCCAATTTTCAACTGCTCTAAAAGTGGTTTTGGAACAAATGGTGCTCCAGCAGTCACAATAATACCATCAAAAGGGGCCGCTGTTTCAAGTCCAATATAGCCATCTCCAAAAAGATGTTGTTTTGGCCTGTACCCTGCTTTTTTGAAAAATATTTGGGTCTTTTTAAATAGTTCAAGTTGTCTTTCTATAGTGTATACTTGAACCCCTAATGCAAGTAAAATAGCTGTTTGGTAACCACTACCTGTACCTATTTCTAAAATCTTATCTCCTTTTTTAAGCTGGAGTAATTCTGTCTGAAAAGCCACTGTATATGGGTGAGATATGGTCTGGTCTGCCCCTATGGGAAACGCCTTGTTTAAATAGGCATGGGATTCAAAGCTTGAATCTAAGAACAAATGCCTAGGCACTTGCCTAATCGCATCTAAGACATTGGTATCTACTATACCTTTTCTAGATGTGTCTAGGATAAAATATTTCTCACACGGTGATGTTAGGGTGAGTTGAGCAAGTATTATAATTTAGTTTCGAAGATAGGAAATATACAAAAATGATTAATTACAAAAACTACAAAAAGAATGGGTACATATCCTTATTTTTGTAATTAAAACATAAACAATATGCTCAAAATTGGCGTTCTTGGTGCAGGACATCTTGGTAAAATACACTTAAAATTAGCACAAGAATCTTCTAAATACCTTTTGGTAGGTTTTTATGATCCTGATATTAAAGCAAGTGAACTACTCAGCAAAGAAATGGGATACCATTATTTCAATTCCATTGAATCACTTATAGATGCTGTAGACGTTATAGATATAGTAACGCCTACCCTGTCACATTTTGACGTAGCACAAAAAGCGATTACCAAAGGAAAACATGTATTTATTGAAAAGCCAATCACGACAACCATAGAAGAAGCCAATGCATTAATTGCCTTGGCTGAAAAACACGGGGTAAAAGGACAGGTAGGACATGTAGAACGTTTTAATCCTGCATTTAAAGCCGCAAAAGAGCATATAGTTAATCCAATGTTTATTGAAACACATCGGTTGGCTGAATTTAATCCAAGGGGGCACAGATGTTCCCGTTGTTTTAGATTTAATGATACATGACATTGATATAATACTCAGTGTAGTTCCGTCTGCAGTAAAAGAAATTCACGCTAGCGGTATTGCTGTTATTAGTCAATCTCCAGATATTGCCAATGCAAGAATTCTTTTTGAGAATGGATGTGTGGCAAACCTTACAGCAAGTAGAATTTCTATGAAGAATATGAGAAAATCTAGGTTCTTTCAAAAAGATGCTTACATCTCTGTAGATTTTCTTGAAAAAACTTCTGAAATAGTTAGAATGAAAGATGCACCCAAAAATATTGGCCCTTTTGATATGGTACTTCAAAATGCAGAGGGAGATCAAAAACAAATTTATTTCGAAAAACCTACTGTAGCACCTAATAATGCAATACTAGAAGAATTAGATTCTTTTGCTTTGGCCATTTCTAACCAGACAACGCCTGTAGTTTCTTTACAACAAGGTGGAAAAGCCCTTGAAATTGCACAACGAATTATAAAATTGCTTTTAATGGATACAATTAAAAATATAGCAGTGATTGGTGCTGGAACAATGGGAAATGGAATTGCCCATGTTTTCGCACAGCACGGTTTTAAAGTTTCGCTCATAGACAGAGAAATATCTATCTTAAAAAAAGCATTAGAGACCATTGAAAAAAATCTAAACAGACAAGCTGATAAAGGCCAAATCAACAGCACTGAAATACCTGAAATATTATCCAGCATCAGCTTGCATAGCAAGCTAGAAGAAGGTCTTGCTCATGCTGATCTAGTGATTGAAGCTATTGTTGAAGATTTAGAAGTTAAAAAGATTTTGTTCAAAAATTTATCCAATATAACAGCTGCCAATACTATTCTTGCATCCAATACTTCTTCTATCAGTATTACCCAATTAGCACAGGCCACTTCTAAACCTGAAAAAGTAATTGGAATGCATTTTATGAATCCGGTTCCACTAATGACTTTGGTAGAGGTTATTTCTGGTCAAAATAGCAGTCAGACTACCATTGACGCTGTTGAGTCATTGACACAAAAAATTGGCAAAAAAGCTGTTCACGCCAAGGACTATCCCGGATTTATAGCCAATAGAATTTTAATGCCCATGATTAATGAAGCCATTGAAACGCTCTTTCAAGGTATTGGAAGTATTGAAGGAATTGATGCTATT
>ABVW01000017.1 GCA_000173115.1 Flavobacteria bacterium MS024-3C
TGAAAACCTGCCTCTAGTGACCACCTTTGAAGTACAACCGCAGGTGTTTAATCACTATTTAGACCTTCAAGGCAATGTGAAAACAAGAGAAAATGTCTTGTTATATCCTGAAATGGCTGGTACGCTATTAACGGTTAAAGTAAAAAAAGGCGCGCGCGTATCTAAAGGACAAATTTTGGCTGTTATAGATAATGGCGGAATGAGCAACCAATTGAGCCAACTTAAAACACAATCTGCTTTAGCACAGACTACTTTTGAAAGACAGGCTACTTTGTGGGAGCAAAAAATTGGCTCAGAAATTCAATACCTTCAATCCAAAGCACAAGCAGAAGCACAGGCCAATGCCGTATTGCAATTAGAAAAAGTGCTGGCTAAAGCGCAAATCACAGCCCCTTTTTCTGGGGTGATTGACCAGGTATTAAAAGACCCAGGAACGGTGGTGTCTCCTGGAAACGGATCTGAGGTGTTTAGGCTCATTAACCTTTCAAACATGTATATAGAGGTAGACGTTCCTGAAGGCTATTTAGGTGCTGTGACCAAAGGTAAAAAAGCAGGGGTTTATTTTCCTGTATTACAAGACAGTGTAAATGCTGTAGTGAGAGAAACAGGGAATTATATTAACCCCAACAACCGTTCTTTTAGTGCAGAAATTGCCGTAGAAAACCCCAATGGAAGCATTAAACCCAATTTAAATGCCCGTGTTCACATCAATGATTACACCAATGAAAACGCCTTATTAATCCCACAATCTGTCATTTCAGAAAATGCTGCTGGGGAACAATACGCCTATGTAGCAGAATTAAATAATGGGGAAGCTATTGCCAAGAGGCACATTATCACCACAGGAAAAACACAGGGAGATTTTGTGGAGATCACCAGTGGAATTAGTGCTGGAGACTTAATCATAAAGGAAGGGGCCAGAAGTGTTAAAGATGCACAGGCTGTTAAAATTTTAAACTAAACCCATGAGCAAACAACAAAAAAACATCAACAAGGAGTTTAAACTCTCTTCATGGGCCATAGACAACCCTTCTGTAGTCTATGTCATGATCGGTATTTTCTTCTTTCTTGGACTATCTGCCTATTTTGATATGCCCAGAGAAGATTTCCCCGAAATTAAGGAAACTAAAATCTATATCTCTACCCCTTATCCGGGAAATACCGCAGAAGATATTGAGCGTCTGATCACTGACCCACTAGAAGACAAATTAAAAAACATCTCTAATGTGGTGGAGATTACCTCTACTTCTCAAGAAGATTACGCCATAATCACGGTAGAATTTGACGAGGACATTTCTGTAGAGGCTGCCAAACAAAAGGTCAAAGATGAGGTAGATTCTGAAAAAGCTTCTGAGGACTGGCCTACTTTTAACGGAGCAAAAGTGGAGCCTAATGTGTTTGACTTAAACCTCTCAGAAGAGATTGCCATTATGAATATTAACCTCACAGGAGATTATCCTGTAGAGAAGCTTAAAGATTATGGAGAATATTTAGAAGACCTAATAGAAGACCTTCCTCAGATTAAAAAGGTAGACATAAGAGGTGCTCAAGAAAAAGAGGTGGAAATAGCTGTAGACGTCTACAAAATGATGGCTTCTAAGGTGAGTTTTAACGACATTTTACAGGCCATTGGAAATGGAAATATGACACTTTCTGCCGGTAATTTAGTCAACTCAGGCCAGCGAAGAACCATCAGAATTATAGGGGAAATAGAAACACCTGAAGCCCTAGAAAACTTTATCATTAAATCTGAAAATGGGGCCGTATACCTTAGGGATGTGGCCAATATTACTTTTAAAGACAAAGAAAAGACCACTTATGCTAGAAAAGAAGGCCAAAGTGTGGTAATGCTAGAAGTAAAGAAAAGGGCCGGAAAAAATATGATCCAAGCTGCAGACGAAATTAAAATTATCGTTGCCCAAGCGCAAGACAATTATTTCCCCAAAGATTTAGAAGTTGTCATTACCAATGACTCTTCTTCTAGAACCTTAAATCAGGTAGACGATCTGGTGAACAACATTATTTTTGGTATCCTATTAGTGGTTACCGTATTGATGTTTTTCTTGGGCTTTAGAAATGCCTTGTTTGTTGGCTTTGCCATACCCATGTCTATGTTTATGTCCTTTGTGGTACTCTCTCTATTGGGATACACCTTAAACACCATGATTCTATTTGGACTCATTATGGGACTTGGAATGCTTGTAGACAACGGAATTGTTGTGGTAGAAAATGTGTACCGACTCATGTCTGAAGGGGTTCCTAGGGTTCAAGCGGCCAAACAAGGGATTAGTGAAATTGCCTTTCCTATTATTATTTCTACCGCTACAACAGTGGCCGCCTTTGTGCCCCTTGGGCTATGGCCTGGAATATTTGGACAGTTCATGATTTATTTCCCCATCACCTTATCTGTGGTGCTCGGATCTTCTCTATTTGTAGCCATCTTTATGAACTCCATGTTGGTGTCTAAATTTATGGAAGTAGGCGACAAAGAATTGAGTCGCAAACAGCTCATTAGAATCTCTCTAATACTGGGTGGTTTTGGGCTATTTATTCTTGTATTTGGCGGTGCTATGAGAGGCTTGGGAACTTTAATGATCCTGACAGCTGCCTTGTTTTGGGCATACAAATACGGGATTAAAAGATGGGCCAATAAATTCCAAGCAGGCAGTTTGGTGCGTTTTGAAAACTGGTATGAAAGACAACTAAAAAGGGCCTTAACGGGGAAAAATGTCTATTGGTATTTTGGTTCTACTGTACTGCTCCTCCTTTCTGCTTTTATGTTTTTTGGGATGTCTGTAGGGGCTGGAAGAACCAATATTGAGTTCTTTCCAAACAATACCCCAAACCAAATCATTGTCTATATAGAATACCCACAGGGTACAGACATTGAGAAAACCAATACCATCACCAAAGACATTGAAAAAAGAGTGGCTGAAGTACTCAACGCTCCAGAACAATTAGACAACGGCTATAATTTCTTGGTAGAGGCCAGTGTGTCTCAGGTAGGGGAAGGTGCTGGAAACCCACAAACAGATGGTGGGTCTAGTGCAGAAATGCCCCATAGAGGGAAAATTACCGCCTCTATGAGGGAGTTCAAATACCGTAGGGGAATGGATACAGAAGTACTTAGAAAACAAGTACAAGAAACCCTTAAGGGCGTATATCCTGGTGTGGCTATTTCCGTTGAAAAAGATGAAAACGGACCACCAGCAGGTTATCCGATTAACATAGAATTAGAAGGATCGGACTACGACGCATTAATTCTCTCTGCAGAGAAAATGCGCAACTATATTAACACTAAGAATATACCTGGTATTGCAGAACTCAAGATAGACGTAAACAAAGGGAAGCCTGCTATGATAGTGAGGGTAGATCGTGAAAAAGCCGGAACATTAGGTGTAGCGGTAGGCCAAGTAGGGATGCAATTGAGACGCTCTCTTTTTGGAGAAAAAGCGGGTGTTTATAAGGAAGACGGTGAAGATTACGACATTAATGTGCGTTTTAAAGAAGACCTGCGTTACAACAAAAGCGCCCTTTTTAATCAAAACATTATCTTTAGAGACCAGGCTACAGGACGTATTAAAGAAATCCCTGTGTCTGCTGTAACCACGCAAAAAACACCGCTGCTTTCTCTGCCATTAAACACAGAGACAGCAAAAGGGTCGTGACAATCTATTCTGGTTTAGAGCCTGGATTTACAGACGCGCAAGCTATTGTGAATGAAATTCAAGCACAAATGCAAAATTACCACGCTATTCCAGAGGACATTCGCATAGATTACACCGGACAGATTGAAGAACAAAACAAGCAAATGGCCTTTTTAATGGGGGCTTTCTTTTCAGGTTTGGGCCTTATTATGCTCTTGTTGATCTTCCAATTTGGTGGTATTTCCAAACCCCTCATTATCATGATTGCTATTTTCTTGAGCTTCATTGGGGTGTTCTACGGATTAATTCTCACCGGATGGAGTTTTGTGATCATGATGACCATGGTGGGCATTATTTCTCTGGCAGGAATTGTAGTGAATAACGGGGTGGTGCTATTAGATTACACCCAATTACTTATTGATCGTTTTAAAGTACAGCACGGCATTGAAGACAACCAATTGCTGTCACAGCCAGATGTTAAAGCAGTGATTATTAAAGCAGGTAAAGCCAGGTTAAGACCTGTAGTACTTACAGCCATCACTACCGTACTGGGACTCATTCCATTGGCTATAGGATTAAACATAGATTTCTTTTCTCTGTTTACCAGCCTAGACCCAAAAATATACATAGGAGGAGACAATGTGATCTTCTGGGGGCCCTTGGCTTGGACGGTTATCTTTGGATTAATTGTTGCGACCTTCCTTACCCTGATCATAGTACCGGTGCTCTTCTTTATTAGCTACCGCATTAAAATAGGACTTTACAAAAGCCGCGTTGTGGCAGAAATAAAAGCCTAATCACTAAAAGAAACCATAAAAAAAGGCCTCCCATTGGGAGGCCTTTTTTGTAGTCGTTAGGTCAGGGGACTTACTTATTTAACACTACCGTCCCTTTATTGTTCCACTGCGTTATAGCAGCCATTTTATTGTTGATAAAATCTACTTCTTTTAAAGTGTTTTCTTGCCAAAACAACCACTTACCCGTTTTAACGCCCAAGGCATAACTTCCATGAGCCAATTTATCTCCTTGATCGTTGAACATCACCCATTCACCGTGTAATTTTCCATTTAAGTAAGTACCCTTCTGTGCTATGGTCCCATTTTCATGAAACATGGTAGCCGCAACAAGTGGCCCTTTTTTTTCATAGATAGTTTCCTTAGGTTGCTGCGCAAAAGCACTAAAAGAAATCACTGCTGCCAGACTTAAAATGATATTTTTCATAGGGATGTTATTTGTTTTCTAAAGAAATAAAGTTAATAAAAGTTTTACAATAATAAAACATTTTGTTTACAATTTATTTACATTAACCATGTAAAGGCATGTTTTACAGCTCATTAATTAAATTTATCGCTGCAAATAGGTGTAAAAAATCAAATAAAAACACGGCCCAAAACACTTTGCTTTACTTAACTTATTAAATTTGCCCCCATAGATTAGCAAGCATGTATAGAAGTCACCACTGCGGCGCCTTAAGCGCAAAAGAAATAGGACAAACCGTTCACTTAAGTGGATGGGTTCAAAAAGTAAGGGATAAAGGATTTATTGGCTGGGTAGACCTCAGAGACCGATACGGCATAACACAACTTATATTTGACGCAGAGCGCAGTGCTCCAGAATTGTTACAAGCCGCAAAAGAGCTGGGCAGAGAGACCGTAATAAACATTACAGGAGAGGTAATTGCTAGAGACAATGCCAACCCACAAATGCCTACCGGAGCCATAGAAATATTGGTCAAGGAACTCAAAGTGCTCAACAAATCCAAGACCCCGCCATTCACCATTGAAGACCAAACAGACGGAGGAGAAGAATTGAGGGCCAAATACCGCTATTTAGACATTAGAAGAAATCCTGTCAAGGAGAACCTCATCTTTAGGCACAAGGTGTCTATGGAAGTGAGAAAATTCCTTTCAGACCAAGGATTTATAGATATTGAAACCCCTTATTTAATTAAATCTACCCCAGAAGGGGCCAGGGATTTTGTGGTGCCAAGCCGAATGAATCCCGGACAATTTTACGCCCTACCACAATCTCCTCAAACCTTTAAGCAACTGCTCATGGTGGGAGGAATGGACAAGTACTTTCAAATAGTGAAGTGCTTTAGAGATGAAGATTTAAGGGCAGACCGCCAACCAGAATTCACACAGATAGACTGTGAAATGGCCTTTGTCACCCAAGAAGATATTTTAAATGTATTCGAAGGCCTTACCAAGCATTTACTCCGTGAAATTCACGGAATAGACATTACATCATTCCCGCGAATGACCTATGCGCATGCCATGAAAACTTATGGTAATGACAAACCAGACATTCGTTTTGGGATGGAGTTCGCTGAATTAAATGCCTTGGCACAACACAGAGAATTTCCGGTATTTAACGCCGCTGAATTGGTGGTGGGAATTGCCATTCCAGGCGCAAACAACTACACCCGAAAAGAAATAGACGCCCTGATTGACTGGGTTAAAAGACCTCAAGTAGGTGCGAAAGGCCTCGTTTATGCACGTTGTAATGAAGACGGCAGCTATAAATCTTCTGTAGATAAATTTTACGACCAAGAAGACTTGGCTGCATGGGCAAAAGCCACAAACGCCCAAGCAGGAGACCTTATTTGTGTACTCTCTGGAGACACAGACACCACCAGAGCCCAGCTATCTGCACTTAGAATGGAAATGGCCACAAGACTAGGCCTAAGAGACCCCAAAGTGTTTGCACCATTGTGGGTCATAGATTTCCCGCTCTTAGAAAAAGACCCGGAAACAGGTCATTTTCACGCCATGCACCACCCATTTACTGCGCCAAAGCCAGAACATTTGGACCTATTAGACACGGATCCAGCTGCAGTGAACGCAAATGCCTATGACTTGGTATTAAATGGAAACGAAATTGGTGGAGGCTCCATTAGAATTCACGACAAGAACACCCAATCAAAAATGTTGGCCCTTCTGGGCTTTAGCGAAGCAGAAGCCAAGGCACAATTTGGATTCCTCATGGACGCCTTTGAGTATGGCGCACCCCCACACGGAGGATTGGCTTTTGGCCTAGACCGTTTGGTGGCTATTCTTGGCGGACAAGAAACCATCAGAGAATTTATTGCCTTTCCGAAAAACAATGCAGGAAGAGACGTCATGATAGACGCACCAGCAGCCCTAGACCAAGCCCAATTAGACGAGCTTTTTCTAGACAGCAAGGCACACAAAGCCCAGTAAAAGGCTTTAGCTATAAAAAAGGCTTCTAAGGGGAGCCCTAATATGGAAGCAAAGAAAAAAAATGGCCTCACCCGCTTTCTCATTTGGCGGGCCAAACACATTAGCAACAAGCAGTTTATATACCTGCTAAGCATGCTCATTGGATTTACTTCAGGAGTAGGTGCTGTGGTGCTGAAAAATGCCACCCACTTTTTCCAACACCTCTTAGAGGGCCGTTTGGTTCAGTACTACCACCAGGCGTTTTACTTTGTATTTCCCCTACTGGGATTGGGATTGGTGTATGTGATTATCAAATATGGCATTAGACAAAAAGTAAGCCACGGCATACCCTCCACCCTCTTCGCCATGGCCAAGAGAAAAGGTCTTATGAAACGCTACCAAATGTTTGGCTCCGTTCTCACCGCACCCATCACAGTGGGTTTTGGAGGATCGGTAGGACTGGAAGGGCCTACAGTAGCTACCGGTGCAGCCATTAGCGCCAATATAGCCCGGCTGTTTCACATGAACCAATCCACCCGAAATTTACTGATTGGTTGTGCAGCAGCAGGCGCCATGTCTTCTATTTTTAAAGCACCCATAGCCGCCATTATATTCGCAATAGAAGTCTTTAGCCTGCAACTCACCATGGTTTCCCTATTGCCCCTACTACTTGCCTCCATCACTGCCATAATCACCTCCTATTTTTTCTTTGGCTCAGACATACTTTTGCCAGTAAAACTGGCCGATGCCTTTCAACTGTCCGACGTTCCCTATTTCTTAATCTTAGGAGTGGTTGCTGGAGCCACCTCCATTTACTTTACCACTGTCTACGAATACGTGCAAAAAGGCTTTGACCGCATACCAAAACCCCTGCATAGAATGTTAGTAGGCGGAAGCCTACTTGGCGTGCTTATCTATCTTATTCCACCCCTATACGGTGAAGGTTTTGAGGTCATTAACAGCCTGTTGAAAGGAGACAGTGCGGCGGTACTCAAAGGAAATTCATTTGGTTTAGACGCCCAAAATATCTGGATGGTCATGGGCTTATTAGTGGGTTTGGTACTATTTAAAATACTGGCATCGGCCCTGACTTTTGGCGCCGGTGGTGTGGGTGGAATTTTTGCACCTACCCTCTTTATGGGCGCCGTTATGGGCCACGTACTGGGAAAATTTATCAACCATTTAAACCTCTTTGGGGGTCAGGTTTCTGTGACCCAATTTACCTTAGTGGGCATGTGCGGCCTTATGGCGGGGTGTCCTACACGCCCCCCTTACCGCCATTTTCTTAATTGCAGAACTCACTGGAGGCTATGAACTTTTTATACCTCTTATGATCAGTGCAGCCATGGCTTACACCATCACCAAATACGTACACCCCCACTCCGTGTACACCATGGAATTAGGTCGCAGGGGAGAACTCATTACCCATGACAAAGACCAGGCGGTGCTCACGCTAATGGACATAGAAAGTGTTATAGAAACCAATTTTATAGCCCTGTCACCAGGACAAGATTTGGGTCATATGGTCCAAGACGCCATAGTGAAATCCAATCGGAATATATTTCCTGTAGTAGATCCAGAAGGATTTTTATTGGGGATTGTCCTTTTAGACGACGTTCGCCCGGTCATGTTCCAAAGAAGCCTCTACCACGAAATAAAAGTGCGGGACCTCATGCAAAACCCACCGGCCATTATTGATGTAGACCGAGATAAAATGACCGAGATTATGCAGAAATTTCAAGAGAGTGCTGCCTGGAACCTACCGCTGGTAAAAGACGGAAAATACCATGGTTTTATCTCTAAATCTAAATTGCTCACAGCCTACCGAAGAAAACTCATCCACTTTAATTTTTAAAAAATACCCCGTATGTTTAGTAGAAGAAGCCTCATTGGACTCCTAGCCCTGGGCTGTTTAAGCGCCATGATCTATGGACTCCTCATTGTAGAAGACAGCCCCCAAGCCGGAAACTCTTATATAGGATTTGGCACCTTATTCCTGTTTTTAGTGACCATGCCGCTGTTTATTTTCACAGAAGGCAAAGGAAAAAAAGTCAAAGACTATATGCTCACGGAGGAGAATATTAGAAAAATGCAAGCCAAAACAAAAAAACGACCAAAAAAAGAAGATAAAGTGTAAAAAACCATCAAAAATTCGCAATTCTTCATTTTTTTTCACTCCACATATTCACAAGACATTATAATTCAGTACCTTAGTTGTAATATTTATCTCTAATTCTAATTGCAATGACTGGAACAGTAAAATTTTTTAATGGATCTAAAGGCTATGGATTCATTACCAATGACGAATCTGGCAAAGACACTTTTGTGCATGCCACTGCTTTAAACGGCCTTCAAATTAACGAAGGAGACAAAGTTTCGTACGAAGAACAAGAAAGTGAAAAAGGCATGACCGCTGTAGACGTAGCGCTCTTATAAAATACATTTTCTTTAACGCATTACAGGGGGCGCAACCATAAGACCCTTTGAAAGACCCAAACCTCAGAAAAGCTTCTGGGGTTTTTTTTGTGGGTTTTTTTAATCTTTAAATAACCGCTTAGCGCTTTTTAGCAAAGAAATCTTGTAGTAATTGGGTGGCCTCTGTGGCCATGACACCGCCTATCACTTCTGTTTTTGGGTGAAGGGGGCTTGGCGGATGGCTTTGGGGTACTGAAAGGGAGGCTTGGTGTTGAGAATAAACAGAGAGGCCTCCTCTTTTGGGGTCTGAGGCCCCGTACACTACTTTAGAAATTTGGGACCAATATAGGGCGCCGGCGCACATAAGGCAGGGCTCCAAGGTCACATACAGGGTACAGTTGTGCAAATATTTACCGCCCAAATGGTGGGCGGCGGCGGTAATGGCCTGCATTTCTGCGTGGGCAGTGACGTCTGTGAGCTGCTCGGTGAGGTTGTGTCCACGGGCTATAATGCGGTCGTTGGCCACTACCAAGGCCCCTACGGGGACTTCGCCTTTTTCAAAGGCGTGCGCCGCCTCTGCTAGAGCAAGCTTCATAAAATAAGCATCTGTAAAAATAGGTTCCACACCGCAAAAGTACATTTTTTATGGATTTGAAAATAATGTACCTTTACCCCCTTATTGTACTGCTTCTATGGCCCAGCTTAAAAGACATGAATGATCCTGCAAGCCTCCGCACTTTATCGGTAGCGGAATTGCCCTTATTGGCACAAGAACTCAGGGACTTTATTATTGAAGCGGTAGCCACCAAAGAAGGGCATCTGGGGGCCAGCCTAGGCGTGGTAGAACTCACCCTAGCACTACACTATGTGTTTAACACCCCAACAGATCCCTTAATATGGGATGTGGGGCATCAGGCCTATGGCCACAAAATTTTAACAGGGCGTAGAGAAGCCTTTGAAACCAACCGCCAATGGAGGGGTATTTCAGGATTTCCCGCTAGAGAAGAAAGCCGTTATGACGCCTTTGGTGTGGGACATTCTTCTACAGGGGTGTCGGCCGGATTGGGCATGGCCCTAGCGGCCCTAGAAACAGAAAAAACAGATCAAACTGCCTTAAATCGCGATCATATAGTGGTGGTGGGAGACGCCGCCATAGCCTCGGGAATGGCCTTAGAAGGCTTAAACCATGCGGGTGCCACCAAGGCCAATTTACTGGTCATTTTAAACGACAATCAAATGGGAATTGACCCTGCAGTTGGCGCCCTGAAACAACATTTCAAAAAGCTGGTTGGCCCCAAAGACCACAATAACGCTATGGACGCTAAGGCTACTCCCAACTTCTTTACCGCACTTGGGTTTGCCTATACAGGTGTTGTTGACGGTCACGACCTTCCCACGCTCATAGCCACCTTAAAGGCATTGAAAGCCCAAAAAGGGCCAAGACTCTTGCATATAAAAACCACCAAAGGCAAGGGATTGCCCCTCGCTGAGGCAGACCAGGTAACCTATCACGCGCCAGGTAAATTCAATGCCCAAACGGGACAAAGAAACCCTAAAACAGCAACGGGACCTGCAAAATATCAAGAAGTCTTTGGAAAAACCATGCTAGAATTGGCGGCTATGTTTCCAGAACTTATGGCCATTACACCAGCCATGCCCACGGGAAGCAGCCTAAAATATATGATGGACGCCTACCCGAGTCGCGCGCTAGATGTAGGCATTGCAGAGCAGCATGCCGTGACTTTAGCGGCTGGAATGGCGGTAGCGGGAAAACTCCCTTACTGTGCCATTTACAGCACCTTTTTACAACGGGCCTACGACCAACTCATTCACGACGTGGCCCTACAACAATTGCCAGTAGTTTTTTGCATTGACCGCGCAGGACTAGTGGGTCAGGACGGTGCTACCCACCACGGAGTGTTTGACCTTGCATTCTTACTACCCATACCCCATATTTCTATTGCGGTCCCTTCAGATGAGGGCCAGCTCAGGAACCTATTGTATACCGCTGCCCAACAACACGCGACCCATAAAGCAGCAGGAACCCTAGATAAAATAGGCCCTATAGCCATTAGGTACCCCAGAGGTGCTGGTGTATTAGACCAATGGGAAAAACCCTTCGAGGCTATGCCTTTTGGAAAAGGCCTACGACATAAAAAAGGCACGAAAATTGCTGTAGTTTGTCTTGGCCCCTTAAAACACGCCGCCATGACTGCCATTACAGCATTAGAAAAGCACGCAGAAACCGCCCAACAAGCCCAGGGGGCTTTTGGCGTTTATGATATGATTTATGCCAAGCCTTTTGACAGCGCGCTCGTCCAAGAAATTTTGAGTCAATACAGCTGTGTAGTAACCCTTGAAGACGGTGTTATTCAAGGTGGTTTTGGACAAAGCCTTGCCGCCTATTGCAATACAATACCCCTGGAGAAAGAGCGCCAAAACCACACCCCCCCCAAATTCATACACTTAGGAATTCCGGATCAATTTGTGTCTCATGGAAAACCAGAAGTACTCTACGCCCAATTGGGTCTAGACGCCTCGGGTCTTACAGAAACTTTTAGAAAATTATTAGACGAATGACACGCACAAAACAATCCAACCAATCAATGAGACTCTTCCGCAAACACTTACCGCTGCTGTTGTTGTTTTCCACAACCAGCCTTTTTTTGGGTTCATGGTCCGCTAAAGCCCAAGACACCCAAGATTCTATTCCACAGGTAGTGGTAGACACTACAGAAATGGAGACTATTGTCATTAGGACGCTTCCGGAAAAAGCAGGAGTAAAAAGGGCGGGGGCAAGAATTTCAAACCAATTAGACCCCCTAAAAAGAACCAAAGCACTACAAGAGAAACCCAAGCGATTTAATATGCCTTCCTTTTGGAAAAAAAAGAATCGGGTGGCTTTTAACCTCAACGAAGTGGCTTTTGTAAACTGGAATGCGGGGGGAGACAATTCAGTGGCAGTCCTGACCGCAGCGCGTTTTGAGCGCAACTATGCCTTTAGGTACATCTCTTGGGAAAACGCTTTAGACTTTAGATTTGGCCTAAACATGCGTGAGGGACAGGGCATTAGAAAAACAGACGACGCCCTTCGTTTCACCTCCACTTTTGGCTACAGAACAGACACCATATCCAAGTGGTACACCTCTGGAAAACTAAATTTTAATACCCAATTGGCCAACGGGTATAAATACCCCAATACAGAGACCCCCATCTCCAGACTTATGGCTCCTGGATATTTATTTTTAGGGGTAGGTACCTCCTATATAGATGCGGCAAAAAAAATAAACCTATACATCTCACCGCTCACCCAAAAGCCACCTTTGTACTAGACCAACGATTGGCCAACCAAGGGGCCTTTGGGGTGCAAAAAGCCGTTCTCGATGCGAATGGAAATGTCCTCAATGCTGGAAAAAACACCCTCATGGAATTGGGTTTTCTGGTCACCCACAGCTGGAAGAAAGAAGTGTATGAAAACGTGAATATGATCAGCAGGTTAAACCTCTATACAGACTACCTCAACAGTTTTGGAAACATAGACATTGACTGGGAATTAAACTTTAACCTCAAGGTAAACCAATACATCTCTGCCCAGATTGGCACCCACCTCATCTATGACGACGACATTAAATTTGACGTAGAAAAAGCCGCAGACGGTAGTATCTTAAGTCCAGGTGTCACCAAAACACAGTTCAAGCAACTGCTTGGTGTAGGCGTGGTGTACGAGTTTTAAAGCATCTTTCCTGAAATTTTATTGTGTAAGTGCACGGCGGCGCTGTCAGACAAACTCGCTACATAAGTGGCTGCGGCCATGAGCAGCTCGTAGGTGTCTGTAGTGTCTGCTTGGTGCATGGGTGGAACGAGTTTGAGGATCAGGGCGTCGTAAGGGCCGGGACGGTCCTTGGCTTTGGCTACAAAGGCCGTGCAAATAACTTCTAGTAAATCTGCTATAATTTTATAGCCTGCAACTTCTTTTTCTATAACCTCTGGGGCCTGATACACCTTTTGAACAGACAGGCTAATAATGTCTTCTATCTGGGCCTTATATTGGCTTTTGTCTAAGAGGGCAGCGTCAAAAGTACCCGCTAAAATAGCGTCTTCATGCGCCATAAAAACCTGGGCCGCGTCTGTGATAAGGGTGTTAATGGCTAGCGCGCGCAAATAACTCAGCCGGTCTTCCCTATGGGCCATGGCGTGGTAGGTCTTGGTGTTAATGCTGTCCTTAACCAATTTTATAAGGTACTCCAAGGCGTAATCTTCTGAAATGAGCCCTAGGTTAATGCCGTCTTCAAAATCAATGATGGTATAGCAAATGTCGTCTGCCGCTTCCACCAAAAAGGTGAGCGGATGCCGCGCAAAACCCTCAGCTCTTTTTGCCAATCCCAGCTCCGCAGCCAAATCTTGAAACAGGGCTTCTTGGCCTTCAAAGTAACCGTATTTCTTGTCTGCAATGTGCTTAGAGGGTTTCTTGGGCAGTGCCTTTTTAGGGTATTTGGTAAAAGCACCTAAGGTGGCATAAGAAAGCCTAAGACCTCCAGGTACACCCGCTCTACTGGCATTTAAAATTCTAAATCCATTGGCGTTTCCCTCAAAATCCAAGAGTTCTTGCTTTTGAAGTGGGGATAATTCGGCGGCAAACTCCGCCCCTTTACCCTGGCTAAAAAAAGTGCCAATGGCTTTTTCACCAGAATGACCAAAGGGTGGGTTTCCTATGTCGTGAGCCAAGGCCGCAGCGGCCACGATGGCACCAAAATCAGTGGCCAAATAACCATGTGCTGCCCCCAGCTCCGGATGACGCTCCAAGAGCTGTTTCCCTACCATCCTACCCAGACTGCGCCCTACCACAGAGACTTCCAACGAATGGGTCAATCTGGTGTGTACAAAGTCTGTATTGGACAGGGGAATAACCTGCGTTTTATCTTGTAGGCTTCTAAAAGGCGTAGAGAATAAAATACGGTCGTAGTCTACCTCAAAACCCAAACGGGTAGGGTCTTGTTCTATTCTAAGTCTCTTGAGGCGGTCTCCCTGGCGTTTGAGGGAAAGCAAATCTGGCCATTGCATCATGAAGGGTCAATTTTAGCCCCAAGATACTACTTCTGTGCTACCTATAAAAATTCATTTCGTCCATATATTTCCATACGGCTGGAGGCAAAAGAGGCCTTATGTTTTTACCCGCCTTAAGTGCCTTTCTAATATAGGAAGAAGAGATTTCTACCACAGGAGCAGAGACTAATATTAGGTTAGAATGGTTTAAAATTTCAGGCTTGGGCTGCTTCAAGGGTTTGGACGCTGCAAGCGCTTCCTCTGGCATTCTAGGATATACGTAAATTTGGTGCCCTTCCAATAAAGCTTGGTAATTGTACCATTTATGAAAAGACTTTAGGTGGTCTTGCCCAACGATGAGGGAAAAAGAAGCCTCAGGATGCTTCTCCATAAGGTGTGCTATAGTCAGCGCGGTATATTGTGGTGCAGGCAAACCAAACTCTACGGTAGACACTTTTAGTTTGGGATAGCCCTCAATGGCTTCTTCTACCAAAGCCAAACGGTGGTGGTTGTCTAATAAGCGCTGTTTTTGTTTAAAGGGACTCTGGGGCGTAATCACAAACCACACTTCTTCTAAAGCAGTCTCTTCTACCAGATAATTGGCCAAGATAAGGTGGCCCTGATGCACTGGGTTAAAACTGCCAAAAAAGAGACCTATTTGTTTCATGAATTTACAAAATCACTGACCAATTTTTCTGCTTCTTCCAAAGCCACTTCTAAATCGTAGTTTTTAATCACCACGTCAAATTGAGGAGCCGTAGCCAATTCAACAGAGGCTTTGGCAATGCGCATATTGATCTTGTCGTCTGTTTCAGTACTGCGATTCTTGAGCCTGATTTTTAATTCATCTATGCTCGGGGGCTTTACAAATACCGCCAAGGTTTGCTCCGGAAACTTCTTTTTAATACGCAAGCCACCTGCCACGTCAATGTCAAAAATAACGTTCTTACCCGCTGCCCAAAGGCGTTCTACTTCAGATTTGAGGGTGCCGTAAAAGTTGTCTCTATAGACCTCTTCCCACTCCAGAAAATCCTCGTTTTTAATGTGGTTTTTAAACTCAGACACCGACATAAAATAATAGTGTTCGCCGTGTTTTTCTTTACCCCTTCTGAGCCTGGAGGTAGCAGAGACTGAAAAAGCTAAATTCAATTCAGGCTTGCCCAACAAATGACGTACAATGGTGGTTTTACCACTGCCTGAGGGTGCTGAAAAAATAAGTAATTTTCCCGAATTCATTACAAAGCGTTTAAGAGTTGTTCTTTAATTTTTTCTAATTCGTCTTTCATCTGAACCACCAATTGCTGCATGGGGGCAAAGTTGGCTTTAGATCCTAAAGTATTAATCTCACGACCAATTTCCTGGGCTATAAAACCGAGCTTTTTTCCTTGGCTCTCACTAGAAGACTGTGTCTCACTAAAGTAATCCAGGTGGCCCGCCAAACGAACCTTCTCTTCCGTAATATCGTATTTTTCTATATAGTATATGAGCTCTTGTTCCAGTCTATTTTGATCTATAGGCGCCGTAATGTCTGAAAGGGCTTTTTCCAATCTGGGTTTAATGCCCCCCATACGCGCAGCGTCCATGTCTATCACCTGCTGTAATAATTGGTGAATATTATTAATTCTAAGTGAAAACTCTTCTGAAAGCAGTGCACCTTCATCTATACGGCTTTGGTCCATAGCAGCCAAAGTCTCTTCTAAAAGGGTATTAATAGCGTCCAATTCAGCGGGGTCAATCTCCTCTTTTTGAACCGATAAAGTGTCTGGTAATTTTAAAGACAAGGCCAATAATTGGTCTGGTGTAGCCGCTGCAATAGCCCCTAACTGCGCCATATAAGCTTGTACCACTTCTTGGTTAATCACTGCCGCAGCAGCACCGCCTGTCTGTTCTATAAAGAGTCCAAAGTCTATTTTACCTCTTTCTAAAGTAGCAGACACGCGCTTTCTAAAAGAAAGCTCGTGTTCTCTATAACTACTTGGAATTCGCATGTTTAGGTCTAAGCCTTTAGAATTTAAGGACTTGATCTCTAGGCTTATTTTTTTATCAGAAAGAGACAATACACGCTTTCCGTATCCGGTCATGGACTTAATCATAATCTTGAATTAAGCCTCAAAGGTACGGATTCAACCGGAAAACTAATCTAATTTTCTAAGCCAGATGTTTCTAAAGCGCACCCTAGAATTGTCTCCATGGTCTTGAAGCGCTATAGGCGCATTGCCATGGGCCTCATTGGTAGGCCAGCCAATGTATTGTATAATGCCTTCTATGGTCACATGGTCTTGAATCAATACCCCATTGTGAAAAACTGTTAGGGTACCAGAGGCTGTTTTCTGCCCTTTTTCGTTAAACTCAGGTGCATGAAACACTATATCATAGGCATTCCACTCCCCAGAAGGGGCAGAAGCCATAGCCAAAGGTACTTTTTGTTTGTACAGCGCACCTACTTGGCCATTCACATAGGTAGGGTTGTCGTTATTGTCTAAAATTTGCACCTCATAACGCTGTTGGATAAACACCCCAGAATTAGAGCGACTTTGATTTTCTCCAATAATTTCTTCTGGAGAAGCCCATTCCAAATGAAGCTGAATACTGCCAAAGTTTTCTTTGGTCTGAATATTTCCAGTCCTATTGGCTACGGTCATAGAACCGTCTCCATTCAGGGTCCATTTCGCTGCTGTTGAATCTTGGGCCATATGCCAGGCGTCTAAGTTGGTTCCGTCAAACAATACAATTGCGTCAGAAGGCGCACTTCTGAAACCTGTTGCTGGAGCACCTGGCGTTACTTTTGCAGGTACTGGCTCATATATTTCAGTGGCTTCAGGGCTTGTAGGCTCAAGACCTTCCCTCACTATTTCTGGAACTATACCGCTGTCTTCAGGACAAGGCTGAACTGCTGGCCCACAGGCCGATAAAAAAATTAAAAAACCGAAAGTAAAATAGCTATGTTTCATTGTTGGTGGTGGTAAATTTGCGCAAAAAACCAAATAGGTAAATTTTGCCAGATTATTATGAGCTACTCCCTAAAGCACCCTTAATTTAATATTTCTATAAGACACCTTATCTCCATGGTCTTGAACCCCTAATTTTCCATTCCAGCTGCTTCCAAAAGCTGCCCAGTTGGCAAATTTTGATTGGGCTTTCATAGCGTCCCATTCTGGACCATGTACAGGAAATCTAGTCACTTCCTGACCGTTCATCATCACGTAACCTACATTGGTCTTGTGGTTAATATGGATGAGGTAGTGGTTCCACTCCCCGGCTTTGTTCGCTGCTGCAGAAGGGGCAATCATGTCGTATAAAGCCCCCGCTTTGTGCGTACCCTCTCCTACAAAAGAGTCTGGGTGACGCTCATTGTCTAAAACCTGAATTTCAGGACCCGAAAGATAAGGCTCAGACATGGATGGATCTTCTACCACCCCCCAAAAAATTCCTGAATTTCCGCCTTCTGAAATATTCCATTCAATAGACAATTCAAAATTTTCATAAGAGGCATCTGTTACTATATTAAGGTTTTCTCCTTCTTTTTTCTCACTCGAATAAAACACCATAGCGCCGGCTTCTATCTTCCATGCATCTGGCACTTCACTGCCATTATAAGCATGCCAGCCAGAGAAATCTTCTCCATTAAACAAAGTGGTCCATTCTTGCTGTTCTTGCATTTCTGTTCCTAGGGAAACAATTTCTGGCCCTGCCGATGCGGCTTCTTTTGGGGTATTTTTACAAGCCGTTAATCCTATGGCTACGGCCATAATGGTGATTGCTTTTTTCATGATAATACTATTTTAAATGAATCTGTATGTGTTGTTATATTGGTTGATTTATAGGTTGGTTTTGGATTTGCACCCGCAATTAGAGTCCTAAAATTTGTTTTAATTGGGCTGGATCTGTTGCTGCCCCAGCGAAGTCGTCAAAAGTTTTTTGGGTGGCTTCAATAATGTGGTCTGCAATGAATTTGGCGCCCTCTCTGGCTCCTTGCTCAGGAGATTTAATCACACATTCCCATTCCATCACTGCCCAAACATCACAGCCGTATTGGGTGAGCTTAGAAAAAATGGTCTTAAAGTCTATTTGCCCATCTCCCAGAGAACGGTAGCGACCTGCGCGGTCCTGCCAGTCGTTGTATCCGCCAAAGGCGCCTTTCTTACCGGTAGGGTTAAACTCTGAGTCTTTTACATGGAAAGCCTTAATAAATTCGTGGTAGTGGTCTATATAAGTAATATAATCCAATTGCTGTAACACAAAATGGCTTGGGTCATACAAGATATTCACCCTTTTATGGTTTCCTGTAGCCGCTAAAAAGCGCTCGAAGGTGTCACCGTCATGCAGGTCTTCTCCTGGATGAATTTCATAACAAACATCGACCCCTTGGGCGTCAAAATGATTCAAAATAGGCAACCATCTTTTGGCCAATTCTTCAAAGCCCATTTCTACCAGTCCTTTAGGACGCTGTGGCCATGGGTGCATGGTGTGCCAAAGCAAGGCGCCTGAAAAGGTAGCGTGGGCGTTTAGGCCCAAATGCTTGGAAGCCGTAGCCGCCTTTTTAACCGTTTCAATAGCCCACTCGGTACGGGCTTTTGGATTGCCGTGAAGGGCCTTAGGAGCAAAGGCGTCAAACATACTGTCGTATGCTGGATTTACTGCGACCAACTGTCCTTGTAAGTGGGTGGAGAGCTCGGTAATTTCCAAACCGTAACTGTTGATGGTCCCTTTAAGGGTATCACAGTAATCTTTAGAGTCCGCTGCCAGGTCTAAATCTATGAGAAAAGATTCCCAAGTAGGGATTTGAATGCCTTTATAGCCTAAATCTGCAGCCCATTGACACATACCCTCTAGGGTATTAAATGGGGCTTTGCTGTCTACAAATTGGGCCAAAAATACCGCTGGCCCTTTGATCGTTTTCATATGCTTTTTAACTTTTATGGGCTTTTACACCCGTATTCTTAGTAATAAAGGTCTGATTAAAAGGCCTTTTTATGCGTCTAAGGAGACCCATACATTGCCTGCTTTATGCGAGGCTACAGCACTTTCTATAAAGTTTAAACCGCGCACTCCGTCTACTACCGTAGGATACTCTCCTGAATTTGGATGTTGGTTTCTGATGGCTCTGGCCACCCCTAAATAAATATTGGCCATTGAATCAAAAATTCCCTCTGGGTGTCCTGGAGGCAATTTGGTCCCTCCTAAAGACAATTCGCTGTTGTATGCATGGCCAGGGGTGTATATCTGAAGGGGTTCATTGTCTGACAATACTTTTAATACATTGGGGCTTTCTTGTTCCCAACGCAGTCCTTTTTTGTCTCCATAAATGGCTATGGCCAAACCGTTTTCTTCTCCGGTGGCAATCTGGCTGGCACGCAAAATACCTTTGACCCCATTTTCCATTTTAAGGAAAATATTACCATCTATGTCCATTTGGTTGTCTTCGTATAAATAGTTTAGGTCTGCTAATAAGGAGGTTATTCTGAGTCCTGTGGTATATTCAACCATATTAAATGCATGGGTTCCAATGTCTCCCATACAACAAGAAATTCCCGCTTTACTAGCATCTAGTCTCCATGTGCTGCTGCGTTTTTCCTTGTCGTGAATAATGGGATTGATCCAACCTTGATAGTAGCGAATATCAATTTTTTGAATTTTTCCCAGCACACCCTCTTTGACCATCTCCCTCATCTGGCGCACCATAGGATAACCTGTATAGGTGTGGGTTAACCCAAAAACCACCCCTTTTTCTGCCTGAAGGGCAGCGAGTATTTTAGCCTCTTCATAGGTGTTGGTCATGGGCTTTTCACAGATCACGTGAAAACCGTTTTCCATGAGCTTTTTGGCCATAGGAAAATGAAGAAAATTAGGCGTTAAAATGGAACACACTTGAATACGCTCTGCTGCTGGAAGCTTTAACTCTTCTGCTATAAGCGTATCAAAATCCTTGTAAATTCTATTGGTAGGCAGTCCTATTTGCTTTGCAAAACCAATGTTC
>ABVW01000016.1 GCA_000173115.1 Flavobacteria bacterium MS024-3C
TGTCTCTGTCTTAAAATAAGCGAGTGTTAGAGCGTTTCCTACTACTGTTAGATCTGTTTGAATTTTGTAACGCATGCGGTCAAATCCACTTATGCTATTGCTTCCTAAGGGTTTAAAAAATTCAACGGACAGCTGTGGATCTGCTTTCCAGTTGGGAATTTTAAATTCAACAGCCGTTTTATACCTCAAGTGATTTTCTATTCGCGTTCCTTGTTTCTTCTCTGTGTCTTGTTGGAAACGCAGTCGTTGTTTAAACCTTAATTGGCGCCATGAGGCCTTGTGTTTGAGGTCTCCAAAAAAACCTGTAGAAAGTAAAAATCTCCTTGCAAACCACCACTGCGATCTAAAAGGGTTCCGTAACGAATACCGGCACTTCCATTAAATGATCTAGACAATTTGTAGCCCATACGCGCCTCTCCAAAATATACTGGAAATAGCACCCAATCCAGCATTGCTTCTAAAGGCTAGTGCTCCGTCTACATTAATGCGATCAGAGAGCTCAAAAGAACTGCTGGCAGCCGTCCAGATGGCGAGCTCCTTATTTTGAGCAAAACCAGCTTTGGTCATTAGGACCATTAAAAATAGAAATAGTTGAAACCTCATAAGTGATACAGTCAGGATGTTAATAGAAGAGTGTTACTTTAACACTTTGGGTGAGTAGGTCAATTTTTCCAATCTGCACTTTTTTAATATCTAGGCCGGTTTCTGCCCCCAAAGAGGCAATTAAAGCACTTCTATGATCGGGTTTTACCAATTCAGAATAGGGAATAATAATTTCCTGTTGTTGAAGTAAAAGTGGTGCTTTCATGACCCTCTCTAAAATGAGGAGCATTAAAACTACCGCAACATTACCAAATAATATTTCTCCCAAGCCAACAGCATCTGAAGAAAGGGCATTAATTACAGCCACACCAATAATTACAAAGAGGTAGGTCATTTCTTTAATGTCAATGGTGTCCGTTCTATAGCGAATAATTCCAAAAACAGCAAAGAGACCCAAGGCTAGGCCAATGTCCAGTTCATTTCTCTTTAGTGAATAGCACAGTAGGAAAACCACCGTACTTATCATAAAATAAGTAAACATATAAGCCTTGTTTTGGGCGTATTTATAATAGATAAAGCGAATAATTACTGCGGTGAAAACGAAGTTTAAAACAAAGCGTTCTAATAATTCAAAAAATGAAAAAGTTTGGGATAGGGTATGTAAGACTTCCATAGACTACTTTAAATTACGTGACCTCACCAGGAATCGAACCTGGATCTAAAGTTTAGGAAACTTCTATTCTATCCGTTGAACTATGAGGCCTATTGATTGCTTTAAGGCAGGCCTAAATTAGATATTTAATTCTAAAGTTCCGATGTTTTGCTTGCGCTTTGTGAGATGAATTCAGCAACAAATTTTTCAATTTCTTCCATTTCAAATGGAGCCAATTCAGAGTAACATGATTTAAGTACAAATTCAATGTGGTAAGATTCCCTATTGGATTTTAGTTTGCTTAACTGTCGGTAGAAAAAAACTAATTGAAGAAGATCAATCCCTTTGAGGGCATTTTTTATGGGGTCTTGCCCCGCTTGTATTTGTTTCTTCTTGATCATTTTGGAATATAAATATATGAAAATCAAGCTTTTAAATTTTCAAATACCGATTTAAATTTTAATAAGTTCTGTTTGGGTGTTTCATAGTAAGGTTTAAAGGATATTTTGTTTAGACCAATGGTGTTTAAAATGTTTATAAGCGTCATTATAAATAGTGTTATTTAACACATTGTTAGTGGGTTAGAAGAACTGTTTGCCTTACTTTTATATAAAAATTACTTAGATGGAGCGTAAAGAATTCATGAAATCTATTGGACAAGGCGCTGCTTTAACGCTCACTTTTAGTTGTTTAAGTGGTTGTTTAGAAGCAGAAAACGGGATGGCAGATCAGGCCCTAATACCAGATGCCAACGGAGTCCTTTTTTCTATTGATTTAAACAGTTCAGAGGGTCAAACTTTAAAAAGTCCAGGAGATTATATTATTAAAAACACCGTGGTCATTGCGGTCAATCAACAAGGGAAATACGTTGCAGCCACTCAGGTGTGTAGCCACAAAACCCTTAAGCAAGTGATTTTTAGAAACGACGAATTTTATTGTAAAGAGCATGGTGCAAGGTTTACCCAGCAAGGAGTTGGGTTAAATTCAGATGCCTCTAAAGGCTTGCTTATTTACCCCACACAATTACAAGATCAAATGCTGTCCATATTAGCCCCATAAACCTATGAAAAAAGCAGTTTTATTATTTTTAGTGTTTTGTGGCACAACGCTAATGGCTCAAGATTGGCAACCCAGTTGGGAAGTAGCCACTAAAACTTCAGAAACCACAAACAAACCCATATTATTGGTTTTTTCCGGCTCTGATTGGTGTGCCCCATGTATTAAATTAGACAGAGATATATGGAGCACCCAAGTCTTTCAAGCCTTTGCTAAAGATCATTTAGTGCTGTACAAAGCAGATTTTCCAAGGCGTAAAGCCAACCAACTTCCTGAGCCCCTTGCCACCCAAAATAAGCAATTGGCAGCACAGTTAAATGCTAAGGGGTATTTTCCTTTAGTGGTGATGCTGTCTACTAAAAAAGAAGTTTTAGGACAGACCGCATATTTAAATATCTCTCCAGAGGAATATACAAATAAGCTCAAAGCCATGGCAGCCAATGAGTAAAAGACATTTAAAGCTGCTGCTATTCATTGCCATTCCCTGCCTTTGTTTTTCACAAGAGCAGATTGTCTCCCGTACCGCAAAACTAATGGGTACTCGTTTTGAAATTACACTGGTGAGCACCCAAGAAGTAGCCAACCAGTATTTAAATGCTGCCCAAGGTGAAATTGAAAGAATAGAGCGGCTCATTTCCTCTTGGGACGCTAATTCTCAAACAGCAGAAATTAACAGACAAGCAGGCATAAAGCCTGTTAAGGTAGCCAAAGAACTCTACGACCTTATAGCTAGAAGTATAGAAATATCTAAAATTACCCAGGGAGCCTTTGACATTAGCTACGCCGCCTTAGACCCAGTTTGGTTTTTTGACGGGCGAATGAAAGCGGTTCCAAGTGAGTCCGAACGCTTAAAATCTGTGCAAAACATAGGTTTTAAAGATTTGGTCTTAAATGCCAAAGAACAGACTGTTTACTTGCCAAAAAAAGGCATGAAAATTGGGTTTGGGGCTATAGGAAAAGGCTATGCTGCAGACGCTACAAAAAAACTCATGAAATCTTTAGGGGTGTCTTCAGGTATAATTAATGCCTCTGGAGACCTTACCAGCTGGGGAAAAAAGCCAGATGGAACGGATTGGCAAGTAGGTATAAGCAATCCTGAAAACCCTGCAAAAGTATTTTCTTGGTTTCCCGTAAGGGACGCTGCAGTAGCTACATCTGGAAATTATGAAAAATACGTAACTTTAGAGGGCAAGCAGTACAGCCATATAATGGACCCCAGAACGGGCATGCCGGTTTCAGGAATAAAATCTGTAACGGTATTTGCGCCAAAAGCAGAATTGGCCGACGCCTTTGCCACTGCCGTTTTCATTATGGGTATAGACTCAGGAATAGACACTATTTCCCAGTTGCCAGGCATGTCCTGTATTATTGTAGATGCAGAAAATAACATACACCACAGCCCAAATATTCAGTGGGCTAATACAAAAAAGTAAACCCTATGAAATACCTATTCATTGTTGCAGTCCTTCTAATGTTTTCCTCATGTGTGGCTGTAAAAGAGTACGAAAAAGTATACATAAACGCAGAAGACATGGCCTTGAGTGCCAGGGGAATCTGTAAGGCAGACATTAGCAGCCATATTTACAGGGAAGGTGCAGCGGGTGCAAACGGAGGTAAAATGGGAGGCGGCTGCGGCTGTAATTAAAACATGAAGCAAATTTTAAGCCCCATTTTATTTTTAGCCATTGGCATCCAAATCCTGTGGAGCCAAGAACAGCCGGCCAGTTACACAAAGAAAGTGCTGGAAAAAGTGGCGGTGCAAACTTTATTTAGCTATTACACCCAAGATGGGAATAATGCCGCAGTAACTGGCGGTGAGGGCACAGAGGCCCTCACAGACGCCGCCCCAACTATAGTGGTGCAAATGCCTATAGGATCGGACGGGATTTTAACAGTAGACACCGGCCTATCTGCGTATACTTCTGCCTCTTCCAGCAATGTAAACCCCCTGGACGGAAATGAACCTGCCAGCCCTTGGGTAGCCTCTTCAGGTCCTTCGAGATCAGACGTTTTGGCACACTTTAACCCCTCCTATGCCCATTTTAGCGCAGACAGGAATACCATTTATAACGCCTCACTGGCCGTATCCAAAGAATATGACTATCAATCTTTTGGGTTTGGCGCGGGTGTAAGCAAATTATACAATGAGAAAAATACAGAAGTAGGGCTCAATGTGCAGGTGTATTTAGACCAGCATGATCCGCAGTACCCTATAGAATTGAGGACTGGGTTTTTTAATGGAAATATTAGAGGAGAAGGCACTTACACCAATGATTTTGCCGCATTTAGCCAAGCCAAGCGCAACACCTATGCCCTGAGTTTTAATGTAGCCCAAATCTTAACCGCAAAAATGCAAGCGTCATTATTTATAGACGCCGTAATGCAAGAAGGCCTATTGTCTTCCCCTTTGCAAAGGGTTTATTTTGCAGACAAACCTGATTTTTTCATAGATGATTTTCAATTGGCAGACAATGTAGAACGCCTCCCATTTTACCGTTACAAATACCCTGTAGGCGCAAGACTAAACTACTATATTTCAGATGCCATTATACTGAGGTCTTACGCAAGGTACTACAACGATTCTTGGGGAGTATCTGGACTTACCGCAGAGATAGAATTACCCATTAGTTTGGGATTAAATTGGGCG
This sequence comes from Flavobacteria bacterium MS024-3C, assembly GCA_000173115.1. Classification (GTDB taxonomy): domain Bacteria; phylum Bacteroidota; class Bacteroidia; order Flavobacteriales; family Flavobacteriaceae; genus MAG-120531. Next base: position 4,899 of record ABVW01000016.1, read on the forward strand.
CTTTTTCCCAGTTTTAGACATTACAGCCAAAGCGCAGCAGATTATTTCTATCCCAAAGAAATGGCTACGAGCAGCGCACAATATTACACTTCAGACTTTGATCTTGCCTCTTTTACCAGCCAACAGTGGGGTTTTGGGGTACGCTATAAAGACCTATTGAGCCAATTCTCCCTGTGGAAAATTGGCTTAAAATCTATTGAGCTACGCTACATTCATTACAACAGAAGCAACGGCTTGCAATTTGATCAAACTGCCCTTGGCGTTAATTTTGAAATTGATTAATACAACGAATTGTACGAGAATAAATTAAGCTTTATTTATAGTCAATGTATTGCCCGAGATACTTGAAGTGTAACTGACCAAATCTCCGCTGCTAGCGTCTGAATTACAAGCAGCAGTGTTGTCTCCCGTACCAAAGCTATTGCCGTGGTTGGCACAGTTAAAGGTGTTGTTTCCATAGCTCCACTGGGTTCTGGTGCCTTGATGCGGACAGCAATTGTCAAAAGCCCTAATGGTGTCAGTGCTTACCCTTAAAAGTAGTACACCTGCGGAGGTGAGATTCATCCAGCTGCCAACGGAGGCCAATCCAGAAAAATTAGATGCGTTTAGATCAATGGTAATGGTATTGCCATTTTGGGTGACACCGGCCGTATCCGTATTGGTTTGTCCATTGTTTGTAGGAACAGTGGGCATAGGATCTTCTGAGGAGGAACAGGCTTGGATAAGCGACACGCCAAAGAAAGCAAATGCCACAGTAGGGCAGGTGGTTTTTAGAAATTCTCTTCTGTTTTTCATGGTTTTTTCTTTTAAAGATAGTTACAGGGCACGACTTAAAAAAGAGCAGATGTTGATTTTTTTTGTGAAATGCCGCACTTTACTCGACTTTTTTTCCTGTTATTGCGTCCTTATTTTTATTAAAATAGGGTCTAAAGCGCAATTTTTTTCCTTTTAGCCCAATAAAATTGGGCGATGCCCTTTTTTTTCTAAATCTTTTTAAAAGCCGCTTTTTTTTCAGATTTTTTGTTTTCATTTGTTGTGGCATTTAGCTGAACATCATGAAAAGTGTTTCTATGTTGGGGCAATTAGAAAATCCGAAGTGTTTTCTAGACGCTGCTTATCAGATAGGCAACCAAAATTTAAAGCGAACTTCCTTATCCGCTATCGTGCAAAGCCAGCACGAGTACTTTTTTGTACCCACCACTGCGCGTCAGATCAATATCTAATACCCTTATTGCAATTCATTTTTTTTAGCGTCAGGAATACGAATTCTTGGCCTTTCTTTAATTTTTAATTTGCTATAATGAATATTAAATACATAGATCTAATACACCAGAGTTATTATTTTCCACAAGAAGAATTCACCCTAGAAGACGAAAACCTGCGTTTTCATGGCATTGAATTAGAAAAATTGGTGGCCCAATACGGCACCCCATTAAAATTTACTTATTTACCCAAAATTTCTGAAAACATCCAGCATGCTAAAGGATGGTTCGACAATGCGATTAAAAAAAATGATTATAAAGGGAAGTACTATTATTGTTACTGCACCAAAAGTGCTCATTTTAAACATGTTTTAGAAGAAGCCCTCAGCAATGATATTCACATTGAAACTTCTTCTGCTTTTGACATCAATATAGTGGAATCGCTCAAAGAAGCGGGTAAAATAAAGCCAGATACTTTTGTGATTTGCAACGGATTTAAAAGGGCACAATATGTAGATAATATTGCCAGACTCATTAATTCCGGCCACGAGAATTGTATTCCTATCATTGACAATTACGAAGAGATTTCTCTCTTGTCAGAGAAAATAGATGGAGACTATAAAATAGGGATTCGAATTGCTTCTGAAGAAGAACCAAAGTTTGAGTTTTATACTTCTCGATTAGGCATTGGTTACCGAAATATTGTTCCTTTTTACGAAGACCAAATAAAAGGCAATGATAAAGTGGAATTAAAAATGCTACACTTTTTTATTAATACAGGTATTGGGGACAATGCCTATTATTGGAATGAGTTAAGCAAGTGTTTAAAGGTGTATGTACGCCTTAAAAAAATATGCCCAAGTCTAGACAGTCTCAATATTGGTGGTGGTTTTCCTATTAAAAACTCTTTGGCTTTTGAATATGACTACGCCTATATGATAGAGGAAATCTTAAACCAGATCAATGCCATTTGTGCAGAGGCAGACGTCCCTGTGCCGCACATTTTCACTGAATTTGGAAGCTTTACAGTGGGTGAGAGTGGTGGCGCAATTTATCAGGTGTTGTATCAGAAACAGCAGAATGATAGGGAGAAATGGAATATGATAGACTCTTCATTTATTACAACCCTCCCAGATACTTGGGCCATAAATAAGCGATTCATAATGCTACCTATTAACAGGTGGCAAGACGAATACGAGCGGGTACTTTTAGGTGGTCTTACCTGTGACAGCGACGATTATTACAATTCAGAGCAGAATATGAACGCCATTTACCTGCCTGTATTTAAAAAAGAAAAGCCCCTTTATATTGGTTTTTTTAACACAGGTGCATACCAAGAATCCATAGGAGGCTTTGGAGGCTTACAACACTGTCTAATTCCAACCCCCAAACACGTTTTAATTCAGAAAGACGCTCAGGGGAATTTAACCACTTCATTATTTTCACAACAACAAGAAGCATCTCAGATGCTTAAAATTTTAGGGTATGAGCAAGAGTAATTACGCTGGCATTCCAGATGAGTTTGCCCAGTTAGAAACAGCGAAAGTAGTATTAATTCCAGTCCCTTATGACGGAACGAGTACTTGGGGAAAAGGAGCAGACAAAGGACCAGAAGCTTTTTTGGCAGCTTCTGAAAATATGGAATTATTCGACATTGAAACCGCTACAGAGGTGTACCAACAAGGGGTGTATTTAGCAGATCCGGTATTGGAGAAAAGTACGCCTGAAGCTATGGTAGACGCCGTTCATAAAGCCACAAAGTCTTATATAAAAAAGAACAAATTTGTAACCCTTTTCGGGGGAGAGCACTCTATTTCAATAGGTACTATAAGGGCTTTTAACGAGAGCTTTGAAAATTTAACAGTGCTTCATATAGACGCGCATGCAGATTTAAGGGCTTCTTATGAGGGGACTAGCTGTAACCACGCTTGTGCGGTTCATGAAGCAAGTCAAACCACCAATTTAATTCAGGTGGGGATTCGTTCAATGGATCAGATAGAGCAATCTTTTATGGACCCTGAGAAAACATTTTTTGCCCATGATATGGTTCAGGATGAGTATTGGTCCGACAAGGCTTTAGAACTTATGACAGACAACGTATTTATCACTTTAGACTTAGATGCTTTTGATCCTTCTATCCTACCAGCCACTGGAACCCCAGAGCCAGGAGGATTGTTGTGGTATGAAACCCTAGCATTTTTAAAAGAAGTATTTACAGAAAAAAATGTAGTGGGTTTTGATATTGTTGAGCTTTGCCCAAATAGTAACAGCAAGCCGTCGGAATTTTTAGCGGCAAAGTTGTATTATAAAATGTTAAGTTATAAATTCATGCAGGTCTTGGCGAGTGATCCATATGACAATACGTTCGATCTAGAACAGGTTAAAAAAAATACCCCCACTAAATTTCAAGACAGCGATGAGTAAAGGAGCTATTTCAAATTTTATAGAAAAATATTATTTGCATTTTAATGCAGCGGCATTAGTAGACGCTGCAAAAGGATACGAAGCCCAATTGGCCGGTGGTTCTAAGATGTTGGTGTCTCTTGCAGGTGCCATGAGTACCGCGGAAATTGGAAAGATTTTTTCTGAAATGATCCGCCAGGATAAAGTGCAAATTGTTTCTTGTACTGGCGCCAATTTAGAAGAAGATATTATGAATTTAGTGGCCCACTCCCATTATGAGCGTGTGCCCAACTACAGGGATTTAACCCCACAGCAAGAATGGGATTTACTCGAAAAAGGCCTCAATAGGGTTACCGATACTTGTATCCCAGAAGAGGAGGCTTTTAGAAGGCTTCAGAAACATATTTACAAAATATGGAAGGATGCAGAAGCTGCTGGAGAACGTTATTTTCCACATGAATTTATGTATAAAATGCTCCTTTCAGGGGTCTTAGAGGAATACTATGAAATTGATCTAAAAGACTCTTGGATGTATGCAGCAGCAGAAAAGAATTTGCCTATTGTTTGTCCTGGTTGGGAAGACAGTACCATGGGGAATATCTTTGCCTCCTATGTGCTCAAAGGCGAATTAAAAGCCAGCACCGTAAAATCTGGTATTGAATACATGACTTTTTTAGCAGATTGGTACACAGATAATTCTGAAAACGGTATTGGATTCTTCCAAATTGGTGGAGGGATTGCAGGAGATTTCCCTATTTGTGTGGTGCCTATGCTCTACCAAGATATGGAAAGAACAGACACGCCATTTTGGAGTTATTTTTGTCAGATCAGTGATTCTACCACAAGTTATGGGTCTTATTCTGGTGCGGTACCCAACGAGAAAATTACATGGGGTAAATTAGATATAGACACCCCAAAGTATATTATAGAGAGTGACGCTACCATTGTAGCCCCATTAATCTTTGCTTACCTTTTAGATTTATAGCCATGCAACAGCCATTAAAACGTGTCATTGTAGATTTTAAAAAACTCACTCCAGAAGTTTTAAAGCTTTTGGTAGAGAAGTATCCTGATGGGTATGATGACCTTAATATTATTAGCTTTAAAAATGCTTCAGGAGAAAACATCCAGGCGGTAGAAGTGTCTACAGAAGACACTAAATACCTGGTGAAGATTAGCGCCAAGTTAGAAAAGACCATGGCCAATTATGACGAAGATGATTATGAAGATTTTGATGACAATGATCCAGATGCTATTCCAGATATTGATTTAGAAGAAGCCTCAGAAGACTAATGATGTACTCTGTTATAGCCCTTCAAATAGCCCCTAGTTTTAATATTAGGCAATGCAAGCAAAAACTCGCATTGCCCATATTATTTACAGATTCTGATGAACTTTTCATGTCCAACGGCACAGAAAAATTTGTCTATGTTTTTCAATATGGGGTAATGGCCTTTTTTAACCACAGCACCCAAGAAATTAACACAATTATAGAGCAGCTTAATCCCGAAGCTACCCCATGGCAGGAGCAGGATTTAAAGGAAACCATTCGGGTTTTTGTGGCAGAAGGGGCGCAAAAAGTTGCCTTTGACCGGGTCACTCTCGCTCACTTTGATCCAGAAGCCATTAGATTGGTCATGTTAAATACATCCCAGTCTGTGGCGCTAGACCAGTATTTAGAAATTACCGATCAGTTGCTTGCAGAGACCAATAAGTACACTAAATCTCTTGAATTAAAAGGGAAATTAGATATTTCAGGAATTAAATTGAAACGCTTTATTGGTAAAGTATTAAATATTAAGAATCAGATTTCTGAGAACCTCTATATTTTTGATTCTCCGGACATTACTTGGGAAAATGAATCTTTAAATACTTTAAATATAGCCTTAAAGCAGACTTTTGATTTAAAAGACCGCTACAGGTATATTAATGAAAGAACGGCCATTATTAAAGAAGACTTGGAGCTCTTTAAAGATATTATGGAGCACCGAGAGAGCAGTAAATTAGAATGGATTATTATCCTTCTAATCCTGGTAGAGGTGGTGGATCTTTTTGTGATTAGACTATTAAAATTATTCTAGCTGCTTTAGAATTAAGGCATCGGCCGGAGGCCAAAAAAAAACAAAAAAATGCAAGATTTAAATGTAATTGGAAGTGAAGAGTGGTGTGTATTTGAAACCTTGGGTATTCCAGCCATCAAAGCTAGGGTAGACTCTGGCGCTAAAACATCTTCCATTCAGGCAGCCAACGCCAAAGTAGTTGGTCGTGGGGGACAAGAGTATGTGAAATTTGAAATTAACCCCATTCAAGACAACAGGAGTATTAACATACAATGCGAAGCTAAACTAGTAGACAGGAGAACGGTCAGAAGTTCTTCGGGAATAGCAGAGGAACGTTTTGTGATTAAAACACCTGTAACTATTGGCGCAGACACTTTTGATATTGAGTTGACCTTAGCCAATAGAGATACCATGGAGTTTAGAATGCTGCTGGGAAGAGAGGCTTTAAATGGCCGTTATATGGTAAATCCTGCAGATTCCTTTTTGCAAAAAGAGTTTTCAGAAGAAGAGGTGAGTGCCAAGTACGCCCCTTATATGAAGGCTAAAACAGGCCTAAAAATAGCCCTTTTAGCCAGTAATCCAAATCTGTATTCCAACAAGCGAATTATGGAGGCTGGTGAGGCTAGAGGACACGAAATGGTGTTTCTAAATGTGGAACACTCTTATATGAAGTTAGACGCCAACTCTCCTGAAATTAGATATAGGGGCGGGAATATTCTCAATGAATTTGACGCTATTATTCCTAGAATAAAGCCTGCGGTGACTTTTTATGGATGCGCCCTAATTAGACAGTTCGACAACTTAGGGGTGTTCTGTTTAAATACAGCTGAGGCCATTACACAATCTAGGGACAAATTGTTTGCCTCTCAATTGTTTGCCAAGTTTGACATTCACATTCCCATCACTGGTTTTGCCAAGTCTCCTCTAGACACCAAAGACCTTATTAGAATGGTTAATGGGGCTCCTTTAATCATTAAGCTTTTAGAGAGTACCCAAGGAAAAGGGGTTGTTTTGGCAGAGACCAATAAGGCGGCAGAAAGTGTTATTAATGCTTTTAAAAGTGTACAAACCAACATACTGGTTCAAGAATTTATTAAAGAAGCCAATGGCCAAGACATTCGTTGTTTTGTGGTAGATGGCAGGGTAGTGGCTTCTATTCAAAGACAGGCAGAAAAAGGAGAATTTAGGGCCAATATTCACCAAGGAGGAAAGGCTTCTATTGTAAAAATTACCCCAGAAGAGAAAAAACTAGCCATTAAGGCGAGTAAAGTACTCAACTTGGCAGTTGCTGGGGTAGATATTATTCGCTCCAATAAAGGGCCTTTGTTGTTGGAGGTGAATTCCTCCCCTGGTTTAGAAGGCATTGAAAACGCTACGGGGAAAGACATTGCCAATACCTTAATCACGGCCATTGAAAAGAAGCTTAAGTTTAAGTCTGCGTTTGCTATGTAGTGGGTTTATGGAACTGACTTTGAGCACTTTAATTGTAAGTTGTCTTTCTAAGCTTTAATACACTGATCTAACCCGGGCTTAAAACCCATTTATTGTGGTGATTTTTAAGTGTTTTAACGGTTCAAGTGCAGCAACATGTCTTTTACCATGTCTTCCAAGTAAAATTGAGGTTTCCATTGCCAATCTTTTTGGGCCTCTATATCTGAGACGTTGTCTGGCCAGCTGTCTGCAATGGATTGTCTAAAGTCTGGCGCGTAACTGATTTGAAATTCAGGCCGCTGTTTTCTAATGGCATGAGCCAATTCTTGAGGGTTAAAACTCATAGCGCTCACATTGTAAGCCATGCCTTTTTTTAGGGTACTAGATTCACTTTCCATGATAGATAATGTGGCGCGAATGGCGTCTTCCATATACATCATTGGCAGCGTAGTTTCTGGAGATAAAAAACTTTCATAGGCACCGTCTTCTATGGCTTTGTGAAAAATATCTACGGCATAATCTGTGGTCCCACCTCCAGGCTGAGTTTTCCAACTAATCAGTCCCGGATACCTCAGAGACCTGACGTCTACTCCATATTTAAGGTGGTAGTATTGGCACCAACCTTCTCCTGCTAATTTGCTCATTCCATATACGCTACTGGGTGCCATAATACACAGCTGTGGGGTGTTTTCTTTGGGTGTATCTGGCCCAAAGACAGCAATACTAGAGGGCCAGAATATTTTTGATATTTTTTTGTCTTTTGCCAAATTCAATACATGAAACAAGGTATCCATATTGAGGGACCAAGCTTTCATAGGAAATTTCTCTGCAGTGCCACTTAACATGGCGGCCATTAAATAAACAGTCTCAATTTCATAGTGCATGATCACGTCTTCTAAGGCGTGTAAGTCCGTTGCATCTAAAATTTCAAAGGGCCCAGCATTCATCACAGCGTCATCGGTAGCCCTAATGTCACTGGCCACTACATTATCTACTCCATGTTGTTCTCTTAATGCTATGGTGAGTTCTGTACCAATTTGCCCGCAGGCCCCTAGAATAAGTATTTTATGGTGCATATTGTATTATTTTAAAGCGGAGTAAAGATACCCTTTTATTAATTTGCGTATCTTTCACAGATGAAAAAAACAGTCATTTTTTTAGCCTTAATGGGGCTGTTTTCCTGCGGTGAAAAGCAAGTAGACAAACAAGAAGAAATGGGGACCAATTTGTCCTTAGATTATTCAGATTTGCCGGAATTTAGTCCTTTGTCTGTTACGTCTGACTCTATTGTAAATGAATGGCCTTCTTTTGACGCCCTTGACCAGAGAATGGGCGCTTTAAAATCAGTGATTTCATTGCCTGATTTAAAAATGTTGGTTGCTGAATTAATTGAAAAAGAGGGCGCTATTCTCAAAGATGGTTACCCGGAAGATTTTAATACTCCAGAGGTGAAAAGCAGGCAGCGGTTGCTACGCACTTATTTGCTAAAGACCCAAGCGTTAATAAACCAATCACAAGACCCTAAGGCAGCCACCCTTGAAACTATTGCTGCATATAATGCCTTAAAAGAACAACTCAACAGACATACTGTTGCGCCAGTGAATTTAAATGATTTTAAAGATGAATAATTGTAGCTTTCCAACTTATTTGACCATGGCTATTTTTTGCCTTTCCATAGGGGTTTCTGCCCAAGGAACTGCAACATTAACTTCAGCGCCTACAGTGGTTCAAACGGCTTCTAAAGTAATAGACGCTTGGCATTTGGCTGCCGCCGATGCAGATTTTGATCAGTACTTTTCCCTCATGACCAAAGAAGGTGTTTTTGTGGGTACAGATGCAGGTGAACATTGGGAGAATAAGGCGTTTAAGTCCTTTTCAAAGCCCTATTTTAATGCGGGCAAGGCCTGGTCTTTTACTTCCTTAGAACGGCATATTTATCACAATGACAGTGCCGTTTGGTTTGACGAGTTACTGGACACTCAAATGGGAATTTGTAGGGGATCTGGGGTGTTGGAACTTGAAGACGGTCAGTGGAAAATAGCCCATTATGTGTTGTCTATCGCAGTGCCTAATAACCAGGTTTCCAAGTTGTTGGAATTAAAAAAAGCCCAAGATAGTATTTCAATCATGCGTCTCAAGGGCTTAAAGCAGTAAATAATTTTGGGTTAGAATTTAAGAGAGGTCTTTGTCTCTTGGTTTTAAATTTAAGAGCGGTTTTAATCTCTTGTGTTTGTTTTAAATTTAGGAGCGGTTTTAATCTCTTGTGTTGGTTTAAACCATGTCTTTTAATTCGTTCCTTATAACTGTCCTTTAGCTTAGTCTTTAGGCGTTTCTTCTGGAACAGCCAATCTAGATTCAAGGGCTTGCTTGCTCAGACTGGCTAAATTAAAGTTTGGAGATAACACTAAGGCCCTATCTATTAAAGCTATGGCTTCTTTAATTCTCTCTTTATCTGTGTTGTAAATCACCAGTGCCTCTAAGTGGAAAAAAGCAGATTTTAAGGCTACCTCATAGGGCTGTTGCCTTTCGTAAAAAGCGTATTTCATGTCTGCCTTTGTCATGGCTTGTCCTTCCTTTATCGTAACCATTGCACCACTGTTATCTCCTGTGACTATTTTTAAGTCAGATAACTCATATAACAAATAAGCACTGGGGTTTCTTTTGGCCAATTCTTCAAAATGCTCAAGGGCTCTTTTGGGTTGCTCAATGGCTTTTAAAGAGATGGCTTTTACTTGGACGGCTAAATCTGAGTCTTCCCCCAAGCGTTCAATACCCAATAAATTTAAGGCTTGCATGTGTTGGTTGTTGCTACTGTATATATAGGCTAAGGTGTCTCTTCTAGCGGTATTTGGCGCTATTACATTTAAGTGCGTTAAGGCTTGAATAATTCCGTTAATATCTCCTTGGGTGCGCATTTGTTTATAAAATGCTTTGTAGTGATTTTCCAATGCAGATTTTTCCTGGGCTTTTAAAGAGACTCCAGAAAGGATCAAAAGAAGGACTAGTAAATTTTTCATGAAATTGTTGTTAGGTTGTTTCTAATAGGATTAGGGACTAAAACTAACTATTTTTTTTCAATTTATAATAGGGCTTTGTCATAAGTAAATCCTAAAAAAACTTTTGATTGAATTAAGCGGTCTATAGGCTGCGCTGCTTCCATAAAAATGGGTGGTGGTATATTTAATTGTAGCGCTTTATTGTTGTAGAAATCTGCTTTTTTGATTTTTTGCGGAAATACCCCATTGACCAAAGTAGGAGGATCTGCTACTTGAGATAGGAACCAAATTAATTTTACCGCGTCTTGTTGGTGAATTAGGTTGGCTGCTTTATTTCCTCCTGAAATAGCGGTTCTGCCACTTAAAGACCTTGTGGGCTCTCTGTCTGCCCCTACGAGGCCAGCGAGCCTGATGGTGGTTTTTTTGTGGGGTAGTGTAGCTATAATTTTTTCTGCGGCTAAAAGTTTTTGTGCCCGATCTGTGTCTGCGGTCCACTGACTTAGCTCAGAATAAGGACCTCCGCTATTGGGATAAACTCCTGTAGATGAGGTGTAAATGACTTGGCAATTTTTGGGCAGTACTTTTAAAAGGTCTTTAGACAGGGATTTCATATGGTCTATGAAGGCGTCATTTTCACCTGTCCTGAGTTGTGGCGGAACACTGATTAGAAGCAGGTCTAGGTTTTTAGTAAAATCGTGTGACAAAGCTGCTGCGCCTAGTTCAAATTTAAAAGGCTTAATACCCAGTGTTTCTAAACCACCCATTTTTTCTAATGACCTTCGGGTGCCCTTAACCAACCAGTTGTACTGAATAAAATACTGTGCTACGGCACTTCCCAGCCACCCGCAACCAATAATTCCCAATACCTTTCGTGTCTCTTTTGAGGTATTCATACCAGGTATTTTTAAGAAATGAGTTTTAAATATTTTTTAAAAATACCACTTATTCTATTGGTTTAAGGCAGAAGTGATTTTGTTTTTTTGGCCCCGACCTTTAGATGAATTACTTAAATAAAATTGCGAAGGAATTATTTTTTAATTATATTAAACTGATTATTAAAGGGTTGCATTATGGGTATTAAAAGTTTTCAAGGCGTTAGACAAGTTCAAAAGGAAGGTGTAAAAGAGGCTATTTTAGTATCTGATTATATGACCACCTCACTCATTACATTTTCACCTACTCAGTCTATTTTAGAGGTTATGGAATGTTTTGCCAAATACCCAATCTCTGGAGGGCCTGTGCTCAACGACAAAAAGGAATTGGTGGGCATTGTCTCCGAGGCAGATTGTATGAAACAGATTTCTGAAAGCAGGTATTTTAACCTGCCAATATTAGATAAAAGCGTGGCTTCTTTTATGTCTAAAGAAGTGGAGACTATAGATGCTTCTGCTTCAATTTTTGACGCAGCAACAATTTTTCATAGCAACAGCAGGAGAAGACTCCCTGTTTTAAAAGACGGAAAGTTGGTAGGCCAAATTAGTAGGAAAGACATTGTTATTGCTGCACTGAAACTCAGTAGTCAACAGTGGAAAAAACAATAATTTTTACTGAACAATAGTGTCAATTCTATTTGGATGCACCCCTTATTCCTATTTGGATGCAGGTGTTTCATTTAAATTTTTGCACCACCACAAACAAATCTGGCGCTATTTTTAAATACCCCAGATCATAGATAAAATAATAGTCATTCCCTTTCTGGGTTTTATAAATAGATGTAAAAAGGTCAAAGAAGAACCCTTTGTGGATTAAATTACTTTTTGTGATTCTTCCTTTTCCACCAACTAAAGCAACTTCTGCTAAAATGCGATAATTTTTTTTGAGGCGTCTGTTGGTATTTCTCACCAGTGAATTGTAGGGTGAGTTTTGGGTATTGTGAAATTCGTTTCTGCAAGCATCTCCACAGAATTTTTTATCACTTCTTCCTTTAATTTTCTCTTTACAGCAAAGACATACTTTTTCCATGTTGGATGATTAAGTAAGTTGCGTCTTAAAAAGAAAGGGTCTTATAAAGTTAGTGTTTTTTCTCTTGCGGCCATAAAACACCATGAGCCCCATTAATTTTTAAACGTTTACAAACGACTGTAAATGACTACAAATATTTTTATACCGGCTATAAGGAGATGTGGCTGTTACGTTTGTAGGGTGAAAGGGATAAAGCTTCAAAGGCAGTCCTTTTATTAACCTTATAAATTATATATATTATGAAAGCAATCAGAAACAAAGTTCAGTTAATTGGTAATCTAGGGGTGCAACCAGAGTTAAAGACCTTAGAAAGTGGCAAAACAGTGGTCAATTTCTCTATGGCGACCAATGAAAAATTCAGAAATCAAGAAGGGGTTTTAATTACAGACACTCAGTGGCATTCCATTGTTGCCTGAGGGAAAACAGCAGAAATTATTGCGCAGTATGTAAACAAGGGGCAGGAAATTGCCATTGAAGGCAAACTTACCCATAGAACTTATACCTCTCCCGAAGGGGAGACTAAGTACAAATCAGAAGTACTGTGTACTGAGGTGCTGTTGTTGCAAAACAAAGGCGTTCAAATAGATTAATTAAACCCTGTCAAAAGCATTTTATATGTAATTGCAGTTAAAAAAATAAAGCCCGCTTTAGCGGGCTTTATTTATAGGTGAATTTAGCCGCTTTTAATTGCGGTCTTTTGGCCTACTTTACGTTAACTGATTACCGCACCATCTGCCACCCCATCTTCATCTGGGTTTACAAATACCAATTTGCCTGATTTTTGTTCCGTCATAAGAATCATTCCCTGACTTTCTACACCTCTTAATGCTCTTGGCGCGAGGTTTACTAGTACGGTCACTTTTTTACCCACCACTTCTTCTGGACTAAAGTGTTCTGCTATTCCAGAAACTATGGTTCTAGTGTCTAAGCCAGTTTGGACTTGGAGCACCAATAATTTTTTCGCTTTTGGCATTTTCTCAGCAGCTAGAATGGTGCCTGTTCGCAGGTCTAATTTGCTAAAATCTTCAAAGCTAGAAGTTTCTTTTTGAGGAACTACAGTAGTTTCCATAGCGGCGTTATCTATTTTTGTTTGGTTTAATTTTTCTACTTGGGCGTCTATTTCACTGTCTTCAATTCTTCTAAAAAGAAGCTGTGCCTCATTTATGATATGACCGCTAGGAAGTAGGGCTTCTTTCTCAGCAACATCTTTCCAAGATAAGTTTAAAGGGGCTAAGTGTAGCATCTCATTGAGCTTATTTGCGGTGAATGGTAAAAAAGGCTCCGATAATACTGCCAAAGCAGCAGCGATTTGTAAACTGACATACATAATCGTTTCCACTCTTTTTGGATCTGTTTTAATAAGTTTCCAAGGTTCGTTGTCAGCCAAGTATTTATTTCCGAGCCTTGCTACTTGCATCAATATACCGCTGGCTTCTCTAAACCTGTATTTTTCAAGAGAGTTGGCAATAGTGGCAGGAAATTCTTTTAATGCAGCAAGGGTTTCTAAGTCTATAGCTTCTAAATGGCCTGGTGAGGGTACTTTGCCTTGATAATATTTTTGCGTCAATACAACCCCTCTATTGATGAAGTTTCCTAAAATAGCAACCAATTCATTGTTGTTTCTAGCTTGAAAGTCTTTCCAAGTAAAATCGTTGTCTTTTGATTCTGGTGCATTTGCTGTGAGGGTATATCTCAATACATCTTGTTGGTCCGGAAAGGCTTCGAGGTATTCGTGTAGCCAAACGGCCCAGTTTTTAGAGGTAGAAAGTTTTTGACCTTCTAAGTTTAGAAATTCGTTGGCAGGAACATTTTCTGGTAAGATGTAATCACCATGCGCTTTAAGCATTGCAGGGAAAATAATACAGTGAAAAACAATATTATCTTTCCCTATGAAATGGACCAATTTAGTATTTTCATCCTTCCAGTAAGGTTCCCAGTCCTTATTGTTTTTTGCTGCCCATTCTTTAGTGGCGGAGATATAGCCTATAGGTGCGTCAAACCATACATACAGTACTTTTCCTTCTCCTCCTGGTACAGGAACTGGAATACCCCAGTCCAAATCTCTAGTCACTGCTCTAGGCTTAAGACCTTCTTCTATCCATGATTTACATTGTCCGTAAACATTTGGTTTCCAGTCTTTTTTATGCCCTTCTAAAATCCACTTTCTTAAAAATGATTCATATTTATCTAAGGGTAAAAACCAATGTTTGGTTTCTTTTAAAATTGGAATAGCACCACTCAAGGTAGATTTTGGATTAATGAGTTCTGTAGCGTTTAAAGAGCTCCCGCAAGATTCACATTGGTCTCCATAAGCTTCTTCATTACCGCACTTTGGACAGGTTCCAGTTACGAAACGATCTGCTAAAAATTGCTCGGCTTCTGGATCGAATAATTGTGGGGTTATTTCTTCAATAAAAGCCTGGTCTTGGTGTAGTTTTTTAAAAAAATCAGAAGCTGTTTTATGGTGCATTTCACCCGAAGTTCTGGAGTAATGGTCAAAAGTGATTCCAAAATCTATAAATGATTTAGAGATCATAGCGTGGTATTTGTCAATAACCTCTTTGGGGGTAATGCCTTCTTTTTTTGCCTTCATAGAAATGGCTACGCCGTGTTCATCACTTCCACAAACGAAAGCAACATCTTTCCCAATACCCCTGAGATAGCGACTGTAAATATCTGCAGGGACGTACACGCCTGCCAAATGACCAATATGGATGGGTCCATTGGTATAGGGGAGTGCTGCTGTAATGGTATACCTGGAGGCTTCTGAATTTTGAGACATAATGCAAATAAAAAATTACCTACAAAAATAGGGAATTTGTCAAGAGCTCAGGGGGTCTTTTTAAAAGTTTTTAAGTATATTAACTAGGGTGTTTGCGTTGGCCAGATGGTTTTAATTCTCTAGATTGTAAATGGAAGCGACACAAATACCCTCCAAGTTAGAACGGGCCTTTTTTTAAAATCTTAAAAATGGCATTCCACAATGATCTGGGCGCTAAAGGAGAGCGCATAGCACAAGAATACCTCATTTCAAAGGGTTATGAGATTAGGGCGGTTAATTACAGACACAGAAAAGCTGAGATAGATATTATTGCGCTGCATGAGAATTTTCTTATTGTAGTGGAGGTAAAGACAAGAACAGCGCCAACGATAGTTCCTTTAATTCAATTGGTGCCCCCCTCTAAAATAAACCACCTTATCAGGGCAGCAAATTATTATATGAACCGTCATAAGGTGCACAAAGAAGCTCGTTTTGACATTGTGTACATTACAATGAAAGCCCATTCATATGATTTAGAACACCTTAAGGATGCTTTTTATCATTTTTAACCCACACACAATTTGTTTAATTTGTAACAAAGTGTTAAATTTGCACAATAAGCATGCTTTATTTTAAATTCAATTTATATTTATTAAGATGAAAACCATCTCTTCAGTTGTAGAAAATTACATTAAAAAGAAACCCTTTTTACAAAGTGCCTTAGCACAGGGCATTATTAATCTCACCTCCCTTTCTAGGATCATTATGCCGGAAATTGAAGAGGCACTAGGAAAAGACATCAGAAATGGCGCTATTGTAATGGCACTAAAAAGACTGTCGGACGACATGGAATTTAGAGCGACCCACAAGATCATTAAAGTCTTGAAAAATATAGGAGAAATTACCGTGCGTTCTTCTTTAACAGATTTCACTTTTTTAATTTCTGACAGTATTCTTGAAAACCAAACTTTGCTATTAAAGGAGATTAATAAGAATAAAGATGTGTTTTATACTTCTTCTAGAGGGGTGAATGAATTAAATATTGTTGTAAGTGGTGCCTTAGACAAGACTGTTGAAACACTTTTTGTAACGGAAAAATGCACCCAAAAAGCAGAAAATTTATCTTCAATTACGGTTAAATTACCCGCAGAAAATGTTTCTGTTCCTGGTATTTATTACTTTATTTTTCAAAGACTGGCCTGGGAGGGAATAGTACTTTACGAGGTAATTTCCACGACCAATGAGTTTACCATTATAGTAAACGACGCTCAGGTAGACGTTGCATTTAGGACCATAAAAGACCTTAAGACGCTGTAAAATTAGACAGTAGTTTATAAGCGCTATTTACTTTATGTACCCCTTCAATAACTAATAATAGTCTCAAACCACTTCTGGTTTGTTTTTCCTTTAGGCTGCATTGTTTTGAGTGTGCTTGAACAAAGGCCAACACCTTTCTAAATCGGGCACTCTGATAATAGTCAGATTGTTGGTTTGCAATAAAATAGCCTAAGAATTTGCCTTTTTTCATCACTACTTTTTCCATACCCATATAGTTGCAAATCCATTTTACTTGAACGGCTAGTAAAAGGTCCTTTGTCTCGTCTGGGATGGGTCCAAAGCGGTCTATAAGTTCCTTTTCAAAAGCATCTAACTCGCTTTCATTAGATAAGCCATTTAATGTGGTGTACAGTTTGAGTCTTTCAGAAGTATTATTGATGTAATCATCCGGGAATAACATTTCAATATCTGCATCCATTTGGGTTTCTAAGGCAAAGGCTTTGTTTTCATCTTCTATTGGTGCTTCGTAAAGGTCTTTGAATTCTGAGTTTTTAAGCTCATCAATGGCTTCAGCCATAATTTTCTGATAGGTTTCAAAGCCTATTTCATTAATAAAACCGCTCTGTTCCCCGCCAAGAATGTCTCCAGCACCTCTAATTTCTAGATCTTTCATGGCAATATTAAAGCCGCTTCCAAGTGCAGTAAATTGTTCAAGTGCTTGAATCCTTTTTCTGGCATCGGCCGTCATGACCTCATAAGGAGGGGTAATGAAATAGCAGAATGCTTTCTTATTGCTTCTTCCCACACGACCACGCATTTGGTGGAGGTCACTCAGGCCAAAGTTATTGGCATTATTAATGAAAATGGTGTTGGCATTAGACACGTCTAAACCACTTTCAATGATGGTTGTAGAAACCAATACGTCAAATTCTCCACCCATGAATGCTTTCATGAGGTTTTCAAGTTTTTTGCCTTCCATCTGTCCGTGGCCAATTCCCACTCGGGCATCTGGCACCAATCGTTGAATGAGTCCGGCTACTTCTGTAATATTTTCAATCCTATTGTGAATAAAAAATACCTGACCATCCCTTTGAATTTCATAGGAAATTGCCTCTCTAATCAGTGTTTCATTAAAGCGCACTACGTTGCTTTCAATGGGGTACCTGTTAGGTGGAGCAGTGTTAATTACTGACAAATCTCTCGCTGCCATTAAACTGAACTGTAAAGTCCTTGGAATAGGGGTTGCTGTAAGGGTCAGTACGTCTACATTTTCTTTAAGTGATTTGAGTTTGTCTTTTACACCCACCCCAAATTTTTGTTCTTCATCTACAATAAGCAGCCCCAAATCTTTGAATTTTACGGCTTTGTTCACCAGTTGGTGCGTTCCAATGACAATGTCTATTCTGCCATTTTCCAAACGTTCT
>ABVW01000015.1 GCA_000173115.1 Flavobacteria bacterium MS024-3C
GAGATAGGGTAGCATACCAGTCTGGTTTAGAAGTTTCTCCTAATACAGATTATGTGATAACTTATTATTATACAATTAAAACAAGTCCAGAAGGATCTATTACGCTCAATGTTTTGGGAGGGACTATTGGGTCTTTGTCTGAAGTCTCCTCAAAGAGTTTAGCCTCTCATGTAGGAACTGATCAAACAGATGCAAATACATATGTTAAAGTAGATTTAGAATTTAATTCTGGGGCTAACGATGCCATTTCGTTGTTGATTACAAATGAAGGATCCGAATCTCGATTAGACAATGTTTCTATAGATTTAAAATAGTATAACCATTAATGAGATACCTGGTAGTTTTAGTCTCTTTTTTGTTTTTTCAAACCCTTCCAGCGCAGACAAATATAGCGCATGGCCAAGAGGAGGTTCAGAAGAGAAAGAAAAAACGCTTTAAACTACCAGATATTGATTTGTCTCATTGGAAAGTAACTATTCCCGGAGGTTCCGGTAAAGGAGGTGCTTTAAGTGTTTCTCCTCCAGCTATTAAAGATTATGCTACAAATGCTCTTTTGAAACCTTATATGTTTAATGATTCTGTTTCGGGTGCATTGGTTTTTTTTGCTATTCCAACAGACGCAACAACTGCCAATACTAAATATTCTCGATCTGAATTAAGGGAGCAGATGACTCCAGGGAATGACAAAGTAAATTGGACTTTTAAGCAAGGAGGTGAATTGAAGATTAAGATGCAAATGGATGGTGTTTCCAGAGATGCCAATGGCAAATATCACAAGGTTATTATTGCTCAAATACATGGAAGGCTTACAGAAGACCAAAAGGCATTAATAGGCGCAAAAGACAATAATGCTCCACCCGTCTTGAAAATTTATTGGCAGGATGGAAAAATTAGGGTGAAAACTAAGGAGTTGGTATTTACAGAAATTGATGATGTAGGTATTTTACATGAAGAAGCTTGGGAAGATGATAAGGGAAGAAATTTCAAAGATGTTGTTAACTTTAGAAAGTTCACCATTGAAGTGAAAGTGTCAGAAGGTAAAATGGTGGTGTCCTTAAATAATAATGAATTTTTTGTTTACAACAGTGTCCATTTAGAACGCTGGGGTATTTTTGAAAATTATTTCAAAGTAGGTAATTATTTTCAAACCAGAGATAAAGGTGCTTTTGCCTCTGTTAAAGTGTATGATATTGAGGTAAAGCACTAAGAAAATAATTAAAAATTCTTTGCTAAACACCTTTTTTAAGTATAAGCGATCTCTAAAAGGCTATTTTAAAGATAGGGATATGACGGCTTTTTGATAAAATCGGTTATTTAGGTAGGTGTTTGCAATACGAAATCTATTAAGAGCACCATGCCTATTCCTACCACCCCCACGATGGTTTCCATTAAGGTCCAGGATTTGAAGGTGTCTTTTAGGCTGAGGTTGAAATACTCTTTAAACATCCAAAAACCGGAATCATTTACATGAGAGCACATTAAACTACCCGACCCTATGGCTAAAACCATTAGGTTGGGATTAGCGTTTGTAGTCGCTATGATAGGCGCAATAATTCCCGCAGTAGTTAGACCAGCCACTGTGGCAGATCCTAGCGATATTCTGATCAGGGTAGCCATGAAAAATCCTAATAACAATGGATTCATGTCTGAGCTTGCTAACAAGCTTGCAATCTCATTACTCACCCCGCTAGCAATAAATATTTGTTTTAAAGCCCCAGCTCCAGCTACAATTAATAGTATCATAGCAATGTCTTTTACCGCACTTCCATAGCCTTCCATGATGGTTTTTACAGCTACACCTTGCTTGGTGCCTAGGCTATAGGTTGCTACTATTAAAGAGATAAGCATGACCATCATGGGGTCTGCTAGAAATACAAATACCTCATGAGCTGTGGTGTTGTCTTGGGTTAGGAGCGGCAGTGCAGCAGTGGTGCTCAGCAGAATAACAGGCAGTAAGGCCGTAAAGAAACTATTGAAACCAGAGGGAAGTTGCTGATTCGGAGCTGTTTTAGGGATAAACACTTCCAAAGGCTTAGATTGAATTCGTTTAAGGGTTTTTGCAAACAGTGGTCCAGCGAGTACCATGCAGGGTATGGCTACTATAAGCCCATAAACAAGAGTGAGGCTTAAATTGGCATTAAAAATACTCACTAGAGCAGTAGGAGATGGGTGTGGCGGGAGAAATCCGTGGGTCACAGATAATGCTGCAAGTAGGGGGATTCCAACACAGACTGCGGGCAATTTGTATTGATAGACAGCAGAAAAAACAAGGGGAACCAGCAATACAAAGCCTACGTTGTAAAACAGGGGAATGCCGACTATAAACCCGGTGAGCATAAAAGCCCATGGTAAGTTTTTCTGGCCAAAGGTTTGGGTCAATACCTCGGTAATTTTTTTAGCGGCCCCACTGTCTGAGATGACTTTTCCAAACATAGCACCCAGACAGACTATCACAGCCAGCGAACCTAGCATACTTCCTATACCGGTTTCAATGGCTTGGGATATTTCACCGATTGGAATCCTTAAAAGCACTCCTGCTAAAATGGAAATGATTAAAAAGGCCAAGAAGGGGTTTATTTTACCCCAGGATATAAGGAGAATGAGCAAAAAGACACAAAGGGCAACAATGAGTATAGACATGATCGTAAAAGCGATTGGTTTATAATTCTAAAATTCCAAGGATCCCGTTATAGGAAATTACTGTAGCAAAAATAAAGGCGGCCCACAGGCCAATATTTACTAAGAGTCCAGTCTTGTAGCCTTTCATGATTTTCTGGTTGTTTGCCATCATAATAATTCCACCAACTACCGCTGGCAAGACAAAGACATTAAATACCTGAGATAATATT
Source organism: Flavobacteria bacterium MS024-3C (assembly GCA_000173115.1). Classification (GTDB taxonomy): domain Bacteria; phylum Bacteroidota; class Bacteroidia; order Flavobacteriales; family Flavobacteriaceae; genus MAG-120531. The sequence goes on from ABVW01000015.1 coordinate 2,850, forward strand.
TGAATTTCAATTGGATTGGCTCCTAAAACAGGTCCAATCAAAGCAACTGCACATGCAATGGCTGTGACTATTTTAAATTGTTTGGAAGTGGTGTCTAAGGTGCCTGATTGGTAATCTGCCAATAAAAGGGGTGCAATGAGCAAGCAGGGAAAAATAGAAGATAAACCAGCACTTAGGGCCCCAAAAAAGAAAATACCCACAGCTAATTTTCCTGCTACCGGTTCCAGGGTGTTGGCCATATCTAAGACTTGGGTCACTACTTTTCCTTCGTGAAATAAAGCTCCACTGGCTACTGCCATAATGGTCCCACTAATGACAAAAATTAATACCGCTGCTGTAATGGCATCTTTTTTTTGCTGGTCTTTATTGGCTAAGGTCCAGCCTTTTCCTTTTATAAAAAGAGGTCTAGATAAGAAGGTGGCAGAGGCCATAGTGGTCCCTACAAATGCTGCGACCAACATTTTACCTCCAGGGACCTGAGGAATTGAAGGTATTAATCCTTTAACGACCTCTAATGGTAGGGGTTGCACAAAGCACAACGAAAATAAAAAGGAGCCCCCCATGATAGATACAAAAAACACTAGTATTTTTTCAAAGAAGGTGTATTTTCCCACCAGTAGTAAGCTATAAAAAATTGCGATAATAGCCACGGCTATTCCTAATACTGTTTCGTATTTATACGCACTGAGTCCTTCGTAATTTAAGGCTAGTATTTCGTAGATAATATTAGAGGAGATTCCTAAAATTCCCATGAGGGAGTTCCATTGGCCAAAGGTAATTCCTACCATGATCATGATAGCCAGTACCTTACCGTATTTATAGTATTTTTTAAAACCGTACAGAGCGGTTTCCCCAGTAATTAAGGCATAATTCCCATACACAAACATGAGCAATCCTGAAAAGAGACAACTCAGCAGGAGTACCCAAAGCAGCTGCATGCCAAACTTGCTTCCAGCCACGATCATAGCGGTAACGCTTCCTGTTCCTATGGTGTAGCCTATGGCAAATATGCCTGGACCAAACCCCAAGATTAATAAAATGATTTTTTTAAGTAAGTTTTTCTTTTCAGTGGTGGTTTCCATGGTTTGGTGGGTGTTTATGTCCAGATTGTGTGGTAGTTTTTTTGAAGGGGGTCATTGATTCTTTTGTATGTGTGTGCACCAAAATAATCTCGTTGGGCCTGGATAATGTTGGCCGCAGAGCGGTCTGTTTTTAACTGATTTAAAAAGTTAACAGACTCACTTAAACTGCTCGTCGGAATTTCTGACAAAATGCATTGGGCCACTACCTTATTTGCGATAGGCTTTAAAAGAAGTAATTCGTTTTGTAGGGTTGGAGCGTCTAGAAGGTCGTTAGATTCTTTTAAAAGGGGCAGCAATTTTTTCATTAGATCAGATTTAATAATACAACCATTGGTCCAAACACGGGCCAATTCACTGAGCTGTATGTTCCATTGATAGGTTTTTGCCGCTTCTGAAATTAATTGAAATCCTTGATAGTGATTTATAATTCTAGCAAAATGGTAGGCTTTTAACAAGTCTCCCTCTTCCATAGTTTGGACCTCAGGGCTGTGCTCAAAAATGGCCGCTACTTTTTGACGCTGTGTTTTAAAGGAAGAGGTAAATCTTGCAAAAAGGGCGTTGGCAATCAGGGTGCTTGGGACCCCTAACTCTGCTGTGGCAATAGTGGTCCAGTTTCCAGTTCCCTTATTGGCTGCCACGTCTAAAATCTTTTCTACCAGTGGAGTATCGCCTTCTTTTTTCCTTAGAATGTCTATAGTGATCTCCAGTAAATAACTGTTCGAATCGGATTTCCAGGATTCAAAAATACTGGCTATTTTTGTTGGATTCTTTCCTAAGGCCGTCAGGATCGCATACATTTCTGCAAGCAATTCCATTTCTACATATTCAATGCCGTTGTGCACCATCTTGACAAAGTGCCCACTTCCTTCCTCCCCAATATAGGAGCAGCAGGGCTTGCCGTCTTCTCCTTTAGCGGCAATGGCCTCTAAGTACGGTTGAATGGCGGCATACGCTTCTTTGCTACCGCCCGGCATAATGGAAGGCCCTGTTAAGGCGCCTTCTTCACCGCCAGACACTCCAGCGCCTATAAATTGAATCTGTTGGCTGTTTAAGTAATCCAGCCTTCTTTTACTGTCTTTGTAATTGGAATTTCCGCCGTCTATGAGAATATCTCCCTTTGATAAAAAGGGCAGCAAATCTGCTATGACATGGTCTACAATTGGTCCTGCATTGACCATGAGCATGATTTTCCTAGGAGTTCCTAATGCGTTTACAAAAGCTGCTATTTCATCAAAAGCTGCGGCTTCTTTTAACTCTGGAAAATGATCCTTGAAATTTTTGGCAACACCTTCTTCTACACCTGCTAAGTGCCTGTTAAATAGGGCTATTCTAAAACCGTTTCTCGCCAGATTTCTCGCCAGGCTTTTTCCCATAACGCCCAATCCAAAGAGGCCAAATTCTTTTTTTTCATTAAAAGTCATCTCTAGTTCTTTTATAATTTCTGATAGGGGTGCACTGACGTCTATTTCAATGGCATTTTTGGGTGCCTCTAAGGTGTTAAATTGAGATTGCAACAACTCTGGGGGCATGAAATGTCCCGCTCTAGCTTGAATTCTCTCCATTATAAGTTCGTAACTTCCTTTTAAGTAAATCCATTCACATTCAGTAGAGAAGTCTTTGGATAGTTCCTGTCTGTAGACTTCTTTTAGGGCAGAGCATACCATCACGGCCCCTTCTTTTTTAAGGGCTTCTTTTGCTAATAGATTGAGGTTTTTTAACCAAGCCCATCTATCAGAATCTTCTAAGGGTATCCCTTGGCGCATTTTGTCAATATTGGCTTGAGGGTGGTAGTCATCTCCGTCATAAAAAGGCAGCTTTAGGGACTTGCTCAACGCCTGTCCAACGCTACTTTTTCCGGCGCCGGACACGCCCATGACTACGTAAATTTTATTTGAAACCATGTACAACTTTGGTTTGACAGAAAAAGATTTATTTCAAATTGTGTTCCAAATTAGACTAAAATTTGAATTTATCCATCCAAATTAGGATTTAACTACATAATTTCCAATGATTTTTATTTACACTAATAATTATATAGAAAAATTAGCTATTTGATAAAATATTGGCTATTTATTTAGGAAGATGTTTTTTTTTAAGAAAAACTTAATATATATTTGGTAATCCAATCTGGTTTACCAATTTGGTTTACCAAATTAAAATAGCATAAAAAAAGGACAGGTGTGCACCTGTCCTTTAAATAGAATACTTCTTTGGAGGGAAGTAAATATCAAATTACCACTAAGGGTTATTGATGGTTCAAAAATAATCATTTTATATCTGTTAGTGTTGGTTTATAAAGTTTAATACTTAAAAAGTCAAACTAAAATTAACTTAAAATTAAATGAACTAAAGATGAATTTAAAAACCAAATTTTTATTGATCGCTGTATTGTTGGTCAATATTCAGCTATTTGCACAGGACTCATTTACGGTTTCTGGAAGTGTAAAGGACTCTAATAGTCTGCCGCTTTTAGGGGTAAATGTGACTGTCAAAAATTCTACCAATGGAACTCAGACAGATTTCGATGGTAATTTTTCTATTGAGGTTAAAACGGGAGATATTCTTCGTTTTTCTTACATAGGATTTGTCAATCAAGATGTACTAATTAGAAATCAAACACAAATTTTAGTTGTACTTGCAGAAGACCTTAACCTATTAGATGAAATTGTTTTAACGGGTTACGGTTCACGTAAAAGATCTCAATTAACTGGTGCCGTTGCTAAAATTGGGGGTGACGAGGTTGCTGCTCTTCAAGTAGCTCGTGTAGATGAAGCTCTTGCAGGTAAATTATCTGGGGTATTAATTCAGAATCAAGATGGTTCTCCTGGTGCTGCTCCAAAAATTCAAATTAGAGCTGCTTCTTCTATTTCCGGAGCATCTAATCCTTTAGTAGTGGTAGACGGATATCCCATTTCAGGAGGTATTCAGTCAGTTAACCCAAATGATATTCAGAGTATAGAGGTTTTAAAAGATGCTGCTTCTGCAGCCATTTACGGTTCTCGTGGTGCTAATGGGGTTATCTTGATTACTACTAAAAAGGGTACATCTGGAAAAGCTACATTTAGCTATAATGCTTATACTAGCTTGTCAAATAAATATAGAGAAAACATTCTTATGTCTGGACCAGAGTGGGCTGCTCATTCAAGAGCTCAGATTGCTGCTGGTAACTGGGCAAGCACTGTGAATAATCAGGACCCTGCATTCTTAGAGTACAGATTAAATGCGTATGAAAATTCTCCAGGAGCGATTAGTCCAGAAGATTGGCTATTCCAAACGGGTCAGTCTAACACTCAGGACTTTAGTATGAGCGGCGGAACTGATGATGTAAATTATTTTGCTTCTGTTGGATACCAAGATATAGAAGGTGTTGTAATTACCCAGGGATATGAAAGATTTAACTTTCGTGCTAACGTTGACGCTAAGTTAAACGACAAGCTAAAAGCTGGAATTAGCGCTAACGGGTTTTCATCTAAGAGAGACATCTTAGGACACGACATGAGAGATCTATTAAGATCTTATGGCGTACACCCTGTTTATCATACAGCTGAATCTATCGCATTTGTTCAGCAATTAGACGTTCAGGCTCAAAATTTAGGTTTATCTGCATTTGACAATGGATACAGAGGATCTGGTTATGAAGCTAGTAGTATATTCGATTTAGAACCAGGAATGGCAGCACAAGACTGGCATTACGGAAGAGCTAACAATGGTATTGGTGGTTCTGGAGATGCAGGTCCTGCAGCTAAATTAGACAACGTAGAAAGCTGGGAAAAAAGTTATTTTGCTAATGTTAATGGTTACTTAGAGTACACTATATCTGATGACTTAAACGTGAAAACTGTACTAGGAGGAGATATTAGAGATTCTCAAACATATTCTCACAGATTACTTGGATTCGACTCAAGAGCTAGAACTTCTCAGACATTCATGAGACAAAATGATTTAAAAGTATCTACATTATTAAGTGAAACTACTTTAAATTTTGCCAAAGTAATTGGCAGTCATGATATATCTGCTGTAGCAGGTATTGAATACCAAACGACTAAATTAATTGGGAATAGTTTAAATGGAGTTAATGTTCCTGATCAAGCCATCCTTAACTGGAATTTATTTGCTCCCGAAGACATTACTGTTACTGAGAGAAATGAAAAAAGAGTTAGAGAGAGTGTTTTTGGTCGTGTGAACTATGCGTACGATGATCGTTTCTTAGCGTCTGTATCTTTAAGACGTGATGGAGATTCTCGTTTTGGAGCGAACCAGAGATATGAAACGTTCCCTGCAGTATCTGTGGGTTGGAATATTCATAATGAATCTTTCCTTAAAGACAGCGAGGCTTTAAGTCAATTAAAAATAAGATTTAGTACTGGTTCATTAGGAACTACATCTTTCTTAGGTTCTTATGATTCATTAAGTTTGCTTTCTCCTTCAGCAACTATTTATGGAACTGGATACTTAATCCCCTCAAACTCATCTAATCCAGACTTAACTTGGCAGACGAATACAGAAACTAACTTTGGTCTTGATCTTGGGTTCATAAATAACCGTTTCACTTTAGGTGTAGATTACTATACCTCTGATATTGAAAACATCTTAATAAACCAAGCGCAGTCAGAAGTACTTGGAAACCCATCTTCCATTCTTAATGTTGGTGATGTTACAAGTTCAGGTTTAGAATTTGAATTGACAGGAGTTCTTGTTAATTCTAATGATTTTAACTGGAATATGAATGCAAACTTATCTACAGTAAATACTGAAATCACCTACTTAGGTGGTTTAGATGAATTACCACAGCAAATTTTCGGACAAAGTGGACGTGGCGCAGTATTCAGAAACTATGTAGGTGGAGAAATAGGTGAAATGTGGGGATTAGAAACGACTGGCCCTGTAGAAATGGCCTATTTAGCAGATGGAACTAGACATCCAAATAATCAGTCAGGTGAATCTTATGTCGTTGACCAAAATGGTGATGGTGTGATCGATAGAACACGTTCTGTTGAAGATGGTGGAGATTTAGTGAAAATTGGACAAAATACACCAGATTTTTACTGGGGTATGTCTCAAAACTTGAGCTATAAACAATTTGATGCTTCTTTTCAATTCCAAGGATCACATGGTGCGGAAGTGTATAATATTGACCCACTTTACTACGGATCTCAATGGGGAGGAAGATTAGCAGATGTACCTGCCGATAGTCCATTAATTGAGAGAAATAGAAACCAAACAGATGCTATGATTCAAGATGCTTCCTACATTGCTTTAAGAAACCTAACGCTTGGTTACACAGTAGATGCTTCTTTTGTAGAAAGTCTAGGATTAAGCTCTTTTAGAGCATATGTTGCTGCAAGCAATCTACTTTACATCATGGGAGATGATTATACTTCCTATAACCCTGAGGGTGTAAAAGGAAATGATCCAACAACTTACGGAGCACAAGTGGGTGCAAGTCCAGTTGTTAGAAGTTTTACAGTAGGATTAAATATTAACTTTTAAATAAAAAAAAAATGAAATATATATATGTATTATTTGGATCGTTGTTCTTAATGACAGCATGTTCAGTTGATTTGGACCAATCACCCCCAAATTTAGCTAGTGCAGATGCTTTAACTGATTTTGAAGGAGTGCTAAATGCTGCTTATTACTACCAGTTAGGAAGTGTTACTCCATTAGCCGTAATGGCAGATTTTAGAGCAGACAATGCACGTATGCAAGAAGCTCCTTACACAGAATTTGATACGTTTACTAATAATTTGACTACCATGGAAGATCAATTTTTTGGTCCATTGTATACAGCCATGTACAAGTCTATTTTAAGTGCCAATAATGTCATTGAAAATTCTAGTAATGTTACTCAAGTAGCAGAAGCTAAATTTTTAAGAGCGCTGTCTTACTTTAAATTGGTAAAATCTTTCGGTGGAGTTACTATAAATTTATCTGCTTCGCCTAGCTTAACAGATACTTCTATCCTAGCAAGATCTTCTGCAGAGGAAGTATACAATAATGTGATTATTCCAGATTTAAATGACGCTATTGCTGCTTTAAGCACCAGTATTGTAGACGGAAGAGCTTCTAAATATGCTGCGCAAGCATTATTAGGTAAAGCCTATGCTGCAAAAGGAGATTACACAAATGCTGCTACACACTTAGCGGCCGTTGTTAACGGTGCTTCTAGTGCAGGAATAAGCTTGAAATCTAACTTCAATGAAATCTTTGGAGCTGCTTACGAGAATGGAAATTCTGAAATAATCTATGCCACTCGTATAACTGGTTCTATTGTAGATGAGTATTCTTTTGGTTCTGATTTCTGGAACTGGTTTGTTGGAGATGATTCAAAATCTGATTTACCTGTAGACCCAAGTTTAGTATCTGCGTTTGACGCAAGCGACGCTCAGGGTGGTGGAACTGACTTAAGAAGGGCAGTTACACTAAGTACTGACGGTTTAAAAGCAGTTAAATTCCCTAAAGAGGGAGGTTTAGGAACTGAGCATGACTGGATCGAAATAAGATTAGCAGACGTTATTTTATTATATGCAGAAGCATTAAATGAGACAGGATCTCCTGCTACTACTGTGTTAGCTTTATTAGACCCTATTAGAACAAGAGCTGGTTTAACTTCTTTAGTGGGAACTGCCACTAGTAAGACAGAGGTTAGCCAAGTGATATCTAACGAAAGAAGACTTGAATTGGCTTTCGAAGGTCACAGATGGTTTGACTTAGTTAGAACTAATTCAGTGAATGCTGCAATGGGACAATCAGTGAACAGTAATTATCACGTGTTTCCTATTCCAGTATCTGAAATTCTTGCCACAGGTGGCGTAATCACTCAAAATGCAGGATATTAATATATTGGTTTAATTTTTATTTACTTTTTGTAATTTTTGAAAATTATTTCAAAGTAGGTAATTATTTTCAAACCAGAGATAAAGGTGCTTTTTCCTCTGTTAAAGTTTATGATATTGAGGTAAAGCATTAAGAAAGTTACGTTTGTTAGTTTAGTTGGATTCAGAAGCTCTTTTCAACAAATCAGTCAAGGGCTTTTGTTTTTCTTAAATGTTTAAAATTTAATATCAGTTTGTGGCAGTTATTTCATATTTTAGCAACCAATCTGGTTAACCAATTAATATAACGTGATTTTATGAATGTTCAATTACTAACCAATAGTGACAATAAAGACGCACAGAAAGGTATTATTTCTAAACTTAAAGATTTGATTGAGTTTAAGAATTTAGAACCTGGAGACAAACTTCCCTCTGAACGAATGTTATCTGAAAAGTTTGACGTCAGTAGAAGTAGTATAAGGGAAGCAATTCAAAAGCTAGAATTCTTTGGTATTCTAAAGTCAAAACCTCAAAGCGGTACATTTATAGCAGATATTGGTCGGGTTGCCATGGCTGGAATGATTGATGATATTTTAAGACTAGACGAGCCTGATTTTAAATCCTTAGTTGAAACTAGAATTTTACTCGAACTTAAAATAGTTAGTCTTGCTGCTTTGAGAAGAACTGATGAGGATTTGGAAGCAATGAAATATGCTCTAGAATCTTACAGGGATAAAGTGTTTAATAATGAAGACGCTGTTGAAGAAGATTTACTATTCCATTTAGCCATAGCAAAGGCCAGTAAAAACAGTTCTATGAATACCTTCATGTTGATTATCACTCCCGAAATTATAACCAATTTTGAGAAGTATCATGTATGTGATTCAAATCAATCAAAAATTGGGATAGAAGAACATCAAAATATTTTTGACGCCATTAAAAATCAAGACCCTATAAAAGCTAGAGAAAAGATGAAAGTTCATTTTAGTGTTTTATACCAGTATTGTAACGAGAATTAAAAAGATTAAAGTTTAAAAAAATAAGTGCACAATTATTTTTTTAAATGTTTTGGAGGGGGTAAAATTGAATCATTCCTTTTTGGGTGTTTTCCTTTTTACTTATAATTTAATAGTTAGCCTGCGAGGGTATGATTTAATTGTAAATTAAATGAAAGTAAAAGGTTTAAGGTGGTGGATTATTACTCTTATTTGTATTGCTACTGTAATTAATTACGTAGATAGGACTGCCTTTGGAGTCATGTGGCCAGAAATGGGAAAAGACTTAGGTATGGACGAGTATGATTATGCATTTATGCTCAATATTTTTATGATTACTTATGCCGCAGGTAAATTTTTATCTGGTAAGTTATATGATATTATTGGTACTAGACTGGGTTTTGTTTTTTCAATAGCTGTGTGGTCAGGATCAGCAATACTTCACTCTTTTTCAAGAGGAATTATTTCCCTTTCTATAGTGAGGGGGTTTCTTGGAATAGGGGAAGCGGGTAACTGGCCTGGTGCTGTAAAAAGCAATGCGGAATGGTTTCCAGTAAATGAACGTGCAATCGCACAGGGAATATTTAATGCCGGAGCATCTTTAGGGAGTGTTATAGCACCAGCATTAATTGCTTTTTTATACGGTCAATTTGGTTGGAGGGCTACATTTATAATTCTTGGAATTATTGGTTTTGTTTGGATTATCCCATGGCTGTTTATCAACAAAACCACCCCTGAAAACCACCCTTGGTTGACAGATTCAGAAAAAGCGCTCATTTTTTCTGGAGAGCCTGTTGAGCAAAAGCCTGTTAAATCTAAAAGTTTGCCTTTAAAAACTATTTTGGGTTACAAACAATCTTGGGGTGTTTTAATGGCTAGATTTTTTATTGAACCCATATGGTGGCTTTTTGTAGGTTGGATGCCTTTGTATCTCAATTCTAAATATGGTTTCAGTATTCAAGAAATAGGACAAACTATATGGATTTCTTATTTAGGTGGAATGGCTGGTAGTTTATTAGGGGGATGGTTTTGCAGTAAATTGATGGAGAAACACGCTGTTGATTTTGCCAGAAAAACATCCATACTTATTGGTGTTTTATTTATATTTTTTGGTCTTCTAGGCGTTATTTTCTTAGTAGATGAAAAGAACCCAATGACCTTTATATACATAGTGGGGATGGTCTTATTTGGTTTTCAGTTTTCTATTGGAAATATTCAAACATTGTCTAGTGATCTTTTTAGAGGTCCTTCGGTAGGTACTCTAGCTGGTTTGGCTGGTTCTATTGCAGCGGTCTCTGTTATTATAATGAACTGGTTAATTCCAATTATTACAGTAGACTCATATACCCCAGCTTTTGTCATTATTGCTGTGCTAGCTCCGCTAGCGATGCTTTCAATATATCTATTCATACAAAAAATTGAGAAGGTAATCCCTTCTACTAATTAATTAATATAAATTCAATAAAATGAAATTACAAGGAAAAGTAGCAGTTGTTACAGGAGGCGCTAGAGATATAGGTAGAGCTGTGTCTGTTAAGTTAGCCAGTGAAGGCGCTAAGGTTGTTGTCAATTATTTTGACAATGAATCTGAAGCTAATGAAACCGTAAAATTAATTGAAAATGCAGGTGGTGAAGCTATTGCTGTATATGCAGACGCGACTAATCTTGAGGACATTTCTAATCTTGCTAAAGCAACTACCGCTGCCTTTGGCGCTAAAGTAGATGTTCTTGTTAATGTTGCTGGTGGTTTATTTGCCAGAAAAACAATCAGTGAGCTAGACGTAGATTTTTACAACTTACTGATGGATGTGAACTTTAAATCGAGTGTTTTTGTGACCCAAGCATTCAAGCCTTTAATGGGTAAAGGTGCTTCTATTATCAATTTTGCTTCTCAAGCAGCAAGAGATGGAGGTGGTCCTGGAGCTAGTTTATATGCAGCCTCTAAAGCGGCTGTTATGACTTTTACAAGAGCTATGGCAAAGGAATTTGGTCCTGATGGAATAAGAGTAAATGCGCTTTGTCCAGGAATGATTGCGACTAAATTTCACGATGACTTTACTAAAGATGAAGTAAGGACAAAAGTTGCAGCTGGAACTCCATTAAGAAGAGAAGGTAATGCTAGTGAGGTAGCAGATCTAGTTTCATATTTAGCTAGTGATGAATCTTCTTTTGTGACAGGTAATAATATTGATATTAACGGAGGTTTGGCCTTTAGTTAAAAATATATATATAATAAGATATGAAGAAAGTAGTTACGTTTGGAGAAATTATGTTGCGTTTAGCACCACAAGAATTTTTAAGATTCTCTCAGGCATCTAGCTTTGATGTAGTATATGGAGGAGGAGAGTCAAATGTAGCAGTATCACTTGCTAATTATGGTGTTCCTGTGAATTTTGTAACTAGATTGCCTAAAAATGACATTGGTGAGTGCGCTCTTATGGAAATGCGTAAGAGAGGTGTTAATACAGATCATATCATAATAGGCGGAGATCGTTTAGGAATCTATTTCTTAGAGACTGGAGCTGTTTCTAGAGGTTCTAAAGTGGTTTATGATAGAGCTCATTCTGCTATGAGTGAAATTAAGCCAGGTATGGTTGATTGGGAGAAAGCATTTGAAGGAGCAGATTGGTTTCATTGGACTGGAATTACACCTGCAATTTCACAATCTTCAGCCGATGCTTGTCTTGAAGCAGTTCAAATTGCCAGCAAGATGGGACTTACAATTTCCACAGATTTAAATTATAGAGCAAAGCTTTGGACCTATTGTGATAATTCTAAAAGAGAGGAGATTATGACTGAGCTCACCTCGTATTGTGATATTGTTTTGGGCAATGAAGAAGATGCTGAAATGCACTTTGGAATAAAGCCTGAGGGAATTAGTGTTCAAACTGAGGGGCATAATGTTAAGGCAGAAGCTTTTTTGTCTGTTTGCGAACAAATGATGAAAAAATTCCCTAGAGCTAAAAAGGTCATTACAACTCTTAGAGGCTCTATTAGTGCATCTCACAATACTTGGGCTGGTGTTTTGTTCGATGGAAAAACATTATACACTTCCCCACAATATCAAATCACTGATATTGTCGATCGTGTTGGTGGTGGAGATTCATTTATGGGAGGACTCATATATGGATTAAAGCAATATCCTAATGACGATCAAAATGCTTTAAATTTTGCGGTAGCGGCTTCTTGTTTAAAACACACTATAAAAGGAGATGCTAACTTAGTAACCGTTTCAGAGGTTGAAAAACTTATGGGGGGAGATGCTTCAGGTAGAGTTGCAAGATAAATTTTAAATAGAATCGAAAAAATATGGCAAGATACTCAAGAATAGAGGTGGCACAAGTTATGAAAGAAACAGGATTAGTTCCTTTATTCGTTCATTCTGACATTGAAGTTGCAAAAAAGGTTTTACAAGCATGTTATAATGGAGGTGCGCGTCTTATGGAATTCACTTCTAGAGGAGATTTTGCTCATGAAGTTTTTGGAGAATTAAACAAATACGCTTTGTCTAAACTTCCAGGGATGATTCTTGGAGTAGGTTCCGTAACAGATGCAGGATCCGCTTCTTTATATATGCAGTTAGGTGCTAATTTTGTTGTTACACCTGTACTTAGAGAAGATATCGCAATTGCTTGTAATAGAAGAAAAGTGCTTTGGTCACCAGGCTGTGGAAGTTTAACTGAAATAGCAAAAGCAGAGGAATTGGGTTGTGAAATAGTAAAACTTTTCCCAGGCGGTAGTTATGGTCCAAGCTATGTTAAAGCAATTAAAGGCCCACAGCCATGGACGAGCATTATGCCTACAGGAGGAGTATCTCCAACCAAAGAAAGTATTGAGGCATGGTTTAACGCAGGTGTCACTTGTGTTGGTATGGGGTCAAAACTTATTTCCAAAGAAGTTATTGTTAATGAAGATTACAAAGGATTAGAAAATACAATTAGCAAGGCATTAGCTCTAATCAAATCAGCTAGAGGATAGATGACAAGGATATTGTTATTTGTGTTTTTTATTTTAATAGGTTGTAGTAAAGAAAATGAAACACAAAACAGGCCTGTTAGTTCTGGAAGTGAAGCGTTCGTGTCCATAGATGAAACTAGTTCACCTGGTGAGCAAGAAAACACTTATGCTTCGATAGATTTCTCGAACTGGAAGCTCACACTCCCAGTAGATGAAAATAATAATGGCAGTCCGGATGAATATTTGCCAGCAAGTTTGGTAAATGGCGCCTATCGGTCCAACAATCAAATTAAGCCATTCATGTATGACCAATTAGAGGATTCCTCTATGGTGTTTTATACCTATCCTCAGTCTTCTACCACAAATAGTTCTTATTCTAGGACAGAGCTAAGAGAATTAATTGACCCTTCGAATTCAAGAATAAACTGGACTCTAACACAGGGTGGTGAAATGAGGGGTAGACTAAAATTAGAAGCTGTTTCTAAAGATGCAGATTCTAGTATGGAATACCACAAGACTATAGTGATGCAGATCCATGGAATTATCTCTATATCAGATATGGAGACCTACGGTTTTAGTTCAAACAATGGCCCGCCATTAATTAAAATATATTGGAAAGATGGTTTTATATGGAGTCATAAAAAATCTTTAGTAAATGAGGCCACAATTGGAGACGCACTTTTAGAAGTGAGCTCCAGCATTTGGACAGATGAAAAAGACAACCTAGGTTACGTTGGCTTTGAACCTTTTGATTTTAGAATTACCGCCAGCAATGCGAAAATTGAGGTACAATTAAATGAAAACGAACCACTGATTTATCAAGATATTAGCCTAGAGAAATGGCCTTTTGAAAATTATTACAAAGCAGGTAATTACTTGGGGACTACCGCAGAAGGTGCTTTTTCCTATGTAAAATTTTACTCATTAGAAATTACTCACTAGAGTTTTAAATCTTAATCTATGATTTCTCAATCCAAAAAGGATCTTTAGATATCTTAGTTCTGTCAATTTTAAGAATTCCCTCTAGCCTTTTTAATTGATCATGATAAACAAAATCAGAAGATCTCCCTACGTATAGATTTGAGTTCTGAGCACCAAAAAGTTCTTCAATCTTTCTCAGCCAAAGCTCGTAAAGCTCAATTATTTTGAAATGATGCATTATTCTTAGGTGGGCCAGTTGTACTTTAGCTACAAGTTCTGGATCATTATAGTTATCATAATGGCGTTGTATTGAATGATCAGTTTGAGCTATCAAAGTTTTTTTAATACCCTCTTCTATACCAAGTATTCGTGCAGTTGTATTAAAGGATTTACGAGCACTTTCAAAACTATAAACATCTAGTTCCCTTAAGTGCTTATTAAAGTTATTCCAAAGATCATCATCTGCTTTAATGTCTTTTTTAGAATCATGTCTAAAAATTCTAAGTTCATCATAATCTTTCTTTTTAATCAACTCTTCATAAGGCTTTGTAAGGTCCTCTTTAGACAGATAAGATAGATTTGGATGGGTTTGCGCTACAAGTCTTCTTAGGATATAGATTAGCCCTCCTATAGGGGGGAGATTAATCCATAACCTCATCATGTTTCCTGTTTTATGTCTTTTGTGATCCAAAAAATATGGATTTCCTCTAGTCATTTGATCCTCTGTAGATCCATCTCTTTGGTGAGTTATGTAATATTTGTAATTATAATCTCTGTTATTTGCTGAAAGAGAGACAATATCTTTTCCATATACTCCTCTCATAGAGAACTTTAATAGCCAAAAGCCTATGGCTTCAATATCCCTAATGGCTGACTCTCTGGCACTTCTATGATTTGACTTTATAATGATACGTTCAATTGCAAGGGCAATGTCCTCAGGCTTATTTGTTTTTTAGTTTTTTAGAGTGCTTGTCTGTTTTACTGAAATAAGCTTTATCAAAATTAAAATTTCTGTATGTGGTATTGTCTTTTAATGCTTTGTTATAGATTGCCTTAATATGACGTAAGTAATTATTTAGATTTATCTGGCACAACCATAGTAACTATGAGGGATGGGAAAATTGCAAAAGAACACGACTTTTATAATATGCAAACTATACTTGACCAACTTATGAAATCTACTGGAGACATAGTTATAGACGAACAGAAATCTATAAATTGATATTATTGAAAAGTTTTACTTAATTCAGCTTCTAATTCTTCAAGCGTGTAAATATATAGAGTAAGCAAAGATTTTTTAGTTTCGAAATATTTTAGCTGGATAATTAAATTTGATTTTAAAATTGAGTCTTTTTCTATTTCTTTTTTTAGCAATCTTGAATAATCTTCAATACTAATTTGAGAATCATTTGATGCAAATAAAAGGTTTGGATGATTTTTAGTGATAATTTCTATTAAATGTTCTTTAAGCAATTTTTCATATTGAACTGACGTATTTATATTTGAATAGTTTATAGTATGAAGCCTTGTTAAAGTTTCTTTTATCCTTTCAGATTTAATAAATTTAAAACTTCCTGTGTTAATAATAGAAATATATCTATTCATTGGTGGCTCAAAATCTCTGTAATAAATCAAATTATATTCAATTCTACTTTTACTTGAAGTAATTTCTTTAATAGAATTAATTTCAAATTTTGGATTCAAAAACATAGAATATAAATCTATATCATCTTGCCAATATTTCATTCTGTCACCTGTATATTTTTGAATATCTTTAATTTCTGTTTTTATATTATTTAAAACTTTTAATCTTTCTCGATTTTCGTTTTTTTCCACAGATATTTCATTTAGCCAGAATGAAACAGAAATACCCATTACTATAACTAAGAACTCAAGAGAGTATTTTAAAAGATATTTTTTCATATTCAAGGTTTAAGTAATTTATCTAACTTAAATTTTATTAATCCTTTTAATTCTTTTTGAGTTTTATCATATCTTAAAATCCAATCATACTTATTAGACATAAATCTATGCTTAGCTTTTATTAAAGATTTTAATGTTAAATCTTTATTTACAATACTTTTAAAATTCAAAATCAATGATTCATCATTATATTCTTTATTTCTTAGCACTAAAATCGGATAGTTATAATTTAAATACTTTAATATCTCTCTTTGCATAATTTTATCATCTTCCATATTAGAAATAATCCCTCCACCTGCTGAATTATAAAATTTTTCAAGTTTAATCTTTATGTCTTTTGATTTTATATATTTCAATGAACCTTCCTCTTTTAGTGTAGAGTAGGTATCCTGATTTAAACCAAAACCTCGCCAATCAGTAACTGCAACCATTAAATTATCATAATTATATTTTTCGAAATCAGATAGTCCAAGAAGATTTTCAATAATATCTAAATCAAATTTAAACGCTTCTGTTCTGTTTTCAATTCCGAGATCTATCGAAGATATTCCATTAAATAAATCATCAAAAACCTGAATTTCTTTTTCAGCATTTTCGATTGTATCTTTGTAATTGGATAACCAAAAAGAAACAGAAATACCCATTACTATAACTAAGAACTCAAGTGAGTATTTAATTAAGTATTTTTTCATATGGTTGGTTTAAAGTATTGACAAACAATATACTAATTTTAAATAGCGAAAACCACTAAATATTAAGGGACATTCTTCTTTAGCTGTTAGCCTTACATATCTAAGAGGGCTTGAAGTAAGTGTGTTGGAAGAGAGTGACATGCCTGTTATGTAAAAAAGCCCCCAGAAGGAGGCTTAATTATTATAAGTTGATAGAGTCAATTACCAGTTTCCATTATAGCTCTAAAAACTCAATTAGTTTGTAGTTGAAGAAATTACTCTCATAATGTATCTATTTTCCCACTCTATAATTTCAGAAAATTTATCAAATGGAAGTCCTTCAATTACTCCATAACCACCTAAGTGCTTCATAATATTTTCAAGATTGTCATAAGAATCCCAAGTCATCATTGATGAATATTCTTTGCCTTGAGGAGTTATTTTTGTTCCTAATCCCCATCCAACCATGCCGAATTTTTTCATATTTTTTTTAAAATGTGGCACAACAAATTTTTTCATCTCCTCAATTTGAATATTTACATCATTTGGTCTTGCAAAATTTAAAATCACATAACTAGAGGGTTCTGAATTTTCAATTTGAAGTTTAACTTCATAAATATATCTTTTGTCTGGTTTAATCCCTTTTAATCCATCCATTAAAACACTTGTTTTTATTCCAAGCACTTCCTCTGATGTATTCCACCAAGCTGAACTTGGGGATGTAGCAGATTTGATATCCTTATAAATATTAACCCACATAAAATTATATTCATCAGGGTTAGGGTTAAACATCTCTAATAATCTCCATCCTTCAATATCTCCATTTTCAACAGCGCTTTGGGCTATTTTTCTCATATGATTTGTTTCAATTTCTAAAAAACTTTCTAATTGATTTGCCTCCACCTTAACGGGGTGAAATGAGACTATTTGAGAAAACAGTGCGTTAGATGCGAAAACTAAGGTAAGTAATAATAATTTTTTCATTATTGATTTATTTTAATTGATTTATGATTATAAATTAAATTTAAGTTGAGATATTATTCAATTTTTTTAAATGATAATTATTGGGCTGCCATTTCCATATTTAATGAAGTATTATCGTAATAACAGAGCATTTCAACAATTTTTCCGTTTTCCCATTTCATATCAAAATGACAGCGGTTCGAAAATCCAATTCCCGTTTTATTCCCAGTACCCATCCAAGTAAACCAGCTATTTGTCCAAACATCTCCTTCTTTAAAATAAGTTGTATGTGCATAAACTTCAGTAACTCTGATGTAATTAAAAATTGTGTGGTGAAACTTAAACCCTTCTTTAACTGTTTTTTCCATCCAAAAGTGTGTTGTTTAAATAAACCTTTGCATCATCGGCAAGAATTTCATCCCATAATGAATGGTCATTATTTGAATATGCCTCATATGTTTCCTTAATAATAAGGGTGTTTTTATCCGCATCCTTTTACATCGGCTGTATTTTTTTGTGCATTCATTGAAAATGCTGAAATTAAAAATAAATTAGGTGCTAGTGCTTTTTTCATAATAAATAAGTTTTGATTGATTAATAATTAAATATAAACATATTTAATTGCAATCAAAACTTAAAATAGTTGTTTAAGCAAACTACTAAAGATTATGGGACATTTATCTTTAGTAGTTAGTTTTACTTATCTAAAAGAGCTTGAAGTTAGTGATTTGGAAGAAGAAGAGATGCCTATAGTTTAGTTTTCTGATATGTATTTAGAATTTCTATCTATATTATGTTTTAGGTAAAACCTATTTCTTTTACTCACAAAGACTAAATGTCTTATTATATGGTATGGTGATGTAAATATTCCAGCTAATGCAGCTCCAGCTGTTAAGAAATTTGGAGCAGCTATTGTAACGCCAATTGATAACAAAGTAGTATAACCAGATACTTTCATATAACTCTTGCTAATCTCTACTTTGGTGTCTAACTGAATTTTTGCCTTTAATTCGTCTTCAGTTAATGAACTTATTTGAGCATTTAGACTTTGACCTAATACAAGAATGAGTAATAAAATTATTTTATTCATACCTCAAACTTAATATAAAAATCTCTATCACCATAAGCTATGGGGCATTCATCTTTAGCTGTTAGCTTGACTTCTTAAGAAGGCTTGAGGATAGTGAGTTAGGAGGGTGATATGCCTATGGTTTAGTCGGCACATTCTCCATCTACCCAACTTGAAACACCACTTGCATTTGCATAACAATTATTTGAATAAGTAACTTTATCACAACCACATACAGGTTGATAAATTTCTATGCATACCACATTTAGGTCGGGTTGGTCAATTAGACAAGTTTCATCATCATCTTTTTGACACATAGCAATTAAAAACAAAAGTGATATTGAAAGATATTTCATAAATGTTTATTAATCCTTTTTATAATTATCATAGAGGTATAAGGGCAGAGCTAATGAGAAGCCAACCATAAATAAAGAAACTAAGTACTTTATGAATTGACTTTTATTGATTGCTTTGACTCTTAATCTGTGAACAAGAAAAACAAGAAAAGAAATAGCTGCAATAGTTAAATCAGCATTTAAAATGCCCATTGCATAATTCAGGTTAATTTGTTCAAAAAACAGCGAAGTAGACCATTCCCAATTATTTGCTTCAATAAATTTAAAGATATAATAATAAGGAAAAGCTATTCCTGCAATACACAAAATGGCAAATACTTTTTTCATAAAATAAATTATTGTAGCGTATAATTATATGGATTTGTGAAATCAAAGATAAACAACATTTACCTCTACTTAATACACCCCCCTTTAAACACTTAATTGACTTGCCAAAGGTCTTGTTAGGCAAATATGCTGGATAATTTGAATGTTGGTGGGTGCATCAATTCTTTTGGAGAGCCCTAAATTAAAGCCACAAAAAAAGCCTTTACATTTCTGTAAAGGCTCTGTCTTTTGCTCCTCCTCTTAGGCTCGAACTAAGGACCCTCTGATTAACAGTCATGCGTTTTGTTTCTTAAAACCTTTATTTTCCCCTTAAAACATTGGTGTTTTCGTCTATAAGCCCTATTTTTTTTATTAAAATCGTCTTTATGAAAAATCAGACGTTTTTTGGAGTTATTATAAATAATAGGACCAAATTTGGGAACAATATTAAATATCGCATTTTTATTTCATAGCTATAAGCAAAAAGATGGTAAACAGCGTCTTCTTATTCGCATTAGAACACGTGATAGGGAGAAAAAAATTTCTACATAGATTTACATAGATAAAAAGAAATGGGATAATTCAAACAAAATGGTCAATACTGATCATCCTAGTTATATCCCGATCAATAAGAAGATTAAGTCCTATCACGATAGAATTAAACGAATTAAACCACTTTATGAGTTAGGTGAAATTGACTTTGACAAAGCCTATCTTATGCTAACTTCCTCTGGTTCTCTTGATTCCCTTGAGTCATACAGAGAAAATTTCTGTAAAAGAGAATCCGCACAATGGCATCGTAACACTGAGAATGCCCTTAATGCATTTAAATACCATACGGGAGTGAAAGAGGTTCTCTTTACCGAAATAACTAAAGAAAATATTCTTAAGATGAAGGATTCTGTGCTAGCAAAAGGAGGTCAACCAGATACTCAT
>ABVW01000014.1 GCA_000173115.1 Flavobacteria bacterium MS024-3C
CGCCTTTGTTTTGCAACAACAGCACCTCAGTACACAGTACTTCTGATTTGTACTTAGTCTCCCTTTCGGGAGAGGTATAAGTTCTATGGGTAAGTTTGCCTTCAATGGCAATTTCCTGCCCCTTGTTTACATACTGCGCAATAATTTCTGCTGTTTTCCCTCAGGCAACAATGGAATGCCACTGAGTGTCTGTAATTAAAACCCCTTCTTGATTTCTGAATTTTTCATTGGTCGCCATAGAGAAATTGACCACTGTTTTGCCACTTTCTAAGGTCTTTAACTCTGGTTGCACCCCTAGATTACCAATTAACTGAACTTTGTTTCTGATTGCTTTCATAATATATATAATTTATAAGGTTAATAAAAGGACTGCCTTTGAAGCTTTATCCCTTTCACCCTACAAACGTAACAGCCACATCTCCTTATAGCCGGTATAAAAATATCCTTTTTTTCTTTAGAGCTTCTAAATCTATTGAGGTAATCTACCGATACTGGCATGTCTTTTAACCTGGCTGTTAGGGTGTTAAAATGCTGGTAGGCTAATATGGTCGTAGGCACTAAAATAGCCACTTGTTTGCCGTTGTCTACCGCCTTAAATGCAGCCCTAATAGCTACTTCTGTTTTACCAAAACCTACGTCTCCACAAATAAGCCTGTCCATAGGACGTTCACTTTCCATATCTTTTTTAATGTCTTCTGTTGCAGTGAGCTGATCTGGAGTGTCTTCGTAGAGGAAAGAGGCCTCTAGTTCGTGCTGTAAGCTAGAGTCTGCCGCGTATTGAAAACCTTTTTGCAGCCTTCTCTTGGCATAGATTTGTATGAGGTCAAAAGCAAGTTTTTTAACCCTTGACTTGGTCTTTTCTTTGACTTTTTTCCAAGCCCCAGACCCTAGTTTGTATATTTTTGGTGGGCTGCCATCTTTCCCATTAAACTTGGCAATTTTGTGAAGGGAATGAATGCTTACATAGAGCACATCTCTTTCTCCATAGGACAATTTTATGGCCTCTTGTTTTTTTCCTTCTACGGCTATTTTCTGTAGTCCTCCAAATTTTCCTATACCGTGGTCTATATGGGTGACGTAATCTCCTATTTCTAATTTGTTGAGCTCAGATAAGCTAATAGCTTCTTTTTTGTCAAAGCCATTTTTGATATGAAATTTATGGTATCGTTCAAAAATTTCATGATCTGTGTAACAAGCCAAATGTAATAGAGGGATTTCAAAGCCTCTATGAATAGGTAATACCACCGTTTTGTAAGGCACTTCTTTTTCAGCTGCTTCAAAAATATCACTAAAGCGCTTGGCCTGTTGCTCACTGGCACAAAACAAATAATTGTTTGTGCCTTTGAGGTTGTTTTGTGCCAATCGTTCAATAATGAGTGGGAATTTTTTGTTGAATGCAGGTTGATCCGTTCCTTTAAAGTCTATCAGGATATTATTTTCTGCGCTATCTTGCTGTTTTTGAATGCCTAGTTGGGCTATTTCTGCTGGTTGGCTTTCTAGAAATACGCACTGATGTTTCTCCAAAGCACCGAACAATTCCTTACTTTGGACGTATAAATTTTCAGGCGGTATTTGAGCAATTTCACCTTCTAAAGTATCAAATTTTAAGACAGCTTCTTTATACAGGCTTTCAATTTTTTGCTTGAGAACCCCGGGCTTTCTGATTAGTACAGTTGTTTTTTTGTCGGTAAAACTAAAAAAGTCCTGTCTTTTGGTTAAAGTGTCTGTTTGAGTGACATTGGGAATAATACTAATTTCTTCTTGTTTGGCAATAGATCGTTGGCTTACAATGTCAAAAGTTCTAATGCTTTCTACTTCTTCTCCAAAGAATTCAATTCTATAAGGGTGGTCATAAGCATAAGAAAAGACATCTACAATACCACCTCTAACGGAAAATTCTCCTGGGCTACTGACAAAGTCTACCCGCTTAAACCCATATTCAAAAAGGCTTTCGTTGAGAAAATCTAAAGAAATTAGCTCGCCTTGTTTGAGATTTAAGGTATTTTTTTCCAGTGTTTTTTTCTGAATGACTTTTTCAAAAATGGCTTCTGGATAGCTCACAATACAAAGTGGCTTGCCTTTTTTTCCAAACCTTTGAAGGACCTCTGCCCTTAATAAAATATTAGCGTTGTCCGTTTGAGAATGTTGGTAAGGTTTTTTATAACTCGCCGGATAAAAAAGCACCCTGTCTTCACCAATGAATGATTCTAGGTCATTGAGCACGTAAGCGGCGGTTTCTTTGTCTTCCAAAATGAGTACAAAAGGTACTTTGGACTCGTTAAATAAAGCGGTTATGGCAAATGAAAGCGCAGAACCAGCCAGTCCGTTTAGATAAACAGTTTTGGTTTCTGTAGGTAATACACCTTCTTTTTCTGTAATAAGCCCAGATAATTGAGGAGACAAAAAGCTGGAAAAAATGCTGCTAATGATCGATTTACTCAAGGGTAAATTTTTAGCAAATATAGGGTAAAAGGCCTATCTTTACCCCCTAATATAAAGTGAATATTTTATGTCTTTTGTAGATTTATACAGCAACAGTGAACACAGAACTAATTTAGCCCATTTTGCAGCCATAGCGACTTTGGCTGCCGTAGATGGTTCTATTAATGCCCCTGAATTGGCTATTATTGACCGATTTGCTTAAAAGCTAGGGATTAGCCAGGAGGAGTATAAAGAGGTGATGAAAAAGGAGAACAAGTACCCTATTGACCCACCTTCAGATGCACAAACAAGGTTAGAGCGTTTGTTTGATTTATTTAGAATTGTATTTGCAGACCACAGCATAGATAAGGAAGAAGAAGTTTTGGTTTTAAAATATGCCATAGGTTTAGGATATACCACTGAGGAAGCTAAAAAATTAATCCTAAGATCTACAGCTATTTTTGGCGGTAAATTAAGTTTTGACGAATACCAATCTCTTTTGTAGGTTACATACATTATAGTAAAACACTCCTATAAAAGTTTCTTTTCATTCGAACTGATTTGGGTGCCACTTTTACGAGGAAATAGATCATGGCCTTTGGGCCCTTTTTTTGTGTCAGACCTTCAATTTTTATAGTAGCGCTCCATTTTTTTTATTCACTCAATTACATCACAACTATTGGGATTTTTGTGAAAGAATTGAGGAAGTGCGCCCCTGACAAATATAAATTTATAACTTTGTGTTTCATTTATAACATTAAACATGGATTTTCATCTTAGAGAGGCAGTTAAATCAGATATGAAAGGCGTTTGGTCTTTAATTCATGAATTGGCAGTTTTTGAAAAAGAGCCTCAGGCTGTGGAGGTAAGTATTGCTGATTTGGAGCGTGACGGTTTTGGTTCAAAGCCATTGTTTCATTGTTTTGTCGCTGAAAAATCTGCTGGTGAAATAGTGGGAATTGCCCTGTTTTATCCTAGGTATTCTACCTGGAAAGGACCTGTAATTCATTTAGAAGACTTGATGGTTACTGCTTCCGAGCGGGGTAAGGGAATAGGAAATGCACTCCTGTCTAAAGTAGTTTCTTACGCAAAAGCAAAGGGTTTAAAAAGGGTTTCCTGGGAGGTGTTGGATTGGAATACCCCAGCGATAGATTTTTACGAAGCCAAGGGGGCAAATGTCATGAGAGATTGGAACGTTGTCCAATTGGATGAAAAAGGAATAGCTGGTTTTAATAGCATTTAATATGAGAATTTTTAAATTTGGAGGCGCGTCCGTTAAAGATGCTGCAGGGGTAAAGAATGTGGTCCAGGTATTAGACACCATGGGTCATGAAAATACTCTAGTAGTGGTCTCTGCTATGGGAAAAACTACCAATGCAATGGAAGAACTGGTGGCAGCCTATTTTTCTGACAAGAAGTCTGGATTGCATCATGAGGTTGCAAGCTCATTAACGGCTTTAATGGATTTTCACAGCGCTATTTGTACCGAGTTGTTTCCAACAAAACAGCATCCTGTATACAAGGCTTTGTCTATATTAGAAGCAGAAATTAAAGGATTTCTGGCTTGGAACAAATCCCCCAACTACAATTTTGTATACGACCAATTAGTGGGCTATGGAGAACTTTTATCGAGTACTATTTTAAGTGCCTTTCTAAGCGTTTCAGGTGTAGAGAACACTTGGTTGGATGTTCGGAAATGTATAAAAACAAACGACCAGTACAGAGATGCCGAGGTAGATTGGGCGCAAACAGCCCTAGAAACCAAAGCAGCCATACAGAAAAACACCTTATATGTAACCCAGGGATTTTTGGGGTCAGACCACAATAATTTCACGACAACACTCGGGAGAGAGGGTTCTGATTATACGGCAGCCATATTAGCCTATTGCTTGAATGCAAATTCTGTGACCATTTGGAAAGATGTTCCAGGCGTATTAAACGCAGACCCTCGTTATTTTAACGAGACCACTCTTTTGGAAAAGATTTCATATACTGAAGCGATTGAATTGGCCTTTTACGGCGCCTCTGTCATTCACCCAAAAACCTTACAGCCCCTACAAAGAAAAGAAATACCCCTACACGTAAAATCTTTTATAGATCCAAAAGCAGCGGGTACCACAGTGGGTAAAGGTGTGGGAATACAGCCCAATGTTCCTTGCTTTATAGTCAAGCGCGATCAGGTCTTATTAGAACTGTCTTCCTTGGATTTTTCTTTTATTGTAGAAGACAGTATAGGGGCTTTATTTAAACTATTACACCAGCACAGCTTAAAGGTAGATTTAATTCAAAACTCTGCGATTAGTTTTTCTGTTTGCGTAGACAACAGGTTTAATCGGTTGGACGAGTTGTTGCCTCTACTTCAAAAGGAATTTAAGGTGATCTGTCACAAAGGCGTATCGCTATTCACGATCCGTCATTTTAATTCAGAAGCCATAGAAAGCCTGCAAAAAGGCAAGGCGATCCTTTTAGAACAAAGGGCCAAAGAGACCTTACAGTTGGTGGTGCAATAGAGAAACTTTTCTATCTTTACTTTTAGTTCATTCAAGTAATAATCCTTCATTTAAGTAAGCTCGTATGGGACTAGTGTCTGCTAGAGAAGTGTCTAAAGTATTGGGTCTAAGTCGCTATGGTTTTATTGGAGACGCCATAGGTGTTTTGTTGCTTAGGTTGACTAGAATACAAGCAATCAATAGGTTTTACGACAAAAACAAGCAGCTTTCAGCCAGTGCTTTTTTAGATGCGGTCATTGCGCATTTTCAAATAGACTTTGAAATACCAGACGAGGACTTTAAAAGGCTGCCTAAATCAGGCCCTTTCATTACGGTGTCTAACCATCCCCTTGGTGCCATTGACGGTGTTCTACTCCTGAAAATAATGCTTCTTTACAGAGAAGATTACAAAATCATGGCAAATTTTTTATTGCATAGGGTTGCGCCAATGGCGCCCAATATATTTCCTGTAAACCCTTTCGAAAATCATAAAGATGCCCAAAATAGCCTCAAGGGTTTTAAAGATGCCATGCGCCACTTAAAAGAGGGACATGTGTTGGGTATATTTCCTGCTGGAGAAGTTTCTACGGTAAAGGAGGGTCAAATCATGGTAGACAAAGCCTGGGAAATACCTGCAATGAAATTGATTCAAAAGGCAGAAGTTCCCGTAGTGCCTATTTATTTTCACGCAAAAAATTCTGCCTTATTTTACCGTTTGGCCTCCTGGAGGGATCTTTTTAGAACAGCTAAATTACCCTCTGAACTAAGCTCACAAAAATACAGGCCCATAAAGATACGTATAGGAGCTCCTATATCTGTGGCGGTTCAAAAGCAGCATTTGGACTTGGCGTCTTTTACCGATTTATTGCGGAGAAAAACCTATATGTTGTCTAATGCCTATGCCAGAGAAAGTTTGTTGGATCAATTGCCTCAAACCTTAAAAAGTGCGGTAAATTTAAAACTCCCAAAGGCCCCAAAAGCCATTGCCAATGAAGTGTTTGCGCCTTTATTGGTCGCAGAAATAGACCTCCTCAAGCAGGCGAATGCTTTGTTGCTCTCTAGTAGAAATTACGAAGTTTATTTGGCCAAGGCCAACGCTATTCCCAACATCCTTCAGGAGATTGGTCGTCAAAGAGAAGAGACTTTTAGGGCCATTGGGGAGGGTACAAATAAATCCATAGATTTAGATGTTTTTGACGGCTATTACCACCATCTTTTTTTATGGGACAACGAAGCGCAAAGAATTGTAGGTGCTTATAGGATGGGATTGGGATCTGAGATTTTCGCTCAAAAGGGTATTGATGGATTTTACCTTCAAGACCTCTTTAGGTTTGAGCCCGAATTACACGAACTCATGTCACAATCTATTGAAATGGGTCGGGCGTATATTGTTTCAGACTACCAGCAAAAACCCATGCCTTTGTTTTTGCTTTGGAAGGGGATTGTTCATACCACCCTTCGTTTTCCAGAGCATAAATACTTGATAGGTGGTGTGAGTATTAGCAATCAATTTTCCAATTTCTCCAAATCCCTCATGATTGAGTTTATGAAGTCTCACTATTGGGATCCTTATATAGCCCAGTATGTAAGACCAAAGAAAGCATTTAAGGTAAAATTAAAAGACGCAGATAAGGACTTTGTTTTTGACGAAACTCAAGCAGATCTTAATAAATTTGACAAACTCATTAATGAGGTTGAGCCTGGTAATTTGAGGCTTCCGGTACTCATTAAAAAATACATTAAACAAAATGCCAGGGTCATTGCTTTTAACGTAGACCCACTGTTTAATAATGCGGTAGATGGGCTCATGTATATTAAAATTTCAGACTTACCTGAAAGTACTGTAAAGCCTGTTATGGAAGAATTTCAAGCAGATCTAGAACGCAAGCTGGCCGCTGGAGTGCCCCCTGAAGAAATTAATTTAGACCTTCCTTAGTGCTTGTGAATTCATGCACAGCAATAAGCATTTATTCATTTGTGCCTATCAATTCATCCATTTGCACTTCTCCATTTGCGCTAATGGATTAGTTCTTATTACCCGATATGCCAAAGTTTGCAGCTCAACTAGACATCCCAAAGTGTACAGCAATTTTTTCTACCACGGTTTTAGCCAATTTTTCATGACTTTCATGAGTCCAACCTGCAACATGAGGGCTAAGAATAACTTTTTTGCTCTCCATTAAATACCGCAGGGCTTCTGGCTTATTGGTGTCGTTTAAAAAACTTTCAAAAGAGCTAGTTTCGTATTCTAATACGTCTAAACCTGCACCTTTAATTTGTCCTTTTTCAATGGCCTTTACGAGGTCTGCAGTCACTACAGCACTACCCCTTCCTGTATTGAGCAACCAAAATGGGTTTTTGAAATTACTTATAAAGTGGGTATTAACCAGGCCTATGGTTTCAGGGGTTTGCGGTAAGTGAAGGCTGAGCACTGTTGCCCTGGATTGTAGTGTTTCGAGAGATACTTGTGAGCAGCCTGCTAAGGGAGGAATTTCTTTTAAGTCGTGGTAAATAATCTCTACGTCAAAGCCGCTGAGTTTTTTAGCAAAAGCTTGACCCATATGTCCATAGCCTATAATTCCTACCGTTTGTCCATCTAATTCTATACCCCTGTTTCCGGACCTGTCCCAAATACCCTGTCTCACTTCCTGATCTGCTGTGTGTAATTTTTGGAACAAAGCGAGCAGTAAGCCCAAACTGTGCTCTCCAACAGCATTTCTATTCCCCTCAGGGGCGGCCGCTAAAAAAACACCCAATTCTGCGGCAGTTGCTAGATCAATATTTTCCAGACCCGCACCAACCCGTCCTATAAATTTTAGATTTGTAGCAGCTTTTAAGAAAGCACTGTCAATAGGAAATCTAGAACGAAGGATAAGACCGTCATATTGGGAGATGATTTTTAGAATAGCTTCTTTTGGTGCTGTATACTGGACGTAATTTTCAAAACCCAAGGCGGCCAAACCTTCTATGAGGCAGGGATGATTGGTGTCTATATGCAGTACTTTCATTAGATAATATTAGAAACCAAGAATGGCTTTGGCAATACTAAAGTAAATCAGAATCCCAAAAATGTCATTGGAAGTGGTGATAAATGGCCCAGTGGCTATGGCTGGATCAATGCCTCTTTTGTGTAAGAATAATGGGGTAAAGGTCCCAATCACTCCTGCAGCAACGGTTACGGTCACTAGTGAAATAGCAATGGCAATAGAAGTGCGCAAATCTCCTTTCCAAAACCAGGTAAATAACAATAGTATCACAGCCAATATAGTTCCGTTTAAAAGCGCTAGCAGCATTTCTTTAAAGACCCTTTGGCCAATACTCCCCTTAACGTCATCATTGGCAATACCTTGTACGACAATCGCAGAGGATTGCACCCCAACATTACCCGCCATAGCAGCAATCAGCGGGGTGAAGAAAAATAAGATGGCATATTTTTGAATCAAATTTTCAAAGCCGCCCATAATAGCAGCAGCACCTACGCCTCCAATGAGGCCTAAGAACAACCAGGGAATTCTCGCTTTGGTGAGTTCCCAAATACTGTCATCTGCTTCTACGTCATTAGAAATACCCGCAGCCAATTGATAATCTTTTTCTGCTTCTTCTCGGATCACATCTACAATGTCGTCTATGGTAATTCTACCCACCAAGCGCCCTAATTCATCGATCACTGGAATGGCTTCTAAATCGTACTTAGACATTATTTTGGCCACTTCTTCGGTGCTTTCGTTTACAGACACTGCGTCTACTTTTGTAATATAGACGTCTTTAATGGGTTGTTTTGTGGAGGTGGTCAGTAAATCTTTTAATGACAAACGGCCTACCAATTTGTCTTCTGCGTCTACCACATAGATAGAATGGACCCTAGTGACATTTTCTGCTTGGGCGCGCATTTCTTTTACACAGGTCAGTACGTTCCAGTTTTCATTTACCTTAACGAGTTCCTTGGCCATAAGCCCTCCAGCAGTATTTTCGTCATAGCGTAAAAGGTCTACAATGTCCTTGGCGTGATCTCTGTCTTCAAGGGCAGAAATAACCTTTCCAATCATTTCGGTAGGAAGCTCTGCCACAATATCTGCAGCGTCATCCGTATCTAGCTCATCCAATTCTTCTGCAATTTCTTTTGCAGAGAGATTCGCTAAAATAGATTCTCTCATGTCCTCATCCAACTCTGTGAGAATGTCTGAGGTTTTTTCAGAATCTAATAATTTAATCAGGTAGGTAGCCTCTTCTGAATTGAGCTCATTGACAATTTCCGCCACATCTGCAAAGTGAATATCCAAGAGCAAGGCCTTCAATGCCTTATTGTCCTTATTGGAAATAAGGAGCGCAATCTCTTCTAATAGTGCTTCGGTGAGTTTAAAGGGTGTCATGGGCTATTTTCTTTGTCAGTGCAATAAAGTCTGCAACAGAAATTTGTTCGGGTCTTTTGTCAAAGATAGCATCTTTGGTCAAATTTTCAGAAAGTTGTAAGGTTTTTAAACTGTTTCTCAGGGTCTTACGCCTTTGGTTAAAAGCAGCTTTCACGACCGTTTTTAAGAGCGTTTCAGAGCAGTCAATGCTTTGGTTTTCTTTTCGGGTGAGTCTTAAAACACCAGACTGCACCTTTGGCGGCGGATTAAAAACTTCAGGATGAACCGTGAAAAGGTACTCTGCTTCATAGAAAGCCTGTACTAAAACAGAAAGTATTCCATAGGCTTTACTCCCTTCTTTTTCACAGATTCGCTGGGCCACTTCTTTTTGGAACATCCCTGTAAATTCAGGAACCCTATCCTTGTATTCAAGCATTTTAAATACAATTTGTGTAGAAATATTGTAAGGGAAATTTCCTGTTATACCAAACGGAGCTCCATTAAAAAGCGTACTTAGGTCTTCTTTAAGAAAGTCTGCATTGCGGACTTCAAATGATTTTTTACGCTGAAGCAATTTGAGGTGGTTAATCTCAAAATCTGTCTTTAAGTATTCTATAGACTCCCGGTCTAAGTCTAGGGCCAGGATGTTAATGTCTTGCTCAAGTAAGTATTGGGTGAGTACACCAGTTCCTGGGCCAATTTCAATGACATTGTCATAGCCGTTTAGCAAGAGGGTTTCTGCTATTTTTCTAGCGACTACTTGATCTTTTAAAAAGTGTTGCCCCAGGTGTTTTTTAGCCCTAACGGCACTTGAGTCTTCTTCTTTATCCCAATTCTGGTACTTTCCAACTTTTTTGTGTTTTCCCATGGGAATAATATGCTAAGGGTTAGTATTGGCCAATAATTTTAAGCGGTGTTTTGAAGCTCAACACTTCACTGCCAAATTTTTTCATCAGTTGTGCCTCTAAATCTGCAGCCTGTCTGTCGTAAAGACCATTAATAATGGCTTTATGATCTGTGGTGTATTGCACGGTATAAGTAACGCCTCCCATAGGTTCTTCTACCATGACCTTGGTGAGGGTAGCGGAGTTAAAGTAATCTCCTTTGAGTAGGGTAGGGATGTGTTCCTCTTGCATCCAATGAAGCCATTCTGCTTCTTGTGCTTCGTCTAAATGGGTGGTAACGTTAAATAAAAACATATGTTATGAGATCATGTCAAAGCCAGTATATGGCTGTAAAACTTTTGGTATTTTAATACCCTCTGGTGTTTGGCAGTTTTCTAAAATTCCTGCCAAGACTCTTGGTAAGGCCAATGCGCTACCGTTTAAGGTATGCGCTAAGACGCTTTTTCCGGCGGCGTCCTTAAAACGGAGTTTTAAGCGATTGGCCTGGAAGGTTTCAAAGTTAGAGACGGAAGAGATTTCCAACCACCTATCTTGGGCGGTAGAAAACAACTCAAAATCAAAGGTTAAAGCTGCTGTAAAACCGAGATCTCCTCCACATAGTTTGAGGATTCTGTAGGGAATTTCCAATTCCTGAAGGATTTCTTTTACATGGTGGACCATACCATCTAGGGCTTCGTAAGAAACTTCCGGATGGGATACCTGTACGATCTCCACTTTGTCAAATTGGTGGAGTCTGTTAAGCCCTCTCACATGAGCGCCATAGCTACCAGCTTCTCTTCTAAAACACGGAGTATAGGCGGTGTATTTTACGGGGAAATCACTTTCTGACAAGACCACATCTCTAAAAATATTGGTCACTGGTACTTCTGCTGTGGGGATGAGGTATAGCTTGTCTTCTGGTATATAATACATTTGCCCTTCTTTGTCTGGTAATTGTCCCGTACCCAAGGCAGAGGCTTCATTGACCACTAAAGGGGGTTGTATTTCTGTATAGCCAGCTGCGGTATTTTTATCTAAAAAATAAGCAATTAAAGCCCTTTGTAATTTAGCCCCTTTGCCTTTGTAGACCGGAAATCCTGCTCCGGCAATTTTAACCCCTAATTCAAAGTCAATTAGGTCGTATTTTTTGGCCAACTCCCAATGGGGAAGGGCGTCTTTATGCAATATAGGAATGTCTCCTGCTCTAAATATTTCTTCGTTGTCTTCTTCGCTTTTACCACTGGGTACAGATTCGTGAGGCACATTGGGCAGTGTGTACAATAAATCTTGTAATGTTTCGCTCACCTGGGTTAAAGTAACCTGAAGTGTTTTACTCGCTTCTTTAAGCGTGGCGCTCTCTTCTTTGAGTGCTTGTGCTTCTGCTGCTTTTCCAGATTTAAATAGCCCGCCTATCTCTTTAGCCAATTGGTTGGCTCGGGCCAGATTTTCATCTAATGAGGTTTGGGTAGCCCTTCTCAGTTGGTCTGCTTCTAGAATTTTTGACACAATAGGAGCGGCGTCTATTTGGCGTTTTTTAAGTGCGGTAATAATAGCGTCTTCTTGGGCTCTTATGGCTTGAATCTGCAACATAAAGTATGAATTTTAATAAAGTGTAAAGGTAATGGAATAGGGGGAATTTATAAGGTCACTTTTTGCTTTTGTAAGCAGTGACTATATTTAAGGCATTGGATTGGTCTTTTTTGAGCTGTGAGGCAAGTGCTTCAAGGGACTCGAATTTAATCTCATCCCTTAACCTATCTATTAAACAAACAGTTATTTCCTGCTCGTAGAGGTCTTTGTTGAAATTAAAAAAGTGGGCTTCTATCTTTGGAAAAATGCTTGGAGCGTCCTGTGCAGTGACTGTAGGGTTTTGACCAATATTAAGCATGCCAAACACTTCCTGTCCGCCTAAGTGACTTTTAATTACGTACACCCCTTCTTTTGGAATGAGTTTATAGGAATAAGTGGGCTTTATATTTGCAGTGGGAAATCCCATAGTACGCCCAATTTGTTTGCCTGAAACGACTTTCCCGCTTAGGCTAAATGCACTGCCAAGGAATTGATTCGCTTTTTTTACCTGTCCTTGCGCCAAAGCTTTTCGGATTTTTGTAGAGCTTATGGCTACTGCTTCTATGGCTTGTGCAGAAATTTCTATCACCTCAAAGTTGTATTGTTTTCCATAATTTCTCAGGTCTTCTATATTGGCATTTCTGTTTCTACCAAAACGGTGGTCGTAACCAATGAGCACACTTTTGGCGTGAAGCCCCTTTACTAAAATGTCCGACACAAAAGTCGCTGCCTTCATTCTAGAAAAGCTTTTACTAAAGGGGTATACCACAAAATAATCTACCCCAAGGGCTTCTAATTTCGCAGCCTTCTCTTGTAGACTGTCTAAGAGTTTAATCCCGCTGTCTTGGTGTAAAACAATTCTAGGATGCGGATAAAAACTTAAAACTACAGCGGGGACTTTTAGTATTTTAGCTTTTTCAACAAGTTGCTTTATAATTTGGGTGTGTCCCAAATGTACCCCATCAAAAGTCCCTATGGTGACGGCTGTTTTTATACTGGCATCTAATGGCGGCAAGGAATGGGTGGTAATCACGCTTGTTTTATAATAAAATACTGTATTTTTATGGGATATATATCCCTATATGCGTTCAAAATTACGGCTTGTTTTTTCATTATGCCTACTTTTTTTAGTCTTTTCTGCCCAGGCCCAGCAAAGCTATTGGTCCAAAGCCAAAATCCAATCCCCTCAGTCTAGCCTTGGTAATAAATCCATTCAAGATAAGGTGTTTTACGACTTGGATGGGCTTAAATTTTCTAGGGCCCTAGAAAAAGCGGTAAACGCAGCGGGTGTTTTGTATTTTCCTAATGAGTCTGGAGTTATAGAAAGCTATACCATTGGTTTGCAAGAAACACTTTCAGAAGGGCTGCAACTAAAATTCCCCAACATTCGCTCCTATAAAGGATTAAGTGCCCAAGGGTCAAAAGTGTTTTTCTCTTTTTCTTCAGGAACAAAAACCCAATTGTCTGCAACTTTTATGTACCCTAGTTCTGGAGGCTTTACTTTTTTAGAAAAATCAAAAAACACAAGCCAATATACCCTTTATACTGCGGATAATTCTGGAAATAAAGATTTTACCTGTGACACCTTTACAGGAGCAATAGGAGATAATATAAGGGCATCGGCCGGAAGTATGACGGCCAAATACAGCCAGGAGAAAGGGACAAATGCAGCCGCCAAAACAACCGTAAAAACATACCGCTTAGCGGTAGCTGCCTCTGGAGAATACACCCAGTATCACGGCGGAACGGTAGCAGGCGCTTTGGCAGCAATTAACGCCACTGTGACTCGGATTAACGCAGTATTTGGCAGGGATTTAGGGGTGCAGCTTTCTCTAGTAGCCAGTACGACCAATGTGATTTATACCGACCCTGAAACAGATCCATTTGGGTCGGATTTAAACAATGAAATTCAAGCCACTTTAACCGCTAATATTGGCGAGGCGCAATACGACATAGGACATCTTTTTCACCAAGACAACAACAACGGTAACGCGGGTTTTGTGGGAGCAGTTTGCCAGGACAATAAAAAAGGCAGTGGTTTTTCTTCTGGACAATTTCCAGAGGGAGATACCTTTGATATTGATTTTGTGGCCCATGAAATTGGGCATCAGTTTGGGGCCAACCACTCCTGGTCTTATGAATCTGAGGGAACGAATGTTCAGGTAGAGCCAGGAAGTGGCAGTACGATCATGTCTTACGCAGGGATTGTATCTGGTGAAAATGTGGCCCCAAATGCGTCGGATTATTTTCATGGGGTGAGTATCCTACAAATTTTAAATTACCTAGACACCTATGCCTGTGAGAATAATGAATTAAGCACTAATGACGCACCTGTTTTAGAAGCTTTAAGTGATTATAAGCTCCCCTTAGGAACGCCTTTTTTACTTGAAGCGAAGGCTTCAGATCCCAACGCAGAAGACGTGCTTTCTTACACTTGGGAACAGGCAGACAATGGGGTGGTTACTGCAGCTATTTTTGGCCCTCAAAACCCAGTGGGAGCCGCTTTTAGGTCATTGCCGCCAACAACTTCTCCCCAAAGATATTTTCCTAAATTGATCAATATAGCGGCCAATAAATTAACCACAGACACCCCTTCTTTTACCCAGTGGGAGACCTTGGCCTCCATTCCTAGAGATTATAATTTTTATGTCACCGTTAGGGACAATGCAAGTGAGGGTGCCGGAATAAATATGGCTAAAACACACTTAAGTGTTCAGTCTAATGTAGGGCCTTTCTTTATTCGTTCTCAAGACAGTCTGCAAAGTTATGGCGGTGGGCAAGCTATAGCAGTGCGCTGGGAAGTAGCCAGAACCAACGGGCCTGAATTGAATACCAAAACACTCAAAGCATTACTTTCATTAGACGGTGGTCTTAGTTTTTCAAAGACATTGGCCACTGGAATTCCCAACAATGGGGCGTATACTTTGGTGCTCCCAAATACCAATGCGACCAATGCGCGCCTCATGCTTAAGGCAGAAAACAATCCATTTTTTGCAGTAAATACAGCAGATTTTGAAATAACCCAGGCCCCATTGGCCTTGGTGTTTAACCCAATATTCGCCTCCTTATGTCCAGACTCCTCACTAAGCTTGTCAGGTGTGATTGAGTACAATGCCACTGCTGAGGCTTCTGAAATATCGTTTTTAAACCTTCCTTCAGGTCTTTCAGCGACCCCCACTTTAGGCACTCTGTCCAATACACAAACACTTGGCATTACGTTTAGTGCAGCTAAGGAAGTAGTTGCGGGTACTTACTCCATTACTGCATTGGTAGAGAGTGGTACCGGGACCAACAGTCTAGATTTTAGTATCACTATTTTGCCAGATACCTTAGACCCTCCTTTATTATTGGCCCCACAATCAGGGAATACCGCTGTTTTTTTAGACGCTACCTTGGAATGGTCTGCGGTTAAAGGGGCTAGCACATATAAAGTAGAAGTAGCTCTAACACCTGATTTCAAGGAACTTTATTACAGCAATTCCACTTCTTTTTCTCAAGGTTATTTGGTAGACTTGGCGCCAGATACCACTTATTTTTGGCGGGTAATAGCTTTGAATGATTGTGGTGGAAACAGCCTTTCAGAGGTGAATAGTTTTACCACTGCGGCAGAAAATACCCAAACCAAGTCTGCAGATTTACTCCCTATTACTATAGGAAGTAATGATCCAAACACCATTAATGCTAGGATTGAATTCAAGGAAGACTTGCCGCTTTCCTCTTTAGAAGTTTCATTAGATATTGCCCATTCTTACCTTTCAGATCTTGTCGTTAAGCTTTATGCGCCTTCTGGAAAAGTAGCTGTTTTAATTGCCAATTCCTGTGGACAAGGGGAAAATTTAGTGGCTACTTTCTCAGATACAGCCCCTGCTTTTAACTGTGGTAATGACCCTGCTATTGAGGGACTTGTAAAACCATTGGGAAGTTTTGATATTTTTAGAGGAGACTCTGTTAAAGGAATCTGGCGCCTAGAAATAGAAGATGTGGCAGAGGCAGACGGTGGCAGACTCAATCTTTTTGAGATGAAAGTATCTGCAGCAGGTACTTTTAGACCAGACGCTGACAATGACGGTGTCTATGACGACGGCCCAGACCAATGTCTCAACACCCCTGCTGGCGTCCCGGTAGACACCAAAGGATGCGCCGTTTACCGTTTAGACCCTCAAAACTTTAGGGTGTCTCTCAAGAGTCAATCCTGTTTAAATGTTTCTGACGGATCTGTAGAAGTGACCGTAGCGGAAGTGATGGATTATGTGGTATATGTTAAAAATGCATCAGGTGCCCAAATAAACCAAGCCACTTTCACCAGCTTTTTGGCACTAGAAAATATGACAGCAGCCAATTATACCCTTTGCTTTGAGGGCACCAAAGCTGGAATTACCTATGAGCAGCAATGCTTTGAGGTGCGTATTGGTGCTCCAGAACCACTGGCTGTAACTACAGCGGTATCTTATGACAATGGGGGCTTTTTATCTGTGAATTTATCTGGGAGTAGCCGCTATTTTGTAACCTTAAACGGCCAGTCCTTTTCACAAGAACAGCCACAACTATCATTGGCGTTAAAGCCCGGAATAAATAGTCTCAAAGTGGCCACAGGATTAGATTGTCAGGGTGTTTATGAGGAACAAATTTTTTATACCCCCAAACCTGTGGTTTATCCAAATCCATTAAAAGAAGCCCTTTACATACAGACAGCGGAATTCGAAAAACCCGAGATGAAAGTGCACATTTTCACCCTTTCAGGTGCCGCTATGGGTACATACAATTCAACGGCTACCCAAACACCATGGCGTTTAGATACCTCTCGTTGGGACCCAGGCGTTTATATTGTTCGAATTGAGTTAGATGGCACCACCACCTCTTATAAAGTTTTAAAAGAATGAAAAAGTATTTTTTAATAGGCTGTTTTGCGGTTTTTTTAGCTTGTGGAAAAGAGGCTCCTCCGAGCCCTCCTGGGCCTATTTCTCTAGTCTTTCCAACTCAAAATTTGGACTGTGCCCAAGGAAGTTTGGTCAATGAAGTGACCAGAAGAATTCCTTTTGAGTGGCGTGAGGCTACAGAATCAGAATCATATCGTTTAGAAATTATACAATTAAGTTCCGGCCAAAAAACTACTCAAAACACCCTACTCACTTCCATAGAAGTGCCCCTGCGAATGGGAGAGGCCTATTCTTGGCAAGTGATTGCCTCAAATACCAAAGTGTTGGAAACCACCCCAAGCGCCCTCTGGTACTTTTTTAATGCAGGTAGTGAAATCACCCATGCCCCTTTTCCAGCAACGGCACTCACGCCTCTTTCAGGATCACAAATTACTATGCCTGCTGAAGGCCAAGTTTCTTTGCGTTGGTCTGGTTCGGATATAGATAATGATATAGCTAGTTATACACTGCTACTAGAAAACCAGTCTCCACCGAGCACCAACCGTAGTTTGAACGGCGCAACTGCCACCCAATTTACAGCCAATGTAGTTCAAGGAGCCACTTATTATTGGCAGGTTGTAACCACCGACCTTTCCGGTAACAGCACTCCTTCTGCAGTATTTGATTTTAAAATAGACTAATTACTGGGGCGGTTTAATCAGGCCAACAGTTATTTTAGTTATTTTGACTAGTTATTATTGAACTGATTCATGGTTCTAGCCAAACCCGCAAGGACAAAAGATTCTATCAATGCAGCAGATTTTTCCAAGCGTTCTTTTAGTTTTTCACGTTCCTCCACGGACCATTCTCCTAACACATAATCTACCTGTCTTCCTGCACCAAAATCTGCACCTACACCAAATCTATAGCGGTTGTATTGGACGGTATTTAAATTTTCTTGAATGTCTTTTAAGCCATTGTGGCCGCCATCTGATCCCTTCGCCTTAAGGCGGATGCTACCAAAGGGCAAGTGAATGTCGTCTGTTACTACCAACACATTTTCCATAGGAATTTTCTCTTTTTCCATCCAGTACATGACCGCTTTTCCGCTGAGGTTCATATAGGTACTAGGCTTTAAGAGAATTAGACTTCTTCCCTTGATTTTAACCGTAGCCAAGTCCCCTAATTTTTGGGTTTCAAAAGATTGCTCGTGCTTGTGTGCCAAGGCCTCTACTATTTTAAAACCAATATTGTGTCTGGTTTCAGCATATTCAGCGCCTATGTTTCCGAGGCCAACAATCAGGAATTTTTTCATGTGCTACGCTAGTTTGTAAGATATAGTGGTAAAAATAAAAAAAGCATCCCAAACCAGGTGGCTTGGGATGCTTAAAATAAAAAGTTTCTACTGGATTACTCCGCAGCAGCTTCTGCAGTTGCCTCAGCACCATCTGCACCTTCTGCACCTTCTTCATCTTCTTCTTCATCTCCTCCAACAGCGGTTCTAGATGTTTTCACTTGAACAATAGCAGTACTTTCAGGTTGTAAGAAAGTATATTTTTCGTCCAATAATGAAGATACAGCAATGGTACCACCAATCTTAAGTTTTGAAATATCTACAGAAAAGAAATCTGGTAAGTCACCTGGCAATGCCTTGATCATTAACTTACGTTTTCTAAACAACATACGACCCCCGTTTCTAACCCCTGGAGAGTTTCCTTCTAACTGTACAGGAATACTCATAGTTACTGGCTTGTCGCTGAATAATTGATAGAAATCTATGTGTAAGATTTTATCTGTTACAGGGTGGAATTGAATGTCTTGTAATACCGCATCAATTTTAGTTCCATCTGCTAAATCTACCGTTACTGTATGTGCGTTTGGAGTGTAGATTAACGGTTTAAATG
Source organism: Flavobacteria bacterium MS024-3C (assembly GCA_000173115.1). GTDB lineage: Bacteria > Bacteroidota > Bacteroidia > Flavobacteriales > Flavobacteriaceae > MAG-120531. The sequence goes on from ABVW01000014.1 coordinate 18,473, forward strand.
CCAGCTCTGCAGCTGAAAAATGTACTGGTTTGTCTCCTCCGTAAATTACGCAAGGAACCATTCCAGCATTACGCAAGGCCTTTGTTGCTTTTTTGCCCACGCTTTCTCTTTGTGATCCTTTAATAGTAATAGATTTCATGTTCTAAATTTAATTATTAATAAATAGTCCCCCTCGGGACGTTCTTACATTAAAAACTTTGAGCTAATAGAAGTGTTGGTATGCACCCTTTGCATTACGTCTGCAAAAAGGTCTGCACAGCCAATCACCCTAATCTTATCGCTTTGTTGTTTGAGTGGAATAGAATCGGTCACGATCAATTCCGCTAATTTTGAATTTTCAATACGCTCGTAAGCGTTCCCAGAAAGAATGGCATGTGTTGTAATAGCCCTTACGCTTAATGCGCCTCGTTCCATCATTAAATCTGCCGCTTTGGTCAGTGTTCCGGCAGTGTCTACCATGTCGTCTACCAAGACCACATTTTTACCAGTTACTTCACCAATCAGCTCCATATGGGAAATTATATTGGCCTTCTCTCTTTGTTTATAGCAAATCACTACGTCGCTTTCTAAGGCTTTAGAATAGGCATAAGCTCTTTTGGAACCGCCCATATCTGGAGACGCAATGGTTAAATTTTCTAGGTTTAGGCTTTTTAGGTAAGGCAAAAATAGGGTAGAGGCAAACAAATGGTCTACAGGTTTTTCAAAAAAACCTTGAATTTGGTCTGCATGAAGGTCCATGGTAATGATCCTTGTTGCACCTGCAACTTCTAGCATTTTAGCCACTAATTTAGCAGCAATAGGCACCCTAGGCTTGTCTTTTCTGTCTTGTCTGGCCCAGCCAAAATACGGCATCACTGCCGTAATGTGCCTGGCCGATGCTCTTTTGGCAGCGTCCAACATTAACAGCATTTCCATTAAATTCTCAGAACTTGGGTTGGTAGAACCCACAATAAAAACCCTAGATCCACGAACAGACTCTTCAAAAGAAGGCTGGAATTCTCCATCGCTGTATTTAGACGTAATTACTTTTCCAATAGGGGCACCAAAAGATTTAGCAATCTTCTCTGCGAGGGCCTGACTTTGGGTGCAAGCAAAAATTTTAGGTTCTGGTTGTATATATGGCATGCTTAAAGCGGGTTTGGTTCCAGTTCTAAGTTCCTTAATATTAAGGAGCTGCAAATTTATACATTTATTTCAGTTGCCACAGTGAAATGTTTCTTTTTTTTAGGAAGATTCTCAATTTATTTTCTACTTTTGCCTTCCAATTTTAGGAGAACCTAATTTTCTAACATTTGCTCGAGTGGCGGAATTGGTAGACGCGCTGGATTCAAAATCCAGTTCCTTTGGAGTGTGGGTTCGATTCCCACCTCGAGTACAACAACCCTTGTTAATCGATTGATTTTCAAGGGTTTTTTTGTTTAAATTACCTTTTTTTGAAGTCACATGTCTAATTGCAATTAATTATAATTATATTTATTATCTATTAATAATAAATATATGAAAGTAAAAATAATTCCCCATCATAATACAAAGCCTGAAAGTATACTCAAATTCATCTTTTTGCTTATTTGTTTATTCCAGTTTAATACTATTGTTTATGGCCAAGACAAAAAAGATGAAATGGGAGATTTCTTTGTTTCAAATTATGGAAGAGCATTTCTAAAGACTAATTATCTTAATTGGTCTGTCCTACAAGATCCAGATGGAGTTATTTATTATGGAAATAGTACAAATGGAGTATTAACTTTTGACGGCCAAAAAGTTAGGCCAGTACTTGATAAAGATGGCGAGCCAACAAGGGGTAATGGACGAGCGTTATTAAAAGACTCTAAAAATACAATTTATTCAATTATAGGTCGAAGCTTCGGTTATATTGAAAAAAACGAGCTTAACGAGCCCATCTATTTTTCTTTATCTGATGATTTACCTGATCAAGACGAGGTCAATTCGACACTATGGTCTGCAGGTGTTTTAAATGACACTATAATGTTTCAATCAGAGAAATCTGTTTATCTATACAAAGATAAAAAATTGTTGAGCGTAGAGCATTTTGACAATGTATTACATACGCTTAATGTTAACAAAGGAGGAGCTTTTCTTCGAATTTGGGGAGAGGGGATTTACAAATTAATTGAGGGTAAGTTTAAATATTTGCCTTCAAGTAAAAAGATTTTTTCAGAAAACAGAGTTGATGAACAATATAGTTTAGATAATGGAGACCAGCTATTGGTTTCTAGAGATGTTGGGGCATGGTATTTAAAAAAAGATGGTAAATTAATTAAAGCAAAAGCAGATGAAATCGATGATTTCATGAATAAAAATGAAGTTTATGTTGGAGGATCTAGACTAAAAGACGGCACTATTCCAATCGTTACAAGTAAAGGTGGCATGATTTTCATTGATAACAAACTAAAAGTCAATGCCCTTTTAACAAAAGAAACTGGCCTGAATGATAATCATATAACTGGTTTCATTCAAGACCGTCAAGGAGATATTTGGGGTACAAATTTTGGATTATTTCGTGTAAGTTTTGACTCAACAATGACATATTTTTCTGAAAGAAATAATATGTCGGGGGCAATTCAAGACATCACAAGGAATAAAGGAAAATTATATGTTAGAACTAGTGAAGACCTATATGATTTAGTTCCAAAAAATAATGCTTTTGAACAATCAAAATTTGAAGCTAATAACGTAAATGAATTAGCTGGCTGGAATTCAATATTGAAATTTGATGATCAAATAATTACCACCAATAATTATAGTATAAAAACTACTAAAAATAGGAATACTGAGGTTGTAAGTCCTATTTACAGATCAAATTCTACAATTCGTTCTAAGGTAAACCCAAGTATAATATTTTCTTCAAATAGAGTTTATGGTTTACTAGCTCATCAATATAAAAATGGCAAATGGAATCAACTGAAGTTAAAAAAACAAGATTCTATCAAACCATTGAATATTATAGAGGTTTCTTCTGGTAAAATACTTGCATTAACTCCTGATGGAGCGTTTATATATAGCTACAATAGTGATGGTCAAGGAGATTACGTGAAATTAACAATTGATAAAAAAGTTGTAAAAAGTAATCGATTTTTCATAGAAACTTATAATGATTCCACTCACATGCTGGTGGATTCTTTAAATAATTACTATAAATTAGATTTAAAAAGCAACAAAGCTATACTTACGGATATTGAACTTGACACTACCGTAGTACCCAAAAAAGGTTTTGTCAGGTATGCATATAATTCACAGTCTAAAAATGGGTGGACACTCTCTAAAAGTGGACTTTTCAAAACTCATTTTGATGTAAAAAAAGGTTTTTTATTTGAGCAATACCCCTTTTATAAAGTAGATATAAGTGAATTAGCAGGAGGTTTCTATGCCGAAGGATCTGGAGAGAGTGAAATACTTTGGATTGGTTCGCAAGACAATAAATTATATAGATATTATCCAGAATTAGCCATTAAGGAATCAAGATTAAAATATAAAGCAATAGTTCGAGAAATTTATACCAATGGTGAAAAATCACTTATTAAATTAGGTTCTCTCCCATTTAAAAACAATAATTTATCTTTCGAAGTGTCTTACCCAGTGTTTGGTAACGAATCTAAAACATTATTTAGTTATTGGCTAGAAGGTCAGGATAATAATTGGTCAGAATTTGTGCCTGATTTTAAAAAAGAATACACCAATTTATCTGAAGGTGATTATAAATTTCGAGTTAGAGCAAAAGATGCAAGTGGTGAAATTTCGGAAGAAGGATTCACAGAATTTACTATATCTCCTCCTTGGTATAGATCTATATTTGCATATATATCATATTTCTTAGCTCTTATTTTGTCATTCATGCAATTTGGAAAATATCAAGCTAAAAAGTCATATAATAAAGCTGAAAATGAACGAAAAAATTCTGAGTTAGCAGCAGCTAAGGACTTACAAAATAGATTATTACCTAAATCACTTCCAGAAATAAAACAATTTGACATTTCTGCATTTTTAAGGACATCGACAGAAGTAGGAGGAGACTATTATGACTTTTTCGAATCACAAGATGGCTCTCTTTATGCTATATGTGGAGATGCTACTGGCCATGGTACACCCTCAGGAATGTTAGTTTCAATAACGAAGGCTGGGCTAATTGGTTTACCTCAAATGAGTCCAAAAGACATGCTTCATGAATTGAACCGTGTAGTTAAAAAAGTAGACCTTGGTATTTTGAGGATGAGTTTAAATATCCATTAGTTTCTATTATTATAATAGAATTATTCTCTTTAATACTTGTTATAAAACTACTCATTATGCTATTTGTTTATGTTTTTTTTCATTGTTACTGTTGTACCCTCTTCATTTGACTCAAACTCTACAGAATCCATTAATTCTTGGATAAGTTGTAAGCCCCAGCCTCTTTTTCTTTCATTTGTGCCGATCTTATTTTCTATTTTAGGAATTTCTACATTACTTTTGTCAAAACCAATCCCCTGATCAATTACTTTTATAACTAAACTGGCCTCTTCAATTATAAAATGAATAAAAACATTGTTTTCCACTTTTGAATGTTCAAAAGCATTAATGCAGGCTTCAATTATTGCCATACTTATCTCAGAATTTTGATCATCTGTGAGATTCATATGCCTTGAAATCACTTCAGCAGTCTGAGTTGCTATCAATTCCATATTAGGAATTATAGGCAATTTTAATTCTACAACAGGCTTTTTCATTTTATTGTTATTTTAAAATTAATTATGCTTAATTACCACTAAAGTAATATCGTCTGGATTATTTTCTCCGGCTAACCATTTATCAGCCTCTCTTACCAAGTTATCAATGATTTCTTT
>ABVW01000013.1 GCA_000173115.1 Flavobacteria bacterium MS024-3C
TTTGGGTGAAAATAGTGCCGCAATAGGAAGAATCCCTTGACCCAGCGTGACTAATAAATTGTACAATAAATACAAGGCTTACATCTTTGGTAACAAAAATACGTTTCTTTATCTCAATCAATGGTGTAGGGGGGTATTTTTTGTATTTTCGTAGGGTCTTTATAAAGCATTTATGAAAAAAATACAGATGGTAGACCTTCAAGGTCAATACCGTGAAATACAATCAGAAGTAAACGAAAGATTTACATCTGTGCTAGAGAGTGCCGCCTTTATTAATGGTCCAGAAGTACAAGAATTTCAGAAAGCACTAGAAGCTTATCTGGGCGTAAAACACGTCATTCCTTGTGCCAACGGTACAGATGCACTACAAATAGCCATGATGGGCCTAGGTTTACAACCTGGAGATGAGGTAATTACCGCAGATTTTACCTTTGCAGCTACCGTAGAGGTCATTGCCTTATTGGGATTAACCCCTGTTTTGGTAGACGTGTTACCAGACACTTTTATGATAGACCCAGCTGCAGTAGCCAGTGCCATAACCCCTAAGACAAAAGCCATTGTACCTGTACATCTTTTTGGACAAACGGCTCCTATGGATGAAATTATGGAAATTGCTGCTAAGCATAATTTAAAAGTAATAGAAGACAATGCACAAGCCATTGGCGCCACTTTTACTTCAGTAAACGGCACAAAGAAAATGGCTGGTACGATAGGGCACGTGGGGGCAACCTCTTTCTTTCCGTCTAAAAATTTAGGCTGTTATGGAGATGGGGGTGCATTGTTCACCAATGACGACGCCCTAGCCCATACCCTAAGAGGTATTGTAAACCACGGTATGTACGAGAGATACCACCACGACGTAGTTGGGGTGAACTCTAGATTGGACGCTTTGCAGGCCGCTGTATTAAATGCAAAATTACCTAGGCTAGACAGTTATAATACCAAGAGAAGGACAACCGCAAAGGCTTATAACGCTGCTTTTAATGGACACCCGGACATTGAATTACCAAAAACAGTCAATGGTTGCGAAGGGATTTGCGATAGCTGTGATTGCCATGTATTTCACCAATACACCTTAAAAATTACCCATGGAAAAAGAGATGCACTTGTGGCTCATTTGGCGTCAGAAGCAATTCCTTGTGGGGTGTATTACCCCATTCCATTACACAGGCAAAAAGCCTATACCAACGAAAATTATAAAGAAACAGATTTCACAGTGACCAATGCCTTAAGTGAGCAGGTAATTTCATTGCCAATGCATACCGAATTAGATGCGGCACAAATTTCACATATCACAAAAACCATCCTCAATTTTTTAAATTCATAAAATGGCAACAGTATTGGTGACAGGCGGTCTAGGGTATATAGGGTCACATACTGTGGTATGTCTCTTAGAAGCGGGTCATAAAGTAGTAGTGATAGATAATCTGGTGAATACCAGCGCTTCCGTACTGGATGGTATAACCACAATAACAGGAAAAACACCTGAATTTTACCCCATGGATTTAAGACATCCTGAAACTGCATCAATATTATTTTCCAAACACCCAGACATTAATGCGGTCATTCATTTTGCCGCTTTTAAAGCAGTAGGGGAGTCCGTTGAGAAGCCTTTAGATTATTATCAAAACAACCTAAATACTCTAGTGTATTTACTTCAGGAGGTCGTAAAGCAGCCTATTGCATTTATTTTTAGTTCTTCTTGCACCGTTTATGGTCAGGCCCTTGAATTGCCTATTGAAGAGACCGCTCCGGTGCTAAAAGCCATGTCTCCCTATGGAAACACCAAGCAAATTGGAGAAGAAATATTACAGGACAGTTGTCTTGCTTATCCCCATTTAAAGGTTACAGCGCTCCGATATTTTAACCCAATTGGGGCACACGAATCTGCACTTATTGGTGAGCTTCCTCTAGGAGTTCCTCAAAATTTAGTGCCTTTTATTACACAGACAGGGGTTGGTAAAAGAGCTCAGCTGTCTGTATTTGGAAATGATTACCCCACCCCAGACGGCACTTGTATCAGAGATTACATTCACGTAGTAGATCTCGCAGAAGCGCATATGGTCGCAATGAATAGGTTACTAAACAATGCGCCAACAGCCTCATTTGAAGTATTTAATGTGGGTACAGGTAAGGGAAGCTCTGTTTTAGAGGTGATTAAGGCCTATGAAAAAGTCAGTGGGCGTTCTTTGCCCTTTGTCTTTGCTCCGCCAAGACAGGGCGATGTCACAGCCGCATACGCCAACACCCATAAAGCCAGCACTATTTTAGGTTGGCAGTCACGATTTTCTTTAGAAGAGGCCATGGCTTCTGCATGGGCATGGGAAAATAAATTACTATCTTAGGAATCGAAAAGCGGTTTAATTATCCCGCTATTTTTATTTAACATTAGCGAACCCCTAAAGTGCCTTTATTATGAAAAAATTGTTTTTTACAGTCCTTTGCTTTTGGGCTGTGAGCCTTCACGCTCAAAAAACCTACTTGCATTGTGGTCAGATTATAGACGTGGCCAAAGGCAAAACCCTTTCAGAGAAAACCATTGTTGTTTCTGGAAACGCCATAGAATCCATCCTAAATGGCTATGTGAATGGCGCAGAAACGGATACCCATATTGATTTAAAAAAGCAGGTTGTTATGCCTGGTTTTATAGACATGCATGTACATATAGAGCACGAGTCTAATCCGAGAACCTATATGAATCGTTTTACAGAAAATGAAGCCGATGTTGCCTTGGGTGCAACCCTATATGCCAAAAGAACCCTTATGGCTGGTTTTACAACCGTAAGAGATTTAGGGGGTAGTGGGGTCAATATTGCTTTGAGAAAAGCCATTGCCAAAGGAACTGTAATGGGGCCTAGAATTTTTACTGCAGGTAAAGCGATAGGCACCACAGGGGGTCATGCAGATCCAACCAATGGAAGAAGTTATGATTTAATGGGAGATCCAGGACCTAGAGAAGGTGTAGTGAATTCTCCAGCAGACGCTAGAAAGGCTGTGAGGCAAAGATATAAAGACGGTGCAGACGTGATTAAAATCACTGCAACAGGAGGGGTGCTTAGCGTCGCAAAAAATGGTCAGAACCCACAATTTACCGCAGATGAATTGGCTGCTATAGTAAACACAGCAAAAGATTACGGTATGCTTACGGCGGCTCATGCACATGGAGACGAAGGGATGAGAAGGGCTATTATTGCAGGTATTAAAACCATAGAACACGGCACACTTATGGAGCCGTCTACCATGGATTTAATGGTAAAATACGACGCTTATTTAGTGCCAACAATATCTGCTGGAAAAGCCGCTGCCGCCAATGCGGCCATACCTGGTTATTTTCCGGAGGTAATTGCTAAAAAGGCACTAGAGATAGGTCCGAGAAGTCAATACTACTTTTGCTGCGGCCTACAAAAAAGGCGTTAAAATTGCTTTTGGAACAGACGCAGGAGTCTCTCCTCATGGAGACAATGCCAAAGAATTTGGATTTATGGTAGCAGCAGGTATGCCTGTAATGGAAGCCATTGCAGCGGCAACAATAACCAACGCCAATTTATTGGGGTATTCAAATAGTTTGGGTCAATTAAAGCAAGGTTATACGGCAGACATAGTGGCTGTAAATGAGCATCCGCAAGCAAATGTCAGTACGCTCGAGCAAGTTGTTTTTGTGATGAAAGAAGGGCTTATTTTTAAAAACCAAGATAAAGAAGTGTTGCGCGACTATTAGTATTGAGTGAAGCCTTTTTATAAAACAAGGGAGGGCAATTTGCCCTCCTTTTTTTTGGTGATTAAAGTATTGAAAAGAAAGACTTTATCGGGTTTTTTTTAAGGAATGATAATTTAATACAAGGTTTTCGTATTTTTTTATAATTATGAGTTAAACCCAAGGCTCAAATTAGCCAAATGTTGTATTTTTGAATAAATTTTATACAAAAGACCCATATTCCAAATTATAGATGGATCCATATTCCTTTTTAAACGCCGCACATACTTCATTTTTTGCGGACTTATACGATAAATATTTAAAAAATCCGGACAGTGTAGAGCCTTCTTGGCGTGCTTTTTTTCAAGGCTATGACTTTGGTTCAGAAGCACATGGTTTTTTTAATGAAGAAACCCTTGTTTCGCCCGAAACCATTTCTGAGATGCCAAATAGCATGCAGAAAGAATTTCAAGTCATTAGATTGATTGATGGGTACCGAAGTAGGGGGCATTTATTTACGGAAACCAACCCAGTAAGGGAGCGAAGGAAATACAGTCCTACCCTGGAATTGGAACACTTTGGACTGACGGAATCAGACTTAAATGCCGTATTTTCCGCAGGAGAGATTATTGGTATTGGCGCTGCGACACTCACTAATATTATTGGCCATTTACAACGTATATATTGTGACGCTATTGGGGTAGAGTATATGTATATTAGAAATCCTGAGCGCGTTGAATGGATTCAAAACTGGTTGAATGTCAATGACAATCACCCTTCATTTTCTGTAGATCAGAAAAAACATATTCTTAAAAAACTTACCCAAGCAGTGAGTTTTGAAACTTTTTTACATACCAAATACGTAGGTCAGAAGCGTTTTTCACTGGAGGGGAATGAATCTTTAATCCCAGCATTAGACGCTATTGTAGAAGCTGCCGCGGCTAAAGGAGTGGCTGAGTTTGTAATGGGAATGGCCCATAGAGGCCGTTTAAATGTACTGACCAATATTTTTGGCAAGTCTGCAAAAGACATTTTTAGTGAGTTTGACGGTAAAGACTACGAGCAAGTAGTTTTTGATGGAGATGTAAAGTATCACTTGGGTTGGACTTCAGATAGGATGTCAGATAACGGCAATAAGATTGTGATGAATATTGCACCAAATCCATCTCACTTGGAAACAGTGGGTGCAGTAGTAGAGGGAATTGCCCGAGCCAAACAAGACAACTTATACCCAGAAGATTTTTCTAAGGTACTGCCTATCGTATTGCATGGAGATGCTGCTATAGCAGGCCAAGGTCTGGTGTACGAAGTGGTTCAAATGGCCCAGTTAGACGGTTATAAAACCAATGGAACCATTCATATTGTGGTAAATAATCAAATTGGTTTTACCACCAATTACTTAGACGCAAGGTCTTCTACCTATTGTACAGACGTAGGTAAAGTCACTTTGAGTCCAGTACTTCACGTGAATGCAGACGACGCAGAAGCGGTTGTACACGCTGCATTATTTGCTTTGGAATACCGCATGAGGTTTAAAAGAGACGTTTTTATTGATCTATTGGGTTATAGGAAGTACGGTCATAATGAGGGCGACGAACCAAGGTTTACGCAGCCAAAATTGTACAAGGCAATTGCCAAACACCAAAACCCTAAAGAAATCTATACCGCTAGACTTATTGAAGAAGGGATCATTACACCGGATTTTGTTAAGGGTTTAGAGCAATCATACAAAGACAGTTTAGAGTCAGATTTAGAAGACTCTAGAAAAGAAGATAAGACGGTAATTACACCATTTATGTCTGAGGCATGGAAAGGCTTGGCTCCTGCTCAAGAAGACACTATGGCACTAAAAGTTGCTACTGCTTACCCATTAGATAAGCTCACTGGAATAGCTAAAGTGATCACTACTTTACCTTCGGATAAAAAATTCTTGAGAAAGATAGACAAGCTCATAGAGGACAGGCGTAAGATGTTTTTTGAAAGCAATAGCCTGGACTGGTCCATGGGAGAACTCTTGGCATATGGATCTCTTTTAGAAGAAGGATTTGACGTGAGAATTTCAGGACAAGATGTGGAGCGAGGTACTTTCTCTCACAGGCATGCCGTATTGAAAGTAGAGGCAAGTGAAGAAGAAGTATTGCTTTTAAATCAGTTAAACGATAAGCAAGGTAAATTACACATATTTAACTCTTTACTCTCTGAGTATGGCGTGGTAGGTTTTGATTATGGATACGCTATGGCAAGTCCAAATACATTGACTATTTGGGAGGCACAATTTGGAGATTTCAGCAATGGGGCACAAATTATGATTGACCAGTATATTTCTGCAGCAGAGGACAAGTGGAAATTGCAAAATGGTTTGGTGATGTTATTGCCTCATGGATACGAAGGTCAAGGAGCAGAGCATTCTTCTGCTAGGATGGAAAGGTATTTGCAAATGTGTGCTAAGGACAATATGTTTATAGCAGACTGCACTACACCAGCCAATATGTTTCATTTGTTGAGAAGACAACTGAAAGCCACTTACAGAAAACCATTGGTGGTGTTTACACCCAAGAGTTTATTGAGACACCCTAAAGCAGTTTCCGGTGTAGCAGATTTTGCCAACGGTCATTTCCAAGAAGTTATTGGAGATCATTCGGCGGTAAAAGACAAGGTTAAAACACTTGTATTTTGTACGGGTAAATTCTACTACGATCTATTAGAAGCCAGAGAGAACCTGGAAAGAGAAGACGTGGCATTGGTTAGAATAGAACAATTGTTTCCATTGGCTATAAATCAGATCCAGGCAGAAATAGAGGCTTATAAAAGCGCAAAAGACATTGTTTGGGCTCAAGAAGAGCCTAGAAATATGGGGGCTTGGAGCCACTTGCTCATGCATTTACCAATGGCGTCTAAATTTAGGGTAGCTTCGAGGCGTTTTTACGCTTCCCCAGCTGCTGGTAGTGCTGTGCGTTCTAAAAGAAGGCACCAGGAAGTCATTGACTATGTGTTTGACGCTTCCAAAGACAATATGATTAGATAATAAATTTAAAGAGATCTCATAAATTATACACGATGATTTTAGAAATGAAAGTACCCTCTCCAGGGGAGTCCATCACAGAAGTAGAAATTGCCGCTTGGTTGGTCCAAGATGGTGATTATGTAGAAAAAGACCAAGCCATTGCTGAAGTAGATTCAGACAAGGCAACACTTGAATTACCTGCTGAGATGAGTGGCGTAATTACGCTTAAGGCAGAGGAAGGTGACGCTGTTGCGGTGGGTGCTGTGGTTTGTTTAATAGATACGTCGGCCGTTAGGCCAGAAGGAGATGCTCCAGCTAAAGTGGCTAAAGCTACCCCAGAAGCCGCCCCTGCTGTTGCATCGGCCCCCGTAAAAGAAACCCCGCTGCTGCTGCTAGCTATGCGACAGGATCCGCTTCTCCGGCTGCTAAGAAAATATTGGCAGAAAAAGGCATGTTGGCATCTGAGATTGTAGGGACTGGTAAGGATGGTAGAGTAACCAAGGAAGACGCTGATAAGGCAGTACCTTCTATGGGAACAAATTCTAATGGTGGTACCAGAGGCACAACCAGAAGTAAGCTGTCTATGTTGCGAAGAAAAGTGGCAGAGCGTTTGGTGTCTGCAAAGAACGAAACAGCTATGCTAACTACTTTTAATGAGGTAGATATGGGGTCTATTTTTGCCCTTAGAAAGCAATATAAAGAAGCCTTTACAGAAAAGCATGGTGTTGGATTAGGTTTTATGTCATTCTTTACAAAAGCGGTCATTCGCGCCTTAGAACTTTACCCAGCGGTTAACTCTATGATAGATGAAAAAGAGATGGTTACTTATGATTTCTGTGATATTTCAATTGCGGTATCTGGTCCCAAAGGATTAATGGTTCCTGTAATTAGAAATGCTGAGAATTTGAGTTTTAGAGGGGTAGAATCAGAGGTAAAACGCCTTGCAATTCGTGCCCGTGACGGAGAAATTACGGTAGATGAAATGACAGGTGGAACTTTCACCATTACCAATGGTGGGGTGTTTGGATCTATGTTGTCTACACCTATTATTAACCCGCCTCAGTCTGCGATCCTTGGAATGCACAATATTGTGGAGCGTCCTGTAGTGAAAAATGGAGAAATTGTGGTAGCACCTATTATGTATGTGGCCCTTTCTTATGACCACAGAATTATTGATGGGAAAGAGTCTGTTGGTTTCTTAGTGGCTGTTAAAGAGGCCTTGGAAGACCCAACGACATTCTTAATGGATGGGGATCAAAAGAAAGCTTTAGAGCTGTAGTGGTATTCACGGACACCCATACCCATTTGTACAGTGAGTCTTTTGCTGACGACAGAGATGAGGTGATTCAAGAAGCTATAAATAAAGGCGTAAAGCGTTTTTTTCTCCCTGCAATAGACAGTAGCTATTTGTCTAAAATGCGGGAATTGAAAAACGCTTTTCCTTTGAATATGTTTTTGATGAGTGGCCTTCATCCCACCCATGTAAAAGAAAATTTCCAGGAGGAGCTAGCAGTGTTGGAGTCTTTTTTGGACGAAACCCAGGCGGTTGCTGTAGGAGAAATTGGGATAGATCTCTACTGGGATAAGGCCTTTTTAAAAGAGCAGCAAGAAGCCTTTCACTTACAAATTGAGTGGGCTAAAAAGCGCCAGCTTCCCATTGTGATTCATTGCAGAGATGCTTTTGATGAAGTTTTTGAAGTATTGGAGGCCCATAGAGGTCCTTTGCTAAGAGGAATTTTCCACTGTTTTACTGGAGACCTTTCACAGGCTAACAGGGCCATTTCCCTTGGAATGAAACTTGGGATAGGTGGGGTGCTTACCTTTAAAAATGGCGGATTAGATCGTTTTATAGATCAGGTAGATTTGTCTCATTTGGTTTTAGAAACCGATGCCCCTTACCTGGCACCAGTCCCCTACAGAGGTAAAAGAAATGAGTCTGCCTACCTGCCTTTGGTGGCACAAAAATTAGCAGATCTTACAGGGAAAACCATAGAAGACATTGCTGCTATTACCACAGAAAATTCAAAGACTGTTTTTGGCGTTTAACAAGATAGTGTGATTATTATGGCAAGATCAAAAATACTTTTATTGTACACTGGGGGTACTATAGGAATGGTAAAACATCCAGAAACAGGGACCCTAAAAGCCTTTAATTTTGACGCTATTGCGGAGCAAATTCCTGAGCTGAAACTACTCGATTGTGATACGGAGTGTATTTCGTTTGAAACCCCTATTGATTCCAGTGATATAGACCCAAGTTTGTGGGTCACTATAGTAGACATGATCGAAACCAACTATGCTTCTTTTGATGGCTTTGTGATTCTTCATGGGAGTGATACGATGAGTTATAGTGCTGCGGCGCTAAGTTTTATGTGTGAAAACCTATCCAAACCAATTATTTTTACCGGATCCCAATTGCCTATTGGAGATTTGAGAACAGATGCCAAAGAAAATTTAATCACCTCCATTCAATTGGCTGCGCTAAAAGACAAGGGGAAAGCGATAATACAGGAAGTAGGCCTCTATTTTGAATACAAATTATACCGTGGCAATAGAACGACTAAAATTAATGCAGCACATTTTGAAGCATTTGAGTCTTTGAATTATGCGCCACTTGCACAGTCAGGTGTTTCTTTAGAGGTGTCTAGGTCATTATTATTAAAGCCTCAGAAAGGAAAGCACACAAAATTCCATAAAAAAATGGACCACAGCGTGGGTGTTTTGAAATTATTTCCAGGTATTTCGCCTTCTTTTGTGTGGTCTGTATTGTTTTCAGAAGGCTTAAAAGCCATAGTTTTGGAAACTTATGGTGCTGGAAATGCGCCAACAGCAGCCTGGTTTATAGCTATTTTATCAGAGGCTATTAAAAATGGCTTGATTATTGTTAATGTAACGCAGTGTTCAGGCGGGAGTGTTTTGATGGGTCATTATGAGGCGAGTAAAGCACTAGAGCGCATACAACTACTTAATGGTAAGGATATTAGCACCGAGGCTGCTTTGGCTAAGCTCATGTACATGCTAGGGAGTGGTGTTTCGAAAGCATCCTTTAAGACCATATTCGAAACTTCTTTAAGGGGAGAAATGCAATAAAATTAACGATTAGAATTTCATTAATTAGCATTTTTTTTGTTATTTGCCCTACCTAAAAACATCAATAGAGAGGTGGCCGAGCGGTCGAAGGCGCACGCCTGGAAAGCGTGTATACACCAAAAGTGTATCGAGGGTTCGAATCCCTTCCTCTCTGCTTTGAATTTTTACGTTCAATAATTATAAAATTTTTTTATCTTTAACCCATTAACTAACTAAATTTAAGTTTTTAAAAAATGAAAAGATCATTCTCTATCCTAGCCATGTCTGGGTTATTTGTATTAAGTACAAGTACAGCAAGTGCAGTAACACTAGTTCAGGAAGCTGCTGCCGAAAAAGGTTTCACTCAAGTTCTTAAGGAACAATTTATCCAAGGGGGTGCTTCCTTCATGGGGATTGTATTGCTTTGTTTAATCTTAGGATTAGCCGTAGCAATTGAAAGAATTATCTTTTTAAACTTGGCTACAACGAATACAACAAAATTAAAAGAAGCTGTTGAGGCTGCTTTAAAATCAGGTGGTGTAAATGCTGCCAAAGAATTATGTAGAGATACAAAAGGACCTGTTGCTTCTATTTTCTACCAAGGATTAGACAGGGCTGGGGAAAGTGTAGAATCTGCTGAGAAAGCGGTTGTTGCTTACGGTGGTGTTCAAATGGGTCAATTAGAGAAAAACGTTTCTTGGTTGTCTTTGTTTATCGCTATTGCACCAATGCTTGGATTTATGGGAACGGTAATTGGTATGATCCAGGCCTTCCAGAAAATTGCAGCGGTGGGTAACTTGAGTGCATCTCTTATTGCAGGAGATATTCAGGTAGCACTTTTAACCACTGTATTCGGTCTTATTACGGCTATTATCTTACAGATTTTTTACAATTACATTATCGCTAAAATTGATGGTATTGTAAATGACATGGAAGATTCTTCTATCGCATTAATTGACATGCTGGTAGACCACAAAAAATAATAAGAACCAATAAATACGCAATATTATGCACAAAATATTAAAAATTGCATTGGCCGTTTTTGGACTGATTGGCGCTATTTTATGGTTCCAATTGCCCAGCTCAGATGCACCCGCTTCTGAAGCGGTAGACAGTACATCAATGTCGTTGATGTTTATGATTACTTACCTGCTTTTAGCAGTAGCCGTAATCTCTAGCTTCATCTTTGCCTTCAAAAAACTTTTTTCAACCAAAGAGAGTGTAAAGAAAGCCTTATTTTCAATTGGTGGTTTCTTGGCCTTAGTGCTCGTTTCTTACATTGCTGCTTCTGGAACGGATATTGATTTGGCTGCTATGGCAGACAATGGTAACCCAACTACGGAAGGCACGGTTAAAAACATTGGTATGGGATTAAATATGTTTTTCTTATTAACTGTTATAGCAGTCGCTTTAATGGTAGTCCCAGGAATAAAGAGATTTTTCACTAAATAAATAACTGAAGTATGCCAAAAAGAGGAGCACCACCAGAAGTTAATGCCGGGTCTATGGCAGACATCGCTTTCTTGCTGCTTATCTTTTTCTTAGTAACTACTACTATTGAAACAGATGCAGGTTTGGACAGAATGTTGCCACCCATTGAGCCGCCAGAAACGGATGTGGTCATTAAACAGAAAAATATCTTTGAAGTAATTATCAATAAAAACGGACAGTTGTTTGCAGACGAAGAGTTGGTAGAAGTATCTCAGTTGAGAGAAAAAGCCATGTCTTTTCTAGACAACGGAGGTGCTCCTTCGGGCACACCAGACTACTGTAACTACTGCCAGGGAGCAAGAAACACTTCTTCTTCAGACAATCCTTCAAAGGCTATTATATCTTTAAAGAACGACAGAGAAACCCCTTATGGAACTTACATTACCGTTCAAAACGAAATTGTAGGTGCCTATAACGACCTTAGAAACAGGGAAGCACAGCGTTTGTACAAACGTGACTTTACTGCTATGGAAGCGGCTTACTTAAACCCGGAAACGGCAGAGAGTTTAAAGGATGATCTCAAGGAGAAAGTGAAGAATATTCAAGATTTATTTCCTCAGAAGTTCTCTGAAGCGGAAACGTCAAATAATTAATAACAAAGCAAAACACATTAGATATGTCTAAGTTCAGTAAAAAGAAAGACGGTGAGTTACCAGCGGTATCTACAGCTTCCTTACCAGATATTGTATTTATGCTTTTGTTCTTTTTCATGACGGTAACCGTAATGAAAGACAGTTCTTTAAAAGTAGATAATATTCTTCCAAACGCTAACGAGATAAAGAAGTTAGAAAAAAAGGACAGAATTATTTATATCTATGCTGGAGCCCCAACGCAGGAGTACCAGAAAGTTTTTGGAACAGAAACTAAGATTCAATTGAATGATAAGTTTGCCAATGCTACTGATGTAGGAGATTACATTTTATCTGAGCGTGCTAAGAAGCCTCAGGAATTACAAAATGTATTGACTACTGCGCTTAAAGTAGATAAGAATGCCAATATGGGTATTATATCTGACATTAAGTTAGAACTCAGAAAAGTAAATGCACTTAAAGTAAATTACACCACTTACGATGGTGACGCTTTTAGAAACTTACAATAATAGTTAGCTAATTCATAAAAAAAGCCCGCACATTGTGCGGGCTTTTTTTATTAGATTTCTTTTCTCAGCCGAGCCACAGGAAGCTCTAATTGCTCTCGGTATTTTGCGACAGTTCTTCTGGCTATGGGGTAACCCTTTTCTTTGAGTATTAAAGCCAGCTTGTCATCTGTGAGTGGTTTTCTCTTATCTTCTTTTTTGATAAGTTGTTCCACAATTTTTTTAATCTCTCTGGTAGAAACATCTTCTCCCTTTTCATTTTTCATTCCTTCAGAGAAGTAGCTTTTGACTAATTTTGTTCCATAAGGGGTGTCTATGTATTTGCTATTTGCTACCCTAGATACAGTAGATATATCCATGTCTATAAGGTCTGCAATATCCTTTAAAATCATCGGTTTGAGTTTTCGTTCATCGCCACTCAAAAAGTACGCTTCTTGAAAGTCTATTATTGCACCCATGGTGAGATAAAGGGTTTGCTGGCGTTGTTTAATCGCTTCAATAAACCACTTTGCAGCATCTAATTTTTGCTTTATAAAACTGACGGTTTCTTTTTGGGCGTTGGTCTTTTGTTTGGTCTCTTTATATCCTGCCAGCATGTTGTTATAGGACCTAGAAATATGTAGTTCAGGGGCGTTTCTCCCGTTGAGCAAAAGCTCTAATTCCCCATCTACAATTTTTAAACTAAAATCAGGTACAATATGTGAGATGATTTTTGCGCCATCTGAAAAGGCACTTCCGGGTTTTGGATTAAGCTTTTCTATGGCCAGTAAGGCTTCTTTTAAGTCGTTTTCAGAAAGGTTATGCTTTAAAATAAGTTTGTCATAGTGTTTCTTGGAAAAAGCCTCAAAAGAGCGTTTCAATATATCCTGTGCTAGCTGGATCGCTTTGGTGGGTGTTTTTCTTTCTAACTGCAGCAATAAACATTCTTGTAGGCTTGTTGCGCCCACTCCAGCTGGGTCTAATTGTTGGACACTTCTGAGCACTTTTTTGACTTGACTTTCATCTGTATACAAGTTTTCGGTAAAGGCAAGATCGTCTACTAAGTCTGGTATTGGCCTTCTTATATAACCTGTTTCGTCTATGCTTCCTATCAAAAATGCTGCAATGGCCCAATCTTCTTCTGCAATAAATTGTTGCTGTAGTTGGGCCAATAAGTGTTGGTAAAAAGTTGTTGCAGCTGCATAGGGAATGACCTTGTCATCTTGGTCTTCCGAGTAATTATTAGTCTGCGTTCTGTAATCAGGGATCTCGTCGTCACTGAGGTATTCATCTATATTGATGTCTTCTGCATCTATATGTTCATTGTCTTCTTTGAAATCTTCCTCGTAATTGTCTTCATAGATGTCTTCAGTGTCCTCTACAATTTCTTTACCTGGTTCCAAGGCTGGATTGTCTTCTAGTTCTTGTCTTAGGCGTTGCTCAAATGCCTGGGTAGGCAATTGTATGAGCTTCATAAGCTGTATCTGTTGTGGAGACAGCTTTTGTGAAAGTTTATATTGAAGGTATTGTTTAAGCATAAGATACTACAGGATTCAATACCTTAAGTTACAAAAAAGTATTATAGAGACCGTCCTTAAAATTCTGCGTTCTGAGGTGTTCTTGGAAAAGGGATCACATCTCTAATGTTTCCCATACCCGTGGTAAAAAGCACCAAACGTTCAAAGCCTAATCCAAAACCTGAATGTACTGCAGACCCATATTTTCTCAGGTCCTTGTACCACCAGAGCTCTTTGTGGTCTACACCCATGGCAGACATTCTTTCTTCTAGCACCTCTAAACGTTCTTCTCTTTGAGAACCTCCTACAATCTCCCCAATACCAGGAAATAAAATATCCATGGCCCTAACGGTCTTCTTGTCTTCATTTAAGCGCATATAAAAGGCTTTAATGTCTGCTGGGTAATCAAACAAAATCACAGGACATTTAAAGTGCTTTTCTACCAAGTAGCGTTCGTGTTCACTCTGAAGGTCTACGCCCCATCCTGTGATTGGATATTTAAATTTCTTTTTCTTATTGGGAGTGCTATTTTGAAGTATTTCAATGGCTTCAGTATAGCTGAGCCTCACAAAGTTTTGGTCTACCACAAACTTTAACTTTTCCAGTAATGGCATTTCACTGCGTTCATTTTGTGGCTTTTGTTTTTCTTCGTCCAGGAGTCTTTCTTGTAAAAATGCCAAGTCTTCCTGGCAATGTGTTAAAACATATTTAATCACGTTTTGTATAAAGTCCTCTGCTAGGTCCATGTTTGCGTCTAAATCATAAAAAGCCATTTCTGGTTCTATCATCCAAAATTCTGCTAAATGCCTAGAGGTATTTGAGTTTTCTGCTCTAAAGGTAGGACCAAAAGTATATACTTTACCCAGCGCCATGGCGTAGGTTTCCGCCTCTAATTGTCCTGAAACAGTTAGGTTGGTTTCTTTGCCAAAGAAATCCTCACGATAGTCTATTGCACCATTGGAATCCAGCGGTGGGTTTTTGGGATCTAAGGTGCTTACTCGGAACATTTCTCCTGCACCCTCTGCATCTGAACCTGTAACAATAGGCGTATGTACGTAATTAAAATCTTGACTCCTAAAGTATTGGTGCACTGCAAAAGACAGTGTAGAGCGCACCCGCATAATGGCGCTAAAAGTATTTGTTCGAACCCTTAAGTGTGCATTTTGTCTCAGGAATTCCAAAGAGTGTTTTTTGGGTTGTATGGGATAAGTTTCTGGATCTGAAACTCCTAAAATTTCCACCTCTGTTGCTTGTATTTCTACGCGCTGCCCTTTGCCTTCACTTTCTTGAAGTGTTCCAGTAATTTTTAAAGCTGCACCAACCGTAATTTTCTTTAATATTTCTTCTGGTAAAGAGTCAAAATCTATGACACATTGTAGGTTTTCCATGCAAGACCCGTCGTTTAAGGCAATAAAACGGTTGCTTCTAAAACTTCTTACCCATCCTTGAACAGTTAAGGTGGTCAGCGGGGCTACATCTTGTAAAATAGATTTAATTCTCGGTGTAATCATGGTTGTTTGTATTCCTATTCAGTTAAAACGCAAAGATAGTTTAATCACTTAAGTTTCACTTTCTTTTGGTAAAATATCTATTTGAGGTTTTTTAAAGGTCTGCTTGTTGGCAATACTTTTTTCTAAAGACAGTAAAAGAGAAGGCAATAGAATTAGGTTGGACAGCATGGCAAAAAGCAAGGTAGCAGAAACGAGTCCACCCAAAGCTATTGTTCCACCAAAGCTAGAGACTGTAAATACAGAAAATCCAAAAAACAGTACAATGGAGGTGTAAAACATACTCACGCCTGTTTCTTTTAAAGCAGCGTAAACAGAAGGTTTTATGCGCCATTTATTGGCAATGAGTTCTTGTCGGTATTTGGCCAAAAAGTGAATGGTGTCGTCTACAGATATCCCAAAGGCAATACTAAATACCAATATGGTAGAGGGTTTTATAGGTACCCCAATGAATCCCATCATTCCCGCAGTAATCAGTAGGGGAAGTAAGTTTGGAATAAGGGAAATCACAATCATTCTAAAGGACCTAAAAAGGTAAGCCATGAATAGAGCGATGAGAAAAATGGCCAATGCCAATGACATGATTAGGTTTTTAATCAAGTACTTGGTTCCTTTTAAAAACAGCAGTGCTTTTCCTGTCAGCAATACGTTGTAGCGATCTTTTGGGAATAGTTTGTCTATTTCCTCCAATAAATCCAGTTCTACCTGTTCCATTTGATCGGTTTTTACATCTTTAATCGCTGTAGAGATTCTGGCGACTTGCCCCCTGGAATCTGTAAAATTTTTGAGTAAATCCTCGTTGGTATTGGCACCTTGGGCTGCAGACAAGATAAAGCCCCTCTCTTGGGAAGTGGGAAGCTGGTAATATTTAGGTAAATTATTGTAATAGGCTTGTTTGGCGTATTTGGCCAAATTCACTACTGAAATAGGTTTTGAAAGCTCTGGTGTTTCCTCTATAAACTGGCTTAAAGCGTCCATTTGTTCCAGGGTGCTGGGCCTTAATACCCCATTAGGTCTTTTGGTGTCTATGACAATTTCAATGGGCATAATAGCGTTGAACTCTTGTTCAAAAAAACGAATATCTTTAAAGAAAGCCTTGTCTTTTGGCATGTCTTCTATAGGACTTCCAGAAGTTTTGATCTGATAAATTCCAATGATGCTGGTGATCAGTAAAAGAATAGACACAATATATACTGTAATTCGCTGCTCTCTCACAATCTTTTCCATACTTCCCACAAAACCGTCAATCCATTTTTTATTCAAGTGCCTTAAATGTTTTTCTTTGGGCATAGACATGAATGAATAGACAATAGGGATAATGAGTAAGGAGAGAATGAAAATTCCAATGATATTTATAGAAGCCACTATACCAAACTCTTTCAAAAGGGTACTCTCTGTAATGATAAAAGTAGCAAATCCAGAGGCGGTTGTAACATTGGTCATTAAGGTAGCGTTCCCAATTTTAGCAATGACACGCTGTAAGGAGAGTGCTTTGTTTCCGTGTTTCTGAGCCTCTTGCTGGTATTTATTGATTAGGAAAATACAATTTGGAATTCCTATCACAATAATTAATGGAGGAATTAAGGCGGTGAGTACTGTGATCTCATATTCAAGTAATCCCAATACACCAAAAGACCACATAACCCCAATAATAACTACTGCCATGGAAATAATCGTGGCCCTAACACTTCTAAAAAAAAAGAAAAATATAATAGAAGTAACCGCTAAGGCGCCTAGTATAAAGAGTCCAATTTCATCAATAATACTCTGGGCATTCATGGTCCTGATATAAGGCATGCCTGAAATACGAACATCTAGTCCGGTGTCTTCTCTGAAATTATCTAGTAATTGTTTCAGATCTTTAAGGACAAAGTCTTTTCTAACAGAAGTATTGAGGATCTCTTTGTCTAAATAAACCAACGTTCTGAGTGTGCCAGTCTCTTTGTTAAAGAGCAGTTGGTCATAAAAAGGCTGGTTTTGATAAAGGTCTTTTAGGTGTTTATTTAGGCTTTGTTGATCCTGTGCCAAGCTTCCTTTGAAGGGAGAAAAAATAAATTTACCTGCCGTTTTCGAACGCTCTAATAATTTTAAGTTGTCTGTGGAAAGTACGGCAATTACCTCGGGGAATGCGGCCAACTGTTTGCTTAATCTATTCCACTTTTTGAAATTATTAAGCTCAAATAAAGCGCTGTCTTTTACTGCAATGGCTATGATATTACCCTCTTCTCCAAAGCGTGAAACAAAGTCTTGATAAGCTAAGTTTACAGGGTGGTTGTCTGGAAGTAGGTTGGCCTCTGTATTGGAAAAACGCATATTTTTCCATTGCATGGCCATAAAAACAGTGAAGAGAAAGACCCCAATAAGGATAGTGATCCTATTTCTAAGAATAATTCTAGCAGTGGTAGCCCAAAAGTTTTGGGTACTAAATCCTATCATGAGGTTTTTTTAATAAAGGCCTTACACCTTCATGATTTCTGCTTCTTTTACAGTGAGCAGTTCTTCAATTTTTTTACTGTACTGATTGGTGAGCTCTTGAATAGATGCTTCAGCATCTTTTGCCGTGTCTTCTGGTAAGTCAGTTCCTTTAATGTCTTTGTTGGCCTCTTGTCTTGCGTTTCTAACCCCAATTTTAGCATCTTCCGCTTCTGCTTTGGCTTGTTTGACCAAATCCCTTCTACGCTCTTCCGTTAAAGGAGGTACGTTAATGATAATTAGGTCGCCATTGTTCATAGGGTTAAATCCTAAATTGGCGTTTGTAATGGCTTTTTCAATTTCTTGAAGCATGTTTTTTTCCCAAGGCTGTACCGAGATGGTTCTCGCATCTGTGGTATTTACATTGGCCACTTGTGAGAGTGGCGTTGGAGATCCATAATAATCTACCTTAACGGTAGAGAGCATAATAGGACTCGCTTTTCCAGCCCTGATTTTTGCAAATGATTTTTCTAAATGCGCCATGGCTCTGTCCATGTTTTCTTTAGCGCTGTCTAATATAAAATCTACTTCTTCATTCATCTTTAAAACGATGTTTTTATAAGTTTACAACTGTTCCTATAGCTTCTCCAGAAACAATCTTTAAAAGGTTTCCTTTCTTATTCATGTCAAATACAATGATAGGAAGTTCATTTTCCTGACTTAAAGTAAACGCAGTGGTGTCCATTACTTTCAGCCCTTTTGACAGTACTTCATTAAAAGAAATATTGTCAAATTTAGTGGCATTAGCATCTTTTTCTGGGTCTGCAGTGTAAATGCCATCTACCCGTGTTCCTTTGATAATAACGTCTGCTTCTATCTCTATAGCCCTAAGTACTGCTGCAGAATCTGTGGTGAAATATGGATTTCCAGTACCTCCACCAAAAATAACTACACGACCTTTTTCTAGGTGTCTCATAGCGCGTCTTCTAATAAAAGGCTCCGCTACTTCGTTGATCTGAATCGCAGATTGCAGGCGTGTTTGAACGGCTATTTCTTCTAAAGCACTTTGTAAGGCCAGTCCGTTTATGACAGTGGCAAGCATACCCATATGGTCTCCTTGAACCCGATCCATCCCGTTGCTGGCTGCTGCCAAACCTCTAAAAATATTACCTCCGCCAATAACAATGGCCACTTCAATGCCCTTTTCTACAACCGCTTTGATCTCTTGAGCGTAATCTGCAATACGCTTTGGATCTATTCCGTATTGCCTATCTCCCATGAGGGCTTCTCCGCTTAATTTCAGTAAAATTCTTTTGTATGGCATTTTTTAGGGGAATTTCTTTTCACAAAAATAATCAAATTTATTTAGGCATAGCGATTATGTGTGTAATGACATTCAAAAAAAAACCCGCGTTCGAAGAACGCGGGTTTTTTTAATGTTATTTGAGTAGGGATTATCCTAATGCTACACGAGCAAAAGAAACTACTTCAAGAGTTGCGTCTGCAGTTTTTACATACTGCGCTACACTCATTTTAGAATCTTTAATAAATTCTTGATTGACTAAAGTATTGTCTTTCATAAATCTAGTGATTTTTCCTTTGGCAATATTGTCTAACATAGCCTCTGGTTTACCTTCTTGACGCAATTGGTCTTTTGCAATTTCAATTTCTTTGTCAATAATGGATTGGTCTACACCACTTTCATTTAAAGCAACTGGATTCATTGCAGCAGCCTGCATAGCCACATCTCTAGCGATCACATCTGCTCCGGCTGGTGCAGCAGACAAACCTACTAAAGTAGCAATTTTGTTCCTGCGTGAATGTAGCTCCTACGAATGCAGCACTTAATTTCTCAAATCCGCCAATTTCTATTTTTTCACCAATAACACCAGTTTGCTCAGTCAATTTTTCTTGAACAGACATTCCTTTGAAATCAGCTCCTAAGAAAGCTTCTTTGGTGTCAAAATTCAGGGCTAAAGAAGCCAATTCTGTAGCCAAGGCTACAAAAGAATCATTTTTAGCAACGAAGTCAGTTTCGCAATTTAAAGAAATGGCAACTCCTTGTGTATTGTCTGAATTTAACACTGCAATTGCAGCACCTTCACTAGAATCTCTGTCTGCTCTATTGGCAGCTACTTTTTGTCCTTTTTTGCGTAATATTTCAATAGCTGTATCAAAGTTACCCTCAGCTTCCACTAAGGCTTTCTTACAGTCCATCATACCGGCACCGGTAGTTTGTCTTAATTTGTTTACTTCTGCAGCAGTAATATTTGCCATGTTATTTTGATTTACTTTATATTAACTTAATGCAGCTACTAAATCTGCTTTCTTCATACTAGAAATACCTTCTACACCTTTTGCAGTAGCCATTTCTTTTAATTCAGCAACAGTCTTGCTGTTTAAGTCATCTGCTGGAGCTGCTTCAGCTTTTGGAGCTGCCTCAACTTTTGGAGCTGCCTCAACTTTTGGAGCTGCCTCAGCTTTTGGAGCTGCTTCAGCTTTTGGAGCTGCTTCAGCTTTTGGAGCTGCCTCAGCTTTTGGAGCTGCTTCTTGTGCGTCAGAAGCACCTTCTTTTTCAGCTAGTTTTTCTGATTTTCTTTCTGATAATCCTTCTGCAACAGCACCAGTAACATGGGCTAAAATTGCTTCGATAGATTTAGATGCGTCATCGTTAGATGGGATCACGTAGTCTATTTGTTTTGGATCTGAGTTGGTGTCTACCATGGCAAAGATTGGAATGTTAAGCTTTAAAGCTTCTTTCACAGCAATATGCTCTCTCATGGTGTCTACAACAAATAAAGCACCAGGCAAACGAGTCATGTCAGATATAGAACCTAAGTTTTTCTCCAATTTTGCTCTTAAACGATCTACCTGTAAACGCTCTTTCTTAGAAAGGGTTAAAAAGGTACCATCTTTTTTCATGCGATCAATTGTAGCCATTTTCTTCACAGCTTTACGGATCGTTATAAAGTTGGTTAACATACCGCCTGGCCATCTTTCTGTGATGTAAGGCATGTTTACATTAGCCGCTTTTTCAGCCACGATGTCTTTTGCTTGTTTTTTAGTCGCTACGAAAAGAATTTTTCTACCAGAGGCAGCAATTTTCTTTAATGCTTCGTTAGCTTCTTCAATTTTTGCAGCAGTTTTGTAAAGGTTAATTACGTGAATACCATTACGCTCCATGTAGATGTAAGGAGCCATATTTGGATTCCATTTTCTTGTAAGGTGACCGAAATGCACCCCAGCCTCTAATAGGTCTTTAACTTCAATTTTGTTTGCCATTTTTACTTAGTTTACTTTCTGTTGGATTAGCAATGCTACTACGTAACATTTAGATGCTAAACTAGTTTCTGGTTTATCCAGATAACAACTTATTTATAATAAAGACCTCCCAAAATGGGAGGATACTTTTAAGAACATATAAAGGCCCTACGAATAAGGCCTTAATTTTATAGTTTAAACGATTAACGTTTAGAGAATTGGAATTTCTTACGGGCTTTCTTCTGTCCGAATTTCTTACGCTCTACCATTCTTGGATCTCTTGTTAAAAGACCTTCTGGCTTAAGTGTTAACCTGTTCTCTACGTCAATATCACACAACGCTCTAGAAATCCCTAAGCGTACTGCTTCAGCTTGACCAGTGATACCACCGCCATACACATTCACTTTTACGTCATAAGTTCCTTCTGTTCCTGTAAGGGCGAAAGGCTGTTGTACTTTGTACTGTAAGGTAGCAGTTGGAAAGTAGTTCTCTAGATCTCTTTTATTGATCGTAACTTTACCGTTTCCTGGTGTTAGGTATACACGAGCAACCGCTGTTTTTCTTCTTCCTATTTTGTGAATTACTTCCATTGCTAAAATGATTCTAAGTTTATTACTACAGGTTTTTGCGCCTCTTGACCGTGCGCTGTACCTTCGTATACTTTTAAATTTCTGTAAAGATCCGCACCTAGTTTGTTTTTAGGTAACATTCCTTTCACTGCTTTCTCAACAAGACCAATAGGCTTTTTCGCTAGTAATTCACTAGCAGTAAGAGAACGCTGACCTCCTGGATAACCAGTGTGTCTGATGTAAGTTTTAGTCTGCATCTTATTACCAGTCATGGTAACTTTCTCCGCATTTATAACTATAACGTTGTCCCCGCAATCTACGTGAGGGGTGTAGTTAGGTTTGTTTTT
The DNA here is from genome assembly GCA_000173115.1 of Flavobacteria bacterium MS024-3C. GTDB lineage: Bacteria > Bacteroidota > Bacteroidia > Flavobacteriales > Flavobacteriaceae > MAG-120531. The sequence continues at coordinate 21,948 of ABVW01000013.1, forward strand.
ACCTCTAAGCATAATAGCTATTTTAGAAGCCAAACGTCCTAAAGTTTGTCCTTCTGCATCTACCAGTACCCACTGTTTGTTAACTGTAGCTTTGTTAGCTGAAACAGTTTTGTAACTTAATGTGTCCACACTAATATTTTTATTGATTAAACACTATAATCCCGATAATCGGGCTGCAAATGTACAACTAATTAGTTGAATTCCAAATGCTGTTTTTTGATTATTTTCGTATAAAGTTCATTTTTTTTGTTTTTTGAACTCATAAGGAAATGTTAAAACTCCTGTGAGTGGCTCATGTTACAATTGAGCAAGGTATTTTTGCCACTTATTCCACCCTATATTTATGCGCTTTAAATACCTTACTGTTCTTTTTTTTGTAACTAATTTCTTTGTCTATTCTCAGGAAGATACTACAGTTTCTGACACGCTAAGGCCGTCTAAATATGATCAGAAGACCTATACAACTCAGCGACTACCAAAAAATGAAGCGCCTAGTGTTGATGGTATTATTAAAGAATCTATTTGGGATATTGTTCCATGGACAGGAGATTTTATAGAACAAATGCCCGATGAGAATACTTCTCCAGCCCAAGAAACACAATTTAAAATTACCTATGATTCTAAATACCTTTATGTAGCGGTGCGTTGTTTTGACACTGAACCTGATAAAATAGAAAAGCGTTTGTCTAGGCGAGATGGCTTTCAGGGAGACCGAGTAGCTTTTATATTGGATAGTTATTTAGACAAGCGAACTGCTTTTGCCTTTTCTGTCACTGCCGCAGGGGTAAAAGGAGATGAGTTTGTCTCTGAAAATGGCAACAATTGGGACGACTCATGGAACCCTATCTGGTACGTGGCCACTCATATTGATGAGCTGGGTTGGACGGCAGAAATGAAGATTCCCTTCAGTCAATTAAAATTTGGAAATGCCAATGAACAGTTTTGGGGCTTACAACTTTCCAGAATGTTATTTAGAGCGCAAGAGCGTTCTGCTTGGGATAGAATTCCACAAAATGCTGCAGGGATGGTCAGTGAATTTGGGACCCTAAGGGGACTGATAGATATTGAGCCACAAAGGCAGTTGGAAATTCAACCTTTTACTGTGGGCCAATACGACACTTATCAGGCCCAAAGCGGCAATCCTTTCAGAGATGGTAAGGATCCTAAGCTCAATGTAGGTTTAGATGCCAAAATTGGTATTACCAATGACCTGACTTTAGACCTTACGGTGAATCCAGATTTTGGTCAGGTGGAGGCAGATCCTGGGGCCATAGCCTTAGATGGTTTTCAAATCTTTTTTAGAGAACAGCGGCCATTTTTTGTAGAGAATAAAAATATTTTTGATTTTAGGTTTGCCAACGGAAACGACAATTTGTTCTATTCTAGAAGGATTGGCAGAAGTCCACAGTTGGGGGCATCGGCGCCCGAAGGGGGCCATATTAAAAGGCCAAACAATACTACTATTTTGGGGGCCGCTAAGTTTTCTGGTAAGACTAAAAACGGTTGGTCTTTGGGTATTTTAGAGAGTGTGACTAGTGGGATGTATGCGCAATCCGACCTCAATGGACAAAGAACAGAGACTTTGGTGGAGCCCATGACCAATTATTTGGTGGGGCGTGCACAGAAAGATTTTAACAACCGCATGTCTTTCTTGGGGGCTATTTTTACGGCCACCAACAGGCAATCAGATCCATTGGCAGTTTCTTTACACAAAGCAGCCTATACAGGTGGAATTGATTTTTTGCACCAATGGAAAGACCGTACTTATTACATAGAAGGGAATGTGATTGGTTCTAGGGTGCAAGGCACTCCAGAAGCCATTAAAGAAACCCAGGAAAGTATTGTGCATATGTTCCAGCGTTCAGACGCTACGCATGTTAGCTTAGATCCTACTAAAACCAGTATGACAGGGACAGGGGGTAAGTTGGTTTTTGGAAAAGGAGCGGGTCTTTGGCAATACAGTATGGGGGGGAATTGGCGTTCTCCTGAATTAGAACTCAACGATGTGGGATTTTTAAGGGAAACAGACCTCATTAGGCAGTTTGCGAATTTAAGGGCCCAATTTTTAGATCCTACCTCATGGTACAGGAGTGCCTCCCTTCGTTTTTCTCAGAGCAGTACTTATGATTTTCAAGGAAATAACAACCGCCTTCAGTATGATTTTAGGGGGGAAGTTAATACTATTAATAACTGGAATTTTGAGATGGGCCTTACCCACAAGCCCCTAATTAATATCAATGCATTTTTAAGGGGAGGGCCCAGGTGGCGTTTTTCTGAGGAAAATTTTATGTTTTTCTCTGTGGGTTCGGACGATCGTAAAAAACTGGCTGTTGGAGCTGGTTTTGTGAAGAGCCAGGCGCAGGACAATAATTTTTCTTTGGATCGATATGGGGTAGACCTCACCTACCAACCTTTAGATGCCTTGAGTATGTCTTTGGAGCTGGAGTATGAGGTAAACCCATCCAGAACGCAGTATGTCACTCAAGGTCTGGCCAATGGCCTTCCTTATTATATTACAGCGGCTATTGACCAGACGTCTTTTGTGACTTCTATGCGTTTGAATTATACGATTAAT
>ABVW01000012.1 GCA_000173115.1 Flavobacteria bacterium MS024-3C
GGTGATCCTTTCTAAGGAGAAAAAAATTGGTGAATCTGAAAAACGCAGCAGAGACAAAGAATCTCAACTGAGTAATGAATTGTCTAAGACAAAAAAAATAAACGATTCTTTAGAGCAACAAATTACAGATACGGCACATAAGGCTGAAATTTTAGACAAAAAGCAGTCAGAATTAGATAAGCTACACAAAAATCAAGTGCAACAATTAGAAGTTATTTCTGGTTTGTCTGCAGATGAAGCTAAAGAGCAGTTATTGGCTTCTTTAAAAGATGTGGCTAAATCAGACGCAATGGCTTTCATGCAGTCTACCATGGAAGAGGCTAAACTAACTGCCCAGCAAGAAGCTAAAAAAATTATCATTAACACCATTCAAAGAATAGGTACAGAGGAGGCGGTAGAAAACTGTGTTTCTGTATTTAATCTTGAGTCAGACGACGTTAAAGGTAGAATTATTGGTAGAGAGGGTAGAAATATCAGGGCTATTGAAGCAGCCACAGGAGTAGAAATTATTGTAGACGACACTCCAGATGCGATCATTTTATCTTGTTTTGATTCTGTACGTAGAGAGATTGCGAGATTGTCTTTACACAAATTAGTCACAGATGGTAGAATTCACCCTGCTAGAATTGAAGAAGTTGTCAAGAAAACAGAGAAGCAAATAGAAGAAGAAATTATAGATATAGGTAAACGTACTGTAATTGACTTAGGGATTCATGGCTTACATCCTGAACTTATAAAAGCGGTAGGGCGAATGAAGTACCGTTCTTCTTATGGCCAAAACCTATTACAGCACTCTAGAGAAGTAGCCAAGCTTTGTGGTGTTATGGCGGCAGAATTAGGTATTAATGCCAAACTGGCCAAGCGCGCTGGTCTTCTTCATGACATAGGTAAGGTTCCTAATACAGAAGCTGAGGTAGAAACACCTCACGCTATTCTAGGAATGCAATGGGCTGAGAAGTTTGGAGAAAAACCAGATGTATGTAATGCTATTGGAGCCCACCACGATGAAATTGAAATGAATACGCTTATTGCTCCAATTGTACAAGTCTGTGATGCTATTAGTGGCGCAAGACCAGGGGCTAGAAGACAGGTGTTAGACTCATATATACAAAGATTAAAAGACCTAGAGGATGTTGCTTTTGGTTTTCCAGGAGTACAGAAAGCCTATGCCATTCAGGCTGGTAGAGAATTAAGGGTTATTGTAGAAAGCGAACGCGTTACAGATGACCAAGCTTCTGAGCTATCCTTTGAAATTTCTCAAAAGATACAAACAGACATGACTTACCCAGGCCAAGTTAAGATCACTGTCATTAGAGAAACTAGGGCTGTAAATGTAGCCAAGTAGTTTAGTGATTCACGCATACAAAAAAAGCCCTGCTCAACGAGCAGGGCTTTTTTGTTGTTTTAAAGTATGGTTTTAGTCTGCTGAATCTTCCTCAGCAACTTCTTTGCTAGAAGCCTCTTCCTCTTCTTTATTTATTTTATGGGTTAGGATATTAACCTTTTTAAGCTTTTCTTTCCAGGTGTCAATGTCACTCTTATGCTTATTGATTTTTTGAACCACTTCTTTAACCACTGGATTGTCTTCAGAGGCATTTGAAAAGAACTCTAAGTTGTTTTCTAATTGGCGCATCTCATTTTTAGACTCTTCAATCTTTTTGCGAATAAAAGCCTTTTCGTTTGCGAGTGCATAATCATTATCAGAACTGGCCAATTGATTGAGTTTGTCTCCATATTTGAGTAATTCCCCTGCTTGTTTGTCAATATCTAATTTAAGAAATAGGGCATCTAAAACCTTATTAAAGGTGTTGTTGATGTTTTTGCTTTTAAAAGGTACCCTTCCAATATTTTTCCAAACAGCAATTTGTTCTTTTATAAAAGCGAGGTCTTTCTCTTTGTCTGCTCCTAAGTCATAGGCTTTTAGATCTGCCAATACTTTTTCTTTGGCAGTTAAATTTTCTTCTTCAACAGCATTATTGGCATTTTTGCTCTTGTTCACACTCGTAAAATAAGTATTACAGGCCGCCTTAAAAGACTTCCAAATTTTATCTGAATACTTCCTAGGTACGTGGCCAATAGTTTTCCATTCATTTTGAATGCGCTTGAAAGTTTGGGTAGTTTCGTCAGTTACCTCACTATCTTTTAGTTCGTTTGCAGTATCTAGCAGCGCTTTTTTAGCGTCCAGATTTTCTTGCTGTTCATTCTTTAAGTGCTTGTAAAAACTATTTTTGTGCTGATTAAACACCTTGGTTGCCGCTTTAAAGGCTTTCCATGTTTTTTCATTTTGTTTTTGAGGTACTTTCCCTGTTTCAAAAAAGGTATTCCTTAGGGTTTCTACCGTTTTCATCTGGTTCTGAATGCCTTTGTGTGTGGTAGCAATACCTTCACAAACCGCATTGATCTTAGCAATAATTTCGAGTTTTTTTTCTAGATTTCCTTCAAAGCCTTTTTCTAAGGATTTAAAATACTCTTGTCTTTTCTCGTGTATGATTTTGGTAGCTGCGCTAAAACGATCCCAAACGGCTTCTCTATTCTCTTTGTCTACGGGTCCTAAATCTTCTTTCCATATTTTGTGGAGTGTTTGAAGCTCTTGGAATGCTTTATGAATATCCGTTTCAGTATGAAGTGCCTCTGCTTTTTGAATAATTTTAAGCTTTTCTTCAAGATTGTGCTTAAAATCCAAGTCTCTTAATTCTCTGTTGAGGTTTAAGAAGTCATAAAAGATTTCCATATGGTGGTGGTAGGTTTTCCAAGCATCGTTGTAATGCGTTCTTGGAATTGCACCAGCATTTTTCCATTCTTTTTGTATTTCCTTGAAATTCTTATAAGTGTCGTTTATATCTTCTTCTATATTGACCAAGCCTTTGAGTCTTTCAATAAGCTCTAAGCGTTTTTTGAGGTTGTTCTGAAGATTAGATTCTAAGGTTTTATAGTAGGCATCTTTTTTCTCTCGATACTCACCATATACCTCATTAAATTGTCTTTTAGATACAGAATTGTACCTGAAGTCTATTTCATTTCCACCTCCTTCTATAAACTCCGCTTTCTTTTGCTCTAGGAAGTCTTGAAATTTAAGGTTAAAAGCCGCTTTTATAGCGTCTACATTCTTTTTTATTGCTTGAACCTTTTCATTTTTAACCAGTCTTTGGAGTTCACCGACCAAATTTTCCATATTCATGGCCTCATAGTCCATATCTGGAATACTGTGCCTAGAAGCATTGTCTACGTCCTCTGCGTCCTCTGCATTAGAATGATCAATTTCTGATTGAGGATCTTCTTGAGAAGTTTGTTCCTCTTGAGTGGTTTCATTTTCACTATTTAAACCTTCCTTTCCTACCGGATCTTGTAGGTTTCCGTCTTTTTCTTCTAACATGTTTCTGTAATTTTGTCAGTTCAAAATAGAGAGGGTTTTTGCCCTTTCTTATCCTTAGTAATATACTAACATATAACTGTATATAAAAATTTATTCTTTTTAAACCTCAGCTATTTTAACTGTGCCAAATCTCCCATGAAGCCTCTGCTTGGCCTACTAACATTTCATATCCATTTTTAATTTTAGCGCCTCTTTTTTTCGCTTCATTTAAAAATGCAGTTACTTCTGGATTGTAGATTAAATCAAAAGCAATATGAGCTGCGCCAAGTTGATCATAGTCAATATTTGGCTTTTTGTCCACCTCAGGAAAGGTCCCAATTGGGGTGCAATTAACAATGATTTGGTGCTCTTGCAACATTTCTTTTGTGAGTTCTTTGTAACTAATTTGACCTTCTTTTGACTGTCTGGACACATAAAAAAAAGGAATTTCTAAGTCTTTGAAAACATGGGCTACAGCCTTTGAGGCACCACCAGTACCAAGGATGAGTGCTTTTTTATGATGGGGCATAATAAGAGGTTCAATGGCATTTTTAAAACCTATAACATCTGTGTTGTAACCTATGGTGCCCTTTTCTGTGAATTTAATGGTATTTACAGCACCTATTGCAGCAGCTGTAGGATCTAATTTAGTTAAGAAGGGTATTACGGATTCTTTGTATGGAATGGTTACATTCATTCCGTTTAAGTTTTTTGTTCCGCTGAGTATTTCTTTAAAACTACTGAGGTCTTGAAGGTCAAAATTATCGTATGTGTATCCTTCGAGATTAAGTTGTTTGAACTTTTCTGCAAAGTAATTTTCGGAAAAAGAATAAGCAATATCTTTTCCAAGTAGTCCGTATTTATTTTTTCTGTCTGTTTGCATATCCCTCTAAAGCCATTAAAAATACAAAACCAATGCCCATCCAAAAAATAGCCCACCATGTAGCCGCATCTTGAATGGAAGGAATGTACCTCTGGTAATTTAATATTATTTTGTGTTGGTTCGAATCCAACAATGGTTTGCCTAATTCATTTAGTTTGTAAATGGTTTGTTTCCAGGGCCATACGACACCTAAAGAGCCAGAAATAAAACCAATAATAATCGCCGTAGTAACGGCATTATAACGCTTTAAAACAAAACTGATCAAATGGGATAAACTGACCAATCCAGTAGTGGAGCCCAAGGTAAAAACCCCGAGGATTTTAAGTGTTTTGAGCCGTATTGGATTGTTCCAAAAACTAAAATCACCTTGAATAATTTCAAAAAAAGTATCGTAAAGTGCATTGACACTGTCTACAAGCAGAAGTACATAATTGCCTAAAAGCATCAGAATAAATGAACCAGATAAACCAGGAAGTGTCATTCCGGAGACACTAATCATCCCACATAAAAACACAAACAGCAAGTGGTCATTTTCTTTTGCAGGGCTTAAAAAACTAATACCAATCCCTATGCCCAATCCTATGAATCCCCAAATTATGGTGTTTTTATTCCATTGCTTAAATTGTTTGGAGATATAATAAATTGATCCTAATATCAATCCAAAGAATAGGGACCAAACATTTCGCTCATGAGAAAGCAGAAAGTAATCGAGCACTTTAGAAACGCTAAAGTAGCTCACTAACATGCCCAGAAGGAGTACCCAAAGAAATGGTCCGTTTATATAGTAATAAAATGACTTAAACCTTCCGGATATTAAAAGGAATAGTGCTTTTTTATTGACCTTTTTTAAGGCGTAAATAAATTCTTCATAAAAGCCCCCTACAAATGCCACAATCCCCCCTGAGACCCCTGGAACTTTATTTGCAGCACCCATAGCCAATCCTTTTAAGAATAGGAACATTTTGTCTTTTAGGGTTCTTTGCTGCTCCATGATGTTATAGATTAAGCACTTAGATGGTTTTTTTATTGGCAGATTTTTCTAAAATGAAAATTAATGAAAAGCCAAAAACAGCTAGCAAGACTGCAGCTATTATTTGTGCATCTCCAAGAAAATCCCATGGGAATACATTTTTGGAAGCCAAAACAATCTCTTTATCCCTGACAATCTTAGTGGAAACAACTTCCTTCCAGGGCCATATTTTAGATAGAGATCCAATGATAAATCCCATTAGAATAGAGAGCGTTTGGTTTTTAAATTTATTAAGGGTCCATTTTAAAATCCTAGAAAAAGAAGCCAGACCAATAATACAGCCTGCACCTACAGTGGCAATAATTAAAAGGTCTCTTTGGTGTACTGCATTTAATATGGGCTCATATGAACCGAGTAAAACCAAGATAAATGCACCAGATATACCGGGTAAAATCATAGCACAGATGGCTAAGGCACCCGATAGAAATAAATAGAGTGGTTGTTGGCTGTTTTCAACAACCCCTAACTCTCCTATACCAACGGCTACTGCTATTCCAATAACGGCCATAATATAGTCCGTAGGTCTTTTATTTTTGATTGATTTTCCAATAAAAACAACACTGGCCAAAACCAAGCCAAAAAAGAAAGACCAAAGCAGTGTGGTCTCATGGTTTAAAAGCCAACTAATGCCTTTTGCTAAAGAGATTACACTGACCCCTATACCTAGAAAAAGTGCCGTTAAAAAATTTCCATTAATATGCGCCCAAAAACTTTTCACTCCCTCGTGTTTCCACTTTTTTAAGGCAGTAAGATTGATGTTATTAATGCTTTCTAAAAGCTCTTCATAAATACCAGATATAAAAGCGATTGTACCACCTGAAACTCCAGGAACCACATCTGCAGCACCCATGGCCATTCCCTTTAGGAAAAGTACCATATAATTCCTATCAATTTTTTTTTGCATGTCTAGCGTAAAGTTTAAAAATAGGGTATTTTAACTAGAAGCCTTGCTAGAGGTGCTAATAAAATTTGAGACCCAAGTACTGTTAAAAAAACCTGGATATTGGCTTTTGAAATGCTCCAAAAGACTGTAATCTAGTCTTAAAGCCTCAGAAAGATGGTATTTACTTTGCTCAATATCTTGGGAAAGCCCAAAAATAAAAGCCAATCGATACCTTAGGGAGGCTACTTTTGGGAAGAACCCAACGGCTTGAAGCAATATTTGGTTGGCCGCTTCAAATTCTTTGTTCTCCATGACTACCAAAGCCCAGGATTCCCAAGTATTTAGATCGTAATCTCCAAATTCAACCGCCTGTTTGTAAGCAAAATCAGCCTCATCTAATTGCCCTAAGCTGACATTAATTTGCGCACATTTTTTCCAATATGCTTCGTTTTCAGTGTCAATATGCAAGGCTTTGTTAATGTAGTAAAGTGCCTTGTCAAAATTTTTCTCTCTGATATAGAAGTTAGTTATAGCCAACCAACCCTTATCTAACAGGGGGTCTTCATGCACTGTTTTGTAATAGTATTGCTGGGCAAGATCCGAATTTCCAATTTTCTCGTGACACCTGCCAATTCTCAAGTAAGCATGAGCGGTTGGGTCTTCCAAGTCTATGGTTGTTTCATAGTTCTCAATGGCCTCATTATAGCGCTTGAGTTTTTCTAAAACCATGGCTTTTTCAAAATAGGCCCCTATAAATGATTCGTCAGATATAATGGCAAAATCAAAAGCAGTTAAGGCTTCTTTATATAGTCCTGTACTTTTGTATTGCTTTCCAAGCTGATGCCATGCCACTTCACAATAGGGTTCATTTTCTAAATAATCATTGAGATAAGAAATAGCGCCATCAGGATCTTCTAAGTATTCAAAGCAATAAATAATATTATACAGCGATGCGTAGTCCTGAGGATCTTCTTCTACACATTTTATGAAATTATGTTTGGCTTTCTCAAAGTTTTCTAGGAACAAATATTCCATTCCCAATAGGGCATAAATATCTAAAGTGTCTTCTGTGAGTAGAAGTGCTTTCTCAAGACAAGTGATGGCTTTGAGGTGTTTGTCTTGTTTGGACCAAATGTTGGCCCTTTGTATATATATCTCCTCGTTTTTTTGGTCTAGAGACTCTAAGTAATCCAACTGTGAAATAGCGAGGTCTAGCTTATTTTCAAAAACCAATACTTCAATTTCTAACAATTTTAAAGGGGTGGTTTCAGGGTGCTGTTCCAAGCCAATTTTAATGGCTTTTTTCGCTAGAGAAACCTTGCCGTTATTGAGATAGTGGTGTATTATATCTTCAAAATCTTCTGCGTCAAAAAAGTAGACATCGTCTGTTTTGAGCATGGATTCAAACTTTGCGATTGGCTCGCTACCTTCTTCATTAGGATCTAACGCCATAGCGTATATCTTGGGGTTTCAATTAAATTAAAATTAGGGGTTATCGGTTGAACAAACCCTATGATTTGGGGGTTATTATTAACAAATTAGTTAACACTGTAAGCTTGCTTTCTACAGGGCTTGTTTTTTGTTTAATATCGATAAAATTATATCGCAGCCTTTGGCCAATTCTTCCATTGAAATAGTCAAGGGAGGGGATATTCTGACAGCCTTTTTTTCAAAGAGTAACCAGAATAGAATGAGTCCTTTTTTTGCTGCTTCTAGAACCAATTCATTGGCCTTTTCTGGTGTTGCCAGAATAAGCGCTAACATGAGGCCTTTTCCCCTAATTTCCTTTATTTCAGGATGTTGTAGTTTTGATCTGAGGAAGGCTTCTTTCTCTAAGGTTTTCTCTATGAGTTGTTCTGCTATGATTATTTCTAAGGTGGCCTTGCAGGCCGATGCTATCACTGGATTTCCTCCAAAGGTGGTAATATGTCCAAGACTAGGCTTTTCTTGCAGTAAGTCCATAAGGGGTTTAGAAGCAATAAAAGCGCCAACCGGCAGACCACCTGCCATTCCTTTACCTACCACTAATATATGGGGTACACATTGGTAGTGTTCAAAAGCAAATAGTGCTCCAGTACGTCCAAAACCTGGTTGAATTTCGTCCAATATCAGTAATGCACCCATTGCTTCACAACGTTCTTTTACGGCTTTTAAATAACCATCATTTGGGCAAATGAATCCTGCACCCCCTTGAATGGTTTCTAAAAGGACCGCTGCGGTTTTTTCTGTGATTTGGTCAAGTTCAATAGTAGCATTAAAATGTATAAATCTTACGCCGGGTACCAATGGTCTAAAAGCACCCTTTCTGTCTTCATAGCCCATCACACTTAAGCTCCCCATGGTGCTTCCGTGGTATGCGTGGTGTGCTGCAATAATTTCCTGTCTTCCTGTAGCCCTTCTGGCTAATTTCATGGCGCCTTCAATGGCTTCTGTTCCAGAATTTACTAGGTAAGTGCAATCCAAACCTTTTGGCAACATTGCCGCCAGTGATTTGGTATAATCAATGGCTGGTTTTTGGGCGTATTCGCCATAAACCATTACGTGCATGTATTTGGCGGTTTGTTCTTGAATGGCTTGGACAAGCTTTGGATGTGTGTGGCCAACACTACAGGCAGAAACACCTGCTACAAAGTCCAGGTGGCCTTTTCCCTCTGAGTCATAAATATAACTGCCCTTGGCATGAGAAATTTCTAGTGCCAATGGGTGAGGAGTGGTTTGCGCCTGGTATTTCAAAAAATCTGAGATCACTGCTAAGATATTTTTAGTCTTGAGTTTTCGCTGAGGATTTTACTTCGTTTTCTGTGTCAATAGGATTGGTAAGCCCCCTGATCTTAGTTAATTTAACTTTGAGATCTTCCGGGCCAAAAATGTCATCTTTGGTTCGAATTCGTTCTTCTCCAAACCATAAGAACCCCTCTAGTTTCCTGTCAACAACAGGAAGTTCTGACAGCGGGTATATGGTGCCATCTGGTGCGGTAATAAAAGTGATTTCACTAATGTCATTATTGACCATCTCAATAGCAATTTCACTACAGATGGTCTTGTTAATACCCATGAGCTCTTGCTCCTTGTCATATAGATAATAAATGAGCTCGGTGTTTTTGATCAAGTTTAGAAAGCGAAGCGCATTGTTTTCAAAGACACCAAACATGTCTTTTCCCTTCGCTTGGTTGAATCCTATTTTTCGAATGGTGTCTTTAGCTACAATGAAAGCATTATTTAGCACCTCTAAGGAGTCTAGTGATTTAGTTTTTGGATCTGATTTTAAATGAATAATATCTCCGGTCATCTGGTTTTCTCCATTCCAAATAATAGGTCTTTTGATGAGCTGAGTTAAACCTGTTCTTTGATCAAAATGAATGGAATCACATTTTCCGCTCAAGTCAGTTTTATAGAATTTAGCTCCCCTAAACGCCCTTAGAATTCTAGCGTCGGGCTTTCCGGTAATCATGATAGTGTCTCCATGCATGTACAAGGAGTCTTTTTCTACCAAGCTAATAGAGACTGCTTTTTTTGTGGCAAAAACAGAATCCTTTGCCTTAAAAACCTCAGCATAATGTGCCCTAATGACGCCATTATTTATAGTATCTGTAACAACAATATTATTGGTCGCAGAGGCAAATTTTCTATTTTTATTAAAGTAAACACTGTCCCCTTCAATGATCCTGTTGTTGTAGTTAATTTTAGTGTTTTTAATTCCATAACCACTTTCTGTAGTCATGTTATAATAGCCTCTTTCACAATAAAAGGTATATTCCTTTCCGTATATCGTGGAGGGCCCGTACATATAAGCATTCTTTGAGCTGGTGTAATAATCTAGCTGTTGTGAGCGCAGTTTGTATTCTGGATTGACCACCTCTACACGACTCAAAAATTGGTATTTCTTTGGAGTCAAATAATACCTTCCAATATCTGATGTTAAGGTATTTTGACTGTCCACAATGGTGCCTTTTTTATTGTAGTAGGCCTCCTGATTTTCTCTATTGAAGTAAAGTGTGTCAGAAGGAGTTAAAGTCATGTCAGAATTTTTCAAAGTCACAGACTCCCATGCTTTGGCCAATTGAGACACGCCATTATAGTCCAATTGTCCCGCATTCATAAAGATAGAATCTCCTTGAATGAGTAGGATGTTTCCTTTGGCCCTAATCTTGTTTTCTGCAGGATAGAAAATAGCAATATCACACCATAGGTCTGCTCCTTGGTGTCTAAACTGAACTTGTTTGTCATCTTTACTAAAGATGGAAGCACCTGGAAATTGGACTTCATCTTTGGTAAAATTTCCTCCGTAAACAATTTGTATTTGCTTCTCTTGACCTTGAACCTTAGCAGACAAGAAACAAAAGGAAATAAGAAGTATAAAAACGTAGTATTTCTTCAAAGTGTTGTTTTGCTAATGGTTTAATAAGAAAAAGCGAGGCTTTGCCCTTTAGCTTAAAACTAAGGGGCAAAGCACCATTTTTTATCTATGAATAGTTTGGGTTCTGTCAGGACCTACCGATACAATTTTGATAGGCACTTCTAGTACTTCTTCTAAATAGTTAATGTAATTCATCAAATTTTCAGGCAATTGTGATACTTCAGACATTTTAGTCAAATCCTGTTCCCAACCTGGCATTTCAATATAGTTAGGGCGCACATTCTCAGGTTCCACATTGTATGGGAAATGAGAAATGGTAGCTCCTTTGTACTGGTAAGTATTACAGATTTTAACTGTTTTAAATCCTGAAAGTACATCTGCTTTCATCATCATTAACTCTGTAACACCATTGATTGTAATCGCGTATTTAAGCGCAACAACATCTATCCAACCACACCTTCTAGCCCTTCCAGTTGTAGCGCCAAATTCATTACCCACACGGCCCATAGTTTCCCCGTCAGTGTCAAATAACTCTGTTGGGAATGGACCACTTCCTACTCTGGTTGTATAGGCTTTAAAAATACCCAACACGCGTCCTATTTGGTTGGGTGCAACACCGAGCCCTGTACAAGCACCAGCTGCAGTAGTGTTAGAAGAAGTTACAAATGGGTAAGTACCAAAGTCAATATCTAACAGAGAGCCTTGTGCACCTTCTGCCAATATTTTTTTACCTGCCTTTTGCGCTTCGTATAAATACTGTTCAGAATCAATAAAAGTCAATGCTTTTAATTTGTCTATGGCATTAAAGAAAGCGGTTTCTAATTCTTCTAAATCATACTGAATGTCTACGTCATAGAAACCAATCATAGATTGATGCTTGTCTGCAAGTGCCCTGTATTTTTCTTTCCAGTCACTCATTTCTAAGTCTCCTACACGCATACCGTTTCTACCGGTCTTGTCCATATAAGTTGGACCAATACCTTTTAGCGTTGAACCAATTTTAGCCTTTCCTTTTGCAGCCTCAGACGCAGCGTCTAAAAGCCTGTGCGTAGGAAGGATTAAATGGGCCTTTCTAGAAATAAGCAACTTGCTTTTAAAATCTATTTTAAAAGCCGCTAAATTCTCTAACTCTTTTTGAAAAATGACAGGATCTATTACCACTCCATTCCCTACAATATTTTTTGCCTCTTTGTGAAAGATACCCGACGGGATGGTGTGTAGCACATGCTTAATTCCGTCAAACTCAAGGGTGTGACCTGCATTAGGACCTCCTTGAAATCTTGCTATAATATCGTAATCTTTGGTGAGTACGTCTACAATTTTACCTTTTCCTTCATCTCCCCATTGGAGTCCTAGTAGTAAGTCTACTGCCATTTGTTTGCTAGTTGTTATGTTTATTCTTCTGGTGTTTCCAATTGTTCTTTGGTCCCGTAAAAGTATAAAGAATGGTTGTTTATTTTAATATTAAAAACTTCTTCAATTGTTTTTTTTATCGCTTGAATTCTTGGATCACAAAACTCTATAACCTCTCCAGTGTCTGTGAGAATTACATGGTCGTGTTGGTGGTCAAAATAAGACTTTTCGTACTGTGCTTGATTTTTGCCAAATTGGTGTCTTCTCACCAATTTACAATCCATTAAAATTTCTATAGTATTATACAGTGTAGCCCTACTGACCCTGTAGTTTTTATTTTTCATTTGAATGTAAAGAGATTCAATGTCAAAATGGGACTCACTGTCATAGATTTCCTGAAGTATAGCATATCTTTCAGGGGTCTTTCTATGCCCATTCTCTTCTAAGAAAGCCGTAAATACGTTTTTAACTATTTCTTGGTTGTTGTTCGAAGATGCCATGGTTATGATAGGTCTTAAGGAGCAAAGGTAACGCTAAATTTTATAATCTACTCACTTTCTCAATCCCGTTAATATGCTTTAAATTTCCAACGAGTTTTTTAAGTGTATCGCTATTTTTAACCACCACTTTTATCTTTCCGCTAAAAGTGCCACCGTCTGTATTGAAATTAATAGCCCTCATATTCACATTCATTTGGTTAGAAATAACCTTAGTAATGTTGCTTACCAACCCTAAGTTGTCTAAACCATTTAAGGCTATTTCAGCTACAAATTCTTCCTGAGAGGAATCTATCCAATTAGACGCTATTATTCTGTAGGCGTAATTAGATTGAAGCGAAATGGCATTGGGACAATTTTTTTTGTGGACCTTAATGCCGTCATTTATACTGATAAATCCAAATACCTCGTCTCCGGCGATGGCATTACAACAAGGTGATAATTTATAGGGTAATTTTTCTTCATCTTTTCCAAATACGAGCGTATCTAAATTGGAAGAGAGTTCCTCTTTATCAATATCTTCCGGTATGGGATTTCTCCTGATTTTATTTTTAAAGAAGGAGATAAAAGCATTGTTATAAGACGCTGCAAAATCTTTAAGTTTAACATTGTCAATAATGCCACTGCCCACTCTGTAGTATAGATCTAAACTTGTTTTTAACTTGAAAAAAGTGACCAGCTTATTAACTGTGTCTTCGTTGAGGTTAATCTTTTGAGATTTTAACTTCCTTCTGAGTATTTCTTTTCCTTCTTCTGCAATGGCTTTTTTAGCCTCTTTGAGCGCCGTTTTAATTTTAGATCTGGCCCTAGCAGTAGTAGCATAATTGAGCCAGTTTTGGGTGGGTTTTGCACTTTCAGAAGTAATCACGTCTACCTGATCACCAGAATGTAATGTGGTGTTCAATGGCACCAATTTCCCATTAACTTTAGCGCCACGGGTCTTAGAACCAATCTGAGTGTGAATGCTAAAAGCAAAGTCTAAAGGGGTAGCTCCCTTAGGTAGTGATTTGAGTTCTCCCTTGGGCGTAAACACAAAAATCTCTTTAGAGTATAAGTTAAGTTTAAACTCTTCTACAAAATCTACTGCATTAATGTTGTCATTTTCTAATGCCTCTTGAAGCCTATTGAGCCAAAGGTCAATTCCTTGTTCTTTTTGGGCGCCGTGTTTGTATTTAAAATGCGCCGCATATCCTTTCTCTGCAATTTCATGCATGCGTTCAGAGCGAATTTGCACTTCTATCCATTTCCCTTTGGGCCCCATTACAGTGATGTGAAGGGCTTCATAACCGGTGGTTTTCGGAGAGGTAATCCAATCCCTTAAGCGCACAGGATTGGGGGTGAAGTGATCGGTCACTACGGAATAAATTTTCCAAGCCAAGAATTTTTCATCTTCTGGTGCAGAGGCATAGACAATTCTTATGGCGAATTTGTCATAAATCTCGTCAAAAGTAACCTGCTGTTTGAGCATTTTCCTCCTGATGGAGAAAATAGATTTCATGCGTCCTTTGATTGTGTATTTGAACTTTTCTTTAGCCAGAGAATTTTTTATACTTCCAGTAAAGTCATCTATATATTTTTGTTGCTCTTCTTTACTTTCCTCAATTTTATCTGAAATATCATTAAAAACCTCAGGTTCTGTATATTTTAAACTCAGGTCTTCAAGGGCTGTCTTTATGTTATACAATCCTATTCTATGCGCTAAAGGGGCATAGATATATAAAGTTTCTGAGGCAATTTTTAATTGCTTGTACTCCGGCATGGAATCCATGGTGAGCATATTGTGGTAACGGTCCGCTATTTTAATGATAATTACCCTCACATCATCATTGAGGGTCAATAGCATTTTTCTGAAATTCTCCGCTTGTTGGGAGATATTCATGTCTTTTTTAAGGTGGGCAATTTTAGTGAGACCGTTTACAATTTTAGCCACTACAGGACCAAATAAACGTTCAATATCCGGTAAAGTATACGAGGTGTCTTCTACCACATCATGTAGTAGGGCTGCTGCAATTGAGGTGGCGTCTAATCCAATTTCAGAAGCGACAATTTTAGCCACAGCAATGGGGTGAAAAATATAGGCTTCTCCAGATTTTCTTCTTTGATCACTGTGGGCTTCTACGGCAGTGTCAAACGCCAGGCGAATTAGTTTTTTGTCGTCCTCACTCAAAGACTGATAACTAATGCGCAGGAGTTCTTTGTACTCTCTGGCAATGGCCTTATTTTCTGAGATAATATCTTGCTCGCTTAACATACTATAAAGATATTAATTCTAGGATATATCTCTCTGTCTTATGGCTTCAAATATTAGAATTCCTGCAGCCACAGATACATTCATGGAATCTATCTTCCCCCGCATGGGAATGCGAATGTTTTGGTTGGATTGTTCCAACCAAATCGCTTCTAAACCCGTGGCCTCTGTACCGACTACAATAGCGGTGGTGCCTGTATAAGACACTTCTGTATGGGGTTTAGAAGCTTGCAGCGCAGCTGCATATACATTCGCTTTTGCCGCCTGCAAAAAATCCAATACTTCTTTACTCGTTCCCATAGCAACGGCTACGGTAAAAACACCCCCCACAGAGGAACGAATTACGTTGGGGTTGTAGAGATCTGTTTTTGGGTTTGCGATAATTACAGCGTCTATCCCAGCGGCATCGGCTGTGCGAAGCAAGGCCCCAATATTACCTGGCTTTTCAGGGGCTTCTGCCACAAGATATAAGGGGTTTTTAGCGGTAACTTTCAAAGCAGACAGCGCATGAGATTTAGTAGCTGCAACGGCTATAATACCTTCTGTACTACTTCTTTGCGCCAACTTTTCAAAGGCAGCTCCCGACAAAATAGTGGGAGATACAGCTATAGGTTGTGCGGCTAATTTTTTTAGTATTCCCGACAGTGCATCAGCACTTAAAATGGTGGGTTCATAATAAAATTCTAAGATATTGTATTGACAGTCAATGGCCAATTCCAATTCTCTAACGCCTTCAATGATGAATTTTTGGGCCTGTGTTCTAGCCCGAGATTTTTCTTTGAGACGGAGCATTTCCTTTACCTTAGGATTTTGAGCACTTTGTATGACGGGATGGATTTCCATGCTACAAAAGTAGCCTATTTTTTAAATTCAAGGGGGCTTTTTTAAAAAGCCCCCTTGAATTTAAAAAAGTACTGTTGTAATTATTGGTCCGTTTTTTCAGCATTGCTGTATTTTCCCATATACCGCTTCCAAAGCTCCGTTTGGTGCGTTTCCAATGACAATTGTCTGCCTTGAATAAATGCATGACTCACTAAATTGGTGCGCATGTCTAAGGCGTCTCCTTCAGAAACAAATAGGGTAGCACTTTTACCCACTTCTAGACTACCAAACTCTTGGTCAATGCCTAGAATTTTTGCTGCATTTAGCGTGATTAAAGAAAGTGCTTCTTCCTTATCCATTCCTTGTCCAACCACTTGACCTGCATAAAAAGGCAAGTTTCTGTTTTGAAAATTCGCAGCATCTGCATTTTGAATACTCACTAATAATCCGCCATCTGCCAATAATTTAGGCAGCTTGTAAGGCTGGTCATAATCGGAGTCATCTGATCCAGGAAGGTTGTGTGTGGCTTCTACTAAAACAGCAATATTGTGTTTCTTTAAAAAAGGAATCACTTTGTAAGCTTCTGCACCACCTACAACAACAACTTCTTGGACCCCTAATTTTTTAGCCGCAGTTACAGCGTCTATAATTTCTTTGTCTCCGTTGGCGCCAATAAAGAGCTTTTTTGATCCGTCAAACAATCCTTTAGCTGCTTGGAAAGGGGCATTTTTCTCTTTAGAAAGCGCGTCGTTATAGACCTTTGCATTTTCCATAAAAACCACAAAGGCGTCTATATCTCTCTTGTAATTGGCGTTTGGTTTAAGACCTGGATCTTCTCCCATCCACCAGCGACCTCTTCTAAAAGAGCTGGGCCAGTTCATATGAACAGCGTCATCTGTTTTTACTACGGCGTCTTCCCAGTTCCACGCATCTAATTGCATCACAGAAGAAGTTCCTGAAACGAAGCCTCCTTTTGGAGACACTTGGGCCAACAAAATCCCATTAGGTCGCATGCTTTCTACAACTTTAGACTCTGCATTATAAGCAATTAAAGACCTCACATGAGGGATAATATCCCCAATTTCATCTTGATCATCTGTGGCTCTTACTGCATCTATTTCTACCAATCCTAAGGAGGAACAGTTGGCAATAAACCCTGGATATACGTGCTTACCATTGGCATTGATCAGCTGACCTTCAGTAGGGGTATTGGCACCACCAATGGCAGTGATTATTCCTGACTTAAATACCAAAGTAGCATTTTCTATGACACTACCATTGCCAATATGGGCAGTAACCCCCGTGATACTAACAGCAGTTTCTTGTGCTCCTGCAGGGGTCTGTTGTGCCCACATATTTGAACCAGCCATTGAAAGGGCTAGGGCAATCAAACTATTTTTTAAATATTTCATACGATTCATTTTTTCAATTAAATTAATCTAACATAGTGTCACAGTGAAACTCCACCTTCATACTTCGCTTTGGTGCTTGTGTTGGGGCACCGCTCTTTTTATCTGCAATCATCATTTGAATTAAGCTGTTCTTTTCCTTTTGAATAGCCACTCTCTGTGATTGGTCTGTCTCTAGGTCAAAATAAGTCACTCCTTCTATCATGGTCTTTTCAGCTTTTGCATATACAGACATAGGATGGTTGTTCCAAAGGACTAAATCTGCATCTTTTCCAACGGCAATACTTCCTACTTTATGGTCTACATGTAACAATTTGGCAGGATTGATGGTCACCATTTTCCAAGCTTCTTCTTCAGACATACCACCGTATTTCACTGTTTTAGCAGCTTCTTGGTTAAGGCGTCTAGACATTTCAGCGTCGTCTGAGTTAATGGCTACAGTAACTCCCTGGCTGTGCATAATTGCAGCATTGTAAGGAATGGCGTCGTTTACTTCATATTTATAGGCCCACCAGTCAGAAAAGGTAGAACCGCCTACACCGTGCTTGGCCATTTTGTCTGCTACTTTATAGCCCTCCAAAATATGGGTGAATGTATTCACCCTAAAGTTAAATTGTTCTGCAACTTTAAGCAGCATATTAATTTCACTCTGCACATAAGAATGGCAGCTAATAAAGCGCTCTCCATTCAAAATTTCTGCCAACACTTCCATTTCCTCATCGTAGCGATAAGGCTGTTTGCTTTTCTTTTTAGCGTCGTATTCTTTGGCGCGTTGGAAGTAGTTAATGAACATTTGTTCCACCCCCATTCTCGTTTGAGGAAAACGACTGTAAGAAGACCAATTGGATTGTTTTACGTTTTCACCCAAGGCGAATTTTATAAAACCAGGGGCTTCTTTAAATACCAACTCATCTGCGGTAGCTCCCCACCTAAGTTTAATAATCGCAGAACGTCCTCCAATTGGATTGGCAGAACCGTGTAAGAGTTGCATGGTAGTTACTCCACCAGCCAAATCCCTATAAATACCCATGTGCTCAGGATCTATAACGTCTTCCATTTTTACTTCTGCAGTACTGTTTTGTCCGCCTTCATTCACGGCTTTTAAAGCAATGTGTGAATGCTCATCTATAATTCCTGCAGTGAGGTGCTTTCCAGTAGCATCTATGATTTTGGCATTCCCTGCAGCGAGGTCTTTACCTATCTTCACGATTTGACCATTTCTGACAAGTACATCTGTATTTTCTAATATTCCAGCCTCTTCTGAAGTCCAAACCGTAGCATTTTTAAACAAGGTATTTTCTGCTGTAGGTCTGTTTTTGTAACCATAGCCCACATTTGGAAAAGTCACTGGCATTATTGTTGGCGCCACATTAAATGCCGCTTTTTTCTCACTTTCAAATGGACCCGTTTTAGTTGCCGTAAAAAGGGCTTCTGTACCGTCTTCTTTTACAATAGTCCCTTCAATAGGAGTGTCTTTACTGGCCAATGCAGAGAGTCTGAATTTTCCATCTCCAGCCTCATTGGTTATGGTCATATACATCCATCCTTCATTGTAAGTCAGCTTACTTTTTAGGTTGGTGCTGTCTTGTGTGAGTTTTGCAGAGGGCTTTTCTAAAGCGCCACTTATTTTAACCGACCAGGTCTGGTCCTCAAAATCCAAGCGGTACGTTCCCCTAATATCTACTATATCTTTGTCCTTAAGGATGTTGTTAGTTCCTTGAACCCAGTTTTCAAAAATTTCTGAATCTTCGTCAAATATATCACCAGAAGTCACCAGGAAATTGGCCATAGCGCCAGGCTTTAGGTGGCCCAAATCTTTTCTGTTTAGCAATTTCGCTGGTCTTGTGGTAAGTGCTTCCAATGCGTTGGTTTTATCTAAACCGTACTGCACAGATTTTCTCAGGTGGCTCAAGAAGTTTTTTCCATCCTTAAGTCCGTGAGCTGTCAGTGTAATAGGCACTCCAGCTTTTTGAAGGGTAGAAGGATTGGAAGGTGCCTGATTCCAAGCCCTCATATCTTCTAAAGAGACATAATTTGCCTGATATGGATCTTCTACATCATAGGCTTTCGGAAAATTAAGCGGTACAATAATGGTTGCATTAGTGGCTTTTATAGCAGCCAAATCTTCGTAGCTGTCTCCGCCACCGAGAATGGCAAATGGAATCTGATAGGCGTCTCCAATCTTGTCTGCCCTCACAATATTTCCTTTGTCTCCCGCATCAAAAATAGCCAAATTATTTTTCTGTGCATTAAAGGCTTCTATGGAACGGTCTCTGGTATTGCTGTTTCCTTTTCCATACCAATTGGCGTCTGAGAAAAATTGTCTCAAGAGCGCCATAGCCCCCATCAGTGACCCTGGATAGGATTGACTTTTCATAATACTTTTGCTAAAAGAAAAGTATTGCGCTGAACGGCTAGAAAGCACCCTTTGGGCGTCTGTTTCTATGGCATTTAGGGCAATAAGCGCACCACTACCTCTGGCTACACCGTCTTGAATGTGCGTATTGACTACCCCAAATCCTTGAGACATGAGGTCTTTAGCGGCTTTAGCATTAAAGCTAAATTGATCTATGGCGTTATTTTCTGGCATAATATGGTCATTCCAATAAAAACCTTCTCTAGTGGGTTCGTATTGTGAGCCTCTTCCGCCTCTGGCCGATGCCGGTTTCTTTACCCCAAAATCAGAGAATAAGTCTATAAAGGAAGGATAAATGGTTTTGCCACTCAGGTCAGTCACTACTGTCTGTAGTGGAATTTGAACATTTTTACCCACTGCCACAACCTGACCATTTTTAAGTAACAAAGTACCCTTTTCAATGATTTCAGTTGGACTGGTATAAATAGTTGCGTTTGTTAGGGCGGTGTAGTGGTTGTTAGACACTTTAACTCCGTCGTTTTTTGGAAAATAATCTTGAGAGAAGCCAATACTACTGACAAGGCATAGCCCAAAGACAAGCATTTTTAATTTCATGGAGATAACATTTAGTTGGTTTATATGAGTTGCTTTTTACAGCGTCTTAAAGATAATAGAAAGTAATTTAATTGTAGGGCACAATGCCACTTTTTTTAAGTTCATTGTAACAGGAAACAATTTCTTTTAAAGGGGGTATTGCGCGTGGTATGCCAAAAGCAACTGAACAATTTGCCCATAACTTTTTACGCCCTGAGCTTGGTTGTTCATTTTTAAAAAGCGATTAAAAATAGATTCAAAATAAGGACTTAAGGGATTTTGATAGGTTTCCCAAAAGCGGTTAGATTCCTGGAAATTTTTTAGAACTCCTGGGTTTAAAAGGGCTATGAATTCCTGTTGACGCTTTGGAGATTCTCTATAAACATCTCTTAAGCAGTAAGATAGGGCTAGGGTAGTGCTGGCATAATTAAAGTACTGATCTGGGTGATGAATACCGGCCAAATAACCAATGAAGTTGGTGTCTCTTTCAGACGCATACCCTAGCTGATGCGCCATTTCGTGCGTAGCCACCACAGGCAATCTATAGGCTGGAATTTTTTGATTCACCTGTGCCTCTAAGGTAAAAGGATTGAGGTAGCCCGCATAGCCCATATAGGAGAGGGGCCAGGCAAACAGGCTCTTTTTAACGGCTTCATGATGGTAAGTCAAAGAAGGATATTTTTTCTCCAGAACCTTGTATCCTTGAATGCCTTTTTCCAAAATTTCTTTGGTGGTATAAGGCACACTTACGCCATTTTTAGTATCATTAGCAAGTTTTAGTTGCAATGTGTTGGCCCTGAGAATAAGGTCTTTAGTCAGATTAAAAAGGGCCATGCTGTCCTTTGAAGTGGTGTTTAATTCCAAACTTTTTTGAAGGGATATTCTGTGGTAATTAAGCCCCCAGCTGAGGTTGAATAGAAGGTAAAGCAGCGAAACAGCTGTTCCTACAAAAAGCAACAAGCTCCTCACAGGCGTTTTCCCTTTGAAGTGTTTTCGAATCCTTATAAAGCCCCATACAATGACTACTATATATAATAGGTCTCCAATAGATATGGGAAAACGCCCCAATACATACCTAATTCCTTGAGACCAAAACCGGTAAAATCCGTTGCTGTAATAAGTTTCAATAAATTCCGGATACTCGCGCAGCCATTGTACTAAAAAATACAAAGGCACAAACGAAATGGCTAAAAGCCAACGACCAATCTTGGGTGAAAACATAGGTTAAAAGTACATTATTATTTAGGTAAATTGTGCCAGAGTATTTTAGAATTATTCCAATGAAATATTTTGAGTGATTTTTAGTTTTAAAACTTTTAAATTCTTCCGATCATGGTTCTAATTTCCTTCATTGTTTGCCTAACTTTACTTAAAAATATTTTATGAGTGAGCATAGCCTTATTTCAGTCTTAGCGCCTAGTTTGTTGTGGCAGTCTTTTGTTGCCTTAAATGAGGTGCCTAGACCCTCTAAGAAGGAGGAAAAAGTCATTGTCTTTATGTTGGATTTTGCCAAATCTTTGGGTTTGGAAGTGGATCAGGATGCAGTGGGTAATATTCGGATCCTAAAACCTGCAACAGCTGGCATGGAATCTTTGCCAGTAGTTACTTTGCAATCCCATTTAGACATGGTGCACCAGAAGAATAAGGAGACCGTTTTTGACTTCAATACCCAAGGGATTCAAATGGTTTTGGAAGGGGATTGGGTCAAAGCAAAAGGCACTACACTGGGAGCAGACAACGGGATTGGAGTAGCCGCTATCATGGCCTTGTTGCAAGCTACAGATATTCCACACGGACCTCTGGAGGCACTTTTTACGGTAGATGAAGAGACTGGTATGACAGGAGCCAAAGGCTTGGCAAAAAATTGGCTTAGCGGAAAGTACCTTTTGAATTTAGATACAGAAGACGACGACGAAATTTCCATTGGCTGTGCTGGAGGTATAGACATTACCGTGAGTGCTTCTTTTGATGTAGTTGCTCTAGGGGAGGATCTTATTTCGTTAACACTAAAAATTACCGGCTTACAAGGGGGTCATAGCGGAATGGATATTCACAAAGGTTTTGGAAATGCCAACCTTATTGCCAACGACTTGTTGGGTTCGTTTACTGATAAATTTAATGTGCAATTACATTCTATTCAGGGAGGCAGTTTAAGAAATGCCATCCCTCGTGAGAGTACTATTTCTTTTGTAGTGCCCAGAAGTCAAAGGGCTTCTTTAGAAGCTTTTGCGGCCGTACAAATTCAAGAGACCATCAAGGCTTTTGCTGGGGTAGAGGAAAATTTAAACATCCTATTAACAGCTTATGGTACCACAGAAAATATGGGCTTGTCTGTTTCAGACACACAGTCGCTTTGCAAGCAAATTAAGGACATTCATAATGGGGTGTACCAATGGAGTGCTACGGTCCCAGATTTGGTAGAGACCTCTAATAATGTGGCACGCATAACCCTTTCAAATGGGGTGTTAGAGATCGCTTGTTTGTGTAGGTCTGCCGTAGAAGTCGCAAAGATGGATTTGGCACAGCAAATCAAAGCTGGTTTTGACCCTGCTGTATACGCTGTTACCTTTTCTGGAGATTATCCTGGATGGGCACCCAATACAAGCAGTCAGTTACTCAAAACAGCCTCTGGTTTATATGAATCTATGTTTCAAGAAACCCCTAGGGTAGTGGCTTGTCATGCTGGGTTGGAGTGTGGTCTTTTGGGGGCTCATTATCCTGCTATGGATATGGTGAGTTTTGGACCTAATATTAGGGGAGCACATTCTCCTGATGAAAAGGTCTCTGTAGTCTCTGTACAGAAATTTTGGAAGTACTTATTACAGCTGCTTAAGTCTGTATCATAAAGGAAATATACCGCATAAAAAAAGGGGCTTTAGCCCCCTTTTTTTATTATTGTTTAGGTGAATTACTCTACAATTTCAAGCTCAAAGAACAGGTTAGAATTTGGCGGAACAACGCTCCCTCTTCCTGCACTTCCGTAGCCAAGGTGTGAGGGTATAAATACCATGATTTTGTCACCAAAATTCATACTTAATAAACCTTCTCTAAACCCAGGGATCAGTTGAGCGTCTTCCTTGAAATCCATTGGGAATGGCCCATACATGCCTGCTGCCTTTCTATTTGGATCATAACTATTGGTTTCTTTGGCAATAGATTCAATATTGGTGTCTACTATAGCGCCATTTTCTAAAAACCCAGCGTAATATACATTTACTTTCTCTCCCATATTTGGCTTAATGCCATTTCCTTCTTTTATTTTATAAATTCCTAAACCAGATGCAGTGATAGTAGCCTTAGATTTTTGTTCTGCTATTTTTTCTAAAAAAGCCGCTCTCTTTTTAAGGTTTTCTTTTTCTGCATTGGCTATTTCGTCAAAGTAAGCTTCCATTACCTTATTGGCATTGAATTTTCTCGCCTCTGAACCATTCCTGATAATAGTCACAGCCTCCATTACAACAGGTGTATTTGGTTTGGTATTCATCACAGCCACATTGGCAATTGAGTCCACCACTTCCAATCCTTCAATAACTTCTCCAAAAACAGTATGAACACCGTCTAACCAAGGTGTGTCTTTATGGGTAATAAAAAATTGGCTTCCATTTGTACCAGGACCGCCATTAGCCATAGAGAGAATACCCATTTTAGAATGCGAGAGCGTCTCATCAAATTCATCTTTGAATTTATAGCCAGGATTTCCAGTACCGTTGCCTAAATAGTCCCCACCTTGAATCATGAAATCTTTCATAACCCTATGAAAGGTTAAACCGTCGTAAAATTTCTTTCCTTTAAATTGGTCTTCTACAAATGGACTAGTTCCTTCTGCGAGCGACACAAAGTTTGCCACAGTAACAGGTGTTTTTTCTGCCTCAAGTTTAAGAACAATATCTCCTTGAGCTGTTTTAATATTAGCGTACAAACCGTCTGCTAGATCAGGTCTTTGGCTGGTTTTACAGCTTGCTAAGAGCAAGGCAAAAAGAATGAATATGGATGTAATTTTTTTCATTGTTGTCTGATTTATTTGTCTAATTGATTTTTGTATTTGGGTAGTATTGATTTAAAATAAGTGATGGTGTTTTCAAGGCTGTCCTCGCCCCTTCCTCCAGCGGCGTTGTCGTGACCTCCACCGTTAAAATGGGCCCTAGCAAATTCATTTACAGAGAAACTTCCTTGGGATCTAAAAGATATTTTAACAATTTTTTCGGCAGCATTTTCTATGAAAATTACGGCAAAAACAATTCCTTTTATGCTGAGACCGTAATTTACAAGCCCTTCTGTATCTCCTTTTTTATAATCGAATTGGTCTAATTCTGCCTGACTCAAATGAATGATAGCGGTATGAAACTCTGGAAGTATTTCCATGTTTTTGAGCGCACAGCCCAATAGATGGAGCCTACTGGGGCTATTGGTGTCATATATGGCGCGGTGAATGCTTGCATTTTGAGCGCCTTTATCTATAAGTGCTGCAGCTACTTTGTGTGTAGTTGCTGTGGTAGAAGCAAATTTAAAAGATCCCGTGTCTGTTAGTATTCCAGTATACAAACAGTTTGCTATGTCCTTGTCTATAAGATGGAGGTCTCCCATAGCTTCTATAAAATGATACACCATCTGGCAGGTTGCACAAATTTCAGTATCTGAGTAAGTGTATTTTGCGTAAGTGTCTGGCTGTTGGTGGTGGTCTATCATGACAAAAGTAGTCTTCAAACGCTCCAAGTTCGGCTGCATGTCATGGCCCACTCTCGATAAGTGATTAAAGTCTAAAGTAAAAACAAAAGAAGCTTGTTCCAGCGTTTTTAGGGCTAAGTCTCTGTGGTTCTCAAAATTTAGAATGGTTTCAAAACCAGGCATCCAATGCAAAAAAGAGGGCGCCTCATTGGGAGAGACTACCACCGCTTCATGTCCTAATTTTTTTAAGTAATGGCATAGTGCCAAGGTAGACCCTATAGCGTCTCCATCTGGATTTCTATGAGGTATTATAGCTATCTTACAGGGTGTGGCCAATGCACTTTTTAAGGCCTTATAATCTATTGCAATCATTGGGGTAAATATACAATTTTATCCGGGAGACTTATATTTGATTTACTTAAATTTACCCTCAAATAAACAAACAATGACGCCAAAAACCATCCTTTTAAAACACTGTTTTTTGGGCTTAATTTGCCTAATCTTTGCCGCAACAATTCAGGCCCAAGACACCCCTAGCTTTACTGTAGCATTTGGTTCTTGTAACAGGACAGACCTGACAAATAACCTTTGGGATGACATTTATAAGGCCCAACCCAACCTCTTTATTTGGGGAGGAGACAATGTGTATGCAGACACTGATAATATGGAGAAATTAGCTGCTTTCTACAAGACATTAACGGAACAACCGGGCTATGCAAAAATAGCATCAGAGATTCCGGTCATTGGTACTTGGGACGACCATGATTACGGTATGAACGACGGAGGTGTTTACTTTAAAGCCAAGGCGGCCAGCCAAGAGGTCTTTCTAGATTTTATGGGGGTGGCTAAAGACAGTCCTAGAAGAAAACAAGCAGGAATTTATTGGGCCCACCATTACAAAACAGCAGACTTATATGTAAAGGTGTTGGTGTTAGACACCCGCTACTTCAGATCAGATCTTACCCCAGATCACGAAACTTCTAAACGAAATAAACCAAATCCCTACGGACAAGGCACTGTGCTTGGAAACGCTCAGTGGGAATGGTTGGAAAATGAGCTTCAAGATGGGGAGCCAGATGTTACTTTACTGGTGAGCAGCGTGCAATTTCTCTCCAATGAACACGGTTTTGAATGCTGGGGAAATTTCCCTCATGAAGTAGATAAATTAGAACAAATGCTGGTGAGTTCGGTCTCTCAAAATGTGATTATACTCTCTGGAGACCGTCACATATCTGAAATTTCTAAGAAGGAAATTCCAGGATTGTCCTATCCATTAATAGATTTTACCTCAAGTGGTCTTACCCACGCTTACACGAAATTTAAAGGAGAACCCAATCCTTATAGGGCCTCAAAAGTGGTGGCCAAAGAAAGTTTTGGATTATTGCAATTTTATGCCAAAGAAAGAAAATTAGTCTTGGAAATGGTCACAGATGGGGGCCTTAAGGCCGACACCTTTGAAATGCATTTTTAAAAACATCTCATTGGTTTTGTTGTTGTTATCATAAAAAAAGCAGTACTTTTGCAAAAAAATTTTAAGATGATTCAAAACAGAACCTTTACCATGATTAAGCCAGATGCAGTAGCTAATGGACATATTGGTGGTATTTTAGAAAAAGTTACGGCAGCAGGTTTTAAAATTGTAGCCATGAAGTACACACAGTTAAGCCTTCGTGATGCAAAAGCTTTTTACGCAGTACATTCAGAAAGACCATTTTTTGGTGAATTGGTTGAATTCATGTCTTCTGGTCCTATTGTTGCAGCTATTTTAGAAAAAGACAATGCTGTAGAAGATTTTAGAGCACTTATTGGCGCTACAAATCCTGAAGAAGCAGCAGAAGGTACGATTAGAAAAATATATGCAACCTCTATTGGAGAAAATGCTGTTCACGGATCTGATAGTGATGAGAACGCAGCCATTGAAGGTGCTTTTCACTTTGCTGGAAGAGAGATTTTCTAAGCAGTATATTAATACCATAGCTTATTACTAAAAAAGCTTATTACTAAAAAAAGGCGGCCCAATGGGCCGCCTTTTTTGATGCGCGTATTTTTATATTATCTAAGGACAATTTTTTGAATCATGTCTTTACCTAAAAGAGCGTTGAGCATGTCAATAATTTTAGATTTACCATGACTGAGTTCTTCCCTTAATACGGCAGAACTTAAAAAGACATATAAGGTAGTGCCTTCTAAACGCACTTCATTCGTGTAGGCATTCACGCCACTTCCCATAGATTGTACCCAGGCATCTTTGGCATTCACTTTGTCCAAACCCTTTTCAAGTTTATTTTCTGTGATAAAACCTGCTAAGGCCTCTTTTAAAAGTTGTGGGCTGTCTTTTCTACTCATCGTTTATATTGATCGGTTCATAGCGTTTGTAGTAGTAGCGTACTTGCCCTTGGTCCTTAACGGCATATTCAAGGCTATCTAATTCCAATAGGCTAAGGGTGCTTTTTTGGTCTCCTTCAAAATGCATTTCCCACAACCCATCTTTTTGGATGAGTTTGAATTGGGCTGCTTTGTTAGAAGTTTGGTATCGGCCGTTAAGGCCAGGTTTCATTTTCTTTATATATCCGTTAAACCCATCAATGCCTATATAATCTACCGTTGTATTGACAGTATATGGCTTGGTTGTTCCGTCTTGGAAAACAACTTTTGTAATTTCCCAATAACCTTCTAAACGGCTTATTTCACCTTCTTGAATGGAGGATTTACAGGCAGTAATGACCGTTAAAAGCAATAATAGATACAGGTGTTTTTGCATGGCTTAAAGGTAGTAATTTATGCTAGAGAAATGAGGGCGTAAGGGTGTTCAGTTGTTTTTAAAACGGCTTCGGTCCTGTCTGCATGAGTGTCACTAATAAATATTTGACCATAGGCATGGTCATTTACTAGGCCCAGTAATTGTGCCACCCTTTGTGCGTCTAACTTATCAAAAATGTCGTCTAAAAGTAAAATTGGGGTGGTATTAGACTTTTCTTTAATGAAATGAAATTGAGCGAGCTTTAAAGCGATTAAAAAGGATTTCTGTTGTCCCTGACTTCCGAATTTTTTTATGGGGTGTCCTTCTAATTCAAATTGTAGGTCGTCTTTGTGAATACCTACTGAGGTATATTGTAATGCCCTGTCTTTGGATAGGTTTTGCACCAATAAGTCTTCTAAAGGGGCATGATCCATACCGCTTGAATAATCGATAGTTACCGATTCATTTCCCCCAGAAATAGCTTGATGTTGGGATTGAAAATCGGTATAAACTGTGTTAAAAACGCTTTTCTT
>ABVW01000011.1 GCA_000173115.1 Flavobacteria bacterium MS024-3C
TATTAACTCCAGAGGCAAAAAAAAGATACGCCACTAAAGGAAGGACAAACAACACCCCTAAAACAAATGTCTTTTTAACTTGAGCGGTCTTCATGATAGCGTTTTTTTTGATTTTAAATCTTTGTAAAAATAAAAAAAGGCGGATTAAAAAACCGCCTTTTATAGATACTATTTGGCCTTTGTTAAAATTCCCATTTAACAAATCCAGCCTTATAAATGTCATAAATATAATTCCCTTCTACTAAAAGAATGAAGGAAAGGTATCCAATAAGAAAAACACCCGTCCAAACTACGGCCCTTCTGAGACCAGCTTTTTCATCCCTTAGGTGCATAAAATCCCAAGCAATATAGTAAGCTTTTACAAGGGTTAGAATAATGAAAATCCAGTTCAGCAATTTCATTGCTAAAAAACTATTTTGGGTTAAAACCTCTGGTTTTATAATACCTAAGGCAACTTCAATAGCCGTGATAATTGATAAAAACACCAATACACCCCAGATCTTTTGAGTATTTGATTTAAAGGTTACAAGTCCTCTAAAAATTGATAATTTATGTTCGTGTCCCATGATAGTGAATTATGCTTAAGTTAAACGAGGTAAAAGAAAGTAAATACAAATACCCATACTAAATCTACAAAGTGCCAGTACAAACCAACCTTTTCAACCATTTCATAATGGCCTCTTTTCTCATAGGTTCCCAAAAGAACATTAAAGAAAATAATCAGGTTAATTAATACACCTGTAAATACGTGAAAACCGTGGAAGCCTGTAATAAAGAAAAAGAAATCTGCAAACAACCTGCTTCCATACTCATTCTGAATTAAATTAGCGCCTTCAACTACTTGCGTTGCAGAGGACAATTTGCCTAAAGTTTCTGCTCTTGACAATAGTGTTTTCTCTCCTTCAGCAGTAATTTTCTCTGTCCTAATCAGTACATTTTCATGTGCCTCTACCCCAGCAACAACTTCTTCTAGACTAAAACTTGGAAGTGCTTTTTCTGAGCTAAACCAAATGCCATTTTTAGATTCGTGCTGTGTTCTATGTGAAGGCAAAGTGGCTGCAAAATCTCTAATCGCCAAACGCTCTCCTGTATTGGCGTCTACAAACTGAAGGATTCTACCTCCTTTGGTCTCTAGTGCCCCAAAATCTCCTTTGATAAAAGTAGCCCATTCCCAAGCTTGAGAACCCACAAATATAATCCCTCCAATGACAGTCAGGAACATATACCAGGTCACAGCAGTTTTTTTCATCTTATGCCCTGCATCTACGGCCAATACCATAGTCACAGAAGACATGATTAAAACAAAGGTCATAAAAGCCACATAATACATAGGGTAGTTCCCATGAAAAAACGGCACGTGGGTAAACACCTCATCTGCAATAGGCCAAGATTCCATAAACTTAAACCTAGAAAACCCGTAAGCAACTAAAAATCCAGAAAAAGTAAGGGCATCTGACAGGATAAAAAACCACATCATCATCTTACCATAACTGGCCTCTAATGGCTTATTTCCACCTCCCCAAACGGGTGCACTCTGTGCGTTTGTAACCGTAGTATCCATAAAATAGTATTCGTATTAAATAAATTTTGTCAAATTTACATCATTATTGATCGAAAGACAATTATTTGGTTTTAAAAAAAACCAGTTTTTTTAGAGGATTTTACTTGAGTAAAAATGTGCCTTTTAAGCCTAATTTACCACCCTTTAAGCAAAAAAGTAAAAAAACACCACCAAATAGACCCACAAGAGATCTAAAAAGTGCCAAAAGGTCTCACCCAGGCTAATGCCTAAATAATTCTGAGGACTGTATTTGCCCCTGAATTGGTTTACAATAACCACCACTAAGCTAATCAAGCCTGCTACCAAGTGAAGAATGTGAACAAAGGCAATCAAAAAAATATAAGAAAGTGTCACATTACTCGTAGGTCCTGTAAAATAATACCCCATGGCAATCATATCTGAAAAACCTGAAAACTGTAGCCCAATAAACGCAATACCTAAACCAAGCGTAATGAGCAGCAAGGCAGAAGCATTCTTATCCCGCCCTAAAACCACAAATCTTTTGGCCAAACCATACGTAAAGCTGCTCATAATTAACAGTATGGTACTGTATAAAAATGGGGTAGGCAACACAAAGTCTTGCAGCCAATCTTCTCTTGAACTACTCACTATAAAAGCAGACGTCCAGCCAGCAAAACCCATCACCAAACTAATTATTCCAAACCAGAGCATCATTTTTTTTGCCCTAGCACTTTTACTTTCTACTGTCCCTTTTGTAAGATCCATCCTATATTATTTTATTGTAAAAACTTATCTACTACATACACTATTTGCAACAAGCTGATATATATTACACTGGCCAACATAAGCGCTTTGGCTTCTTTTTGTCCGCCTTTGTCGTATAGCCTCAGCGCATAAAGCAGCATCACTACACCCATAAGTCCAACTGTAATAGCTGCCGGAATTGAAAGTAACAATTGTCCCGTAATGCCTAAAACAGGGATCACAGAAATGACCAACATCCAAAAAGTGTACATAATGATCTGGAGTGCCGTTTTTTTATCCTTCTTACCCGTTGGCAGCATTTTAAAACCACCCCTTTGATAGTCTTCGTCTAACAACCAAGCCAATGACCAAAAATGTGGAAATTGCCAGAAAAACTGGATCATAAAAAGGGTCCCCGGTTCAATACCAAAACTATTTGTCTCAGACACCCAGCCCAACATAAATGGAATAGCACCTGGAATGGCTCCAACAAAAACGGCTAGCGGTGTAATTGTTTTTAAAGGCGTGTAAACACTGGTGTATAAGAATATGGATACAGCGCCAAACATGGCTGTTTTAGGACTCAATACATAGAGAGAAACCAAACCTAATACCGTGAGCAGGGACGCTATAATCAGCGCTGTTTGGGTACTGATTCTATGGGTTGGTATTGGCCTATTCGCTGTGCGATTCATCAGTGCATCCAAGTCTTTTTCAATGACCTGATTGAAAGCATTTGAGGCACCTACCATGGCATAACCACCAAGAGAAAGCAGTAAAATGTGTGAAAAAGAAACGGTTTCTGCCGCAAGCAAATAACCTGCCACTGCAGAAAACACCACACTAATGGCCAACCGCATCTTTGTGATCTCTTTAAAAACCACTAAAACCCCTTGTTTGGGCATGGATTCGTTAGGGGTTTCTAATACAACTTCTCGAGCAGACATATCTATAGGGCAATAAGGGGGCAAAGATACATTGCAAGGGGTGCATTTGCAATTATTATACCGCATTTATAACACCCAAATTAAAATGGAAGATGGGATCAAAAAAAAACCGCGCCTAAAGGCGCGGTTTTAATATAGGTTTAATCCCTGTGAAGACTACTGTAATTTAAACGTAATTGGAATACTAAAAGGTACCCTTACCGGTCTTCCCCTTTGTTTACCTGGGATCATTTTAGGAAGCTTCTCGATAATTCTAAGCGCTTCTGCTTCTAAATTTTTGTCTGGACCACGGTATCTGATGTTTCCAATAGAACCATCTTTTTGAATGGTGAACATTACATTTACCCTACCTTGAACACCCATTTCTTGTGCAATTTCAGGATAACGGAAGTTTCTTCTGATATGTTTCTGCATCATTTCGTTAAAACAAGCCCTAACAGCCGCAGCACCTTTGCTTTTTTCAGATTCACAACCTGGAAAAATAGGCACATCTTCAATTACCGCAAATGGAATAGATAAATCATCGTCAAAATCCTCTTCTACCACGTCATCTATTTCGATCACTTCTTCTTGGGAAGTTTCCGTAGATTCAATCACTGTTTCTTCTATTTCCTCCTCATCTTCTACCACTTCAATAATTTCTGGTGCAGCTGGTGGCGGTGGAGGTGGAGGTGTTTTAAGCTGTTCCGTCATTGGAACCTCCTCATCTAACTGATCTTCTACATTTAATGTGAAGTCAAAATTATTGTCTTCATCGTAGGTTTTCCACTCCAAAGCACGCCAAGTGATAAACATTGTTACACAAAGTCCTATCACAAAGTACAAGCCAATGTTTTTGGTTAAATCTGCTTTGGGATTCTTTTTTGGTTCCATATTATTCGGTTTAGTGATCGCTAATTTAAAACTTTATTTATAAAAATAACAACTAATTTTTTTCATTTTCTTTATTAAAGCGCTTCATGAGCTTAAATGACAACAGTACGCCAATCAAAACACCCAGTGTATTGGCCAGTCCATCTTGCCATTCTCCAAACCTACCCGGCACTAAGTTTGCTTGAATTACTTCAATTACCGTGCCGTAAAAAATGTGAAAAAAGGCACTTCCCCATACAAGTGTGCGTGTGCCACTTCGATTTTCAAAAAACAAGGCCAAAGAAAACAGCCCTTGCAACAGTAGGTAAAACCCAGTGTGGGCTAGCTTGTCAAAGTATGGAATAGGCGGCAATGATTTGGCTGCTATAGGCGTGAGGCTCAAATAAGTTAAAAGGCCTAAAAAACAAAAATACGCCAGCCATAAAAGGATTCTTTTAGGCACCTACCAAAGCTTTGTAGTCTGCGTCTGAAAGCAAGCTGTCTATCTCAGAAGCGTCTGAAATTTTTAATTTAATCATCCATCCAGCTTCGTAAGGATAAGTATTCACGTCCTCAGGCGTATCTTCTAAACCCTCATTAAATTCAATCACCTCACCAGAAAGCGGAAGAAACAAATCAGACACCGTTTTAACGGCTTCTACCGTGCCAAAAACAGCATCCTTATCCAGACTTTCATCTAAAGTATCTACCTCAACATATACAATGTCTCCCAATTCTGATTGGGCAAAATCTGTAATTCCAACGGTCGCTATATCTCCGTCAATTTTGACCCACTCGTGGTCCTTAGTATACTTTAATTCTGCTGGTATATTCATCTTAAAACGATTAGTTATTTCACAAATGTAACCCAATTTAAAGCGCTATACAAGACCCAAAAAGAAGTTTTTATCAATTTCCAAAATTGTACCTCAAACTAATACCTGTATTGATCAGGCTCTGAGGAAAGGCGGTAGAAACCGCGTATTTTGAGAAGGTGAAATCGTAAAAGAAAAGGGCGTTTAAATTCTGACTCAAGGCATATTCTGCTCTTAGTTTGGCCGACAAGAAATACTGGCCCGCACTCACCTGTGTATTGTCTAATTCTAGGTTGCGAATCAGGGTGTAATTGTCTCTGAGACTCAAATCTGCCTTAATATTTAAGTCACTCTTTAAGCGTTGTTTTGCCCCGCCAATATTTGTGACAAACTGTACGTCTTTAATTCTGTATCCCAAACCTAAAGTGAATTCTTTGCCTTGAATTTCTGTGAGTAAATTATTATCAAAACTCATTGAAAGTGCGCGATCCATTTTCATTTCAAAAAGCATACTCAAATTATTTTTACTCTCAAAATCAATACGCACTAACGGATTAAACTCATCATTCAAAACCAGATTATTAAAAATATAATCGGGCCTTACATCTAGGGTTTCTGGATTAAATGTACTGTTTTCTTTTTCTAAATTGGTCGCGTAAGAATTCACACTATAGGCCGCCCTATAACCATGACTTATAGTGAATCTGGTGAAATGATCTTTAAACCAATCCAAACGCATGAGCCCGGTATACTTCATATTCCAATTGGGGATAGGGGTTTTATCAAAAGCAGAAAGACCTACTTTATCTGGAGACACCCCTGTGTAAGCGGCAATAAAAGAAGCCAATAATACCTGCTGACTTGTTTTACCATAAGATTGTGGAAACCCATTGGCGTCTAGATCTGCTGGCAATTCAGGACGCGCAGCAGACAGCCTATTGGCAATAGTCAATCTATTTGATTTAAAAGATTCAAAGTTCTCAGACAATTCTTGTGTTCCAGAAGAGAAGAAAGTCTTGATCATCAGGGTAGACATACTAAAATTTCCTTGGGTGTTCCCCAGTAATGACTCGTAATTAAACGTAATCGCATCTGATTGGTCAATCCTAAAAGTCTCTCTTAAATTGCTCGTGTACTGTTTGTCTGCAAAGAGATCAATGGTCAGATCTGGAATAGGCTGGGCGGTGGCATTCAATTTAATTTGACTGTTGTGGGTACTCAAAAATGGCTCGTTGAAATTTTCAAAAGTAGTGAGCCACCCCCTCCTTGCAGCATTAAACCGCACCTCTGATTGGCTACCAAAAATAAAACCCACACTAGGTCTGTTGGTTCCCAGAAAACCTATTCGCTGGGTAAAACCAGGTAAAAACTTTCCGTTGTTTTCTGCATAATTAAAGGTCACTCTCTTGACCATAGTGGCCAGATTGAGGAAAAAATTAGTGGCATCGGCCGGAGGCCTAGAAGTTGCATTGGTGTCAAAAGGATTCTGAGAACGGCTTGTATTATTGGTCTTTTTTTGCCCGTTTAATCCTAAAAATTGATACAAGCGTTGCATGCCTAAACCTGCGGTTATATTGTGTGTGTTGCCATTTTGAACCGTATTCATTTCCTCACCGGACACTTGCCTCAAAGCCTCGCCCCCTCGCTGCCACTCAAAATTGGCCGTATAAGAATACTGGGCGTTAATAAAGTTTAAAAAGGGAAACTTAGCGAATGGCAACTCGTAATTTAGCTGCAATTCCTGGACAAATCTATTGGACTCACCGTAGTCAAAAAAGCCGTCCCATATGGCGTGATCTTCATTAATACCACTTTGCTCATTGTCCAATTCATTAAAGTAATTTCGCACAATATTATTTGAGGCCGCTGTTAAATTAAGCCGCAGTGATTTGGTCACATTTTGATTAATGGCGTACTGCCAATTAAATAGATAATTGCGCTGTTGCAAGAAAGGCAAAGCCAAAAGATCCTCTCCGCCACTGCGAACCTCTCTGAATTGTTGCTGGCTAAAAGAGCGGTCAATCGTTGCGTTCACCGAAAAACTATTGGGCAAAAGATTCAGGTTTACGTCCTTTAGCCACTTCCAATACCTACTTGTGAGTATGGAATCTTTTTTGGCGAGCGGCGCCAATACCAAAGGCTTAAAATTATGGCCGTAAACAAAGCCTGTTTTAAGCTGCTGGTCTTCTAGTTTTTGTATTTCAAAATCCCTGTGCTCGGTGTGGTTGTAGGCATAATTCAGGGTAAAATTATCCAAACTATAAAAGCGTTTGGGGGTATTTTCCTGAGCGATACTATTTTTCCTCACCCCTAACATACTCAGGCTCGTTCGCTTGGTATAGGTCTCTGCTTGCTGTGCGATTACTTTGGCTATTTGGCCGTTGGCCGATGCCGCAATGCGGTCCTCCAACTTTAAATCCTCATAAACAGGATCGAACTCCGGACTGCTTTTGGTTTCAGAAATACCATAATTTAGCGGCAATTGCACCCCCCAATCCTCAGGCAATAATTTACCTACATTGATTTGAGTGACCAAGTCATAAGACAAGGCGTCTTCTCTAGCGCGCTCGTTGGGCATTTGATCTAAGGCGCCAAAACCACTACTGCTCGTGGCGCCATTGGCTGAAATAGAAACAAGGTCTGCTATATTAGCATCTAAAGCCGCAATAGCCGCCCAGCCACCCTGATTGTCTAAACCAGCCAGACGCAATTCATTGAACCAAACCTCTGCGCGTTGGGCTTTATTAGAGACGTTTTTAACCCCTACCATAATACCCCTGAGGTTTCCAAGCGAAGGATTTCCTTTGATGCCTATCCTGAGGACACCCGCTGTTCTTGGTGCCAAAGCATCTACAGCAACTAAACTACCGCCTATATAATCATAGTAAGTGAGCTGGTTTAAACTTTGATTGGCAATACCCAAAGATTTAATTTGTGCCAATACGTCTACCGGAATATCCAACTCATTGGCAGAAGGCCAGACCTCTTCAGGACTACTGGATCCATGTGGGGTGAAACTCAATGGCAATTCTACCTGATAGAAATTTTCTGAAAAATCCGTTCCCATTCTCAAAAAACCCACCATTGGCTGTTCGGCAATTGAGAAATCTGTCTCAACAATCTGCTCCGCATGCATGAACATCTTCAATCTTTTATATTGACGCAGGTCAAATTGGGTGTTTTTAAACACCCCTCTTGCGTCTTGTGGCGCCAACTGTTTCACCACCAATGACAAGGACTGTTCGTTTTGCCTGATTATAGTGTTGTTGTTATTGAGCTGCTCCCTCAGTACTCCAGGCGGTAAGGCATATGCAATGGGTACTCTAGTACTATTTTCCTCCACATTAACCGTATTCACCTCTAATTGGGTGCCAATCTCTAGAGGGGTGTTTAAAGGATCTGTTTGTAGCGCCCCTTGATACACCCGCCAATCTCCTCTGACCAAATCCAAACTGGCAAAGCGCAACAATACTGGGGCTGAGAAATTGGTCAAATACATACGAATAAAACTCATGGACCTAAAATCTGCAATCCCTCCTACAGCGTTGGTAAAGTTGCTGAGTGGCACCTTGTACTGGATCCACCTTGTAGGCAATTGTTGGCCATTGGGAAGTTTAGGACTCAGGCCTTCCTTAATATCTGTCACAAAAGGATCATTTATATCCGTACCAGGTTTAATGGTAATTCTATACTCGTAATAACTGTTCACGGTATTCATGGTCAAATCCCGATCAATATCTTCCACATCCGGAAGGGTAGTAGACCCTCTTTTGGTATTGGTTACAGCTACGGGTGCGTTGCCCTGTGGATTGTTAAAATCTAGGTATCGCTCTGTTATACTTCCCTGCCTGTCTAAATAATACCTAAAATTATCTCCAGCTGGATCTTCCCCAGAATTATTTGTATACACGGCCCTTTCCTCTTGATCGCTAAGTCCGTCCAGACCAATATCTTGTTGGGTGCGGTGCTCAGCATTGGCGTCAAAAGCATAGACCAAGGATTGGGTCGCTGGAACTTTTCCCCAAGAAGAAGGGGCCACAAGGGCTTCTTGCCCTTCCAAAGGCAATCCGTTTTCATACTGCTTGCGGCCGTCTTTTAAAATGTCTTCTGAAATATTTCCGATATTCAATACCAGTTCGCCTCCATCACTCCCCACACCGTCTAGATACGGATCCATGACCCAGAACTGAACGAATTCAATATTGGCTTGTTCAAAATTTGTGGTGGTTAGTGGCCTCATAATGCCACCCCATTTCTGACTTTCCGAAAGGGCATTAAAATTGCCATTATTGTTATAAGGTCCTTTATTCTGCGGATAATAAGCCAAATCAAGGGTTGGATTTACTGTGGTTTGCCCCTGGGCAATGTCTGTTTGAGGAAATACCTCATCAATGAAAATACGCCTACTTGCTTGGGTAGAAATATCGTTATTATTCACTCCGGAAGGCCGTTGAAAGGTGTAAAAAATAGGATCAATGGTGTACCATGCCAATTTACCCCTGCCGTAACCATTCCTGAGGTTTTGAGGATCTTCAGGTGTAGCTCCGTATAAATTAGCACCGTCTGGTGCAAACTCTAAAGGCGTACTAGCCAGTGACCAACCCAAAGCGCTTCTAATATCTATTAATGATTGTGCTCCCTCAAAATCATCTAAATAAGTGGTTGTCTCTCCCCTGAAATCTGCATTTCTTGGTGCTCCAGGCGCTAAAAAGGCTACTTCTCCCCTAAGCGAAAGCATAGAAGGCACGGCTGTTTTTACATTGGGTAGGTAATTGGCCCAACGGGTCAGAAATGGAAGTGAGGTGGTTAAATTGGTGTTGAAACCAAAAATGGTGTTGTTTACTGCTTCTGTACCGTAATTGGATTTCTGTGTGAGTGGGCGCTCATTGAGATTTAATAATGTTCCCCCTAAGGTGAAATTGTCTGAAAACTGGTGCATGACATTCACTCCAGTAAAACGCCTATTCTGTTGGCCAAACACCGCGTTGTCTTCTACTGAAATTTCAATGGGTACATTAGAAGCCTGTAAACTTGGATCCAATAGTTGTACAGAACCTGCAGTGTAATTCACCGTATAATCTATGCCTTCTTGAAGCAGTCTGCCCCCCGCAGTAACTCGAACTGAGCCTCTAGGTACGTTCAAAGCGCCAATGGGAATACCATTAAAACCAGCTGATTTAAATTGTCCTTTTAAAATAAATTTGTTCTTCTCTGGCTGCTGTAATGCAGCAGCCTTTGTACCCTTATACAAAGATCTAAATACGTATTTTTTTTGATGTGCTGTGAAATTTTCTTCTCCCAGAGCGTCGTAATCTCCACCACCTAAAACCTTAAACAAGTGATTCCCAAAAGGCTCTACTGTGGTAAAAATAATATTCCCGTTTTCTGTATTGACTGTCTTTCCTGGCAAGAAATCAAAGAAACCATCACCACCCTCCTGCACATCTTGGTAGGCGTTTAACCGGTCTAAATTAAAGACCTCTAATAAAATTCTCTCGTTTAATGGCTTGGGAGTCTGTGGCCAATTTGGGGCATTGTCTACTGGGGTAATATAGTTTCTTGGGCTTGGGTCTGCATAGATAATATTGAACCTAAAATCCTCTTGACTCAAAGAATATGCGCCTACCGGATAAATATTTTTCATCATTAGGTCCCAAATAGGATCCTTTACTTGTGTAATATTACTTTTCAGCAATTTTACCACAAGGGCATTGTTTATAATGGGTTCATTGATGGTTGCATTACTACTTGCAGAAACCCCTCCATTAGCAAATTCTCCCACTTGATAGACTTTTCCTAAATAGGTATATTGAAAAGCCACCCCCAAAACCTCATCCGAAGACAGTTGCTGGTTCAGTGAAATATATCCCAAACTGGGATGAAAAGTAAAATCCCTTTGTTCGTCTAATTTTCTAGCATTTTCTAAAATAGCATAATCAAAACCCTGATTGGCCTTATAAGCTGGAATATCGAAACCTGCCTCTACAGTGGCTATTTCCCGAATATTATTGTTCAAAAACCCACCTCTACCCATACTTTCAGGGTTTAAGGCATTTTTCTCATTAGAGGGCAACAAGCTCGCTTCCGTAGTATAAATAAAGCCTGAAGCAGGCACACCCAAACGCCCCATTCTTGTTTTTTCTATAGCAGCTTCTCCTAAATCTTGAAGGGCCACTACATTTCTAATATTTTGTGTTTGTTGGGAGCGGTTGGTTACCCAAACTTCTATTCTGGTTATTTGCACCTGGCTGTTGACAAATGGGTAATCTGCTAATGCTTGGTCGTATTGGTCTCTAAAAAAATGGGACAAGAAAAAATGCTTGTCCTCTTCATAATCTAGTGCTGTTATGGAGAAATCTGTAAGGGTTCCGCCACCTCTAGCCATCACAGAACTATTTTGAGAGCGTTGTTCAGAGAGTACTGCAGTAATTTGGGTGCGACCAAATTGTAACTGTGTCTTTACCCCAAAAAGACTTTGTGCTCCAGTAATTAAACTACTGTTGAGGGGCATATTCACATTACCCACTTCAATATTCCTTAAAATATTGTCTGCGTTTGGATTAAAAAATTGGTCTTTGGCCGCATTGAGTGTATTAACCGCAGAGGGATCTTCGAGCAGTCCTTGGTTTT
The DNA here is from genome assembly GCA_000173115.1 of Flavobacteria bacterium MS024-3C. Lineage (GTDB taxonomy): Bacteria > Bacteroidota > Bacteroidia > Flavobacteriales > Flavobacteriaceae > MAG-120531. The sequence continues at coordinate 11,511 of ABVW01000011.1, forward strand.
GGGCAGATTGAGCCAAGCCTCCTAGCCTTGTTTGTCCCAAGGTGTTTTTTGCATTGTCTAACAATTCATCTGGTGCAACACCCACCACGTCCTTCACTGTAGGAGGCACGTAGGCAATTTTAATCAGGTTTTGAAAATCAAAGGTAGCCTGAGTATCATAACTTGCATTCACTGAAAGCCGCTCTCCAATTTTTCCCATTAGATTTAAACTAATCTGCTGCTCAAAATCAAAAGACAAATTGCTTCTGTTTCTTGGAGACAGTGCGGGATTGTCATTTTTCTGCCATAAAATGCCCATATCTACTCCAACAGATCCTTGGGCGTCAAAGCTAATCTCGTCTCCCCCAAAAATAGTTTTTAGCAGGTCATTTTGCAGGCTAAATGTGGGCAAAAGGTTTCTAACAGATAAATCTGCCGCATTTTGATCTCCGCTCATAGCGGCTATTTTCTCCTTAAAATAGGCCTGAATATTTTCTTTTTCTACCATGGCCCAATAATCCTTTGGAGAAAGTACTAATGGAAGGTCAAATTGATAGCCAGACAGGCCACCTACAAGTTCATAGACTTGAAGGAGCTCGTTGTATTGGTATTTGCTAATCAATGAAGCAGGCAAAGGCAACTGTAAGTTTCCTTTAGATTTAAATAGGGTACTGTCTTGAACAGCAATGGTGTCTATGGGAGTAAACGGCAGTGATTTTTTTTGGGCAAATAAGCCGTTTGTTTGAAAAAAAAGCAAACAAAAGAGCCCAAAAAAAATGGGCTTTATTTGTTTCAAATTCTTTTTTAAAAAATAGGTCTTCAAAAGTGTTACAAACCTTTTAGTGTCTGCTTAATAATATCTTCTACTGAGAGGCTTGGGCTTGCTTTTAAAATTTTCTCTACCATCTTTTCAGATTGCTTTCTAGCAAAGCCAAGTACTTCCAATGCAGATAACGCTTCTTCTTTATTTGTATTGTCTAAAGGAGTAGAAAGTTCTTCTAAATCGTAAATTTTAAGGATTTTATCTTTGAGTTCAATAATAACACGCTGGGCTGTTTTTAGTCCAATTCCTTTAACAGATTGTATGGTTCCTACATTACTTGCTGCTATGGCGTCTCTCAATTCCTCTGGTGACAATGATGAAAGCATGGTTCTGGCTGTATTGGCCCCAATTCCTGAGACGGAGATAAGTAACCTAAAAATAGCCCGTTCAGAAACTTCCATAAAACCATAGAGGCTGTGGCTGTCTTCTTTAACCTGTAAATGGGTGTAAATAGACACCGCTTCCTCAGAAGGCAACAAGGAATAGGTATGTAGTGAAATATGAACCAAATAGCCTACACCACCACATTCCACCACAATTTCTGTGGGATTTTTTTCAACTAATTTACCCCTGAGGTGTGTGATCATCTGTTACGATTTAGCCATTTTAGCACGCTTTCTTTTTTCCCTTTCTTGGGCATCTATTACAGCTACCGCAGCCATATTGACAATTTCGTCTACACTAGCGCCCAATTGCAAAATATGGACAGATTTCCTTAACCCCATCATGATAGGCCCTATAGAGTCTGCACCATTGAGTTCTTTCATGAGTTTGTAGGTAATATTTGCAGATTCTAGGTTTGGAAAAATTAAGGTATTCACTTTTTTCCCTGCCAATTTAGAGAAAGGAAATTTCTCTTGGTGCAACACTTTGTTCAGCGCAAAATCCATTTGCACCTCCCCATCTGCTATTAAGTCTGGACTCTCCGTATGTAAAATACGCACTGCCTGCTTTACTTTATTTGCATTGGGGTGTGAAGAAGAACCAAAATTGGCGTAAGACAGTAAGGCTGTGACAGATTCAAAACCAAAAGTCTTGGCCACATTGGCCGTCATTTGAGCAATCTCCGCTATGGTTTCTGCAGAAGGATCTATATTAATGGAGGTATCTGATAAGAACATTGGTCCTCGCTCCGTAATCATAATATTGGTCGTAGCTACACGTTTCACGTTATTGGCCCTACCAATGACCTCAAGGATTGGTTTTACAACGGTCGGATACGCCCTTGAATACCCTGAAATCATTCCGTCTGCATCTCCCATTAGCACCATCATAGCGCTAAAATAATTGCGCTCACGCATTTTAATTTCTGCCTGATACTGGGTTACCCCTGTCCTTCTTCTCTGTTCCCAATAAGAGGTAGCATAAGCATTTCGCTGAGCACGGGTAGCATTATCAGTAGGATCTATGATGTCTAAATCTGCCTCAAATTCAATCTCTGCTTTTAATTCTTCTATAATGGCTTTGTTACCCAAAAGAATTGGAATAGCAATCCCTTCATCATAGACAATTTGAGCCGCTTTTAATACGTCTAAATGATCGGCTTCAGCAAAAACAATTTTCTTAGCGTTCATTTTAGCCCTTGTATGTAGGAGACGCACTATTTTGTTGTCATTCCCAGAGCGTTGCATAAGGGCCTCTTTGTATTTATCCCAATCTTCAATGGGCTCTTTAGCCACACCACTCTCCATAGCTGCTCTAGCAATGGCAGGAGGGATTTCAGAAATAAGCCTTGGATCAAAAGGCTTTGGAATAATATATTCTCTACTAAAAGCCAATCTAGTTTCTCCATAAGCAATATTAACTTGCTCTGGAACAGGTTCTTTAGCCAAATCTGCCAAAGCTTTCACTGCAGCCATTTTCATAGCCTCATTAATTTTTGTAGCACGAACATCTAAAGCGCCTCTAAATATAAATGGGAAACCCAATACATTATTCACTTGATTGGGATGGTCCGAACGACCAGTGGCCATAATAATATCTTTTCTGGTATCCATAGCCAATTTGTAATCAATCTCAGGATCTGGATTGGCCATAGCAAAGACAATAGGGTTGTCTGCCATGGAAGTAAGCATAGACGGGGTCACAATGTCTGCCACAGATAGTCCCACAAAAACGTCTGCATTTTCCATAGCTTCATCCAAGGTGTCTATCTTTCTTGCTGTAGCAAACTCCTCTTTCTCTGAGGACAAATTAGGCCTGTCTTTTCTGATCACGCCTTTACTGTCTAACATGACAATGTTTTCTGCTTTTGCACCAAAGGCTTTATATAGTTTTGTGCAAGATACTGCCGCAGCTCCAGCACCACTGATCACAATACGCACCTTATCAATAGACTTCTCCGCCAAATCTAAAGCGTTTAGAAGTGCCGCTGCAGAGATTATAGCCGTCCCATGTTGGTCGTCATGCATGACAGGAATATCTAATTCTTCCTTTAACCTTCTTTCAATTTCAAAAGCTTCGGGAGCTTTAATATCTTCTAAGTTAATTCCACCAAAAGTAGGCGCAATGGTTTTAACTGTTTGAATAAAAGTCTCTATGTCCTTAGTGTCTAATTCTATATCTATACTGTCAATGTCTGCAAAAATCTTAAATAGCAAACACTTCCCTTCCATCACTGGCTTGGACGCCATAGGCCCTATATCTCCTAAACCAAGTACCGCTGTTCCATTGGTAATAACAGCTACCAAATTACCTTTGGCAGTGTACTTATAAACATTTTCAGGATCTTTCTCTATTTCTAGACAAGGCGCTGCTACGCCTGGAGAGTAGGCTAAGGCCAAATCTCTTTGAGTAGCGTAAGGTTTAGTAGGAACAATCTTAATCTTTCCAGGTTGAGGCTTGGCATGATACACCAATGCTTCTCTCCTAATTTTTTGTTTGCTCATAGTGGCTTATTTATCCCACAAAGGTAAGGGTATTATTCGTGAATTATCATTGAAAAAGGATGCAACTTATGACAAATTGCATCCTTCTTTAGTTTGTGTTTATAGCTATATTTACCAGAAAAAACCAACAAGAATAGTGGTTGCAATCAGTAAAATAATAGAAAGTATTCTGTAATTTTTAAACCAAGGCAAAGCCTTCAGTTCAATAGTTTCAGCGGTATAAATGGCTTTTTTGTAAGTATAGTCTGCCACTTTTTGGGCCTCTGGCAATCCGGTGGCTAAGCTCACCACAATATGAACAACAACAGCAATGACAAACAATAGATTGGCTTTTGCCAGGAAATGAAATTCATTTAATGAGGGCACTAAATCAATTGAGGCAGAAACAATCATGAAAATAGCAAATGCACCTCCAGCCATAAGACTGGCAAAAGCACCATGTGCATTGGCACGTTTCCAGAATAAACCCAACACAAATGCAGCCACTACAGGTGGAGAAGTAAAGGCAATCACCAATTGCAAATAGCCCCATAAAGAATCACTTACTTTCTCAATAAAAGGCACCCAAGCAGAGGCTAAGACTACAAGAACTAGCGTAGCTATCTGACCCACTCTGACCAATTGTTTGGAGGTGAGTTCTGGTCTAAACTGCTTTACAAAGTCCATTGTAATTAAGGTAGAAGCTGAGTTGAACGTAGCAGAAACACTAGACATCATGGCTGCCAATAAACCAGCTACAACCAATCCTAAAACACCTGTAGGTAATAATTTAAACAACAACACAGGATAGGTCAGGTTAGGACAATCAGATAAATTTGCGCAAATACCGTCGCCCACTGGGTAATTTAATGAAGAAATATCTAAGTCATTAAAAAGTAACAGCGCCAATACTCCAGGCACTATCATGATAAAAATAACTGGTAATTTTAAAAGGCCCGCAAACAAGGCGCCCCATCTTCCGTGATTCAGGTTTTTTGCACCCAGCACCCTTTGTACCATAAACTGGTTGTTGGCCCAGAAATAGAATCCTAACAAAGGTACTCCTGTGAGTAGTCCCCACCAAGGCATAAAGTCGTCATTATTGGGACGTACTAAACTAAAGACCTCTCCACTATTGGCAGGAATAAATTTACCTTCCGCCAAACGGTTTCCAAAATTAACCTCTCCCGCGGCAAGCATATTGTCTAACTGAGACATCATGGCGTCCCAACCCCCTCCGAGTTCTTCGAAAGCAAAGAAAGTCAATAAACAGGATCCTATAACCAACAAAACGGCTTGAATAACCTCCGTTTGAATTACAGAATTTAAGCCTCCAGGTATGGTATATGCTGCTGCTGCAACAGCAAGTATAATGATAATAATAGTCGAGCTCACTTCAGGAAATAACAACTTTAGTACTATGCTACCTACATATAATCCAGCAGCTGTGTCTACCATAACATTTCCAAGGATGGTAATAAAAGAAAAATAATACCTGGATTTTTTATCATACCTGCGCTCTAAAAATTCTGGCATGGTATACACCCCAGATCTAATGTAAAAAGGCAAAAAGAATATGGCAAAGAAAATGAGCACTACCACTGCATACCACTCATAGTTGTATACATTTATATTGGTCTGAAAGGCATCTGAAGCCAAACCTACCAAAGTAGAACTAGATATATTGGCAGAAAATAAAGCGATCCCTACAATAGGCCATGTCATGGTTCTACCCCCTAAAAAATAGTCTTCTGAACTACTTCGCTTAGATTTAGAGATTCCGTAAATTACAATTCCCAATAGATATACAAGTATCACTGCAATATCTAACGTAGCTAATTCATTCATAAAATTTATCGCTTTTAAAAACACATAGCTGGTAAGCTTTTTTGTGTGTATTGTTTAGGTTAATTCCAAATATATTAAGAAAATGTTAATCAATTGAAATAAAATCTTGCTTTAAGAAAAAAATCAACCCAACGAATTTAAAATTTTTGGTTCTGCAAAAAGTCAATATTGCGTTTAAAGCCCTCATATTTTGTCCTTTTAACGGCAGATTTTTTAAAAATCTGCGAAAACACCTCTTGGGTAATTTCTTCCCAATCTTTCTTGGTATTTTCAAGTAGTCTAGGGTCTGGATTAAATAAAGGTTCACTATGGGACTTTGAAAAACGGTTCCATGGGCAAACATCCTGGCAAATATCACAGCCAAATGCCCAATCTTGAAACTGACCAGAAACCTCTTTTGGAATAGCCTCTTTTAATTCAATGGTAAAATAAGAAATACACTTAGAACCGTCTACCTCATAAGGGGTTATGGCCTGAGTAGGACAGGCGTCTATACAAGCAGTACAAGTGCCACAGTGATCAGATGTAATAGGATCCTGAGGTAAATCTATATCTAAAACGAGTTCTGCTATAAAATAGAATGACCCCACCTGCTGGGTCAATAAATTACTGTTTTTACCAATCCAGCCTAGTCCGCTTTTAGCGGCCCAAGCTTTTTCTAAAATCGGAGCGGAATCTACAAATGCCCTACCCTCTATTTGGCCCAGCTGGGCCGACACCCTTTCCAGTAAAGTTTTTAGCTTATTTTTTATGACCTCATGATAATCCTGACCATAGGCATATTTTGCTATCTGATATGAGTCGGAGGACTGTTTTTGCTCCGGAAAATAGTTATACAAGAGACTCACCACTGACTTAGCGCCTGGAACCAATTTGGTGGGATCCAATCGCTTGTCAAAATGGTTTTCCATATAACCCATTTTTCCTTGCTTGGCCTCTTTGAGCCACTTTTCTAAACGAGGGGCTTCTTCTTCCAACAAACCCGCTTTGGAGATCCCACAAGAAATAAACCCAAGAAGCGCTGCCTCTCGCTTAAAAAGCTGCGCTCTATCTTGCTGTACATGATCTGAAGTGGTCATTTAATTGGAACGTTTAAGATCTATTTAAAAAAGCTGCAGCAAAACGGATACGACTAGCCCTAAAACAAGCCTCCTTGCTCTGGAGATTTAGTTCTTCCCAAATGGGTATATGCAGCAGCAGTCACTTCTCTTCCCCTAGGGGTGCGCATAATAAAACCTTGCTGTATGAGAAAAGGTTCATAGACCTCCTCAATGGTTTCCGCACTTTCAGAAACCGCAGTTGCTAAAGTGGTAATACCAACAGGACCACCCTTGAATTTATCTATCAGGGTAGTGAGTATTTTATTGTCCATCTCATCTAGTCCATGGGCGTCTACATGAAGTGCGCCAAGGCCAAATTGGGCAATTTCGAGGTCAATTTTTCCATTTCCCTTAATCTGAGCAAAATCCCTTACCCTTCTGAGTAAAGCATTACAAATCCTTGGCGTTCCCCTACTCCTACCTGCTATTTCAATAGCAGCCTCGTCTGTTATGGGTACCTTAAGTATCTCTGCAGAGCGGGTAACAATAGTGGAGAGTAATTCCGTAGAATAATATTGAAGACGGCTTTGAATACCAAAACGAGCGCGCATGGGTGCGGTGAGCAAACCCGAGCGCGTGGTGGCACCAATGAGTGTAAATGGATTTAAATGTATTTGAACAGACCGGGCATTTGGTCCGCTTTCTATCATGATGTCTATCTTATAATCTTCCATAGCGGAATACAGATATTCTTCCACAATAGGACTCAAACGGTGTATCTCATCTATAAAAAGCACATCGCGCTCTTCTAAATTTGTCAACAGTCCAGCCAAATCACCGGGCTTGTCTAATACAGGTCCAGAAGTAATCTTAATCCCCACCCCTAATTCGTTGGCAAGTATATGAGCTAGTGTTGTTTTTCCAAGTCCCGGAGGGCCGTGAAAAAGGGTGTGATCTAAAGCTTCTTCTCTTAAATTTGCTGCTTTGACAAAAATACTTAGGTTTTCCAGCACCTGCTCTTGTCCTGTAAAGTCATTGAAACTAAGTGGTCTCAAGGCTTTTTCAATGTCTAGGGATTCTGGCGTTAAATGATCAGATGTAGGATCTAAGTGTTCGTTCATAAGGGTAAAGATAAGATTTAAAAACAGGAGGAAATTCCTATTTTAAAAGCTTTTTTCTCAATACGGATGTTCCTGAAAATTCTAATAAATCTATTCTTGGCGTACCATAAAGGTCTAACTGACTTTCCTGTTTAGAAAAATAAGTGAGCTGAGACATCACATGAAGGTCAATTTTAGACTTCCCCGAAGCGTGCACGCTGGCCTCACTAATCAAAAGATCTATACCTTCTAATTGAGACGACCCTTCAAAAGAAGCGGTTAAAAAAGCCAAAGTACCACCCCACTTTAAAGAGGCCTTATCTTGCATGTTTAATAATGCTGTCTCACTCACGTCTCCATAAATAGTTGCCGTGGCGCGATCTGTCATTGCTAAAGACAAAGAAGTAAAAGACCCATTGATATTCACGAAAGATTTTTCATCTACAGATACACTCAGACTTGGAACAGTACCAGCAACGGCCACTGTTGCGTTTCCGGAAAGGGAAAGCTGTGTTTTTTTAAAACGCGGGTCCAAAGTAAGTCCCAACTCGCCTGAAGAAATAGCAACACGGTCCAAAGTTGGTGTAAACAAAGTAATGTCTAACTGCTTACTCGCCGTGATTTGATAATAGGTATTAATGTATAACACACTATCTGTGACTTGAAATTTAAACACAGGAGGCAGGTTGTCGTCTGCAATCATAGACACTCCACTAGTGTCAGACGCTACTATATTAAGTTTTAGATCATTGTCCAATACAATGGCACTAAATGCCTCTAAAGGGGCATTATAAGGCGCTACAATTCTATTGCCTTTAATCTTGGGCACCTTCTGTGCCTGTAAACGAGTGCCACTTAGCGCAAATATTAGGATAAAGGGCAAATAAAATTTAGCAGTATAGTTCATAAAAGGGACAAATATTAGTGCTGTTAAAAGTATTAAATTATGAAAAATGATTGATATAAGAGACACCCCAATGGGGAATCCTTTGAAAAAATAAAGTCCTAACACAGGTTAGGACTTTATAATAGGTTTAATATTTAATCAGAAGACTTTTGCTGTCTAATGATGCAATTGTTCTTCATCAGGACCCATAGGTACTGTTTGAGGCACAAAATCTTGTTCAGGTATCACATAATTACCCTCTTTATCCGTTTTAGAATAGTCATAAGGCCAGCGATGTACTTCAGGAATAGCACCAGGCCAGTTACCATGAATATGGGCTACAGGAGTAGTCCATTCTAGGGTATTGGACTTCCATGGGTTTTGTGCCGCTTTCTTACCGTAGAAAATACTACTGATGAAGTTGTACACAAATACCAATTGCGCCCCAGCAGAAATAATGGCAAATACCGTAATAAGCACTTGAACATTAGTCAATTCGTCAAACATTGGAAAAGCAGTGTTCTCATAATACCTTCTAGGCACTCCTGCCATACCTACAAAATGCATGGGGAAGAAAACCCCGTAAGCACCCACTGCAGTAACCCAAAAGTGTACATACCCCAAATTCTTGTTCATCATTCTACCAAACATCTTAGGGAACCAGTGGTACACCCCAGCAAACAATCCATAAAGTGCAGAAATACCCATTACAAGGTGGAAATGCGCAACCACAAAATAGGTGTCATGAACATTAATATCTAGCGTAGAATCTCCTAAAATAATTCCTGTTAAACCACCTGTGATAAAAGTAGACACCAATCCAATAGAAAATAACATCGCTGGATTTAACTGTAGGTTACCTTTCCATAAAGTGGTGATATAGTTAAATGCCTTTACCGCAGAAGGAATAGCGATTAACAAGGTAGTAAATGTAAATACAGATCCTAAAAATGGGTTCATTCCAGAAATAAACATATGGTGGCCCCAAACAATTGTAGACAAAAATGCAATGGCTATAATGGAGGTAACCATCGCTCTGTATCCAAAAATTGGCTTACGTGCATTGGTAGACATTACTTCAGAAGTGATCCCTAATGCAGGCAACAATACAATATACACCTCAGGGTGGCCTAAGAACCAGAAAAGGTGCTCATAAAGTACCGGTGAACCCCCTTGGTAATGCAGTACTTCTCCTTGAATAAAAATATCTGACAAGAAAAATGACGTACCAAAACTTCTGTCCATAATCAGTAGCAAGGCGGCAGAAAACAATACGGGAAATGAAATAACACCAATAATAGCTGTTACAAAAAACGCCCATATAGTTAAAGGCAAACGCGTCATAGACATGCCTTTGGTTCTGAGGTTTATTACCGTAACAATATAGTTAAGAGAACCTAAAAGCGAAGAAGCTATAAAGATAGCCATAGACACCAACCACAAAGTCATTCCCATTCCAGAACCAGGCTGCGCCATAGGAAGTGCACTTAAAGGTGGATAAACCGTCCAACCTGCCGCAGCTGGTCCAGCCTCAACAAATAGAGAAAAAACCATAATAATTGAAGAGGTAAAAAACAACCAGTAAGACACCATATTCAAAAATCCTGAAGCCATATCTCTGGCCCCAATTTGCAATGGAATAAGTAAATTAGAAAATGTACCACTTAGACCTGCAGTCAATACAAAGAAAACCATGATGGTTCCGTGTATGGTCACTAATGCCAAATAGATATCTGCATCCATGACACCGTCTGGTGCCCATTTTCCTAATAAAGCTTCAAAAATTGGGAAGCTTTGACCAGGCCAAGCAATTTGCATTCTGAATAAAAGAGACATGGCAATTCCTATGAATCCCATAATAAGCCCTGTAATTAGGTACTGCTTAGCGATCATCTTATGATCCTGGCTAAAGATATACTTGGTTACAAAGGTTTCTTTATGATGATGCCCATGATCTTCGTGATGATCCTCTGAATGTGCGTGTGCGTTTGCAGACATATCTGTAATTTTATTTTTATTAAGCTATTTTTTTATTACTCTAGTTCGTTACTACGATTTGCGCAAATGTTTTCTGCTCAGCCATCCAAGCGTCATACTCCTCTTGGGTTTCAACAATGATCTTCATTTGCATATTGTAGTGAGATTTTCCACATATTTTATTACACAATAAAATGTAATCAAATTCCCATGGGTCAGAATTAGGTGCACCAATTTGTGCACGCTCTGCCCTAATAGTATTAGTGCGTTTAACCTTGTCTATCACATCTGGATCTTGTCTCATTTGTTCAGTGGTGTAGATAGGGGTATATGAAAACTGGGTAATCATCCCTGGAACACAGTTCATCTGAGCCCTAAAGTGAGGCATATAAGCAGAGTGTAAAACATCTTGAGAACGCATTTTAAAGTTCACTTTCCTTCCTACTGGTAAGTGAAGTTCTTTTACAATGACGTCATCTGAAGCATAGCTATCAGAAGTGTCCAGACCCAATACATTAATATTGTCAATATCTATTAAACGTACGTTAGCTTCTCCAAGCACATTGTCTTCTCCAGCATAACGAGCTGTCCAATTAAATTGTTGGGCGTATAATTCAACAACAATAGGATCATCTTGGTCGTTAATATCCATAATGTTCACCCAGCTGTATAATCCCCAAAGAATTAAGCCAGCCAAAACCACTACTGGAATCATGGTCCAGATGATCTCTAACTTATTATTGTCTGCATAATACAAAGCTTTTTGACCCTTTCTTCCTCTGTACTTGTAAGCGAAGTAATGAAGCAATGCTTGTGTAATGGTTTGAACAATAAAAATAATGATGAATGAGACCAGCATTAAATTATCGTAATCTGCCCCGTGTGCAGATGCTGCTTTTGGTAATAAGATTTTGGTATACTTATAAAAACTAAAGATGGTTATTCCGTAGATAAACACCAAGAAAGCGAACATAAGGTAACCGTTGTACTTATTGTCGTTGTCATTGGCAATCTGAGAAGCATCTTTCTTGATTTGAGACAACTCAAATATCTTGGTCATCTGCCATATGGCTATGGCTACTAAGACTAATACTCCTATGGTTAAAAATGCTGTCATTTTAATATGCTGTTTACGTAAATAATATTAGTAATGAAAGTGCTTACTCTCTTCAATAAATGGGTTGCGCTTGGGTGTAATGGGTGCTTTTGTCAATGCGTTAAAGACCGTGTAAATAAACAAACCTGCAAAGAACAATACTGCACCTATTTCTGGAATACCAATAAACCACTGATCACCTACTGCAGAGGGCATAATAGCATTAAATATATCTAAATAGTGACCTGCAAGAATCACTATTCCCGTCATGACAACAAACCAATTCACACGTTTAAAATCACTGTTCATTAACAACAGTAATGGAAAAATAAAGTTCAGTGCTAACATCCCAAAGAAAGGCAGGTTGTAATCCTGAATTCTAGTCACGTAATAAGTCACTTCTTCCGGAATATTAGAGTACCATATAAGCATGAATTGAGAGAACCATAAATAAGTCCAGAAAACACTGATACCAAACATAAACTTGGCTAAATCATGAATATGGCTGTCATTCACTTGTTCTAACAATCCTTTTGACTTGAGGTAAATAGTCACTAGCGCAATTACAGTAATTCCTGAGACAAACATAGAAGCAAAAATATACCATCCAAAAAGTGTAGAGAACCAGTGTGGGTCAATACTCATAATCCAATCCCAAGACATCATAGATTCCGTCACCAGGTAGAATACCAAGAATGCTGCAGAAAGTCTGAAATTTTTCACAAAGTTAGTATTGTCTTCTGCGGCATCTTGTGCTAAAGATAATTTTCTAGAATACCACCTGTAAGCGATCCAGCCTGATAAGAAAAAGGCGGCTCTCGCTAAAAAGAATGGTCCGTTTAAGTAACCTATTTTTCCTTGGATGAGTTTGTCGTGTGCCACTACTTCAGGATCCATCCATACAAATAAATGGTTCATGTGAGCTACAGAGGCTACTAAAATTAAGAATACAATGATTCCTCCAGGTACTAAATAAGCCGTAATCCCTTCCATGACTCTAAATAAGAGTGGAGACCATCCTGCCTGAGCAGCACGCTGTATAGCATAAAATGCCAACACCCCTAAAGCGATCATGAAGAAAAAGAAGGCCGCAACATAAAGGGCTGCCCAAGGCTTATTCTGTAATTGGTGTAATACATGTTCGTCATGCGCTGCACTGTGATCTTCACTATGTGCTTCTGAGGCATGAGAATCTGAAGATACTGCGTGATCGGTCATAGAAGCATGATCCTCGTCGTGAATTTCTGCGGCTTCATTTGAAATGGCATGATCTTCTGTTGCGTGTGCATCTCCATGGCCGTCTGTCTGAGCAGCCACTATAGCTTTGGCTTCTGCCACATTAGATGGGGCAGACATGAATCCAATAGCAATCCCTATTGCACCCACAGCCATTAGTATAAAAGAAGCTATCTTAAGTCTGTTTGAAAAAGTATACATACTGTCTGTCTTCGTATTATTTAGTTAGGTCTTGCTTTAATTTTATTACATACTCAGAAACTTTCCAACGCTCTTCAATATTTAATTGACCCGCATAAGAACCCATTGAGTTCAATCCATAATAAATGGTATGGTAAGTACTTCCCTCTGAAATGTTTCTAGCAGCGTCAGCATATGAAGGCACTCCTAATATTTTTTCTCGAGAAACCAAAGTTCCGTTTCCATCCCCTTTTTTACCATGACAAATGGCACAATACACATCGTAAAGCGCTTTGCCCTCTTTGAGATTCTCTTCGTGCATAGCAGAATCTAAAGGACTATTTTGGGCTCTTGCCAATTCCTTGTCTGCTAAGGTGTTTTCAAATTCGTAAGGCAACCAACCCCTGTGAATGGTATTCTCTGCAGGCAAACCTGCTTCCATATTAGAAGGTAAGAAATCTACTTGTTGGTAGGTCTCATAACCTACAGATTCATACATATTTGGCATGTACTGGTAGTTTCTACTGTTCTTGTCTGAACAAGAAGCCAAAACTATCATAGATGCAAGGGTCAAAAAAGAATATTTTAAATCACTCATAATATTTTGCAATCTACTTTTGGGAAACTTTAATTTCTACTGGACCAGTCTCCGCCAATAAGGCGTAAAGATCTGCTTCATTATCATGGATTTCAATTTCCATCAGGAAAAGGTCATCTGTAGTTCTAACATCAGGATTTTCTGCTTTTTTGAATGGCCATAACCTACTTCTCATATAAAAAGTAATCACCATTAAGTGGGCCGCAAAAAAGACCGTAAGCTCAAACATAATTGGTACAAAGGCAGGCATGTTTTCTAAGTAAGAAAAACTAGGTTTACCCCCAATATCTTGTGGCCAATCCTCAATCATGATGTAATTCATCATAGTGATGGAAACAGCCAAACCTACCAAACCATACATAAATGCAGTAATGGCCAATCTAGTTGGGGCTAAGCCCATAGCTTTGTCTAGTCCATGAACAGGAAAAGGACAATACACTTCTTCTATATGATACTTGGCAGCTTTCACTTTCTTAACGGCCAACATAAGCACGTCGTCATCGTTGTAAAGCGCCTGAATAACTTTATTTGCCATACTATTGATCCTTTTTAGTTTTAGACACTAAAGGGGTTACCTCGTAAAGTGGTTTCCCTGCATCTCTTAATTTCTTATACTTTTCTCCAGAAGATTTCAAAATAGTTTTCACTTCTGCCTGAGCAATTACCGGGAAGGTTCTTGCATACAAAAGGAATAATACAAAGAAGAATCCTATGGTTCCTATGAAAATACCAATATCTACGAATGTAGGAGAGAACATGGTCCAAGAAGACGGCAAGTAATCCCTGTGAAGAGAGGTTACAATAATCACAAAACGTTCAAACCACATTCCAATGTTTACTACAATAGAAATACCGAAGGAGAACATAATAGATGTTCTTAATCTTTTAGACCACATGAATTGTGGAGAGAAAACATTACAAGTCATCATGGCCCAATACGCCCAAGCGTAAGGTCCAGTAGCCCTGTTTAAGAAAGCATACTGCTCATACTCCACACCAGAGTACCACGCCATAAACAACTCCGTAATGTAAGCACAACCTACAATAGAACCTGTAATCATGATCACAATGTTCATGAGTTCAATGTGCTGAACGGTAATATAAGCCTCTAGGTTAGACACTTTTCTCATAATAATAAGAAGGGTATTTACCATGGCAAAACCAGAGAAAATTGCACCTGCAACAAAATATGGTGGGAAAATCGTGGTATGCCATCCTGGAATAACCGAAGTAGCAAAGTCAAAAGATACAATCGTGTGTACAGAAAGTACTAAAGGAGTTGCTAAACCAGCCAACACCAATGACACTTCTTCAAATCGCTGCCAATCTTTAGCACGACCAGACCAACCAAAACTCAATAGGCTGTAAATCTTTTTCTGGAATGGCTTTACTGCTCTATCGCGAATCATTGCAAAATCTGGTAATAAACCTGTCCACCAGAATACCAATGAAACAGATAAATAGGTAGAAATGGCAAATACGTCCCAAAGTAATGGGGAGTTAAAGTTTACCCACAAAGACCCAAATTGATTCGGAATAGGGAGTACCCAATAAGCCAACCATGGGCGACCCATGTGTATGATTGGAAACAAACCTGCTTGAATTACTGAGAAAATAGTCATGGCCTCTGCAGAACGGTTAATGGCCATACGCCATTTTTGCCTGAAGAGTAATAACACGGCTGAAATTAAGGTACCGGCATGACCAATTCCTACCCACCAAACAAAGTTGGTAATATCCCAGGCCCAACCAACAGTCTTATTCAGACCCCAGGTGCCAATTCCTGTTGAGACGGTGTAAATAATACAACCCAATCCCCATGAAAATGCTACTAGAGCAATTGAAAATGCGATCCACCATTGTTTGTTTGCAGTTCCCTCAACAGGAGCTACAATGTCTAAAGTTACATCGTGGTAACCTTTGTCTCCAACAACAAGTGGTTTTCGTATAGGTGCTTCGTAATGCGACGCCATAATTTATAGTATAGTTATGTTCCTTTATTGTGTGTTATGCTTCTGTTGTGTTACGTACTTTTACGTGATAGATTACATTAGGCTTGGTCCCAACATGTTCTAATAAATGATACATACGATCACTCTCTTTGAGTGTTGCCACCTTAGAATGCTTGTCATTAATATCTCCAAATGCCATTGCACCGTTTCCACAAGCTGCAGAGCAGGCGGTTTGGAATTCACCGTCTTTAATTTCACGACCATCTCTTTTAGCGTCTAGAATAGTTTTCTGTGTTTTTTGAATACACATAGAACATTTCTCCATAACACCACGAGAGCGAACGTTAACATCTGGGTTAATGACCATCTTACCAAGGTCATTGTTCATGTGGTAGTCAAACTCGTCATTGTTATTGTACAAGAACCAGTTAAAACGCCTCACTTTATAAGGACAGTTGTTGGCACAGTAGCGGGTACCCACACAACGGTTGTATGCCATGTGGTTTTGACCTTGCCTAGAGTGCGACGTTGCAGCCACAGGACATACCGTCTCACATGGTGCATGGTTACAGTGCTGACACATAACAGGCTGGAAGGCCACTTGAGGATTGGCAGACGGATCTTCCAACTCTCCAAAACCTCCTAGTGAACCGTTGTCTCCAGTAAGTCCGTCAAAATTATCTTTCTTCTCATTATCTCCTTCAAAAGTGTCTTCTGAAGAATAGTATCTGTCAATACGCAACCAGTGCATATCCCTAGATTTTCTGATTTCTTCTTTACCCACTACAGGCACGTTGTTTTCTGCATGACATGCAATCACACAAGCCCCACATCCAGTACAGGCATTCAAATCAATAGACAGGTTAAAATGGTGTCCTATAGACCTGTCAAATGAATCCCATAAATCTACAGAAGTAGCCTCAACCTCCTGGTGGTCTAAAGACACCATAGGCTGTGGATTCCAATATTTTGCGTCTTTAGTATTAAAGACCTCTAGGGTTGTTTCTTTAATGATGTCACCACGTCCCATAAGGGTTTTGTGAAGTTGAACACAAGCAAACTCGTGCATACCTCCCTCTTTAGCAACAGAAACCTCCTGGGTTCTTGAAAAATCATTATACAAAGCAAAAGCATTAACCCCTACTTGCATTTCTTCTTTTAAGCCTGTTGTCTTTCCATAACCTAAGGCCAAACCAATGGTTCCTGGCGCCTGACCTGGCTGAATAATTACAGGTACCTGAGATAAGGTAGCTCCATTGACTGTGAGACTAATGTAGCTTCCATTTAATCCACCATTAGCCACATTCTCATTAACAAGACCAAAACTAGCCGCGTCTGCTTTTGAAACGGTAGCATAATTATCCCAAGATACCCTTGTGATAGGGTCTGGAAACTCTTGTAGCCAAGGGTTGTTGGCTTCTTGGCCGTCACCCATGCCAGTTTTAGCGTACAATACCAACTCCATTGTAGGAGCAGTTGCCGCTTTAAGCGCCTTAAGTTGTGCAGAAGCATCTATAGCAGAAACCATTTTGGTTGCCGCTGAAGCACCTACATACACACCATCATGAAGGGCCTTGTTCCATACAGAAGCGCCAAGAATAGTCGCCTCCCAATTGTTTTTAATATAGTCGTAATATGTACCTTCTATTCCAGTCCACTTCATTAGTGCTGTTTGGAATTGTCTGGTGTCAAATAATTCTTTAATAGTAGGCTGTGTAAGGCTATAATGTCCTTTTTTAACCGCTACATCTCCCCAAGATTCCAGGTAATGTGATGCAGCTCCAACCCACTGAACAGATGCAGTGGTTTCATTAGGCATGGTAGAAAAAGCCACCGTTGTGCCAACATTTGAAAGCGCTGCTTTAAATTCAGCTGCATTAGGTAAACTATACACAGGATTAACACCGTCTATCACCAATAACCCAACTCCACCAGCACTCATCTCTGCAACTAAAGACTGTAACGC
This sequence comes from Flavobacteria bacterium MS024-3C, assembly GCA_000173115.1. GTDB lineage: Bacteria > Bacteroidota > Bacteroidia > Flavobacteriales > Flavobacteriaceae > MAG-120531. The sequence continues at coordinate 29,059 of ABVW01000011.1, forward strand.
CTTATCACTGCCACCGCGAACATAACGGGGTGCCTCCATATCGAAGGCAACACTTTCTAAAGAAGCGTTTAGATCCAATACCAAAGACTGGGCTTCTACACTGTCAATACCTGTTAATACCACAGCATTATCACCAGCTTTAACAACCGCTTTAGCAGCTGCTTTTACAGCAGCCATTATGTTTTCAGGAAGTGCTACTGACGTAGCTCCTGTTGTTACAATTTCGTATAGTGCGGCCAAAGCCTGAGCTTGTTGTGCTGAATTAGACGGCACTCTTTTGTCTGCAGCAGCACCTGAAAGCGTCATATTAGATTCAAACTGGAAATGCTGTGACATTTGGCCTGCACTTGGAATTCTGCCTTTGGCATAACCTGCGTCAAAACCACCACCTTGCCAATCCCCTAGGAAATCTGCACCAAAAGATACAATCACAGATGCTTTCTCTAAATGATAATCTGCCAAAGCCCTTTCTCCTGTCACTGCCTCAAAAGCGTCCAGTGCAGCAGATTCAGAAATAGCGTCATAAACCACATGAGAAACTTGATCCTGCCCTTGCGCAAATTCAGCTACTAATTTAGACATGCTTGGGCTTGCATAGGTAGGGGTAAGAAATACCACTTTCTTACCACTGGCTTTAGCATTTGCTAATGCAGATACAACTGCAGCGTCTAAGTCTGACCATTCAGAAGGAGCACCATTGAATAATGGCCCTTGTAAACGAGCACTGTCATACAATGACAATATAGAGGCCTGAACCCTTGCATTGGCCGTTCCTTTAACCTGAGCATCTTTATTGTTTTCTACTTTTATAGGCCTTCCTTCTCTTGTCTTTACAAGAATAGAAGCAAAGTCAAATCCATTGGCAATGGTGGTAGCATAAAAATTGGCTACACCAGGAATGATTTGCTCCGGCTGAACTACATAAGGAATAGACTTAATAACAGGACCCTCACAAGCAGCCAATGAAGCTGCTGCAGTACTAAATCCTACATACTTTAAGAAATCTCTTCTATTGGTATTGGAAGTAGCCAGGGTTTGTTTGTCAGATAAAAATTCCCCTGTAGGGATTTGCTCTACAAACTCGTTTTGTTTTAGCGTCTCAATCATGGCGTCGTTTGCAGAAAGCTCTGCTTCACTCTTCCAGTATTTTTTGTTTGATGACATAATATTATCTCTGTAATTAGCTTCTTTTTTTTCTAAATCTTAATTTCTAGTAGTGACACTTACCACATTCTAAACCACCCATTTGGGCCGCAGTAAGTTTGTCTACACCATACTTCTGTGAAAGTGCCTCGTGAATTTTGTCGTAGTAAGCATTTCCTTCTACCTTCACATTAGTCTCTCTGTGACAGTCAATACACCAACCCATAGTCAATGGACTGTACTGATACATGATCTCCATTTCCTCTACAGGACCATGACAAGTCTGACAAGCCACGCCAGCTACTGAAACGTGCTGCGAGTGATTGAAATAGGCAAAGTCTGGAAGGTTATGAATTCTAACCCATTCTACAGGCTGGCTCTCCCCAGTGTATTGCTGGGTCTCTTCATCCCATCCAACCGCTTTGTATAGCTTTTTAATCTCCTTGGTATAAAACTCGTTGGTATAACCATTCGCCAAATCATCTTGAGTTGGTCCTTCTGGGTTACCCTTATACTCGTATATAGATTTGTGGCAGTTCATACACACATTCAAAGAAGGTATTCCAGAGTGCTTAGACACTCTAGCAGATGAGTGACAGTAAGTACACTCAATTTTATTATCTCCAGCGTGAATTTTATGAGAGTAGTGTATAGGCTGTACCGGAGCATAACCTTGATCTACCCCAACTTGCATTAGGAAACCGTAAACATAATATGCACTTGAAAGCAATAAGAAAATTACAGTCACTAACACCAAGAATTGGTTCTTGGCAAAAGCCAACCATATTGGCATGCGCACCTCTTTCTCTTCCGTCTCGTAAACAACACCATTGGCCTCAGCAATGCTTCTCAGTGTTTTATTCACTAAATACAACATCATTACTAGCAAACCAAATACCAGCATTAATGCACCAAGAATCACTTCATTTGAAATTCCAGAAGCAGCTACTGGAGCAGCAGCAGTTGCAGCAACAGCTGCAGCAGCCGGAGCAGGAGCAGGTGCGTCTGTGTAGGCAAGAATATTGTCAATGTCTTCATTACTCAAAGTAGGGAAAGCAGTCATAGCCGCCTGATTGTACTCGTTGTAAATAGCCAAAGCACGCTCATCACCTGCCTTAATTAAACTGTTGTTGTTCTTAATCCAAGCATACAACCATTCTTTATCACCCTCGTACTTGGCCGTAACTCCAGCAAGAGCAGGTCCTGTCATTTTCCTGTTCAAGGCATGACACGCAGCACAGTTTTGATTGAATAATTGCTTCCCTTTAACAGGGTCACCAGAAGACTGGTCTTGAGCAGAAAGATTTTGAGGGACCAGTGTTAATGCCACTAGAAACAACCCTAGAAATGAAGAAACGAGATTGCGGTATGTCACCTTTTTCATATTATTAGATATTGTAATCTTCAGGTTTGGCACGATATTCAATATTTAAGAATAAAAAAGCAAGTATCGGCACAGTAAATTTGAGCACAAAAATACGACATAGAACTTATTTTATTAAGCCATTTCAGAGTAGATTTTGCTAATTTATAAACATTCTAAATAATTATTTTTTTTTAGCTTTGATTTGTAATAAGTTACCTTTGAAAAACACTTTTTCGTGAAACAAAATGAAACACAAACCCTTTTATATCCTTCCATTCTTATTCTTTTCTACAGGATTTTCTTCAGCACAAGAGCAGCCTATTAAAATAGAAAAAGACAGTGTTGTACTCAGTACTTCTGAAAAACATACAGCACTTTTAGCGGCTTATATAAACTACCAAAAAGCCCGGGGAGACTATCGCATTCAAATCTACTCAGGTCCACTAGACCAAACAGAAGCACTTTTAGAAAATCTAGACGAAAGCTTTGCCGAATGGCCCAAAAGCATAGATTTTGAATCGCCTAGCTTTAGGCTTAGAATTGGCTCATTTAAAACAAGATTAACGGCAGAGAGAAATCTCATTGCAGTTCGTAAAAAATATCCTGCCGCCGTTCTTTTTAAGCCTCAGCTTATAAAAAACAACTAGAGCGCACAACTAGAAAGAGTGGTTTTAGCACTAACAAAAAAAAGAGCCCTTTGAAGGGCTCTTTTTTTTTGTGCATCGGCCGTGAGGCCAGATTATTTTAATTTCTTCTTTACCGCTACTTCTTGGAAAGCTTCTACAATATCTAATTCTCTAATATCGTTGTAATTCTTTACTTGCAATCCACAGTCATAGCCTTTAGCTACCTCTTTGGCGTCGTCTTTGAAACGTTTTAAAGAAGACAGTGTTCCAGTATATATAACCACTCCATCTCTAATCAAACGGATGTTTGAATTCCTAAAGATTTTACCAGTCAAGACCATAGAACCTGCAATAGTACCCACCTTAGAAATCTTAAAGGTCTCTCTGATCTCTGCAGTACCTGTAATCTCCTCTTTCATCTCTGGAGACAACATACCCTCCATAGCATCTTTGAGCTCATTAATAGCATCGTAGATAATAGAGTACATTCTAATGTCTATTTCTTCCTTATCTGCAATAGACCTGGCATTACCCATTGGACGTACATTAAATCCAATAATTATCGCATCTGATGCAGAAGCCAATAAGACGTCTGACTCTGTAATAGGCCCTACCCCTTTATGGATGATATTTACTTGTATCTCGTCTGTAGAGAGTTTCTGGAACGAATCTGTCAATGCTTCTACAGAACCATCCACATCTCCTTTCAAGATTACATTCAACTCCTTAAAGTCTCCAAGGGCAATACGCCTTCCAATCTCGTCTAAGGTAATGTGACGCTGGGTTCTCACAGACTGCTCTCTCATTAATTGAGAACGCTTGGTCGCAATTTGCTTGGCTTCACGTTCGTCTTCAAAGACATTGAATTTATCTCCGGCTTGTGGTGCACCATCTAATCCCAATACAGATATTGGTGTAGACGGTCCAGCCTCCATTATATTTTGCCCACGTTCATCTTGCATGGCTTTTACTTTACCACTACAAGTTCCCGCCAATACATAATCTCCTATCTTAAGGGTTCCTGCCTGTACCAATACGGTAGAAACATAGCCCCTTCCTTTATCTAAGAAAGCCTCTACTACTGTACCTACAGCACGTTTTTCTGGATTGGCCTTTAATTCTAAAAGCTCTGCTTCTAGCAAGACTTTTTCTAAAAGCTCTTTAATACCCAATCCTGTTTTAGCAGAAATATCGTGGGATTGTATCTTACCTCCCCAGTCTTCTACCAATAAATTCATCTGAGCCAGCCCTTCTTTAATCTTGTCTGGATTGGCAGCAGGTCTATCTATTTTGTTTATCGCAAATATAATGGGGACACCAGCAGCTTGTGCATGGCTAATAGCCTCTTTTGTTTGCGGCATAATGTCGTCGTCCGCAGCAACTACTATAATAGCAATATCTGTTACCTGAGCACCACGAGCACGCATGGCCGTAAAGGCTTCGTGACCAGGGGTATCTAAGAAGGCGATTTTTTGACCTCCGTCTAAAGTCACTCCATAGGCACCAATATGCTGGGTAATTCCACCACTCTCTCCTGCAATAACATTCTCTTTTCTAATATAATCTAACAGGGAAGTTTTACCGTGATCTACGTGACCCATTACCGTTACAATTGGCGCTCTTGTCACCAAATCTTCTGCAGCGTCTTCTACCTCAACAATTGCTTCTTCAATATCTGCCGTGACAAATTCCACCTGATACCCAAATTCGTCTGCAACAATAGATAATGTCTCTGCATCTAGACGCTGGTTCATGGTCACCATGATTCCAAGAGACATACAGGCAGAAATAATTTGCGTGGTAGACACATCCATCATAGTAGCTACTTCATTTGCCGTAACAAACTCAGTCACTTTTAGGATTTTGCTTTCCAATTCTTGCTGTTCTAAGTCTTTTTCCGTCTGCTCTCTGTGAGAATCACGTTTGTCTCGACGGTACTTAGCCCCTTTTCCTTTCTTAGATTTCCCTTGTAATTTCTCTAGGGTTTCTCGTACTTGCTTTTGTACTTCTTCTTCTGTAGGCTCTACCTTAGGGGCAGTACTTAAGCGTTGCCCAGCGGCTGCTTTGCCTCTAGGCCCCGTTCCTCTTTGTCTCGGAGCGGCTGCGGCTGCGGCTGCACCAGGACCTCCAGAAGGAGATACTATTCTTTTGCGTCTTTTCTTGTTGTCGTCATTGTTAGAAGAAGCCACTGGTTTCTTCTTAGGCTTATTAAATTGTGACAAATCTATTTTGTCGCCCATAATTTTGGGCCCACTCAATTTCTTATACTGCGTGGCAATAGATCCTGTGGACTGTTCCGCTTCTGCTAATGGCTGAGCTGCTGGAGTGGTCTCTGTAGCCGCTGGAGATACCTCTTTAGCTACTGGAACTTTAAGCGTTTCCTCTTTTATTTCTGCCTCAGCCTTGGCCGGTAAAACGGCCTCTTTTTGAGGCATTTCTGCAAGCGGGGCTTTTTCTATTGCTTTGGCTGCTGGCGCAGCCGATACTATTTTAAGTCCAGTAGCTTTAGGTGCTGCTGCCTTAGTTACTTCTTGCTTTGGTGCTGCTTTAGGGGCTGCTTCTTTTACTGCTTCTGGTGCAGGCACATCTTTTTTAGTTGGAGCATCTAGGTCAATCTTACCCACGGTCGTTGTTCCGGAAAGTGTTCCTTTTGCTTTAACCACCTCATTGGCTCTAGCCTCTCTGGCCAAACGCTTGTCTTCTTGCTCTTTTTCAAGCTCTACCCTAATAGCTTCCTTTTCTTTTCTCTTTTCTTCACCCACTTCCTTAGAAGCAACTTTCTTGCTCTTATCCGTTTGGAACTGATCTAAAAGAACCTGATGCACTTCTTCTGATATTTTAGTGGTAGGCCTTGCCTCAATAGCATGCCCATTAGCCGCTAGGTAGTCTACCGCTCTATCCAGTGAAATGTTTAATTCTCTTAGGACTTTATTAAGCCTAATGGTTGCATTCTCTGCCATAAAAAAAATTTGTGCTTACTAGTATTTTTCTGCTAATATAAATAATGAAATAGGTTCAAGGATGAAATCCTTTAATTATTTGTATATTATCTTACTGCTTAACCTTCTAATTCTTCTTTAAGAATTCTAACAACATCTAAAATTGTTTCCTCTTCTAGATCTGTTCTCTTTGCCAGATCTTCTACATCTTGCTCTAATACCGCTCTCGCTGTATCCAAACCGATCTTAGACAATTCAGCAATAATCCATGCCTCTATTTCATCTGAGAATTCTGTCAATTCAACATCTTCCTCTACCCCTTCTCTAAATACGTCTATTTCATAACCAGTCAATTGACCCGCCAATCTAATGTTGTGTCCCCCACGACCAATAGCCTTAGAAACTTCTTCTGGCTTAAGGTACACTTGGGCAGTCATTTTTTCGTCGTCTAATTTTACAGAAGAGACCCTGGCTGGACTCAAAGCCCTTGTCACTAATAAGGTAGGGTTATTTGTCCAGTTAATCACGTCTATGTTCTCGTTGCCCAATTCTTTGACTATTCCGTGAATTCTAGATCCTTTCATACCCACACAGGCACCTACTGGATCTATACGATCGTCGTAAGAATCTACGGCTACTTTGGCCTTTTCTCCAGGGATACGAACCGCCTTTTTAATGGTGATTAAACCATCAAAAACTTCTGGAATTTCTTGAAAGAACAATTGCTCTAAAAACAGCGGAGAAGTCCTACTCATAATAATGGAAGGCTTGTTTCCTTTTAATTCTACACTTTCAATAATACCCCTAACATTGTCTCCTTTTCTAAAGAAATCTGCTGGAATTTGCTTGTCTTTCGGAAGGATAATTTCGTTTCCTTCGTCATCTAAAAGAATAATAGCCTGGTGTCTAATATGGTGCACCTCAGCGGTGTATATCTCTCCCTCTAAATCCTTAAATTGCTTGTAGATCGTGGTATTGTCATGCTCATGGATTTTGGCTATTAAATTTTGACGCAATGCCAAAATAGCCCTTCTACCCAAGTCAATTAACTTTACCTCTTCAGAAACATCTTCCCCTACTTCAAAATCCGGCTCAATCTTTCTAGCTTCAGTGATAGATATCTCCTCATTAGGGTCCATCACATCTATATCTTCTACTACTACTCTGTTTCTCCAAATCTCTAAATCCCCTTTGTCCGGGTTAATGATAATATCAAAATTATCATCTGATCCAAATTTCTTTTTTAAGGCACTCCTAAAAACCTCTTCTAAAATGGCCATTAGGGTTACTCTGTCAATAAACTTGTCATCTTTAAATTCTGAGAAAGATTCAATAAGTGCAATATTTTCCATCTTGCTATCTATTAAAATTTAAGGTTCACTTTTGCTTCTTTAATATCTGTAAAAGCAATTTCTTGTTCTTTAGTCACGGTTACTTTTCCTTTGCCTATTGGCTTGGGTTCTCTAGCTTTCCACTGCAATACTATGCCGTGGTCTAGAATTTGGATTAAATTCCCTTCTACCACTTCATTTTCGGTACGAACTGTTAAAGATCGTTGAAGGTTTTTTTTGTACTGTCTGGGCATTACCAAAGGAGTTGTAGCTCCTGCAGAGGCCACATCCAATCCAAAATCAATGGTCTCTTTATCTAAATTATGCTCAATAGCCCTACTCACATTCATGCAATCTTGAAGTGTCACACCAGTATCTCCATCTAAAACCACGGAGATTTTCTTGTCTGTTGTAACTTTAAAATCTATTAAAAATAGTGATGGATTTTCTTCCAACGCTGCATCTAATAAGATCCTTACTTCTTTTTCGAACATAGATTTATGGGTAATAAAAGAGGGGACTTTTGGTCCCCTCTTATTCCTTTATCATTTAATCGCCACAAATATACAATATTTTAGGCATAATACAATAAAAAACCCAAAGCGAAAACTTTGGGTTTTTTTGTTGGTCTACAAGGACTCGAACCTTGAACGACTGTACCAAAAACAGCTGTGTTACCAATTACACCATAGACCACTACCGTATAAGAGGCTGCAAATTTAAAACAAAGTTTGTATTATCAAAACAAAACTTTTCTTTTTTTTCCAAAGACATTCGTCAGATGGCAATTTTCCGTTGCACACAGGCTTAAAAAGTGATTTTTTAGGGACCTAAAAGCTGTTAAAGCTTTCAAAATTTAAAGCCCGCATAAACA
>ABVW01000010.1 GCA_000173115.1 Flavobacteria bacterium MS024-3C
GGACTTGGCCGTAGACGAGCACCGCACCATAGAACACACCGCTATTGCGCTAGGACAAGCTTTCCATAAGGCATTAGGAAACAAGCTTGGGGTTGAGCGATATGGTTTTTGTTTGCCTATGGATGACTGTCAAGCTCAAGTTTCTATAGATTTTGGTGGTAGAAACTGGTTGGTATGGGATGCTGAATTTAACCGAGAAATGATCGGTAAAATGCCTACAGAAATGTTTATGCATTTTTTCAAATCCTTTTCAGATGGTGCAAAAGCAAATTTGAATATTCAAGCGACTGGACAAAATGAACACCACAAGATAGAGGCTATTTTTAAAGCTTTTGCTAAGGCCATTAAAATGGCTATAAAAAGAGACCCCGACAAATTATTTTTACCATCTACTAAAGGCGTATTGTAATGAATGTAGTGATTGTAGATTATGGCGCAGGGAATATTCAAAGTGTATTATTTGCCCTTGAAAGACAAGGGGTCAAGGCGGTGCTTTCCAATGAATTAGAAGTCATTGAAAAAGCCGACAAAGTAATTTTCCCAGGCGTAGGACATGCTGCGGCAGCCATGGAAAAGTTACAAGCTAGCGGTATAGATATTTTACTTCCAAGATTGAAGCAACCACTGTTGGGTATATGCTTGGGCATGCAACTTATGTGCAGCCATTCAGAAGAGGGCAATACCAATGGTTTAGGGATTTTTGATGTGGAAGTGATAGCATTTGAAAAGAATCTAAAGGTGCCTCATATAGGATGGAATAGTATTGAACAACTGCAAGGACCTATTTTTAAGGGGATTGACAATGGGTCATATATTTATATGGTGCATTCTTATTACGCCGCTTTATCTAGTGAAACCATAGCGGTTTGTCATTATGATGTAGCATACAGTGCCGCTTTGGCCAAAGACAATTTTTTTGGTACACAGTTTCACCCTGAAAAAAGCAGTGTGATTGGAAATAAAATTTTAAAAAACTTTTTAGCCATCTAATATGAGAATTATACCCGCTATAGATATTATTGATGGTCAGTGTGTGAGACTTTCAAAAGGAGATTATAGCACCGCAAAAATTTATTCTAACGATCCTTTAGAAATGGCTAAAGCTTTTCAAGACCACGGGGTAGAATACCTTCATTTGGTAGATCTTGATGGCGCTAAATCTCACGGTATTGTCAATCATAAAGTATTGGAAAAAATAGCCACAAAAACAAATTTAAAAATTGATTTTGGTGGCGGACTAAAAACAGATCAAGACCTTAAAATTGCTTTTGAATCTGGAGCAAAACAAATTACTGGTGGCAGTATAGCTATTAAAGATCCAGCTACTTTTTTGTCTTGGATCGAAACCTATGGCGCCCATCGTATTATATTAGGCGCAGACGCTGCCAATGAAAAAATAGCCATCTCTGGATGGTTAGAAACCTCTTCAGAAGATTTAATCCCATATGTAAGTAATTTTATGGCAAGGGGTATTACTGATGTCATCTGTACAGACATTTCTAAAGACGGTATGTTGGCAGGTCCTTCTATTGCATTGTATGAGAAAATGATCAGTAGACTCAATGGAATTAAACTCATTGCAAGTGGTGGTGTAGCGGAGCTTCAGGACCTGCATGATCTTAAAGCTGTTGGCTGTGACGCAGCCATTGTTGGAAAAGCCATTTATGAATACAGGATTTCTTTAAAAGAAATAGAACAGTTCATTTTAAATACCTCCTCATGTTAACAAAGAGAATTATTCCTTGTTTGGATATTAAAGATGGACGCACCGTAAAGGGTGTTAACTTTGTTTCACTCAGAGATGCAGGGGACCCAGTTGAATTGGCTGCCAAATATGCTGCTACTGGTGCAGATGAGCTGGTGTTTTTAGACATATCTGCTACAGAGCAGGGAAGAAAAACCATGGCAGATTTAGTGCTAAAAGTAGCTGCTACGGTAGACATTCCTTTTACTGTTGGGGGAGGAATAAGCAGTATTGCAGATGTAGACATACTCCTTAAGAATGGGGCAGATAAAGTATCCATTAATTCGTCGGCCGTGAGGCGCCCAGAGCTTATTAAAGAATTATCGCAAGCTTTTGGTGCGCAGTGTGTGGTAGTAGCCATAGATGCAAAAAAAATTGGGGGTCAATGGTTGGTTCATTTAGTGGGGGGTAAACAGGCTACCAAGCTAGATTTATTTGACTGGGCCAAGCAAATAGAACAACTCGGTGCTGGAGAAATTCTATTTACTTCCATGGATCATGATGGTACAAAAGGTGGTTTTGCGAATGAAGCCCTAGCAAAAATGGCAGAATGCGTAAATATTCCTATTATTGCCTCTGGAGGTGCTGGGAACATGGAAGATTTTTATAATGCCTTTACCTTTGGTAAAGCCGATGCCGCTCTAGCAGCCAGTATTTTTCATTACGGGGAAGTTGAAATCCCTAAATTAAAAGCATTTCTAAAAGATAAAAAGATACCAATTAGGTTATAAAAGAATGTTATGAAAGTAGATTTTTCAAAAAACACAGACGGTTTAGTTCCCGCGATTATACAAGATGCCACAACAAAAAATGTATTGATGTTGGGTTATATGAATGAATCTGCCTTGGTGCAAACCCAGCAATCAAATAAAGTCACCTTTTATAGTCGCACTAAAAAAAGACTATGGACTAAAGGAGAGGAGAGTGGGAATTTCTTGAATGTGGTAGATATTGTTTTAGATTGCGATAGTGATACCTTATTGATACAGGTAAATCCCCAGGGACCGACCTGTCATACTGGATCAGATACTTGTTGGAATAAAGAGAACAAGCCATCTTATGGATTTTTGTCCACTTTAGAAAATACCATTGTCACAAGAGTAGCTAATGGAAATTCAGAGGATAGTTATGTAGCGAGTTTATTTGATAAAGGTATTCATAAAATTGCTCAAAAAGTAGGAGAGGAAGCTGTTGAAGTAGTGATTGAAGCTATGGATAATAATAAGCAATTATTTTTAGAAGAATCTGCTGATTTATTGTTTCATTACCTCATGCTGCTGCATGCAAAAGAGACTAGTCTAGATGAAGTTGTTCAACTTTTAGCCTCTAGACAGAAATGATCTTAAACGCTTTTTAATTCCTACCAAAAGCCTTTATAATATGTAGGATTTGTAGTATTTTTAGATATGACAAATCGCAATAATAATGGATTCCGTTTTACGCCCTATAAAGCGCCCCATCTAACTCCTTTTGAGCGGCTTTTTGACATATTCAAAGAACTCATCACCCATACTTCTGGTGATTTTGATGAAGCCATTGATTGGCTCAGAGAGCTCGATAAAGAATATGAGCTCACTACGCCTGATTATTCTATTGATGATTTTATTGAGGAACTTAAATCTAAAGGTTATGTTCAAGAAGCCTTAGAACCCTCTGATCCAGATAATCCTGGAGAAAATGCAGATGAATCTGCTAAGAGGGTTGTCTCACTCACAGCCAAGATGGAAAGATTAATTAGACAACACGCTTTGGATCAAATATTTGGCACGCTTAAAAAAGCAGGTTCTGGAAATCATAAAACACCAAAAATTGGAATGGGCGAGGAGCCTTCTGGAGACCTGCGTGCCTTTCAATTTGGAGATCCTATGTCTAGTATAGATATTACGGAGAGTTTTAAAAACGCACAGATCAATAATGGGGTTGGTTCTTTTGAATTAAGAGAAGAAGACCTTGTGGTCAAAGAGTCCCATCATGCCGCTCAAATGAGTACTGTTTTAATGATTGATATTAGCCATAGCATGATACTTTATGGTGAGGATAGGATTACTCCAGCCAAAAAAGTAGCCATGGCATTAGCGGAAATGATTACCACCCGCTATCCTAAAGATACTTTAGAAATTCTTGTATTTGGCAATGACGCTTGGCCTATTTCTGTGGCAGATTTACCCTATCTTAAAGTGGGGCCATTCCATACCAATACTGTTGCTGGATTGTCTTTAGCCATGGATATGTTAAGGAGAAAGAGAAATACCAACAAACAAATATTTATGATTACAGACGGGAAACCGAGTTGCTTAAAACTCAAGGATGGTTCCTATTATAAAAACTCTGCTGGACTAGACCAACATATCGTAGACCAATGTTATAAAATGGCACGTCAAGCCCATAAAGTTAACATACCTATTACGACATTTATGATTGCACAAGATCCGTATCTCATGCAGTTTATTCAAGAATTTACTGCAGCAAATAAAGGAAAAGCCTTTTACACAGGATTGAAAGGACTTGGAGGAATGATATTTGAAGACTACGAAAATAACAGAAAAAAAAGAATTCGATAAATGGAAGTAACGACTATAAAAACCTTAGGTGAATTAAAGCAATTTGGCTATGCTTCAAGATCTATTAAAGTAGAACTTAGAGAGAACTTAATTGCGCATTTAAAAAATAAAACAACCCCTTTTACGGGTGTTATAGGCTATGAAAACACAGTGCTTCCAGAGTTAGAACGCGCTATTCTATCTATGCATAATATTAATTTATTAGGCCTAAGAGGACAAGCAAAAACAAGGATTGCTAGGGCTATGGTTAATTTATTAGATCCATTTATTCCTGTAGTGAGTGGTTCTGAAATTAACGATGACCCACTGCAACCCATCTCAAAATTTGCTATAGATTTAATCGCAGAAATGGCCGACAAAACACCCATTAGCTGGTTGGCTAGAGAAGAGCGTTTTTTCGAGAAATTAGCTACTCCGGATGTGAGTGTTTCCGATTTGATTGGGGATATAGACCCTATTAAAGCAGCCAACTTAAAATTGTCTTATGCAGATCCTAGGGTATTGCACTTTGGTATGATTCCAAGAGCAAACAGGTGTATTTTTGTCATTAACGAATTACCAGATCTCCAGGCTAGAATTCAAGTTTCCCTGTTTAATATTTTACAAGAGGGAGATATTCAAATCAGGGGATTTAAATTGAGATTGCCCATAGACATACAATGTGTTTTTACAGCAAATCCTGAAGATTATACCAACAGAGGTAGTATAGTTACGCCATTAAAGGATAGAATTGGTTCTCAAATATTGACCCACTATCCTAAAGATATTGAAACGGCTAAAAAAATTACAGCCCAAGAATCAAGACAGCAAATATTACCTATTAAAGTACCTGAGTTGGCTAGAGATTTATTGGAGCAAATTTCTTTTGAGGCCAGAGAAAGTGATTATATTGACGCAAAGAGTGGGGTAAGTGCCAGAATGAGCATTACTGCTTTTCAAAATTTAATGAGTACGGCAGAAAGAAGGCTTTTACTCTCAGATGAAGAAAGTACCACCATCAGACTATCTGACTTTACCGGTATTTATCCTGCCATTACCGGAAAAGTCGAATTGGTTTATGAAGGTGAACAAGAAGGGGCAGATTTTGTAGCCCAACACTTGTTAGAATCTGCTATTAAAACTTTATTTGACGCCCGTTTTCCTAAAATTAAAAAATTAGAGAAGAAAGATGCTGAGGGACCATACGACCCACTTCTATTATGGTTCTTTGAATCTGAGGGGTTTGAATTATTAGAAGATTTTTCAGACAGTATGTACAGGGATCAATTGGATCGAATAACGCCTTTAACAGCATTGTTAAAGGAATATGCTCCTGGAGTAGACAAAGAAACCAATTACTTTTTAAAAGAGTTGGTATTATGGGGATTGGTCGCTAACAATAAATTAAGTAAACACAGTTTTTCAAACGGAACTGAATTTAAAGACCTTTATGGGTCATACATTAACGGATTATAATTTTAAATGTCATGAAAATAAACTTTTACTTCACCGCCCTTTTGTTGGTGCTTTTTCAAAAAGGAATGTCACAAAGTAAAGCTACAGATATTCAGACTTTTACATTGTCTAATGGCATGAAAATACTGGTCTTAGAAGACAACAGTATTCCTAATGCCAATATGTATTTATTTTGGAAAGTAGGGTCTAGAAATGAATATCCAGGTATTACAGGATTGTCTCACTTCTTTGAGCATATGATGTTCAACGGATCTAAAAAATACGGGCCTAAGATGTTCGATAGAACTATGGAAGCGGCTGGAGGAAGTAATAATGCCTATACTACGGAAAATTTAACTGTTTACACCGACTGGTTTCCCATTAGTGCCTTAGAAACCATTTTTGACCTTGAAGCAGACCGAATAGGGCATTTGGATTTAGATCCTAAGATGGTAGAAAGTGAAAGAGGGGTCGTTTTAAGTGAAAGAAGTACCGGTTTAGAAAATAGTAATTTTAGAAATATATCTGAACAGGTAAAAGGGGCTGCTTTTTTAGCACACCCCTACAGATGGTCTGTAATTGGTTATGAGTCAGACATTAAAAATTGGTCCATCGAGGACCTTCAGACTTATTTTGATACTTATTACGCCCCGAACAATGCTGTAGTGGTGATTTCTGGAGATGTGACCTTAAAAGAGGTTAAACGACTTTCTAAGCAATATTTTGAACCCATTCCCTCTGGTCCCAAAGCTAGGCCAATTCATACCATTGAACCAGAACAATTGGGTCAGAAGCGTGTAGTTGTTGAGAAACAGGTCAGCAGTCCAAATATTATGTTGGCCTATCATGTGCCAGAAACTAAGCATGAGGATTATTATGCTTTAGATGTCCTAAGCGCTATTCTTTCTGACGGTAATAGCAGTAGGTTATACAGTCAATTAGTAGATCAGAAAACATTGGCCACCTCAGTTTTTTCCTATATGCCTGAAAGCATAGATCCAAACCTCTTTTATTTTTACGGTGTAGCAAGTCCAGGAACAGCCCCTGAGATTTTAGAGGCTGAAATGGTACAAATCATTAGTGATATAGCTCAAAATGGCGTAAGTGAAAGGGAACTTCAAAAGGTTAAAAATCAAAAGTTAGTGGCTTTATATTCTAGCTTAGAAACCATTGACGGAAAGAGTAACACGTTGGGAACCTACGAAATGTATTTTGGAGATTATAAAAAAATGTTCTCAGCACCCCAATCCTATGAACAATTAACTGTTGCAGATATTCAAAGGGTTGCTCAAAAATATTTCACAAAAAACAACAGCACAGTAGGTTACTTAATGTCTCCTGAAAACAACACAAAATAGTACTTATGAAATCACACACTAAAAAATGCTATCTATATCTA
The DNA here is from genome assembly GCA_000173115.1 of Flavobacteria bacterium MS024-3C. Taxonomy (GTDB): domain Bacteria; phylum Bacteroidota; class Bacteroidia; order Flavobacteriales; family Flavobacteriaceae; genus MAG-120531. The sequence goes on from ABVW01000010.1 coordinate 7,139, forward strand.
GCTATTTTGATTATTGGATCACAATTGCTACACGCTCAAAGCAATTTTAAACTACCTGCTTATGAAAGCTTTCGTTTAGACAATGGACTTGAGATTTTTATGGTGGTTCAAAAAGAAGTTCCCTTGGTTCATTTTAGGGCCGTAGTACCTGCTGGAACACGACGAGACACTAAAGATAAGGCTGGTTTGGCCGGTTTAACAGCAGACGCATTGTCTACAGGCACACAGTCTTTTGATAAAACGACCATTGAATCGCAATTAGACTTTTTAGGTGCTTCATATAATACAAGTGCAGGCTCTGAAGCCGCTGTTATTTCAAGTAGTTTTGTCAATAAAGACGCTTCCGTTGTTTTGCCAATTTTAACGGAAATGATTGTAAAACCAATATTTGATCTTCAAGAGTTTGAAAAATTACAAGAAAGGGCCATAGCAGGTGTAGACCAAATGAGAGAAAGTCCAAGAGGTGTTATTGGTAATTATTTTAATCAGATGGTTTATGGGGACCATCCATATGCTAATATACCCTCAGGGACCAAGAAAAGCCTTCAGCAAATAGGCATACAAGACCTTAAAAACTTTTATGCTCAAAATTATCAACCACAAGGAAGTGTTTTAGCTATAGTTGGGGACTTTGATCCACTAGTCATGAAAATTCAATTATCTGACTTACTGTCTTCTTGGAAAAACAACACCATTTTAGCCCCTACAACACCTGAAATCAAAGCTTTAAATAAAGCCAGTGTAGTGGTGGTGAATAAGGAAGATGCCAGGGAAACAACCATGTTGGTTGGAGGCATTGGTGTCCCTAGAAATGTGTCAGATTATATAGGTATACAAGTAATTAACACCATTTTAGGCGGTAGATTTACATCATGGTTAAACGACGAGTTAAGGGTTAATTCAGGACTAACTTATGGTGCCAGAAGTAGTTTTAGTGCACTTAAGGATGGAGGAAGTTTTAGTATGAGTACATTTACAGCCAATGAAACTACGGAACAAACAATAGATTTACTCCTCAAAACATACCAAAAAATACACGATTTTGGTATAGATACTAAAACCCTTGAATCTGCAAAAAACTATGTAAAGGGGCAATTTCCACCGGATTATGAGACCAATGCTGCTATTGCTAGATTTTTTACTGATGCTACTGTGTATGAAATTCCAATGGATTATATAGATAAATTCACCGAAACAGTAAATTCATTAGATTCAAAAAAAGCGAAGCAAATAATTGAAGATTACTTTCCTAAAGATAATTTACAAATGGTGTTTATTGGAAAGGCTTCCGAAATTACACCAATTGTGACTAAGTTTGGACCAGTAAAAGTACTCGAGATAACAGAAGACACTTATTATTAGCTAAATTAATGGGGTTTAATATTATTTAAGCTTTGGGTAGACGCTTATAATCTTGTATTTCTTATTTTTAAAGCATATTCATTGGAATGCAAAAGAAGAAGTATTACTATTTAGTGCGGGTATCTTATTTGGGGTTTAGATACAGTGGTTGGCAAAAACAACCAGGGGTTAAAACCATTGAGAGTATGCTCACAAAAACAATTAGTTTTGTTTTAGGAGAAACGCGTTCCTTTAAAATATTAGGTGCAGGTAGAACAGATGCCAAAGTGTCTTCTATTCACGGAGCATTTGAATTATTTATTGAACATGAGCCGCTAAAAAACCTAGACGCGCTAATGGATTTATTTAACCTAAACCTTCCTGCAGATATTAGGGTAGAATCCATTACAGCTGTTGAGGAGAAATTTAACATCATTCACAGCGCAAAAGAAAAAACCTATTGCTATCTTTTTTCATTTGGATCCAAAGCACATCCTTTTTGTGCGCCCATCATGGCCAATTATCCGGAAGATTTAAATATTACGCTCATGCAAGAAGCGGCCAAATTATTTGAGGGCACACATGACTTTAAAAACTTTACAGCAAGAAAGGATAAAAAAAATTCCCAAACTATTAGGACGATTGCTTCTTGTGAGCTAAAAAAAAACAAAGCAATTAGTGCAAGTTTCTTTCCTGAAGACTCCTATGTGTTGGAAGTGAGGGGTAAAGGGTTTTTGAGATATCAAATTAGATTAATGATGGGTGCCCTGATATGTCTTGGAAGAAATGAAATAGACCTAGAGGGTATTAAGCGTTTGTTAAACAGTGATTTAGATGACTTTATTCCATATGTTGCTGCTGGCTCAGGACTACATCTCAAAGAATTATTATTCGATCATTCTCTTATTATTTAAAGTTTAATAGTACCTTTTTATAGATAAAAATAAACCACCATGACTTTCCCATCTTTTCATAAAAAATCTAGGAGATATTCGAAATTAGGCTTAGCCCCTGGTACCGTAAAATATATTGGAGACAAAAAAGAAGGCTCACATTCAGTAGCGCTCATTGAATTTGATCAAGACCATTGTAATTCAATTGAAGTGGACACTAGTTTGGCTGTTGGGGCTTTTTTTAAACAGGAATCTGAAACGCAATGGCTCAATATTGTTGGGCTTACAGATGAAGCCTTTATTAAAGCGCTGGGTAGTTCTTTAAGCCTTAATTTACTTAGCTTAGAAAGTATAGTAGACACACATCAAAGGCCTAAAATAGATGACTTTGATCACTATTTATTTGGGGTATTTAAAATGGTCTATTTTGATGACCAAGCCTCTTTAAAATACGAACATTTGGCTATGGTCCTTTTGGAGGGTAAACTTATTACTTTTCAAGAGGTAGAGGAAGATGTTTTTAACGGTGTTAGAACAAGACTTTCTCAAGAAGGATCAAGAATAAGACAACGGGGAGCGGATTATTTATTTTTCGCTTTACTAGACGCCGTAGTAGATCATTACTTCATTGCTATAGAACAGTTAGGATTGAGATTGGATTCGCTAGAAGACATGGTATATCACAATTCAGAAGCTTCTCATGGACAAGAAATTCAGAAATTGAAAAAGGAAATACTCAAGCTCAGGCAGCATATATACCCTACAAAAGACCTGGTACAAAAGCTATTAAATTCATCTCATCCTTTAATAAAAGAAGAAACTAAAGTATTCTTAAGAGACTTATCTGATCAATGTACAGAAATTAATGAAACCCTTCAACTGTATAGAGAAATGAGTACCAATCTCATGGACTTACACATGAGTACTATGGGAAACAAAATGAATGAAGTCATGAAAGTGCTGACCATAATGGCATCTATTTTTATTCCGCTAACTTTTATAGCTGGAATATATGGAATGAATTTTGACCATATGCCAGAACTTCATTGGAAGTATGGTTACACCATGGTGTGGATATTAATGGGCAGTTGCCTTATAGGAATGCTCTTCTATTTTAAGAAAAAAAAATGGATGTAGTTTTACTACCTATAAATATTAAGTACCTGCTTGAAAGGACAGTAGATCCAATTAAATAATAAGCGTAATGAAAATTTCAAAAGACAGCCTAGAATTCCTAAATAAATTAAGTGTAAATAACAATAGGGAATGGTTCGAAGCCCACAAAGAAACCTTTAAATCGCATCAGCTGTCAGTTAAATCAGTGTTGGAGTTAATTAAAGATGGCTTGGGAGAAACAGATGATATTGAAAAACTGAAGCTGTTTAGAATTTATAGGGATGTTCGTTTTTCAAAGGACAAAACACCCTATAAAGACTACTTCTCAGCCTCTCTAACGCGTATGGGAAATTCTCTTAGAGGTGGCTATTACATTCATTTAAAACCTGGAGATGCTTTTTTAGCTGTTGGATTCTGGGATCCAAATAAAGAAGATTTATTTAGAATTAGAAAAGAAATTGAAACTGACGCCTCGGATTTTAAAGATTTTTTAAAGGACCCATTGTTTAAAAAAACTTGGGGTAATTTCTCTGGAGAGACCCTTAAAACTGCCCCAAAAGGATTTTCAAAAGATCATCCAGAGATTAATTTACTCAGGAGAAAGAATTTTGTGTTTATTCATCCTATCCCTGATAGTGATATATGCTCAGAGGAGTTTGTTTCAAATACAGTTAAAGCCTTTCAAGTGTCAAGGCCTTTTTTAAATTTGATGAGTGATATACTTTCTACTGATCTAAATGGACAAGCTTTATTCTAGTGATTCAGAATAGACAAGTTTTATTTTAGTGATTCAGAAATTGTAGTTACAAGTAGATTTTTATTATGGAATTTCAAATAATTGTATTTGACTCTGATAACGCTGAATAAGCATTTGCATCATTCTTTTATTTAAAGCAGCAGATTTACTTCTGTAAGAATGATACTCTTCTAGGGTAAATTGACCAATAATGATTCCTTTTAAGACATTGCGAAATTTAATGTCTTTTTGTAAAGCATTTTCAATATATAAAAGCCGCTTTTCCAATGACAAACTGTAAAAAGAATTCTTGTGCTTAAAAAAATAGTTTTTGAGCACTTGAACAAACAAATCATTTTGAAATTTAAGTATAGGCCTCAGTACTTCATTTTGGAAATATGCTTCACTTGCTGGGTCATCAGTATTTTTAATATGGTCTAATGAAGGCCTAATAGACAACAATGATTTTGTCCTAGTTTCCATAAATTTGCAGGTATTTAAATTTTAAGATTTTAACTTTAGACTAACTGCTTGAACTTCATCTAATACCCTGAGTAAATTCTCTCCCCAAAGTTTATTGATTTGTTCTTGGGAATACCCTCTTTTAACAAGTGCTGCGGTTACATTTTTAGTCTCTGAAGCATCCGACCATCCTGCTATACCACCACCACCATCAAAATCTGAACTAATCCCAACATGATCAATACCAATGAGATTAACCAGGTAATCGATATGATTTACAAAATCTAAAACAGATACGGCCTCAGGAGCATTTGGGTCATTGGCTAGTGTTTCTTTTCCCAACGACACTATTTTAGGGTAAACTTCCATGAAAGTAGCTCTTTCACTATCAGAAAGGGAAGAAAACTGATTTCTCTCATACCACAAAACCCCCATTTCTTTGGCTATATTTTGATAGACTTCTTTTGCGTATTCATTACTAGCTTCATGTTTTTCTGTATTTAAATAAGAAGAAAATGCCACAGTTTGAACTACACCTCCATTTTCTTTTAATAACAGCAATTGTTCGTCGTCTAAATTTCTTGAGTGATCGCACAAAGCACGAGCAGAGGAATGGGAAGCTATTATGGGTGCTTTAGATAAGGATATCATTTGCATCATAGCTTCTTTAGATGGATGAGATATATCTATCATAATTCCAAGTCTATTCATTTCAGCAACTGCTTCTTTTCCAAAGTCACTCAAACCATTGTGCAACCATACTGCATCCTTTTCACCTGTATTAGAATCAGAGAATTGGCTGTGACCATTGTGAGACAATGAGATGTATCTAGCGCCTAGGTTGTAATAGGTTTCAAAATTACCTATGTCCATACCTATTGGATAAGCATTTTCCACTCCAATCATGGCTACTTTTTTTCCAGAATTAATCAGTGATCTTACTTCTGCTGCTGTTGTAGCTAACCCAATTTTTTCTGGAGCTATTTCTTTCGTAAGTTTATGAATAGCGGAAAATTTATCTAAAGCATTTGTTTTTGCCTTTTCATAACCCGCTTCAGTTAATTCTCCTTGACCTGTGTAAACTATCAACCAACTTACGTCTAAACCACCCTCATTCATCTTAGGTAGATTAACTTGGGTATCTAATCTTTGGGTATAATTAATACTGTCTGTAAAATTAGCGGTATTAATATCGTTGTGGGTGTCTATGGTAATTGCTTCAGAATGTATTCTGTCAATTTTAGCTTCAAGGCTTTCTGTCTCTTTTGGTGCTTGATTACAAGAATTAAAAGCAAGTAGTCCTAAAATATAAAGGGTGGGTTTCATAAATGGCAGTTTTTTAATTATCCAAGATAGGTTTTTAATAATTTATTTTTTGAACTATGCCTTAATTTCCTGATTGCTTTTTCTCTAATTTGCCTGACTCTTTCTCTAGTTAAATCAAAAGTGAGTCCTATTTCAGCTAGTGTCATAGGGGGCTGTTCACCTATACCGTAAAAAAGTTTAATTACGTCTGCTTCTCTTGGAGATAAGGTATCTAAGGCCCTGGTTATTTCAGTATGTAAAGAACTTTGAATGAGTGCCTGGTCTGGTCTGGGAGAATCTCCGTAATCCAAGACGTCGTATAGACTAGAATTTTCTCCATCAATAAGAGGTGCGTCCATAGAGACATGCCTCCCTGAATTTTTGAGTGATTGTTTTACATCACTCACCGTCATTTCAAGTTCTTTGGCAATTTCCTCTGGAGAAGGAGGACGCTGATGGGCTTGTTCTAAATAGGAAAAAGCTTTATTAATTTTATTGATAGATCCAATTTTATTAAGTGGCAGCCGTACAATTCTTGCCTGTTCTGCTAGTGCTTGTAAAATGGCTTGTCTAATCCACCAAACAGCATAAGAGATAAATTTAAAACCCCTTGTTTCGTCGAAACGTTTTGCTGCTTTGACTAATCCAACATTGCCTTCATTAATTAAATCTGGTAAGGTGAGGCCTTGGTTTTGATATTGTTTCGCTACAGAAACAACAAACCTGAGGTTTGCCGTGGTAAGTCTTTCTAGCGCAACGGCATCTCCAGCTTTAATTCTCTGTGCCAATTCAACTTCTTCCTGTGCATTAATCAAGTCTATTTTACTGATATCTTGTAAGTACTTATCTAAGGATTTTGATTCTCTATTGGTAACCTGTTTTACTATTTTAAGCTGCCTCATCTATGCGTTTTTCTTTTGGGAATTTTATTAACCTTCATATTACGAATTTTAATAGATTTCACCAAAATTCAACGCTTGTATCGGGTGTGTTTTAAGAAAACTTTAAGTTTTTCTAAAGCATATTTCATAAAAGATTACAGGATCTAAGCAATCATTTGTATTTTTAATTTTTGAATAGACCTCATGAGCAAAAAATTACTTCAGAAGCACTTAGTTGAATTACAAAAGGAACATTTAGAAATAATGGTCTTAGATCTCTATGACAAATTTCCTGAAGTTAAAACCTATTTTAATTTTGTCTTTACCCTAATGAAAACAAATTGCTAGAGCAGGCTAGGGTCAAAGTGGCTAATGAATTTTTTCCATTAAAAAGGAAAAGACCAAAAGCGAGGAGATCTGTTGCTCAGAAGTACATAAAACATTTCAAAACGCTTGGCATGTCTCCAGAGTTAATTGCGGAATTTATGTGGTATAACATTGGCCTAATGCACACATTTTGTGAGGAAAAACCCCAGCGTTTGCCTTTTTTTAAAAGCTTTTGTAATTTTTATAAAGAGGCGCTTCAGTTTGCTAGTTATCATCAAATAATACCCCTATATAAAACACAAATTTTGGCTGTTTATACAGCCAGTAAAGATTGGGAAAACGCGTATGATTTTGAAATGAGTTTGCAAACCATTGAAGATTAAAATGCCAAAACATATAAAAAAAAATATTTATAAACTATCCTATGGCCTTACTTCTCATTAGACAAGATGGAAAAACACCTCAATGGTTAAATGCTTTTAAATTTCAATACACTAAAATTGAATGCTACAACTTTAATGAACCACATCCTAAAGAAAAAATTACGATGGCATTGGTGTGGAAACAACCCCATGGATTACTTGGTCAATATGAAAATTTAAAATGTGTTGCTTCTATGGGCGCTGGAGTAGATTTTATCTTTGAAGACCCTTCTTTTCATAATGGCTTGTTAATGACTAGGGTAGTGGACCCATTGTTGATTACAGACATGGAAGAATTTGTTATGGCCCAGATTTACGCTCATATGAAAGGTTTGTATCAGTATCAGATCCAACAATCAAAATCACATTGGCAGCAAAACCCATACCTTAGGAAGAAAGATATCACTGTAGGAATAATGGGTATGGGTGTTTTGGGATCAGCCACAGCTAAAGCATTAGTAACTCAGGGTTTTAATGTTTTTGGCTGGTCTAACTCAAAAAAGCAAATAGAAGGAATAACAACCTATGAGAAAGAAGATTTAGATTTGTTTTTGCAGCAAACCAATGTTTTGGTATGTTTATTACCACTGACACCTGAAACAAATGGTATTTTAGATCTTTCTCTTTTTTCTAAATTACCCAAAAGTGCCTTCATTATTCATGTAGCTAGAGGGCCACATTTGGTGCGGGAGGATTTAATTCAAAGTATTGATCAAGGTCATTTAAGCGGTGCCGCAATAGATGTTTTCCCCATAGAGCCTTTAGAAGAAAACGACCCATTGTGGGTACATCCAAATATCTATATTACGCCGCATTGCGCAAGTATTTCAAGTCCAGAATCTGTAGTGGCTCAAATAATAGTTAATTATAACAGACTAATGAGTAACCAACCGCTTTTAAATCAGGTAGATACTGCAAAGGGATATTAATTTAATCTTTTTGCTTGATTCCTTATGCATAGCGGTAAAAATCTGTTAATTTTGTACGTTTCATTTTTTAGAGAGTTGCTAAAAAATAATTTTACAAAACCATAAAAAATACTCCTATTTGACTGTTTTAACGAAATTTTCTGAGAAAACACTTTACGATTACCAACAAAATGATTTAGATACTATTTTTGACTATCTAGACAGTGCCCCTACGGACACAAACTTGTTGTATCAATTACCTACAGGAGGTGGTAAAACGGTTGTTTTTTCTGAGATTGCAAAAAGATACATTGCCACTAAAGGCAAAAAAGTAGTTGTGCTTACCCACAGAATTGAGTTGAGTACCCAAACATCTAAAATGTTAGAGGGTTTTGGAGTACACAACAAAATTATTAACTCCGACGTAAAATCTCTTGAGGATCAAGAAGACTTCAGTTGTTTTGTTGCTATGGTGGAAACACTAAACAACAGATTACAGGAGGAGAAAGTAAGCTTAGATAATATTGGATTGGTTATTATAGATGAAGCCCATTATAATTCATTTAGAAAACTGATGAAGTTTTTTAAACACGCTGTAATATTAGGAGTTACTGCCACCCCGCTCAGTTCAAATATTAAGCTACCAATGAAAGACCACTACAAAAAACTCATTGTAGGAGAGTCTATCACTTCACTAATTGATAAAAAGTTTTTAGCACAGGCACATCTGTACAACAAAAATGTAAGTTTAAAAACATTGAAATTAGGTATTAATGGAGATTACACCGTAAAATCTTCCGATGCTTTTTACGGAAATCATTCCATGTTGTCTCAACTTCTAGAGGCCTATGAAGAAATTGCCCTAGGGTCCAAAACCCTCATTTTCAATAATGGTATAAACACTTCTAAATACGTATATGAAACTTTTAAGAAAGCTGGGCACGACATTAGACACTTAGATAATAAGAATAGTGCCGCAGAGCGAAAGGAAATATTAGAGTGGTTTTCCCAAACACCCAATGCCATTTTAACTTCAGTGAGTATTCTAACAACTGGATTTGATGAACCTAGTGTGGAAACAATTATTTTAAATAGGGCCACAAGATCATTGACCTTATATTTTCAAATGATTGGTAGAGGATCAAGAATATTAGACCATAAAGCCCATTTCAATGTCATAGATATGGGGAACAACATTGCTAGATTTGGACCATGGAATGCCCCAATTGATTGGCAGGAAATTTTTCACTTTCCAGATTTTTATCTTGAAAATATTAAAAATGACGAGGACATTGAAAGAGAATTTGTCTATGAGATGCCTTTTGCTCTAAAACAAAAATTTAAAAAATCTAGCGTGCTTCATTTTGATGTGAAAGCAGTATATAAAGATATTTTTACACAGGGTTTAAAATCTAAAGAGGTATTAGACCGAAGTATTTCTCAACATGCTCAAATTTGTTTTGAAAACAGCGAAGATGTGTTTGACGCTCGCATGTTAGCTAAATTACTCAAAGAGGAAATTGCCTACAGGATTAGATTGTATTCTTATTGTATCATGAACAATACCAAAAACTATAAAGAGTGGCTGGAAGAAGACTATGAGAGAAAATTAAGGCTTAAATTATCTCAGATGTTTGCTAAAAAGATGTAAGCTTCAAACGCATTTAGGACCCTGGAACTTCTTGAAAGCAACCTGACCTCATTTCTCTAAAAATGCTATAGTTTCATTTCCCTAAAATGCCATAATTTCATTTCTTTACATATGAACAAAAAACTTCTCTGTATTAGCACCAATTGGCCTGAATCCAATGCTACAGCTGCAGGAGTTCGTATGCATGAGTTGTTAGCTATTTTCATGTCTCATGGATTTAAGACTACCTTTTTAGCTACTAGTAACCACTTAGAAGGACAACTAGCCTTAAAAGAAAAAGGTATTATTACCCAACAAATTCTTGTGAATGACGCTTCCTTTGATCTATTATTAAAGGAAATTGAGCCAGATGTTGTGCTTTTTGACAGATTTATTTCAGAAGAGCAGTTTGGCTGGCGGGTGCGCGATATATTACCCAATGCCGTTACGATATTAGATACAGAAGACTTACATTGTTTAAGAACACTAAGGGAGGAACAAACCATATCTTATATTAATGAGCATAAAGACGCACCTTACGCTTTATTTCATCACCCAACAGATTTAGTCCATTTAAATTCAAAAGGGCAGACCAAAAGAGAATTGTCCAGTATACTTAGGTGTGATCTAAATTTGGTGGTTTCTTCATTTGAAATGACTGTGCTAGTAGATCATTTTAAAGTCCCTCCTCATTTGTGTTTATTATTGCCCATCACATATCAGAAACAACACTTATTAGCCCATAGGGCAAGTAGGGATTACAAAGAAAGATCAGGCTATTTTTTTATTGGCAACGGACTTCATAAGCCCAATATAGATGCTATTAAATGTTTGTATTTCAGCATATGGCCACTAATTAAAAAGCAGCACAAATTGGCAGAGATTTATATCTATGGTGCCTATTTACCCCAACAAATCAAGGAACTTCATAAGCCTAACATTGGGTTTCATATTATTGGCGCTGTAAAAGATGTAAAAGCACCATTTAACAAACACAAGATTAACCTAGTTCCATTGAGATTTGGTGCAGGAATTAAAGGGAAGATATTGGAAGGATTTGTTTATGGCTGTCCCCATATTACAACAGCTATAGGAAAAGAAGGAATGGATTACACCATGAATTGGCCTGGTAAAGTAGCCAATGAATCCTTAGAATTCGCACAAAAAGCAGTATCATTATATCATGATGAATTTAACTGGCAAATACTTAAAAGCGAAGGATATAAATTCATAGACCAATTTTTTGAACGCAGTATTCATGAAATTAAATACTTAGATAGCCTCTCTAAAACACTAAATAATTTAGCAGACCACAGGGTTAAAAATTTCATGGGAAGTCTATTAAAAGAACAACAATTCCAAGCGTCAAAATATATGTCTTTATGGATCACAGAAAAAAACAAGAATACGTAACTTGCTAAAAAAATAGTCATGGAAAATATCGTTTGGAAAGAAGTGAAGAAATACGAGGACATTACCTATAAAAAATCTAATGGCGTCGCTAGAATAGCTTTTAATAGACCAGAGGTAAGAAATGCCTTTAGACCTAAAACAACTTCAGAATTATACGACGCATTTTATGACGCACATGAAGACCCTTCCATTGGTGTAGTATTACTCAGTGGTGAAGGACCTTCTCCTAAGGACGGTGTTTTTTCTTTCTGTAGTGGAGGAGACCAAAGGGCAAGAGGTCACAAAGGATATGTAGGACAAGATGGCAACCACCGCCTAAATATTCTAGAGGTACAAAGATTGATACGCTTTATGCCAAAGGTAGTCATTGCGGTTGTTCCAGGATGGGCTGTAGGAGGAGGCCACAGCCTTCACGTAGTATGTGACCTAACACTAGCCAGTAAAGAACATGCCATATTTAAACAAACGGACGCAGACGTTACCAGTTTTGACGGCGGCTATGGATCTGCTTATTTGGCTAAAATGGTAGGACAGAAAAAAGCCAGAGAAATTTTCTTTTTAGGAAGGAACTATACCGCACAAGAAGCCTTTGATATGGGAATGGTTAACGCTGTAATCCCTCATGACAGGCTTGAATCAACAGCATATGAATGGGCCCAAGAGATACTTGCAAAATCTCCAACGAGTATTAAGATGTTAAAATTCGCCATGAACCTCACAGACGACGGCATGGTAGGACAACAAGTATTCGCAGGAGAAGCCACTAGATTAGCCTATATGACAGATGAAGCTAAAGAAGGCAGAAATGCCTTTTTAGAAAAGAGACCACCAAATTTTGACAAAGACAGTTACATTGCATAACTATTCTACAGCAGCTACAACCGCTGCAATAAAATCATTGGCCCTGTAATCTGGACGCTCTCCCAGACCAGTCCTCACGATCACCAAGTCTTTAGAAGGAATTACGTAAACATGTTGTCCATCGTGTCCATTGGCACTGTAGAGGTCTTTAGGGGCATCTTTTAAGTGACCGTCTGCATTGAGCCAAAAATGCGCTCCATATGCTCCATTAGAGGACTTAGTGGGAGAGCTAATATAATTCACCCAACGGTTACTAAATATTCTCGACCCATCCCAAATTCCGTTTTGTAGGTACAATAAACCAAACCTAGCCCAATCTCTAGTACTGGCCCACCCATAAGAGGAGCCTACAAAAGTCTGTACCATATCTGTTTCAATCACCATAGAATGCATCCCAATTTTATCGATTAATTGCGCGTAAGGGAAATCTAAATATTGCTGGGCATCTGAACTAAATGATTTAAGGTATTTAGATAAAATATTTGTGGTTCCAGAAGAATAAGACCAAATTTTTCCTGGCATTGCAATACTGGGTCTGTCAATAGCTACCTGTGCCATGTCTGCCTCGTTAAACAACATATTGGTCACATCTGAAATCACTGAATAATCTTCTTCAAAAGCCAATCCACTTTGCATTCTCAATAAATCATCAATGGTAATATGAGCCCTTTCATCCTTGGCCCAATCTTCAAAAGCCACACGATCACTCACGCTTAATTTACCCTGATATTCTAGGATTCCGTAAATTGTTGCTATAACACTTTTGGTCATAGACCAGCCAAGAACGGGGGTATCTGGACCAAATCCATCTATGTATTTCTCTCCAATAAGCTGCCCCTTGTAGAGTATGAGCGCAGACCTTGATTTTTGTAAGTGGTTGTCTTTAAAAACTAAATCCAAGGCATTCTGAATGGCAGAATAATCAACAGTAGGCAACACAGTATCTAGTGGCGCTAAATGCCCTATTGGGTAAGGCTTTTCAATGGGTGTTAGATTTCTTCTGGGTATTAGAAAATGATCTAAATCCAGAGCAGAAACCCCTTTAGGTAAAAGAATAGCCCCTAAGCCTTCTTTGTAAATGGCTTCGCGTTTTTGAAAACCAAAAACCCGCGCCGATGCCTTTTTCATTGGATAGTCCAACTCATTTGTAGCCAATTTGATATTGGGGATATTATTGTCATTCGCCTCAATGTAGCTTTTAGAATGGCCCGCTATAAAAGCCGAACTCGCTACATATTTTGAACTATAGCCGGATATTAATGTTAATTTGGGGTAATTAAAACCAATGGCTATAACAATCAATAAAAATAAAATTCCAGAAATTCTTTTAAACCATTTCATCTCAGTAGCATTAATTGCCCTAAAATAGTGAAATAGCTTAGATTAATCTCTTTTTATCCAAATTTTATCAGGACCTATGGTGCAAGTTGCTAAGTACTCAAAGCGGCATTGAGTTGGAGGGATTAGAGACAAAAAGTCACTGCCCTGTTTGTCTAAATAAAGGAAGTAAGTTTCTCCTATAATGGGTTCAAAACTAAATTTTGAACTGTAAATTCTCTTATTAAAATCATAAGATTCCATCATTTGAGCATACTGCTCTTTTAAAGCATTAAACTGGGCTTTAAACTCATGATTGACTGTTTGCACTTGGGTGTTTTTCCAGCTACTTACGTCTGGTGCAGTAATCTGTGGAGCGCCAACACCAGTAGCATAAGGCAAAATATGGGCGTTATATTGCTGTTTGTCCTTGTCATAAACAACAGCATCTGGTTTTTTAGATTCTTTCATAGCCATGCAAAAGTACAATAAGTCAAGTCAAATATAAAGTCTAAAGGGAATATTCAATTAGATCTTATATAATATCAAATATTTGTAGCTTTATAACAAAATGAACCCGTATGCGATTACTCATAAGTTTTATTGGATTACTTTTTTTAAATTCCTGTGCCATTTCAGTTCCCATTGTAGACAAACCCATAGTATTTAAACAAAAGCGCGTAAAGCTTACCCAAGATTACCTTGAGAATAGGTATGGTATGAGCCAGGATAATATTCTGATAAAGCCCCAAATGATTGTGGTGCACTGGACTGCTATTCCAACACTTGAAAAATCATTTGAAGCATTTTACAATGAGTCACTCCCCAATTGGAGGCCTGAACTAGTGAATCAAAGCGCTTTAAACGTATCTGCTCAATTTCTAGTAGATCAAGATGGCACAATCTATAGACTCATGCCAGAAAACCATATGGCCAGACATGTAATAGGTTTAAATCATGCAGCTATAGGTATTGAAAATGTAGGAGGCACTAAAGAAACGCCCTTGACAAAAGCCCAATTAAAATCTAATATAAAATTGATTAAATACTTGAAGACAAAGCATTCAATCAATTACCTTATAGGTCATTACGAATATACATTATTTGAAAATCATTCGCTCTGGAAGGAAGTGGATTCAGGCTATAGAACAGAAAAAACCGATCCAGGAATAGCATTTATGGCAAAAATTAGACGGGCTACCTCAAAATTAAAGTTTAAGGCCAATCCCTCTCTAATTCCGTAATTTTAATTAAATCTATTTGATTTTTTTTTAAAACAGTCCTAAAATATCTTTTTATGAAATTACGCCTCAAAACAGCCTTATTATTCTCAATTACCTTACTTATAAATGCAACGCCAGGAATGGCTCAAGACAAATTGGTCAATGATTTAGTGTCCCAGTATGAAAGCTATAAAGAGCCATCATTAAATAAAAGAAGGATAAAACACGAAGACCTTCAGCCACTCATTGATCGGTACAAAAATCAAGCGGGCATAACAGTCACTAAAATAGGGGAGTCCATAGAGGGAAGAAGCTTGTCTTTATTGAGTTTAGGTAGCGGAAATACAGATGTTTTTCTATGGTCGCAAATGCATGGAGACGAACCTACAGCCACTCAAGCTATTTTTGATATATTAAATTATTTTTCATCAGGGCAAAAAAATAGCGTCCAAAAATTGCTTTTAAAGAAATTGAGGTTTCATTTTTTGCCCATGCTTAATCCAGATGGTGCTGAGGTTTTTACCAGAAGGAATACCTTGGGAATAGACATAAACAGAGATGCTTTAGACTTGGCATCGCCTGAAGGGCGTACTTTGAAAAGCGTTCGAGATAGTTTAGAAGCAGATTTTGGATTTAACTTACACGATCAGAGCAAGTATTACAACGCAGAGAGGACGGATAAGCCAGCGACCTTGTCTTATTTAGCCCCTGCATATAATTATGAAAAAGATATTAATGAAGTGAGGGGAAATGCCATGAAAGTAATTGTACTAATGAATGAATTGGTACAGGGTTTTGCGCCTGGACAGGTGGGACGCTATAATGATGATTTTGAACCTAGGGCATTTGGAGATAATATTCAAAAATGGGGTACTTCTACTATTTTAATTGAATCTGGCGGATTTTTAAACGATGCTGAAAAACAAGAAATCAGAAAATTAAATTACGTATCTATACTGGCAGCTCTTTATAGTATTGCTACAAAATCATATGAAAAAATTGACCTGGCAGCCTATGAAAAAATACCGCAAAACGATCGAAAATTGTTTGATCTTAAAATTGAAGACGTACAATATGAATTGTTGGGAAATACTTACACCCTAGATATTGGTGTTCATTATTTGGAGGTAGACAATGCCTCTCATTCTGAGTATTTCACTAAAGCACAAATCATGGACTTAGGGGACTTATCCACCTATTATGGCTATGAAACAATGCGTGCCAAAGGATATAAAATTATACCTGGAAAAATATACACCCCAAAGAAAGGAGAGCAACCAACTAAAGAAAAGGCTTATAGTCTGCTTAAAAAAGGCTACGTGTATTGGCTAGGACCATTAGCTATGGGAGACAATGGATTTAATTTTCCTATGCAAGTGGTGAGTAATAAATTTGTGTTACCTGACTTTAGGTTATACGTAGGACTAAACCCAAGTTTTTTACTTTCAAAAGATGGGGTCATTAGTCATGCTGTGGTAAATGGTTATCTCATTGATTTACAAAAGGAGTCAAGCGCTTTTAGAAATGCTATTTTCTTGAGGTAGGGGATATTATTATTCATTTTTACATAAAATATGACAGAACTGACGTATATTTGCTGACTATTGAACCTTTATTCATTTGGTTCTTAAAACTTATCAATCGAAATGGCGAGAGCGCAAGAAACCTTTAACAAAAAAGAGAAAGAGAAGAAACGTCTAAAAAAACGTGACGACAAACAAAAGAAGAAATTGGAACGCAAAGCCAATGCTGAAAAACCAAATAGTTTAGAAGACATGTTGGTTTATGTAGATGAGAATGGTCACTTCACAGACACCCCTCCAGATCCAAGTTTAAAAGTTAAGGTAGACGCAGAGAGTATTGTTATTGGAATTCCTAAAAAAGAAGATAGGGATGAAGAAGAAGAGGATCCATTAAGAACTGGAAAAGTCTCTTTCTTTGACGCATCAAAAGGCTTTGGATTCATTATAGATGCTGTTTCTCAAGAAAAGCACTTTGTTCATGTAAGTGGTTTAATTGATGAAATTATGGAAAATGATAAAGTTAGCTTTGAATTAGAGCGTGGTCAAAAAGGAATGAACGCAGTTAAAGTTACAAAGCAATAGTTTTAAATATCTTACTAAAATACTTTCTTTAATTAATAAGATTTTGTTTGAACATAAAAAAGTCCTGTAAATTATTTTTACAGGACTTTTTTGTGTTTTATTGGGGTTAATTACATACCTCCTTTTCTATTGGGAGATCTGGTAGAAGGCCATTTCATTTGTTTTCCGGTTCTTTTACTCACCGGCAATACTATCTTTTCTCTAGAAGTCTTTTCGTTGTCTTCAGACGCCATATAAGCCAATACAGCTGTTAGAATGGCATTGTTTCTAAGGTCATCAAAAACAATCTTGTCATAAGTGTCTCTATTGGTGTGCCATGTGTAATTCCAATAAGACCAGCTCAGGGAGCTCAAGCTAAATGCTGGGGCACCAGCTGCAACAAAGGAAGCATAATCTGAACCTCCCCCCCCCTGGAGTACCGGGGAAATTAGTCTCTATGTGTTGGGTAATATCTTGTGGAACTTCATGAAGCCATCTGCCTATATAATCATAAGCATGAAGAAAACCTTGCCCAGAAATATTAACAACCCTTCCGGTACCATTGTCTTGGTTAAAAACTGCTTGAACCTGTGAAACTATTTCTGGGTGGTCTTCAACAAAGGCCCTTGATCCATTTAAGCCTTGTTCTTCACTGCCCCAGTGACCTACTAAAATGGTTCTTTTTGGATTTGGCACAATTTTTTTAAGAATTCTCATCGCTTCCATCATGACTAAAGTACCTGTTCCATTGTCAGTTGCACCAGTACCTCCATCCCATGAATCAAAATGTGCAGATAGAATGACATATTCCTCTGGTTTTTCTGACCCTCTAATTTCTGCAATTGTATTAAACGTTGGTACTTCTCCTAGATCTTTTGATTGTGCTACAATATTCAAAACTGGGTTTTCTCCTCTAAGAGCCAGCCTATATACCATAGAATAGTCCTCTAATTCCAAATCTACCGTGGGAATTTTTTTTGTTCTGGCACTAAATATTTTGCTCACGCCAAAACCTTTGGACCAATAGGAGCTTACAATTCCCGCAGCTCCTGCATTTTCTAGGGCTTCAATGATGCTTCTTGAGGTGAAACCAGTGTTTTTCATGTTTTCTCTCCAAGCGTTATTAGCCGCTTCTCTTTCAGATTTCATTTTTTCAAACGAAGCCTCTGTAGCAAACTCTTCCCAATTATAATCAGGCCTTCCAGTGGTCTCTAAGGAAGAAATCATGACCAATTTACCTTTAACCAATGGCAACCAATTTTGAAATTCTTCAGGACTAGACACTGTAGGCAAAACAATTACTGCAGCAGTAACCCCTTTCTTTGAAGTAGATGGATTCCATGCAAGTTGTGTTCCCTTTAAACTTTGAATTCGAGGAGACAACATATCTATGTGTGTAATGCCCCTTTCCCAACCCCTCCAGGTTCCATAGGATTCGTTTCTAGCAGAAACACCCCATTGGCTGTATTTATCTACCGCCCAATCGTGGGCTTGTTTCATTTGAGGGGTGCCCACAAGCCTTGGACCAATACCATCCATGAGTTCTTGTCCAAGAATTTCTAACTGAGATTTTTCATTGGCTTCAGATACTATTTGTTCTATAACAGATTGGTCCTGTGCCCAGCCACTAAAAATAAAGCAAATGGCTATAATAGCGAAGTTTATAAATTGTTTTTTTATCATTACTTTAGGTTTGTTTATTGACTAAATATAACAAATAATGGAAGAAAAAAATTAAGACCTATCAAGTTCATTTCATTAAAGGAAATAAAAGCCCATACCATTAGGGTTCTAAGGAAGGAATCACTAAGCCCATAGCATTAAATAATACGGCCTTGTTAGTCAAATACTTATTAAAAGTGGTGTTTAATTTAATTTTAGACTCTATGAGTTTTTGCTCCCTACTGATAACAACAAAAAGGGAACTTTCGCCTGCATTAAATTTCTGCTGTTCACCGATTAATAATTTACTGTAATTGGTTAATAATCCGGTAGAAAGATCCAGTTGCTCCACAAGCGCTCTTTGCGCTTGAACACTTTGGGATACCTTATTTTGAATTCGCACCCTTTTTAATTGGAACTAAAGAGTAGTAATCTATTTGAGATTACATAACGCTGTAGCGCTTGTTTAAAAGGAAAAGAAAAACAGTTAGTTGTTGTTTTATTTTGAGAAAGGTGTCCGAGAAATTGGACATCTTTTTTTTATGATCAAAAATACAATTCCTCCAAATAGACTATTTTCGTAAAAAGTAACATTATGATCAGTTTGAACTTAAATGAGGTTTCCCAGCTAATTCACGCGACTAATGACATTCAATCTGAAGTAGTGATTTCTGGAGTGAATGATTTGGCTAATGCCACTGTAAATCAAATTACTTTTATTGGCAGTGCTAAATACAAACGATTTATAGAAACAACTAAAGCGGCAGCTGTAGTGGTGAGTCATGGCATAGAAATCACAAACCCAAGCATACCCTTATTGTATGTAAAAAATGCAGATTTAGCTATGGCACAACTATTAGAAGCTTTTTCTCCAAAGCAGGGGCCTGAATTTGAAACAAATATTCACCCAACAGCCAGTATTCATCATTCTGTAGTATTGGGAGAAGGGGTAAAGGTAGGTGCTTTTGTTTATATAGGTCCAGGCGTATCTGTAGGAAAAGGAACTCAGATATACGCGAATGTAAGTGTATTTGACAACAGTAAAATAGGAGAGAATTGCACCATTTGGTCTGGGACAGTTATTAGAGAAAATAGCCAAATTGGACACCACTGTATTTTTCATAATAATGTGAGTATAGGTGCCGATGGTTTTGGTTACAGACCAGCGCCGGATGGTAGTGGTCTCATTAAAATCCCACACATTGGCAATGTGGTCATAGGCAATCATGTAGAAATTGGTGCAAATTCATGTGTAGATAAGGCCAAATTTAATAGCACCATACTTGGAGATGGATGCAAAATAGACAACCTAGTACAAATAGCCCACAACTGTGTATTGGGAAGGTCCTGTATTATGGCAGGTAGTTCTGGATTAGCTGGTTCAGTAACCCTTGGAAACGGTGTTATTATAGGCGGTAGTGCCTCTATTAAAGACCATGTAACCATTGGTAGTGGTGCTACTGTGGGCGCAGGTTCTGGTGTTATTGCAGACGTGCCTCCAAAAGGTTCTGTTTTAGGCTATCCTGCTACTGAATCTAGAGAAATGCTCAAACAATGGGTGGCTTTAAAAAGACTTGCCAAACAGTAAAAAGAGTAGCGTCCAATTAAAATAATAGGCGTTTCTTTGCCACCTAATATGATCATAAATTAGCCTAATGGACCAGAATTCTAAAAACCCAGTACTCGTTATACTTGCTTTTATTGCTATATATGTAATCTGGGGGTCTACTTATTTACTCAATAAAATTGCGGTAACTGAACTAGACCCATTTATGTTAGCGGCCATTCGCTTTATAGTATCTGGTTGTCTTATATTTATTATTGCAATAATCTCAGGTAGGTCTATAGCAATCACAAAAAAACAGGCTGTTAATACGGCCATTGCTGGGTTTTTATTTTTGAGCTTTGGAAATGGGGTAGTGGTATGGGCATTGAGATACGTAGACACAAGTTTTGCCGCTTTAGAAATTTCCTCACAACCCTTAATTGTACTTTTACTAATGAGAATATTCCAGGGGAAAAAAATTTCTCCAATGTCTCTGCTTGGTGTGTTTTTGGGATTTATAGGAATATATCTTTTGGTCAGCCAGAAAAGTATTTTAAACCAAGAAAATTCCGTTCTTGGAATGATAATGATTTTCTTTTGTATGGTCAGTTGGGCCAGCGCAAGCTTATTTGTGGGTAAAGCAGACCTCCCAAAAAACTTTTTTGTCAACACAGGTTACCAAATGATTTTTGGTGGCACCATATTAGTTTTAGCGAGTATTGCGATTGGAGAACAATGGAGCAACCCCATAAATTGGTCCGTAAAGGTGCAGTGGTCTATGGTACTATTAGTGATTTTTGGAAGTATTATAGCCTTTACCTCGTTTAACTATTTACTCAAGGTTGTTTCTCCTGAAAAAGTAGCTACCAATACCTATGTAAATCCAATTATTGCGCTACTTATGGGGTGGTATTTTTTAAATGAGCAGATTACGCAACAATCCATTATTGCTTCAGCGGTTCTTTTAACAGGAGTGTTTTTTGTAAACACAAAAAAACAGTTGGTCTTATTTAATCGTTTCAGGACTAAAAAGAATCCGCTTAAATAAAAATAGGGGAGTACCAATAAAGACTCGTATCTTTGTACAAATTCTACTATGGACGCGCCTTTAACCACCTCATTTGAGGAATTTAATCTAAATACCCCCTTAAAAAATAACCTATCAGAGGTTGGTTATGAAGTACCGACCCCCATACAAGGAGCCACTTATGCCTCAGTCTTGTCAGGTCAAGATGTACTGGGATTAGCACAAACTGGAACAGGTAAAACCTTGGCGTACTTACTACCTATTTTAAACGACCTTAAATTTGCAAAAGAAAAGACAGTTCGCGCCTTAGTGATTGTGCCTACAAGAGAATTGGTTTCTCAAGTTGTTGAGGAAGCGGAGAAAATCTGTCAGAATACCTTTATTCGTGTTTGTGGGGTACACGGGGGTAATTCCATGAAAAAAGACCGGGATGCTTTGGCGCAAAGCGCCGACATCATTGTAGCAACCCCAGGAAGGTTGTACGATTTATTTTTAGCTAGAGTCATAAAATATGCTGCCATAAAGAAAGTGGTCATAGATGAAGTAGACGTTATGTTGGACCTTGGATTTAGGTTTCAACTCACCAACATTTTTGACCTTTTGCCTAAAAAAAGGCAACATATTATGTTTTCTGCCACCATGACGGATGAAATTGAAAGCCTTATTTCAGACTTTTTCATTGCGCCAAAAAGGATTTATATTGCTATGAGTGGTACACCACTCAAAAATATAGCACAAACTGCCTATGCAGTCCCTAATTATTACACAAAAGTCAATCTATTACAACATCTTTTGGAACAAGAGGAAACCTTTAAAAAGGTATTGGTTTTTGTATCTAATAAAAAAATAGCAGACCGCATTTACGAACAACTAGAACCTGTTTTTGAGAAGAACATAGGAATTGTTCATGCCAATAAAACACAAAACCACAGGAATAGAGTCCTGAGTGCGTTTGACGCAGGAAGGATCCGTATTGTAATTGCTACAGATTTAGTAGCTAGAGGTTTAGATATAGATCAAATATCCCATGTAATAAATTTCGATACGCCCAAATATCCTGAAAACTATATGCACAGGATTGGAAGAACGGGTAGAGCTAACGCAGATGGAAATTCCATATTGCTACACAATCCAGAAGAGTTGGCATATAAGGAAGCCATTGAGACGCTCATGCAAATTGCTGTACCTGACATTGAATTTCCCAAAGAAGTGCCTGTTTCTATTCAATTAGCTCCTGAAGAACAACCCCATACATTTGAACCAGATTCAGATAAATTACAAGGAAGAGATCCGTCTTTAGGATCCGGTTTCCATGAAAAGTCAGAGAAGAACAAACAAGAAAATCAAGGAGGTTCATACAAACGTATCATAGCTAAGAAATACAAAAAGCCAAAGACTCGCGGCGATAAGAATTACAACAAAGGGAAAAGAAAGTAGTTTTTTGTGTTATAATTTCTTTGGTATCAATCATTGAACTAGTAAAGTGTTTGAATACAAACGCATTTGTTCTATAATTTATATTATGTAAAATAGAAGCAGTCAATAATAATTAACTTTACGAACCCTTACGCCTATGACTAAACTAAAATCATAATAAAAGTCAATACAATTCCTGCAACAGTATAATAAATGGCTTTCTTAAAAACATCTGTCTGTGGGAGAAACATCCAATAGGCAGAAAAAACAAAGAAAAGTAAAGAGATACCAAAAAAAACATTTAGAAAATATAAAGGTGTAGATGATGTGGCTTTATGCATTTTTTCAAGCGCTCCTAATATTTTTGGTGGTTGCATTTGTGTATAAGACAAACCACCTGTTTCACTATTATATTCAACGTTAGAGGCACCTTTTATATTAGGTAAATTCTCTAAACCTTTTTCTATGGTTTTTTCTACTACTATAGGTTTCTTGAAATAATCTTTATCTCTAAAAGTTAATGTGATTCCTGAAAGCGCATAAACAAACATAATACCAGCCAGAAAAAAACCTAAATAGCGGTGAATGACCCTGACTTTGTTACTTAAATTCCTGCTATTCATTTATTCTTAAAATTTGTATTTATTATGGTATAAAATTAATCATGAACCCTCTTAAAACCAAAAATTACTTTAAAGTATTCAATGGTCTATTCATCATTTACAAGATTGATGTTAACTATCGTAAGACCCTTAATTAGTGGGAAAGTTTAATAAGCCTACTTAGATCTTTTTAAAAAAAAACAAATTTAAAAGTTTATTAATTCTAGGAGGGCTTTTTCAAATCTTTTTCTTGGTAGATATTCATTCTCTAAGGATTTTGCAAAAGGAATAGGGGTGTCTAAACTTGCGACTCTTTTGATTGGAGCGTCCAAATACTCAAATAATTCCTCTTGAACACTTGCTGCTATATCACTTGAAATACCACCAAACAAAGAATCTTCTTGAAGAATGATTAGCCTAGAAGTTTTTTTTACAGAGCCATAAATAGTCTCCCAATCCAATGGCATTAAGGTTCTTAAGTCTATAAGATCTACGCTTAGTTTAGGATGCTTTTCAAGGGTCTCTAGTGCCCAGTGTACTCCAGCACCATAAGTTATAATTGTAGCCTCTGTACCTTCTTTAACCAAAGCAGCTTTACCTATTGGAAGGTTGTAATACCCATTTGGAACGGATTGAGAGATTGATCGATACAGTGCTTTATGTTCAAAGAAAAGTACTGGATTTGGATCTTCAATTGCGGTAATTAATAGGCCTTTAGCATCATAGGGAAAAGCAGGGTAAACGACTTTTAAACCAGGGGTTTTAGTAAACCATGCCTCATTGGTTTGTGAATGAAAAGGACCAGCCCCTACCCCTGCACCACAAGGCATTCTAATGACAACATCTGCTTTTTCTCCCCACCTAAAATGGTTTTTTGCCAGATAATTAACAATGGGATTGAATCCTGAACTTACAAAATCTGCAAATTGCATTTCAACAATGGCTTTAAAACCACCAATTGACAATCCCATGGCTGTTTCTACAATTCCAGATTCACAAATTGGGGTATTTCTCACACGTTCACTGCCAAATAAATCTACAAAACCCTCTGTCACTTTGAATGCACCTCCATATAGCGCAATATCCTGGCCCATGATAATCGTGTTTTTCATAGAAGACATGCCTTCTTTTAGGCCCTCTTGAACGGCGTCAATAAATCTAATATAACTTGTATTAACATCACTTTTTACTGCTTTAAAATTAAATGGGCTATAGACATCTTCAATAAATGATTTTTCCTCATAGGCTATGGGCTCTTCCTTAAAAGCGAAGTCTAAACCCTCTTGAATGTCTGTTTTTATCTCTTTTTTGAAAGATTTAAGCATCCCATCATTCAAAATATTTTTTGAGAATAGATAATTTTCAAAGTTTGTTATAGGGTCTTTTTCTTCCCACGCACTAATTAATTCTTTTGGGACATATTTTGTGCCGCTGGCCTCTTCATGCCCACGTCTTCTAAAAGTTATAAATTCAATGAGAACAGGTCTAGGATTTTTTCTAACACTTGCGGCTATTTCACTTATTTTTTGATAAACTTCTACTATGTTGTTTCCGTCAATTTGGTGGGCTTCCATGCCATATCCAAGCCCTTTGTCTACAATTGCTTTACAACGGTATTGTTCGCTAGTGGGCGTAGACAATCCGTAACCATTATTTTCAATACAAAACAATACTGGTAAATCCCAAACTGATGCAATATTCAGTGCTTCGTGAAAATCTCCCTCACTGGTGGCACCTTCACCAGAAAAAACAGCAGTAACTTCGTTATTATGCTTCAATTTGGAAGCTAGCGCAATGCCATCGGCCACACCAAGTTGTGGCCCTAAATGAGAAATCATTCCAATAATTTTACTTTCTTGACAGCCAAAATGAAAGCTCCTATCCCTACCTTTAGTAAAGCCAGATTTTTTTCCTTGCCATTGAGCAAATAACCTATTTAGCGGTATATTTCTACTAGTGAAAACACCTAGATTTCTATGCATGGGTAATATATATTCCTCTGTATTGAGGGCTAAAGTCACTCCTACGGATATGGCTTCTTGACCAATACCACTAAACCACTTTGATATTTTACCCTGCCTGAGTAGTACAAGCATTTTTTCTTCTATCATTCTCGGCTTTAATAGTGCCTTGTATAATGTTATCAGTTGTTGGTCTGAAAGTCCTTTTGTACGGTATGTCATTGGAGTAATCTAACTAGTTATAAATGTACACAAACTTTCAAATTTTACCCAATTAGGTGTGGCTTAGATTTATTAACTTTGTTTTATAAATACTTTATTATGAGCGCCATTCCAAGTGTAGATTTAAAAGACTTTGTCTCTGGAGATCAGATTCGCAAGCAAAAATTTATAAACGAAATAGGATCAGCCTTTGAAAACATTGGTTTTGTAGCCTTGAAAAGTCATTTCTTATCAGATGAATTGGTGGCCAAATTATACCAAGAAATTAAACTTTTTTTTGAGCTTCCTCAAAATATAAAAGACCAATATGAGGTTCCTGGACTTGCGGGTCAAAGAGGCTACACCTCTTTTGGTAAAGAGCATGCTAAAGGAAAAAAAGAAGGCGATTTAAAGGAATTTTGGCATTTTGGACAATATGAAGACGCTCCTAAGGGGTCTGGAGACCATTACCCTGATAATATTCATGTCAAAGAATTGCCTCACTTTAATGAAATTGGCAAAGAGGTTTATATAGCTTTAGAAAAAACAGCCCAGGAGGTACTTAAAGCACTTGCATTGCATATTGGCTTAGAGGAGCATTATTTTGAACAATACGCTACTGCTGGAAATTCGATACTGAGGCCCATACACTACCCTCCTATTACATCTGAACCAAAAAATGCAGTACGTGCAGCAGCACACGGAGACATTAATCTCATAACACTTTTGATGGGGGCTCATGGCCGTGGATTGCAAGTTAAAAATCATCATGGACAATGGGTAGACGCCATTGCAAATGAGGACGAATTAATGATAAACGTGGGAGATATGCTCTCTAGGTTAACCAACAATCAGCTTAAATCTACCATACACCAAGTCATTAATCCCCCCAAGGAACTCTGGGGAACCTCAAGATATTCAATTCCATTTTTCATGCATCCGGTCTCTTCAATGCCTTTAAATTGTCTTGAAAATTGTATTTCAAAAGAGCACCCAAAAGGATTTGAAGATATTTCAGCTGGCGCTTATCTAGAAGAGAGATTAATTGAATTAGGTTTAAAGAAATAATGGATTTGCAAGACCAATTAAAAAATCTTTTCCCTGATCATGAAGCGTCTGAGGTTTCAACAGACAGTTTAAAGCCAAAGGGTGATGTTCCCCTGCAACAAGAACCTTTGGTGTGTAAGTACGAAAAAAGAAAGGGAAAAGCCACAACCCTAATCGAAGGGTTCATGGGTACTGAGGCAGAATTTAAAATTTTGGCAAAAAAATTAAAAAAAGAATTGAATGTTGGAGGGAGCGTTAAAAACGGAAGCTTAATCATGCAGGGTGATTTCAGAGACAAAATCATGCAACTACTTGTTAGTATGGGTTTTAAAGTAAAACGAGTAGGAGGTTAATTGACTCAAATACTTTTTTTATTAGTAGGAAAAGTATAAATTTATTAACCAATCCAATTCATATGACACCAGCCCTTCATATCACGAATGGAGATTCTTTCTCCAATTTCTTTAAGGACCTTCCTATCAATGGCACTGTTGTTACTTGGAGGGAAATGCTCTGTGAGGGTAGAACACTTCACACCGTAGGTACTGAAGATTTCTGGAAAGAACGATTTGATTTTCTTCACAAAAATTACAATATATCTAAAAGAACTTTTATTGACTATACCCTTAAAGAGTATAGGAAATTGTGTAATCAAAAACGCCAAGAACAAATTGTTTTGTGGTTTGAATCAGATTTGTTTTGTCAAATAAATATGTTAGGTGTGTTGAGTTGGCTTAAAACACATAGAAAATATGCGGAAGTTTCTGTGGTTTCAAATTCATTAAGTCTAAATGCTGTTTCTTCAAAAGGATTTTGTGAAATGCCATTAAATGAGTTGCTAGGTCTTTATGAAAATAGATCTGTATTAAATCAAGACGATATTGAATTTGCTGACTATGCCTGGCAATTGTACTGCAGCGACAATCCCGTTAGAATTGCCCAATTGTCGAATTATGAATCGTTTAATTTTCCTTTTCTAAAGCAGGCATTTAAGCTTCATTTATCTCGTTTTCCCTCCCTTAAAAATGGGTTAAATATTCCGGAAATAAATGTGCTTAATACAGCGCATACAACTTCATTGGACAATGAAAAGGCCCTTATAGATACCCTGTTAAAAAACCAAGGAAATTTTGGCTTTGGTGACACTCAATATTATAAAATACTAGAAAGCCTTAAACCCTTGTTTACCTCTTTAAAACCCGTCAAACTCAAAAGGAATACCCCTAAAATACTAAATGGAGAGCACAATTATTACAGTAAAATTAAACAAGATGGGCTCTATTTAGGAGGCGCTTTAAAGTATGCGTATCTTTACGATAAAGAACACAACAGCTTTTTTAAACTATAGTATGTCCTTAGCCTCTTCTGAGTTAATACTAAATGCAGATCAAAGTATTTATCATTTGCATTTGAAACCCAATGAAATATCTAACAATATTATCACTGTTGGTGACCCTGATCGCGTGGCTGAAGTTTCCGCTCATTTTGATTCTATTGAGCTTAAGAAACAAAAAAGAGAGTTTGTAACTCATACAGGTACCTATAAAAACAAAAGAATCAGTGTGATCTCAACAGGTATTGGAACGGACAATATTGATATAGTACTCAATGAATTAGATGCCTTAGTAAATATCGATTTTTCCCATAGAGTGTTAAAAGAAAAATTCACACAGTTAAATATTTTTAGATTAGGAACCTCTGGAGCCATCCAAGCCAACATTCCAGTAGACAGTATTTTAATTTCAGAAAAAGCCATAGGTTTAGATGCCCTACTTCATTTTTATGATGCAAACCATCTTTTAGATAAACCTTTTTCTGAAGCCTTTATAAAACACATGAATTGGAGCGTAGATAAGTCAAGTCCTTATGTGGTTAGCGCTTCAACAGATTTACTTAATCTCTATAATGAATTGGATGTATTAAAAGGAATTACATTAACTAATGTTGGATTTTATGGCCCTCAAGGAAGGATGTTAAGACTCCCTCTCTTTGATAAAAAGATGAAAGATTCTCTAGAATCATTTAGATTTAAAAATCAATTGATCACTAATTTAGAAATGGAAACCTCTGGTATTTATGGCTTAGCAGCACTACTTGGACATAAAGCTGTGTCTGTTAATTGCATTTTAGCCAATAGAGCTAATGAAACATTTTCAGCGCATCCAAATGAAGTGGTTAAAAAAGCCATTAAAATGACCTTAGACCTAATGGTTAAAAACGATCTTTAAATTAACCAATTTATAGGTTTTTCAGACCTTTGTTCTAAAATATTATTTACCTGAGAAAAATGTTTGTTTCCAAACCAATAGCCACGGTTGGCGCTTAAAGGAGATGGATGCCCGGATTTTAAAACCCTGTGGTGGTCCTCCGTGATAAAACGTTCGTATTTTTGAGCAAAATTTCCCCATAAAACAAAAATGATAGGTCTTTTGTCATTATTGAGACCTTGAACTATAGATTTTGTGAACGAATCCCAATATTTTAAATGGCTTCCCGCCTCCCCTGCCCTAACGCTTAGTGCTGCATTTAATAATAATACGCCTTGATTGGCCCATAATGAAAGGTCACCAGAGATTGGGTAGGCACAGTCTAAATCATTAGAAAGTTCAATGAAAATATTTTTTAATGAAGGTGGGTGAGCTATACCAATGGGTACAGAAAAAGACAAGCCATGGGCTTGATGTGTCCCATGATAGGGATCTTGTCCAATAATAACCACTTTAAGCCCTACAAAAGGGCATTGAAAGAATGCATTTAGAAGCTGTTCTTTTGCAGGATAACACACCATCTCATCGTAAAGAGCATTAATTTCATGAGAGAGCTTTTTGAATTTTTCAGCAGAATATAATTTATGAAAGAATTCCTTCCAATCACTAGGACAATCTAGAAACATTTATTTGTACTTTTGTTACTAAAATAAAGGGTTTATTCAATTAAACCAACTAATTGTTGCTAATATATGTCACTTTGAATATCTCTCAAAAAACCCTACAGGATTTAGAATTTAATGCCGTTTTAGCTCATATTTCTGATCGGTGTAATACTACTTTAGGTAAAGAACTAGCACTAGAAATAACACCCAAATTACAACTTGAAATAGTTGCGAAATCGCTAGGTGAAACCAATGAGTATTTGGCATCATTTACCAGTGACAACAGAATACCAAACCACGGGTTTGAAAGTATTCTTGAAGAACTTAAGCTTCTCAAGATTGACAACACCACACTTGAACTCAATGGTTTTAAAAAAATAGTGGTCATTTGTGAATCCATCAACGCACACAAAAAGTTTTTTGAAAAGTTTAAGGAATACTATCCCATACTCTATGGAAACACTTTGTCGCTTAGTTATCAGAAAGAAATTCCCGAGCGCACCAATCAAATATTTGACAAATTTGGAGAAATTAGAGACGCCGCTTCTGACAACTTAATGTCTATAAGAAGGCAGATGATGGGCCTAAAATCTAAAATAAATCAAAGTTTTGGCGCAGCACTTCAAAGGTATCAAGCAGCTGAATTTTTAGATGAAATTAGGGAGTCAATAGTAGACAACAGAAGGGTTTTGGCTGTAAAGGCCATGTATAGAAAAAAAATCAAAGGTGCCGTTCTTGGTGCTTCAAAAACAGGCAGTATTGTGTATGTTGTCCCTGAAGCCAGTTTGGCTTACAGCACACAATTAAGTAACCTAAATTTTGAAGAACAGGAAGAAATATTTAAGATCTTAAACAGACTTACAAATGACATAAGGCCGTACAGAGCAGATCTAGCAGCTTGTCAAGAATATCTTAGAGATATTGACATAGTTGCTGCAAAAGCTAAATATGCCTTAGAGATGAATGGTGTGTTGCCCAAAATTAATACAAAAAGGGAAATGTATTTGCGTGACGCTTTTCACCCTTTATTATTTTTATCAAACAAATCTAGTGGCGACCTAACCTATCCGCAAACCATTAAATTAGAAGAAAAAAATAGAATTATTGTCATATCTGGTCCGAATGCTGGAGGGAAAAGTATTACCCTTAAAACTATTGGATTGCTCCAATTAATGCTTCAAAGTGGTATGCTTATTCCTGTTCACGAAAGAAGTGAAGTCATTCTTTTTGAAAAAATATTGACAGACATTGGCGACAACCAATCTATTGAAAATCATTTGAGTACATACAGTTACCGGTTAAAAAACATGAATTCATTTTTAAAAAAATGTAATGATAAAACATTGTTTTTAATAGATGAGTTTGGTACTGGAACTGATCCTGAATTGGGGGGCGCTTTGGCAGAAACATTTTTAGAAGTGTTTTATGAACGTGAGGCTTTTGGTGTAATTACTACGCATTATGCCAATCTAAAAATGTTGGCCAATGACCTGCCCTTTATGTCTAATGCAAATATGCTTTTTGATGCCAAATCTTTAGCCCCTACTTTTCAGCTTATCTTGGGACAAGCAGGCGCTTCATTTACTTTTGAGGTTGCTCAAAAAAATGGTATTCCTTATAGCTTAGTCAATAAGGCTAAAAAGAAAATTGAAAGAGGAAAAGTTAGATTTGATGCCACTATTGCAAAGCTTCAAAAAGAGCGTTCACAAATGGCGGTTACGGGTACTAAGCTGAAAGAGGTTGAATCTAAAGCGAGAGATGAAGCTTCTAGACTAGAAGTTTTAAATGAAAAAATACAAACCAAACTTGTTAAATATCAAGAATTGTACGATCAAGACAAACGTATGATTCAGTTGGGTAATAAAGTCAATGACTTAGCGGAGCAATACTTTATTCACCACAAGAAACGACAGCTTGTTTCTGACTTAATCAAAGTGGTAGAAATTGAAAATAGTAAAAAGAAAGAAAAAAACCGCTCAAGTACTCAAAAAAGAAAAAGTAGAGAAAAAAGCTGTGGGGGAAGAAGTCGCTGTAAAAGTGGCTGCAATTAGAGAAAAGAAAAAAGCGGAAAAGAAAAAACCTACCCCACCTCCTGCCCCAAAAATAGCCCTTCAAATAGGTTATAGGGTCCGTTTAAAAGATGGAAAAGCAGTTGGAAGCATAGACGCTATAGAGAAAAACAAAGCCATTGTTAACTATGGAATGTTTACTACAAACGTAAGTTTAGACCAACTGGAATTTGTCAGTAAATCATAATGAGAATTTGTAAGCAAACTATCATGAAAAATTGTAGGCAAACCATCATTTTAAGTTCACCTAAATGACTGAAAAGCATTCCTTGAAATCACAAGATGTATCTGGCAAAAAAATGGGTTTTGTTTGACGGGAGCTGTGGATTGTGCCATTGGTCTGTTCGTTTTATTGCTCCAAAAGATCATAGCAAAAATTGTTGCTTTGTGCCACTAAATTCCCCTTTTGGTATTCAATTACTCAAAGAAAGGGGTTTGTATTTCCCAAAGGATATCAATTCCGACCATCTTTTAAACTCAGTAATTTTTATTGACTCCAATAAAGGGTATTACACAAAATCTGAAGCTGTAATTAAAATACTTAAGCTACTGCCAAGCTGGCATTTTTTGGGGGTAATAATGAAATTTATCCCAATTAAAATAAGAGATTTTTGCTATGATTATACCGCTAAAAATAGGCTAAAATGGTTTGGCACTAAGCAAAGTTGCTCGCCAAGTGATTTCCCTAAAAATACCTGCTTTAAAACAGATATTTAAGAAATACTACAGACAATAAA
Organism: Flavobacteria bacterium MS024-3C; assembly: GCA_000173115.1. GTDB lineage: Bacteria > Bacteroidota > Bacteroidia > Flavobacteriales > Flavobacteriaceae > MAG-120531. The sequence goes on from ABVW01000010.1 coordinate 39,198, forward strand.
GGGGTTTAAGAAGGAAGGTTGTCGTCCCAATTCTTTTCTACGGGCTCCTCTTTTAATTTACCAATAGATTTAGCCACTAGCATAGATACCGTTGCATCTCCTGTAACGTTAACCACTGTTCTACACATGTCTAAGGGCCTATCTACAGCGAAGATCAAAGCCAATCCTGCCTCTGGAATACCTGCTTGAGCCTGCACAATTATTGGCATTTTCAACCAGTTCAAGTGCCGCTACACTGCCTGTAACTATAGGG
>ABVW01000009.1 GCA_000173115.1 Flavobacteria bacterium MS024-3C
CTGGTTTGAAGATTCAGGGAGCGGCGTTAAAAAAGTGTCTCCCCAAGGCATACCAAATACTAAGTTGTCTACAGCTTTCGCAAATAGCGCATTAAAATTCGTTACAATAGATTCATGAACATACAGTACTTTTAAAGCAGTACAGCGTTGTCCGTTAAAAGATAAAGTACCAGAAATACACTCTTTTACAGCATGTTCAAGGTCTGCATCTGGTAAAATAATCCCTGGATTTTTTGCTTCTAATCCTAAGACCAATCTAAGCCTGTTTTTATTTGGATGTAAATCCTGAAGCGACACCGCAGAAGAGCTGTGACCAATTAATGCCAAAACATCTATTATTCCAGTTTTCATGATAGGAGCGGCAATGCTACGCCCCCTTCCAAACACGATGTTAACCACTCCTGGGGGAAAACTTTCTTGAAATGCTTTTAGTAATGGCGCTATAAGCAACACGCCAAGTTTGGCTGGTTTAAAAACAGCTGTATTTCCCATAATAATTGCTGGGACGAGCAAACAGAAAGTTTCATTGAGGGGGTAGTTGTAGGGGCCAAGACACAAAACAACGCCAATGGGTCCCCTTCTAATGTGGGCTAAAACACCCTCTTGGTGGTCAAATTTCGCACCTTTTCGATCTATGTTTTTATAGGCTTCTATGGTGTTTTTAATGTATTCTATGGTTCTGTCGAATTCTTTATACGAATCGGACTTATTTTTGCAAATTTCCCACATAAGAAGCTTCACTACTTCCTCTCTGTAAAGTGCCATTTTGGCTACAAACACCTCCATGCATTTCAGTCTATCTACAACAGACATGGTAGGCCAAACCCCTTTTCCCCTGTTATAGGCTTTATTAGCTGCATGAACAGCCTCTAGAGCAGACGCTTCACCCATGTCAGGAACAGTGCCTAAAAATGTTGGGCTTGTATTACCTTGACTGTCTGGAGACTTAATCACAGAGAACACTTCCGTAGTAGCTCCTTTCCATTCTTTTAATTCTCCATCAATTAAATAGGAATTACTGTAATAAGGTGTTATTTTAAATTCGTCAGGTATTTTTTCAAAGCTCATAGGGTCTCATTTACAATCAATTATAAATATAGCAAAAAATAACTACTTAATTGAAACCTGCTTACGCTTCCAAACTTGGGTGCGTCCCAGAAATGAGAAGCCCAAGAAACCACGAACGTTTAGGGTGTTTGGATTTTCAAAAGTAATGGTGCAGTCATAGGACTTTCCGTTGGCTGGATCCATGATTTTTCCGTCGCTCCAAGCGGCATCGTCTCGAGAGAGACCCCTAACAATAATAAGCCCTTCAATGGGTTTGTCTTTTTCTGATCCCTTGCAGTTCACGCATTTTTTACCCTGGTCTTCTGGAAGCAATAATTTGCTTACTCGGCCATAGAGCTTGCCTTGTGCTACATAGAGTTCAATTTCGGACTTGGCCACGCCTGTTGCGTCGTCAATATTGACCCAAATGCCTTCTACATTGGGTGTTTGAAGCAATAAAAAGAGAGATAAGAGTAGTGAATACATTTTTTATTTTAAAGATAAGTAAATCAAGTTATATTTTTGCAGCGCGCACATTTTTTAACAAGGGTTCTATTGGAGGATTTATGAGCTGTAATATATTTTGCAACATTGGATTTCTGTTGTTTTTTGACCAAGCAATAGATAAAAATGCCCTTTGTGGTATAGCGTCTAATTCTATGAATTTAACATTCATATCGTAGCCAAATTGCAGGGATTTTGGGACAATAGAGACCCCCAGATTATTTTCTACTAATTTGTAAATTGAACTCGCGTGGATGGTGTTGTGAGAAATTATGGGGGCAAAGCCACAACCGTCAAAAATCTGCATGACTTTTTCGTAATAGGAGGCGCTGTACTCGGGATCAAATAAGATAAAAGGGCTGTCTTTAAATTGGGACAGATTTTTAAAATTGCGCTTATTTACTGGATGGTTTTTGGGCAATACCAGGCAAAAGGTTTCTTTTAAAACTGTGTGAATTTCCAAACTCCTTGGTACCCGTTCTAAACGAACAAAACCCACATCTATTTCTTGGGATAGCAAGCCTTCAATTTGTTTTTGGTTGTCCATTTCTTCCAGCTTGAACATAACCTTGGGGAATTTACTGTTAAATTGTTTTAAAATAGCTGGAATGATTTGTAGCATAGCAGACCCCACAAAGCCCAATGTGAGGTGGCCTTCTTTTCCGTGGTGTATTAATTTGGAGTGGGTTAAAATGTCTTCTAAATTTTTTAGATTTATTTGGAGTTCTTTTTGAAGGTAGTCACCGGTTTTGGTCAATGCAACCCTTCTGTTATTGCGTTCAAACAGTGTAACACCTAAATCTTGTTCCATTTGTTTGATTTGCCTACTTAACCCAGGCTGAGAAATAAATAATTTCTCTGCAGCCTTTCTAAAATGTAACTTCTCTGCAACAGCTAAAAAATACCTCAGGTGTCTGTGTTCTATTTGATTACTCATAGTTATCAATACTACTCAAAAATGGTTTCATATGTTATTAAAAGTATGAATAACTTTGGTTAAATACAATGAAACTTAACAATATGGTATTTCACTACGGCATAGACCAATTGACGGTCCATAGAATATTAGCTATAGCTAAGGGCGCTCTAAAAGCGACTATAGATGAAACGGCTATTGATAAGGTCAATGAGTCTAGGAGGCGGCTTGAGAAAATGGCCCATTCTTCTAAGGTGGTATATGGTGTTAATACTGGTTTTGGACTGATGTGCGATGTCCAAATCTCAACAGCAGAAATGACTAAGCTTCAAGAAAATTTACTCATCTCCCACGCGGTTGGTGTGGGTAATCCCATCGACAGAGAATTGTCTAAAATTATGATGATTTGTAAGGTTCACTCTTTGTGTCAGGGCTATTCAGGGATTAGGCTAGAAGTTATTGAACGCATTGTTTTTTTCATTACACATGATTTATTGCCTGTTGTTCCTGAACAGGGTTCTGTGGGAGCTTCTGGAGATTTAGCGCCTTTGTCTCATTTGTTTTTACCCCTCTTGGGGGAAGGAGAATTTTGGTTGGGTAAGGACATTGTTCCTGCTAAAAAAGTACTATTGAAGCATGGGCTAAAACCCATAAAATTAGAAGCAAAGGAAGGTTTGGCACTCATAAATGGAACACAGTTCATTTTGGCTCATGCCATAGTTGGATTAAAAAAAATGCAGTATCTACTAGATTTAGCAGACCTTGCTGGCGCTATGAGCCTAGAGGGATATCAGGGAAGTATTTCTCCTTTTAAAGAATTACTGCACTTAATACGTCCTTTTAAAGGGAGTTTAAAAGTGGCCAAACGCATGAGAATGTTATTGCAAGATTCTCAAAATATGCAATCACACGCAGCTTGTTCTAGGGTGCAAGATCCTTATTCTTTGCGTTGTATTCCCCAAGTGCACGGAGCCTCACGAAATGCGTATAAACACTTGAAAGAGTTGGTTCACATTGAAATGAATTCCGTAACAGATAATCCTATTGTGGTCAGTGATAACGAAGCTATATCTGGGGGAAATTTCCACGGACAACCCCTAGCCATGGCACTGGACTACAATGCCATTGCTGTTTCAGAACTGGGCAATATTTCCGACAGGAGGTGTTATTTGCTCATTGAAGGTAAGTATGGCTTGCCACGATTGCTCACAGAGGCAGGTGGGCTAAATTCTGGATTTATGATTCCGCAGTATACCACAGCAGCATTGGTCACGGAGAATAAGTCACTTTGTTTTCCACCCTCAGCAGACAGTATTCCCACTTCTTTGGGTCAAGAGGACCACGTTTCCATGGGCAGTATTTCTTCTCGAAAATTCAATCAGATTTTGGGAAATTTAGAAAAAATATTGGCCATAGAAATCATGTTTTCTGCCCAAGCAATGGAGTTTAGAAGGCCTAACACCTTTTCAGATATTATAGAGGAAAATTTAAAAATCATCAGGAGTAAAGTCCCCAAATTAGAGGAGGATAGACTGATCAAAGAAGACATAAATTCCATGATTTGGCTTGTAAAAAGCCAATCCCTAATTGTTAAGTAAAAAACCATGAATTTCAAGGAGCAAATACAAGCGGGAATACCCAAAGCATTGCCAATAAAAAAGCCTTATCCCAGCGCTGCAAACAGGGCGCCTAAAAGAAAAGATATTTTATCTATTCAAGAGAAGCAATTGGCCATTCGCAATGCCCTGCGTTATTTTCCTGAAGATTGGCATGAAATATTGGCCCCTGAATTTGCAGCGGAACTCAAAGAATTTGGCCGTATTTATATGCACAGGTTTAAGCCTGATTATAAAATGTACGCCAGAGCTGTGAGTGAATATCCCGCTAAATCTAATCAGGCAGCAGCCATTATGTTAATGATTAGCAACAATTTAGACCCTGAAGTAGCTCAGCACCCTGAGGAGTTAATCACTTATGGGGGAAACGGCGGGGTGTTTCAAAATTGGGCACAGTATCTAATTACAATGCAATACCTGTCCATCATGACCGAGGAACAAACCTTGCATCTGTATTCAGGGCATCCGATGGGTTTATTTCCCTCTTCTAAAAATGCGCCTAGGGTTGTAGTGACCAACGGAATGATGGTGCCCAATTATTCTAAGCCAGATGATTGGGAAAAATTTAATGCGCTTGGAGTGACCCAATACGGACAAATGACTGCTGGTTCATTTATGTATATTGGTCCTCAAGGGATTGTTCACGGCACCACTATAACTGTCATGAATGCCTTCAGAAAAATACTTTCAAAAGGGGAGACGCCTGCTGGAAAAATATTTTTAACAGCCGGTTTAGGTGGTATGAGTGGTGCGCAGCCCAAAGCGGGTAATATAGCAGGTTGCATTACTATTTGCGCAGAGGTCAATCCCCATGCAGCTAAAAAACGCCATGAGCAAGCCTGGGTAGATGAGTTAATAGATTCTATGGATGAATTGGTTCGTAGGGTAAAAAAGGCTCAGCTGGACAATGAGGTAGTCTCTATTGCTTATATTGGAAATATTGTAGCTATTTGGGAACGTTTTGATGAAGAAGGTATTTTTATCCATTTGGGTTCAGATCAAACCTCCTTGCACATTCCTTGGACGGGTGGCTATTACCCTGTTGGTATTTCCTATGAGGAATCCAATAGATTAATTGCAGAAGCACCTGACTTATTTAAAATAAAGGTACAGCAGTCCTTGTGCCGCCATGCTGCTTCTATCAATAATCACAGCGCGAAGGGCACCTATTTCTTTGATTATGGGAATGCCTTTTTATTAGAAGCTTCCAGAGCAGGTGCAGATGTTATGGCTAAAAATAATGTAGATTTTAAATACCCTTCCTATGTGCAGGATATTTTAGGACCCATGTGTTTTGATTATGGTTTTGGTCCTTTTCGTTGGGTTTGTGCCTCAGGAAAGCCAGAGGATTTGGATAAAACAGATCAAATAGCCATGGAGGTTTTACAACAAATCATGGCACAATCTCCTGAAGAAATTCAATTGCAAATGCAAGACAATATTACTTGGATAAAAAATGCTAAAAAGCACAATATGGTGGTGGGTTCTCAAGCTAGGATTCTGTACGCAGACGCGGAGGGGCGTTCTAAAATTGCAGTAGCTTTTAATCAGGCCATTGCCTCTGGCGAGCTTGGCCCAATTATTCTGGGCAGGGACCACCATGATGTTAGCGGCACAGATTCTCCTTACCGAGAAACGTCCAACATATACGACGGAAGTAAATTTACGGCAGACATGGCCATACACAATGTTATTGGAGATAGTTTTAGAGGGGCTACATGGGTGTCTATTCACAATGGCGGTGGCGTAGGCTGGGGAGAAGTGGTTAATGGCGGTTTTGGCATGGTTCTGGATGGTTCTCCCCAGGCGGAAGCGCGTTTAAAAAACATGCTTTTTTACGATGTAAATAACGGCATTGCCCGAAGGAGTTGGGCACGAAATAAAGAAGCAGTATTCGCCATTAAAAGAGAAATGGAACGCAGCCCAAATTTAAAAGTTACCTTGCCAAATATGGTAGAAGACCGTATTCTAAAAAACCTTTTTTAATGCGTATTATATTTAAAAATATCAAAGAATTACTGCAGGTTAGAAAAGAAGCTATTTCATTTGTTTCTGGAAAACAGATGGCTATTTTACCCAGTATTAAGCATGCTTACTTAGTTGTAGAAAACGGACTGATTACTGATTTTGGAAGTATGGATACTTGTCCTGAAATTCAAGCAGATTCCGTAGTTGATGCTTCTGGAAAAATGCTCATGCCCTCTTGGTGTGACGCTCATACCCATATTGTTTACGCAGGGAATAGGGAGGCGGAGTTTGTTCAAAGAATTCAGGGAATGGGCTATGAAGAAATTGCCGCAGCTGGAGGAGGTATTTTAAATTCAGCTAAAAAGCTTCAAGAAACTTCAGAAGACAGTCTTTACGAGCAGAGCAGCGTTCGTTTAGAAGCCCTGATTGGCTTAGGAACAGGAGCCATTGAAATTAAATCTGGATATGGATTGACATTAGAAGCGGAATTGAAAATGCTTCGGGTGATTAGGCGATTAAAAGAAGCCTACCCCATTGAAATTAAAGCTACTTTTCTAGGGGCACATGCGGTGCCTGAAAAATACAAAGGGAACAAGCATGCCTATCTTAAAATGCTCATTGATGAGGTGCTCCCAAAAGTAGCCAAAGAAAAACTAGCGGAATACATAGACATATTTTGTGAAAAAGGCTATTTTGATCTTGCAGACACGGCATTGATGCTAGCCGCTGGTAAAAAATATGGTTGGATTCCTAAAATCCACGTGAACCAGTTTTCTGCCTTTGGAGGGGTAGGGCTTGGGGTGCAATTCAATGCATTGTCCGTAGATCATTTGGAAGAAATGAGGGCAGAAGATATTGAAGTTTTAAAAGAGACCAAAACAATGCCCGTTGCATTACCGGGTTGTTCTTTCTTTTTGGGAATACCTTATACCCCAGCGCGTAAAATGATCCAAGCGGGTTTGCCCTTAGCTTTGGCCTCCGATTACAATCCAGGTTCTAGCCCCTCTGGCAATATGAATTTGGTGGTGTCTTTGGCCTGTATAAAAATGAAAATGACTCCTGAAGAAGCCATAAATGCGGCCACTATAAATGGCGCTTATGCTATGGGATTGGAAAATGAAGTAGGCAGTATTAGCATTGGGAAACAGGCCAATTTAATACTCACTAAGCCCCTTAATTCATATGCATTTATTCCCTATGCTTTTGGTTCCAATCAGATTGAAAAGGTCTTTATAAAAGGAAAAGAAGTGCACCCATTTTAATTGAAATTAAACCTCATATGGCTTTGGAAAAATTTACAAATTACACCCCAGGACAGCCTGAGCACTGGACAGGTAGAAAAACCAATCCCGCCATTGGAAACCAGTATTGGTATCAGGAAATTGTATTAAAAAGTGCTGAAAAGAGACCCCAAGAAAAAATTGACATAGGACTGCTTGGGTATGCATCTGATGAGGGGGTTAGGAGAAACCAAGGAAGGATTGGTGCAGCGCAAGGTCCAGATGCCATTAGAGGGCGTTTGGCCAAAATGCCTTTTCATTTGGGCCATAAAAAAGTAGCAGATTTTGGAAATGTTTTCTGCCTGGGACAAGATATGGAATCCTGTCAAAGCTCTTTTTCAAATCACATTAGCAGATTAATTCAACAACAAATTTTTCCCATTGGTTTTGGGGGCGGTCATGATATGGCTTACGCTCATTTTATGGGCATTAGAGACGCCATTAAAGACCGTACTAATAAAAGAATAGGGATCGTTAATTTTGACGCCCATTTTGACCTGAGGCCTGTTGAGGAGCAGCCCAATTCTGGCACGCCCTTTAATCAAATAATTCATGAACTAAAACAAATAAATGAAGCAGTGGGGTATTACGCCATTGGCATTCAAGACCAGTCGAATACAAAAGAATTGTATGAGATAGCAAAAAGAGAGGGGGTAAATTATACATCTAATTATGATTGTGCACCTAATGACTCGAATTTAAGTGCGTTACAACAAAAAATGCTGCCTTTTATTGGGGCCAGTGATTATTTATATGTAACCATTGATTTAGACGGTTTTTCTTCCGCTTATGCCCCTGGAGTAAGCGCCCCATCTCCAATGGGATTTAGTCCTTTTTTTGTGGTTGAAATGCTGCGATTTTTGTTTGAAACCAACAAGGTAATTTCATGTGATATTGCCGAGCTAAACCCGCTATTCGATAGGGATGGGACCACCGCTCTTTTAGCAGCGAGATTGGTAGATTTTATGGCCGCTATAAAATAGCTTTTCTATAGTGCACCCAGCTTTCTATGGACTTAGGAAAACACCCAAGTTAAAAAGCGACAAAAGGTTTAATTTTTTTCAAACCTTTTCAATAGTGCCGGTAGGTAAAAAAGGTCTGTGATCAGTGCTGTGCTTACGGTTACTGCACACAAAATGCCAAAAGAGCGCACGGAGGGGACTGCACTGGTGGCGATGATTAAAAATCCCGCCACCAAGGCTACCGTGGTAGCCAACAGCGCCGTGGCGCTGTAGTGCAGCGCCTGGTCTATGCGCTTAGTGGGACTTTCGAATGTTGTTTTATATTTCCTGTATTTGTAGATAAGGTGAATGGTGTCGTCCATGGCAATGCCAAGCATAATAGGGGTAATCATGGCTGTTGTCACATCTAATGGAATCTTAAAAAGCCACATGAGAATGGCCAAGACTGCCAAGGGTAAAATGTTTGGAATAAGCACCAAGAGCGTGGTTCTAATCTGTCTAATAAACAACCAAAGACAGATAAAAGCGGCTATAAATGCCGCAAAAAAGGATTTTAATTGGGTGGCTAGGATGAATTTATTTAAGCCAGCAAATACCACCGCAAATCCATTGACTTTTAGGGTGTATTCTGTAGGGTCAAAATGGGATTGAAAGGTCTTTTTAACAGATTCTATGACCTGTTCTAATTGGGCTGTTTTCATTTGAGGGAGACTCAAGGTAATGCCCACGCTACTAAGGTCTTCAGAGAAGAGTTTAAAAAATTGGTTGTCATTATTTTCTAGGGAGCGGAGCAATTGGGCTGCGTCCTGCTCTGAAACAGCCATACCTTTTAATGCAGGATTTCTTTTTTCTAAGAAGGCCGCCATATTCACCACAGATATTGGGGCTGTGATGAGGGGATTTGTGGCTATTTCTTCTTGAAAACTCCTGAGTAATTCTAGGCTTTTTTTATCCATTACAGTGCTGCCGCTTGCACTAGAAATTTCCAGTTGTAAACGAGAACTCCCTTCTAATTGCGCCTCTACTTTTCTAAGGTCTTCTTTAGCAGGTCCCTCTGCCAAAAGATTTAATGAATCTGTATTGATCTCTACCTTTGTGATGGCAAATATTCCTAGCATCAGCAGTGCAGAAAAACCAGTGATAATGTTTAAGTTATAGCGAGAAGTAGTGGCGTTTATCCAGGAGACCAATGCGGTTTGCTTAGGTGTTTTAAGCTTTGGGACTTCTTCCTTCCTTATGGCCTTCTCCTCTGGTTTGGCCGCTTTCATAAAGCTCACACCAATAATGGTGATTAGGTACACCAACACATAACTCAGCACAAGACCAATACAGGTAAAGAGCCCCATATTTTTAAAAGCAGGAAGCGGGGAGAGGTAAAGGGCAAAATAACCTACAAAAGTGGTGAGTGTGGTGTAAAAGCAAGGGGTAAAACTCTTTTTAATGGCAGCGCTCAGCCGGTCTATTGTAGCGAGGCCATAGGCTTCTCTGTCGTAAATATTAATTAAATGCACTACGTCACTCACGCTGTAGACCATTAAAATAGTAGGAATAAGCATGGAGATCATATTCAGGGAATATCCAAAACCACTGATCATTCCAAACAAAATACTGATGGGTGTTCCCACAGAAAATAGGGCAATCAGCAGGTATTTTTTACTGGGTAAGAACCACAGTAGCATCAGGGTAATGACTAATACAGTAAGCCCCCCAAAAAGGAGACTCTCTTTGTATATGCCTTTATTGTAGGCCTCATTTAATACAGGAGGTCCAGTAATGTGGTAGCTTTCAAAATACCTTGAAATGACGGTTTCTATCTCTTGGGCAATGTCTTTTCTGTCCTTTTCAATGCTTGGGGTAGGCCTTAGTTGTACATAGAGGAAAAGATTTTTAAAATCCTTTGAGACCAGTTGGCTCATTACCTCCGGCATATCACCCCATAATTTTTTAATGCTCTTTTCGCTGCGTTTTTCCTCATACAAAGGTCGGAAACTCACTTTTTTCCCTGCTATGACAGGGTATTTTGCTTTGGCCAAACTATAGGCGGTTTGTACAAAGGGCATGCTGTCTAAGCTGTTGTTGAGCGCCCTTAACAAGTCAACATTCTTTTGCTCCAAAGCATTGGAAACGGGTAGCATCACAATGAAAATTTCATCCGAACCATAGGTTTCCTGGTACTCAATATAGGCTTTATAGCTAGGGTCTTCTTCTAAAAACCAAATACCCAGAGAGTTGTCAATAGATAATTTTTTTAGGGTCTGCAATCCGGAAATCCCTACAATAAGCACCCCTAATACAATCAGTAACCATCTGAATTGAATCACAAAGCCAATACTTTTGTGAAGAAAAGAAGCTTTTTTTAGGGACATCAGTGCTTTTAATTTACCCATAAAGGTATGAAAAACGCCGGGGGGAACTGTTTTAAATGCGTTTGAAATAGGGGTAAAATAAAAAAACTTTTAGTAGCTTGAAGGCTCAATTTAAATACAAAAAATGAGCTATTTAAACGCTACCAAAGACTTATATAAAGAAGCAGCCCTCACCCCAGACGTGGGGCTTTGTTGCACCACCACCCCTATTTGGCAGTTTCCGGGTTTAAAAATTCCTAGCATCATGCAGGAGATGAATTACGGTTGCGGAAGTACGGTGCACCCCAGGGATTTAGTGAACAATCCCAAGATTGCTTATGTAGGTGTTGGTGGTGGTATGGAGCTCTTGCAATTCGCTTATTTTTCAAGACAAAAAGAGGGGGTTATTGGGGTAGATGTGGTGGATGAGATGTTGACAGCATCGGCCCGCAATTTTAAAATTGCGGAGGCCCAGAACGATTGGTTTAAAAGTGAGTTTGTGGCCCTTAAAAAGGGCGATGCCCTAGACCTTCCCATTGAGGACAATTCCATAGACGTGGCCGCTCAAAACTGCTTGTTCAATATTTTTAAGATGGAGGAGCTCAAAAAAGCGCTGCAAGAGATGTACCGAATTTTAAAACCACACGGGCGTTTGGTTATGAGTGACCCTACCTGTGAACAACCTATGAATAAAGCCCTTAGAAACGACGACCGCCTGAGAGCGCTTTGTCTTTCAGGCGCTATTCCACTGAATGATTATATAAAAATGCTTACGGATGTGGGCTTTGGAACTATTGAAATTAGGGCGAGAAGGCCTTATAGGATTTTAGATACGGCGCATTACGCCACCGATGAAAATATCTTTATTGAAAGTGTAGAAGTCTGCGCCATTAAAGATCCTATGCAGGCAGATGGGCCCTGTGTATTTACAGGAAAATCTGCCATCTATTTTGGTTCAGAGGACTATTTTGACGACAAAAAAGGGCATGTGCTACTTCAAAACCAACCCCTTTCTATCTGCGATAAAACAGCTGCAGCTCTGGGTAGTCTAAATAGGTCGGATATTTTTATAAGCGAAAGTACCTTCCATTACGACGGGGGTGGCTGCTGTTAATAGGCGGTTTCAATAATTAAAGAAAAAGATTCATTTTAGAAGGAAATCAAGGGGATTTATTTTTAATCGAAAAAGCTTCAGCTACTTTCGTTAAAAACCAATAACCATGAAAAAGTTCCTTGTTTTTATTTTTCCTTTCCTTATTGCGCTAGGGTGTTCCTCAGACGACACTCCTTTAGAACAACCAGACCAATCCAAAGCGCCTAACGAGCAGTTAGAAGACACAGATTCCGCAACTTCAGACACAGACAGTGACTCAGATAGTAGTCAAGATAATTCTTCTGACAATGATACAGACCAATCAAATGGACCAGATTTTGATTCAAGCACCAATACAGTTCTGTTAACCCAAACGGCCTATTATTATCCCAATGGCGTAGAAACAGAGGTGGAGTATACAGAGCGAGTAGCGGTTGTGCCTCTAACAGGTTCCTCACACAAAGTGTATGAAGCTAATGGAGTTTTTTATATCATTCAATTAGATGAAAATAACAATGTGGTTTACACTGAAGGGGATAGAAATTCTTTTTTTATGACTTCTCACAATGAAATGCCTAGACTAGTCACTTCTAACATTCAAAGTGATGTGACCCTAAATATGCAGGTTTATTACTCTAATGCACCAAATGCCCAAACACCGGAAGCGCCCGCTGAAATATATGAGTTCATATGGGATTATGGGGACCAAGGAAAAATAGAAGGCAAAGAATTTATTGGCGCTAAATTTGATGGGAGAGATAAATACGGCACCCCTTGGGATGTTAATCCCTATAAATTCGGAGACACTTTTAGGGCCCAATTGGCCATAATTAATATTCCGGATAAAAACATCACTACAGCGCCATTAACTGAGCTGGTTTATAAAGAAGTAGGTGTTGTAAATTACAAGGGTGTAAAATGGAGGTATGAAGCAGATTTATATGAAGGAGAAGCAGATTTTTTAAGCCATATTAAGCCAAATTTTGACCGGTCACTAGAAGATTTATCAAATACTGACGGGGCAAATAATTTAAATACCATTAGCGTATTTGGGGGTCGGACATACACTTGTGGCGCTGAGGCAAATTGCATAGGCAATGAAGGTTATATTTATTGTTTTACCAAGACCCCAGATCTATATATGTTTACTCATGAGATAGGCCATACCTGGTCTTTAAGAGAAGATTCTCCAGTAAATTGGGTGGAATGGGAGGAATTATGGGCTACTTATTTTGTATCGGAATATGCTAAAAAGAATTCTAAGGAATATTTTGCAGACGCATTTTATTTATATTTTTCTGGACAAAAAGATTTAGAAGATTTTCCCAATTTATATCAGATGCCAGATGAGGTAAGGGCCAAATTAGACACTTATTTTAAATAGAAAAGCTTCGCTTGAAAGGCCTCTATTATTTTATAAATTGATTTCCATGCCTCCTTTTTATGCATAATATCTACTGTTTTATTATCTTGGTATTTATTACGCATTATGAAAAATTACGCGCTAGCATATATTGTTTTATTTGGGCTTTTATCCTGCTCTAAAGAAGCATCTCCCAATGTAGAAGTTGAGGAAGACGCCGTTTTTGTAGACCAAGGAACCAGTCAATATGCAGACAATAATCCTTTGAACGACGTGTTGTTTCAGGCGTTTTGGTGGGATTCTTTTAACGACCCTAAAATAGGCGGTTATTCCTCTTTTTACGCTTTTCTGGAAGATCAAATAGTGTCCTTGTCTAATGCCCACATAGATGGTATTTGGATGCCACCATCTAGCGAGGGCGAGGGTATGGGTTACCATCCCAGAAAGTTATTTGACTTTAACTCCCTTCACGGAAATAAAAACGAATTGGTCTCTTTATTGGCTTTAATGAAGTCAAGGAAAATGCATGGAATGGCAGATTTGGTTATAAACCATAGGGTGGGTACAGACACTTGGAATGATTTCACGGAGCCCGCATGGTCCTGTGACGCCATATGTATGGACGACGAGGGTTTTACCAATCCCAATGCGTTTGGTTTGGTGCCCTGTGGTGACTTTGATGAAGGAGAGGGCTGGGGAGGCGCCAGAGACTTAAACCACAAAAGCGAAGAGGTTCAATTGGGGATTAAGGCCTACCTAGCGCAGCTTAAAGCATTGGGATTTGATTCTTGGAGGTATGACTTTGTAAAAGGTTTTCCTGCTAAATATGTAGGAGAATACAATGCGTCTACCCCTTATTATTTAAGTGTAGGAGAATACTGGGATGGCAATCCCAACGCTTTGCGTTCTTGGATAGATAAAACTTCAGAAACCCTCAGCGAAAATGACACTCCAAAGGCTGCAGCCTTTGATTTTTCAATAAAATACAAGTTGGCAGAGGCCGTAGTGCAAAAAAAGTATTCCGTGCTTCAAGCCAATCCATCCTTAGCCGCCATAGCAGGCTATGGAGAAAAATCCATTACTTTTTTAGACAACCATGATACTGGTTGCATTAACAGAAATGACTGCGACAATGTGTTTTCAAAAAACACCAGTGAATTGATCCAAGGCTATGCTTATTTGTTAACCCATCCGGGGATTCCGATGGTGTGGGGCTACCATTACTTTTTTTCAGATTCTTTTGGCTCACTTCAAAAAGAGATCAATGCCCTGATTGCCATTAGAAAAGCTTTTGGGGTAAACGCCAATAGCAAGGTAGTGGTGGTTGAAGCCAAAGATGGTGCCTCTGGGTATTATGTGGCCCAGATAGATGAAAACCTTCTGGTTAAAATTGGCAGTGGCGCATATGTTCCAGACAGCCAATGGAAAGAGACTAGAAAAGCCCTGGCTTATGCTGTTTGGGAAAAGTAACAAGATTAATTAAAAATAAATACTATGAAAACCAAATTATTAAGTCTAGGCCTTTGCGCACTTGTATTAACAGCTTGTAATTCAAAAAACGAAGAAAAAAAGAAAGCGTCTGACGCTGAAAAAACCTATCAATTGGTATGGACAGACGAGTTTGACGCGCCAGGACTACCAGATGCAGACAAATGGTTTTTAGAAACAGATGCTCCTGAAAACGGTGGCTGGTACAACAACGAAAAGCAGCATTATACAGACCGTATTGAAAACGCTGAGGTCAGTGATGGAACCCTTAAGATTATTGCTAAAAAGGAGTCTTACACCCATAATGGAAGTACACAGGAATTTACCTCTGCCAGGTTTAATTCTAAATTTCACTTCACTTATGGCAAAGTAGAAGTAAGGGCCAAATTGCCTAGAATGCAAGGTACTTGGCCAGCTATTTGGGCTTTGGGAACCAATTTGCCAGAAGTAGGTTGGCCTGCATGTGGGGAAATAGACATGATGGAGCAATTGTTCGAGAACCATTTAATGGTACAGTCTGCGGTTCACGTAGCGGGTAGGTATGGAGATTATCCTGCCTTAAAGCAATTGTCGGTTTCAGATGTAACAGAGAATTTTCATGTATATGGCATGATTTGGACAGAAGATAAAATAGACTTTACGGTAGATGGAGAAGTGTTTTTCACCTACCAACCTGCGGACAGAAGCAATGACTTTTGGCCTTTTAACAAAGACCAGTACTTACTTTTAAATGTAGCCCTTGGTGGTAGTTTGGGCGGAGACATTACGCCAGACTTTACACAAGACCAGATGGAAGTGGACTATGTGAGGGTGTACCAGCTTCAATAGTAGTCAAGTATTCATATTAAAAAAGCCATTCCTGAGGAATGGCTTTTTTAATATTACGGCTTTTTAATTACAATGACTTTAAGAATTTGATCACACCATTAAAGTATGTTTCTTGGTCGTCGTATAAGGCCATATGACTCCCTTTAGGACAGTGTAAATAGCTTCCATTTTGAACCATTTCACTCATTTCTTTCATGGCTTTTGGATCCATAGTGTCGTATTCAGCTCCAATAGTTAGGGTAGGAATAGTGATTTTATTTAAATCACTAGTTCGGTCCCACTCTTTTAGAACAGCATCTCCGACTACGCCAAATTCGCTGGGTCCTTGCATTTTTAGGTAAAGAGGATAATTCATGTTTGCAAAAGCCCTAAGGACTGGGTTAGGCCATTCACTAGGATTCATTCTCAATACATGTTCTGGATAATAGTGTTCCTCTATTAGTCCTAAATACTCGGGATTAGTATAGTCTTCATTGGCTTCAAAATTTTCAATTTCAGCCAGAACTTCTGGAGGTAACTGCGGCCCTAAAACTTCTTTGGCATAGGTTACATAATCAGGGATGGAACCCATCATATTTGAGACAATAAGCGCTTTCATATTGTGTTGGTATTTTAAGGCGTATTCAATACCTAAAATGCCCCCCCATGAATGGCCTAATATAACAAAATTTGAAGCGTCTAGTTGTAGGGCTTTTCTAACTTGTTCTACCTCTTCAACAAAACTGTCTATATTCCAAAGTCTTTCGTCATTTGGATTGTCGCTTTTTCCGGATCCCATTTGATCGTAGTAATAATATTCTACATTGCTCTGAGGGAAATACGAATCTGCAGCTTCAAAATATTCGCTGGTTGCTCCAGGACCACCATGCAATAAAAGTACTTTTGTAGTGGGATTATTACCGACTCTTTTGGTCCATACATTGAAAGTGCCCAGGGCGGTTTCTATAGGAATGATTTTTGTTCCTCCAGTAAACTTCGAGTCTGACGTGGAATAATCATAGTAAGCAGTCTCTTGGGGAGCTACTTCTTTGTTATTACAAGACATGCAAATCAAAATGGCGCTTAATAGTGTTAATTTAAATTTCATTTTATTAAGTGTTAAGTTGGTGAAACTAAAATTAATAAAAAAATTAAATTTAATTGCATATTACAATAATAAATTTGAATTGCTGCATTTCAATCATTTTCTTATGAATTTTTCTTATTTTTGTATTCTATATTTTTAATAATTTTTATGTTATGTTAGATTTTGAATTTAGATCACAATGCCCAATCTCTAGTGCTCTAGATATTTTTGGTGATAAGTGGTCTTTGGTAATAATTAGAGATTTGTTTATTGGCAGAAATACCTATTCTGAATTCTTGAAATCTCCTGAAAAAATCTCTACTAATATTTTAGTAGATAGAATTAAAAAATTGAGGAGTCATGGAATTTTAGACTTCAAAAGAGATGTAAATGACAATAAGATAAAGTACTATTATTTAACGGATAGTGGCATAGATTTATTTCCAATGATCATGAATTTATCATTATGGTCTCGCAAACATTTACATGTTGTACCAGGTCCATTTTCTAAGAAAGATTATGGATTAATTGATTTAAATGGGTTAGATTCATTCTTAAAAGAGACTACATCAAAATATCTTAAAACTAGGGAGACTATTTTAAATTAAAAAGTCCAGTATACCTTAATAATAAAAAAGCCATTCCTAAGCTAGGAATGGCTTTTTTATTAAGCGGAGTTTCTACTCGCGTTAATATTCCCGTATAAAGATCGGGTGACAATCTTTTCATAGATTTCTTTTAGCGGCGCATTTTGTCCTATTTTTTGAAGGGCGTATTGTTGGATCACCAATAACGGAAGGACTATATTTTCCCGGATCAGTACAGATTCTCTTGAAACAGCTTCTTTTTCCATGAGAATATTTAAGCCAGAAATGAGGAGTAATTTTTCTTTGGATAGGGTGTATTCGTCGTGAAGTATCTGCCAGAAATCGCCATACTCTGGGTCTTCTTTCATATAGCTGGTGAGTTCAAAATAACATTTGGCTAAAGCCATCATACTGTTTTGCATGAGTGCTTTAAAATAAGGCACTTCTTTAAACATCTCCTGTAGTTCTCCCAGTTTGCCCTCTGCCTCTAAAGAAGCAATGGCAGAACCAATACCAAAGTAGCCGGGGACATTTTGCTTGAGTTGGCTCCAAGAACCAACAAAAGAAATGGCCCTTAGATCAGAGAGCTCTAATTTAGCTTTTTGGCCTCTTTTTCCTGGCCTTGAGCCAATATTTGCTTTGGTATAATATTTAAGGGTACTCCTATTTTCTAAATAAGGCATGAATTTAGGATGCTGTTTTAAAGCGTCGTATTTGGTAAAACTTCTTTCGGACAGTGTTTCCATAAGCGCTCTGTGGGCGATTGAAATGGTGTTTTCCTTGCTAAAAATATTGTTAGACAATCCAGCGGTTAAGAGTTGCTCACAATTATATACAAACTGGTCTCTAGTACCATAAGTACTGGTAATGGTCTGTCCTTGAATGGTCAGTTGTATCTCATTATTGGCAATTTCTTTGGTTTGTGCAGCATAAAATCTATGTGTTTTTCCACCACCTCTTGCTGGAGGTCCACCACGGCCGTCAAAAAAGACGGCACTTACGTCGTATTGCTTACAAACGCTTGTTAGGTTTTCTTTGGTTTTTAGAATAGACCAATTGGCTTTCACATAGCCTCCATCTTTTGTTCCATCTGAGAAACCAAGCATGATGGTGTGTTTATTCCCCCTCTTTTTAACGTGCTGCATATAGGCAGTTGTCTGAAAGAGCTCTTGCATGCTTTGTTCAGAAGTGTCCATGCCGTGCATGGTTTCAAAAAGGGGGACAATGTCAAAATGAATGTCTGCTTCTTTGTATCCGGACCACCTAAATAAAGCCCAAACAAATAAAACAGAAAATTTGTCCTCTGAATTACTAATAATATACCTATTGCAACCGTCTTGACCGTTCTTGGCTTGAATGTTTTTGAGGTTTCTGATATTTTTTAAGGTATCTGAAACGAGTGCATCTTCAAATTCATCAGGGTACACTTCTAGATCTAAATGGAGTAATTTATCGGTGAGTGCCTCAGGGGATAGTTCCTCTAAAGACTCCTTTATAATACCGGCATGTTTTAAAATAGCCGTGATACTATTGAAATGAATGCTGTGGTCTTGTCTTATGTCTAAAGTGGCAAAGTGGGTTTTAAAGATCTTGACTTTATCTATTAAAGCGTCTAGATCTTTTAAATATAAACCAAAGTATTTAGAGACTAAGAGGTCTTTGATTTTCTGGAGTTCTCCAATCAAAAAGTCGTAAGGCACTAGGGCATTAGCGTCAAACATACTGTCGTACAATGCTTTTCTAAGGCCTATTAAGGGCTCTTGAAGTGCTGTAAAACTTAATTTTTGATGCAGGGCTTTCAAGTCTTTGTAGTAACACTTCATGAGCGTGGTCCTTAATTCATCTGCTACCTGATCCGTCATTTCCGTAGTGACAAATGGGTTGCCATCCCTATCTCCACCTGGCCAGAAACCTAATTTAACAATATTATAATTGTTGAAATCTACTTGTGGGATATTTGTTTTAATATATGAAAAAAGGTCTCCAATGGCGTCATAATACACATTTCTTAAAATATGTATGATGTTTTTTGCCTCGTCTAAAGGAGTGGGTTTTTTACTGTTCAGCAAAGAGGTCAGCCCCAATTGTTGCAAACTCTTGTCTATTTCCGTGATATTATTCTCTACAATGAGCTTGCGCAAATCTGTCATAATATCTAAGACAGCTGGCGTATAGAATTGGGTGGGGTGTGCCGTTAGTATAATACGGGCACTGAAGTTGGAGAGTTTCTCCGCTACCTCATCCCAACTCTTGTTTTTATCAATAATTTGAAAATAATCTTTTATACTCAGAGAAGAACTATGCTTGTGAAGCTTAGGGAATGCTGCATCTTCCACACTGTCATAAAGCACCACCTGACGTTCCACATACTGGATAATACGAAACATAAAATCTATCTGTGATTCTTCTGTGGTGAGTCCGGCATAATCTTTAAAAAAACCTTCCAAAATTTGCTGTGGGTTTTTTCCAGCTTCCAAACCTTTTTTGCTCTGGTCTAATAGGAGTGGAATAAGCATACCTACATTTTCAATATTGCGGTAAGGGAGATTTAGAAAAAGGCTATTGTATACGTTAAACGTATTATTCACTGTTTTTTTAAATACTTCTAGGCGCTGTTGTTGCATGAGGGTCAATTTAAATTATACCGATTGTTATCATTATAACACCTCATAAATATCGGCATTATAAGGACATTGCGACTGGTTTGCGTCGCTATTTAACAAAATGAAAATTAAGGGTGTTATTTATGGGTAATTTCGCAATTAAATGAACCCCTGGATATGTTTTTTGAAATAGCTTGCACTCTCTGCCACACTTTTCATGGAGTTCACCGCAAAATTCCCACCCTGTTCTATATAGTAACGCTCTAATCCAGCGGTTTTGGCATTGGGAAGGACTTTGGTATAATCTATAGACCCATTACCAAGCTCCGTATAGTCTCTGGTCACTTTATCCATATCTTTAATATGCCACAATGGAAACCTTCCTGGAGCTTTTTCTATAAGTGCTTTAGGGGAAATGACGCCAGCATGCATGACCCAATAAAAATCTACTTCTATTTTAACCAAATCTGGATCAGTTTCTTCTAGTACCCAATCCATACCTGTTTTGTCACCATAGGTATTAAAGTCATAGCCAAAATTGTGGTAGGCCAATTTTAGGCCTGCGGCCGACACCTGAGCGCCAATTGCATTTAATTTTTGCACCAACAGGGTGTAGCCTTCTAAAGTGTGGTATGCGTCTCCTAGCTTTGGCCAAGTAATATAGTGATCTCCCAGTGCTTTAGCCCCTTCAATACAAGCGTCTACATAGTTTTTTAAGTCTGTTTCTGAAGCCTCCATAAGTCCAGGAAGTCCATAATGACCTGTATAAGTACTCAATTCAAGGTCTTCTAAAATAGTCTTGAATTCGTTGGCACTATACCCATAGTAGGTTTTGTTCACCGTGTCAAAGCCATAACTCTCAAAATCCGAATATCCCATGGCTTTTAATTTTTTAAGGGTGCCTACGGGATCTTTGGCCATAAAATCTCTAACCGTGTAGAGTTGGAGTCCTATAGGAAAAGAAGTATTGGAAAATGACGCCACACAACTGCTCGGTATTAAAGCGAGTGCTGCTAATGCACTGCTTTGCTTTAAAAATGTATTTCTGTTCATTTAAAAGGTATTGGTCCATTAAATGTAATAAATTAATAATAAGCTAAGGTGAAGCCTCTGGTGTTTTAATCTTTTATCGTAATATTGCAATATATTAATATATAAAAATGGGAATTACTAAAACAGCTATTTTTACGGATCAAGACAATAGCCTAGCCGCAATAGCAAAAGCCTTAGCACATCCTGCTAGAATTGCTATTTTAAAGCATTTAATTAAACAGGACAGCTGTATTTGTGGGGACTTGGTGTTGGAGATTGGTTTGGCCCAATCCACTATTTCTCAACACTTAAGCGTCTTAAAGCAAACCGGTCTTATCAAGGGAAATATTTCAGGCACCAGTGTTTGTTACTGTATAGACACAGAGGCTTGGCAGCAGGCAAACCAGACTTTTGCCGGTCTATTTGCTGCAGGAATTCCTACCTCCAATGATTGTTGTTAATTTAATACATACACCATGACACTATTAGCATTTATAAACGAATTAAAAAAAATGGAAACAATTGGGTTTCAATTGCCCAATGGCACCTTAGTGCCTCCTTATTTTCATGTCACTGAAGTAGGGAAAGTGACTAGAGACTTTGTAGACTGTGGCGGAACCATGCGTTCTAATTCAGTGGTTAATTTTCAACTTTGGTCTGCCGAAGATTACGACCACAGACTTCATCCTGAAAAACTAATTTCCATTATAGAGATGGCGCAAAAAGCCTTGGCTATTGGAGACCTTCCTATTGAAGTTGAATTTCAGGGACAAACCATAGAAACCTATGGGATAGCCACTCATGGAAGTCATTTTTTGCTCACCGCTAAGGCCACCGATTGTTTGGCTAAAGACAACTGTGGCATTCCTACAGACAAACCAAAACTAAGCCTTTCAGAGATGAACAAGAACGCATGTACACCAGGGAGTGGATGTTGTTAATTATAAAAAGCATGAACACCCTATTATACAAAACTATTGAGGCCTTAGACTTGAGTACGCTCTCTGAAGAGCGAAAAAACATCTTAGACCTATTGGTCGTTTTTATTCAAGAAAAGAAAACGGCACAAGCACTAGTAAAACTTCATTTTATTTGCACCCACAACTCTAGGCGAAGTCATCTGTCACAAATTTGGGCCCAGGCCATGGCGGCCTATTATAAAGCGCCTCATGTGTTGTGTTATTCTGGGGGTACTGAAGCAACCGCTTTATATCCTATGGTAATTAAAACCTTAGCAGCACAGGGTTTTGACATTTATCCTATCGCTGAGAGCAAAAACCCCATCTATGCTATTCACTACTCAGAAAGGTCCCTACCGCTCATAGGTTTTTCAAAAAAAATAGACCATCCTTTAAATCCTTCCAAAGACTTTGCGGCCATTATGACTTGTGACGCAGCAGACCAAGGCTGCCCTTTTATTGCTGGAGCAGAAAAGCGAATTGGACTGACCTTTAAAGATCCAAAAATCTCCGATGGCAGCCCACAGCAAGAAAGGGTTTACAGGGAGCGCAGTATTCAAATAGCTACAGAACTCAAATATGTATTTTCTCGAATTTCGTAAGCCATGAAAAAGCAATTATCTTTTTTAGACCAATACCTCACCCTTTGGATTTTTTTAGCCATGGGTATGGGTGTGGGGATTGGGTATATTTTTCCATACTTCCCTCTTTTTATAAATAAATTGAGTGTGGGGACCACTAATATTCCCATTGCCATTGGCCTCATTGTCATGATGTACCCGCCACTCGCCAAAGTCAATTATGCCCTCTTGCCTAAAGTATTTCAAAACGTAAAAATCTTAGGGGTATCCCTTTTATTAAATTGGGTGGTAGGTCCTATTTTGATGTTTGTATTGGCATTAACATTCCTTCAAGAGTATCCAGAATATATGGTGGGACTCATCTTAATTGGCTTGGCCAGGTGTATTGCAATGGTACTCGTTTGGAATGACTTGGCAGAAGGAAGTGCTGAATACGGTGCAGGACTGGTGGCTTTGAACAGTGTTTTTCAGGTATTTGCCTATTCTTTTTATGCTTGGTTGTTTATTACCGTTTTGCCGCCATACTTTGGATTTGAAGGAGCTATAGTAGACATATCCATAGGTGTTATTGCAGAATCTGTACTGATTTATTTAGGGCTTCCTTTTTTGATGGGCTTTTTGAGTAGAAAAATTTTAGTACCGCTAAAAGGTCTGGACTGGTATGAGAAAAAATTCATTCCTAGCATCTCTCCCGGAACACTTACTGCGCTATTGTTCACCATTGTGGTCATGTTTTCATTAAAAGGGGCGCTCATTGTAAGCATTCCTCTAGATGTTCTAGTAATAGCATTTCCATTAATCATTTATTTTAGCCTCATGTTTGTGATTGGCTTTTTTGTGACCAAAGCAGCAGGAGGAACCTATGACAAAACAACGGCAGTGGCCTTCACCGCAGCCGGAAACAATTTTGAGTTGGCTATAGCCGTTGCTATAGGGGTTTTTGGATTAAATTCAGGCCAAGCATTTGCGGGTGTTATTGGCCCGTTGGTAGAAGTGCCTGCACTCATACTTCTGGTCAGGGTTTCTTTTTGGCTTAAGGCCAGATTCTTTAAATAGAACCATTCTAGGGTAATTTTCACCCTTAAAAGGCTTAGATATATGTATTTTAGCTCTTTAAACTTATCCAATGAGCATAGATAAATCTCTTTTGAAAAGAGCCCATGAGCAGTGCGAATGTTGTAGTGCTACAGAAAAATTAGTGGTGTATGAACTGCCAGCATCAGCCACAAGTGGCCTAGAGGCCCAACTACTACTTTGTGAAAAATGTATTTCAGAAGCAGACGCAGAAGAGAGAGATCAAAACCATTGGCGCTGTTTAAATGACAGTATGTGGAGTGAAGTGCCTGCCATGCAAGTTTTTGCTTGGCGCATGTTACACCGCTTAAAGTCTTTTGGATGGTCTGCAAGTTTATTGGAGCAAATGTACCTAGATGATGCGCTTTTAAGCTGGGCAGCCGCTGCTGGAGCTGGTGAAGAAAAACCAGATGCGGTCATTCACAGAGATGTAAATGGTGTTGTTTTAGAAGCTGGAGATTCAGTGGTGCTCATTAAAGACTTAAAAGTAAAAGGCAGTAGTATGGTGGCCAAACAAGGGACTGCGGTAAGGCGCATCTCTTTGGATAGAGAAAATGCCCAATATATTGAAGGCAAAGTGGGCGGACAAACCATTGTACTTATTACAGAATACGTCAAGAAACTCTAACGTACCTTGGCCCTTTTAATGAGCTTGGCAAACAAGCCTGGGAAGTACCTTTTCACATAAGCCGCATAACTTTCACGGCCTATATAGACTTCTCTTTTGCCATGCTTTAATGCGTTGATTATTTTTTTGGCGCATTGTTCCGCGCTAATCCCATTGGCTTGTGCCTGATCCATAATACCTATAGCCTCTCCGTTGGGACCCAAGGCATTTACGGAGACCTGTGTTTTAACAAAACCTGGCGCTAACAAGCTAACAGAAATACCACTGTCTTCTAATTCAGCCCTTAGGGAATCAAAAAAACCGTGCAATGCGTGTTTAGAGGCAGCATAGCCAGACCTATATGGCGAGGGAATTATACCGGTAAGACTGGTGACTACCCCAAAGTGTCCGCGTCCATTTTTCAGCATGGAGGGTAAGATTGCTTTAGTGAGACTGACCGTGCCCAAGTAGTTTGTGTCTATGAGTTTTTTGTCTACTGAGAAGTCAGTGTCTTTGACAAGTGAACGCTGGCTAATTCCTCCATTGTGAATGAGAAGGTCAACAGCCCCCACTTTTTCAAGCACCTCTGCCACCTTTTTTTTATGGCTTTCCGTGTCTTCAAGATCCAGTATTTGCAGGTGAATACGGGCGTTTTTATGACACAGTTCCTCAGCTTCTTCCAAGGTTTTTTCTCTTCTTGCAGAAAGAATTAAGGTACAGTCTTGAGAAGAGATTTCTTTGGCCAATGCCAAGCCTATTCCAGAAGAGGCTCCGGTGATCCAAATGGTTTTGTTTTTGAAAAATGCACTCATGACAATAATTTTATCTGCAATTTATCAATATTTTATCACAACTAAGACCGCAATAACTTTAGGTTTTTTTTATATTTAATGAAACCTAATTTTTTTGATATGAAACCAATCACTGCTTTTTTTGTCAGCTTATCGCTACTAGCTTCTTTTTCCCTATTGGGTCAAGAGAATATCACTCCTGAAAAAAATGAGGCACTTAAAACATTGGCTATACAGTGGGTGCAAGACAATGAGAAACTGAGTCAGGTAATGGTAGACAAAATATTTAGCTTTTCAGAATTGGGATTCCAAGAAGAAGCCTCTTCAAAGTACCTAACAGATCTTTTAAAAAAAGAGGGGTTTACAATAGAGTACGGGGTCTCAGGTATACCAACTGCCTGGTTTGCTAGATGGTCAAATGGCCCAGGTCCAGTAATTGCTTTAGGTAGCGATGTGGATTGCATTCCAAAGGCCTCTCAGTACCCTGGAGTGGCTTATCACAAGCCAATTGTTGAGGGCGCACCTGGTCACGGAGAGGGGCATAATGCAGGAATTCCTTTAAATATTACTGCTGCTTTTTCAGTTCAAAAAATTATGAAAAAAGAAAAAATTGGAGGTACACTAGTCTTGTGGCCTGGAATTGCAGAGGAATTAGTAGCTGCCAAAGCATGGTACACTAGAGATGGTTTATTCGACAATATTGATTTATGTATTTTCACCCATGTGAGTAGTAATATGGGTGTCTCTTGGGGCCAATCTTCAGGGACTGGTTTAATTTCAGTAGCATACACTTTTGATGGAGAGGCTGCTCATGCAGCAGGCGCTCCGTGGAGAGGTAAAAGCGCTTTAGATGCTGCAGAACTCATGAATATTGGGTGGAATTATAAAAGAGAGCACTTAGATCCTTTAAAAAGGTCTCACTCTATTTTTACAGATGGAGGTGACCAACCTAATGTTGTCCCTTCTAAAGCGACAATTTGGTATTATTTTAGAGACGTTACTTACCAAGGAATCATGGAAATGTATGCCACAGCAAACGATATTGCTAAAGGCGCCTCACTCATGACAGGAACAGAGGTAAATAGTGAGATTTTAGGAACTGCTTGGCCCAGACATTTTAATAAGGTTATTGCCGAAACAATGGATGCCAATATTCAAAGTATAGGTTTGCCCACTTGGTCAGAAGCAGATCAGACGCTTGCAAAAGCGGTTCAAAAAGAAGTATCCTCTAAAACTACAGATGGCTTAGCGACCACTTTAAAAGGTATTCAGCCTCCTGTAGAACAGCCAGTAAGTGGGGGAAGTGACGACATTGGGGACGTTTCTTGGACAGTACCTACTGTCACGCTTCGTTTTCCGTCTAATATTCCGGGTCTTCAAGGCCACCATTGGAGCAACGCAATTGCAATGGCTACGCCCATCGCTCACAAAGGAGTTACTGCTGGAGCTAAGGTAGTTGCTGCAACTGTTTTAGACTTGCTCTTGAAACCTGAATTGGTTAAAGAGGCTTGGACCTATTTTGACGAGGTTCAGACCAAAGAAACCAAGTACACGCCAATGATTACTAAGCAGGACGCACCACCAATCTATTTGAATAAAAATATCATGGAACAATATAAACCTGCTTTGAAAACTTTTTACTACAACGAAAAAAAGTACGACACTTATTTAGAACAACTGGGGGTGAGTTATCCTACTTTAAAAAAAGAATAGTTTCACTATTAACCCTTCCATAATGATTCAATACTGCTTAGAGACACCCTATTTCTAAGGAGTTTAAGGCGTTGTTTGAAGTATTTTTTTTGGGAAGCACTGCCTTGTTTGGAGACGGTTTTTTGTATTCTTTGAAATACTTTAATGCCAGCGGATCCTTTGAATTGATATGGATTTACTTGAAAGATAAAACTGTTGAGGTGTCTTTTCCAGGCCAAGGCCGATGCCTTTTCGTTTCCCAATACACCCATTGTGACCCTTTTGAAAAACCGAGGGTCATTTGAGGTGTCTATGAGTCGCTCTGGGTGGAGTTTTTCCATCTCTAAAAAATGGTTCACCCAAAGGGATAAGGTTTCTGTGGTTTGGGTTTTTTTAGTAAAAATAAAAACCCCAAGGACACTGTTAAAAACAAAAGGGGTATAGGAGAGTTGTTGGGCCAAATAGGCTTGTAATTGGCCTTGTTTTGGTCTGTCCAAAAACAAGGCCTTACAATCTTTGGGCGGTTTAATAACCAGTTTGCAAACCACCTGATTACTTATTTAAGATCAAAACGATCCAACTCCATTACTTTAGTCCAAGCTGCGACAAAGTCACATAAGAACTTGTCTTGGCTGTCATCACAAGCATACACCTCAGCTAATGCGCGCAATTCAGAATTAGAACCAAAGATAAGGTCTACCCTAGAAGCACTCCATTTAAGGGCGCCCGTTTTTCTATCCCTTCCCATAAAGAGGTCTTCTTCTTCATTTGCGGCTTCCCATTTGGTGCTTAGGTCTAAAAGCTGTACAAAAAAATCATTGCTTAAAGCCCCTTTGTTTTTAGTAAAAACTCCGTGGGTACTTCCATCATAATTTGTGTCTAGCATGCGCATTCCCCCAACTAAAACGGTCATTTCAACAGGGCTAAGGGTCAATAATTGTGCTTTGTCTAATAGTAACTCTTCATCTGAAACAGAGAACCTGGTTTTTACATAATTTCTAAACCCGTCTGCCTGTGGCTCAAGTACTGCAAAAGAAAGCACATCTGTTTCTTCTTGACTGGCGTCTGTTCTTCCCGGAGTAAAAGGCACGACTATTTTGTGCCCTGCTGCAGCTGCCGCTTGTTCTATTCCTACACTTCCCCCAAGCACAATTAGGTCTGCTAAAGATACTTGAGTAGCATGTGCTGCGTTAAAAGCGTTTTTGATTTCACGGTATTTGTCTAGTACCTTTGCTAGGGTCTCCGGCTGGTTTACGGCCCAATCTTTCTGTGGTGCCAAGGCTATCCTTGCACCATTGGCACCACCTCTTTTATCCGAGCCTCTAAAAGTACTGGCAGACGCCCATGCAGTTTGCACCATTTCTGCATTGGTTATGCCACTATTGGACAATTGTTGTTTTAACGCTTTAATGTCAGTTTCGTTGATTATTGGGCCAGAAGTTGCTGGGATAGGGTCTTGCCAAATCAAGGTCTCTTGTGGCACTTCTTCTCCCAAATAAAGCGATTTAGGCCCCATATCTCTGTGGGTTAATTTAAACCAAGCCCTAGCAAAAGCGTCTGCGAATTCGTCGGGATTCTCATAGAAGCGTTTCGAAATTTTTTCATAGATAGGGTCTTCTCTCAGGGCAATGTCAGAGGTAAGCATCATGGGAGCATGACTTTTATTTGGGTCATGTGCGTCTGGAACCGTTCCTACACCACCATTATTTTTTGGTTTCCATTGGTGCGCTCCTGCAGGACTCTTAGTGAGTTCCCACTCGTATCCAAATAAATTTTCAAAGTAATTGTTGCTCCATTTGGTTGGGGTAGTGGTCCAGGTAACTTCTAAACCAGAGGTAATGGTGTCTCCTGCATTTCCAGTGCCAAAACTATTTTCCCATCCCATGCTCTGCGCCTCAATAGGTGCTCCAGCAGGTTCTGGGCCTACATATTCGTCTGGATTAGCCGCTCCATGTGTTTTACCAAAGGTATGACCTCCAGCGATTAAGGCTACTGTTTCTTCGTCATTCATGGCCATTCTTCCAAAAGTTTCCCTAATGTCTCTGGCAGAAGCCAAAGGATCAGGGTGTCCGTCTGGTCCCTCTGGGTTCACATAGATAAGACCCATTTGCACTGCAGCGAGTGGGTTTTCTAGATCCCTGTCCCCAGAATACCTTTGGTTTTCCAGCCATTTTCCTTCAGAGCCCCAATAGATATCTTGCTCAGGTTCCCAAATATCTTCTCTTCCACCCCCAAAACCAAAGGTTTTAAAGTCCATAGATTCTAAGGCACAGTTTCCTGCGAGAATCATTAGATCTCCCCAAGATATTTTGTTGCCGTATTTTCTTTTAATGGGCCAAAGCAAGAGCCTTGCCTTGTCTAAGTTTCCGTTGTCTGGCCAGCTATTTAGAGGGGCAAAACGCTGTGCGCCGGTTCCTCCGCCACCACGTCCGTCTGCTATTCTATAGGTTCCTGCACTGTGCCAAGCCATGCGAATAAAGAAAGGACCGTAGTGTCCAAAGTCTGCCGGCCACCAATCCTGAGAATCGGTCATGAGGTTGTATAAATCTTGCTTGAGCGCTTTTAGGTCTAAGCCTTGGAATGCTTTTTTATAGTCAAAGCCTTCATCCATAGGATTAGATGCTTTGCCGTGTTGTCTGAGTATATTAATATTGAGTTGGTTGGGCCACCAATCTTTGTTTGAGGTACCTTTTCCTGCGGCACTTTTAATGGCTCCTTGTGAGAAAGGACACTTCGCGCCCTCATTTCCTGAATAATGTTCCATAATTGCTGTGACTTTTTATTAGACCACAACAAGTTATATTAGATTTAGGTATGAAAAGAATAAAACCTATTGTTTTTTCTTATAATGAAATTGAACGGCTTTATAAACTACAACCTGTTGTAATCTGGTTTCCAGTTTTTAATAGCCATTTTAATCTCTTTTTGGGTCAATTGTTCTTTAATTGCTCGGTCTATTAATGGCAAAAATTCCTCATCTGGAGCAAAGCGAAGGGCAATGATTTGTCCCATTCTAAGTTCTGTGGGTAATAATTTTCCGGTGAGTACGAAATGCCTCAAACTCTCTTCTGCCCTAATGGCCCTGTCTTGTGCTTTTAAGGGGAATTGTCTCGTATACCACATCATCACAATAAATACCCATGCTGTTAGTATAGATAAGGTAGCAGGGTAGGCGTGTCCTTCTTCTGCCAATAATAAGTAACTCACACCACCGCCTAAAAGGGCGAGTATGCTTAAAAATAACAAACCGTGAAATCCTTTGATTAGTATGGGATGGTTTTTAAAATTCTGTGGTGTTTTCATATATAGGTTTTACCCAAAAATAGGATAAATTTCGGGTAAAACCTTTTTTAGACCTACGGAAGTTTGCGTCTTATTTACACCCCATTGTTTTTTTCAAATCTCAAGGCTTTGTTCCCAAAGACAATAGGGTAACACACCGCCTGTATTTATAGTATCTTTAGGCTAAATAATGACTTTATGAGATCTAGTATTTCCTTTTTGTGTCTGCTTTTCTTTGTAGGGCTTTCTCGAGTGAATGCTCAAGAGTCCGCCAATAGCAGCACAGCAGCAGCCCCTTTGCTCGAAAAATCAATTGCCTACCACGACCCTCAAAACCTTTGGCCCCGCTTTAAGGCCGCCATGAGTATTGAGATGAAAACCCCCAATAAGCCCCTGCGGAGCACTCAAATTCACATGGACCATACCAAAGGTCGGTTTGAATTAAATGCGACCAGAGGAGATGAACATACCCAATACATATTGGGTCCCAACCAATGTGACATATCATTTAATGATCGGAGTGAATTTACGCCCGAAGAAATTAAAACGCATCGTTTGGATTGTGCACAGGCTCAGCGGATGAAAAATTATTACACCTACCTCTATGGTCTTCCCATGAAACTCAAAGATCCAGGGACTCAATTAGATCCTAAGGCTTACAAAAAGACCTTTCAAGGATCGGAATACTGGGTGTTAAAAGTATCCTATGCCCCTGAAGTAGGGAAGGATGTTTGGTATTTTTACCTGGACCCTAAGACCTATCAGTTGCGTCACTATCAGTTTTATCACGACGAACAAAAAGGAGATGGGGAGTATATTTTACTTGACGGGGAAACAGCCATTGGGGGAATTAAAATGCCTAAAGACCGCGCTTGGTACACCAATTTGGACCAAAAATATTTAGGTACGGACTATTTGAGTGCATTAGAAAAATAAAATGCAAGTATTGCTTAGCATAAAAAAAGGCCCTCTTGAGGGCCTTTTTTTATCGCTTATTTATTTTGAGGGACATCCCTATTCATCTGTAGCAGGTCTACCTCTTTGGCTGTTACCCCTAAAAGGTGTTTGCTAAAATGGTCTGCACGAAGCCAAAAAGCGTACTCTGTCATATTACCAAAGCCGTGTCTCTGACCAGGGAGTAATTTAAAGTCAAAGCGTTTGTGGGCCTTAATCAATGCGTTGGCCATGCGAATGGTAGCGCCAGGGTGAACGTTGTTGTCTATATCTCCAGTCACCAAAAGCAATTGCCCCTTCAGATTTTCTGCCAAAGATTGGTTTTTGTCAATGTCGTATTGGTAACGCACTTCTCCCTTTTCATCCATTTCTTCTAAAACCCCGTGATGGGTTTCACTCCACCAGGAATTGTACATAGAATTGTCATGGTTTCCAGCAGCAGAAACGGCCGCTTTAAAGAAATCTGGGTAAACCAACATAGCTGCAGTAGACATAAAACCACCACCAGAGTGTCCAAAAATCCCCACCTTATTGATGTTGATAAAAGCATGGCGGTTGGCCAGCTGTTCTGCCACATATTTTTTATCTGCCAAGCCATAGTCTCTCAGGTTACCATAACCGTAATTGTGGTACCACTTTGAGCGGTCAGGGTGCCCCCCTCTATTTCCCATGGTAGCCACCACAAACCCCAATTGGGCCATGCGATCCAAGCGATCCATTCTCACAGAAAAGGCCTTGTTCACAGCCTCAGTCTGAGGCCCAGGATATACGTATTCCAAAAGCGGATACTGCTTGTTTTCATCAAAATCAAAGGGCTTGTAAAGCACCCCATAAATATCTGTAATGCCGTCGTCTGCCTTAACTTTAAAAGGCTCAGGAAATTGGTAGCCAGCGTCAAATAGTGCAGATAAATCTGCAGTTTCCAAATCTAGCACCAATTGCCCAGACGCATTTCTCAATTCAGATTTAGGAGCGGTATTGACCCTAGAATAATTACTCACAAAATAATTGTGCTTGTCAGAAGGACGGGTGCTAGACGTAAAATCTCCAGGATTTAAGGCCTTAGGTGTTCCACCACCTAAAGGTACTGCATAGAGGTGTTCATAATAAGGATCCAGTCCTTTTTGTAGCCCGTGTGCAGTGAAATAAAGCATTCCAGATTTTTCATCTACCCCGCTCACTCTCTCTGAGTGAAAAGGCCCTCGGGTAATTCTATTGCGCAGGGTGCCGTCTGAATTGTACAGATAAAAATGGGCCCAACCGTCGCGTTCAGACCAATGAATCATTTGGGTTTCATTGTTTAACAGCACCAAATCCCTAGATTCAATATAGGTGTTCATGCGTTCTTCAATGAGCACTTTCACCGTGCCGGTTTTAATATCTGCCACGCAGACTTCCATCTTTTTACGGTCCCGGCTAATGACATTAAAGTAAATTTTCTCCTTTTTAGACAAGAGTAGGCTGGGTCTAAAATCATCGTCGTAGTTAGAAGGGAGGCTCGGGCGGCTATAGACGTCAAGACTCTGCTGTCTCAGCGTGTCCAAAGCGATCTTTTTATGGGTTTTAGAGGGAATGTCAAACACCAGAAGTTCCCTTTTGTAAAACTCCTGTTCCCCAGGCATATGGTACTTATAGGTTTCCAGCGTAGGCCTTTTGTCTGCTACTGAATTAATGACCCAAAGGTCTTTAATCGCCCTACTATCTGTCTTTTGGAAGACAAATTTTTCGCCATTATCTGTCCAATGTCCATAGACGTATTTACGGTCTTTTTTTTCTTTTTCAACCTCCTCATTGTCTTTTCCCCTGCTCCCTCCACCGTAGCCAAAGTGCTCCTCGCCGTCAGTGGTCCATTGGTTTTCTACAATAGTGGAATCTTTCTCATTTTTTACTGCTTTAAGGAAGTTTTCCTTGTCCATCCAATAGAGGTTGTACTCCTTAGAAAACAGAACCACTGAGGAATCCGGGGCAATATTGGCCCATTTTTTATAGTCCTTTTTAGCCTCCTTTTCGTGGCTAATGACCTTGAGTCCGTTCCCCCCAAGCGTGTACTCTAAAAGAAATACCTTCTTTTCTTTTTTAGGCTTTTTTTGGCCTTTGGCCAATGCTTTATTGCCTTCCCCTTCTTTATCTTTTAAATCCGAGCTGTCTTTTACTACAGCAACGAGTTCCGAGGAAGTGACCCTAAAGCGAATGGCCCGCTCCTTGTTTACAAACTCAAAATTAAATTTTGGCAGGTGTTGCCCATCATAAGGATCATTGGTAATTTCAGTGAGCCAAGCTGCCATTTGATCATTGTTGAACAATTTGGTTTTGCTGCGCTTGTCTGCATCTACTAGGTAATAATTAGATCCTTCTGTGGTTTTGTATTGGTACCAGAACCTATTGCCATTCTTTAACCAGTGGGGGCTCACCTCTGTAGAATGGACCATTTTAGCCAATTGGGTGGGGGAAAATTTAGCCGCTAGATCATAATTAGGTTGGGGGGTCTCTTGTGCCTCAGTTCTGCTAAAATTCACCATTAGGCAAAAAATAAATAGGAAGGCTTTGGTGTAAAAAAATGATTTCATTTTAAAAAGATAAGGATTATTTTATTTGATTACTCTGCATCCCAAGCCCTAAAGGTGGGAACAATTCTGGCTTTGGTGGCCTGTTCAAAGCCATAGGCCATTTCTATCAGGCTAGGCTCACTCCAAGCGGTGCCAAAGAACGATAGTCCTACTGGCAGACCGTGCACATCTCCCATAGGAACGGTTATATTGGGGTAGCCGGCCCAGGCGGCGGGCGAAGAACTGGACACATGGTAGTTGTCTCCGTTTAACCAATCTATACTCCATGCTGGAGATCCAGTAGGGGCTACAAAACCGTCTAATTGGTGTGCTGCTATGACCTTGTCTATTCCATTGTCTCTGCTTCCTTTTCTGAGGGCTTCTAAATGGTCTAGGTATTCTTTACTGTCTAGCCCTGCTTTTTCTAAGGCCATTTCCAAATAGGCTTGGTTGTAGTATTTGAGTTCTACCGAATCCTGTTTATTAAAGGCAATGAGGTCTTCTAAATTTTTAATTTTTGCGTCTGGGCCAAGGCTGGCAAAATAATCATTGAGTCCTGCTTTGTATTCTGTTAGCATAACTTGGAATGAATGGGCTCCAGTGCTTCGCTCATTAATTTGATCAATTTCTATAATTGTTGCACCCTGCGCCTTGAGCACCGCGATGGCTTTTAGGGTGAGGCTATCTGTAGTGGCATGGGTGCCAAAAGCAGCTTTAAACCATCCAATACGTTTTCCTTTTAAGCCGTCTTTTTTGAGATAGGGGGTGTAATCTTTTAATGCTTTGCCTCTGTTTGCTGCTGTTTTTCCATCTCTAGGATCTTGGCTGGTGAGTGGGCCTAGAGCTATTACAGCGTCGGCCACGGTACGGGCCATGGGCCCTGCCGTGTCTTGGGTATAAGAAATAGGGATAATTCCAGCACGACTAATGAGTCCTACCGTGGGTTTAATGCCCACAATTCCGTTGGCGGTTGATGGACAAACGATAGATCCGTTGGTTTCTGTGCCAATTGCCAATAACGTGAGGTTGGCAGAAACAGACACCCCGCTTCCTGCACTGGACCCACATGGGGTTCTGGCCAGTACATAAGGGTTTTTGGTTTGACCATTAATTCCTGACCATCCAGAGCTGGACATTTGCCCTCTAAAATTGGCCCATTCGCTTAGGTTGGCTTTTCCCAGTATCACGGCTCCAGCTGCACGTAATTGCGCCGCTACTTCACTGTCTTGTAGCGGCATAGAGCCCGCTAAGGCACGAGAACCCGCCGTAGTTGCCATCTGGTCCTTAGTGTCTATATTGTCTTTAAGTAATACGGGCACACCGTGTAAGGGTCCTCTCTGCTCTGGGGCTACCCTGTCTAGGGAGTCTGCTATGGCCAAAGCGTCAGGGTTCACTACAATGACTGAATGTAATTGGGGGCCGCTGTGGTCAATGGCGTCTATACGGTTGCTGTATGCAGCGATAACATCTCTGATAGTCCAGCCGCCATTTTTGTAGCCTTCTTGAAGCTCAGGAATGGTAATTTCTAAAAACTGAAAATTATTGAGGTCTTCTGTTTTAGGGGATTCTACTTGGTTTTGACAGGCAAAAAGCAACAAGCTAAGCGCCGCCCATTTGGTTTTTTTTATCAAATTCATGGGGTTGTTTAATTTGGTGTATTTGTATTTTGATGGTTGCTATTAGTAAATGATTCGCTTAAAGATAATAATTTATAATGTGTAAATTCTTTAATAAAAAAGAAGCCGCTATTAGCGGCTTCTTTTTTATTTGGGAAAATACTCAGGTATTTACTCTTCAATACTCGCAGGCGTAATGTCTGCGTCATATGATCTGTAATAGAGTTCTAATAAGGTCATTATTGCATTGAGAAGGTCTCTTGTCTCTAGGAGAATGGAGAAGTACAAAGTGGAGTTTTTTGGACTTGTTTCTTCTGTTCTGATCCTGGCTACCTGTGTTTCAATCTTTTCAGAAACGAATTTTAACAGTGTTGGTTTTACCGCTAGGACTTTTCCAATATCATTAAAATTACGGTTTTCAAAGATGACTTTAGTTTTAGTAAATAATTCTTCTTCAAAAAGGTTTTCTAATTCCTTTAGCTCTTTGAGTTGGTTGTATTTAAGCTTTTTGTGGTTGTTGTTTACGTGTTTGTGGCTCACTTTGGAGATGTAATCCAAAGATTGAGACACATCTGTGAGGTGTGTAATGGTGGAGATGTAAAAATCACTTGCACGAACACTAGACTCATCTAGATTTTTAATAAAGTAGAATATGTGGTTGCGTAGGTCTTCTATTTCGTCGGCCAATTTGGCCCCTTGTTTCTTATTCTTTTTAAGCAGTTCAAGATCTTGTTTTGCCAGTCCTGTAACTGCATTAGAATAGATGTTCTGGGTTCTTCTAATCACGTTAGAAATGTTGTTTGCACTCTCTTCTATAACCCCTTGAATAGAACTGCTCTCTGCTTTTCTAAGGCTGTCCTCTGCTTGAAACTCTTTGCTTTTTTTGTTGTAACTAACGTAGTTTCTAGCCAATAAGAATATAGCCAAAATAAGCAACACGCCAATGGCTGTTCCTTGACCTATAGAGATGATTGTTAAAATAATTCCAGCAGCTATAAATGCAATTAGCGCCGTTCCAAACCATCCTCCTATGACATTGAGCACTCCAGCTACACGATATACGGCGCTTTCTGCTCCCCAGGCTTTGTCTGCCAATGAGGTTCCCATGGCCACCATAAAAGTGACGTAAGTTGTAGATAAGGGCAATTTATAGGAAGTGGCAATAGATATTAATATACCAGCAACCACAAGGTTTACTGCAGCCCTGACCATGTCAAAAGCGGGCAATTCAAAGTTCTTGTCTTTGGATAATGAAATGACTGGTTTTTGAAACTGTGCGTCTAATTTGTTTTGCCATGTTTTAGGAAGAATGGCTTGTGAGTAATTTGAAATGCTCATGGCGAAACGCACAATTCCTCTGGATAAGAAGTTTGGGTTAAAGCGCTCTTTGGATTCTCCCTCTCTAGCCAGATTAATTTCTGTTTCTGCAACGTATCTCGCTTTTTTAGAGAACCAAAGCGTAGCCACCATGACCATTCCTGATGCAAATAATAAAAAGGTAGGCGTTGGCACTTTTTTAGCCAAAATGTTCATGCTAAACTCTGCAGCTGGAATACCAGACATGCTCCAAGCTTCATAAGATTGCCAGGCAGCAATAGGTACACCAATGAAATTCACTAAGTCGTTTCCAGCAAAAGCTAAAGCCAAAGCAAATGTACCTATGACGATAATAAACTTATAGATATTAATTTTAGCCAATGAAATAAGCAGGTATGATATTAAGGACCATATTAATAAATTCACAAGGATGAGACTCCAAACCTCTGTTTCTAAGAAATCTTTAATAGTTTGACCACCGAGTATCTCTAAATTTTCTCCTGCTATGGCAGTTCCTTTTATTCCTTTCATTAAAATGAAGTAGGTAATTGAAGAAGTAGCAATACCGCCAAAAACAGCAGAAACCCAAT
Source organism: Flavobacteria bacterium MS024-3C (assembly GCA_000173115.1). Lineage (GTDB taxonomy): Bacteria > Bacteroidota > Bacteroidia > Flavobacteriales > Flavobacteriaceae > MAG-120531. The sequence continues at coordinate 36,708 of ABVW01000009.1, forward strand.
TGGGTTTTTTCTCAAAATTATAAGAAAGTAATATCCTAGAAACCCACTGAACAATAGCGCCAATAGAAAACGCAACAACTACCGAGAGTAAAATACCAAAAATAATATCTGCCGCTTTTGAGGTGTTTATGTACTGCACAACATCTGAAAAAGCGCCACCTTGATTGCTTATTTTTATTAATGCCATGGCTACAGAAGCACCTAGTAGTTCAAATACAATAGAAACCGTTGTAGAGGTAGGCATTCCCAGGGTATTAAAAAAGTCTAACAATAAAATATCAGTGATCATCACGGCCATAAAAATGAACATGATCTCGTTAAAATAGAATTCTCCGGGATTAAAAATACCCTTTCTAGCCACTTCCATCATACCGCTAGAAAAAATAGCACCCATGGCAATTCCAATAGAGGCAACGATCATAATGGTTTTAAAAGAGATGGCTTTAGATCCAATGGCAGAGTTTAAAAAATTCACGGCGTCATTGCTCACACCAACCACTAAATCTGCAATAGCCAATACCGCAAGTGCGGCCAACATTAAAATATATAAATTGTCCATAATCTATTTTAAAAGGGGTTAAATGTACTCTTAATTTTGGGTATTTGAGGTTATCTTAAGGTTAAAAATGTAAGTCTAATTGAAGCCTGTACATGAGTTTATTGGAAGCGCCGGGACTGTCTAAGTAGCTAAAATCTGATTGCACTTTTAATTTGTGTCCCACTATATATTTTGACACACCCACCGTGTATTGGGTTTCTGGAACTTTTCCTGTGATGACTTGGTCTAGGGTGATTTTAGTGAGCCTCCCTGAGATTTCAATATTGTTTTTTAGTAAAAAACCACTTTGTAAGTTAATGCCTTTTCCAACTTGCACTACCGAACCTGTTTCTGATCCGTCCAGATTTTTAGCTATTGCATTAGCTGCACTGCGGTCTGAGTATTCACCCATAAAGGAGAAACCGCGGTATTTAAACATACCGTCTATAAACCAGGTATTTATATCTGTTTGAAACAGACCAGCATCAGTTTCCATATAAGACCCCATATTGCTCCTGTTTTTTACGGCATTTTGATTGCTGTCGTATGTAGCGGCTATCATAAGTTTTGGGGAATTTTCTCTTTTTAAATCTGACCCACTGTACGCTCCTTTGCTTTTAAAAGCCCCAAAAGGCAAAAGCTCTATACGACTGGTAAATTGGTGACCCCCTAAATTTCCAGCAGTAATATTTCTACCTTCTCCCTGTGAAATAGCAAACTTTTCTCGCATTAAAAAGTGTTTGCCTATTTTGGTTTTGTGCCTCAATTGCACCCCCATATCACGGTCTATATTAAAGCGGCTGTTGAGTAAGGAACGGTCTACTTGTTGTAAATTCCCTGAGGAAATAACCCGCTCAATATTTCCTGGTAGTTTGGTTTGCCCAAACCACAATTCCCAGTTTCCATGAAAATTCCACATCACTACGGCGTCTAATATATACCTTGGGGTATTTCCGGTATAAATGGAACCACCTGAAATATCTCTGTTGGAGAGTCCTAGCTCTAATTTGTATTTTAATTTTGGGGAATAAGCAAACCCGTCAAATTTTAAGCGGGCCCTTCTAATGAGCATATTGCTTTCTTGGGTTTCAAAGTCTCCTGACGCACTTTCTTTCCAGTTAGCGATGGCTAAAATTTGCATTCTCGCACCAATTTTCATGGTCCAAGTACTGTCTTTACCTACTAGATTAAATAGGCCTTTTCCAAAATTGGGTGCTGGGGTTTCTTGTGCGCTTAGGCTAAAAGAAAAACAAAGGCAGGCTAAAATGACTGCTTTTTTAAATAATTGCATGGTACTGGTTTTTGTCTGGTGCAAAGAACCATTACTAATGTTAAGTTATTGTAACTTGGGTGTTATGATATAATAAAGATTTAAAAAAAAGCAGCTGCCCCTAAGGACAGCTGCAAGATTTCTAACGCATGACCGACAAAAACCAGTACGTTATTAAGAAACCTACGTGGCTAGCACGCTGTACAAAGGTGGTGTGCATTTGTATTTTAAAAATGAACTAAAGGTTAATAAACCATTAAATGCATGCCAACAACTAATATTATCTTAAAGATTCTTACAAACCAAATTGGTATTGAAATTTAAAGTAAAGATTCACCCCATCTATTCTTAGGTCCCCAATTTGTTCTGCGTAGGAATATCCATTGGTGCCCCCAATGTAAAATATGGTGAACGGATTGGGGTTCCATTTGAGCAAAGTTTGTACAAATGCCCCTTCGTTAAAGGAATTTACTTCTGAAACCAATCGGAGCGAGAGGTTTTGGTTGAACTGATAATTGGTGTTTCCCCTGAGAATAAAACCCTCGTAAAAAGTATTTTTCCCGTCTAAATGTCCCAATCTGGAGTAGCGAATACTTGGGCTTACGGACCATTTAGGACTGAGTTGGAAATTGTTAAAACTCCCTAAGAAGAAGTTTTTACCCACTTCAGGAGTGTTGTCGTAAAAAATATTCTCTCCCCAAGAAGTGAATATCCTCATATTCACATTTTCAGTAGGGCTAAAGCGAATAAAAAATCTATTCTCCGGCATGTTGGTGGCGTTAAAACCTTCAAATTCCTCATTGAGTACCAGCCATTTGCTAAATTCTACATAAACATTTCCCGCCAATTGCATAGAGAGTTCTCCTCCAAGCGTGCTGTATTTTTTTAAACCGTCGTAATTGTGAATGACCTCACTACCCGTAAAGACATTCAATTGCCTCAGGGTATTTTCTTTTTCAAAAAAGTGCTGATACCCATGACCTAAAAACACCCTTTTAATACTGTTTCGGGTAATAAACCCAAGGGGCGTCTGATAATGGGGACTATAATGCTCATAAAAGGCTTCTGAATTCCAGTGTTTGGTATTTCTAGTCACCTTTAAGGCCAAGGCGTCTCCCTTGAGAGACTCCCCATCTAAGGCAATACTCTTGTCTTTAATACGCCCGCTATTGTCTATCCAATCTGCTTCAGGTTCTTGTACCATACTCTTACTGAATTCTGCCGTAAAAGCATATTTTTCCTTCATCCTATACAGGGCATTGAATCCAAACGTATTTCCGGACCCTCCCTCTGTAAAAAATCGGTTGGTGGTTAAAAAGCCCACATTAGACCCACCTTTAAAGGTGCGCTGGTACCTGAGTATATTTGCATAAGATGCTCCCCCTTGCTCTAATACGGACTCGTTTTCTCCTGCCACTAAATACGGAGAAGATTCGTCGTAGGCAGTGAGCCAATACACCCTATTTTTCTCCCCCTGAGAGATGAGTTTTGAAGAAAAAAGCGGTTGATTAATAGCCCTGGTGTACACCGTATTAAGTTCAGAAGCAATCATGTCATTTCCCTCATTAAAATAAGGACGACGCTCCGGAAATTCTACCGCAAAAGTATTGTTCACGGTGACCTGAGAAACGTCTGCTTCTACCTGAGAAAAGTCTGGATTAATGGTGTATTCCAAAGAGGCCGTATTGTTGAGGTCTATGAGTCCGCTAAGCCCCACGCCAGCGTCTAATGCCCCATATGATAAAGCACCTGCTACTTTTTCTCCAGACCAACTTCCCACCATATTAGGGGTAAAAAGCAGCCTATTTTCTGATTTAATCCCTTCTAGATGAATGGTGCTAACCGCCTGACAGGGAAGGCAATTGTTGTTTCTATCTATGGCAATATTTAGGTTTTGGCTTCTGTTTTCTCCTGTGTAGGTTGAGCGGTATAAAAGGATGTTCCAATCATATTTAAGTGCCTTTTTAAACTGAAGGACATTAAAAGGAATTTTGAGTTCTACATGGTAGGCATTTTCCTGTTTACTGGCCTTGGATTCAAAATTTATATCGTAAGACTCGTCGTCATTTCCGTCTGCGGTGAATTTCATATCTACCTGATTGCCTTCTGCATTGGCACCAAAATTAACCAAATACCTGCCGTCTCCATAGGTGTCTATGCCAAACATCACCAGGTCGTCATTCCAAGCTTCATCCCTATTTCTAATAGAAGACCTCAGGGTTTTCATGTCTGTATAGGCTATAAATCCAACGTATAAATGGGTCTCTGAATAGCCCACAAATACTTCTGTAAGGTTTTCTGAAGGGGTGTTATTGCCGGGATCTATCTCGTAATTGATTAAAAACTTTTGGCTGTTGGCCCACTCCTGTTCCCCAACCAGCCCGTCAAATTCTGGAACCTGAAACTTTTCTATTTTCTGAGCGGTTTCTTGGCCCCACAGGGCCGATGCCATAAAAAGTGCACCTAAGAAAGGAGCAAAAATATTCAAGCGATGTTTCATAAGTAATAGGTCAGTCCCCATGCGGTTGTTACCCTTTAAAGACGACACAGAAATGCAAACGTTACAAAAGTGTTTAATTCTTGAGTATTTTAAAGACAATTTGTATAAACAATTTAAAAAAGTCAACTTTCCTTTACATTTTAAAAAAATTGATTACATTTGTCAAATAAACTTTACAAAATAGCAAGTAACATTTACATTTATACCTTATGAAAACTACAGAATCTTTTAAAGAATTACAGCACAAAAGCACCAAGAGATTGGCTGTTTGGACCATGATTTGGGTGCTCAGTACCGCCTTAGCTACTTTTGGCCCTGAAATGTTATGGGAGAATTCTCTTTACACTTACGCAGGCGTAGCTTTGTTTTTAATCACAGGAGCTGCCATGATTTTAGCCAATAGAAAACACATTTTAAACCTGGACGAGCTGCAACAGCGCATGCATTTAGAGGCCATGGCCATTAGTTTGGGTGTGGCAGTAGTCTTGGGTTTGGGATTGTCTATCTTAGAGCAGCAAGATTTACTGGGTTTTAAAATGGACTTTGCTTTTATGACTATTGTGATTAGTTTGACATATTTGGCGGGATTAGCCATTAATACAAGGCGTTATAAATGAAAAATAGCATTAAAGAACTCAGGGCCAGGCACCAATTAACACAAGAAGATTTGGCCCATAAAGTAGGGGTATCTCGCCAAACCATCAATGCCATTGAAAAAGGAAAATTTGATCCCTCTTTGCCTTTGGCTTTTAAATTGGCCCATTTGTTTCACACCCCAATTGAGGGTATATTTACCCATGAATCATAAATAAATGATTGTTATGGCAAAATATGTGTTGGGTTTTTTTGGATTGTTGTTGTTTTCTTGTGGGTTAACGCCTGAAATGGATGCAGATAGCCTCATTCAAAAGACGGTTGCAGCCCACGGATGGAACCTAGGAAAACCCACTGAAATAGCTTTTAATTTTAGGGATTACCACTACGAGGTGAACAGGGACGCTTCTGGTGTCCGTTATTCCAGAGAAAAACAAGACAGTTTGGGACTTACCAAAGACATTTGGACCAATTTCAGCACTTTTGAAAGGACCCGAAATGGCCAAGTTGTAGTACTTTCAGATTCACTACAAACGCTCTATGCCAATTCTTTAAATTCGGTGCTTTATTATGCGCAGTTGCCCTTGGGACTTCAGGACCAGGCTGTGATGGCAGAATACAAGGGTTTAACTCAGTTAAACAATCAAAGCTACCACCAGTTGGCCATTACTTTTAAACAAGAAGGGGGTGGTGAAGATTTTCAAGACCAATTTTACTATTGGATACACAGCCTGCGTTTTGAAATAGATTATATGGCCTATTCTTACCATACCAATGGGGGAGGTACCCGTTTTAGGGTAGGGAAAAACAAACAGCAAGTCAAGGGCCTTCTTTTTCAGGATTTTGACAACTACAAACCCAAACAACATCCCAGCCCTTTAGATAGCCTCGCCATTTTATGGGAGCAACAAAATTTGGAGTGGCTTTCTGCCATAGAGAATAGGGCTATTGAGGTGTACAGGGATTGAGTTAATTTTATATCTTAACGCTGGTAAAATTAACTAAGCGCGAATTCTTCTTGAAAAAATTAAAGTTGTTCTTATTTTTTATGGTCACCACATTAGCCTCAGCCCAATTTTCTTTTGGAGTTGTGGCGGGTATAGATTTTGATACCGTCAATAATATAGATGCAGAGGTAGCGGCATTGGATAAAAACATCAACATATATTTGGGCCGTTCTGGCCACTAATTTGTAAACTGTTTAAATAAAAAATCATGAAAAAATATTTTTTCCTTTTAGTGGCTATTGCCTCAGCTAATACTGTTTTAGGACAGGTAGAAGAGGCCTTTTCTTCCATGGTGAAATACAGAAATATTGGCCCTTTTAGAGGCGGCAGGTCGGTAGCGGCTTCTGGGGTGGTTCAAGATCCATTGACCTATTATATGGGTACGACGGGGGGTGGATTGTGGAAAACAGAAGACGCGGGCCAACATTGGAACAATGTGTCTGATGGGTTTTTTAATACGGGCTCTGTTGGAGCGGTGGCTGTGTCTGAAAGCCATCCCAATATTATTTATGTGGGTATGGGAGAGCACGCTCCTAGAGGGGTTATGACCACTTATGGAGACGGGGTTTATAAATCATTAGACGGTGGTAAGACCTGGCAACATTTGGGTTTAGAGGCCACACAGCATATTTCAAGAATTAGAATTCACCCCAGCAATCCGGATATTGTTTACGTAGCTGCTCAAGGCGCTTTGCATGGACCCAATCCAGAACGGGGTATTTATAAGACTACTGACGGTGGTAAAAATTGGGTAAAACAACTTTTTGTGAACACCCTTAGTGGGGCTGCTGAATTGTCTATGGATATGCAAAATCCAGAAGTGTTGTATGCCGCTATGTGGGAGCACCAGAGATTGCCTTGGCAGGTAGTGAGTGGTGGTGTTGGGAGTGGTTTGTATAAAACGGTCGATGGTGGTGCACACTGGAATTTATTAGAAAATGGACTTCCTGAAGAGAAAGGAAAAATGGCCATTGCAGTGTCTAGGGCCAATCCTTCTAAGGTAGTGGCGCTCATTGAAAGCGACTCTAAGCAAGAAAAAGGGGGCTTATTTGTTTCTGAAGACTCAGGAGAAAATTGGACCAGGATTTCTGCAGACCATAGACTCATTCAGCGTGCCTGGTACTATACTGAGGTGTTTTTAGATCCTTTAGACGCAGACACCATTTATGTCATGAGTGCTACCGCTTATAAATCTATTGACGGAGGTAAAAATTGGGAAGAAATGAATGGGGCCCACGGAGATTATCACGATTTATGGATACACCCAACCAATAACAAGCAAATGGTCTTGGCAGACGACGGCGGTGCGGCCATTAGTTTTAATGGTGGAGACAGTTGGTCCTCTCAAAACAACATGCCAACCGCTCAGTTTTACAGGGTAAACGCAGACCATTTATATCCTTATAATATCTATGGCGGACAACAGGACAACACCAGTGTTCGGATTGCGAGTCTTGCGCTGGGAAGTGGGGGTATTGGGGAAGAGAGTTGGGAGGCATCGGCCGGAGGCGAAAGTGCCTTTTTAGCCTTTGACCCAGACCAGCCAGATGTGGTCTTGGGAGGGAGTTATTTGGGGACTATTGACGCTTATTACCCCGAGCGTAAGTCCAGTACGAATATCATGATAGACCCCATTCAGTATTTGGGTATGGCGGCCAGTGAAATGAAGTATCGTTTTAATTGGAACGCCCCTATTATTAGGTCTGTTCATGAGGAGAATACTTATTTTCATGGGGCGCAGTACCTACTCAAAACCACAGATGTAGGCCAGAGTTGGGTTGTGATTTCCCCTGATTTGACCATGAACGACAAGTCCAAGCAGGTGCACGGTGGTGGTCCTTACACTATTGAAGCAGTTGGGGCAGAAAATTATGGCACACTCGCTTATGTGGTGGAATCTCCCCATGAAAAAGGAGTTCTATACACCGGCTCAGATGACGGTCTGGTGCATTTGACCAAAGATGGGGGTAATACTTGGAAAAATGTGACCCCCCGGGGTTTGCCAGAAACCATTATAAACGCCATTGAGGTCTCGCCTCATGATCCTGCCACGGTTTATATAGCCACCACCCGCTATAAATTTAACGACAAAATGCCTGGACTCTACAAAAGTGTAAATTATGGCGCGCGATGGGAAGAAATATCGGCTGGAATTCCAGAGGGGTCCTTTACTAGGGTAGTTCGCGAGGACCCTGTGGTGAAAGATTTGCTTTTTGCAGGTACAGAAAAGGGGGTATATTACTCCTTAAATGGCGGAAAAAATTGGGAAACATTACAGTTAAACCTGCCTAATGTTCCTGTTACAGACTTGCTGATTAAACACAATGACCTTATAGTAGCCACTCAGGGCCGTTCTTTTTGGGTGTTAGATGACTTAGCCCTCATTAGACAAGCCAAACCAATGGCTTTAAATGGGCTTCAGTTTTTTACGCCTGAACCGGCTGTCATAGGGAATTGGTACAGTGGAATGAATGCCGCAATGGCGCCTAAAGCAACCCAAGATTTTACAGGAGTGAATCCTGCGAACGGAGTGGTTTTCTATTACCATTTACCAGAAGGAATTTCTGACAAAGACATTGCTTTGGAGATTAGGGATGCAAAGGACCATGTGATTAGACGTTTTAGCGGGCTTAAAGATCCTTCTTACAGCCCTTACGAAGGGGCGCCCGATCCCAATCCTGTTTTGTCTTTAAAAACTGGGCTCAATAGATTTGTTTGGGATATGAAACACGAGTCTTTGCCTGGTATTCCAAAGGCCTATATTGAGACCAGTTACAGCGGTCATAAAGTACTTGCGGGTAATTATACGGCTATTTTGACTGTGGCCAATACCCAAAAGACCGTTTCCCTGAAAATTTTGCCCAACCCCTTTGAAATAGCTACTCAAGAGGCCCTAGTGGCTTGGGACAATTTTATGACTATTGGTGAGGCCAATTACCGAGAAATGGCCCATTTGGTGAATGAACTTTACCCTGTGCAAAGCAGTTTGGCGCAGTTGTTAAAAAACAATAAAGTAGCGTCAAATCCCGAACTCAGCCTGGGTGTGAAAGCCTTACTTCTGGACCTAAAAGATTGGGATCAAGAGATGATCCAAAGGCTTTCAAAAGCTTATGACGACGTAGAAAATTATCCCAATAAATTCACGGCATCTTTTCTTTACGTATTGAATCAAACAGTGAGTAGTTTGCCGGTGTTAAACCAGGGTGCTATAACGCGAATGGCTTTACTTAACAAAGAATGGTCTCTGCTTAAAACCCAAGGTGAACAGCTTAGAAATGAAAGGATCCCTTTGGTAAATAAGCAGTTATGGCAGGCTGGAATAGGTGCTGTAGAGTAGGTTATTTATTATTTTGCTGGTGCTCCTGTGGTGTTATGCCATGGTGCTCTTTAAAGGCCTTGTAGAAGGCAGACTTGGATTGGTAACCAGCCTTATTGCCTATGGCGTCTATTGTATTGGCATTGAATTTTTGGGTCCATAATGCTGCAGCAGCCCATTGCATTCTAGATTCTAATTTTAACTGGTTTTCTAATGTAGTTTTTGATCTTTTGAAACGCTGCATCTCTGGTAAATTCAAAAATAATACAGATTAAAGTAGTTTGCTCTACCAATTTAGCTTATTATGAGGTTGTTATGCATTTCTTATTATTGCATCACTATCGTATACACCCCCCTTTCTACACACCCTATTTTCTGCTAATTTTAAGAATTAAATAAACTGAATATGAACAAGTTATATTACTTTGTTTGTTTTATTTTTTTAAGTGCTCAAATTAGTTTTGGACAATCTCATATTAAAGATAAAATTGAGTCGCCTTTTTTGTTTACGGATAACAATAAAATTTACTTACTGACTAGTGATAGTATTTTTGACTTGTCATATAATCCTTGGAGTGCTCGTAAACACTCCTTGACAATATCCAAATACAGTTTTGTTGGGAATCAAACCAATAGTTTCCTAATTAATGATACTACTCGCAGTGCATTGGTATTTAAAGACGGCGTCTTTATTACTTTAAATAATGATTATGTTATTGGTCATTCAAGAATTCCTTTGCAGACAGGTTTGCCTACTTACATTTATATCTTAGGTCTAATTCTTTTGCCTATAATCACGGCATTCATAGTGCATTATAGGAAAAAAGATCAAAGAGTAAACTTAGCTAATATAAATAATGACTATTTAGAGTTGTTAGAATCAGAGCTTAATCAAGAAGAATTAATGCTTTTT
>ABVW01000008.1 GCA_000173115.1 Flavobacteria bacterium MS024-3C
TAGCTACTATAGATTTTGCAAAAAAATTTAAAGGACACGGTTGGGTTGGAATTAAATTTCAACTAGATCCAAATCAAAAGGAATTGGATGAAATTATACTCCACGTTAGATTTAAGCAGAATGAAGCAAGACTGCAACAAGAGACCTTAGGTGTTTTAGGTGTAAATCTAATTTATGGTGCTTTTTATAAATATGAAAAACCTAAGAAGTTACTAAAATACCTCTACGACCATATTGAGAAAGACATTCTAGAAATTGATATGATTAATTTCTCTGGGCCTAATTTCAAGCATGTAGACAATAGGTTAATGAGTTTAGAGCTCATTAAGAATAATATGACAGATGCGGTTATGTTTGGCCCTGACGGGAATAACCTTCTCCCTGCAGCTGTTTTATACAAGAAAAGTATACTTGCCCTTAGAGGTAGTTTTAGGCCCGTAACAAAGGTCAATATGGATATGTTTGAAAAGTCTTACGATATATTTAGAAAAGAAGCTACTGTAGATCCTGACAACACCATAGTCATTTTTGAAATTACCTTGTCAAACCTCAAGGCTTCAGGAGAAATAGATGAACAAGATTTTATGGACCGAGCAGAATTATTATGCTCATTAGGCCATACCGTACTCATTTCTAAATTCCAAGAATACTATAAGCTAGTAGAGTATTTTAATAATTATACAAAAGCTAAAATTGGTTTAACCATGGGGGTAAATAACCTTGTGGATATATTTGACGAAAAATATTACAGACACCTTAGTGGGGGTATTCTAGAGGCTTTCGGAAAACTATTCTTCAAGGACCTTAAAGTGTATTTATATCCTATGAAAGACCAGGAAACTGGTCAAATTTTAACTTCGAATAGCGTTAAGGTGCATCCTAGAATGAAAGAGCTTTACAAGTTCTTCAAATACAATGGTAAAGTAATGGATATTATAGATTACGATCCTGAAGTATTGGATGTTTTCTCTAGAAAAGTGTTGGAGATGATTTCTAACAACACCTCTGGTTGGGAAGATGAATTGCCTAAGGGTATTGCTGAGCTTATTAAACAAAAAGAACTATTTCAAAACAAGGCCATTACTTTAAAAGCATAATGGCCTTGTTTTAAAACTATAACGCCACAGTAATATACGTATGGCAGTCCTTTTTTAGACTACAATTCCAAAATGTTATAGGCATAATGGTTTTGTTTTGAAACTACAACGCCACAGTAATATACGCATAGTAGCCTTTTTTTTAAAACTACAATGCCAATATTTGTGCAGCGTGCTCTTTTGTTTTTACTTTATCAATCACATGAGTTACTGCTCCGTTTTCCACCACAAAAGTCATTCTGTGAATCCCATCATATTCTCTACCCATAAACTTTTTTGGCCCCCATACCCCAAAAGCTTCAATCACAGATTTATCTGTGTCTGCTAACAAAGGAAATGGAAAACTGTATTTATCTCTAAACTTGCTCTGCTTACTAGCATCGTCTGCACTAACCCCTACAATACTGTATCCTTTTTCATTGAGTACTTCATAATGATCTCGTAAATCACAAGCCTCAGCAGTACAACCTGGTGTACTTGCCTTAGGATAGAAAAAAACCACTAATTTAGTGTCTTGATAATTTGATAAGTTAAATGGGCTTCCGTCTTGGGTAACCGCAGTAAATGAGGGCACTTTATCTCCTACTTGTAAGGTTTTCATATTGGCAATTTTTAGCTTTTTACAGTTGTTTTAAAAACAAAAGTAAATATTATATTAGTTTAAAATTACGCATTAATGACCAAAGTAGAAAAAGTAAATTTCACCATTAAAACCCTGGGAGATTTATATCCTGAAATTCCTATCCCTTTAGATCATAAAGACCCATACACCCTTTTAGTAGCCGTACTTTTGTCTGCGCAAAGTACTGATGTTAGGGTAAATAAAATTACACCACTACTCTTTAAAAAGGCAGACAATCCTTTTGACATGGTAAAGTTAACCATCAAAGAGATTCAGGACATTATAAGACCTGTTGGCCTCTCCCCTATGAAAGCTAAGGGAATACATGGTCTTTCCGAAATTCTAGTTAAAACACACAATGGGGTGGTACCTCAAGATTTAGAAACTTTGGAGACTTTTCCTGCTGTAGGACACAAAACCGCCAGTGTAGTAGTAGCTCAAGCCTTTGGTATCCCCGCATTTCCTGTAGACACTCATATCCATAGATTAATGTATAGGTGGGGATTTACTAATGGAAAAAACGTAGTCCAAACGGAGAAGGACGCCAAAAGATTATTTCCAAAAGCACTGTGGAACGACCTTCATTTACAAATCATATGGTATGGAAGAGAGTATTCTCCTGCAAGAGGCTGGGACCTTGACAAGGATATTATAACAAAAACAATAGGTCGCAAAACAGTGATTGATCAATACTTAAAGAAAAAACGATAAGGGATTTTAATAATTCAATGGAATAGTTGGTCTCATAAATGGGAGGCAAACAAGCTAAGAGGCCAATAAATCTATGTGATTTTCTGAGGCCATTTTTCTTAAATTTATAAGCGCATACCTCATTCTACCAAGTGCTGTATTAATACTAACACCAGTTTGCTCGGATATTTCCTTAAAACTAAGCTCTTTAAAAATTCTAAGAGAAACCACCTCCAATTGATCTGCTGGCAAACAATTTATAATGTGGTGCAAGTTAGATTCTATATGCTCTTGTATCATAGTTTCTTCCTTAGTTTTTGACGAATCGGTTAAGAAAGAAAAAAAGGAATAATCAGACTTTTCATACTGCATGGGCATCTTTTTCAGGCGCCTAAAGTGGTCAATCACTAAGTTGTGGGCAATTCTCATCACCCAAGAAACAAATTTACCCTCATCTCTATAACCACCCTTGTCTAGGGTTTTAATCACTTTTAAAAACGTGTCTTGAACAATGTCTGAAGCAACATCTGCATCTTGAACCTTAGCATAAATAAATCGATAAGTCTTTGGTCTGTGTCTTTCTACTAAAATAGACAAAGCCTGTCGCTTGCCGTTCAAATAGCTTAAAACTAATTGGCTGTCAGATGGTACAGATGCATTAAAATTATTGGAATGGGAGTTGTTTAAAACGCTTTGCATAAGAATACTTTTTGTACATAAAAAAATAACTAACCTATGTAATATAGGGGCTAAAAAAATTTATGATGGTTAAAAGTATCCGTGTTTTATAGGCAAAGAGTTAAATATTACACCCAAATATATTAAAAAAATATAGTAAAACACCTATCTTTAAAGCTTAATTGCTTTTGAATCATTCCCCTGTATTTCTTATGACCCTGCACGCCAAACTACCTTATAAAAGCCTTGAAGATATAGATCCCAAAAAGAATATCATCATCAAAGGGGCCAAATTGCACAACCTAAAAAACATAGATGTTGTTTTACCAAGAAACAAATTTATTGTGATCACTGGCCTTTCAGGCTCAGGGAAATCTTCTCTTGCCTTTGACACCTTATACGCTGAGGGACAAAGAAGGTATGTAGAAAGTTTGTCTGCTTATGCAAGGCAATTTTTGGGTAAACTAGATAAACCTCAGGTAGACTACATTAAAGGAATTGCTCCAGCAATTGCCATAGAACAAAAAGTAAATACCAGTAACCCTAGATCTACGGTAGGAACTTCTACAGAAATTTATGACTATCTAAAGCTTTTATACGCTAGAATTGGAAAAACCTATTCTCCCATCAGTGGTATGGAAGTAAAAAAACATTTAGTGTCAGATGTTGTCAATCATATAAATACCTTTCCCCTGAAGCATAAATTATTGCTTTTGGCACCAATTGAAGTACCCAAAGACAAAGACGCTGTGAAAATGGTGCAATTGTTTTCAAAACAGGGCTTTGCAAGGATAGAGGTCAATGGGGAAGTGATCCGAATTTCAGCAGAAATTACTAGCCTTCCAAATAAGTTTAACTTAGTGGTAGACAGAATAGTTACCGCAGATGATGAAGATTACTTCAATAGACTCTCCTCTGCAATTGAAGCCGCATTCTTCGAAGGTAAAGGGTACTGTATTGTTAGAGATTTAAGTACAAAAGACACCGTAGATTTTAGCAATCTTTTTGCCTTAGACGGTCAAGAGTTCACCATACCCTCTCTACACCTATTTAGTTTTAACAATCCCTACGGAGCATGTGACGCCTGTGAAGGATACGGAGATATTATGGGTATAGATCCAGACCTGGTTATTCCAAATACAGGTTTATCTATCTATGAAAATGCTATTGCACCATGGAGGGGAGAAAGTATGAGTAAACACAAAGACAAACTCATTGAAAAAGCAGCAGCGTCTAATATACCCATTCACAAACCTTGGTTTGAGTTATCTGAAGCTCAAAAAGAATTAGTTTGGAATGGAAATAAAGCCTTTAAAGGAATTCATTCTTTTTTCCAGACACTAGAAGAAAAAAGCTATAAAATTCAAAATAGGGTCATGCTTTCTAGGTATAGAGGAAAAACCATCTGTAATAAATGCCAAGGTGCCAGGCTAAAAAAAGAATCTTTCTATGTGCATGTTGGTGGAAAAGATATTGGCGAATTGGTGGCAATGCCAATAGATAAACTACAATTGTTTTTTTATCAATTAAAGCTAGGTGAAACCGATGCAACCATTTCTAAAAGAATCTTAGCAGAGATAAACAGCCGCTTGTCTTTCTTAAGCCAGGTAGGATTAAACTACCTCACCTTAAACAGAAAATCCAATACGCTTTCGGGAGGAGAAAGTCAGCGCATTAACCTAGCGACCTCTTTAGGAAGCAGTTTGGTTGGGTCTATGTATATTCTAGATGAACCAAGTATAGGCTTGCATCCCAAAGACACAGCAAACCTAATTATAGTACTCAAGCGACTAAGAGACCTTGGAAACACTGTTATAGTAGTGGAGCACGATGAAGACATTATGAAAGCTGCAGACCTTGTATTTGACATTGGTCCCGAAGCTGGAACACTTGGAGGAGAATTGGTGGCGCAGGGTACCCTTGAAGAAATATTAAAAACAAACACCCTAACTGCCCAATATTTAGATGGTCGCATGGAAATTCCACTACCAAAAAAAAGAAGGGCTTCTGACCAGTACGTCAAAATTAAGGGAGGAAGAGAACACAACCTTCAAAACATAGATGTCACTATTCCGCTAGGCATACTTACCGTTATTACGGGGGTTTCAGGATCAGGTAAATCTACTTTAGTTAAAAAATTGCTTTATCCAATTGTTCAGAAAGAACTTGGGGGATTTGGAATGAAAATTGGTCAGCACAGCAGCTATGAAATTCAACACAAAAACCTAAAAAATGTTGAATATATTGACCAGAATCCTATTGGAAGGTCTTCAAGGTCTAATCCTGTAACCTACCTCAAAGCTTACGACGACATTAGGGCTATTTTTTCTAAAACACCCATGAGTAAACTCAGGGGTTTCTTACCCAAACACTTTTCTTTTAATGTAGAAGGAGGTCGTTGTGAAAAATGTAAGGGTGAAGGAGAAATTACTGTTGAAATGCAGTTTATGGCAGATGTGCACCTTGGGTGCGATGCCTGTGAGGGTAAAAGATTTAAAAAAGAAGTTCTGGAAGTGAAGTTTAACGACAAATCTATATTTGATGTACTAGAAATGACCGTGTCTGACGCTCTGGCATTTTTTATGCTTCACGGGGAAAACAAACTCTGTCAAAAGATCCAGGCACTTGAAGATGTTGGACTGGGCTATGTGGCTTTGGGCCAATCTTCTTCTACCCTTTCTGGTGGGGAAGCACAGCGTATAAAACTAGCATCATTTCTAGTGAAAGGTAACACCAAAGACAAGACTTTATTTATATTTGATGAACCCACAACCGGGCTTCACTTTCACGACATTAATCGCTTGTTAGGGGCCTTTAATGCCCTTTTAGACAAAGGGCATTCCATGGTGGTTATTGAACACAATATTGATTTAATCAAATGTGCAGATCATATTATTGATCTAGGTCCTGGTGGAGGAATCCATGGGGGGCAAGTCATTGCCCAAGGCCCCCCAGAAGTTTTAGTAAAAGATAAAAAGTCTGTAACTGCTGATTATTTGAAAGATAAATTATAGTGTTGCGATTTTAATAAGAGGACTGTTGGAATCCGTTATTTCTGTACTTCCTATCTAAATGAAAAATTATAGTAATAGTTTATTAAAACAACATCCTTTTACCCCTATTCACAAGACCATTAAAAGTTTCTGACATTTTTGAGAGATACAGTAGTCCTATATATAGAACAGCTGTAAAAAGGGTGTTTACTGCAAGAGACAGGTACCTATTTTCTATATCAGGAACCCATTGGGCCAAAGCAAAAGAAGTTATAATAATTATAAGTAAGTAAGCGGTTCCTCTGCTAAAAGGCTGCATATTATACTTCACATTAACATAAATCACTTTGGCGGTGTCGTAGAGGCTAATGGCTAGAAAAGAAGCTATTGCAGCTCCTTTTATGCCAAATTTAGGAATGAAAAAATAATTTAATACTACCGTCATTACAGCTAAAAAGACGCCAAATCGCAGAATACTTTTATAATAGGGAGAGTTAAATAAAATGGCATTGTTATTTCCCAGCAATGCGTCATAAAATTTACTAGAACCAATTAACAACACCAAGACCGTGGTGCCTCCATAGGCTTGCGGAATAAACTTGTATATGGTCTCTAAATTTACGGCCAAAAGCAATAAAACACCTCCGGCTGCCATCCCTAAATTCAATGAACTTTGTTTGTAGAGTGATTGTAGGCCTTTATAATCACTCTCATGAAGTAATCTAGCTGTAAGTGGTGCAGTAATTTGATACATAGAACGAGCTGGAACACCAACTATGGTAGCCATAAAAACAGCAACTGTATAAAAAGCCACTTGATCAATATTGACAAAAGTATAAATCATAAGCTTGTCTATTTCTAAAATGACTACCGCAGCAGTACCCCCTAAGAACATAAACAAACTGTAATTTAAATAAGATTTTAACTTCTCTGGACGTCTAAAAGAAAAAGAGATATCACAATAACGCCAAAGATAAACATACATCACTAACGCCCTTAAAAAATGTACCCCCACCAGTAACACAAAGAATTGTTCTAGTGTTAGCACATCAAAATAAAGTCCCAAAAGACCTATTGCAATACAAAGTCTGTGAAATATCTCTTTAAGGATGTTACCAAAAGCAGTCTTTAAAACTACCCTAGCTTGAGCATAAGCAATTTCAAAATAAGTCATACCAATTCCAATACCAAGAATATGCCATGCATAAGGTGCCACATAAGCATATTTTTGAAGTAAAAATGGAAATACCCCTAACTTAAAAATAAGTACAAAAGCAAAGGAGAAAAAGATAAATATTAAAGGGAAATACAACGAAAAAGCGTTGAGTCTAGCAGACTCTTCAGCGGACGCATTTTTATTATAAAATTTAATAATGGTATTAGGGAGTCCAAAAAGAAATAAAGGTAATAACAAAGTAGCCACTGAGAGCTGAATGGATAAAAGCCCATAAGATGACACGGGTAAAATACGGGTGTATAATACCAAGGTGTTTATGGCCCCTAGTCCAAAGCCCAAATAAGTGCTAATGGTATTTTGTATCGATTGCCTCACCACTACCCCCATATTAAGACCTCCTCAAATTTTTTATTATTTTGGACAATGCCCTAGTTAAATTTTTACGCTCAAATTTACTTATGGCTGGGTCTGATGCAGCTAAAATTTCTATTCCATGATTAAATCTATTCTGTATGTACGATTTAATCAAAGCCTTATCTTGATAAGTCCCAAGGGCATTTGAATTATTTTCAGGAAGTATCTGTGCTACATCCCAATCTTTTGGACCAATGGCTAATATAGGCCGCAAAGATTGGAGGTATTCAAAGACTTTTCCTGGTATAATTCCTTTGTGTGCCTCAGAGTCTATTTCAATAAGCAGCAACAAATGGGCTTTAAATTGGCATTTTCTTGCTTCATCATGAGGAATATATCCGTGAAAATTACAATATGGTGTTAAGCCATGATTGGCCATAGAGGCTTTAACTTCCTTACTCACTATTCCAACAAAATCTAAACTGAGTTGAGCCGCAAATTCCTTATTTTCCACAACCAATTCCCCTATGGCCTCCCATAATATTTTGGGGTTTCTCTTAGAGAGTAAAGACCCAATATGCACCAGGCTAAATTTATTTTCCTCAGGCTGTATCTTTTCTGAATATACAAAAGGTTCAAACCCATTGGTAATGACTTCAATTGGTGTAGCAGTTTTTTTAGAAAAAAGGGCTTTAGTGGTAAAGCTGGTCGTTAAAATCGTATGTGCATTTTGCAAAACGGCACTTTCCAGCCTTAAATGTTTCTTCTGTGCCCATGGTGTCATATACAGATCATTGTGATAACCAATGGTGGTCCAAGGGTCTCTAAAGTCTGCAATCCATTTAAGATTTGTGGTGCTTTTAACCAATTCGTTGGCTATAAGATGCATGCTATGTGGAGGACCAGTAGATATTACAGTGTCTATATTGTGCTTCTTTATATAGGAAGATAAATAAGCTACAGAAGGAGCCACCCAAGAAACTCTTGCGTCTGGAATAAAGAAATTACCCCTTACAAATCGCATAAAACGTTCTAATAAACCTGGTTTGCTTTCTTGAATCAAACCTTGACTCAATTGAAGGGTCTTTTTTTTAAACAACCAAGAAACCCATTTATAGGGTTCGGAAATGGGTCTTTTAATCAGGCTTACTTCCTTAGGTAGGGCTTCTTTTGGGCTGAGATCTACCATTGGGTATTGTGGATTTTCAGGAACATAAACCACTGGTGCTATGCCAAATGACGGCAGGTGCTTTACAAAATGAAACCAACGCTGTACGCCAGGGCCACCAGCTGGAGGCCAGTAATAAGCTATCACCAATACCTTTTGATTGGCATTGACACTAGCCTTATTATCTTTAGTTTCTTCCATTTAATACTTCATTGAACAATAATTAGCTATGGCGAAGGTTTTATATTATAAATCTTATAAAACCCCAGACCTATGAACAATACAAATAAAACATAACTAAAAAGGGCAATTTTACTGCCTTGATCAACTACCTCAGGTGTATATTCAAAAACAATTTCATGAGATCCTTTAGGTACCTCTATTCCCCTTAAAGCATAGTTCACTTTAAGTATGGGCACTAGCTGCCCGTCTATCCTTGCGCTCCAACCAGACGGGTAATGCATTTCAGAAAAGACGGCAAAGCCTCTGTCCGATCGATTGGATTCGTATATAATACGATTGGGACTGTATAAAACTAAGTCAATCTGCGGGCTATTAATTTGATCACTTTGAGAAATATTCAATAAATTATCCTCCGTTAAGGATTCAATAGAATAGGCTCCATTAATAGGATTAGATTGAAGCAAACCATTTTCTTTTAGAAGTGCTATATCACTTAAAAGTAGGCTCGCTTGAGACTTTGTATTTAAAGCATTAAGTCCTAGTAACCAATCGTTATGGTCCTTCACTCCTACCAATTCTTTTACAAACCAAGCATTCCCATTCGCATTTTGATTAATTGCCAAACTTGGGGTGCCAGATTCAGAAGGCTGAATAACGTATTTCACATTCAACATATGTAAAATTTCCAAATGACTTTGATAAATGTGAAATTCAAAAAGATCTTCTATTGCGGCAGGTTTAGCAGCATGATAACCTCCCAATGATTTATGAAAATAGGAAGTTCTTGCGCCGTTAACGCCTTCAGACATGTCATATACACGGTAAACAGTGGTGTCTTTTAAAATCTCTTTATCTATGGCATTGGCCGTAAATGGTTTATTAACTTTTGCTGCAGAAACAAAATTATCTGCATTTACATACCTCTTAGCTACACCTATTAAATCTATGAGAACAACAATAGCTGCTAAAGTAAGTGTTTTGGGTAGATTCCAATGTTTTTTAATTCCCCACCATAAACCACCGAGGAGTACTGAAAGCAATAGAAAGGATCTTATCAGGTCTGACCTCAAGGCATAAGCCCGGTCTTTTTGAATAACCTCTAAAAGTGCATCGCCATACATGGCGGCCAATTGAGGGTCTGAGTTCCCTTGATAATCTAGTATGAAACTCACCCCAAATATAAATGTTAATAATGTCGCAAGAATAATAGCAACAAGTCTGACCGCTTTTAACTTATCTAATTCTTTAATGCCATTATTTACTAATAATTGGCTTAAACCAATACTAGCTAATGCAGGCACACAAAGTGCCACAATTACTTGAATTGATGAGACTGCTCTAAATTTGTCATATAAGGGAAAATAATCAATCATCAGGTCTGTAAGTGGCATAAAAAACTTACCCCAAGACAGCATTAGGGTAAATAATGCCCCGATTAAAAACACCCAACGCAGCCTATTGTTGTAAAGTAAAAAACCTATGAAAAATAAGGCAACTACAGTGATGCCCAGGTAAGCTGGCCCAGAAGTTGGGGGTTGTGGCCCCCAGTACAACGGGAGATTGTTAGAAAAATCCAATGCATTGGTAGTAGAAACACCCTGGGCAGTTAAAAACGCATAAGTGTTTGAATCTTTGCCAAGAGACTCTTTAAATGAGCCACCTGTAAGCCTTGGTACCATCAAATTTAATGACTCTAAGGGACCATAAGAATAATAGGTAATATAGTCTTTATCCAGTCCTGAACTAGCGGCTTTTTGGCTGCCGTCAGGCGCAACACTGAGTGGGGAGGGGCCTCTGGTACTCCAATTTGCATATTCCTTTGTAGAAAGTAGCATGGAAGCATTCATCCCAATACCCAGCAGTACTGCAAAAAACAATATTCCCACTGTTTTAAAAAATGATTTGAGTTGTTTTTCTTTATAAGAAAACCATAAGAAAACCATTCCTAGAATGATAACCAATAGCATAAAGTAAAAAGTCATTTGAACATGGTTGGCTACAATTTCTAATCCCATAGCAAGGGCTGTTACCCCAAATCCCAACCAATATTTTTTATCAAATGCCCATAAAATCCCAGCCAAAACCATGGGCATATAGCCCAAAGCATGGGCTTTGGCGTTGTGTCCTACCCCTAATATTATAATAAAATAAGTAGAAAAACCGTAGGCTAAAGCACCTAAAATCGCTATTCTATAATCAATTTTAAGGCTGCAGAGCAGTAAATAAAAACCTATAAAATAAAGGAATAAATAATCTGCCGGTCTAGGAAGAAAACGGATGGCCCTGTCTAGTGATTTTATAAAATTATACGGGAATTGTGCCCCTAGCTGAAAGGTAGGCATTCCCCCAAAAGCACTGTTGGTCCAATAAGGCTCCGCTCCTGTTTGTGACCTAAAGTCATTTTGCTCTTTGGCCATTCCTGTATATTGAACTATATCTGATTGTTCTATTTGTTTGTCTTGCAAAACAGGATAGAAAAAAGAAACAGAAACAATCGAAAAGAGAAATAGTACCCCAAGCCCTTTTAAGATGCTAAATAACATCCCTTTGTCAATAAAATTATTCATGCCCTAAGTTATTCAATTTCTTCAAAATCTATATATTCCCCAACAGTTGTTTTTTCTTTAGTGATAGGCGGCTTTTTTGACGTATCCCGCTTAGGTGCTGATCCTTGGTTTTCTCCAAAACCAGTGAAGGATTCAGTCATTTTTTTCTGTAATCTTTTTAACGCAAATGCCATGATTTTAGGGGCAAATAACCTCAAAAGCCATTTAAAAACATAAAACCCCAAGAGTATATAGAGAAGTGTACTTAAAAAACCCATTATCTTTATTAAATTTATCCAAAAATACAATTCTACAACCGCACTAAGGCTTGTGTGGAATTAAAATAATCTTAAAATGCATAAAAAACCTATCATTCAAAGCCCATTAATTCTTAAAATGAGCTTATTCATCCTAGGTTTTCTGTTCAGCATTTGTGGTTTTTCACAGTATACAGATATTATTAATTCCAACAAGCCAGGAAATAGCACAGGTGCTTACAGTGTGGGTAAGCGGGTGTATCAGATAGAAAGTGGTTTTAGTGTAGACCGCTTAAGAGGAGAAGCTTTACAGTCAGAATCCCTTTTTAATAATGGAAACTTGGCTGTAAGAGTGGGCTTATTTTCAGAAGCCCTAGAGCTTATATACGAGGGTTCTTATACCATGGAATTTTCTACTAGTCCTATTCCTGGTGGTAAAATTGATATAGATCAAGGATTCACGTCAAATAGAATTGGGGCAAAAATCATGCTGTTTGATCCCTTTAAAAATCCTGATAATAGACCCATTAACGTCTATAGTTGGAAGAAAAATAATGGCTTTAGATGGCGAAATATCTTACCCGCTATAGCGCTATATGCTGGTGCTAATATAGGTCTAAAAAGTAGCCCATACCTAATAAATAACCCTTCTATAGCCCCAAGAGTCATGCTAGTTACTCAAAGCCATTTAACACCAAAAATGGTTTTAATACTCAATGGAATTTATGACTTTATTGGATCTGAAGCCTTGGCAGAGAAAACAGTTATAGCCTCTCTTTCTTATGCTATAAAAAGAAAATGGAGTGTATTTGTGGAAGGGCAATACAGTATATTACCAAACTACAATGAGCAAATCATCAGAACAGGAGGGGCTTTCTTATATAGAAAGAACCTACAATTAGACCTGTATACTGGAATAAACTTTCAAAATGAACCTTCAAGGGAAATCATTGGGTTAGGTTTTTCATATCGCTTAGACAAACATTAGCATATGATGAATCATAAAACTCATTTAATTGGAGTCAAAAATTATATATGATAGAAATTAGAGAAGCCATTGGTAAGAAAGGAATCAAAGATTTTGTTTGTTTTCCATTCTCTTTATACAAAAACAATCCTTATTGGGTACCCCCTATTATTAAAGATGAAATGGAGGTTTTTGACCCATCAATTAATCCTGTTTTTAAAACTGCTCAAGCACGTTTTTTCTTGGCATATATGGATGGTGAAATTGTAGGCAGGGTGGCTGCAATGATCAACTGGATTGAGGTAAAAGAACAAAAAATAAAGAAAATGCGCTTTGGTTGGATGGATTTCATAGACAATAAAGCGGTCTCTAAAGCACTCATCGAAAAAGTAGCCGAGATTGGTCGTGAATACGAATTAACTTACATGGAGGGTCCAGTAGGTTTTTCTAACTTAGACAAGGTAGGTTGCCTTATTGAAGGCTTTGATCACATAGGGACTATGATTACATGGTATAACCACCCCTATTACGCAGCACATTTTGAATCTTTAGGATTTGTCAAGGAAAAAGAATACATGGAAAACATCTTTCCATTTAGCAATATAGACCCAAGTCTTTTTAATAAAACGCAGGAACTAATCAAAAGGCGTTATAAACTTAAAGCACTCAATTTCACTAAGACCAAGGACATTTTACCTTACGCAAATAAAATGTTTGATTTATTCAATGAGAGCTATGCAAATTTATCCTCTTTTGTACCTATAACAGAGGTGCAAAAAGATTTTTTTACAAAGAGATACCTGTCTTTTATTAATCCTGAATTCATAAAATTTGTTTTAGATGAGCAAGATAACTTGGTGGCCTTTGCGATTCTAATGCCTTCCTTTTCAAAAGCCTTGCAAAAAGCAAATGGACGTTTGTTTCCCTTTGGATTATTTCACTTACTACAAGCGAGAAGAAAATCTAAAGACATTATTTTTTACCTTATTGGGGTCCACCCAAAATATCAAAACAAAGGACTTACAGCCATCTTGTTCCATGAATGTTGGAATGCCTGTAACAAAAAGGGCATTGAGAAATGTATTAGAACCCCTGAACTAGAGGAAAATATAGCCATAAAGAATTTATGGAGTGCTTTTGATCCAAAAGTGCACAAACGCAGGAGAACCTATAAAAAAATATTATAAAAAAAGCCTGATAGTTTTCCTATCAGGCTTTTTTTTAGAAAAATCACTTCCTAATATATAAATAATTACTCTCCCATTGCAGCACTCACTGCTGCAGAAAGTCTTTTATACGTTCCATTCTCTAAACGCTCTCTTATTGAGGAGAAAGCGGTTAATGTAAGGTCTATATCTTCTTGTGTATGGGTTGCAGTTGGAATTAATCTTAAAAGAATTAAACCTTTAGGTATTACAGGATATACTACTATAGAACAGAAAATACCATGGTTTTCTCTAAGGTCTTTTACCAAGGCCATAGCCTCTGGTATACTTCCATTCAAATACACAGGGGTAACACAACTAGTGGTAGTACCTATGTCAAAGCCTTGTGCTTTTAGACCCGATTGCAACGCATTTACGTTACGCCATAAATTTTCCTTGAGCTCTGGTTGGGTTCTAAGCATATCTAAACGCTTCAAAGCGCCTTTAACGTAAATCATTGGAAGCGACTTCGCGAACATTTGCGAACGCAAGTTATATTTCAAATAGTCAATAATTTCTTTGTCTGCAGCAATAAATGCACCAATACCTGCCATAGATTTTGCGAAAGTAGCGAAATAAACATCTATGTCTGCCTGTATGCCTTGTTCTTCACCTGCTCCAGCACCTGTCTTTCCTAGGGTACCAAAACCGTGGGCGTCGTCTACTAATAATCTAAAGTTGAATTTTTGTTTAAGGGCTACAATTTCTTTTAGCTTTCCTTGCTCTCCCCTCATACCAAACACACCTTCTGAAATCACTAAGATTCCTCCACCAGTTTGTTCTGCCATCTTTGTAGCACGCTCTAAATTCTTTTCTAAACTCTCAATATCGTTGTGCTTGAAAGTAAATCTTTTACCCATGTGCAAGCGAACCCCATCTATGATACAAGCGTGAGCGTCTACATCATACACTATAATGTCGTCCTTGGAAACCAAGGCGTCTATAGTAGACATAATACCCTGATATCCGAAATTTAAAAGATAAGTGGCTTCTTTTTCTACAAATTCAGCCAATTCATTTTGTAATTGCTCGTGAAAGTCAGTGTGACCACTCATCATTCTAGCCCCCATAGGATAAGCAGCACCATGTTCTAGCGCTGCAGCACCATCTACTGCTTTAATCTCTGGTAAATTAGCCAAACCCAAATAATCATTGATACTCCAGGTAATGACTTCTTTTCCTCTGAAAGACATTCTATTGGAAATAGGTCCCTCTAGCTTAGGAAATACAAAATAACCTTCTGCCTGTGAAGCCCATTTTCCTAATGGGCCTTTATTTTCTTTAATTCTTTCGAAAAGATCTCTCATGCGTGTTTTTTTCTAGCTACAAAAGTAATTAATTTTTCACAAGACAGCCCAATTATTTAGCGCCTGTGTCTGTACTTAATTAAATTTAATTATGGTTTAAGGGGACTGCAGTGTGGTCTTTTGTTCTTTCAATACATGTGGCTCCTCTAGGAAGCCTTGTGCAGACATCCACTCGTCAGAGTAAATTTTACTCATATATTTTGATCCGTGATCAGGAAATATCACAACAACCTTAGCATTTTTATCAAAGGTACCGGAAGCTTGAAGTTGTTTAACACCTTGAAGGGCTGCACCAGAGGTGTATCCTGCGAAAATACCTTCCGTTTTAGAAATTTCCCTTGCTGTGTGGGCACTTTCATGATCGGTCACTTTTATAAAATAATCAATGGCATTAAAATCAGTGGCTGTGGGGATTAGGTTTTTCCCTAAGCCTTCTATCCTATAAGGGAAAATGTCTTCTGGATTAATTTCACCAGTCTCATGATAGCCTTTTAAAATAGACCCGTATGCATCTATTCCAATCACTTTAATAGCCGGATTCTGCTCTTTTAAAAACTGAGCCGTCCCAGAAATAGTTCCCCCAGTCCCGCTACAAGCTACCAAATGAGTGATTTGCCCATTGGTGTCTTCCCATATTTCTGGACCCGTACTGCGGTAATGAGCCTCTGTATTAAGGCTGTTAAAATACTGGTTAATATAAATAGAATTTGGGGTGTTATTGTGAATGGTCTTTGCTACCTCGTAATAAGATCTTGGATCGTCTGCGCTAACGTGGGCTGGGCAAACATGAACCTCAGCACCCATAGCCCTTAACATGTCTATCTTATCTGGAGAAGATTTAGAACTCACTGCTAAAATACATTTATAGCCTTTTATAGCACTCACCATAGCCACGCTAAATCCTGTATTTCCTGAGGTAGTTTCTATAATAGTGTCTCCTGGATTCAATAAACCCTTTTCCTCTGCTATAGTAATAATATGGTGTGCAATTCTATCTTTAGCAGAATGGCCGGGATTAAAAGCTTCTAATTTGGCGTAAAATTCGCCATCAAAACCACTAACGGTTTTTTGAAGTTGTACAAGCGGTGTTTTTCCTATAAGGGGTAGGATACTGTTGTGAGCATGTATCTTTTTATGCATGTAACTGTTTTTGATTCAGGTATTCTAGTAAAAATACACTGCAAATTTAATGTTTTTTTTTAACTTAGATTTTCTGAGCCAAATCTAAAATAAAGGCATATTCTTTGGCAACTTCTTTCAATGCCTCAAACCTACCTGAAGCGCCTGAATGTCCTGCCTCCATATTAGTATTAAATAACAATATATTATGGTCGGTTTTTAAATCCCTTAATTTTGCCACCCATTTGGCTGGCTCCCAATACTGTACTTGTGAATCATGATAGCCTGTGATAACTAATGTATTCGGATAGTCTTGTGGCTTAACATTGTCATATGGAGAATAAGACATCATATAATTGTAATAATTTTCTTCATTAGGATTACCCCATTCGTCATACTCCCCTGTAGTCAGGGGAATACTACTGTCTAGCATGGTAGTGACAACGTCTACAAATGGTACACTTGCTATAATTCCTTTGTATAAGTGTGGGGCCATATTCATCACAGCACCCATTAATAGTCCGCCAGCAGATCCGCCATAGGCGAACAAACCCTTAGCAGCAGTGAATTTTTCTGAAATTAAAAATTCAGAACAGGCTATAAAATCTGTAAAAGTATTGCGCTTACTAAGCAATTTACCGTCATCATACCAAGGTCTTCCCAAGTATTCACCACCTCTAATATGCGCAATAGCATACACAAAGCCTCGGTCCAACAGACTAAGCCTTACAGTAGAAAAATAAGGGTCAGAAGTATGCCCATAAGATCCATATCCGTACTGTAACAAAGGACTGCTTCCATCCAAAGGGGTGTCTTTGCGGTACACCAACGAAATAGGGACCTTTACACCGTCTTTAGCAGTGGCCCAAACCCTTTGAGAAGCATAATTATCCTCTTTAAAATTTCCTCCTAAAACTTCTTGTTGCTTTAAAAGTTCCTTTGACCTAGTGGCCATATTATAATCATATACACTAGCAGGTGTAGTCATGCTATTGTATCCAAAACGTAAAATTTCTGAGTCAAAATCTGGATTTGTTCCTACATAAGCAGTGTAGGTTTCATTGTCAAAAGGCAGGTAGTGAGGTGGTATAGTAGTATCCCATGGAACAATCTGAATACAACTTAAACCGTGACGCCTCTCTGAGAGTATATAATAGTTTTTAAAAATAGTAATGTCTTCAAGTAACACTTTAGGTCTGTGGGGTATAAAATCCTCCCAATGAGACATATGGGTGTTAGATTCATTAACTTTCATGACCTTAAAATTAATCGCTTCATCTTTATTGGTCAATATATAAAAGTGATCTCCATAATGGTTTAAATCATATTCTAAACCTCTCGTTCGAGGGCTAAAAACAACGGGGGTAGCTTCTGGCTGGTCTGCTGGAAATATGCTGTATTCCGTTGTTAAAGTACTAGAAGATCCAATGACAATATATTTCTTGCTTTTGGTTTTAAAAACATATGCATTAAAAGTTTCATCTAACTCTTCATAAATCTTCACATCTTCACTGACATCTCCTAACTTATGCCTATATATTGCCTCTGAACGTAAGGTATTTTCGTTTTTAGAGGTATAGAAAAATGTTTTGTTGTCTGCAGCCCAACTAGCACTTCCTGTCGTATTCTCAATTCTGTCTGTTAACAGCGCACCAGTAATTATATTTTTAACATGCAAAGTGTACTGTCTTCTAGACACTGTGTCTGTAGAAAAAACACATAAAGTATTGTCTGGACTTACAGAGAAACCTCCCAGGCTGAAATACTCATAGTTTTCTGCCAATACATTACAGTCTAACAGCAATTCTTCTTGTGCAGACAAATGGTCTTTTTTACGGGTGTAAATGGGGTATTCTTTTCCTAGCTCATATTTGGTGATATACCAATATCCATTGTGCTTATAGGGCACTGAACTGTCGTCTTCCTTTATCCTAGACTTCATTTCCTCAAAAAGACGATCTTGAAAATCTTTTGTGTGGGCTGTAGCCTGATCGTAATAGTTGTTTTCTGCTTTAAGGTAGTTGAGTACCTCTGGGACATCTCTTTCATTCATCCAGAAATATGGATCTACTCTTTCGTAACCTAAATGTGAGAGGGTTTTATTTTTCTTTGGTGCCTGAGGCGTATTAGGAAAAGTCATGTCAAAAAATTTAAGGCCACAAAAATACCCAATAAATAATTGGACTTAGGAATAATGTGCGTTAAAAACCATTTAAAATTGACAATAAACGGCTGTGCATCTCATCGGTGTAATTAAGGTGGGTCACCAATCGTAACTTTCCTGATCCCATTGAGATTAATCTAATGTTATTTTCATTCATTTTATCCATAAATGCCTGGGCATCTAACACAGACTCTTTGAGCTCAAAAATAATGATATTAGTATCTACAGGAGATACGGAAGAAATAAAGTCTTTCTTAGATAAGATTGCTTCAATCTCTTTGGCTTTTTTATGGTCTTCTTTGAGTCTTTCTCTGTGATGGTCTAAGGCATAAATACCTGCAGCAGCTAAGAAACCAGCTTGTCTCATTCCACCCCCAAATACCTTTCTAACCCTAAGTGCTTTGGCTATAAAATCTTTAGATCCTAATAGCACAGAACCTACGGGACAGCCTAAACCTTTAGACAGACAGACACTAATGGAGTCAAATAAGTTGCCGTAAAGTTTAGGATCTTCTCCAGTCACAGCGAGTGCGTTCCAAATTCTTGCACCATCTAGATGAAATTTAAGCCCGTTAGAGGTGCAAACTTCTTTAATCGCTTTCATTTCATTTATGTCCCAAATAGCCCCTCCACCTTTGTTGGTCGTGTTTTCCAAGCTTACCAAAGTGGTTAGAGGGCTGTGGTAAAAGTCAGGAGGATTAATGGCAGCCTTAACTTGCTTTGCTGTAATCATGCCCCTGTGGCCAGCAATCAGTTTACAAGACACGCCTGAATTAAAGCTCACTCCCCCACCCTCATAATTAAAAATATGGGCATAATGATCACAGATCAGTTGTTCTCCCGGCTGTGTGTGCACTTTAATAGCTGTCTGATTGGCCATAGTACCAGAGGGGAAAAACAAAGCAGCTTCCATACCAAATAGGGCAGCTGTTTTTTCTTCAAGGGCATTTACTGTAGCATCTTCTTTAAAAACGTCATCTCCAACTTTAGCAGACATCATGGCCGCCAACATCCCTTTGGTTGGCGTAGTAACCGTATCACTGATTAAATTAATTTCCATAAATCAAGGCTTAAAAAGAGCAATTCATTCCTATTGGAGACCCATCAGGTACTGTTGGCGCAGGAATTACTTTAAAGTTCTCAGGAGATTTCAAGAAGGCGGCATACCTTCTGAATAATTCTTGGTCATATAAATCTTTAGATACCGATAATGTGCCCGCCTTTTCTTTTAAAAAGGAATGAACTACTGCGTTTACTTGAGGATGCACCATTTCTTGCTGGGCCAAATTCAATAAATGCGTAAACACCCTAAAGTTAATATTCAACTGCACATTTTGAATATAATTATCCTTGTGTTTTAGGCCAATAGTGCCCTGCCATAAAGCAGACAACACAGCCTGTAAGTCTACCTGACTGTTGTCTAGCGCCTTTTGCTGAATTAATCTAGTAGCCCGCTGTGGGTGTAACAAAAATCCTAAAGTCACGTCTGCAGCAGTTTCAGGTGCAGATAAAGGGTCAAATGTCACACCTGTTTTTCCTTTAAAAGATTCTCTACCACTATTATAAGAAGGAGATCTCGGAGGGAATAGTGTTAATTTTTCTTCCGGAATAGCCATTTCAGCAGCGTTTAAAGTACGTAATAAAGTCCTTAGCGCTTCTTTTTGGTCTTTGGCAGCAATGGTATAAGCATCTGACTGATTGCTCCCTTTTACTTGGTAGCTATAATCAATTCCACCAATGACTTTAGCGGCTGCCTCTGCCTGATAGCGATGAAAAAAATACAAAGGCACAAACACATCTTCTAATACAGAAAGTGGTTCTCCTTGGCGAATATTATGAATACCAAACTGATCAATCGCTTTAGAACGCACCTCCAAAACGTCATTTAATCCCTGAGCAGCAGTAGCGCCATTGTCCCAAAGGTGGGCAAAAGCACTGGCACTACCAGCTGGTCTTGCATCTGAATCTGATAAGTATTTTTGGCCTTCAGCCGATGCCGCTTCCAAAATAGCATTCAAAGCAGCTTGCTCATCTTTTACACTGTCTGGAAAATCACTGTAGGAATAGGCAACACTTACCTTATCCCAAGACCCAATTCCCGTTTCATAAGCATTAGAAAAAGATACTTCACCTTCTTTAAGCTCGAATTGAGGGTGTGGGTAATCCATTACAGAGGCTTTTTGGTGTGCACTTGCAGCAAAATTGTGCATAAAACCTAAAGTGTGGCCAATTTCATGGGCAGACAATTGTCTGATTCGAGAAACAGCCATAGCTAACATGCCTTGGTGGTTTTCATCTCCATCTTTAAAGGGTTCTTTACTGAGCGCTTGTGCAATCATAAAGTCTTGTCTAATTCTTAAACTTCCGAGACTCACATGTCCTTTTAAAATTTCTCCAGTTCGAGGATCCGAGACGTTACTGCCATAACTCCAACCTCTAGTAGACCTGTGAATCCATTGAATGACATTGTACCTTACATCTAAAGGATCTGCGTCTTCAGGCAACATTTTTACTTGAAAAGCATCTTTGTATCCTATGGCTTCAAAAGCCTGATTCCACCATCTACCTCCCTCTAAAAGTGCTGTTCTTACTGGTTCTGGAGTCCCATTGTCTAAATAATAAATAATAGGCTCAACTGCTTCACTCACTGAAGCATTGGGGTCTTTTTTTTCCAATCTATGTCTGGCTATATATCTTTTTTCAATAGGGCTACTCACAGCTGTGGCATAATCTAAATAAGAAAAGGAGTACGCTCCAGACCTAGGATCGTACTTTCTTTTTTTAAAATCCAATTCAGGTAAGGCCACAAATGAATGGTGTTGTGCTACAGTCACAAGGTCTGGACTAGGCACCACAGACCTTAAATAGCTTCCTTTGGCTTTTCCCTTAAAGGTGAGCATAACATCTATTTCAATATTTTTTGGAAAAGCTTTTGTGCGTGCCATATTCATAGCACTTTTGGATTTATCTAAAGTAAAACTTCCCTGATTCGATTGTTGTAAACGATCGCTCACACCATGGGCATCTTGCATTAAAAAATCAGTAATATCTATAATATATTTACCGTTAGACATGCTTTCAATAGGGAAACCAAATAATACAGAAGAAGCAAAAGCCTGCTTAACAGATTCCTTTTCCAGGGCATTGTCCGTAAGGGCCCTATATTGAAGGTTGGGCTGAATAAGCATGAGCTTATTGGCCATTTTCTTGAAGGAAACTACCCGCTCTCCGCCCAATTGACCTCTATCTAAACCAATATCATTACTGCCAATACCACTACTTAAAGAATTTATATAAAGAAACTCTTTGTCTAATTCCGTTACCTCTAGGTAAATTTTACCTGAGTCATTGTCATAATAAAAGGGGAAATAGCCATCGAATTTTTGAAATTGGGTCTTGTTTAAATTGAGTTGACCAAAAACAAAACTACTCATAGCCAAGCAGCAAAAGGAAAGAAAAACACGCATAAGATTGGTTTTTAAGGCGGTTAATAAAAGAGACATCGGCCTGGAAAGGCCTTAAATTAAGTAAAAACTAAATTTACTAAAATTGATGGTACAACCAAGGGTAAATAGTATTTTTGCTCAAAATGATTACTATGCTCACTACAGATCAATATAAAGGTCTTTTAGATCGCCTTGGTGCGTTAAGGAGGTATCTTTGACGTAGATGCCAAGCGCATTGAAATAGAAAACGAGGAAGAAAAGACCCTCGCACCTGACTTTTG
Organism: Flavobacteria bacterium MS024-3C; assembly: GCA_000173115.1. Lineage (GTDB taxonomy): Bacteria > Bacteroidota > Bacteroidia > Flavobacteriales > Flavobacteriaceae > MAG-120531. The sequence continues at coordinate 22,255 of ABVW01000008.1, forward strand.
GGACCAACCACAGAAAGCACAAGCACACCTCAAATTCATACAATCAAAGAAAATATGGGTACAAGGTTATGAAAAAGCCAAAGCACTCATTGAAGACTTAGCGGTTATGATGGAGTTTGCAGATGCAGGGGAAATCACGGAAGATGAATTAAAAATAGCCTACCAAAATACTTTGGATGTTTTAGAAGACCTGGAGTTTAGAAACATGCTTTCGGAAGAAGGCGACAACCTCTCTGCTGTTCTGCAAATTACCGCTGGTGCTGGTGGAACGGAAAGTTGTGACTGGGCTGCCATGCTCATGCGCATGTATATGATGTGGAGTCAAAAAGCAGGCTTTAAAATTAAAGAACTCAATTATCAAGAGGGAGATGTTGCTGGAGTTAAGACTGTGACCCTTGGTATTGAAGGCGATTTTGCTTTTGGTTGGCTAAAAGGAGAAAATGGGGTCCATAGGTTGGTCCGTATTTCACCCTTTGACAGCAACGCCAAAAGACACACCTCATTTGCCTCTGTATATGTGTATCCGCTTATTGATGACTCCATTGAAATTGTCATAAACCCTGCAGATATTTCTTGGGCCTTCGCAAGGTCTGGAGGCGCGGGTGGTCAGAATGTCAACAAAGTAGAAACAAAGGTGATCTTAACCCACCACCCTACTGGTATTATTATTCACAATTCAGAAACACGTTCTCAATTAGACAATAGGGAAAATGCCATGAAACTCCTCAAATCTCAGTTGTATGAAATTGAGCTCAGAAAAAGGCAAGAAGCACGGTCTGAGATAGAATCTTCCAAAATGAAAATTGAATGGGGGTCTCAGATTAGAAATTATGTGCTACATCCTTATAAACTGGTTAAAGACGTGAGGTCAGGCACAGAAACTGGAGATGTTGACGCTGTTTTAGATGGCCATTTAGACCCATTCCTTAAAGGGTTTTTAATGCTTATGGGACAAAACGAGGAAACAGAATAAATTGTTTTAACAAACCTTTAACTTTTTGAGACTAAACCAAGGTCTAATTTTAAAATCTAACAAACATCACTATGAAAGCAATTAAAACCCTTTTATTGATTTTAATCACTTCTTTAAGTACAGAAGCCTTTTCGCAATTTGGTATGGGTGGTATGGGAATGGGTAGAAATCCACAGACAGGTAGAAGACAATCACTGGCTCCTCAGGCACCACAAAGGCAAGAGAAACCGGAAAACCTTACAGCAGAGCAAATTGTAGACCTTCAAATGGACGCTTTCAAAGAGGCTTTAGACCTCAGTGCTTTTGAGGTAGCTGTTTTAAGAACCATCCTAGTGAATTCTGTACAAAAGAGAATAGAATTACAGCTGCTTAAATTATCAGATGTAGACCAAATAAGGGCAGCAGTAGAAAAAATTGACAAGGAACAAGAAGAGGCCCTAAAATCTGGTTTACCTGCTGAGAAGTATGACGCTTTCATTGCCCTGCAAGAAGAAGGTTTTAAGAAAACCAAAAAAAAGAAGAAAAAACGAAAGAAAAATAAATCTTAATGAAACAATACTCCCTATTTATCCTTTTATCTTTAAGTTCATTGTTTATGTGGTCTCAATCGAGACCAGAGGCAAAATCCTCCATTACAGTAACGGGCACTGTTATAGATAAAGATACCGGGGAGCCACTTGAATACGCAACTTTAGTATTGCAATCTGTAGAGAATCCCAGCCAAGTAACTGGCGGAATCACCGACCAAATGGGATTGTTCTCGGTGGAAGCAAAAGCAGGAAATTACAACCTTAGTATTGAATATATTTCATACAAAACCTACACACTTAACAACCAAACTTTAAATACTGACATCAATTTAGGCACTATTGCTATTGGATTAGATGTGTCTCAATTAGATGAAGTGGAATTGGTTGCAGATCGAACTACTGTTGAGCTTAGGTTAGATAAAAAAGTATATAATGTTGGGCAGGATCTTACTGTTAAGGGAGGATCTGTAACCGATGTTTTAGATAACGTTCCTTCTGTATCTGTAGATGTAGAAGGTAATATTAGTTTAAGGGGAAATGAAAGTGTTAGGATTCTAATCAATGGAAAACCTTCCGCCCTTTCAGGATTAAGTCCAGATGCCTTAAAGCAATTACCGGCAGACGCCATTCAAAAAGTAGAAGTCATTACCAATCCATCTGCTAGATATGACGCAGAAGGGACTGCAGGTATTTTGAATATTGTACTTAAGCAAAATAAAACATTGGGACTCAATGGCGCAATTAACGCCACTGTAGGAACTCCAAAGAACAACGCGGGTACTTTAAATCTAAATTTAAGAAGGGACAAATTCAATCTATTCACCACCACGACTTTTAGAAACAATGAAGGACCTGGAAATGGTTTTAACAACCAAGAGAACTTTGATGAAAATGGTCAGACCTTGAGTTATCAGGATGAAAAAAGACTGTATAAAAGGAATAACAATAACTTTAACACCAACTTAGGGTTCGAATTTTTTATAGATGAAACCAGTAGCATCACTAATTCTGTTGTTTTTCGCAGCTCTAACGGAGGTACTAGGACAGAAGTAGATTTTAATAATTACAATGCAGAAAGAATATTGAGTTTGTCTAGGGAAAGAATTAGTGAAGAGACAGAAACAGATGAAAACTTTCAGTATTCCATGAATTACCAAAAGAAGTTTAGGAAAGACGGTCACCTTTTAACAGCAGATTATCAATATTCCACTGGAGACGAGATAGAAGATACCGATATTTCAGAAACCATTCTACAGGACAATTCTTTTTTACCCACGGAACAAACAAACACCACTGAAAATCAAAAAAACCAATTATTTCAAGTAGATTATGTACTACCTTTTGGTAGTGAAAATCAATCACAATTTGAACTGGGGTACAGAGGAACTTTCAATGAGTTTACGACTGCTTTTGACTTTAGTGTAGAGAACACCTCTGGTGATTTTATTTCAAACCCTGACTTTAGCAATACTTTATTTTATAAAGAATACGTTCAAGCTGCCTATACACAGCTGGGGTCTAAATGGGCGTCTTTTAGCTTACTTACTGGTCTTAGAATGGAACATTCTAACATAGACGTAAACCTTATTGAAACCAACGATCTAAAAAACAAAACCTATATAAATTGGTTCCCATCGGTGTTTTTAGGCTATGAAACAGGTGAAAACACCCAACTTACCCTGAGTTTCAGCAGAAGGCTTAGAAGACCTAGAAATAGGTTTATCAATCCATTCGTGTCCAGGTCTAGTAACACCAACCTCAGACAAGGAAATGCAGATTTAGACCCCACCTTTACCAATGCCTTTGACTTGGGATACATTACCAGGCTAGATAAACTAACCTTCACAACTTCCGGGTATTTTAATCATTCTACGGGTGTATTTCAATACATTAGACAAGAGACAGGAGATGTGGTGACTATTGAAAACCCAAATGATTTATCTAATCCAGTAACGGTACCCATTATTCTTTCTAGACCTATTAATTTGGCTAATGAAAAAAGGGTAGGAATGGAATTTACCACTACCTATACACCAAAGCGAAATTGGCGTTTCACTTGGAATGTTAATATGTTCCAAAGGGCCTTGAGGGGAGACTACACTTATGTAAACAGTAATGCTGAAACTATAACGCAGAACTTTGACGCAGATAATTTTAGCTGGTTTACTAGATTGAGCGCTAAAGTGGTGCTGCCCTTTTCCATTGACTTTCAATCAAACGCTTTTTACCAAGGTCCCTCAAGAGACGCACAAAGCCGTAACAAAGGAATGTTAAGCGCTAATTTAGCCTTTAGCAAAGAAATTTTAAAAGACAAAGGAACCCTCTCTTTAAATGTGAGCGATCTTTTTAACTCCAGAAAAAGAATGAGTGAGATAAGAACGCCTAATGTATATTCTGACAGTGAATTCCAATGGAGACAAAGACAGATTAACCTAACCTTTGCTTACCGATTTAATCAAAAAAAGAATTTTAGTAGAGATCGCTCAAGAGGCGGTCAAGGAGATATGGGTGGTGATATGGAATTTCAAGGTACGCCGTAGTTTTTTTTGTGAAACTAAATTCACTTAAGCCAATACCTCAAATAAAAAAAAGCACCTAATAGGTGCTTTTTTTATATATAGTAATAAGTCAGTTAGTCTGTTTTTGCCTTTTTAGCATCACGCTTCTCTTTTAAAAATTCTAAAAGTGATCCGCCCAACCAATAAGGAATAACAAAAGTCAATAAAAAAATCATCAACCAGAAACCAATGGTTAAAATGGTTAAAAAAGCGATAAATCCTAAATATTGGTCAAACTCAAACATGTGATATAAATTTTACACTACAAAGATAGGTTAGATTTTACAATTCTCACAAATCTGAACTAAAAAAAATGGCAAAAAAGAGGCAGGTAGTGTACCTTTGTTTACTAAGAACAATTTTATTATTTATCACACCAATAACCTAATAATATGAGCTTTAGAATAGAAAAAGACACTATGGGGAACGTAGAGGTTCCTGCAGACAAATACTGGGGCGCACAAACAGAACGCTCTAGAAACAATTTTAAAATTGGTGCACCAGCATCTATGCCCTTAGACATTGTATATGGCTTTGCTTATTTAAAGAAGGCTGCTGCTTATGCGAATTGTGATTTAGGCGTTTTGGAAAGTAAAAAGAGGGACCTTATTGCAGCGGTTTGTGATGAAATTTTAAGTGGAAAACACGACGATCAATTTCCTTTGGTCATATGGCAGACTGGTTCTGGAACCCAAAGCAATATGAATGTCAATGAAGTGATTGCAAATAGGGCCCAAGAATTGGCTGGAGGAAAGATTGGTGAAGGAGAAAAAGTAATTCAACCCAATGATGATGTAAATAAATCTCAATCTTCCAACGATACATTTCCTACAGGTATGCATATTGCAGCTTATAAAAAAATTGTGGAAGTTACTATTCCTGGAGTTGAAAAACTCAGGGATACTATAGAAACAAAATCTAGGGCATTTAAAGATGTCGTTAAAATTGGACGCACCCATTTAATGGATGCCACTCCCCTCACCCTTGGCCAAGAGTTTTCTGGCTATGTTTCACAACTAAATCACGGCCTAAAAGCCCTCAGAAATACTTTGCCTCATTTGTCGGAAATGGCCCTAGGAGGCACTGCTGTTGGAACTGGTCTAAACACCCCTAAAGGTTATGATGTTTTGGTTGCTAAATACATGGCCTCTTTTACTGGAATGCCATTTATTACTGCTGAAAACAAATTTGAAGCTTTGGCTGCGCATGACGCGATTGTAGAAAGTCATGGCGCCTTGAAGCAAATGGCTGTTTCCCTAAATAAGATAGCCAACGATATACGATTGCTGGCTTCAGGACCTAGATCTGGAATAGGTGAGATTATTATCCCTGCCAATGAACCCGGAAGTTCTATTATGCCCGGTAAGGTGAATCCTACACAAGCTGAAGCGCTTACTATGGTATGTGCTCAAGTAATGGGTAACGACGTAGCGATCACTATTGGCGGCACTCAAGGGCATTATGAATTAAATGTCTTTAAGCCACTTATGGCTGCCAATATTTTAATGTCTGCCCAATTATTGGGAGACGCCTGTGTGTCTTTTAACGACCACTGTGCTCAAGGCATTGAGCCAAACCATCCAGTTATTGAAAAAATGCTCCATAATTCACTCATGTTAGTGACAGCATTAAACACAAAAATAGGGTATTACAAAGCTGCAGAAATAGCTAATACAGCACACCAAAACGGCACAACACTTAAAGAAGAAGCCGTTAATTTAGGGTATGTAACTCCCGAAGAATATGACCAATGGGTAAAACCTGAAGATATGGTTGGCGGTTTATAAGTACAACTTTTAAGTATAAAAAAGGCCCGCTATTAGCGGGCCTTTTTATATTGATAAGAAATGATCCTTATTTCAATGTGAAAGTAGACGTTCCTAATAACTGTAAATTAGCGTCATATACATTAACCATATAGTTTCCTTTGGCAAAATCTCCTTCTGCGCTTACATAGTCACATACGTCAATTGAAGCGTTTTCGTATAAAAACTCAGTAGATTTACTGTAATTTAATGTCGCACCACTGTCTACAGAAGCAGTTTGAGCGTCTCCCATAACATTTCCTTGTGGATCTAATACTTCAATGTAAAAATTAGTGTCTCCAGCAGTTGTTAATACATTTTTACCAACAGTGTAACATACTTTAAAAGCGTCTGCTCTTCTAGCCCTTTTGGTGTCAGTGAATTTACCAGAATTTCTCTCTTTCACTGCTTGTACAGAAAAAGATTCTAAAATTAATGAAGACCCTCTTTCAACAGCGTCTGCCAATTTAGTGTTCTGCGCTACCAAAGTTTGGTTTTCAGCAGTTTGAGCTTCTAATGCTTCAAAAGTTTTGTTTCTTTCTTCTGTTAATTTTGCATTGTTCGCTGTTAAAGTAGCTACTTGCTCTAATAAAGATGTACGCTCTTTTCTAAGTCTATACACCTGATTTCTGTATTTTCTTAAACTTGCAATATCTGCATTCAAAACAGTTACTGAATCTATGAAAGCAGTAATTTCTGCTTTAGCAGCAGCCAATTCCTGATTTACAGAAGCATTTTGAGAAGTTACATTTTCGTAATCAGATTTTAAACTGTTTAAGTCTTCTATAACAATGGCTTTTTCTTCTGTAAGTGCAGCTTCTGTATTTTGCTTGTCAACAAAAAGTGCAATTGAAAAAATTAAAGTAGCGGCAAATAATACCCCTAAGGCAATGGTGATTCTCTTTAAAGAGTTGTTTTCTTGATTTGACATAATATAATTAAAATTAAGTTTTAAAGTTATATATACGGCAAAGCGAGACGTTTGGATTTTATTTTTATATATTTTTATATAAAATTTTTCATTTTATCCAATACATCCCTATAATGTTAGCCTCCCTAGAAATTATTCCTTTTGAAAAAAATCACGCCAATGCATTTAAAGCGCTAAATATTAGGTGGTTAAAAGAATTTTTCAAGGTTGAGCCCATAGATGAAAAAGTACTGTCTAATGTAGATGAGTACATTATTAAAAAAGGTGGATTCATTTTTATGGGAAAAATACAGCAGGAAATTGTGGGATGCTTTGCCATTATACCCTTAAAAAATGGTGATTTTGAATTGAGCAAAATGGCTGTAAACCCAAAGTTTCAGGGAAATAAAATTGGTGAGACTCTCTTGTCTTATGCCATAGAATTTTCAAAAAAACAGGCTTGGCCAAAGATTATACTCTATTCAAGCAGACAATTAGAAAATGCTATACACTTGTATAGAAAAAAAGGGTTTGTAGAAATTCCTGTAGAAAAAGAAGTACATTATGAAAGATGTGACATAAAAATGGAATTAATATTCTAAATTGAAAACTATGAAAAATACCCTATTAGCCAGAAAATTAGTTGTTCTAATATCATTTGGATTTATATACTTTTGGAACAATATCGCAAACGCTCAAGAGGTTGAGATTATTCCAATAGAGCATGCCTCCACCCTATTACTCCATGGTAACACTACTATTTATATAGATCCAGTAGGGGAAGCAGAATGGTATGCCAATTATCCTTCACCAGACCTAGTGCTCATTACAGATATACACTGGGACCATTTTAACCCCAAAACATTGGGTGCATTAATTCAAGAGGGCACTACCATTATTACTCCCCAAGCCGTAGCAGATAAAATGACGCCCGCATTATTGGCTAAAACTAGCATATTGGCCAATGGTGGTGTAATAAATAGCAACGGAATAAGCATTGAAGCCATTCCTATGTATAATTTAAGGGAAGAAGCCCTTGACTTTCACACCAAAGGAAGGGGAAATGGCTATGTGATTACTATAGATCAAAAAAGAATTTACTTCTCCGGAGATACTGAAGATATTGAAGAAATGAGAAGCCTGAAGAATATAGACATGGCTTTTGTGTGCATGAACTTACCATACACCATGACAGAAAACTCTGCAGCAGCCGCAGTGATCGCTTTTTCTCCAAAAAAGGTCTATCCTTATCACTATCGTGGAAAACCAAATGTTAGTAACGTTGCCCTCTTTAAAACACTTATTGAAAAAAGCAATGCAAAGGTTGAAGTCATTCAATTAGATTGGTACCCAAGAGACCAATTTTAACTTATGGACAAAAACGAGCATTATACCTTATGTTAAAATACTCATTTTAGTTATTTAAAAAAAGCCCCTAGAATAATCTAGGGGCTTTTTAAATATTGGAAAATCAATACTATCTGATCAGTTTTTTATACTTGATGCGCTTAGGCATGAGGTCACCTCCAAGGCGTTTTTTCTTATTTTCTTCATAATCAGAGAAAGAGCCTTCAAAGAAATACACTTGAGAGTCCCCTTCAAAAGCAAGAATATGCGTGCAAATCCTATCTAAGAACCAACGGTCGTGAGAAATAACTACGGCACAGCCTGCAAAATTCTCAAGACCTTCTTCTAAAGCCCTTAATGTGTTCACATCTAAATCATTGGTTGGCTCATCTAAAAGCAATACGTTACCTTCTTCTTTTAAGGTCATGGCCAGGTGCAAACGGTTGCGTTCACCACCAGATAACATATTCACTTTTTTATTTTGTTCAGATCCTGAAAAATTAAACCTACTTAAATAAGCCCTTGAATTCACTTGCTTGTCTCCCATCATAATGAGTTCTTGGCCATCAGAAAAATTCTCCCAAATACTCTTGTCTGGATCTATATTACTGTGGCTTTGATCTACATAGGCAATCTTAGCGGTATCACCGACTTTAAATGATCCTTTATCTGGAGTTTCCTCCCCCATAATCATTCTAAAAATAGTTGTTTTTCCTGCTCCGTTTGGACCAATAATACCGACAATACCTGCCTGTGGTAAATTAAAATTTAAAGATTCATAAAGGAGTTTGTCATCATAACCCTTAGAGATATCTGTAGCTTCAAGAACATTCGTGCCAAGTCTAGGACCATTAGGAATAAATATCTCCAATTTTTCATCCAATTGCTTCTGGTCTTGACTCAATAATTTATCGTAATTATTTAACCTGGCCTTTTGCTTGGTTTGCCTTCCCTTTGCACCTTGCTTTACCCATTCTAACTCACGTTCTAATGTTTTTTGACGCTTGGAAGCTGTTTTACTTTCCTGAGCCATTCGCTTGGATTTTTGGTCCAGCCAGCTAGAATAGTTGCCTTTCCATGGAATACCCTCTCCCCTGTCTAATTCAAGAATCCATCCAGCTACATTGTCTAGGAAATACCTATCGTGTGTTACTGCAATAACGGTTCCTTTATAAGCAGCTAGGTGATGTTCTAACCAATGAACAGATTCGGCGTCTAAGTGGTTGGTAGGTTCATCTAATAATAAAATTTCAGGCTCTTGAAGTAGCAACCTACACAAAGCCACACGTCGTTTTTCTCCACCGGACAAAACCCCAATTTTCTTTTCAGAATCTGGAGTTCTTAAAGCGTCCATGGCAATATTTAATTTTGTATCTAATTCCCAAGCATTGGAAGCGTCAATCTGATCTTGAAGTACAGCCTGTTTGTCCATGAGTTTCTGCATTTTATCTGCATCTTCATAGACTTCAGGAAGCCCAAACATATCATTAATTTTATTGTATTCATCTAAAAGTGCAACGGTCTCTGCGACCCCTTCTTTAACCACTTCTAGTACTGTTTTTTCTGGATCTAATTGCGGTTCTTGCTCTAAATAACCCACTTTGTATCCTGGAGAGAAAACAACATCTCCTTGAAAGTTTTTATCTACTCCTGCAATAATTTTTAACAAGGTAGATTTACCAGAGCCATTAAGACCTAAAATTCCAATCTTAGCACCATAGAAAAAACTGAGGTAAATATTTTTTAAAACGGGGGGTATTTGCTGTTTTATAAGTTTTAGTCACTCCTGACATTGAAAAAATGACTTTCTTATCGTCTGACATATTGTGTATAAATTTTGTTAAACCCTTCCTTTTAAAGCATTAAATACCCAAGCATTGGCAAAAAAACCAATACCCACTGCGGCAAAGCCCCATCCTGCAACATCGTCATATCTAAAAGCACCAAGGGCTATGAGTAAAACGCCCATAAAACACATAATAAATGTAGCCCAGGCTAAAACGGTATTTTTATTCATAATTATTCTTCTAATTAGTAAGCCACAAATATCGTAAAAATTGGCTTTATGTTACCTTATTGTAAAGAAGAACACGATTAAAAAGTCCTATTTATTGATTTTTTGCTGCTATTTGAACCGCATCTAGTAATTCTGAGAGGTTTAGGCTGTCTTCATGGGTCCATTTAGGGTGTTCTCTCCAATCATTAAACAATGCCTCGTGTACTGCTTTAATTTCATAGGTATATCCCCTTCCAAGCGTTGGCAGAGATACACTTTCAATGTCATGCTCTTTTTCTTTTTCCACTTTAAAACCTTGACTTTCATGCCATCTTGAATCAATAGTAATTAATCCCTCACGACCACTAATTTGAGCCACCATAGAAGATTTAGAGGTAAACCCGCTATACAATACCGCTTTGGCTTTTTTATAGTTAAAAATCATCGCTGTTTGTAACTCTGTACCTGTATCGTTAAAATTAGATGTGGCCATGATACTTTCAGGCATACCCAAAAGCAAATAGCTCAGAAAAATAGGATAAATGCCTATATCCAGCAGGGATCCTCCCCCAAGGGCTGGGTTTAAGACCCTACTTTGAGGGTCTCTATCCATAGCATAAAAACCAAAATCTGCTTGAAGGTATTGTATTGCACCAATTTCATTGGTCTTAATTCTATTCACTACAGCTTCTATGCTAGGGTTAAATCTGGTCCAAAGGGCCTCCATAAAAAACACCCCTGAGGTTTTAGCTTGTGAAATCATTTCCTTGACTTCTCCAGAATCTAAACCCAATGGTTTCTCACAAAGTACATGCTTTCCAGCTTTCATGGCTTTTATAGCCCATTCCTTGTGACTGCTGTGTGGTGTAGCAATATACACAACAGACACCAAAGGATTTCTTAATAATTCTTCATAGGAGCCAAAAGCTTTGTCTGCTAAATATTCACTTGCAAAGCTATTGGCTTTCTCCAATGACCTTGAGGCAACCCCATATAATTTAGCCTCTGGCACTAAAGCCAAATCCTTCACAAAATGATGCGCAATACTGCCCAATCCAATAATTCCCCAATGCGTCATTTTCTTATTAAATTTAATTAGAATATAGATACTCCTACAAAGTTAATCAATATTACAACGTATATTTATGGTTGAATTTGCTAATAAAAAGACTTTATAGCCCTATGAGCACCAAAAATAAAACCAATTTAAGTCACCACAATGAAAGTGTAAAAACTTTAGAGAATACATTAGAAAAAGTGATGTTAGGTGGTGGTGAAGCCAAACTTAAAAAAGAAGCTGAAAAAGGCAAACTTTCTGCCAGAGAACGCATTGCTTATTTATTGGATAAATCGCCTCAAATTGAAATTGGCGCGCTCACCGCTTTAGATATGTATTCAGAACACGGAGGCTGTCCTAGTGCTGGAGTAGTGGTTATTATGGGTTATATTGGTGGCAAACAATGTATTGTAGTCGCTAATGATGCAACTGTAAAAGCAGGTGCTTGGTTCCCTTCTACTGCCAAAAAAAATCTAAGGGCCCAAGAAATAGCCATGGAAAATAACATTCCAATTATTTACTTGGTAGATTCAGCAGGGGTTTATTTGCCTTTGCAAGACGAAATTTTCCCAGATAAAGAACATTTTGGTCGGATTTTCAGAAATAACGCTAAAATGAGTAGTATGGGTATTGTTCAAATAGCTGCTATCATGGGAAGCTGTGTGGCTGGAGGTGCCTACTTACCTATCATGAGTGATGAAGCCATTATAGTAGACAAAACCGCTAGTATATTTCTGGCTGGCAGCTATTTGGTTAAAGCAGCCATTGGCGAAACTATTGATAATGAAACTTTAGGGGGAGCAACAACACATTGTGAAATTAGTGGCGTAACAGACTACAAAGCTAAAAATGACAAAGACGCTTTAGATAAAATTAAAAACCTGGTAGACAAACTCGGTGAAACAACAGTGGCAGGGTATAATAAAGCCGCTTCTAAAAAACCAAATGTTTCCCATATAGAAATGCTTTCAAGCTTGCCTATTTCCAGAACAGACCAGTACGATATGATGGAAATAATTAAAGGACTGGTAGACAATTCTGCCTTTGAGCCTTACAAAGAAGACTATGGTAAAACCATATTGACTGGCTATGCAAGAATTGACGGTTGGGCGGTTGGAATTGTAGCCAATCAAAGAACGGTCGTTAAAAATGCAAAAGGTGAAATGCAGTTAGGTGGTGTTATATACGCAGACGCAGCAGACAAAGCAACCCGATTTATAGCCAATTGCAACCAGAAGAAAATACCCTTAGTATTTCTTCAAGATGTGAGTGGTTTTATGGTGGGTAGTAAAAGTGAGCATGGCGGTATTATTAAAGACGGGGCTAAAATGGTCAATGCAGTGAGTAATTCTGTAGTACCTAAATTCACCGTAATTATTGGAAATAGCTATGGAGCAGGGAATTACGCCATGTGCGGAAAAGCTTATGATCCAAGACTTATAGTCGCTTGGCCTTCTGCAAATTTAGCCGTAATGAGTGGGAATTCTGCTTCTCAGGTACTTTTACAAATTGAAAAAGCCAAATTGAAAAAAGAGGGCAAGCAAATAAATCCCAAAGAAGAACAAGAGCTATTGACCAATATTCAAGAAAAATACAACAAACAAATATCGCCTTATTACGCTGCTGCAAGACTATGGACAGACGCTATTATTGACCCTAAAGACACTAGAAAATGGATCTCAATGGGAATAGATGCTGCTAATAATGCACCCCAAAAAGAAAAATTCAACATGGGGGTCCTTCAAGTGTAGTTTATTCTAAAAAATGCTGCTTAGAAGTTTTGATTAATTCCCTAGCTGAGGAGAAACCCTTGGGATTAAAAGAAAACTGGTTTGTCTTCCATTCACATACCTAAAACCTTCCTCTCCAACAAAACCTGCCTCTTCAAACATAATTCTGATGTCTCTTTTCCACTCTGGAATATAAACTGTATTGTTTAACTCAATAGCGTAAACAGTATTAGGGTTTAATGGATAGGCATTTCCGTCTGCTTTATCAATACCATTCTGTGAGTCCCACATGCCTATAGTTGTACCGGCTGAGTGACCGTATAAACCCAAAGGATGCGTATAAATTGCTGGCCTAAGCCCATTGCTTTTGGCTTCGCTTAGGGCATTGGATAATATGGTGTTTCCCACTAAACCTAGCTTCATGTTTTTAGTGAGATAATCTTGAACTTTATTTCCTGAAGCTAGCGCCGATACTAGAAAATCTGGGGCTTTTTGCTCTTCTGGCTTTAAAACATAAGCCAATTCTTGACAATCCGTATTGAGTCTCAAATAAGTAATTCCAAAATCACAATGCAATAAATCTCCTGGTAAAATAACTTCTTTCTCAGGCCTTCCTGAAAAAGAGTATAAATGAGATACTAAAACTTCTTCACTTCTTTGAATATCTACTGTGGGATGAAACCATGTTTTTAAACCTAGATCGGCTACTTTTTGACGCATCCACCATTCTACATCTGTTGTGGTAGTTACCCCTGGAGTGATTACTTTTTCTGAGAACGCTTCCGCTATTATTTCATGGGTAATGGAAACCAATTGGTTGTAGATTACCATTTCTTTTTCAGTTCTAGTCTCTATCCAACGTACGGCTAATTCCTCTGCTGAAACGACCTTAGCATGCATATTCTTGGGTAAATATGCCATAAACGCATCATAGTCCGTCTTGTCTAACCCATCTGCTATATTGTGGTCTTTTGAAAAATTTAAGCCTATTTTTTTTGGATTGCGCTCTTTAATAAGTGTAATGAGTCTGTCCCACTGGTCTGGTGTTTTTTCTTTATCCCAAGCACTTATTATTTGCTTTCCTACATTGTAACGTGCTACAGCTAATTTTTCAATAGTATTGTTTTTTTTATCTCTAAAAAAAAGCAAGATTGTTCTTCTCCTTGCATTGAGCCATGTGGCTGGCAACATGGTTTTGATTACGGGATCTTCATTGTATTCTCTAGAAATAACAACCCACATATCAATCTCAGCTAGATCCATTAATTCAGGTAGTAATTGATCAAAGCGCTCCTCTAAAATTTCATCTATAACTGTGGCCTGCTCTTTGACTGATAAAATGGCCTGTGCTTGAGAAGAAATAACAATAAAAAAAACTAAAAAGGCTAAAAGATGTTTCATAAGTCAAGAAGTGAATGGTTAAAGATAATTGGCTTGGTTGATTGGTTATAGATAAATGGTTGTGGTTATAATTGATTGCTTGTGCTTGGTTGAAATTATTTGCTTGTAGTTGCGCTTGTGTTTGGATGGTTCAATTAACTCATTTAGTTGACTCATTAGTCATTACAATTTAAGCATTTTATCTATTAATTTAATTGAATCTTTCGCTTCAATATTTCATCCTAAAAAACGAGCTATGAAAGAGATCTTAAATGTCCATAGGTTAACCCATCAAAAAGCACACAAAATATTATAGGTCATGTACTTTATAACCTAAACCCAAAGTATCTTTTCTACGAAGCTTAAATGTATGGGTATATAAAAATTCAGCTACTGTCAATATACCTTTAGGCTTATAAAATTTAGTGCCAAACTGAATTTTTGCTAAGATTTCTTGTGATTCCTTTAAATACTCTTGTGCTACGACTATTACCAATTGTTCCCCCAGTAAATCATGGGGAATTCCGGAATAAAAGAAAGGAAAGGAAAAATATTTTTCATGGGCTTTTTCCAATGATTCTGGATGAATCTTAACACCACCTGAATTAATCACAAAATCCAAGCGTCCCAACCATTCAAAATGCGATGCATCTAAAATTCGCACTATATCTGTTGTGTGAATGGTATCAGAACTAATATATGGGGCTATTACACTTAAGCAGCCACGATCATTCTCCTTAATATGGATATGGGGCAATAATGAAAATATAACTTGATCCTCTAGCGTTAATTTTGCTATAGCTATGTGACTTAAGGTCTCTGTCATTCCATAACTTAAAAACAATTCTGTGGGCTCCGTTTGAACGGCTAAAACTGCTTTTCTTTTGAGGCTACCAATTAAAGGCGCACCACCTATTAAAACTTTTCGACAACAGTTTAGAAGCGGAATACTTGCCTCTAATTGACTTGGAACCATCGCCACAAAATCAAAAGTAGTTTTAAAAAAATCAAGTGGATGATTAGATGGAGGGCTTACCCATAAATCCAAACCCAATGAAAGCGCACGTACAACCATCATTTTTCCTGCAATAAATTGGGTAGGAAGACATAGAAGTATTTTATGCCCTGGAATTAAATTAAAAAATTGACCAGTAAGTTGCGCATGTGCTTGCATGGCGCTTTTTGTAAAACTTAAAGGTTTGGGTGTTCCCGTTGAACCAGACGTTTGCACACTAATTTCATTTCCTTCTGCCAACCATTCTAACAAAAAAGTCCCTAGATGAACTAAATAAGACTTTTCACTTAGCAAGAGCGATGTTGCATAAATTCCTAGTTCTTTCTCATTATATGACTTGCCTTGAATGGAAAAATTTGGGTGCACGCTAAAAAAAGTAATATCCATAGACTGATTAGGGCATTTTAACAGGTCCAAATAATTTATTGATCCAACCATTCCATTGGTATTTCTTAGCAAAAAACAATAAAAATAACGGGTAACATACCCCTAAAACAAGGTATAAATCATTTCCAATAGTAGGTGTAGCCACATCTATATATATAGAATCTGTTTGGAATGCAGTCCAATTAGAAGTCATTAATAGCGCCGCTACAAGGTTATTTGCTGCATGAAATCCAAGGGCTAGCTCTAAACCTTCATCCATTAAGGTAACAATCCCTAGAAAAAAACCTGTACCCACATAATAGGCTAAAATACCATAACCCAAGGTTTCCACCTCCGGGTTACCAATATGCATGAGTCCAAAAGTAAGCGAAGTGAAAATGAATGGCAACGCTCTAGATTTAAAAAAAGCCCCTAGACCTTGCATCATATAACCCCTAAAAAGATATTCTTCAAAACTAGTTTGTAGTGGAATGAGTAAAATAGCTACCACAGCTAACTTTAAAAATGGCCCTAAATTAAAATTATACACATAATCTTCAGGGCTAAAATACACCCCAACTAGTGTAGTGGCAACCACAACAAATCCCCAAATAGAAAATGAGGTAAATACCCTAGACCAATCTATTGAACTCCTAGAGGTTGTAAGACTCGTTATAGACTGTCTATGCACCCATTTCACCCATCCTAAAAGCATGAGTAAACCCAGGGCAAATTGAAGTAAATTTTCCATTAAAAAGGGCGTAGATCCCTTTTCTGCAACTGCGGCTTGCATTAATGCGGTCACATCTATATTCATAGAAGTAATCACAGCATAACTCAGTCCCATCATGGCAAAAAATGAGAGTGGAATTGGAAGGTATTTCCAAAAACCCAATTGTCCCTTAAAAGCTTGTGCTATATACATAAATCATCTATTATTTTAGTGTCCCAAATCACCTTTGAGTCATAGGCTAAAGTACCCTTTTGGACCCTCAAAGGAGCGGGAATATTGTTGGTGTATAAACTCCCAGTGCCAAGACCTTGTGGCAATATAGTGTTTTTTAAAAACACCCATTGTGCAATAGCATTTAAGCCTATATTACTCTCTAAAGCAGAGGTAGCCCACCACCCTATTCCTTTGGAATCTGCTAGTTGAATCCATTGGTCACTCCCTTTAAATCCCCCAATAAAACTTGGTTTCAATATGACATATTGAGGCTTTACTGTATCTAAAAGACTTTCTTTTTGTGCAAGAGTAAAGCAACCAATAAGGGATTCATCTAGTGCTACTGGAATAGGAGCGTCTGCACACAAAGTAGCCAAATCATTGACCGATTGGACTGGAAGTGGTTGCTCTATAGAATGTACACCTAATTCCTGAAGAGACTCCATTACTTTATAGGCCGTTTTAAGATCAAAAGCCCCATTGGCGTCTACGCGAAGCTCAATGACTTCCTCTGGGTATTGTTGTCTTATAGACCTGAGTAAGGCCAATTCATGATCCACATCTATGGCCCCTATTTTCATTTTTACACAACTAAAACCATTATTCAAAATAGCCCCAATCTGTTGAGACATAAACTCTTGGTCTCCCATCCAAATAAGTCCGTTAATAGGAATAGGTGCTTGTTCCGATATAAAGGTGGAAGGGAATAAGACAAAAGGATGGCTTGAATCCAGGGATAAAAATGCCTGCTCTAGTCCAAATTGAATGCTAGGGAACGACAAAAGAGCCGTCCAAAGTGATTCCAAACCTAAATGAATGTGGTTACAAGCCCAGGAAAGTTTGGCTTCATAATCTGGAACGTCGTCATAGCTCAAACCTTTTAAAAGCCCACATTCACCGTAGCCAACCCGATTATTAACTGTGATTTTTATAAAATAGGATGATTTGGTCTTTAAAACCCCTCTAGATGTTCCACTAGCTTGTTTAAAAATTAAGTCATGTTTACAATAAGTAGCAATCATTTTCATAGCCTTAAAAATAATCAAAATCCAATTAAAATATGGGCTTAACTATTCATTGTCTTCATTAAAAAATCTTTAAAATCTTTAGTGATGGGAATTCTCTTTTGGCCAATAAGGACATCTTTGGCATTGATGGAACTAATATGTTCAATATTTACAATATAAGATTTGTGTGCCTTGTAAAAATACTTGGGGGGTAATTTTGTGTGATAGTCTTTTAGAGAAGAACGAACCACGAAAGTTTTATCTATGGTATAAACCTCTAAGTACACATTATCTGACTTGATGTAAAGGATTTCAGAAAAGGAAATTCTATGGTAAATATGCTGCTTTTTTATAAAAATACTGTCCGTAAGGATGGTTGCTGGAACAAGATCTAAGTTTGCTGCATTAGAATCTTCCAATACGGAAGACTGTTCTCTAAAATTAAACAATGCTATTTCTATAGCTGTAAAAAGATCTTCTTTTTCAAAGGGTTTTACTAGGTATCCGTTTGGAGTTACTTCCTTAGCTTTTACAACAGTAGCCCTATCTGAATTAGCCGTAATAAAAATGAATGGAATATTCCTATTTTTCCTAATATACCCACCTAATTCTATGCCTGTTTCAGTACCGGATAAAAAGATGTCTATCAATAATAGATGTATCTTTTTTTGACTTAAGATTTGCACAGCAGCATTGTAATCAGTGACAGATTCTACCTTATTATACCCTAATTTAGAAAGTAATCTAAGTACGCTGTCAACAACAACTAAATTGTCTTCTACTAGTAAAATTCTAAGATCATTGGACAAGAGCATAGCATCAGTTACGCTTCTAAATTACAACAAATAATTAGAACCTATTAGAAAACATATGGACCACAAAAAAGTAAGCAAGGCTACTTTTTTAAGCTCTGGGTCTAATAATGAAGGTAAAGTAGTTTTAGAAACTTTAATCAGATGAAAAAGCAATGGTATAAAAACCAGTAGTGGCAATAGATTTAAACTACTTTCAAAAGAAAAATAGGCCGTTCCAAGACTGGCTAAAAAAGCCAAAAAAAAGAGCAACATATGGTATCTTTTCCCCCATTTATACCCAAGTTTAACCACCAAGGTATTCTTATCACTCAGGCGGTCGTTTTCATGATCCCTCAAATTATTGAGATTAAGAACAGAAACACTTAAAGAACCTATGACCAGAGCAGGGAATATATCTGATAAGGAAATATGAAGGGTGTATAAAAATTTACTTCCTAAAACAGAGAGTAATCCGAAAAATAAAAAAACAAATAAGTCTCCTAAACCTTTATAGCCGTAAGCACTAGCCCCAACCGTATACCTAATTGCAGACCAAATACTAGCTATTCCCAAAACAAAAAACAACAAAAAATAAGGCCAGTTAGAAATACCGAATGAGACTGTTAGTAATAATAAAACTGAAAATACAGCCACTACTGATAAGAAAACTATGCCTCGTTTTAATTGAGATGCCGCTAAAAGTCCTGATTGTAAAACCCTTTTTGGGCCAATCCTTTGGTCATTATCTGTTCCTTTTAAACCATCACCGTAGTCATTAGCGAAGTTAGAAATCACTTGAAATAAAAGGGTGCACCAGAGGGAAAGAACGCCTATGTAAATATTGAATACCCCTTCGCTTAGGGCTAAAGCGGCACCTGCTATGATTCCAGAAAAGGATAAGGGGAGCGTTCTCAGTCTAGCTGCTTGCAACCATATTTTTAATGAATTAGCTTCAAAAGACATGCGTAATATTTAAGGCTTTAAGCTTCTAGAAGGTATATTCCTTCTGAGGTTATTTTAATGGTTCTGTTTTTATAAAGGGTCCCTATGGCTTTCTTAAAGACTTTTTTACTCATTTCTAAATAGGCTTTTATCTCTTCAGGAGCAGATTTATCGTGAAGGGGTAAAAATCCTTTGTGAGCAGACAACAAATCCAATACTTGTTTTGCAGCCGGTTCTAATACTGCTACACCAAGGGGTTGTAAACTAATGTCTAGTTTAAAATCTTCTCTCTGTAACTTAACATAGGCAGTCATAGTGTCTCCAACTGAGATGGGTTTAAAGACTTCATTTTGGTATACCATGCCTTTGTGCTGATTTTCCACAATAACATCCCAGCCTAAATCTGATTGCCTTGTAACCAATACAGAAACTGCGTCTCCTTGCTCATATTTGGCCGTACTATTATCTAGAAACTTATCTAATTTATTGGATCCTACTAATCTGAAAGTAACTGGATCTAAATAACAATAAACCACATAAGATTGACCCGCTACCATTTTTGACCTTTGCTCCTTGAAAGGCACCAATAAGTGCTTCTCCAAACCCCATTGAAGAAATGCTCCAATAGCATTTACCTCCTCTACCCTCAAAAGCGCAAAGGAATTTCTTTCAATGTATGGAACCAGGTTTGTAGCTACAGGTCTTTCATCGTAATCTAAATAACAAAAAACAGACAATTTATCCCCTATTTCCCAATCCTGAGGAACATACTTATTGGGTAGTAAAATATCTGTGCCTTCATCATCTCCAAGAAACAAACCTACAGAAGTATCTCTTAGAATTTCTAATTCGTTGAATTTACCGAGTACAATCATAATGATATAAAACGCAAAAATACAGTTTAAAAAGCGGAAAGAAGTTTTTAGCGCACTTTTATTTTAGGACCTTATTAAGATTAATAATACGCTTTAAGGGTCTTAAAAAAGTTCATTAACACCCCTTCATTCTCTGTTCTAGGTGTTTTGATTTCCAATAGACTAGGCCCATTATTTCGCTGAAAAAATGCAGACAATTCACTAGAGAGACTTTCTTTGTTATGAGCGCTGTAATATTCCAATCCGTGCAAAGTACAAAGTGACTTTGCACTTAGGTCGTGAACAGTCTCAAAATAAGTCCTAAAATGCTCACTATCCGTCTTTCCTGGCAATACCCTAAAGATACCTCCCCCTTGATTATTAATCAAAATAATCTTAAAGTCTTTAGGGATGTATTTATTCCACAAACCATTGCTGTCATAGAAGAAACCCAAATCACCTGTAACCAAAGTAGTTTGCACTTGGGAAGTTACACCGGAACCTATGGCTGTAGCAGTGCTCCCATCAATTCCAGAAGTCCCTCTATTGCAATAAACGGCTACAGAAGGTTTCACAGAAAACAATTGTGCATATCTAATGGTCGCACTATTGGCTAAATGCAATACCGACTTATTAGGTATGGCTTTGAGCAAATGATAGAACGCATAAAAATCGGAAAAAGGACAAGAGGCGGTATAGGTCTCAATATGCCCCTTATAAATATTTTTGTAGTGAAGTGCACGTTTTTTTGGCGTGTCAATGGTCGGTATTTCGAGAGAAATAGGCTTTTGAAGGGCTGGACCAAAAAAGGCATCGGCCGTAGGCCTAAAACAAGTGAAATGGGTAAAAAATGGATTCACAACAATCTCATTTTGTATCTGCCAATGCAATTTTGGGGTGTATTGATTCAAGAAATTCTTTATTTTTTTGGAAACTACTGCCCCTCCTATAGTCACCAAAAGATCTGGTGATAAGGCGGCCCCAATAGCTTGCGCGTCCAAGTGTGTTTCCATGGGAGCAATAATATTATCAATACTGTCAATAAATTCTGGATGGTGCACATTAGAGGTAGTCTCCGTAAAAACCAATACCCTAGGATCTTTAGAGAGCCATTGCACCAATTCATTGGACAAATAATCCAGTGCATTTGGGTACAACACACCTACAATAACCATAATTCGTTTTACTCCCTCCCATTCCGCCTTTAATTTGGGGTCTGAGAGGGTTTTATTAACGGTTTTACTGTCTGTAATAGCCGCATTTTCCACAGTAGATTTAGGCACTAAAGCACCTTCTAATAATGGCGCTTCTTGGTATAAGGGCTCTTCAAAAGGGGTGTTTAAATGAATGGGTTTATTTGTGGCTTTTAATTGATTAAACGCTGTGGCTAATAAAGCATGGTTTTTTTTGCTTACCGCTTCTTGAGACCACTGCAAAGCCTTGGGCATAAAGCGATTATAGCGTTCTGAAGCATGAGAGGCATCCTGAATTAATGGGGCAGAAAACACCACGTGCCTGCCATAAACACCTTCTTGTCTAATGGTTTGTCCATACCCCTTATCTATGAGATATGAGGGCCTATCAGCAGAAATTACAACCAGTGGAATCCCTGAATAATAGGCCTCAGAAACAGCGGGGTAATAATTTAATAAAGCACTCCCTGAGGTGCACACAAGCAGGGTAGGTTCCTGAGTTCTCTGTGCCATTCCCAAGGCAAAAAATCCAGCAGCACGCTCATCTACAATACTAAAACAGTTAAAAAAGGGATCGGCTAAAAAACTGATGGTCAAAGGTGCATTTCTAGATCCAGGAGAAATAACAACTCTAGAAATGCCCTGTGCTTTACAATGTAAAACAAGGCTTTGGGCTAAAGGAATACTAGAGTATTGCATAGGAACAAAAGTAAGCGCTAATCATTAGATTTAAAAAAATAGAGGTGGTATTAAATGACTTTTTTTATGGTTTGGGCTTTTAAAATGGTTTCCTCCCATTCTTTCTCTGGTTGGGAGCCTGAAGTAATGCCTGAACCTACATATACAATAGCAGTACCTGATTGATATTCCATACACCTTAAATTGACATATAAATCTGCTTCAATAGAATGTAAACCTTCAAAACCTATTGAAGCTTGGGCCAAATGGGCATGTACAAGCCCCAAGTAGCCCGCATAAAATTTGCGGTCTAAAGCTTCATTTTGCTGAATAAAATCTTGAGCTTGATCTCTAGGAAGTCCACAAATAGCTGGTGAAGGGTGTAAAGTTTCTATTAATTCTACCAGTGTTTTGTGGCCAATTTGAGCCACACTAATATCTGTTTTTAAATGAGATACTTGGGCGGCATTTACCTGGTAAGTATTATTTTTATTCACCTTAAGACCTGCAGCAGTGAGTCTATTCTCAATATCTTGGACAACCATTGCCTGCTCCTCTTGCTCTTTTAAAGTCCAATTTTCAGAGAATAAGGAAGTACTCGTGTCATCTCTTTTAATGGTTCCTGCTAAAGCAGCTGTTTGTAAGGTTTTGTTTTCTATACGTAACAAACGCTCTGGAGTGGCCCCTATCCAAGTACCCAAAGCTGGGTGATGCCATAAATAACAAAAAGCACTGTCATAGCAAGCCAATAAATTCTCAAATATGGCTAAAGGGGTTTTGGCTGTTTCAAAAGAAGTGGCACGGGCTAATACCACTTTTTTAAACTGATTGCGCCCAATCTCATCCAATGCGCTTTGCACCAAATTCATATGGGACACTTTTAAAGCGTTGGAATGGTCAAGCACATTAGAACTCCCTTTTTTATCCGTCTCTAAAGGTGCTTTTTCTAGATTTATAGAAGAAATTATTGGGTCAAAAGTGGCGTTCATATAGCCCTCAGGCTTTAATAAATGCGGTGTTTTTTCATGAGAATATGTAGCCATAACAAAGCCAAACCTGGCTTCAGGCGTTACATAATGTAGTGCGTCCGTGTTTTGCCAGAGCAAGTGGACCTTATTTTCATCTGGGGACTTAAAAGCTACAAAAGGCAATCCTTTATTAAAAAAACCCGCTATATTTTCTAAAAGATCCTCTATTGCGTAGGTCATACTATCTAGTTTCGAGGCAGGGCAATAGTGGTTAGCTTGTTCACAGATATTAATTGGCCTGCGGCATCTGTAATTTTAATATCCCATAATTGCGTTGTTCTGCCTTTATGAAGCACTGTGGCCTTTGCATATACAAAACCAGAAGCAATGCTTTTAACGTGGTTTGCAGCAATTTCTATGCCCCTAACTTTATAGTTTTTAGCATCTAAAAATAAAAATGATGCCGCACTGCCTACACTCTCTGCTAATGCAACCATAGCCCCACCATGAAGCACCCCGTCTGGTTGGTGCACTTTTGGTCCCACTGGCATTTTAGCAGTTAAAAAATCTTCTCCAACGTCTACATAAGAAATCTCTAAGGTTTCCATTAAAGTATTGGGGCACCTGTCATTACAAGCTTTAAGAATGGCTTCTTTGTCCATGTTTTTTTTAGTAAAATTAAACAATAATAAAGGACTGACACAATTGTATATCTTTGATTTAAATAATATTTAAGTCCATGTCACTTTTAGAAAACAACTGGGTTCGATTAGATCCATTAAGCACAACGCATACTGACGCCCTTTGGGAGGTTGTTAAACACTTAAACATCTATAAATACGGTCCAAACGACCTGAGTACAAAAGATAAATTAGCCGCTTATATTACCCAGGCCGTAGAGAATGAAAAGATAGCTAAAGACATACCCTTTGCTGTGTTTAATAAGTTGTCTCAAAAATATGCTGGTTGTACCCGATTTGGATTAATAGATCCATACAATAAAACACTTCATATAGGTTGGACATGGTTGGCGACAGAGGTGCACGGAACTGGACTCAATACCGCACTAAAACACCTCATGCTTTCACATGCCTTTGGGCCCATGAAAATGCGAAAAGTAATTTTCAGGATAGACGCACTCAATATAAGATCCAGAAAAGCAGTGGAGAAACTTGGAGCTACATTAGAAGGTATACTTAAAGAAGACGTATTTGTAGCCCACAAAAGAATTAGAGATACTTGCTGTTATGCCATATTTTCAAGAGACTATTCTTCAAAATAAACAATCTTTCTAGTGGTATAAGTATTGTCTGGCGTGGTAATTTTTTTGATCCAATTTTTAAATGGGCTCCCATCTAGCTGATACAGATTTTTCTTGGTTTGGCGCACTACTCCTCTTTCGAAAATTTGCTCAATGGGATGGTTATTACTATCGTACTTTGTCCTTACGGACGATGCCTTTTTTGGGACTAACAAAGCATCTTTTTCTATATAAATTGTGCTGTGAAGTTCAATCTCTAAACCTTTTTTATTAAACACACGCAGCTCCAAAGCGTTGGGTATTCCGTTGTCGAACTCTTTTGTTTTCAGCTGACTCAAAGTACCACCTGCTTTTAAAAATATAGAATCTATTTGCTTTAAAGGCACACTATCTAGCCAATACGCGGTAGATTTTTTGGTGCGTAAAGAGTCCCACTGATGGCTAATTAGAGTAATAAAACGTCCCTGTGTATTTGTTCTCACCACTCTGGTCAACTGTCCTATACTGTCATAACGATAATTAAATTGCGCTACAAAAGTCCTATCATAACCAATGATTTTCTCTTTGATTTTAAGTTGTGGTATGCTGTCATAACTATAAAAATTAGCCATTGAAGTGGTTTTGTCTAACACCCCATTGACATAGTTTTCTACCCTCCGTTCTACTAGCTTGGCTTTTTCATATTTGTAGTAGGTGGTCTCACTGTCATTTTCCCCAAAAACAGTAGCCGCTTCTACCAGCTGACCAGTTTTGTTAAACTGATATTGCTCTTGACCGTATTTAGTGAATACAAAACAAGATTTCACAGGACCTTTTAAATCAAAATCTGATCGATTATAAGTGATTATTTCTTGAGACCATCCCATTAAATGGGTGAAAAGAAACCCTGTAAATAGGGACATTCTAAAATGACATTGCATACAGTAAAGGTAGCATATTCAACAAAAAAAAGGCAGCCTTTGGACTGCCTTTTTATAGTGTATATTAAAAGTAATTATTTTACTTCTTCAAAATCTACATCTTCTACATTGTCTGCATCTGCAGCTGCATTAGGTTGAGATCCAGCTGCTCCAGCGTCTCCACCAGCTGCTCCAGCATCTGCCTGAGCTTTGTACATTTCTTCAGAAGCAGCTTTCCAAGCTTCGTTTATTTTATCTAAAGCTGGCGTAATTTGTGCCAAGTCTTTAGCTTCAAAAGCTTTTTTAAGTTCCTCTAAAGCGCCTTCAATAGGGGCTTTTTTATCTGCAGAAAGTTTCTCCCCAAATTCTTTGAGTTGTTTCTCCGTTTGGAAGATCATTCCGTCTGCCTCGTTGAGTTTGTCTACCGTTTCTTTGGCTTTCTTGTCAGACTCTGCATTGGCTTCTGCCTCAGCTTTCATTTTTTTTGATTTCCTCTTCTGTTAAACCTGAAGAAGCTTCAATTCTAATGTCTTGCGTCTTATTGGTCGCTTTATCTGTCGCAGATACTTTAATAATACCATTGGCGTCAATATCAAAAGTTACCTCGATCTGAGGTGTTCCACGCTGTGATGGTGGAATACCGTCTAAATGGAACCTACCAATGGTCTTATTGTCTGTAGCCATAGGTCTTTCTCCCTGTAATACATGTATTTCAACCGAAGGCTGATTGTCTGCAGCAGTAGAGAAAACTTGAGATTTCTTGGTAGGAATGGTCGTATTAGATTCTATAAGTTTGGTTAAAACACCTCCCATAGTTTCTATTCCTAATGAGAGCGGTGTTACATCTAATAACAATACATCTTTCACATCTCCAGTTAACACCCCTCCTTGAATGGCTGCACCAACGGCAACTACTTCATCAGGGTTTACTCCTTTAGAGGGCTTCTTACCAAAGAATGCCTCTACAGCCTCTTGAACTGCAGGAATTCTTGTAGATCCACCTACTAAGATAATTTCATCTATATCACTCTTAGATAAACCAGCTGCTTTAAGCGCAGATTCACAAGGTGCAATAGTTCTCTTTACCAAGTCTTCAATTAATTGGTCAAACTTAGCTTTAGTAAGTGTTCTTACCAAATGCTTAGGTCCTGAAGCAGTCGCAGTAACATAAGGAAGGTTAATTTCTGTTTGAGCAGATGAAGACAATTCAATCTTCGCTTTCTCAGCAGCCTCTCTCAATCTCTGAAGTGCCATAGCGTCTTTTCTTAGATCTATGTCTTCTTCAGATTTAAACTCATCTGCCATCCAATCAATGATCTTCTGGTCCACGTCATCTCCTCCTAAATGGGTGTCTCCATCAGTCGCTAAAACTTCAAATACACCATCTCCTAGTTCTAGTATAGAGACGTCATGTGTTCCTCCACCAAAATCAAAAACAACAATTTTTTGCTCAATATCTTTTTTATCCAAACCGTAAGCCAAAGAGGCTGCGGTTGGCTCGTTTATAATACGCTCCACAGTTAAACCAGCAATTTCACCAGCTTCCTTAGTCGCTTGTCTTTGGGCGTCATTAAAATATGCTGGAACTGTAATTACAGCTCTAGACACAGGCTGACCTAGGTAATCCTCAGCAGTCTTTTTCATTTTTTGGAGGATCATAGCAGACAATTCTTGTGGCGTGTATAAACGGCCGTCAATGTCTACTCTAGGCGTGTCGTTGTCTCCTTTTAATACTTTATAAGGGACACGTCCAGCTTCTTTACTAGATTCTGAGAATTTATTTCCCATAAATCTCTTGATAGAATAGATGGTTTTATGAGGGTTGGTCACTGCTTGTCTTTTAGCAGGATCTCCTACTTTAATTTCAC
>ABVW01000007.1 GCA_000173115.1 Flavobacteria bacterium MS024-3C
CGCTAGTTTAGGCACAGATGTGATCAGTTACACTTGGCAGAAATCTATTAATGCAGGAGGTAATTGGACGACTGTATCTGGTCAGACGAGCACTACGATAGCGGTAGGTACGCTTACCCAGACGAGTTTGTTTAGAAGGGTAGCTTTAGGAACCACATGTACGGTAACTGCTACTACAAGCGCAGTACAAATCACAGTTGTTCCCGAGGTATTAGGAGGAACGGCTTCAGGCGATCAGACTTTGTGTGTAGGCGCTACACCTGTACCCTTAAGTGTTACAGGCGCTAGTACATCAGGAGGTGATATTACCTATAGGTGGCAGTCTTCTGCGACCAATGTTTCTGCTGCATTTACCAATGCCACAACAGGAACAGGAACCAATACAGTTACCTATATTCCAAGCACCACTGCCACGGGCACGGTATATTACCGTCGCGTGACTAATATTACAGCAGGAGGAGAGACTTGTTTTGCTGCGAGTAGTGTGGTGAGTGTTACGGTAACGGATGTATTGGGTGGTGTACAGGCAACGCCAAGTCAGACGGTATGCTCAGGATCGCCCGTAGCGGACTTAACGATCAGTGGTGGTAGCGGTTTAGCAGGCGAAGTATATCAGTGGCAAATGTCACGTACAGATACAGCTTCTAGTAGCTTCGCTAATTTATCAGGATTTACAGGCGCTGTTTACACGCCATCTAATACGCAGACAGGGACTACTTATTATAGAAGAATTACCAGTGTCACGGGTTCTAGTTGTGTGGCTTATTCAGACGCAGCAACGGTGATTATAGTAGATTTTACACCAGGTATTATAACCTCTAATGAGACACTGTGTTACAATGGTAATGCTTCCAGTATAACGGCATCTACTCCAGCAGTTGTGATTGGCGGCACGGAGGCCATAAGTTATACCTGGCAACAAAAGATTGGCGCAGGTGCATGGAGTACCGCAGTAGGGACTTCCAATGGCAGCACTTATAATCCAGGCACTTTAACCCAGACCACAAAATACAGAAGGGTAGTAAGCATAGCGAGCTGCACGGCTACCCAGACCACCAATGAAATAACCAAGACGGTATTGGCTGAATTGGTAGCAGGTACGGCAGACACGGCAACGCAGACCCTTTGCTTAGACAGTACAAGGCCCACATTAAATATTACAGGAAGCTCAGGAGGCACTACTTATCAGTGGCAGTCTTCTAGCACGAGTGGCACAGACTTCACGAATATATCCGGTGCAACAAACAGCAGCTACCAAGCACCAACTGACGTAGCGGGCACTACCTACTATAGAAGACTTATTACCCAAAGCCAAGGTGGCAAGAATTGTAACGCAACGAGCACTGAATTTGAGGTAATTGTAGCTGCCATAAATGCGGGAAGCATTAGTGGCGCTGCTACGGTTTGTTACAACGGAGACGGAGGTACCATAGGCTCTACATTAGACGCTAGTTTAGGCACAGATGTGATCAGTTACACTTGGCAGAAATCTATTAATGCAGGAGGTGATTGGATGGTTGTATCTGGTCAGACGAGCACTACGATAGCGGTAGGTACGCTTACCCAGACGAGTTTGTTTAGAAGGGTAGCTTTAGGAACCACATGTACGGTAACTGCTACTACAAGCGCAGTACAAATCACAGTTGTTCCCGAGGTATTAGGAGGAACGGCTTCAGGCGATCAGACTTTGTGTGTAGGCGCTACACCTGTACCCTTAAGTGTTACAGGCGCTAGTACATCAGGAGGTGATATTACCTATAGGTGGCAGTCTTCTGCG
Source organism: Flavobacteria bacterium MS024-3C (assembly GCA_000173115.1). Taxonomy (GTDB): domain Bacteria; phylum Bacteroidota; class Bacteroidia; order Flavobacteriales; family Flavobacteriaceae; genus MAG-120531. The sequence goes on from ABVW01000007.1 coordinate 1,778, forward strand.
ACCAATGTTTCTGCTGCATTTACCAATGCCACAACAGGAACAGGAACCAATACAGTTACCTATATTCCAAGCACCACTGCCACGGGCACGGTATATTACCGTCGCGTGACTAATATTACAGCAGGAGGAGAGACTTGTTTTGCTGCGAGTAGTGTGGTGAGTGTTACGGTAACGGATGTATTGGGTGGTGTACAGGCAACGCCAAGTCAGACGGTATGCTCAGGATCGCCCGTAGCGGACTTAACGATCAGTGGTGGTAGCGGTTTAGCAGGCGAAGTATATCAGTGGCAAATGTCACGTACAGATACAGCTTCTAATAGCTTCACTAATTTATCAGGATTTACAGGCGCTGTTTACACGCCATCTAATACGCAGACAGGGACTACTTATTATAGAAGAATTACCAGTGTCACGGGTTCTAGTTGTGTGGCTTATTCAGACGCAGCAACGGTGATTGTAGTAGACTTCACCCCAGGTGTTATAACCTCTAATGAGACACTGTGTTATGGAGGAACGGCTTCCAGTATAACGGCAGCTACTCCAGCAGCTGTGATTGGAGGCGCGGAGGCCATAAGTTATACCTGGCAACAACAAATAGGGGGCGGGGCATGGAGTACCGCAGTAGGGACTTCCAATGGCAGCAATTATAGTCCAGGCACATTAACCCAGACCACAAAATATAGAAGGATAGTAAGCATAGGGAGTTGTACAGCTACAAAGACTACCAATGAGATTACCAAGACTATTTTAGATGAAGTAGATGGAGGAACCTTCAATTCTGCAGTACAGATTGTGTGTCAGGGTGAAGTTCCAACAGCGTTAACCATAACTTCTACCACTAATGCAGAATCTTTTTCAATAACACCTCAATATAGTTGGCAGCAATCACCAGACTTCAATTTAGCCAATTTTACCGAAATTGGAGGTACAGCTGCAGCTAACGAAACTTACATCCCTATCACTACAGTAACAGGTACTACTTACTTCAGAAGGTCCACAAAATTGACTTTAAATGACCAGACTTGTATTCAATACAGTGACATTCAGCTTTTCACGGTCATAGGGCTAGATCCAGGAGACATTAACGGAGGTCAGGACCTTTGCTACGGAGAACCCTTAGGGAATATTACCCCAATAGGTAATTTGAGAAGTGCTCTAGTTACGCCAAGTACTGCAGGAGAAACCATCACCTATGTATTCCAACAATCTACAGATGCAGGAAGCAACTGGTCTCAAATACAGACAGGGGTAAATCCTTCCTATTCCTCCGCCACTACGCTTACTCAAACCACTTGGTTTAGGAGGTTGGCCAGTACGCCAAACTGCAGCAATACAGTAACTTCTTCTGTAGTAATTAAAAATGTGACCTCTGAACTTATTGGCGGAACCATTACGGCAGACCAAACCATCTGTGTAGGAGAAACCCCTACTACACTAACCGTTACTACTGCCACCAATTCTGATACAGTTTCAGGAACACTCAGCTATAAATGGCAGTCTTCTAGAACAAATATTCCTGCTAATTTCCAAGATCTTGCTGACGACTTTAGCGATTCAGAAACTTATGTGCCAGCGAATTCAGCCACTGCCACAGGAACTACCTACTACAGAAGAAAAATAAGCATAGCAGGGTCTAGCTGTGAGGTTTTTAGCGCAGTGTCTGCCGTAACCGTGGTTGGTATTACTGCCGGAACTATTACTGGTACGCAAACCATTTGTTATCAAGAACCAGTTACTATAGGAAGTGCTCTAGGAGCTAGTACCAGCGGAGGGGTGGCAGAGACCCTCACTTATACTTGGCAACAGCAAATTAATGGGGGTGCTTGGAATAATGTAAACGGTGCTGGAAATAATCCTACACTAGCTTTTGCCGCTGGGGTTTTAACACAAACGACCAGCTATAAACGCGTTGCCTTAAGTACTGCATGCGCGACTAATTCTGCCACCACCAACATTATAGAGATTACGGTACTACCAGAAATTATAGGGGGAACAGTTCGTCTCACCAATCCGGCAGACCCTACCACCATTTGTGCTGGTGTAAACCCAGGCGTGTTAATCGTTATTAATGGGACCAATACTAGCACGGCTAATTTAAGATTTCAGTGGTATAAAAAAACTTCTGCTGGAGACGCCTATGCAACCATTACAGGAGCTGTTTCAGATAATTATGATCCTGGGACCCTCACTCAAACCACTTACTTTAAGAGGGCTGCGTATTTTGACGAAAATACTAGCTGTAGCATAGATTCCAACGAGCTCCTTATTTCAGTAGCCATAGTAAATGCGGGAACCATTACAGGAACTCAGGTTATTTGTGAATCCGACACAAACATTGCACTTGGCAGTGTTACTGGAGCGAGCGTTAGCGAGCCTTTTACTTACACTTGGGAAAGAACAGGTGCAACCGGTTTAGTTAGAGACATATGGTCCAACATAGCAGATGCTACAAGCGCTAGTTACACCATTCCCTCAGCGCCCGCTAGTAATACAGTATATTATAGAAGGGCTACTAATGTAACAGGACAAAATTGTCCAGGGTACTCCAATATAGTGACCATAAGGATTAACAGATTTGAAGGGAGTTCCGGTATTACATTTGATGGCATTAATAACAATATTCAAATTTGTGGAAGCGCTACTATTCCCTCTATAGGCGGCAATGGTGCATACCAAGCAACAGGGGTTATTACTTACAAATGGGAGATTTCACAAGATAATACCTCTAACTATGTAGTGATTGCTGGACAAACGAGCTCAGTTTTAAGTGCAGCAGCTATAGCTGACCAAGTAGCGAGTATGGGGGGAGCTCAGAAAGATTATTTCTTTAGAAGAACTACGATCTCTACTTTAGACGGAAAAGTGTGTGAAGTAGTAAATTTAGCAAGTGCTCTTTACGGGCCTGAGAATCTTAGTGTTAATCCGGGCACGGTAAATATCAATTTATCTGCTGGTCAAAATAACCTAACGGAGCAAGTGATATGTATTGGTGGTACACCGGCTTTCTTCTCTGGAAACACCGCTACTGCATCTATCACCAATGTAGTTCCATCGGCATCTGTAACTGTCACTTATCAATGGTACAAGTCAACAAATAATTATAATTACGCTCTAATTGATGGAGCGACTGATGAATCATATCAATCTGGCGCTCTAAACCAAACGACATACTTTAGGCGAGGGGTCCTACCGGATTATCCTAATACAAGCTGCATGTATTGGTCTAGTAATACGTTACAAGTTATTGTTGCAAGGGATTATAGCGTTAAAAGTAATAGCAATCAAACCATTGTTTGTGCAGGAGATGATCTGGGTAGGTTGGTCACAGTAGGAAACATACCCGCCACGGAAAGAGACGCCATGAATTTTAAATGGTACAAAAAAGCGCAGTCAGAAGATTCCTTTAGTCTTATAGATGGTCAAACGGCAGAAACTTTGGCGCCAGAGCCTATTACAGAGACCACCACTTTTAGAAGAGAAATTACAGTCATCATTTCTGGAACAGATACTTGTAGTGAGGGTCCTTTTACGGCTGATTATACCATTACAGTTAACCATGCAGACCCGGGAGAAATTATTTACAATGGTACTTTAAGGGCAGGTACCACAGATATTATTGATGTGTGTTACGGTGCTGATCATGCAGGTTTTAATTCCAACGGGGCTAAAGACTGGGACGTATTTGGGGAACCCGTATTTGAGTGGTATACTTCTTCAGATGGCGTAGACTATAGTTCTGTCAATGTACTTACAGAGACTTACCCCGCCAGCACCATCACCCAAACTATTTGGATTAAGCGTCGCATTAGTTCGGTATATACGTACACGATAGATACCAATGTAGTGACCAGTACTTGTACAGGCGTGAGTACAGAAACCTCTTTCACCAATATATTTAAAATTAATGTACTGCCAAGGGTAGAAAAGCCAACGCTTACCGCTACTGTAAATGCACAAATTTGTGCCACCAACCTAAGTCCAGGGTCTATTACCATTTCTAATATGTACAGCCCAACTTCGGATGGGGTGGTTTACGAATGGTATACGTCTAAAAACAAAACCACTTGGGAAAGTGTAAAAGACCCCTTAGATATAACCAAAATTTATGGTGGCGAGACCCTTATATTACCACAACTCTTTGAAAACACGTATTACGAGGTTAGAAGCTATGTGCTTTCAGACACCTTATGTAGAGACGTGAGTGATATTTTTGAAGTTAATGTGATTAATATCACCCCAGGAGAAATAGCGTTCACCACACCAACAACCCAAGAAAATTACTATCAAATCTGTGACGACGCTACCCCTGTTTTAACCATTACGGCAAAGTCTGGATTTAACCACAGTGTGTATCCTAACACCAGTACATTTACGGTTACTTGGCAGTCCAAACCAAAAGATGGGGTGTCTGGCTATACAGACATTACCTTTAACGACCAGCTTTCTAGTCCAACTTTTGCGACCCTCACCGCTAGAAACATGACGGAGTCTATCTATATAAGAAAGAAAATAGCGGTGTTAAACGACGCTGGGGACATAGCATGTGAGGAATTCACCAATGGGGTGCTCATAGACTATATGCCCGAGCCTGTAGTTAATATTCCAGATCCTAGCATATTTGTAACAGACTCTAGCTGTTTTGACGGAACAGACGGATCCATCACTATTAACCCCACATCTATTACTGGTGGCACCCCAACCGACAGGGCGCAAAGTGTAAGAATCACACTTTCAGGAAGCTATAGCACAACAGCTACTTTTAGAACAACCATAGAAGGAAATACTTACGACTTTACCGCTACAGCAAGCAATACCTCAATCAATAGTATTACCGCGAGTATTACAGCGGTGCTCACTAGTGCGCTTTCCAGTACTTTAGACATTACAAGCCTCAATAATTTAATTACCCTAACAGCAAAAGACGCCACACAAGATTTTAGTATTCAAACAGCTATCATCAATAATACCGAAAGTATCTTTACGCTTGAATATTTAGATACCCAAGCCCTGGCTAATAGTTATAGTTGGAGAAAATTACAAGGAGATAGTGGTGTTCTTACAGATACTTCTTTTGCAGATCCTGGCACTTTAGATCTGACCGGTTTGGCCGCAGGCCGATACGAATTAACCGTCACCAACAACCTTGACTGTACCGCTGTGACGGTGAGCCCAACCTTTAATCTCGTCAATCCAAATCCCATTGAGGCAGGAACTTTAACCAGCAGCCTTGGTGCCTTGGTTTGTGAGGGTGCCATTCCACTCTTGAGTGTACCCGGTTTAACCCTGCCACCTAACCCTATTTATATATGGGAGCAATCTCTCAATGGAACAAACTGGACGGTGATTAAAAACGGCGCAGCTACAGTTACTACCGCGACTTACTCTGTGTCTACAACTATTACCCAAACTACTTATTTTAAAAGGGGAATTAATAGTAACCTCTCTGCCGGAGTAAATTGTGCTGCAGAATACTCCTATACAGACGCCCTTAAAATTGAAGTTAATCTAGCCACTCCTGGTACCATTCAATACGCTGGGAATAGCGACAGTGGGATCATTGAGGTATGTTACAATAATGCTCCACTTGAGTTCTCCACTGGATCTACCCCTTATACGGTGAGTGGTGCCGCTAGCTTTGAGTGGTATCAAAGTATAGACAGCGGGAACACTTGGGCTTTAATTCCTGGCGCTAGTGCCCAAGCCTACACCCCCCCTGCCCTCACCCAAACTACCCAGTTTAGAAGAAAAGTACTCTCCAATATATTGGTGGGAACGGTTACCTTAACCTGTGATGACTCTGATGAGGAAGACAATTTCTCTAATAGCTTCACAGTAGAAGTAAAAGAAGATATACCAACACCTGCAATAGTAAGTACTGTAAATACTGTTTGTGCTTCAGATCCAAGTAGGGGGGTATTGAGTATAAACAATTCTCTTGCCTTAGATGCTATAAGTGATATTGAAAAAGAGTGGCAAACCTCTACAGATCTCAGTGTTTGGACAACAATAACAGATTCTAATGGAAATCTAGAAAGCGGAAACACTTACAGGTTACCTACTCTATCCAATAAAACATATTTTAGAGTAGTGGTCCGTTTAACAGCTACTGGAGCAAATTCTGCTACTTGTACTATAGAGAGCAGTCCTATTACTGTTAATGTTATAGATGTCAACCCTGGAGCTATTTCTTTTTTAGATACTCCAGTGTTAGAGAATGTTTACAATACTTGTACGAGTTTAGCTAATCCTATTACAATTGGCCCTAATGGCGCCGGAAATCAAGCTTCTGTGCCTGATTACGAAACAACATATCAATCTTTTTGGGAGACCAAAGACACTAGTGGTGCCGGCGTTTGGAGCCCACTAGCGCTCTCAGGAAACTTCTCTGGAACGGATAGGGATAGAACCCTGACCATTTCAAATTCTCTCGCTGCATCTATCTATGTCAGAAGGGGAATTAGACAAGAAGTAGGCACTGGTTCAGGTATATTTTGTACTGAATACTCTAATGTGTTGCTTTTGAATCTATTAGATGCCCCAGTGGTAACTATTCCAGATCAAGCGGCACTGATCACCGTACCGAGCTGTCCCGGTGGGTCAGATGGAGCAATTACGATTAGCCCAACTGCCATAACAGGAGGGTCACAAACCGCTCAGGCCCAAAAAGTGAATTTAGAACTTTCAGGAACCTACACCCAATCTGGCATTTATACGCCAACAGGGCGCTATGAAGTTACGATTAACAGCACTACGTATTCTTACACAGCCACCGCTTCCAACACTACTTTAGAAAGTCTAACGGCTAGTATTACTGCGGCCATAGATTCAGGACCTTTAGTGGCTGTATCTAGCTCAGGTAAAATCATTACCCTCACGGCGAGCAATACGGCAGAGCCTTTTACGGTTTCTACTAATATTACCAACTTAGGGACATCGACCCGTTTTAGGGTAGAATATTTAGATCCAGCGCTTTCAGCTAATACGTACAAATGGGAAAAATTATTAGGCGCTATAGGAACTAATGTAGACAATACCGTGACCCTTTCCAGTACTCTGAGTCTTACAGGTCTAAATGCAGGAAGGTACAGGCTTACCGTTACCAATACTACTACTTGCGCTAGTACAGAAGCCCCTATATTTTCCATAGAGGATAAAACTATTGTTTCCGGAACTATCACGGCCAATACAGGAAATGTACTGTGTACTGACCATAGTGGATTTACCCTAACAGTTACTGGAGACAGCAGTAATATTGGCGAGAGCTATTTATGGCAGCAGTCTAGTGATGGCATTAGTGGTTGGACAAATGTGCTCTCTGGAACATCTAGTATCACTACTGCTAACGCAACCATTGGCTTACTCACGGACACTACCTTCTACAGAAGAGGGGTGCGTATTGAAAATGGAGGAGTGCCTTGTACGGAAACCTATAGTTATACTTCAGCTTACGAGATGATTATTAATAAATCTACACCGGGGGCTGTTGCTACAGAGGAACTGTTGGTTTGCGCAGGATCAGTGCCGAGTATTCCAATCAGTGAATCTGCTACAGCAACAAACAACGCTAGGGGTGTTATTACTTATTTTTGGGAATCTAAGGCAGACAACGGATCTTCTACTTGGACCACTGTAACTGGGGCATCAGCTTCCAGCCTAAATTTTACCACACCTATTAATTTAACTACGGCCTTTAGAAGAGTGGTAGTAAATACCATAAATGGGGTGGCTTGCAATTCCATTGCATCTAATGTAGTTACTATTACTACTGTAACCCCAACTATAATAGACAACGCTATCATAAGTACGTCTAGAATACTTAATGTTAGTTGTAATGGACTCTCAGACGGTTCTATTAATGTGGCCTTAACAGATTTTACTACAGACCATCCAAACCCTTCTTTTGAGTGGACCAAAGTTGGAGACCCTACCTTTAGCCTTACTACTATGTCTGCTTCAGCCTTGGGAGCTGGTACTTACAACCTCACCATTAGCACTTACACCAACACCATTGCCGGGGCAAGTGTTCCTGTTTGCCAGGCGGTATCTGATAATTTCGTGATTACGGAGCCAGCTGCATTATCACTTACAGTGAGTGCTACCTGCGAAGGAAATATAGTAGCTACAGGAGCTGGAGGCCTTGAAAATTACATCTATACTTTAACGGCGACAAACCAAGCCCCTATATCTGTTGCAGTGATTGACGGAAGCCCACATACTTTCTTAAACCTTATTAAAGGTGCAACCTATACGGTGACTTTGGCAGAAAACGGTACCCGTGTGTGTGGTCCTATTTCTGAGGCGGTTACTATGCCCAAAGATTTAGTAATCGATAATTCTAAAATAACTGTCGAGGATGCGACGTGTTTTGGTGTAAATGACGGTAAAATTTCTATCATAGAACCATTTGTTTCAGGAAGTAGCGGTGCTCTGAAATATCAATGGTCAGGACCAGCAGGCGCTTCTTATTTCACTAGAGATATTTCAAATCTATCTCCAGGGAAATACACTTTAACAGTAACAGACGCATTAGGCTGCTTTGTGATTTATGAAACAACAGTTGGATCAAAGTCTGCTCTTTCTATTTCAAATGAAATTGTGACAAATGAAGTTTTATCGTGTAACGGTGCAACTGATGCATCAATAGATATTGAAGTAACTGCAGATCCAAACAGCACTTATCAAATAAAATGGACAAATGCAATAAATGGCACTGAAATACCAGGCTCCTTAAACAGCACCAGTATTAGCGCCTTGGGTGCAGGTTCATATAATGTCACTGTCTCAACAAGTGGAAGTTGTGAAATTTCTAAAACATTTATTATTTCAGAGCCTGCCATATTAGAAAGTTCATTAATTTCTTCTGAAAGCCCAAAATGCTTTTCAGAAAATGGAGGGTCTGTTACTATTAAAGTTTCTGGAGGAACTGCTCCTTACAAATACTCAATTGATGGAGGTGGTATTGTCAGTTTTGGGACAGCTAGCGATACTAGTCTTACCCATACTATTAGTAATATAGGGTCTGGAGCTCACGTTATAGTTGTAACAGATTCAAATTCTTGTTCAGCTAATACTCCAGTAAATTTCTCTATTTCAATTCCAGAGGCGCTAGAGGTAAGTAATGATGGGAGTTCTCAGATTACACCAGTAGGCTGTAATACTTTTGGAAGTATTGGGGTAAGTGTAATAGGCGGAACAGCTCCTTATTTTTATTCTTTTACAGGACCTTTAGGATCTGGATACAGCAGCACAAGTACCACTTTGGCAACAGTTTCTGATATAAGTATTGCAGGAAACTATACTATAGTTGTTACAGATAAAAATCAATGTAGTCAAACTATTAATGTTACAGTCCCCGATACCTCTGCTCCATTTACGGTTACTGGGGTAGTAAATAGTCCACAATGTGTTAGTGATGAAAGTAAAGATTCTAGTATTGCACTTACTCTTTCAGATAACATTGTTACTCCTTATATAATAAGTTGGGATAAATGGGATTTAAAAACAATAACTTCAACTATTTATGAATGGGTGCCAATACCTGGTAGTAGCAACAAAAAAAGCCTTATTAATTTAGGTTACGGAGAATATCGCTCAACAGTTCAGGATGCAAGTTTAACTGGTTGTAATTCGGTAGTAAACAGATTTACTATTGCAAAATCTACCTTGTCAATTTTTGATCAATCAGTTGTCAAACCTAGCTGTGAAAATACAGATGGCAAGTATACTTTTAAAATAAACACTAACAATTCAGTTAAATATTATTTAGATGGAGCTTTAATCACCCCGTCTTCTAATGTTTCAAGCACTTTTACTTTTAGTAATTTCTCAAATAAGTTTACTATTTCAAATCTTATTGAAGGAAGTTATACTCTAAAAGTTGTAGAGCAAATTTCTGGTGTTGGTTCTATAAGTGAAGGGTGTACAATATTTTCAAACTTTGAAATTATTGACTATACTCCAATCACTTATAATGGTTTAACAGATATCACTTTAGATTTATGCGACAACACGGTTACGTATCCTAATGTTAGTGATATAACCGGAGGAGATCCTTTTATAGATTTAAATGGGGATCCTTATTATATATACACATGGTTTGGTCCAAATAATTACCAATATGTAGGTCCAACGCCAATAAACGTAGAAGAGGGTGCTTATGAGTTAACGATAAAGGATTCTAAGGGATGTATTACAGATCCTATCTCATTTAATTTTTCAAATACGATAGATCCAATAACGGTTACAGATACTATTGTTCAGCCAGGGTGTGGCTTAAATAGTTCGTTAGGAGAGATTGAGATAGATATATTCGGCGGTAAAGAGCCATATACTATTAAGTGGTACAAAGCAAAATCAGGCACAGAGGAAGACCCTACCCCTGTGTATGAGGAGTTGCTTGAGAAGTCAAATATTTTAAAGTTGACTAATTTATCAGAAGGTAATTATAGATTAGTGATTACTTCTACTATTGTGTCTTGTGATAATTCAGCTATTAATACTTTCACAAAAGATTATAAGCTAGCTTCACCTGTAATAACTATTACAGAGGATAATATTTTACAACCTACTTGTGAAAACCCAGAAGGATCATATAGTTTCGAATTAACAGTTTCAAAAGATGTTAAATTTTATTTAGATGAGACAGAGATTATTCTTTCTTCAGATGGTTCTACTGCATTTAGCTATAATAATATTACTAAACGTTATACTATTGGTGAATTAACAAATGGCATTTACGATTTAAAGATAGAGTCCCAGCCATCAGGCACGGAAACAGAGACACTGAGTTGTGAGGTTTATAAGCGTTTTGAAGTTATTTATACTCCAATCACTTATAATGGTTTAACAGATATCACTTTAGATTTATGCGACAACACGGTTACGTATCCTAATATTAGTGATATAATCGGAGGAGATCCTTTTATAGATTTAAATGGGGATCCTTATTATATATACACATGGTTTGGTCCAAATAATTACCAATATGTAGGTCCAACGCCAATAAACGTAGAAGAGGGTGCTTATGAGCTAACGATAAAGGATTCTAAGGGATGTATTACAGATCCTATCTCATTTAATTTTTCAAATACGATAGATCCAATAACTGTTACAGATACAATTATACCGCTTGAGTGTGGATTAGATAATTCAGATGGAGCAATTAATATTAGTATAGCAGGAGGAATTTCTCCATATACAATCAAATGGGATAAAGAAATACCACCAATTGATAATAGTGCTACACCTACTTATGAAAATATCGGAAATAATTTATTGGCCATAAATAATTTATCTTCAGGAAGATATAGGTTAACTATAACATCTTCTTTTATTGCATGTAATAATGAAGAAATAAGGTCTTTAACCAAGTTCTATGAAATGAGAAGCCCGGAAACTATAAAATTAATAGAGGGTCCATTTCTAAATAAATCACTGTGCCTGGGTGAACCAGGTACAATTCAAGTTAAACTCTTTGATAGTAACTCAGATGAATTTAGTTTTTATTATGATTCTCAAATTGTCACAGGAATTCCGATTGGAAATGACTTTTATGAGGTTATAATTGACAGTCCAATAGAGGAGGGTGAATTAATCGTTATAAATGAAAATGGATGTGGAATAAATATTCCTATAATCACAGGAGTTGGCGATCCAGACTTTTCATTTACATCAAGTTCTTTTCAACAATCTGGTATTATTTTAGCAAATGAAGATGTTGTTTTCAATAACACTTCGCAGGATCAATATCACAAAATGATATGGGATTTTGGAGACGGATCAGATATTTTAGAAATTAACAGTGAAAATGAGGCGACAACAGAAATCATTCATAAATATATAACACCTGGAAGCTTTACAGTAAGTTTAAGATTTTACAATACTTTAGGCTGTTTTAAAGAAATAACAAAGCAAATAGGTATAGGAAAAGGGTTCTTGGTTGTTTTCCCATCTGCTTTTACGCCAAATGGAGATACTATTAACGATATATTTTTAGCAAAGTTTACGGGACTCAAATCTTTTAACTTCCAAATATTTGATATTTTAGGGAATATCATTTATACAAGTAAAGTAGAAACTTTGCCAACAGATAATTCTTGGGGGTGGAATGGTAATTATGCCAATGGTAAAGAATATAACAGTAAGACTTTTAGGTATCGTTTTAACGGGATTACCCTTGACGAGAAGGAAGTGAACTATATTGGCGAAGCTGTAATACTTAGATAATGAGAAAAATAGATTACACATATCTGATTTTTATTATTGCTGCTATTTTTAGCCATAACTTATATGGTCAAGATCGTTTTATTCACAACTTAAGTAACCTACCTCAATTTGTAAACCCAAGTTATTTTAGTTTTAAAGATCAATCTAGAATTGGAATTGCAAGTGAATTCTCTAGTAATAAAGGCGGCGATAATTCTCAACATCAATATGCCTTTGCAACAAATTTTTTTGAAGAAAATGATTTTCAATTAGGTGTTGAAATCATGACCTCTAAGCTTGACAATTCTGGGTTGAATTATTCTACGGCCAAATTTAGTTATATCTATAAGCTCCAACTTAAAGAGGACTGGTATTTTTATCCAGGATTATCTCTAGGATATTCTAGATATAATTTTGATTATGGCAATTTAATTTTTTCAGATCAAATCAATATCCTCACTGGACAAGTGAGTAACCAAACTATAGATCCAATTATTGCTACTACAAATATTGGATATATAGATATTGGTGCTTCATTCATGGCACATAATAATTACAATTTATCTTTTGGCGCCTCGGTTCATCATTTGAATCAGCCTAAAATTTCTTCTGAATTATTAGAAAACGGTATTAATTTAAGTGCTTTGTTTTCTGCTCAGCTTGGTTATGAGATTAATTTAAATAGATACCAACAAGGGAGTTTGCCTAACTATAGCTATTTATACCTTTTTCAGAATTTTGTCAAGCAAGGACCAGTTGTAAGAGCAAGTTTTTTTCAAGAAATAACTCTTGCAAACTTGATGTTAGGCTTGAACGAGCATGTTTCAAGTATCGAAAGCATCAATTTTCTTCAAGTTGGAGTATTAGTTGGAGTTAAGCTTGAAGCTTTTGATATTGGGTTTAATTACAATTTACCCATGGGGAATTCCAGCTTTGTGGTTCCCAATGCGTTGGAATTATTTATAAACTTTGATATTTCTCCTAATAGATTAAGAAACCGTAAAGATTTCAGTAGGTTTTATTAGCAAGATATATTCTAATTCAAAATAATTCTATAGAAATCTATTTCATTTATAAATTAAAATCAATTAATTATAATTAAATGAGCAGAAAACTCTTTATTATATTAGATAAAATATTAAATTTGAGCAATAATAGGGAGTACGGCCTTATTTTAAAATTTTATACAGCGAAACTACTGTTTCTTTAGCCGATTGTTTTAAACCATTGGGCTATAGTAAATAAGTGTTTCGTCGAAAAAGTGAAAACACCCATCAGTTTGTTTCACACTTTTGCACGGTATAGATGTTTTAAAACTGCTCTGTACGAGCTTTAAATAACGACTATGAACCAAAAACGCATTACTAATCAAATTCTAAATCAAACGAATTACACTTTAAATTCAACACTTAATTACTTATTTAACATTTCAAACATGAAAAAACTATTTTCTTACTTATTAATTTCGTCCATGGTGATTTTGTCATCATGTACAAACTATGATGATCAATTCGATGATCTTAACACACAAATTAATTCTTTGAAAAGTCAAATTGAAGGTTTCTCTTCATTGTCTTCAGGATTAACTTCATTGCAAGGTACTGTTGCTTCATTGCAATCTGCTGTAGCTTCATTGCCACAAACTGCAACTCCTGCTACTGACATTTCTGGTCTAGAAGCTGCTGTTGCTGCATTGCAAACTGCATTATCTGGCGCTGCTACTTCTGCTGAAGTTGCTGCATTAACTGCTGATTTAGCTGCTACACAAGCTGCTTTGGATGCTTCAATTGCTGCTGCTTCTACGCCTGCAACTGATATTTCAGGTCTTGAGGCTACTGTTGCTGAGTTGAAAACTTCTTTAGCTGCTGCTTCAACGTCTGCTGAGATTACTGCATTAACTGCAGAGCTTGCTGCTGCTGAAGTTACTTTAGCTGCTGCTGTTGCTGCAAACGCAACTGCTGTTGCTGGTAACACAACTGATATTGCTGCTTTAGCTACATCTTTAGAAGCTTTAACTGCTACTATTGCTGAATTGCAAGCTAGCTTAGCTACTGTTTCTACAACTGCTGAAGTTGATGCACTTGCTGCTAGTTTAGCTGCTGCTCAAGCAGATTTAACTGCTATTATAGCTTCATCTAATTTTTACGAGGCTGATTTGACAGTAAATACAGTTGCAACATTAGATTTTGCTACACAATTAGGTAACAAAGTACAATTCTTAAGCAAAGATCTTACAATTACTCAGACTGAAGATATGGATGTAGATAAATTAACTGCACTTATGTCTAAAGTTAGAAATGTAAGTGGAGATGTTATTTATTCTTCATCAGCTACAACTACAACGAAAGCTAGTTTTGTTAACTTAACTGGAGCTGGTTCTATGACTTTTACTCAAGATGGTGATATTTCTTTACCTTCTTTACAAACTGTTGGTGCTCTTAGCATTACGGGTTCATTAAATACAATGACAGTTTCTTTGCCTAAATTAACTAGTGCAACTGCTGCTATGACATTTAGTGCATTAACTAAAGCTACAACTTTTTCTATGCCAGTTATGGTAAACCATGACTTTGCAATCTCTGTAGCAATTGATAAAGCTGGAACGATTGATTTATCAGCTTTCACTAATGCTACAGCATATGATGGAACTGCAGGTGGAGGAGAAGCCTTAACAGTTACTGCTGGTACTTTAACTGCTCCAGTATATGCTAAAGGTGTAATAACTGGTAATGAGGTAACTTCTGTTAGCCTTCCTAAATGGACTGGTGCTGACGGATCAGTATTTGCAGACGCAACGACTGTTGTTTTACCTTCTTTAGACAATCTTAAAGCTGCTTCTTATAATATTGATATTGCTGTTGATTTTCCAAAAGCAACTTCAGTACATTTAATTGCTGCTGCTAGTACTGCAACTACTCCAACTCACTTGGACGTTACAACTGGTGGATCAACTAAATTAGAAACTTTAATTTTAGGTGGTACATGGGATGATGTAACTGTTAATGGTTCAGATGTAACTTCGTTAACATTTGACGGATCAGCTTTGAATGTTACAGTTAATGGTACTGATATTGAAGCATTAGATATTCCTTACACTGCATTAGCTAAAGGTTCTCTTTCAATTACAGCTAACACTGACTTAGCTTCAGCTACTGTTAGTAAAGTAAATGGTCTTAAAAGCCTTACTGTTACTGGAAACACTGAATTAACTTCATTTTCTGCTGCTGCACTAAAAACTGCTGCTGCCGCTGCATCTGTTGATATTTCTGGTAATGATTTAGTTATCGAAAATGTACAACAAGCTTCAGCTACAGGTGTTACACCAGTTGTTGCTAAGAAAATTACTTCTGCTGACTTCAGCCCATTAAAAGCTTATTTAGATGCTGCTATAGCTGCTACTACAACTGGTAGCGTTAAAGTTATTGCTGATGATGTACTTCAATCTACGTCTGCTGCAGGTACTGTAACAGATCAGCCTACTGGAGATCATACAATCGTTAACTATGACCCATCTGTCAAATCTGATGCTACTTCTACAGGTGCTGTTGCTAGAGTAAATGAATTTGAAGTAACAGGTGCTTCGGTACTTACTGTTAACGGATTTGTTTCTAGCGCAGTTGGGACTGGTGGTTCTGATATGATATATGAACTTAATACTTGGGCTTCTAATGCTGCAAACGTAGCAGGTTTTTCTACTGCTGGAGTAACTGTAAGTGTAGGAAGAGGAAACTTTATAGGATCTCTTGATCATGCTACTGGTGTAGCTGCTGCTGCAACTGATTATTATGAATTAACTATTAACGGATCTACAGTAACAGGTACTACTGGTGCATTAGCTGACGAGGATGCTGTTCAAGTTAAGTACATGGAGGCAGTAAACGCTGCTTTAGCTCTTAAAGCTAACGCTGAATTTACTGTTGCTAGTAGCGCAGACGCTTCTAAAACTTCTTTCACAGGTGGTAGAAAAGGTTCTAATGCTGCTGCATTCACGATTGCTAACTGGGGAGTTTGGGAAAATGTTTCTAAATTAACTCCTGTTGCAATGACTGCTACTATCGTAGCTGCGAATCAGCCAAGTACTACAGGTTACATTAGAGTTGTATCTAATGCTGCAGGTACTGCCGGAGCAATTACTTCTTCTATTACTAATGCTACTGCTATCGCTATATCAGGTCCTAATACTGCTGCTAGCGCAACTTTAGATGATGGTGCTTCTGTAGTTGAATTAAATGGAACAAGTACAGCTTCTACTGTTTCTGCTGCAACTATTGCTGCTGCAAGAATTGATATGACAGCTTTCTTATAGGCTTCTAATTAATTCATAAATTAATATTTAAAAATGCCTCTCATTTGAGAGGCATTTTTTTTTACTTTTACATTTATGAAATTTAATTTAGCTATTATTTATATTTACATAATATTATCTTTTTTATTGATAATATATATCCCACTCGGATCTTATGATTCTATAGGCCCGCAATGGTTTAGTATTTCGCTTTTAAATTTTATATTTCTTATTTTAATTAATAAGAAGTCTTTTTTTAAATATGTTAAATCCCTTTTAGATATTCTTTTTATACGGCTGTATATATTGTTTATTATTATAACTATAATATCTTTTTTCTTTGCCTCCAATATTTCAATTTTCTTCCATGATCTTGGGAGAATGTTAAGTTCCTTTCTTTTTCTTTTGAGTTTTTCTTTCTGCCTTAATTCAATAGGCATAAAACGTTCATTTCATTTAATTTCAATTGCTGTTTGTTCTCTTCTTTTCTATGAAATTTTCCGTTCATTAAAGCCTTATATAATTTATTTTTATTCAAATGGTTTTGATTTCTGGAGAGATTTGGAATATGCTCCAAGTGATCTCCGCGGAATTACTGGTAATAAGAATCTAACCGCTGTTTTATTTATGCTTAAGCTTCCTTTTCTTTTTTTCCTTATGCATCAAAATAGTCTTCACAAAAAAATTATATCCTCAATTCTATTTCTTTTTTCTATATCAATTCTTCTTATTCTCGAAGCTAGAGCAACTTATATTTCATTTATTTTGATGGCTATTATTTATGCTGCGTATTTAATATTCTTCAATAGGAAGTCAATTTTCAACATTTTTTTTCTTGCAATTCCCTTATTATTATCATTAGTATTTATTAACTACTTACAGGATTCTATAGAAACCGCTTCATCTGTCTCTTCTAATTTATCTTCAATTCAGCTTAATAATGATTCAAGTAGTAACCGCTTTGAATTATGGTCAAATGTAATTACTCATTTAAAAGATCATCCCTTTGGAATCGGCTTAGGTAATTGGAAATTAGAAGCATCTCAATACTGGGGTCAAATGGGTAGTTCTTATCAAGTGCCATATCATGCGCATAATGACTTTCTTGAAATCTCTATTGAAACAGGTATTTATAACGGGGTAATATACTTCTCTCTTTTTTGTATCGTTCTTTACTTCTGTTTCATCAATATGAAGAAGTCATCTACCATCTATTTTCTTGTTGTTTTTTCAGGTATTACTATTTATCTTGTAGATGCGATGTTTAATTTTCCGCTCGAAAGGGCATATGTGCAACTTCTTTTACACGTATATTTTTCAATTTATCTTGTGTTATTTTTAAATAATCATAGCCATGAATAAAGCTTTTATAATTTTATTATTTGTTATTTCTATTTTCTGTTTGTCTTCTAATTATTTGATTAAAAAATCTTTACAAGGTGAGTTTGCTTTAAATAATTCTTTTCCTAATGCAACTGCTACTTTAGCTCAAGTTGACTCCTTACTTTCCTTTTATCCAACATTAGGCGCGTCTGCATATCCTATCAATTTATACCGGGCAAAGGCTTCTTTGATGTATGGAGATGTCGAAAAAGGTTATAAATATCTTCTTTCAGCAAATCGAGATAATCCCTACACTTCTTCTTCTGATTATTATCTTTCTTTGATACATAGAGCATATGGTGATATTGATAGCGCTATGTTTTATTCTAAAAAAGCTTTTTTTGCATGGCCTAAGAATATAGAACACTTTAAATTATATCTTGAACTTATAGCCCAAAGAGGTGATACATTATCAATATTGGATGCAGGGGAATTTGTGGATTCTACAGTTAGTAATCAATCAGAATTTATTACGACTCTTAAAAAGCAATATAATATAGCTAAATTGACTTATCTAATTACGTCTTATCCCGATGCTAGTTATGTCAATAATGATACTTTAATAGGCCAATGGGATAGAGTTTATAATTTTAAAAATTCTCCTGATGTCTTTGATTCATCTACGAATTACACCTTTAATGACAATTCAGTTCTAATTAGAAGTCCAAATGATACTCTCGAGTACAATTATGATATTAAATTAGATTCAATTTTTTTCTACTTCAAAGGGTCTTCTAATTCATTTTCTTCAAATAAGCTAGTATATTCTGACAGTCTTAAAACATTAATATTTAAGAATGTATTTATTAATGATATCTATCAAGATCAATACTTTAAAAAAAGAAAGTAGTTTATTTGTTTCAAATCTTTTGCTTTCTAATTATATTTTAAGTACTTTTATTACTTGAAATTAAGTAAAGTAAATAATAAGTAAGTGCTAGGTGAATTGATAACCTCAAAAACAAGATTGCGCCTGTTGATCAAATTTTTTGTATCACAGGCCAATCGGGGTTATTTAAACGGTCTAGCCACGGAGATGGGCGAATCTACAAACGCCATCCGTAAAGAACTGAATCACCTGCATGATGCGGGTTACCTTCAAAAAGAAAAATCCAACAATAAAATACAATATAAAGCCAATACAAAGCATCCAATGTTCTCTGTGCTGCAAAAGGTAATTCTCAAGCACCTAGGACTAGAAGATGCCGTAGAGATCGTTTTAGAGCGAATGGGAGACGTCGAGCAGATCATTCTCATTGGTAATTACGCAAAAGGCGTTGATAGTGGTAAAATCGAGATTATCATAGTAGGTCAGGATTTAAATACTTCATACGTTCAAAATCTAGAAGAAAAGCTAGAAAAGCTCATAAATAGAAAGGTTGCTTTCTTTTTATCGGCTAGTCACTCGCTAAGCGAGGATGAGATCATTTTATTCAATAAAAATGAGTAGTTCTGTGCTAAACTATAGTAGTCACCTACCAGCAGTAGTAAACATCATTAATAATCCTTTTTAATAATGAGTAAACAAAAAGCCATCATCGTTTCAGGATACTTTAACCCCATTCATAAAGGGCATCTAGAGTATTTTAATAATGCTAAGGCTATGGCTGATAAGCTTTTTGTGATCGTTAATAACGACCATCAAAGGGAGCTAAAGGGTAGTAGAGAGTTTCAGGATGAGAATGAGCGCATGATTATCGTTTCAAACATTAAAGCTGTAGATAAGGCTATTCTTTCTATTGATACTGATAGAACCGTATGCGCTACCATTAAAATGATCGCTGAGCAGTTTGGAGAAGAGTTTGACTTAGGATTTGCCAATGGAGGGGATCAAAACAATGATACTATTCCTGAAAAGCCTGTTTGCGAAGAGATGAATGTGGCGCTAATTGATGGCCTTGGAGATAAAATACAGTCATCAAGTTGGCTGCTTAAGAAATTGTAATTGAGTTTGACTTAATTTTTTACGTAAATAATAGTTTCTAAATGGGATTGAATTTTAAAAAAAAATATTTAACAGATGTTTTTAGAGAATTAGATAGTAGAGAAAAGAAAATCTTTAGTATACTCATCCTATTAGTATTTTTTTCTATTTTTTTAGAATTATTTAGCATTGCGTTAATTATTCCTCTTATTAAATTATTTACTGACAACTCTTACTTAGATATCTTAAGGTTGAATTTTTCAGTTTTAAAAGGTTTTGATGACAAAACACTCCTGGTTTTTACTGTAATAGTTTTTTTAGTAGCATATTTTTTAAAGACAATTTTTCTTTCATTTTTGACATTTAAAAAGTATAATTTTTTAAATGATTTGAAAACCAGAAGAATCTTTTTACTGTATAATACTTATATAAATCAAAAATACAGTTTCCATAGAAATACACATTCTTCAATTTTGGTTAAAAATCTTATCAATGAGATGGATGTATTATTAGGGTTTTATAGTGCATATCTAATTTTAATATCTGAATCATTATTTGCATTTATAATATTTTTAGCCATTTTTATAAAAGAACCGATAATATTTGGTTTTCTATTTTTAACAATTCTAGTAATACATTTAATATTTAAGTTTTTTTCAAAGAATCGTTTAGAAAACTGGTCAATTGAAAGGCAAAACTTACAAACTGAACAAAACAAAATTTATACTGAAACATTTGGTGCTATCAAAGAAATAATCATTTATGATGTAAAATATTTTTTTGAAAAAAAAATTCAACAAATACAATCTAAGAGAGGTAAATTAAGCGTAAAATTTTCCTCTTTAAATGATTTGCCAAGATTTTTTTTAGAGTTTTTTGCATTAGTTTTTTTCATCATTATTTTTTCATACTTTTTTTATAGGGGTGATAATAAAGAAGAAATTTTATTAAATTTAATTTTTTTGGCAGCTTTAATTTTTAAGTTATTGCCTTCTTTTTCAAGAATCTTAAATTCTATTCAGCAAATTAAATTTTATTTGCCAGCACATGAATTAATTCACCATGATATTAATTTAGCAACTGAAAGGATTGTCTCGAATAGTGATAGATTAATTTACAATAATGAGATTACATTAAATAATATTTTTTTTAAGTATAAAGATTCGGATAATTATGTTTTAAATAATTTTTCGTGTTCTATTAAAAAAGGTGATAGAGTGTTAATAATAGGTGAATCCGGTAAAGGAAAGTCTACTTTATTAGATATTATTGCGGGGTTTAATAATGATTTCAAGGGTGAAATATTAATAGATGGCATGCCCTTAAATAATTTGCCGAGTTGGAGAAAAAAAATAGGATATCTTTCACAATCTTTTTTTATTCTTGATGATACTATTTTAAATAATATCATTCTTAATAACGAATACCAAGAAGATCGATTAAAGTCAGTAATTGATATTTGTGGTTTAGCTAATGTCATTGATAATCAAAATGAAGGCATTAATACTAAGTTAGGAGAAAGGGGTAGCTTTCTTTCTGGAGGAGAAAGACAAAGAATTGGACTAGCAAGGGCTATTTATAACAAACCAGAGGTTTTAGTATTAGATGAGCCCACTTCATCATTAGATGAAAAAACAGCACATAATTTTATTTCTTCTATTATGAATATAGATTATGATTGTACAATTTTGATGGTATCACATAACGAAAGTTTTATCACATTTTTTAATCAAATCATCAGACTTAGCTAAATTTAAATAAAAGACAAGATTATGATACCATATGGCAGACAAAATATAAACGAAGAAGACATTGAGTCAGTAGTAAATGTCTTAAAATCTGATTTTTTAACACAAGGCCCCATTACACCCAAATTTGAAAATCACATAGCTAAATATTGTGGTGTAACACACGCCTTAGCTGTTGTTAATGCTACAGCTGCACTTCATATTTCTTGCTTAGCTTTAGAGGTAGGACCAGGAGATATTGTTTGGACATCTCCAATTTCTTTTGTTGCCTCAGCGAATTGTGCAATTTATTGCGGAGCTACAATTGACTTTGTTGATATTGATTCTAGGACTTATAATATGTCAGTCGAATTTTTAGAAGAAAAACTAATTGAAGCTAAAAAAATCGGAAAGCTGCCTAAAGTTGTTATACCTGTTCATTTGGCGGGCCAGTCATGTGATATGGAAAAAATAAAGACTTTGTCTAATGAATATGGTTTTAAAATCATAGAAGATGCCTCTCATGCTATTGGTGGGAGTTACAAAAATGAAAAAATCGGAAATTGTAAATATTCAGACATAACGGTTTTTAGTTTTCATCCTGTAAAAATAATTACTACTTGTGAAGGGGGAGTCTGCACAACGAATGATCAAAATATTTATAATAAACTATATAAATTAAGAAGCCATGGAATTGTAAGAAATCAAAATGAATTGGAGTTTAAATCAGATGGACTTTGGTATTATGAACAGGTTGAATTAGGCTATAACTTCAGACTTAATGATTTACAAGCAGCACTTGGTATCAATCAATTAAAAAGGATTGATAAATTTGTAGAAGAAAGAAACAATTTAGCAAATAGGTATAATGAATTACTTAGAGATAAAAAAGATTTAATAATTCCTTATCAAGATCAAAAAACATTAAGTTCATTTCATTTATATGTAATCAGAGTAAAACAGAACGAGGGGCAAGATAGAAAAACACTTTTTGAAAAATTTAGAAACTCAGGAATTTTTGTAAATGTACATTATATACCAATTTACAGGCATCCTTACTATAAGAAGATGTTTAATGAAGATGATTTTCCTAATGCAGAAAAGTATTATTCAGAAGCAATTTCATTACCAATATTCCCCGGCTTAAGTAATATACAAATGGATAAAATCATTAAAATTATAGATACCCCAGCAAACTTTCAAAATATTTTTTAAAATTAAACACTAAAACAGTCATCATGAAAAATAAATTTAAAACTGAACAAGAAAAGTTTTGGGCAGAAGAGTTTGGAAATGATTACATTGAAAGGAATATTGCTTTCAACTATTAGTTTCAAAATAACTTGAAACATTTTTGAGTTTAGCTTCAAAACATATAGAGTTAGTTAAAGTAACAATTGATGGGGACTCTGATACCTTGAAAGAATTAAATATAGTTCACTTTCTAACATATCCTTTAAATAGAATGGTTAAATTGTGAGTAAAGAAAATCGCATGATTTTAAGTTCATGGACAGATTATGAAATTTAAATAATACAAAAACTTATTTAGTAATGAGATACTGTAAAGCTTGTTTGTTCCCAGAAACAAAACCTGATTTATTTTTTAATGAGCAAGGAGTTTGTTCTGCTTGCGTTTCTTCAATTCAAAAGAAAACTGAAATTAATTGGAATAATAGAGAAAAAGAGTTCTTTGAAATTATAAATAAGTACAAAAAGCAACCAAATGAAATTGGATATGATTGCTTAATTCCTGTAAGTGGTGGGAAAGACAGTACATATCAAGCTTATTTTATGAAAGAAGTTTGTGGCCTTAATCCGCTGTGCGTCTGTTTTGAAACAACTAGTATCACTGAATTAGGACAGCAAAATCTTGATAATATATCAAAAATGGGAATTGATGTAATTTATTTTAAGAAAAATTACGAAGTATATAAAACCATGGTTGTTGAGGGGTTTAAGAGGGTTGGTGATGAAATGTGGCCAAATCACATAGGAATTTTCACAATCCCTGTAAACATAGCTGTAAAATTTAATATTCCACTAATAATATGGGGAGAAAACCCGCAACAAGAATATGGTGGTCCTTTAGAAGCTGTAGAGAATAAATATCTTAATAGAAAATGGCTTGAAGAGTTTGGAGGATTAATTGGAAATCGAATTCAAGATATGATTGGAATTAATGGGCTTACAGAAAAAGATCTTACTCCATATTTTTACCCATCAGATGAAGAAATTGAAAAGGTTGGTGTTGTAGGGCTATTTCTAGGTCATTATTTCTTTTGGGATGCTAAAAAACAATTAGAAATAGTTAAAAAGCATGGTTTTTCTGTTAAAGAAGATGGTCCAGTAGAGGGGACTTATACAAACTATGAAAATCTAGATGAAAAAATGCACGGCCTTCATGACTATTTAAAATATGTTAAATATGGATTTGGACGCGCCACAGATCACGCCTGCATCGATATTAGAAACAACAGAATTATAAGAGATGAAGGACTTAAACTAGTTAAAAAGTATGATGGTAAATATCCACATAATTCGATTAATGAATTTGTTAAATATTCAGGAATGACAAAACCAGAAGTTGACTCTGTTATTGATTCTTTCACAAATTCTATGTTGTTTGAAAAAGACCAAAATGAAAATTTTAAAAGAGACTCACACGGAAATCTAATCAGAATTTTTGATTTTCAATAAAAACATCTAATGGTAGTAATTATTGATTACGGAATGGGCAATGTTTCTTCAGTTGAAAAAGCACTAAATTTTTTAAATATTAAAAATGTAATATCAAATGATGAAAATATAATAAAAAATTCAAGCGCAATTTTACTTCCTGGAGTTGGATCATTCTCTCAAGGGATGAATAATTTAGTAGAACTAAACTTAGTTGATTTATTAACTGATGAAGTTGTAAATAAGAAAAAACCATTTTTAGGAATTTGTTTAGGAATGCAACTTATTTTTGAAAAAGGGAATGAGCCATATAGATGTAATGGATTGGGATGGATAAAAGGCGAAGTAAAAAAATTAGATTTAGATGGCCTTAAAATCCCCCATATGGGTTGGAACGATATAGAAGTTCATAACAATAAATATTATGGTAAAAACAATAATTTTGATTTTTACTTCATTCACAGCTATCATGTTTTGCCGAATTTTAAATCAGAAATAGCGGCAACTGTTAATTATGGAATTGACATAGTTGCCAGTATTCAGAAGGACAATATTTTCGCCACTCAATTTCATCCTGAAAAAAGTCAACAGTCAGGACTATGTTTATTAAAAGAATTTTTTGAAACTATATGCTGAAAAATAGAATCATTCCTATTTTAACCTTTAATGGATTAGGATTGGTAAAGACAAAGGGCTTTAAAAACCCAAGAATGGTAGGTAATCCAGTGCAAACCGCAAGGGTATTCAACAGCAGAGGTGTAGATGAATTAATTTTCTTAGACATATATGCTACCAAGCAGAGCCGTAAGATTAATTTGAGTTTAGTTAAGGAGGTGATTAAAGAGTGCTATATGCCTGTTTCTATTGGCGGAGGAATACAAACTATTGATCAAATAAATGATTTATTAAAAATAGGGGCTGACAAAGTTGTTATTAAATCCAAAGCCTTGACTGATAAAAAATTTCTTAAAGAGGCTATAAATTTTTTTGGAAGCCAATGTATCTGTATTTCGGTTGACGTTCTTTTTGTTAATAATAATTATTTAATTTATAATGATTTAGGCCTTAAAATATCTTTAGAGGAGTTTATTACAGAGATGAGTTTAATTAATGCTGGTGAACTTTTAGTAAATAGTGTAAATAACGACGGGGTTATGAATGGCTTTGACATTGATTTAATAAATAAAGTTGAACAAATGACTACTATACCAGTTATTGCGGCAGGTGGTGGGGGGGAACCAGAACATTATTCTACGCTATTCAACAAAACAAAAATAAATGCAGTAGCTTCATCTAGTATTTTTCATTTTACTCAATATACCCCGCTAGATATAAAAAATGAATTAAAGAAATTTAATTTTCCGGTTAGAACCTAAAAAATGAAAAGAATTGCAATTATTCCCGCCAGAGGAGGCAGTAAAAGAATTCCAAGAAAAAATATAAAATATTTTTGTGGAAAGCCAATTATTGCTTATTCGATAGAAGCAGCATTAAAGTCAAATCTATTTGATAAAGTTATAGTTTCAACCGATGATCAGGAAATTGCAGAAATAGCTGTAAAATACGGCTCAAAAGTTCCTTTTTTTCGTTCGAAAGAATCATCAGGTGATTTCTCCTCCACTTTTGATGTGCTTAAAGAAGTATTAGGAGAGCTTAAATCATTTGACGAGGATTATGATTATATATGTTGTATATATCCTTGTGCGCCTCTTATTTCGACAAAAAACCTTCTTTTAAGCTACAATCTATTGATTGAAAATAAATTTGACTCTGTTTTTCCAATATTGCCATTCAGTGTTCCTATTCAAAGAGCTTTAACCTACAGAGAAAATAAAGTAGATTTTTTAAAGAGAGATTACAGTTTATCACGCTCACAAGACTTGGAAAAAAATTATCATGATGCAGGCCAATTTTATTGGCTAAAAACACAAATTTGCTTAGATAAAATGAAAATAATTACTGATAATTCAGGAGGTATTATTATCTCTGAATTTGAAGGACAAGATATTGATAACGAAATAGATTGGAAATTAGCTGAATTAAAATATGAATTATTACAAAGCGCTAAATAATCAGATTCATACAATCGGCAACTATTCTATAGTTCCTATACGTTATCAAGATAGATTTGAGATAATGAAATGGAGAAATGAGCAAATATATCATCTTAGACAAAAAGAATTTTTGACTCAGGACTGTCAAGAAAAATATTTTACCGAAGTTATTCCAAACCTATTTAAAACAGAATACCCTGATCAATTGTTGTTTTCTTTTTTAAAAAACAACTACTGCATTGGATATGGAGGCTTAGTTAAAATTAATTGGTTAGATAAAAACGCAGAAATTTCATTTTTAATGAACACTGAATTAGAAAAAATTTACTTTGAAAAATATTGGACTGTATTTCTTGAATTAATTCAACAGATAGCTTTTGAAGAAATTTTTTTACATAAAATTTATACTTATGCTTATGACTTAAGGACTCAATTGTATCCTATTCTTTTAAAGGCTAATTATTCAGAAGAAGCAAGATTAAAAGAACACTGCTTTTTTGAGAACAAATATATTGATGTATTAATTCATTCTAAAATCAATGATAAAATTTAGAAAAGCAAATTTAGACGATATTAATACTTATTTTATGTGGGTCAGTGATCCTTTAGTAAGATCTATTTCATATAACACTGATAATATAACTTTAAGTGAACATAAAAAATGGTTTAAGAGTAAGATTAAAGATGAAAACTCTTTAATGTTATTGTTTGAAATTTCAAATAAACCAATTGGTCAAGTCAGGTTTGAGAAAGAAGATGTTAATCATTCTGTAATAAATATTTCTATTTCTAGTGAGTTCCGAGGAAATGGTTATGGTTCACAAATTTTAAAATTGGCATCTAATTATTTCCATAGTTTAAACCCTGGAATAGCCATAAATGCATATATTAAAATCTCTAATATAGGTTCAGTAAAATCTTTTGAAAAGGCATTATTTAAATTCAATAAAAAATTGAAATACAAAGGCAATGAGTCTTTAAATTATATATTAAAAAATGAAAATTCACGATTATAATATTAATGAAAATTCTCCTGTATTTATTATAGCAGAACTATCAGCAAATCATAACGGGAGTATTGAAACTGCTATTGAAACTATAAAGGCGGCAAAAAGAGCAGGAGCCAATTGCATTAAATTCCAAACTTATACATCTGACACCATGACTATTGATTGTGACAAAGATGATTTTGTTATAAAAGAAACAATTTGGGAGGGTCAAAATTTATATAAATTATACCAGCAAGCATATACTCCTTGGGAATGGCATGGAGAACTCTTTCAAGTAGCAAAAGAAGAAGGATTAGTTTGCTTTTCATCACCCTTTGACAAAACAGCTGTAGACTTTTTAGAAACCCTAAATGTTCCTGCATATAAAATTGCTTCTTTTGAAATCACAGATATTCCTTTAATTGAATATGTAGCTTCAAAAGGGAAGCCAATAATTATTTCAACTGGAATAGCAAAGAAAGAAGACATAATATTATCATTAGAAGCTTGCAAAAGAATGGGGAATAACAATATAGCACTATTAAAGTGCACCTCTAGTTATCCTGCTCCAATAGATGAGGCGAATATGGTTATGTTGTCAGATTTAGCTAAACGATTTAATGTGATAGTTGGTTTATCTGATCATACTATGGGATCAACAGTTCCAATTGTAGCAACAGCATTAGGGGCTAAAATAATTGAAAAACATTTTATTATTGATAGATCTATTGGTGGCCCAGACGCATCTTTTTCAATGAATGAAAAAGAATTTACTGAAATGGTTAAATCTATAAGGCAAGCAGAAAGTGCATTGGGAAAAATAGATTATAATTTAACCAATAAACAATTAAAAGGGAGAGATTTTTCACGATCAATATATGTAGTAGCGGATATTAAAAAAGGAGAAATTATTTCGACTGAAAATATTAGATCTATAAGACCAGGTTTTAGTGAACATCCTAAAAATTTTGAAAAAATGATAGGGATGAAATCAAACAATATCTACGAAAAAGGGGATAGAATATTCATTAAAGATTTAATTATATGACTTTTCTTTATGTAGGTGCATTCGATGATTTATCAGTTAAAATTTTAAATGAAATTCTTTTTTCAAATAAAAACATTAAAAAACTAGTTTTAATTAAGCTAAAATCAGTAAGTATTAATCTTATTGATTTTGATGAAATTATTTCGTATGATTATGAAAACTTAATACTTGGTAGTTATTCGTCAAGTCAAAATAAAATAGATATAGATGAATATAATTTTATTCACACTGATTTTTTTCAAATCTCAAAAATGATGGATAGAATTCATAAAGTTTTTACATACTCTTTTGACGATAGATATGAAATGTATCTAAACCATTTAAAAGGGTTATCTAATATTTTAAATTTAACTAATCCTGACTATACACTGTTTACAAATATGCCCCACGAGGTATATGATTATATTTTATATAAATTATTAAAATACAGAAACATTAACACAAGGTTCCTACTCCATGGTATGCAGATGGAGAATTATTTTCAAATATTAAGTGATATATCAGAGAATGACACTAGATTGAAATATTACAATGACTGTCCTGATGAGTTACAAAACAATTCATTAAAATTGATATATGAAAAAAATAAGGATTTAAATCACGTTCAATTTTACATGAAAGATGATTTCTATCCTTCAAACAGATTAAAAAAATCAATTTTAAACTCCTTTAAAATAAGATGGGAGTTCTTAAAAGTTTTAAATAAAAAGAAACTTTTTTATAAATATATGATCAAAATAGTTGCTGATCAAATTGAATCTTTTTCAACAAGAAAAATGGTTAAGGGATTTATTGCTAAGGAAATTGATTTTAGTAAGAAAATAATTTTTGTGCCTTTAAATTATCAGCCTGAACTCACGACTTCCCCAATGGGAGGTGCATTTTTTGATCAAAGGTTTATGATTCAAATGCTAAGTTCATATTGTCCTGATGATTTTCAAATCTTAGTAAAAGATCATCCAAAACAAGGAATAAATTTTGGAAGAAATAAATCTTTTTATAAATCAATCTCTAAATTAGACAAAGTATTACTAATTGATCCGAATATCAATAACGACCTGATTTTAAAAAAATCAGATGTAGTTGCTGTGGTAACTGGAACTTTAGGTTTTCAAGCACTGTGTAATAGTAAAAAGGTGCTAGTTTTTGGGAATACTTTTTTTAAATTTTTCAAAGAAGGAGCATTTCCAATTAAAAATGAGAGAGATTTAATTGATTTTTTTGAGAATTCTAATTTTGAGAAAAGTTTTGATGAAAAACAATTTTTTAAATTTTTAAATAGATGTGAAGAAATTTTTAATTATGGTTTTATAGATAAGGATTATATACATTTTTCATCCTTTGATATGGATAAAAACGCAATTGCTGTAGCTGGAGCAGTTTATAAAGAACTATTTAATGAATAAGATTTTAATATTTTATACTCCTATAATTGAAATTGTAGATTTTTATACAAGAATAGTAAATGAAATTATATCAGATAATCCTAACGATCAAGTTATTATAGTTAAATGTACTGGTTATGAAGGTTTAAAAAACTGCATATCAAATATAAATTCAGAATATTATAGATGTAAGTTGTGTAAAAGCAAATTAGATTCTTTGATAAAAAATTCTGCTCATAAGAATTTAAAAATTGAATATTACACCGAGACCAAAAATCATACTCAAATTAATTTAAGTTCTGTAGAGGAATTAAAACACTTAGTTTATCAGGGAGTGAATATAGGCAAAGGAGTACATTCAGCAGCCATGACAATTTTAAAGGACCATAGCTATGATATCATAAAGAATATTGATTTGATCAATAAAATTACTTTCACATCAAAGAGAACAATAGATTATTTAAACTCTTGTTCAAAAAAAGAAATTAAAAGGATTTATGTTTTCAATGGTAGAGTATCCCATTATAATGCTGTAGTAGAATTTTCAAAACTTTTCAATATAAATTATTCTACTTTTGAAACGACATCAATTAGCAATAAATACATTGAAATATCAGATAATATTATTCACAACAAGAAAGTTTTTTCTCATTCTATTATAGAACATTGGGAAAATGATGATAGTTTTGAAAAGTTTGAAATAGGTAAATCTTTTTTTGAAAAAAACATAAACAGCACTCATTCTAGTGAGTATATAACTCCAATTTACACTAAATACCAAAAAACAGGATTAATACCATCTAATTTCAAAAAAGATAAGTCAATAGTGTTTTTTGGGTCATCAAGAAATGAGTACGAAAGTGTTGAGGGTTGGCATAATGATTTTATGTCAGGAGATGACGAGCAAATAGTTATTGATATATGTTCTAGAATACCCGAAATGCATTTTTTTTATAGGGAACATCCTAATCTGAAACTCCAAAACAATACTCAAACTAGAAATATTAAGAAATTCAAAAAAATTAAAAACTTAACACTTGTTGATTCGCATTCTAAAGTTTCAAGTTACGAATTATTAAAGAATGCTGGGAAAGTTATTGTTTTTGGATCTACTATTGGAGTAGAGTCAAATTATCTAGGAAAACCTACCATATGTCTTGGACCGAGTCTATACGAAGATTTAAATATCACATATAAACCAAAAAATTTTAATGAATTAAAAAAGCTGTTAATTCAAAACGATTTGATTCCTCTTCCAAATATAGATTCAATTAAATTTGGTTTTTTTGAGCTTACAAAAGGGAAGAAGATTTCGTATGATTCAGAGAAATTAGATTTAAATATCAATTATTATAATCGATCAATAATTTTATTCAACAAATGTTATGTCTTATTAAAAAAAATAATTAAAAACAAATATAATTTCTATGAAATAATAGCAGATCCAAGAATTAAAAAACAATTAATGAATTTTTTAAAATTTTAATGAAACAAGAAATTTATTATGGAAAATGAAATAATAAGAATAATTAATGATTTAAATAATTATGGTTTTTCTTCATCAAATGTCAAAGAAATTTTAGATGAGTCTGAAATAAAATATTTTGAAGAAATTTCAGTATCATATTCTCAAGCATTAAAGGAAGTTAAAATTAAAAGCAGAATAGAAGAAATAAATAAAAACAATACCAATAAAGTTTCAAAGTATAAAATTTATGAAATAACTCATGATGAATTTTTGAATGAACCGCTTACATTGGATAACTTGCCTTTATTGAAACTTTATTTATCAAAAAACATTTTAAAAATTGCTAAATCTTATTTGGGTAATGATATTAGAATTAGAAATCCCTTAGCATGGATTCATCCAGCTACTTCATTGACAAGAGAAATTAGATCTCAAAAATGGCATAGAGATCAAGAAGATTCAAAAATGCTAAAAGTATTTATATTATTTTCAAATGTTAATGAAAATAATGGGCCTACTCAATATGTTAAATCAACTAATTCAAGCGGAACATTTAAAAATATAGCTCCAAATATGACATGGCTTGATAGTCATTGGTCTAATCGCAATAAATTCATACGAAGAGCCTACAACTTTTTCAGAGAAAAATTTCCTTATAATTACTCTATTCCAAAAAAAAATATAGTTAAGGCAACAGGGGATATTGGGTGTATTTTTTTTATAGATACTAATGGTCTTCATAAAGGAGGTTTTGTTAAAGAAGGTTTGAGATTAATGACTCACTGCAATTTTCTAAATGCTAAAGCTCCAATGCTTCAAAAAGGAATGCCGCTAGAAAAATTTAATCATGACGAAAAACTATTTTCAATTGATTATGAATCACAAGCATTCATGTCATTAGAAGATGAGGCAAAAGCTGTTTTGAAATAAAATGTTATTTAACTCAATTGAATTTTTCCTTTTCCTGCCATTAGTTTTTATTTTTTATTGGTTTATCTTCAATAAAAATTTAAAAGCTCAGAATATATTAATTTTAACAAGCTCTTATTTTTTTTATGCTTGGTGGGATTATAGATTTTTAGGGCTAATATTTTTGTCTACATTAGTTGATTATTTTATTGGAATTAACATTCCAAAGCAATATTTACACAAAATTAAATCAATATTTGATATTCATAATATTAACTATTCTATTGTAATACCACCTGTTTATTTAAATGAGTCAACTTCGAAAGAGCAGGTTAAATTAATTAAGAAAATCTTTAATCCAACTAGTGTTTTAGATTTTTCGGCAAGCCCAAACATATATAATAACAAATATTTTTTTAAAGACTACAGCCATTTTAATGAACAATTTGGAGAAATAATTTTTTCAAAAATCGAATTTTAAAGTTTAATCTTTAATTGTGAACAGGAAAAAACCCTAATGAAATCAGATGCTTATTATGAAAATAAAATATTTTGGATTATTAATTAGGCTATTTCTGTTTAAGATTAAATATGCTAAAAGAGTAAAATTAAATTCTATTAAAGTTGGATTTGAGAAAGGAGTCACCTTTATAATACGAGGAAAAAAGAGTATAGTAAGTCTCGGTAAAAATATATATTTAATGAGAAATGGCAATCTAGAAGTTTATGATGGGGGTCTTTTAGAAATAGGAAATAATGTTTCAATAAATAAAAATTTTTCTATTGTATCAAGAAATAAAATTACTATTGGGAACAATGTTTCAATTGGCCCAAATTGTTGCATTTATGATCATGATCATGACTTTTCCAATAAAGATTTATTAATTCAAAAACAGGGCTACAATTCAAAGGAAATTTTTATTGGTAATAACGTTTGGATTGCATCAAATGTTTTTATAGGCAAAGGCGTTAAAATATCAAATGGCGCTATTGTAGCTTCAGGATCCATCGTAGTTAACGATGTAGATGAAAATACTGTGGTTGGAGGGAATCCAGCTAAATTCTTAAAAAAACGATTTTGTTAAAAATTCTTATAGTAACTAGACACTTTAAAGCTAATGAAATTGGTGGGGGAGCACAAAAATCAATTGAATTACTTGTTAGTGAATTAAGTAAAATTTACCATGTTGAAGTTTTATGTAAAATTACGAATGAACAAACAGAGTGGATTCATAAATTAGAATTTAAATTTTTAAAAAGAATTAGTTCTTATGATATAGTTTACTTAAATAGTTTCTTTTCTCCATTATCCATATTTTTTTTGTTTTTAAATAATACAAAAGTGATTTCACCAAAAGGGGAACTTTTCCCAGGCGCTTTAAAGGCTAAAAATCTAAAGAAGCAGATGTGGATATATTTTTTCAATAAGTTCTTTAAAGGAAAACTAATTTTTCACGCCACATCAACAGAAGAAAAAAATATAATTGAAAAATATGTATATCCCCAAAGAACAATTATTGCTCCAGATATTGTTGCCATAAATATGGCAGATAATAAGCCTGTAGATAATATCATACTTAAAATTGTATATATTTCTAGAATTGATCCTAAAAAAAATTTACTATTTTGTGTTAATATTCTTTCAAAAGTCAAAAGGCAGGTTGTTTTTAATATATATGGTAATATTGGCGACAAAAAATATTTTGAAAAATGTATTTCTTCTTTAAAAAAATTGCCGCCTAATATAAATTGGAAGTATTATGGTCAGTTAAACCCATCTCTAGTAAGCAGTACTTTTTTACAAAATGATTTATTTTTTTTTCCAACATTAGGTGAAAATTTTGGCTATATCATTTTAGAAAGTTTATCAAGTTACTGTCCAGTATTATTATCAAAAGATTTAACTATTTTTGATGATTTAGATAAATTCAAAATCGGATCAAATATTGATCTAGCTAAGCACATGGATTGGGTTAAGTTTATAGAGGATTATGATTTAATTAAAAATCAAGAAACCTTAGAAAGATTTAAAAAGTACATTTGCAATAAATTTGATAACAATAAAATTTTAAAATTAAATCAAAATCTATTTAATGAAGTTCTTAAAAAATAAAATTTTACTTATTACCGGAGGGACTGGATCATTTGGCAATGCTGTTTTAGATAAATTTTTAAATTCTGATTTAAAGGAGATTAGAATATTTTCTAGAGATGAGAAGAAACAGCATGATATGAGGATAAAGTATAATAATCCAAAAATTAAATTTTTTATTGGTGACGTAAGATCAAAAGAAAGCATCTCATCTGCAATGATTGATGTTAATTATGTGTTTCACGCTGCTGCCTTAAAACAAGTCCCTTCTTGCGAGTATTTCCCAATGGAAGCTTTAAAAACCAATGTAATCGGGACAGATAATATTTTGTCTTTAGCGATCGAAAATAAAGTAGAAAAAGTTATCTGTTTAAGCACAGATAAAGCTGTTTACCCAATTAATGCAATGGGTGTATCTAAGGCTATGATGGAAAAAGTTTTTGTAGCTAAATCAAGATCATCAGGTGATACTATAATTTGTGGAACACGATACGGTAATGTAATGGCCTCAAGGGGTTCAGTAATTCCCCATTTTCATGAGCAAATTAAATCTGGAAAAAATATTACGGTAACTAATCCAGATATGACAAGATTTATGATGACACTTGAAGATGCTGTCGAATTAGTGCTTTTTGCTTTTAACAACGGTAACTCTGGAGATATATTTGTTCAAAAATCTCCTGCTGCTTCCGTTGGTCTACTTGCTGAAACCATGAAAAAAATATATAATTCAAGTGTTGATATAAAATATATAGGTATTCGACATGCTGAAAAAATGCATGAAACTTTATTGTCAAAAGAAGAAAGAATATTAAGTGAAGATCTCGGCAATTATTTTAGAATACCAGCAGACAATAGAGAGTTAAATTATGATAAATATTTTTCTGAAGGAATAAGCAACGACACCGCTATTGAGTATAATTCTTCTAATACGAAACAGCTAGAATATAAATCTTTGTCAGATTTACTTAATAAAATAGGTTATAATGGTATCAAATGATAATAAATTAAAAATTGCTACAATTGTTGGCACAAGGCCAGAATTTATTAGATTATCTGTAATGATTAAAAAATTTGATAAATATTTTAATCATTTTTTAATTCATACAGGTCAAAATTATGATTATGAATTAAATCAAATTTTTTTTAATGATTTAGAAATTAGAAAGCCTGACTATTTTTTAGATGTACCTGGTAAAAACCTTGGTCATACTTTAGGTAATGTTATTTCTAAAAGTTTTGATTTATTTGATAATTTAAAGCCAGATGCTATTTTGGTGTTAGGTGACACTAATAGTTCCTTGTCAATTATATCTGCAAAAAGATTGAAAATTCCCATTTTTCACATGGAAGCTGGTAATCGCTGTTTTGATCAAAATGTACCTGAAGAAATTAACAGGAAAATTGCTGATCATATTTCGGATATTAATTTGACTTATACTGAGAATAGTAGGCGCTATCTATTAGCAGAAGGTTTTAGGAAAGATCATGTTTTTTGTGTTGGATCACCATTATTTGAAGTATTAAACTTCTATAAAAATTCAATAGATAAAAGTCAAATTTTAAATAAATTTAAACTTTCGCCTAATAAATATTTTTTAGCTAGTATTCACAGAGAGGAAAACCTTGACTTAAATAATAACTTAGAAGACATAATCTCCTCTTTTAACAGTGTTATTGAAAAATATAATCTTCCGATTTTATTTAGCACACACCCTAGGACAGCTTTTAAAATTAAAAATTTAAAAACTAAAATAAATCCTAATATAAAGTTAATCAAGCCTCTTGGTTTATTTGACTATGTTGCTTTGCAAAAGGATGCCTTAGTAGTTCTGTCAGATAGTGGTTCATTAACAGAGGAATCTTCTATATTAGATTTTAAAGCGGTCAGTATAAGAAATTCGACTGAAAGACCTGAGGGCATAGATTTTGGTAACATTGTTTTGGGACAAATTAATAAATCAAATATTATTCAGTCAATAGAACTAGTTTTAAATTCATACTTTAAAAATATTCCTTCTGAATATAAAATAGATAATAACTCAGATATAATTGCAAGAATTATACAAAGCTATACCCCAGTAATTAATAGAGAAATTTGGAATAAAAGTGAAAAGTAAAGTATTAGTTTTGGGTGGTTCAGGAATGTTGGGTCATGTTTTATTAAATAAACTTGAAAAGTCATCCGATTTTTTAGTTAATAATTTAGTTTTTAAAAATAAAGCAAATGAAAAATCAATTGTTTGTGATGTAACTAATATTACAGATTTAGAAAATATACTTTTCAAACTAAAGCCAGATTTTATTATTAATTGTATCGGTTTGTTAAAAGATGCCTCGAATAATGATTTTAGCAAAGCTATTTACTTAAATTCTTTTTTGCCACAGTGGTTACTTAGTTATTGTAATTCAAATGAAATAAGGTTGATACATGTAAGTACTGACTGTGTTTTTAATGGGAACGATGGAAATTATCACGAGGAGTCAAAACCAAATGCAAACGACAATTATGGAAAATCTAAATTATTAGGTGAATATAATAGTCATAATCACCTTTGCATACGGACATCTATAATTGGTCCTGAGCTAAAAAATAATGGAGTTGGACTTTTTTGTTGGTTTTTAAAACAAAAGGGAGAAGTTAATGGTTTTTCAAAATCAATATGGGGAGGGGTTACAACATTAGTATTATCAGAAGCTATAATTACTTCAATTAAAAAAGATTATACTGGACTAGTCCATTTGACAAATGGAAAAACAATATCAAAATTTGATTTATTAAGTTTAATAAAAGATAATTTTGACCTTAATAATATTAACCTTTCAAAGGTTCCAGGGAAAAATATTAATAGATCTTTAATCACTAATTTCAACTATTTTAGTGTCCCAGATTATGATCAAATGATTAAAGATTTAAAAAAATATTATTTAGAAAACTACTAACATTTATATTATCGATTTTTAAAAAATTTAGTAATAAAAGAGTGATCTTAAAATAAAATCTCAAGAAACACATATAGATGAAGTAATTTAAGTTAAGCCTCATTCACTACTTTAGATAAAAAAGGGTGTCCAATTAATGTAGCGAATAAAACAAAAGAATTCACTTAATTTGAAAATATTATTAATTAGTCAATATTTCTATCCAGAAAACTTTAAAATAAATGACCTTATTTTTTCATTAAAAGAGAGAGGTCATCAAATTACTGTTCTCACAGGGAAACCAAACTATTCTAAAACTCATTTTTTTGAAGGTTATGGATGGAAAAGTGATGATTTTGAAATTTTAAATGAAATACCGGTTTACAGAGCCAATCTTTTTTCTAGAAGAAATGGTGGAGCGCTTAGACTGTTCATAAACTATTTTTCGTTTGCGATATTAGCATCTGTAAAAGTCAGAAAAATAAAAGGTTCTTTTGATGCTATTTTTGTTTATGAGCCATCACCTATTACTGTTGGAATACCAGCTATTTTTGCAAAGAAAAGATTTAAAGCTCCTATTTATTTTTGGGCTCAAGATCTCTGGCCTGAGAGTTTAGTGGCGGCAGGGGGTGTTAAAAACAAATTTATTTTAGAGTTTTTTAACTCCTTAACCAAATGGATTTATAATCATTCAATAAAAGTCTTAATCCAGTCCAATGGTTTTAGAGACTATATTTTAGATCAGGGAATTCCAAATGATAAAATCCTATTTTATCCAAACCCTACCGAGGATTTCTATAAGCCACTTCAAGAGGTTAAAGAATATCAAGAGTTTTTTGAAAAGGAAAATTTCAATATCATTTTTGCCGGAAATATTGGAGAGGCTCAAAGCTTTATAACTATTATTGAGGCTATCAACAACATTAAAGAACTTCCCATTAAAGTTAATGTTCTAGGAGATGGAAGGTATAAAGAAACTGCAATTGGCCTTATAAAAGATAAAGGATTAGAATCTCATTTTAATTTTCTGGGATCTTTCCCTCCAACTGAAATGCCTAAATTTTTCTCACATGCAGACGCTCTTTTGGTTTCTCTTAAAAAAGACAAAATCTTCTCTCTCACTATACCCGCTAAAGTTCAATCTTATTTGGCTTGCGGCAAACCTATAATCGCCTCTATTGACGGAGAGGGTGCCAAAATAGTGAGTGACGCTAAATGCGGAGTAACTTCACCTGCAGAAGATTCAATAGCACTCAGTAATATAATTAAAGAATTAATGGCTTTGAATAAGTCTACCCTTAATCAAATGGGAAATAATGGAAGGGCTTACTATGAAAAAGAGTTTGACAGAGATTATCTTCTAGAAAAGCTAGAAGTTATTTTCAATTCTTAATAAGTACTATATTTACTGGGCTTATTAACCAAATGTGTTAAAAACTTTAATGTAATTCATTTTTCAAAACGGTACACCTTGCTGTAATTTTGTGGTATGCCATTTAATACAGAAACAGCTAAAGCCGCAGGTAAAAGAAGTAAAAGAGGTCCTTCAAAAGTATTGGATCCAAACATTAAAGAAAAAGTTGAAATTCTTTATGAAAGTGTTTTTGGATTATTTAATAATACACCAAAAAGATCTTTCAATGTCAGAAAGGGTTAAGCTTCTTCAAAGTCTTTCAGGTTATATTTTTGCCAAAACTAACATTACTCCCTCTTATGAGTTTATCTTTCATTTATTGAAGAGTAAAGATTATTTCTATAATCCTACTTTAACTGAATTATCAAGTAAATCCAAACAATCCCTACCTCCTCGACACAGAAATACTAAAATTCATAAATTTTTTTAAATTTTTCCTTACTTTACAAATACCAATGGAAAGAATCTCACTTTATTTTGTTTAATTAATAGAAAAATACTCATCAAGATAAGACTTTTCTTTTTTACTTATCTCAAACTCATTTTTGAAATTAGAATTTAAAGGAATCTCTAAACCTTTTAAAATATAGTAATAAACATTTCTGTTGCAGTGAAATCCATCTAGATAAAATGAATCGTCATAAAAATCAATATTTGTAAAGTTTTTAAATTTAAATCCATATTTATCAAATAAATCTGTTACGAGTTTAGATGATTCTTCAATATAACTATAATCATATTTTGGAAGATTCATCATTTTGTTAACGGATGGTGCAAAAGGTGGAAAAAAACCTATCAATATAATTTCATTTTTTTTTGAATAAACTAATAACTCCTCCAAGATTTCAATCTGTTTTAAATCAACTTTTGAACCATATTCAAATCTTGAATTTCCATTTTGAATGCGATCATAAGTATTAATAAAATTGTAGTCTACAAGTTCCTCTTTTGGAACAATAAATCTTTTCCCATAAAAATATGACCCGTCATTTCTAAACCCCGAAAAATTATCAATCGATTTTTCTCCAATTAAAAAATAAGAGTTTATTTTTTTCTTTTTATCCATTAAATTATAAGGAATATTT
This sequence comes from Flavobacteria bacterium MS024-3C, assembly GCA_000173115.1. Lineage (GTDB taxonomy): Bacteria > Bacteroidota > Bacteroidia > Flavobacteriales > Flavobacteriaceae > MAG-120531. The sequence continues at coordinate 41,345 of ABVW01000007.1, forward strand.
AACACATTGGTTTTATAAGCATTAACATATCTTGGTAAATAGGATTTATTAAAGTTCCATTGGTCTAACCCAACAATAATTGTATCACCCTTATTTGTATGTAAGTCATTTGTGAGGTTTTTAATGTCGTTGATAGAATTTACAATCATTGAATAATTATACACACTTTTATTTGAAAACATATTCTTTTCAAATCCTGCCGTTCTTGAAGTCCCAATAATTGAAATCTCTTTCTTTTCCTGATTTAATTTAAAATCAATGATTGATTGTTGTTGTTTGGGGTTAAATAATACTTTAGATTCTTTTGAATAATTTAATAATTGTGTAATTCCATATTTGTTTAATAGTAATAGCAATCCGAAACAAAAAATTACAGATGTCATAAACTTTATAATATATAATAGAAATCTATTCATTAGAATTGGAAGTATATAAAACTAGAAGATTTATTATAAAAAAACACAACAATTAAAACAAGTAGAACAGAACCTAACAAATCAATTGTATTTGGAATTTTAAAATTCAATCTTTCTTTTCCTTTGATCATAAAGTCTATAAGAATTAAACATATTACAAAAAGCATACCCCTTTTAAACCTTAAGTCGAAACTAAATTCAAATAACATCTGTCTTAAATAGTTAAATGCATCAACGATGGTTTCACTTCTAAAAAACACCCATCCAATTGTCACTAAAAGAAACGTAGTTATAACTTGAATTAATTCTTTAGGAGATGGGAGTAAAGTATTTTGAGCAATTATTGAAGTTGTATATTTTCTATTGGTGTTGAATATAAAAGAGGGTAGGAATAGTAAAGCGTGGAATAATCCCCAAAAAATAAATGTCCAATTCGCTCCATGCCAAAAACCACTGATAACAAATATTATAAAAACATTTCTAATTGATTTCCATTTTCCTTTTTGTGAACCTCCTAGGGGTATGTATAGATAATCTCTAAACCAAGTAGATAGAGAGATGTGCCATCTTCTCCAAAACTCACCTATATTTCTTGAGAAGTATGGAAATTTGAAGTTAGACATTAGTTCAAATCCAAAAAGCTTAGATGTTCCAATTGCTATGTCTGAGTAACCACTAAAATCACAATAGATTTGAAAAGCAAAGTAAATAGCTCCAAGCCATAGAGTTCCTCCTCCAAATTCTTGATAATTTCCAAAGATATCATTTACTACAGGTGCTAGTGAATCTGCGATTACTACCTTTTTAAACATTCCCCAGAGGATTAATCTAAGTCCTTGAACCCCTTGCTCGTATTTAAAAACTCTTTTCTTAAGAATTTGCGGTAGTAGATTGGAAGCTCTTTCAATGGGTCCTGCAACTAACTGAGGGAAGAATGAAACAAAAGAAGCGAATGAAATAAAATCTTTAGTTGCCTTTAACTTTCCCTTATAAATGTCAATGGTATATGACATAGTTTGGAAAGTGTAGAAAGATATTCCTACAGGTAGAATAATATTCAAGGTCAAGACGCTCTTAATGTCATATCCAACGGAGCTAAATAAATCAATCCAGGAATCAACAAAAAAATTATAATACTTAAAGAACCCTAATATTCCAAGATTGAATAAGACGGAGCACCATAGAAGAATTCTTTTATTTTTTAAAGATACTTGATTAGAAATACCTAGACCAATAAAATAGTCTACAATAGTGGAGAGAATAATTAAAGATAGAAACCTGTAATCCCACCATCCATAGAATACATAGGAGCTAATTAGTATTAAAAGATTTTGATATTTGAGCTTTTTATCAAATACAAACCAGTATAAAACAAATACTACTGGAAGGAATAATAAAAACTCAATTGAATTAAATAGCATTATGTATTTTAAGTTATAATGTAAAGATCATATTTATGGGGATTTAAAAAAAATCAAATTGTAGTTTTTAACCAAATGTGTTAAAAACTTTACTGTAATTCATTTTTCAAAACGGTACACCTTGTTGTAATTTTGGAGTATGCCATTTAATACAGAAACAGCTAAAGCAGCAGGTAAAAGAAGTAAAAGAGGGCCTTCAAAAGTATTAGACCCAAATATTAAAGAAAAAGTTGAAATTCTTTATGAAAGTGTTTTGGATCATTTAATAGTGCACCAACAAGAACTTTCAATGTCAGAAAGGGTAAAACTTCTTCAAAGTCTTTCAGGTTATATTCTTGCCAAAACAAAACCAATTAGGGATGAATTTACCATTCAGAAGCTTATAGATAGAGAGAGTATCCCTTTTATGGAAAGAGGACCATATCCTATAACGTAGCTGCTATTTTCATAAAGGCGTCAGCATAAGTATCTTTATTTACTTGGGTACCTATATAACTTAAAAAAGTACTTTCCTTTGAGTGCCCGGTAATTTGCATGAGTATGGGCGTTTCAATTTTCCCAAAGTAATTCGTTGCAAACGATCTTCTTAAATCGTGAGAAGATATAAGGCTATACTTTGGGTGAGTACCCAATCTTTTTCTCCTAGTTTTAGAACATAACTTATAACCACTCACCATATTATTAATACCAGCTATCTGGCAAATCTGTTTTATTTGTCTATTGAATAATTGAGCAGAAATAGCGTACGGAAAACGTTGTTTTAATATTTGAATAACCTCTTTGTCTACCACCCCAACCGTAACATACTTGTCAGTTTTTTGCTGGTTAATGTCTATATATACAACATTTTCTATAAATCTGAGTTGTTGTGGTTTAAGATCCAATAGATCAGAAACTCTTTGGCCAATATAGAGTCCAATGAGAATCCATTTTTTAGCATTATCTAGTGTGCTAGGTAATTCTTCAAGGGCTTTTATTTTTTGAATTTCTTCAAAAGAAATTGTTTGTAATACCCTGTCCTTACTTTTTTGAGTAAATGATTCAATATGTCTAGTATAAGGATTTACAGGAATACTCATTCTTTCGGCTTCCTTACAAATCATTTTTAAAAGCTTTAATTGAAGGCCCGCATTGTTTAATGAATAGGCCTTTTCTGTTAAAAGCCACTCTTTAAACGTGTGAACTAACATGTGATCTATCTTATTTAACATGATAGTCTTATTTATTTGCCCTTCAAATTCTTTAATCAAAACATAAAAGCGTTTTAAATTTCGAATCGAATTTTCAGATAGTCCAAGTGAGCCACTTCTTTTAAGTCTTCTTAAAGGAGCATGCTTTATATAGTTAGAAATCTGGACGCTTAAATGCCCCTGATCCTCTGAAGTAGTGTGTCCGGAAGTGTTCGCTTTGTTCATTTTTCACTGTGCAATTTGTGCAATTTTGAGGGTAATGGAGCCTGATTTAATTTAATTAACGAATCAGATAACATTTATAATCAATTATTATAGCTTAATTTCACTCAAATATTACATTTAAATATACGTTATTTTTTATGTTATTTAACATAAAAAGTCAATAAAATCAAGGGTTACAAGAGATAAAGTTTACATAACTACGGGCTGTAGTTGAAAGTTTTATCTTTGCTTTTTATTCATTCAAAATCATGATTTACATCACCGGCATTACAGGCTTTATAGGCCAAAACTTATCCCACTATCTGGGAGAGTATGTGGTGGGTGTAAATCTAAGAAAGCAGGAGCCCTTGGTTTTTGAAAAGGGAGCTGCGGTGGTGCACCTAGCAGGGAAGGCGCATGATTTGAAAAAGACGCTGGCTACTTCAGAATATTTCACCGTGAATACTGAGCTTACTAAAAAAGTTTTTAATGCTTTTTTGGCTTCTGAGGCTGGGGTGTTTGTGTTTATGAGTACCATTAAGGCTGTGGAAGGGAATGATGTAGAAGCATCGGCTTACAGCCAATCTAAGTACCAGGCGGAGGAGTATATATTGGCTCAAAAGGTTCCGGCAGGAAAGCGGGTGTATATTTTAAGGCCCGTGATGGTTCATGGTCCTGAGAATAAAGGGAATTTGAATGTATTGTTTGGGGCGGTGAAACGTTTGGGTGTTTGGCCTTTGGCGGTTTTTGAAAACCAGCGGTCTTTTGTGTCTGTGGAGAATCTTTGTTTTGTCATTAAAGAACTCATAACTAATGAAAATGTAGCTTCTGGGGTGTATGCGGTGGGAGATGAAGCGGCTTTGAGCACCAATGAACTAGTTGCCTTGGCGGGCGAGGCTATAGGGAAGAAAGTGGCTTTTTGGAAAGTGCCTAAGGGGCTGGTAATTCTATTGGCTAAGTTAGGAGATGTATTGCCGCTGCCATTGAACAGCGAGCGATTGGAGAAGCTTACAGAAAATGCGGTGGTAGACGCTAGTCCTTTGTTAAAGGCCTTGGGCATAAAGTCTTTGCCTTTGCGTACCTTAGACGGCTTTAAGAAAACCTTTGATTCTTTTGTAGATGAATAGAGTACTAGCCTTGTTGTTATTGGTTTTGTTGTCTCCGCTCTTTGTAGTGGTGGGGCTGGCCATTTATTTAGAAGATGGGGCGCCGGTGTTTTTTGTGCAAAAAAGGGTGGGTAAAGACTATAGCTTTTTTAGCTTGTACAAGTTTAGGACCATGAAAAAAAACACCCCCAATGTGGCCACCCATTTATTAGACAACCCAAAGCAGTATTTATTAGGCTTGGGAGGCTTGCTCCGTAAATTGTCCCTAGATGAATTACCCAATTTAATCAATATAGTGCGGGGAGAGATGGTTTTTGTGGGGCCTAGGCCTGCTTTGCACAACCAGGAAGACCTTATGGCGCTCAGGCTAGCGGCAGGGGTAGAGAAACAGATGCCTGGGATTACCGGATGGGCACAGATTAATGGAAGGGACAGTATTTCCCTAGAAGAAAAGGTGGCGCTGGAAAAACATTATTTGGACAACCAATCGCTGGCCTTGAACCTAAAAATACTGTGGCGGACCCTCTTTAAAGTAGCGGGAGATAAGACTGTGTCTCATTAAATAAAATTCCAACAGAAATAGTATCTTAGCAGTCAATTAGAAACAACCTACTGCCCATGCTACTGGCCAAAATATTCAAGAACCATTACAACAAAACCTATGCCTACATCCTAGATGTATTGGGGCTGGCTTTTGCTATAAAGGTATTGTTGCAGCTCAATGGGGCCACCGTGATTATAAACCAATACCAGGATTTGGCGGTGTATGGGGTCTTGGCCATTTTGGGCATCCGCCTTATGGGCGGGTACAGCATGATGCTGCGCTTTACCTCATTATTAGACGTGTCTAGAATTGCAGCAGGGCTGTTTATAGCCACTGTTTTATTTGGGTTTTATACCGGGGCTACCACCCGATTGGAGTTTAGGTATTTGGTGCTGTTATTTTACTTCTCCATTACCGTATTGGTGGCGTATAGGGTGGGAGTGCGCCTCTTGTACCACCGATCTATTGCAGTGACCGAGAAAACCCCCACTTTGTTGTTTGGGGCAGGTACCAATGGTTTAAATGCCCAAAGGGCGCTCATGAATTCCAGTAGCATTCAAGTGCTTGGTTTTGTAGACGACGACCCAGCTAAAATAGGCCGTTCCATAGAAGGATTGCCCGTATATGGGATGAAAGGCCTGGCCGCAGTAGTGGCCAAAAAAGTGGTGGCCCAAGTGGTGCTTACCTCAGAGAAGCTGTCCGTAGGGCGTAAAAAAGAACTCTTTGATTTTCTAAGTGCCTTAGGGGTAAAAGTATTTACTGTGCCCTCAGTGGACCAGTGGGTTCAGGGTGGGGCCCAGGGAAATGCCCTGAAATCTATAAAAATAGAAGACCTGCTCAAAAGAGACGCCATTGCCATAGATTTGGCCAGAAATAAGGCTGTATATGCCGGGAAACGCATCCTAGTGACCGGAGCGGCAGGCTCCATAGGCGCAGAGATTGTAACACAGCTCCTGCCCTTTGGCCCCGCAGAACTGCTATTATTAGATGCAGCAGAAACCCCTTTATTTCATCTAAAGAACCAATTGGGGGCCCAATACCCAGGAAAGGTCTCTTACCATGTGGCCTCCGTATTAGACCACCAATACCTTGAGCGTCTTTTTCAGGACCCAGCAGGCATAGATGTGGTGTTTCACGCTGCTGCCTACAAGCACGTGTTTATGATGGAACAGCAGCCCCAGGCCGCTATTTTGAATAATATTTTAGGGACCAAGCAGCTCATAGATTTAAGTATACAACACCAGGTGGCCCAATTGGTCTTGGTCTCTACAGACAAGGCCGTGAATCCTTCTAATGTGATGGGGGCTTCTAAACGCATTGCAGAATTGTATTTGGCGGCTTGTATGGAAAAGGCAGGCCAAACCAAGCTCATTACCACCCGTTTTGGGAATGTGCTTGGGTCCAACGGTTCAGTAGTGCCTATCTTTAGCGCCCAAATAGCGGCAGGAGGGCCTGTGACCGTCACCCATCCAGAAATTACCCGTTATTTTATGACCATTCCAGAAGCCTGTCAATTGGTCTTAGAAGCAGGTGCCATTGGCGGCGGCGGAGAGGTTTTTGTCTTTGACATGGGGGACCCAGTGAAAATTAAAGACCTGGCGGTAAATATGATCCGCCTCTCTGGATTGGTAGAAGACCAGGACATAAAAATTGAATATAGCGGCCTTAGGCCAGGAGAGAAGCTCTATGAGGAATTGCTCACAGACAAAGAAGATTTACTACCTTCTCACAATCCCCTGATTTTTAAAGCCAAGAAAGAAACCCTAGCTGCCACATTAGCCAGTGGTATTGCCGTTTTATTAGAGATGGCCGCTCAAGGCGCCACAGCAGAAGTATTGGTAAAACAAATGAAAAAATTGGTGCCAGAGTTTAAAAGTATGCACTCTCCTTTTGAAAAATTAGATTAATTTTACGTTCAAGTTTACATAAAAAAGAAACCCTATGAAGAAAATGATGTACAATGGAAAGGCCTTATTAGCCCTTGCTGCCATGGTCCTTTTGGCCAGTTGTGGAGAAGCTCCTACCAACTGCGAATGTAAAGAAAACTTAGACCTGGTGGTGAACCACGAGCAAAATGCAGCCACTACTTATGTGGGGCAGTTTAACAAGGACATTTACGATACTTGTATTGACCAATTCAAGAAAGCCAATAATATAGACGGAGAGGTACTGATCAGAGTAGTATACCAATCTTATGAAGAAGCCTGCGTAGAATAATGGGTAAAAAAGGATTATTACTCGTTAACTTAGGTTCTCCAGATTCCCCTACCAAAAAAGACGTAAAGCCTTATTTGGCAGAATTCCTGATGGATTCTAGGGTCATAGATGTTCCCAAAGCGCTTAGAACGCTTTTGGTCAAAGGAATTATACTGCAAACCAGGCCCAAAAAGTCTGCCAAAGCCTACGCCAAGATTTGGTGGGAAGAAGGGTCCCCTTTGGTGGTGATCTCTGAGCGTTTTGCCGCTAAATTGGCTGCCCAATTAGACATGCCAGTAGCCCTAGGCATGCGCTATGGTTCCATGAGCATTAAAAACGCCCTAGCAGAACTAGACGCTAAGGGGGTAGATGAGGTGCTCTTGGTGCCCCTATACCCACAGTACGCTATGAGCTCTTTTGAGACCGTGGTGGTGAAGGTATTGGAAGACCAAAGGGCGTTTTTTCCAAGCATGAAAGCGCAAACCTTGCAAGCCTTTTACAGACAACCAGACTATATTAAAGTACTGGGAGACCATATTAAAAAACAATTGGAAGGTTTTGACTACGACCAGATCTTGTTTTCTTACCATGGAATTCCAGAGCGTCATATTAGAAAATCAGATCCCACCAAGTTCCACTGTGCTATAGATGGCAACTGCTGTAGTATTAACTCGGTGGCCCACCATACCTGTTACAGGCACCAGTGCTATGAGACCACTAAATTGGTCCGGGAATATCTGGGCTTGCCAGAGGAGCAGGTGGCCCTGTCCTTCCAATCTAGGTTGGCTGGAGACCCATGGTTAAAGCCTTATACTGACTATGAATTTGAGCGTTTTGCCAAAGAAGGCAAGACCAAATTGGCGGTCATTACCCCTGCATTTGTTTCCGATTGTTTGGAGACTTTGGAAGAAATTGCCATGGAAGGTGAAGAAGAATTTATGGAAGCAGGCGGAGAAAGCTTTAAGCACATCTCTTGCCTGAATGACTCAGATGCCTGGGTTGCGCTCATGAAAGATTGGGTGACGCAGTGGGAAACCACCAGCGAATTGCCCTATGTCTAAAATTTCTGCGACCGCTTTAGGCACACAGCCCATAGGCCCGCTGCTGGTAAAGCAAGCGGTGCCGGCTTCTATTGGGATTCTGGTCATGTCACTCAATGTACTGGTGGACTCTATTTTTGTTGGGAACTGGATTGGGGCTTTGGGCATCGCGGCCATTAATGTGGTCCTGCCGGTGTCTTTCTTTATTGCCGCACTTGGAATGGCCATAGGCATTGGGGGTTCCAGTATTATCTCTCGTGCCTTGGGAGCGGGGGAACATGAAAAAGCCACCACTACTTTTGGGAACCAAATAGCCCTTACGGTGCTCATTACCGTATCTATGGCCGCTTTGGGGCTGTATTTTATGGAGGGCATTATACCCGCCTTTGGGGGCCAGGGGCAAATTTACCCGCTGGCCAAAACCTATTACACCATTGTTTTATACGGGGTGCCTTTCTTGGGCCTTTGTATGATGGGCAATACCGTCATTAGGGCAGAGGGCAAGCCCAAATTTGCCATGGTGGCCATGATCATTCCCTCTGTGGGAAACTTACTCATGGATTATGTTTTTATTTATGTCTTTGACTGGGGCATGGCCGGAGCGGCCTGGGCCACTACCGGAGGTTATTTGCTCTGTTTTGTCTATGTAGCCTATTTCTTTTTGTCTAAAAACGCTTCGTTAAAACCGCGTTTTAAGCATTTTGTCTTTAAAAAATCCATTGTTTCAGAAATTGGGGCCTTGGGCTTTGTGACCCTGGCCAGACAGGCCGCTACCTCCATCACTTACCTGATCATGAACAGCCTCCTGTTTTCTATGGGTGGAGAAGCCCTGGTGGCCGTGTATGCCATTGTGGGGCGCATGCTCATGTTTGCCTTATTTCCTGTTTTTGGGGTCACCCAGGGGTTTTTACCCATTGCCGGTTTTAATTACGGGGCCGGAAATATGCAGCGGGTTCGCGAGAGTATCAATACCGCTATCTTGTACGCATCGGCGCTAGCCACTTTAGTTTTTATAGGACTTATGGTGTTTCCAGAGGCCATTACGGCCTTGTTCCTCTCTTCTAAAAATGCAGATCCAGAGACCATGGCCTTAAATGCCTATGTCTTAGAAAATACGCCAGCGGCCATGCGCTGGGTATTTGCCGCCACCCCTATTATTGCGCTTCAACTCATTGGCGCTGCTTATTTTCAGGCGGCTGGCAAAGCCATTCCAGCCCTTTTACTCACTTTGAGCCGTCAGGCACTGCTGTTTATTCCCTTGGTATTCTTATTACCTATGTGGTTGGGCACCATTGGGGTATGGCTGGCCTTTCCCATTTCTGACCTATTGGCCACCCTCATTACTGGCTATTTTTTAAGGCGGGAAATTAAACGGTTTTTTTCGTAAATTAGGTTCTTTAATAAACCGACGAATCCATGAAAAACTATTTCCTACTCAGTCTAGGGCTTTTGGCCTTGGTCCTGAGTCCCCAAGACACCCAAGCACAAAGAAGAAATAAAGCCGCAGCCCCTGCCATTGCGCCGGAGCTGGTCAAAGGCATTGAATACAGAGAACTGGGCCCTTTTAGGGGCGGACGTTCTGCTGCCGTAACAGGGGTGCCAGGACAACCCAATCTATTTTATATGGGCGCTACCGGTGGTGGGGTTTGGAAAACAGACAACGCAGGAACCACTTGGAAAAATATATCAGACGGTTTCTTTGGCGGGAGTATTGGTGCAGTTGCCGTAGCCCCCTCAGATCCTAACGTTATTTACGTAGGTGGTGGAGAAGTGACCCTTAGGGGGAATGTCTCTTCTGGTAACGGCATGTACAAGAGTATAGACGCCGGAAAGACTTGGAATTTTATAGGCCTCCCAGAGAGTAGGCACATTCCTAGGGTACGCATTCACCCTACCAATCCAGAGGTGGTTTATGCAGCCGTATTGGGTAACATATACAAGCCCACCCAGGAGCGTGGGGTGTACAAGAGTACAGACGGCGGGAAGAGCTGGAGACGTACCTTGTTTGCCAATGCCAACGCTGGGGCGGTAGATTTAATCATAGATCCTAACAATGCTAGGGTGTTGTATGCTACTACTTGGCGGGTGAACAGAACCCCTTATTCCCTGAATTCAGGAGGAGAAGGGTCCAAGGTGTGGAAAAGTACAGATGCAGGAGAAAGCTGGACCGAGCTCTCTGCCAACAAAGGCTTTGCCAAAGGCACGCTTGGGATTATGGGTATTACCGCCTCTCCAGTAAAGGCAGACCGCATTTGGGCTATGGTAGAAAACAAAGACCAGGGTGGTTTGTACCGTTCAGAAGACGGTGGCGCTACTTGGAGTAAAATAAACGACGAACGTAAATTACGCCAGCGTGCCTGGTACTACACCAGACTATACGCAGACACCCAGGATGCAGACGGGCTCTATGTGCTCAATGTGCGTTACCACAAGAGTACAGACGGCGGAAAGTCTTTTGAAACGGCCAACGCGCCCCATGGAGACCACCACGATTTGTGGATTGCCCCAGAAGACAACCAAAGAATGATCATGGCAGACGACGGTGGTGCTCAGGTGTCCCTAGATGGTGGCGCCAGCTGGAGCACCTACCACAACCAGCCAACGGCCCAGTATTACAGGGTTACTACAGACAACAGTTTTCCCTATAGAATTTATGTGGCCCAGCAAGACAATTCTACCCAGCGCGTAAAACACCGCTCAGACGGGGGGAGTATTTCTGAATCTGATTGGGAAGAAACAGCCGGAGGAGAGTCTGCGCATATTGCTGTGGATCCTAAGAACAACGACATTGTGTACGGCGGTAGTTATGGCGGTTTCCTCACCCGTGTGAACCACAAAACAGGAACGACTAGAGGAATAAATGTGTGGCCAGACAACCCAATGGGTTATGGGGCAGAGGGTATGAAATACCGTTTCCAATGGAACTTCCCCATTATTTTCTCCAAGCACAACCCAGACAAATTATATACCTTTTCTCAGCATGTACACGCCACCACCAACGAGGGGCAAAGCTGGGAGATCTTAAGCCCAGACCTCACTAGAAACGACCCTACTAAATTGGTGTCTTCTGGAGGGCCTATCACTCAGGACAATACCGGAGTAGAGTATTACGCCACTATTTTTGCTGCAGCAGAAAGCCCTTTAAAAGAAGGCGAATTATGGGTGGGCTCAGACGACGGCCTCGTGCACCTCACCAAAGACGGTGGTGCCAATTGGACCAATATTACCCCAAAGCAAATGCCCACATGGGCTATGGTGAACTCGGTAGAACCCTCTGCCTTTGATCCAGCGGTCTGTTACATAGCTGCTACTTCTTATAAGTCAGGAGACTTTACGCCTTATTTATACAAGACTTCAGACTACGGAAAAACTTGGACCACCATTAGCAGCGGTATAGCCAAAGAGCACTTTACTAGGGTGCTCAGAGAAGACCCTGCGCAAAAAGGCCTCTTGTATGCCGGTACAGAAAACGGCATGTATGTGTCTTACAATGACGGTGCCGCTTGGCAGTCTTTTCAAAACAACCTGCCTTTAGTGCCCATCACAGATTTGGCCGTTAAGGACAACGCCCTTATTGTGGCCACCCAGGGAAGGTCTCTTTGGATGATAGATGACCTCACAGTGCTGCATCAGCTTTTGGCTGCCGGAAATACCAGCGCCAAAACCGCCCGTTTGTTTGATCCAAAAGACGCTTATAGGACCAAAGGTCGTGGCGGAAGGGCTTCCCTCACAGCGGGAACCAACCTGCCCAACGGAGTCATTACCCACTTTTACCTTCCAGAAGGAATGGAGCAAGACTCGGTGGTATTAAATTACCACAATGCTGCTGGAGACCTACTGGCCAGCTTTAGCAACAAAGCCAAAGAGCGCAAAGACAAACTCACCCTCACTGCAGGGGCCAACAGTTTTGTATGGAACACCAGAGGAACTGGTTCCGAGCTGCTCCCTGGAATGATTATGTGGTGGGCCAACCTAGATGGTCCAAAAGCCGTTCCTGGGGGCGTATAAGGTCTCTATGAGCGTGGGAGACCAGACCATAGCCACCCATGACTTTAGCCTTATGCCAGACCCGCGTGCAGAAGCCTCTGTGGCAGACATGCAGGCCCAATACGACTTTATTACTGCGGTAAACACGACCATTAACGAGGCCCACAACGCCATAAAAAATATCCGCGATGTGAACGCCAAGCTGTCTGCCTTTATGAAAAAATACAAAGGAGACACTGCTGTAAGTGATCTACACACAATGGCCAAGGACATGAAGGAAAGCTTAGAAACGGTAGAGAAAGCCTTGTACCAGACCCAGAATAGGTCTGGACAAGACCCCTTGAACTTCCCCATACGCCTCACCAACAAATTGGGCCACTTGAATTCATTGGTGGGTCTAGATGACTTTGCTCCCACGGAGCAAGATGAGGCAGTAAGACAAGAGCTCACCGCAGCCATTGCCGTGCAATTGGCAGCATTTAACCAAAGCATTTCCGAGCAATTAGAAGCCTTTAACGCGGCATTCACCGCCAAAGGACTGCCCTTTTTATCGGTTGCCGATGACAAAGAATAATTGATTATTTTTGTGTCTATGATCCTAGACACTTTAGACACATACTTACTTATAAAAGCCCTGCACCTGATCTTCGTGATCACTTGGTTCGCAGGGCTTTTCTATATTCCCCGCCTCTTTGTCTACCATATAGAGGCCCTAGACCAACCCGCAGCAGCCCAGGCCTATATAGTGCCACAGCTACAGCTCATGACCCGCCGCCTGTGGAATATCATTACTTGGCCCTCCGCCATACTCGCCACCGGTTTTGCCCTATGGCTCCTCTACCTCCAACCCATTTTCCTCACCCAAGGGTGGATGCACCTAAAACTTTTCTTTGTAGTCCTTCTATGGCTATACCACCTCAAATGCCACCAAATGGTGCGCGAACTCCAACGCGGCCAAGTACGCCCCCGCTACACCGCCACCTTCATGCGCATTTGGAATGAAGGCGCCACCATCTTACTATTCGCCATCATCTTTTTAGTGATCCTCCGCAACACCATAGGCTGGATCTTTGGCCTCGCAGGCCTGCTCGGCCTCGCCATCCTCCTCATGCTCGGCATAAGGGCCTACAAAAAATACCGCAAAAGAAAAGGGGAGGTCTAACAACCTCCCCTTTTTTGTAGCAGCAACTGCTTTAGGTCTAAACAAACACTATGCCCCCTTAAACTGTGCTTTTCTTTTTTCTAGAAAGGCAGAGGTACCCTCTATAAAGTCTGGGGTGCCAAAGCATGCGCCAAAGTGCTGAATTTCTGTTTCATAACCATTTTTATCAGGATCTAGTCCTGCGTTTACGGCTGCAATGGCGGCACGTATGGCGGTGGGAGATTGCTGGGCTATTTTGGTGGCTAGAGATTCAGCGGTTTCCATGAGCTGGTCAAGAGGTACTACCTTATTGACCAAACCGTAGTCTTGGGCTTTGGTGGCAGGGATCATTTGAGCAGAGAAAATAAGTTCGTTTGCACGGCCTTTGCCAATAAGCTGGGGGAGTCTTTGGGTGCCTCCATAGCCTGGGATAAGACCCAGTGAAACTTCTGGAAGACCCATTTGGGCATTTTCAGAGGCTATTCTGATGTGGCATGCCATGGCCAATTCTAGACCGCCTCCTAGTGCGTAACCGTTTACTGCAGCTATGACAGGTTTTGGGCCTTGCTCAATGAAATGAAACAATTGGTCCTGCCCCTCTCGGGCAAGTGCGGTACCCTGGCTGGGGGTGAATTGGGAAAAGGCTGCAATATCGGCGCCAGCCACAAAGGCCTTTTCTCCTGTTCCCGTGAGAATGATTGCGCGAATATTGTGGTCTTCAAAAAGGTTTTTAAAAGCAATAGATAGTTGGTCAATCACTTCTTTGTTTAGGGCGTTTAATTTGGCAGGTCTGTCTATGGCTATAATACCAATAGCGCCTTTTTTTTCAATGATGAGGTGATTTTCCATAGTCTTATCTTTCAGAGGTGGTTTTAGGTAAAAAAACCGTGAATTTACTGCCTTTTCCCACTTCGCTTTTCAGGCTAATGCGGCCGCCGTAACTTTCTACAATACTCTTTACCATACCTAAGCCAAGGCCCATTCCGGATCCTTTGGTGGTGAATTTGGGTTCAAATATTTTTTCTTGGATTTCTGGGGCTATGCCTATTCCGTTGTCGGATACTTCTAGGCTTACTACAGTAGATGTCTCTGATACTTTGACCACAATGGCAGGTATGCGGTCTTCTGGAACAGATTGAATGGCGTTTTTTAATAGGTTGGTCACTACCCGAATGAGTTGGGTGCGGTCCAGTTTTACCTTGATGGGTTTTGTGGGAGCTGCGTATGCAATATAGGATTCGTTAAATAGGGATATGGCTAGACCCACGACTTTTTCAAATTCAAGGGATTCTTTTTGTTGGGCGGGCAATTGGGCAAAAGTTGCAAAGGCGGTGGCTATATTGCTCAGGGTGTCTATCTGTTCTAAAAGTGCTGCAGAGTGTGCTTGGAGTTTCTCTTTGGCCTCTGGGTCTGCGGCTTTAAATTGCTGTTCAAAAAGCTGCACATTGAGGCGCATGGGGGTGAGGGGGTTTTTAATTTCATGGGCCACTTGTTTGGCCATTTCCTGCCAGGCTTGCTCGCGTTCGGATTTGGCTAGGGCTACGGCAGACTGTTCCAATTGGTCTATCATCCCGTTATAGGATTCTATGATTTTACCAATCTCCTCGGACGATTGCGGGACTTCTATCTTAATATTTTGTTTCTCTAAACCGGTTTGGGACAGCTTGTCTGAGATGGTTTTTAAGGAGCGTGTAATATAGGTAGAGATTAGATAGGCCAGAATAATGGCCACCGCCAACATGAGTAAATACACTCCGGAGAGTCTGAAAAGAAATTCTTCCAACTCTTTTTGGTTAAAGGAATTGTCTTCATAATAAGGCAGGTACAAAATGGTCAGCGGTTTTTGGTCCAGGTCATACACATAGGAATAGGCGGCCAAAAAAGTCACATTCCCCTCGCTTTTGGTCACCACCCATCGCTTGTTTTGCTTGAGATTTTTTAAAATATCTGCGGGCAGGCTTGCAGCGGCCTCCACTGGTCCTGCGGTAGGATTGGCGGTTTGAATAAACGCACCGTCTAAATCGTAGAGGGAAAAATTAACGTTTTGAACGTCAGATATGGCAAAGAGCGATTCTCTAAAAATAGGCGACACATTGGCTTTGTTCTGTACCAAAGGACTTTCTTGAAGGGTGTACCAAAGACTGCGTTTGAGCTGTTCTTCTTTTCGTTCTAACCGGTCTGCGTGGTAGTCCTTGGCCTGTTCGGAATACTGGTAAATAGTGATTCCAGCAATCAGTACTGAGGCCAAAAGCACCAGTACTATCATGGAGATAAATATGCGCGAGCGTAGCGAAAAGTTGGTCTTGATCATAGGCTTATGATTCCCGATTTTCTACGGTTTCTTTGGAGGTGTTTTGTACGTCGTTTTCTGAGCCGTTTTCTACGTCGTTTTGTACGTCGTTTGTTGTTTGGATCTTTGTTTTTGTTGCTGATGGATCTGACAACAAATGAATATTGTTTACGGCACCCACTTGGCTTGTTTGGTTTTTTAAAGCCAGGGCTTTTTGGACCATAGGATCTTGGGCCGCTCGGATTTTAAGCACCGCATTGTCCCCAAAGAGTTGGTAGGCCAATGCTGCTTTGAGTTCTAATAATACGGCAACTTTGTGGTCTTTGGTGTCTAGTGCGACGCCAGCGTTTTTCAGGTATGTTACAAAATCTTGGTAGAGGGTTTCGGGTACTTGAAAGTCTTTTACAAAACCAGCTTCTGTCCAGTCTTGGTAGTCGCTTCGGTGTGCGTCTAACTGCTCAAAGCTAAAGAAGGAGAATACCCCAAGGCGTTCCAATTCTTTAACCACCAGCACCGCATTGTCTTCTATTGGCACAAAAACGTCTGGTATAATGCCGCCACCACCATAGACTATTTTGCCTTTGGGAGTGGTGTAGGCCAGCGAGTCTATTACCGGCATGCTGTCCTTGTATTGAAGTTCGCCAGTGGCGTAGCGGTCTTGCGCGCTTTCATAGTCACCATCTCCGTAAGGTTTTTGAATGGAACGGCCTGTTGGGGTGTAGTAACGGGCTATGGTCAGGCGCACTGAAGAGCCGTCTCCCAAAGGCATTTCTCTTTGAACGAGTCCTTTACCAAAAGTCCTGCGGCCAATAATGGTTCCTATATCATTGTCTTGTAGGGCTCCAGCAATTATTTCTGAAGCCGATGCGGAACGTTCGTTTACCAGAACGTAAACCGGTTTATTTTCAAAAGCCCCACCTGCATTGGCCAGGGTGGTAGCTGTAGTGCCTTTTTTATTTTTGGTGTACACAATAGGGGTGTTGGCGGACAGGAAGTCGTCCGATATTTGGGTGGCCATACCCATATAACCGCCCAGATTGTCGCGAAGGTCTAAGATGAGTTCTTGGGCACCGCTGGCTTTGAGTTCCGCCAAGGCCAGGCTGAATTCGTCATAAGTGGTGGCGGCAAATCGGTTTATTTTAAGGTAGCCCAGACTGCTGTCTAGCATGCAATAGCCACTTACAGAAACAATGGGAATGCGGTCTCTCTTTAGGGTGAAGTTTTGAAAGCTGTGGTCTTTTTTTCTAAACACCCTCAGGCCTACCTCAGTGTTAATAGGGCCTTTGAGCTTTTGCACCAATTGGTCATTGGGCATATTGTTTCCGTAAAGGGTGTCTCCTTGGGCGAGTAAAATACGGTCTCCCGCTTGAATACCTGCCTTTTCACTGGGCCCACCTGCTACGGTTCTAATGACGGCTACAGAGTCTTTATAGCGGTAAAAATTCACTCCAATACCCACAAAATCGCCCTGCATTTGCTCTGCAACTGCGGAAGAAATGGTTTTGGGAATATAGACCGAATGGGGGTCTAATTTGTCTAGTATTTCGTTAATAGTTACGGTGACAATACTGTCCGTATTTACGGCGTCTACATAGTCCTCTTCAATAAAATTGAGCAGCCGTTGCATTTTTTCTTGGGCTACTTCAGAAGGGCTCCCGCTAAGGGGGTATGAATTTGCGTCGCTTTGGCTTCCAATGAGAATACCTGCCATTAAGATGGTCAGTGCTAAAAACAATCGAAATAGTTTTTGTCTCATAGGAGCAGCTGTCTTTAGGGTTTGTTGTTTGTTACTTGTGGTTTTCTTCGATGGGCATGTGGCTAATGGCAACCCCTGCTTTGGCTAAGAAATCAATGCCAGAGCTGTCTCGGTAGGCCTTGGCGTACACCACGCGTTTAATACCTGATTGGTGGATGAGTTTGCTGCATTCCTTACAAGGGGAAAGCGTTATATACAAAGTAGCGCCCTCAGAAGACTGGGTAGAGGCCGCTACTTTAGACAGTGCATTGGCCTCTGCATGAAGTACATACCACTTAGTGTAGCCTGTCTCATCTTCACAGAAATTTTCAAAACCAGAGGGGGTTCCGTTGTATCCGTCGGAAATAATCATGCGGTCTTTCACTACAATGGCGCCTACTTGTTTGCGCTTGCAATAGGATAATTTCCCCCATTCGGCGGCCATTCTAAGGTAAGCTTGGTCGTATTTTTCTTGTTTGTCTTCTGTTGTCATTTCAAGGCGTCTAATAGGGCTTCAAGGCTTTTGTAGGTGAGGGGAAGTGTTACCAGCACAAGGGCTGATGAGAATACGATCACCCACCTGGGCCTTTGAATTTTAAAGATAAGAATAAAAAGGGCACTGGCAAGCATCACCGTGCTGAGCACGGCCAATTGAGCTACTTCAATTCCAGCGGCAAAACCCAGTAAGGCACTGTTTTTGGCTTCTTGTCCTTCCAGCAACATCTTGAAATAGTTGGAAAAACCAAATCCGTGAATAAGGCCAAATAATGCGGTGGCCCCATAGGCTATTACCCCTGTTTTAGGTCCTTTATTTTGTAAGGCATTTTTAATATTGAGGCCCAAAAGTAATAAAATACTCAGGGGGATTAAAAATTCAATGAGAGGGGCGTACACTTTGGCAATACCATACACAGAAAGTACCAAAGAGATGCAGTGGGTGAGTGTGAATACGGAAGCCAGTAGTACGGCAGATTTGATTTTTTTTAAGGCAAAGGGAAGGGCTAAGGCGGCTAAAAATAGTACGTGATCGTATCCGTTGGGGTCTAGGACGTGATTGAGTCCCAGGTCTAAATAAAATAAAAATGTATCCATAGTGGTTTAATATAATGGTTTGGCGGTTTTCTTTGGTTTTGCGGTTTTTTTTGGTTTTGCGGTTTTTTTGGCGGCTTATTACATGCCGCGTTCTTTTTGAATGGCCTCGTAGGCCTTTTGTACTTGTTTGAATTTTTCTTCTGCACCACTTTTTATGGCGGCGTCTTCTGTAATGACGCGGTCTGGATGGTATTTCTTGGCCATGTCTCTATAGGCTTTTTTTACTGCTGCATCTGTAGCGGTTTTTTCTACCTCTAAAATGGTGTAAGCACCATCTGTTGCTTCTATAAACATGGCTTTTATAGAGTTAAAATCAGGGGAGCCAAGCCGCAACAAACGGGCAATTTCTTCCAATTTACTGACCTCTGGTGCGCTTACATGACCGTCTGCTTTGGCAATATTAAACAGAAAATGCAACAACTGAAGCTTGAGTTCGTAAGGCGCTCTTTGGTTTATTTTTTGACATAAATTCTCTAGAGACAGGTCTTTTTTGTCTACTGCGTCATTAAAGGTTCTAAAAATGGCATTGGCCCTTTGTTGGCCATAGGTCTGTATAAAGTAGCGTTTTACAAATTCTTTTTCTGCAGGGCTTACCTGTCCGTCTGCTTTGATCACTACGGCGCATAAGGAAAGTAAGTGCAACTCAAAATCCTGAGAAGTTACTGGTCTTTGGGAAGTGAAACTACCAAAAGAACGGCCTTTCTTGCCAGATTGCAGCATGTCTACAAAACTGCCTAAGAAGTATCCAGCCACTGCTCCGGGAAATCTAAAAAAAATAAAGCCCAGTAGGGCAGCCAACCATTTAGTCATTGTCAAAATTTTATCAAAGATACTTTTTTCACAAAAAAAGCAGGGCAAACTAATCATAAGATGTGTTAAAAATTATGGGTGTATGTTGTACCTTTGTGGGGTAAAAAAAAATTTAGGAAGGATGTACCCAGAAGAATTTGTAAAACCAATGAGACAAGACCTTGCCCAAGCAGGTTTTCAAGAATTATTTACAGCAGCAGCTGTAGCAGAAGCAGTTAATGCTTCCGGGACTACTTTGGTGGTGGTAAACTCTGTTTGCGGTTGCGCGGCAGCCAATGCCAGACCCGCTGCAAAAATGAGCTTGACCAATGCTAAGGTGCCCAGTCGTGCCGTGACTGTTTTTGCAGGAGTAGACACAGACGCAGTGGACCAAGCGAGAAATATGATGGTTCCTTTTCCTCCTTCATCGCCTTCTATGGCTTTATTTAAAGACGGAGAATTGGTGCATATGATTGAGCGCCACCACATTGAAGGTCGTGCGGCACAAGCCATTGCGGAAAACTTAATGGAAGCGTATAACGAATTTTGTTAATACGCCCCTAATCATGTAAAAAAAACCACCCACTTGCGGTGGTTTTTTTATTTTTACCCTATGAAAAGACTGCTCGCTTATCCTTTAACGGTACTGTATTTTTTGGCTTTTGGACTTTGTCTGGTGGTATTCCATCCCATTCAAGTCCTTGCCTTTAAGGTTTTTGGCTATGAACCCCATAGAAGGGTCGTGGCTTTTTTAAATGGTTGCCTCATGGCAACTACCCGAATTTTGGGGACCCGTTATACGATTAGTGGAATGGCGAATTTGCCCCAAAACAAAGCGGTTATTTTGGTGGCCAACCACCAAAGTATGTACGACATACTCCCCATTATCTGGCGTTTGAGGTCTTTACATCCTAAATTCGTGTCTAAGGCATCTTTGGGTAAGGGCATTCCTTCAGTCTCATATAATTTAAGACATGGAGGATCTGTGCTAATCAATCGGGGAGACGGTAGGCAAGCGGTTGCTGCTATTGCAGGCTTAGGAACTTATATAGAAAAATACCAGCGTTGTGCAGTAATCTTTCCAGAAGGAACTCGGTCCAGAGATGGAAAACCCAAGCCCTTTCAGCGTACGGGTTTAAAAGTGTTGTTAAAGAAGGCGCCGTCTGCCTTAGTGCTCCCTGTCACCATTAATGGGTCTTGGAAAATGGTGCGTTGGGGACAATTCCCCCTGGGTATAGGTAACCGTATTGAACTAATCATACATCCTGTGGTGGTTCAGGGAACGTATTCAGACACGGAAGACTTAATTACGGCAGTAGAGACCACTATTGGCGCAAGTATTCAGGTTTAGCGCTTGGTTTTTTCCTCAATTTTTTTTGAGAGAAACAGAATAACCAACAATACTGCGGCAGCTAAAGCAGCAATGGCAGATACAGAAGCCACAAAGTTTTGGTCTGCAAACAGGTCTGAATAGTCTATTAAATACAAGTTGTAGCCGCCCAAAATTAGGGCAGCAGTCAATAAAATGAAAAAAAGTACTTTGTTCATAAGCTGGTTTTAGGCGTTAAATAAGACGTTTATATTAGCGGCAAAAAGTTTTACGGCAATGGCCAGTAAGATCACCCCAAATACTTTTCTAATCACAGAGAGGCCATTTTTTCCTAGAACGCGTTCAATGCGTTTGGAAGATTTTAGGACCAAGTACACGAAAATGATGTTTACCACAATAGCGATGATAATATTTTCTACATGGTATTCTGCCCTCAGAGAAAGCAAGGTGGTAATGGTTCCAGCCCCGGCAATGAGTGGGAATGCGATAGGAACAATAGAGGCAGACTCTGGTTCGTCGTCTTTGTAAAGGGTAATGCCCAAAATCATTTCAATGGCTAGGAAGAAGATCACTAGGGCCCCTGCTACGGCAAATGAATTCACATCTATACCAATAAGGTTTAATATTTCTTCTCCAATAAATAGGAAAGCCACCATGATAATTCCCGCCACTATGGAGGCCTTTTCAGACTGAATATGGCCTACTTTATTTCTGAGACTAATGATAATTGGGACAGATCCTACTATGTCAATCACCGCAAAAAGCACCATGCTGGCGGTGAGTATTTCTTTAAAGTTAAAGTGAAATGTCATGGGCGGTATGCTTTGGTATTTTTCTAAGAATTGCTTTGGTATTTTTTAGGACTTTTTTTGGCTTTTTAAAAGGACACAAACCCCTTCTTTTGCGCAGCAAATTTAAGGCTTTTTTATGGTATATTTGCCCCTTAAAACCAATCAGATGTTTCAAATCCAAAAAACCCTCGTTTCAGAAGATCTTTTAGAAAATGATTTTGTGTGCAACCTCAGTGCCTGCAAAGGAGCTTGTTGTGTAGACGGAGACGCAGGAGCGCCTTTAGAGGAGAAAGAAACAGAGATTTTGGTAGACATATACAGCCGTGTAAAGCCTTATTTAAGGGCAGCGGGAATAGCGGCAATTGAAGACCAGGGTGCCTTTGTAAAAGGAGACGACGGCGAGTGGGAAACCCCCTTGGTAAACGGCTCAGAATGTGCTTATGTAATCTTTGACGAGAAGGGCATTACCAAGTGTGGTTTAGAGGCGGCTTATAACGATGGGGCCACCAAATGGAGGAAACCGGTTTCTTGCCATTTGTACCCTGTTCGCACCCGAGAATACAGCGAATTTACAGCCGTGAATTACCACCAATGGAGTATTTGTTCGGATGCTTGTTCTTTAGGAGCAGAACTTTCCGTGCCTGTGTATGTTTTTGTGAAAGAAGCGCTGATCAGGAAATTTGGTGCTGCTTGGTATGAAGAACTGGCCCTAGTTGCCGCAACTTTAAAAGCAGCTGAAAAAGGATCTGAAAGCAACAAAAAATAGGCCACTTTTTTTCATTTTTTTTATTGCCACTTCCCAGCCTAGTCAGGGCGGGGCTTAAACCTACATTTCAACATTAAGTGTTAAAAACTTTACTGTTAAGTCTCTGCTTTTGCGGTCAGAACTCAAACATTTTTAACCATCTTTGTTAACCGAGTAAAGCACTTCTGTGTGCGCTGTGAAAAACCAAAAAAAAGACCCAATGAGCAACAATGTAGAGCCTATTTTAACTGAGAATCCAGACCGCTTTGTAATTTTTCCAATCAAACACGATGATTTGTGGGAGTGGTACAAAAAATGTGAAGCTTGTTTCTGGACGGCAGAAGAAATAGACTTGTCAGAAGACCTCAACGATTGGAACAATAAGCTCAATGAAGACGAGCGTTATTTTGTAAAGCACATCTTGGCCTTTTTTGCTGCTTCTGATGGTATTGTCAACGAAAATCTCGCAGAGAACTTTGTGAGTGAGGTGCAGTATGCGGAGGCAAAGTTTTTCTACGGTTTCCAGATTATGATGGAAAACATTCACTCGGAAACATATTCTTTACTCATAGATACTTATGTGAAAGATGAGAAGGAAAAAAACAAACTTTTTAAAGCTCTGGAAAATTTTCCAGCGATTAAAGAAAAAGCAGATTGGGCCCTTAAATGGATTGAATCTCCAAGTTTTGCAGAGCGTTTAATTGCTTTTGCAGCCGTAGAAGGTATTTTCTTTTCTGGTGCTTTCTGTTCAATTTTCTGGCTTAAAAAACGCGGTCTAATGCCAGGATTGACCTTCTCCAATGAGCTTATTTCAAGGGATGAGGGCATGCACTGTGACTACGCCGTTCACTTACACAACCACCACCTGATTAATAAAGTGCCTAAAGCGCGTATTCGCGAGATTTTAGTAGACGCTTTAAACATAGAAAGAACATTTATTACAGAGTCCCTTCCTGCCAGTCTCATTGGTATGAATGCGAAACTCATGACACAATATTTAGAGTTTGTTACCGACCGCCTTTTGGTTGAATTACAATGTGAGAAAGAATACAATGTGAGTAATCCATTCGATTTTATGGATATGATTTCATTGCAGGGTAAGACAAACTTCTTTGAAAAACGCGTTTCAGAATATCAGAAAGCTGGCGTTTTAAACAAAGACCAAGATGTGAATGCTCAGAATATTAGCTTTGACGCAGATTTCTAAGCAATACAACTCTTAAAGCCTACCGGAACCAGCCTGCTGGTTCTTAAAATACTGTTAGATTCATAGTCAAATCTACTCAAGCTTGGTTTGGAATACCTAATGCCAAACCATCTTGGGTCAGTGTTTTAGCCCCTAAATCGAACAACTAAACCAAAAACAAAGCAAGTAAAATGTACGTATTAAAAAGAGATGGCAAGAATGAGCCCATGATGTTTGACAAGATCACGGCCCGCGTAAGAAAATTGTGTTATGGCCTCAACGAAAGGGTAGACCCGGTGAAGGTTTCTCTTCGCGTAATTGAGGGACTATACGACGGGGTAACCACTTCTGAGTTAGACAATCTCGCTGCGGAAATTGCTGCTACAATGACTACAACACACCCGGATTTCGCCAAACTTGCGGCGAGAATTTCGGTATCTAACTTGCACAAAAACACCAAGAAGTCTTTTTCTGAAACCATGGAAGACTTATATAAATATGTGAACCCTAGAAATGGCAAGTCTTCTCCATTGTTGTCAGATGAGGTGTACCAAGCTATTATGGACAATGCAGAATTATTGGATTCTACCATTATCTACAACAGGGACTTTGGCTATGATTATTTTGGTTTTAAAACCCTAGAGCGTTCTTACTTGCTTAAGCTCAACGGTAAAATTGTGGAACGTCCACAGCATATGCTTATGAGGGTATCCGTGGGAATTCACCCCACAGATATGGATTCCGCAATAGAGACTTATGAGCTTATGAGTAAAAAATATTTTACCCATGCTACCCCCACACTCTTCAACTCCGGGACCCCAAAGCCACAAATGTCTTCTTGCTTTTTATTGGCCATGAAAGACGACTCCATAGACGGTATTTACGACACCCTAAAGCAAACTGCCAAGATTTCTCAGTCTGCGGGAGGTATAGGGCTGTCTATTCATAATGTAAGGGCTACAGGCTCTTATATTTCAGGAACGAACGGAACTTCTAACGGTGTAGTGCCTATGTTAAAGGTCTTTAATGATACTGCGCGCTATGTGGATCAGGGAGGCGGAAAGAGAAAGGGAAGTTTTGCCATGTATGTAGAGCCATGGCATGCAGACATCTTTGATTTCTTAGACCTTAAAAAGAACCACGGAAAAGAAGAAATGCGTGCCAGAGATTTATTCTATGCCATGTGGATTCCAGATTTGTTTATGAAACGTGTAGAGGCCAATGCAGAATGGACGCTAATGTGTCCTAATGAGTGTCCAAACTTGTTCAACAACCACTCCGAAGCCTTTGACGAATTGTATTTAAAATACGAGTCAGAAGGTAAAGGTAGAAAGACTATCAAAGCCAGAGAGCTTTGGGAAAAAATACTAGAGTCTCAAATAGAGACAGGGACCCCTTATATGCTGTACAAAGATGCAGCCAACAGAAAGAGCAACCAGAAGAATTTAGGAACCATACGTTCTTCTAACCTCTGTACAGAGATTATGGAATACACCTCTCCAGATGAGGTAGCGGTCTGTAATTTAGCTTCTATTGCCCTTCCAATGTTTGTAAAAGACGGTGCCTTTGACCACAAAGAATTGTTCAAGGTGACCAAAAGGGTGACCAAGAACCTGAACAAGGTCATAGACAGAAACTACTATCCAGTAAAAGAGGCAGAGAATTCCAATATGCGTCACAGGCCTATTGGTCTTGGGGTGCAAGGATTGGCAGACGCTTTTATTATGCTGAGATTGCCTTTTACTTCTGACGAAGCCAAGAAACTCAATGAAGAGATTTTTGAAACCCTTTACTTTGCAGCATTGACCGCTTCTATGGAAGAGGCTAAGGCAGACGGTCCTTACCAATCTTATAAAGGATCTCCTATTTCTCAAGGAGAATTTCAACACAATTTATGGGGCATTAAAGATGAGGAACTCTCAGGCAGATGGGATTGGGCTAAACTGAGAAAAGATGTCAAGAAAAATGGGGTACGAAACTCATTATTGGTAGCACCAATGCCCACAGCTTCTACCTCTCAAATTCTAGGAAACAACGAGTGCTTTGAGCCATATACCTCTAATATTTATACCAGAAGGGTATTGTCTGGAGAGTTTATTGTGGTAAACAAGCACCTTTTAGAAGATTTAGTGGCTCTAGGACTTTGGGACGAAGGTCTTAAGCAAGAGCTGATGCGTGCCAACGGTTCTGTTCAGCACATCGATATTATTCCTCAGGACATTAAAGAGCTCTACAAAACCGTTTGGGAGCTTTCTATGAAAGATATTATAGACATGTCTAGACAGCGTGGCTATTTTATAGACCAGTCTCAGTCATTGAACCTGTTTATGGAGAACGCCAATTATTCTAAATTGACTTCTATGCACTTCTATGCTTGGAAGAGTGGTTTAAAAACAGGGATGTATTATTTAAGGACTAAGGCAGCAGTAGACGCCATTAAGTTTACCTTAGACAATACGGCCAAAAAAGATGTGCCCGTAAGCGTAGCAGCAGAAGCAGAAGTAGCTGCAGCAACACCAGTGAAAGCAGTACAGCCTGAAAAGGTTCCTGCTAAAGAGCAAAACGTGCAATTAGAAGAGGAAGTAAAGCCCCTAACACCAGATGAAATGCGCGCCTTAATTGCGAAAGCAAAAGAAGGGCAAGCAGACGACGATTGTCTGATGTGTGGTTCTTAAACAGGGTTTTACCCCCAATAAAAAAGCCCTCCTAGTGACTACTAGGAGGGCTTTTTATTTAGGGTCTTAGGATTCATAATGGTCTAAAAATGAAGCGAACTCAAAAGACCAGACATATGTCTTCGCTAATGAGTTCGCAACTCCCTATATTCAACGTTCTTAAATGAATTTAAAATAATTCTACTTACCCTATAAAAATAATATTTTTAAGCAGTCCTTTCAGGCTAAAAAGACAACCAGAACATTATTATAGACGAACGGTTATAATCTATAGATTAAATTACTTATTGCAACTTTAAAAGGTGTATGCTTTTTGTAATATGTTTAATTCTTATAGACTTTATGATCAAAGGAAAAGAAAGATTGAATTTTAAAATTCCAAATACAATTGATTTGTTAGGTTCTGTTCTACTTGTTTTAATTGTTGTGTTTTTTTATAATAAATCTTCTAGTTTTATATACTTCCAATTCTAATGAATAGATTTCTATTATATATTATAAAGTTTATGACATCTGTAATTTTTTGTTTCGGATTGCTATTACTATTAAACAAATATGGAATTACACAATTATTAAATTATTCAAAAGAATCTAAAGTATTATTTAACCCCAAACAACAACAATCAATCATTGATTTTAAATTAAATCAGGAAAAGAAAGAGATTTCAATTATTGGGACTTCAAGAACGGCAGGATTTGAAAAGAATATGTTTTCAAATAAAAGTGTGTATAATTATTCAATGATTGTAAATTCTATCAACGACATTAAAAACCTCACAAATGACTTACATACAAATAAGGGTGATACAATTATTGTTGGGTTAGACCAATGGAACTTTAATAAATCCTATTTACCAAGATATGTTAATGCTTATAAAACCAATGTGTTAAATATTCCTTATAATTTAATGGATAAAAAGAAAAAAATAAACTCTTATTTTTTAATTGGAGAAAAATCGATTGATAATTTTTCGGGGTTTAGAAATGACGGGTCATATTTTTATGGGAAAAGATTTATTGT
>ABVW01000006.1 GCA_000173115.1 Flavobacteria bacterium MS024-3C
TGAAAACTTAGTTACTGCATCTAATGTTGCTGCTGCTCCTATTACAACAAAAAGCAAGAAAAGAATTTTGTACGCGGAATCTGCTGTTTTTCCCCTTCCAAATAAATACTTCCAAGACTGAAGTCCGTAGTAAGACCAAGAAATCATAGTTGAAAAGCAAAAAGAATAATTGCTAAAGTCAATACATATCTAAATCCTGGAATAACGGAATCATAGGCCATTGAAGTAAGGTCTACCCCGCCTATATAGGCACCGGTATCATTTAACATTACGGTACTTCCAACAGCATTTCCATATTCAAAGGCCCCAGTATCCATATTAAAGAAAATAATCACCAAGGCAGTCATTGTACAAATGACTACGGTATCTATAAACGGCTCTAATAGAGCTACTACGCCTTCACTGGCTGGATACTTAGTCTTTACAGCAGAGTGCGCTATGGCTGCTGATCCAGCTCCAGCTTCGTTAGAAAAAGCCGCACGTTGGAATCCTACAATAATCACACCAACTACGCCTCCAATTCCAGCTGCAGGAGTAAAAGCACCCTCGAATATCATACTGAAGGCAGCACCTACATACTGAATATTAGAAAAGATAATTACCAATGAGGCCAAAACATAAGTTCCTGCCATAAAAGGAACAATTTTCTCCGTTACACTAGCAATTTTTTTAATTCCTCCAATAATCACTATACCGACTAAAATAGCTAAAATAACACCGATAATAACCCCAGTTGCACCTCCTTGAAGGTCAAACATTGTGGTTAATTGTACCGCCGCCTGATTGGACTGAAAGGCATTTCCACCACCAAAAGAAGCCCCCACACATAGAATAGCAAATACGACCCCTAAAATTTTTCCGAGCACTTTAAAGCCCATTTGATCTAAACCCTTTGACAAATAATACATAGGCCCTCCGTATACGGTACCGTTTTCATCTACATCTCTATATTTCACTCCTAGGGTACATTCTACAAATTTTGTAGACATTCCAATGAGTCCACAAACAATCATCCAAAAAGTTGCTCCTGGCCCCCCGAGTGCAATAGCTACAGCTACACCAGCAATATTTCCTAAGCCTACTGTTCCAGAAACAGCCGTTGCAAGGGCCTGAAAATGGGTTACCTCTCCTTCTTTGCTCTCATCTTTTATGGTACCTGGTAAATCTCCATCTGCCACATTTAGGGCTGTTTTTTCTACTCCGTGGTGGTCCAATTCGTCATATTTACCCCTAACCGTATTAATGGCTAATGGAAACTGGCTTATACTTGGAAATTTGAAATAAATAGTAAAAAAAGTAGCCCCACAAATAAGTAATATTAAAACGATTGGAATATTATAGGCTCCTACTGGAACAGAAGTAAGGACAAAGCCTTCCCACCAACTGGCAAATGGCATAAAAGCATCGTTCACTTTTTCATCCAATCCTTTTTCTTGCGCTAGGGCAACAAAAGGAAATAAAAAGCTTGCCAAAAAGGTCAATTTAGTCTTCATAATGTAGGAGTGGTTTATTTAATTTAACGTTAAGATTAGCAATATCCTAAAAAAAAATGGCCTAATCAAATAAAGAAGTAGGAAAGCAGCTACTGAGTACACATTTTATTCAATTGTTCAATTTGCTCTGGCCTTCCCAACACAATGAGTTTTCCCTCGGAGGAAAGAATCAGATCTGCATCTGGATTAATAATATAGTCTCCCTCTGGGGTAATATAACCAATGATGGTACAGCCTGTTTTTCGCCTTAAGTCTAAATCTCTGAGAGAGTTTAAGGCTGCAGATCCTGCAAAACGTTCAATGGCAACCTCTTCCAAGTTGGTGTTCTTTTTACCATCTGTTGAAAGTTTATCCATAAAGGTAATGAGATCAGGAATCACTACTAGAGAAGCCATATGGTCCCCACCAATCCTATCTGGCATAATTACTTTATTGGCACCTGCCAAAGACAATTTCTTTTCTGAACCAATTTCAGAGGCCCTGGAAATAATAAATAAGTTTTTATTGAGCTGTCTTGCAGAAAGCACTACAAACAAATTGGCTGCGTCGTTGGGAAGCGTACATATAAGGTACTGTGCCTTGTGAATTCCTGCAGCTTCGAGCACCTCATCTTCATTCGCGTCTCCTTTAATGAACAGGACCTCATCTTCATATTTTGCAATCACCTCAGGATCATTTTCAATGACTATAAAAGGTTTGTTGTAGGCCTTTAGCCTGGCCACTGCTTGGGCACCATTTCTCCCATAACCACAAACAATAACATGCTTATTCATACGTTCTAATTTATTTTTAACTTTCTTCTTCTTTAAAATTTCCAATGAATTCCTACCTAATATATACTCTGTAACTACGGACAAGGCAAAAGCAAAAATAAAAACGCTTGAGATAATTAAAAAAATGGTAAAAACCTTCGAGGCATCGTCCAGAGGACTCACCTCAGAAAAACCTACCGTGGTCATGGTAATTACGGTCATATATACGGCGTCTACCCAAGAGTAGTCTGAGAGTGTTCTAAATCCTAGTACCCCAACCAAACTCACTAGAAGCACTAATGATAAGGCTATATAAATTTTAGATCTGAATAACTTTAACATCTGGTATTATAAATCAAAAACAGAATTTCTTTTGGCAAAAAGCAAATCTTTTATTCGGATCCAAAAGGCCATAAATAAGTACAGTGCAAAGCCAAAACCCAATGTCACAAAAGCGAGGTAGATAAATGAGGTTCTCACCACTCGGGCGCGTATTCCCATTCGTTCTGCAATTCGCTCACAAACAGTGAAGCCATGGCGTTGGAAAAAATACAATAGTTTATAAAGCATCGGTGTCGCCTGTCCATTCCATGAAACCACCCACTAAATTATGGGCTGTTTCAAAACCAACACTCTGCATAATAGCACATGCTTGACCGCTTCTATTTCCAGACCTACAGTACACAAAATAGTTTTTTGACTTATCTAATTTTTCCAAGCCGTCCAGAAAACCCTGACCCATGAAAATATCTAAATGAATGGCTCCAGGTATCACTCCCTCTGAAACCTCATCCAATGTTCTTACGTCTAATACAACACTTTGCGTGTCTTCTTTTAACTGAGAAGCCCAAGCTTCTTGTGATAAATCTGCCATTTTTTAAATAATTTATTCCCTCAAAAATAAGGGTTTGATTCGGGAGAAAAAACTATTTCAAATAGGAAGTCGCAAAATAATTCACTCGGGAATTAAAAATAGCCCCTATTGTCTTACTTATTTAAAAATTATTTATAAATTTGTATATACAATAATTGTGAATACATGAATGTAGAAGCGCATATTAAAACAGAGAAACCTATTCCTTTAAAAAGTAGGACAATCATCCATTTGTCTCTAGTTCAAAATAAAATTAACGAAAGTATTCATGCCGCATTAAAACCTTTTGATATTTCCCTACAGCAATTTAATGTATTGAGAATCCTAAGAGGTCAGAAGGGGGCTCCTGCCAACCTGAATACCATCAATGAGAGAATGGTTACTAAGATGAGTAATACCACCAGATTGGTAGACAAACTCATTATAAAAGACTTTGTGGCACGACAAATCTGTGAAAAAAACAGAAGAAAAGTAGAGATCTTTATCACTGAAAAAGGATTGGTGGCACTGGCTGAAATAGACAGTATTATGAGCCAAACAGAGCAGCTTATTCTAGAAGGCTTTAAAGAAAGTGAACTCGTGCAACTCAACGAATTATTAAATAAACTATAAATATTAACCCTTACAATTTACACACTATGAAAAAACTCTTTATTACCCTTACCGCAGCTTTATTAGCTACTACAAACACTTTTGCAACTCCTTTAGAATCCTCAAAGAAAGCTACTGAAAAAACAACGACTGTTGTTGAAAAGAAAGTGGTTAATACTGAAGCGAGTAATATTACTTGGAAAGCCTACAAAGTAACTGGATCACACGAAGGAACCATCAACCTGGCCTCTGGAAACTTGGACTTTGACGGCACAACACTTACTGGTGGTGCATTTGTGGTAGACATGACTACTATTAACACCACTGACTTAGAAGGGGAGTACAAACAAAAATTAGACGGCCATTTGCATTCAGAAGATTTCTTTGGAACTGCTACACATAAAACAGCTTCTTTAGAAATCACTTCAGTAACTGCTTCAGGTAAAAACGCTTATTCAGCTACTGGTAATTTAACCATCAAGAACATTACTAAAGAGGTTAACTTCACCCTGTCTGTTTATGGAAGTAAAGCCACGGCTAGCCTAAAAGTAGACCGCTCACAATTTGACATTCGTTACGGCTCAGGATCTTTCTTTGACAACTTGGGAGACAAAACAATCTATGACGAGTTTGATTTAGTAGTAGACTTACAATTCTAATATCTCTTTAGGATTAAAACAAATCAGGCTATGGAATTGTTTAAAATCACAAAGCCATTAAAGGCTTTGTGATTTTTTTAATCCAAAGCTTTTTTATTCCAAGAGGTTTATTATATTTGAACTATGAATTTGAATAATACACAAAATTGGTGGTGGAATAACTTACAACAAACGCTGTGAGCTAAGCACTACTTTGAACTATATTAAAGGCTTGTCTTCACAGACAAGCCTTTTTATTTTAATACAAATTGATTGGAAATTTCTCCAGAGAAATAGTCAATTAGGAAAGATAGAAATACCCTTATTATGAGCTACGCTTTAAACACCCATTACAAAAAAATTCTAGCAGACACCATTACCCCTGTGAGTGTATATTTAAAAATTCGGGACCGTTACCCTGGGAGTCTTTTGTTAGAAAGCAGTGATTATCACGCCAATGACAATAGTTTTTCTTACATCTGTTTTAATCCTATTGCTCATATAGAGGTGAAAGACCAGCAAATAAAGAAGGCATATCCTGACGGGAGTAATACCATTACTCCCATCACTAAAGAGACCAATATACCAGAGGTCATCACTGCTTTTTCAAAAGAATTCACTAGCGAAAAACAAGATTTTAAGTTCATTACACAAGGACTGTTTGGTTTTATGACCTATGACGCGGTTCAATACTATGAGGACATAAAAATTTCTAAAAAAGAGGGGGGGCAGGATCTTCCAGAATTGTACTATGCAGTGTATCAGAATGTCATAGCTATTAATCACTTTAACAATGAAGCTTATATTTTTGCCCATTGCTACAACCAGCCCAATAATGTAGCAGCCATAGAACAGCTGATCGCTGTTAAAAACTTTGCTACCTATCCTTTTAAAATAGAAGGAGAACCAAGTATTAATATTAAAGATGAAGATTATAAAGCATTGGTAGAGACTGCCAAGAAGCATTGCCAAAGGGGCGATGTCTTCCAATTGGTACTCTCTAGGAGGTTTACCCAAAAATTTAGTGGAGACGAATTTAATGTTTACAGGGCCTTAAGAGCGGTGAATCCGTCCCCTTACCTGTTTTACTTTGATTATGGTAATTACAAGATTTTTGGAAGTTCTCCTGAAGCGCAATTGGTGGTAAAAGACCAAAAAGCTGAAATTCATCCTATTGCAGGTACGTTTAAAAGGACTGGAAATGATGAACAAGATGCTGTTTTGGCAAAAGAACTCACAGAAGACCACAAAGAAAATGCTGAACATGTTATGTTAGTGGACCTGGCCAGAAATGACCTCAGCAGACATGGAAAAATGGTTACAGTAGAAAACTATCGTGAGGTCCAGTTTTTTTCTCATGTCATTCATTTGGTGTCCAAAGTGACAGGTATTAAAAAAGCAGACACGCCTACCATGAATATTGTGGCCGACACTTTTCCGGCCGGAACCCTCAGCGGGGCACCCAAACACAAAGCCATGGAGTTAATTGAAAAATATGAACCCACACCAAGGGGGTATTACGGAGGAGCCATTGGTTTCATGGATTTTGAAGGCAATTTTAACCATGCAATCATGATTAGGACCTTTTTAAGCAAAGACCATCAATTGCAATATCAGGCTGGTGCTGGGATTGTTGCTGCATCTGACCCTGAATCCGAATTACAAGAAACCTACAATAAATTAGGCGCCCTCACCAAAGCTTTGTCTTTGGCAGAGGACATTTACTAAAAGTTGATTCAAGCGTTGACTAAAAAAAATACTGGATTTTAAAGTCCTGAAAAAAGACAAATGACAGACATATTACTCATAGACAATTACGACTCTTTTACCTACAACCTAGTGCATTATCTGGAAGAATTAGGCGCTCAGGTCACTGTTCGTAGAAACAACAAAATAAGCTTGGAAGAAGTAGCTGCTTTTTCTCATATTGTATTGTCCCCAGGGCCAGGTATTCCTGATGAAGCAGGACTACTGAAAGAGATTATAGCCGCCTATGCGCCGACCAAAAAAATATTGGGGGTATGTCTTGGACAACAAGCCATTGCAGAAGTGTTTGGAGGTAGTTTAGAAAATTTATCTGAGGTGTATCACGGCATAGCCACTCCTATTCAAATCACGGATCCCCAAGCTACATTGTTTAAGGACTTACCTACTGAGGTGGTTGTGGGTAGGTACCATTCCTGGGTAGTGTCTAAAAACCTTCCAGAGGTTTTAAAAGTAACCGCCATAGACAGTGAGGGTCAGATTATGGCCTTTGAACACAAAAGCTATTCCGTTCATGCAGTACAGTTTCATCCTGAATCCATATTGACCCCTAGTGGAAAAAAAATGTTAGCGAACTGGCTTGGGGTTTCATGGGAATTTAAGCCAGAAGAAAAAATGTACTAGTCGCTAAACCAGCTAAAAGCTATTAAAAAATTGAAAATGAAAAACATACTCAACCGACTCATCCAGCACGAAGTGCTTAGCAGACAAGAATCCAAAGATATTCTTGTAGGCATAGCAAATAAGGCCTACAATGAGTCTGAAATTGCTTCTTTTCTAACTGTATACATGATGCGGAGCATACAACTAGAAGAACTAGAGGGTTTTAGAGACGCTCTTTTAGAATTGTGCCTGGCAGTAGATCTCTCCGCTTATGAGCCTATAGATTTATGTGGTACAGGAGGAGACGGAAAAGATACTTTTAACATCTCTACACTAGCCTCTTTTGTAACGGCAGCCAATGGTGTTAAAGTCACCAAACACGGAAATTACGGGGTATCTTCTTCTTGTGGGAGTAGCAATGTCATGGAAGCATTGGGCATTAAGTTCACCAATGACAAAGATTATTTAGAAAAGGCCCTTGACCAGGTTGGCATCTGTGTATTACACGCACCTTTATTCCATCCTGCTATGAAACAAGTAGCCCCTATCAGAAAAGCCCTGGGGGTAAAAACATTCTTTAATATGTTGGGACCCATGGTTAATCCAGCGTTTCCCACCCATCAGATGGTTGGGGTGTTTAATTTGGAGTTGGCTAGAATTTACGGATACCTATACCAGAAAACCGATAAAAATTACAGTATTGTTCATGCCCTAGATGGCTATGATGAAGTGTCTCTTACCGGGGCAACAAAAATCATTACTAGAGAAAACGAAATGGTCTTAGACCCTTCTAGTTTTGGCGTAAACACCCTGCAGGCACATGAAATTGCTGGAGGAGAGTCGGTGCCGTCTGCCGCAGCTATATTTGTAGATATTCTTAGCGGAAAAGGTACTGACGCTCAAAACAATGTTGTTTGTGCCAATGCAGCAGTGGCCATAAATACGGTTAAAAACAAGGGTATTCTTACGGCTTTTGAACAGGCTAAAGAAACCTTATTATCTGGCGCAGCACTCAAAAAATTACAGCAATTACAAGCTTTATAAATGAATATTCTAGACAAAATAATAGCAGATAAAAAAATAGAAGTAGCCCTTAAAAAAGGATTAATCTCTAGTGCCGTCCTAATGCAAAGTCCCTTATTTGAGCGTCCAACAAATTCTATGGCAACTAAGATAAGACAAAGTGCGAGTGGTATAATAGCGGAGCACAAAAGACGGTCTCCTTCCAAAGACGTCATAAACAATAGTCTTAAAGTACCTTTAGTGGTGGAAGGCTACGAAAAAGCAGGTGTTTGCGGTATTTCAGTGCTCACAGACGGTCCTTATTTTGGAGGTGCCCTTGAAGATCTCTTGCTCGCAAGAGCGTCTGTAGATACACCCCTTTTGAGAAAGGAATTTATAGTAGATCCTTACCAAATTATAGAAGCTAAGGCCCATGGGGCCGATACCATTTTACTTATAGCAGCAGTACTGACTAGAGCAGAAATTCATTCTCTTTCTACCCTGGCCCAATCTCTTGGTATGGAAGTGCTTTTAGAAGTTCATGACCTAGAGGAACTAGAAAAATCAATTATGCCCTCCTTAAATATGATTGGCGTGAACAATAGAAACCTAAAAACATTTGAAGTAAATCTAAAAACTTCTATGGAGTTGTCTTCAAGAATACCAGATGATTTTGTGAAGGTTTCTGAGAGTGGCATTAGTAATGTAAGTGCGGTTAAAGAATTAAAAAACTATGGATATCAGGGGTTTTTAGTGGGTGAAAATTTCATGAAAACCAATGATCCTGGTACTGCTGCACTTGAATTTATTAAACAAATAGAAGGATAATATGGGCGCTTCTAACCTACATACTCCCTTTAGTACCCCTGCATTAAAAGTCTGTGGCATGAGGGACCCTGAGAATATTAGGGCAGTGGCAGCAATAAAGCCAAATTATATGGGCTTTATTTTTTGGGAACCCTCGAAACGGTTTATTCAAAACCCCATTCCAGAAATAGATCCTAATGTTCAGAAGATAGGCGTATTTGTAAAGGCAACACCTAATTTTATCCTAAAAACCATCCAGGAAAATGATTTACAGGGCGTTCAATTGCATGGAGGAGAAACTACCCAGGATTGCAAAGTGCTGAGGGACGCTTTGGATAAAGAAGTAGGTCTTAGCAAGCCTTCCTTGGTGATTATAAAAGCTTTTTCAGTAGCAGATCAATTTGACTTTTCAAGTCTTGCTGCTTACGAGGCCTATTGCGACTACTTCCTTTTTGACACTAAGGGGAAACTCCCTGGAGGCAATGGCTATACCTTTTCATGGAAATTATTAAGCGCATATCCAAGCAATACCCCTTATTTCTTAAGCGGTGGTATTGGCCTAAGACAAACAGATGCTTTGGCTGAATTTTTAGAAAGTGACGCCGCTAAAATGTGTGCTGTTATAGATGTAAATAGTACTTTTGAAGAAGAAGACTATACCAAAAATTATAAAGACCTAGAATTATTCAATACCGCTTTAAAAAAAAGATTTCTACCCCTGAAAAATACCCTATGAAAAAAACACACCACGTAGATGAAAATGGATATTACGGCTCTTTTGGAGGGGCTTATATTCCTGAAATGCTATTTCCAAATACAGAAGAACTCAGGACCCAATATTTAGATATTATGGGCTCTGAAAGTTTTAAAAAAGAATTTGACTATCTCCTTAGAGATTATGTAGGAAGGCCTACCCCACTTTATTTTGCGGAAAGACTCTCTGCACTGTACAACACTAAGATCTATCTTAAAAGAGAAGACTTATGCCATACTGGAGCGCACAAGGTTAACAATACCATTGGCCAAATCCTGATGGCTAAAAGACTGGGTAAAACAAGAATTATTGCAGAGACCGGAGCAGGACAACACGGTGTAGCTACTGCTACAGTCTGTGCGTTAATGGGCATGGAATGTATTGTTTATATGGGTGCTGTAGATATTAAAAGACAGGCCCCAAATGTGGCTAGAATGAAGATGCTAGGTGCTACAGTTAGGGCGGCTGAATCTGGAAGTAAAACCCTTAAAGACGCAACCAACGAAGCCATTAGGGATTGGATTAACAACCCTGTGAACACCCATTATATTATTGGTTCTGTAGTAGGTCCTCATCCTTATCCTGATATGGTGGCTCGCTTTCAATCTGTGATCTCTAAGGAAATTAAAAGCCAATTATTAGAAAAAGAGGGTCGTGAAAATCCAGACCATGTAGTTGCATGTGTGGGTGGAGGAAGTAATGCCGCTGGAGCTTACTACCATTTTTTAGATACCCCTGAAGTAAATATTATTGCGGTAGAAGCCGCTGGAAAAGGAATTCATACCGGAGAAAGTGCTGCTACCTCTGCACTGGGAAAAGAAGGCATTATTCACGGAAGTAAAACCCTACTCATGCAAACCCAAGACGGACAAATTACCGAGCCTTACTCTATATCTGCGGGCTTAGATTATCCAGGAGTAGGTCCAATGCATGCCCATTTATTTGAATCTAAAAGAGCGGAGTTTATTTCAGTAACAGATCAAGATGCCATGGCTGCAGGATTACTGGTATCTAAAATGGAGGGGATTATACCTGCTATTGAAACTTCTCACGCCTTTGCCATTTTTGAAAACAGGCCTTTTGGTAAAGAAGAAGTGGTAGTAGTTAACTTATCTGGCCGAGGAGACAAAGACTTAAATACCTACATAGATTATTTTAAATTATAAATAAGCAACATGTCACAAGCTACGCTCGTACCCAATAGAATTAATACCCGAATGGCAGACCCCAAAAAAGTGCTGTCCATATACTTTACCGCAGGCTACCCCGAAAAAGAAGACACTACCAAAGTATTACAGCAACTGCAAGACAGTGGGGTAGATTTAGTAGAAATAGGACTTCCTTTTAGTGATCCTTTAGCAGACGGTCCAACCATTCAAGATAGCTCCACAACAGCACTAAAAAATGGAATGAGCACCCAATTACTTTTTGACCAATTAAAAGACATTCGAAAAAGCATTCACATTCCCTTAATTGTCATGGGCTATTTTAACCCCATGCTACAATACGGCGTAGATGCTTTTTTAAAAGAGTGTGCCCAGATAGGAATAGATGGGATTATCATGCCAGACCTACCACTAGCAGAGTATAAGCAGCACTACGCCGCTATGTATGAAAAATACGGGATTAAAAACATCTTTTTAATCACCCCTCAAACCTCAGATGCCCGAATTAGAGAAATAGACAAGGCTTCTGATAGTTTCATATATCTGGTAAGCACAGCCTCTGTAACAGGCAGCAAAAGTGGTTTTGGCCCGGAACAAGAAGCTTATTTTGAAAGAATTGCGAATATGAAGCTCAAAAACCCTTTGGTGGTTGGATTTGGAATACATGATGCACACACCTTTACTCAAGCTACAAAACACACTTCAGGAGCCATTATTGGATCTGCTTTTATTAAGACCATCACAGAAAAAGGGCTTGCAGGAATAGCCCCGTTCATACAAAGTCTGCGTCCAGAATAGCTTAGATTCAAAAAACGGTAGCTTATTTATCACATCGCTTCTCTTATGTTCGAATATAAATTTTGAGGGCTCAAAACCAAACCAAATGAATTATTTTAAAAATTTTCTAATCAAAAACTTGGGCCTTATTGCCCTATTGAGCGTCACCCTCGGGCTAGCCCCTTTTAATCCAGAACCTCACATTTGGGGCAAAATAAAGTGGATTCAAGGCGGCGCCAAAGGCATGCAACTCATTGATTGGTGGGATACTTTTTTTCATGGTGCCCCCTTTATCTTATTAACACTTGCACTTATCTTTAAAGGGCTATCTTTAGGTAAGAAATAACTATAAAAACACCTGCTATATGAAAAACCTCAGCCATTTTCTTTTATTGTTTTTTACCTCCGCGGCTATTGCCCAGACACCCGCTGAAATTAAGGGTCAGGTGAGACATTCCATAGATGAACTTAGGGATTTTGTAGCCATTCCCAATGACGCAAATATGCCTGCAGATATTAACCGAAACATCACTTGGCTCACAGAAAAATTTAGCGACAGAGGCTTCAATACAGCAGTACTTCCCACAGATGGTTTACCCCTCTTCTTTGCTGCCCTTCCAATGGATCCTGCTAAAAAGACTTTGCTGTTTTATATGCATTTAGACGGCCAACCGGTGGCTCCAGAATTATGGGATCAGGAAAATCCTTATGAGGTGGTGCTTAAAAAGCCAGTAGGTGACCAGTGGGAAACCACTCCTTTTGAGGAATTAAATGAAGATATTCCAATGGATTGGAGGCTTTATGGTAGGTCTACTTCTGACGACAAGGGACCTATTGTGATGCTGTTAAATAGCTTAGACCTATTGAAAAAGAATAAGGTGGTTTTACCTTTCAATATTAAGGTGGTCTTAGACGGAGAAGAAGAAAAGAGCAGCAAGCCACTCGCTAAAGCAGTAAATACTTATAAAGACTTATTGGAAGCGGACTATCTGATCATTAATGATGGTCCTGTTCACGCCTCTGGACAGCCTACTATTGTGTATGGATGTAGGGGGATTACTACCTTGAGGGTGTCTACCTACGGTCCCATAAAACCACAACACTCTGGTCACTATGGTAATTATGCGCCAAACCCTGCTTTTGAAATGGCCCACCTCCTGTCCAGTTTAAAATCTCCCGATGGAAAGGCATTGGTAACGGGATATTATGACGGTATTACACTGAGCGAATCCGATAGGGCTGTTTTGAAAGCAGTGCCCGACTCAGCAGAATACCTGAAAGAATTATTGGGGATTCACCAGCCAGATGCGGTGGGAGAATTTTATCAGCATGCGCTACAGTTTCCTTCCCTGAATGTGAGGGGAATGTCCAGTGGCTGGGTGGGAGACCAAGCCAGAACGATTGTACCTGACAAAGCTACTGTTGAGATTGATTTAAGATTGGTGCCTGAAACCAAAGGAGAACACTTACAAAATTTAGTAGAAGCACACTTAAAAAAACAAGGCTACACTATTTTTAGTGAGGAGCCTTCAAAAGCAAATAGAATGGCCTATCCCAAAGTGATACGACTCGAAAAGGGATCTGTAACGCCTGCATTTAGAACAGATTTGAGCCTGCCTTTTGGAGGGCATTTAAAATCTTTATTGGAAAATAATTTCAATACTGAGGTGGTGCAGATTAGAACTATGGGAGGTACTGTACCTATTGCTCCCTTTGTAAATGCCTTAAAAATTCCTGCCTATATTTTACCCATGGTAAACCCGGACAACAACCAACACAGTCCAAATGAAAACTTGAAGATTGGTCAGATTGAGTACGGAATAAAAACCTTTTACAGCTTATTGAACAGTCCTTTTGAATAGGCATTGAACACCATAAAAATCTGATGCTAGGTATTTAACCGTCTTTATAAACAAGGATTGCCTTATCTAAAATATGTTGAAGTGGAAATGTCTTGAAACAGCCTATCTCACAAAAACAGGTGTCATTGGATCTTTTGTTTCATCTGGACTATAGGCATAGCCCTCTAAATTGAATCCTAGAATTCCTTCTAAGTCTTGAATGTTGTTTTGAATGGCATAACGTACCATGAGCCCCCTAGCTTTCTTAGCATAAAAGCTAATGATTTTTAGTTTGTCGTTTTTCCAGTCTTTAAACACTGGAGACATCACTTGCATATTAAGTTCTTTTGAATTGAGCGCAGAAAAATATTCATTACTGGCTAAGTTTACTAAAATTTCTGAGGCCTCCATTTGCTCATTTAAATGCGCAGTTAGGGTGTTCTTCCAAAAACCATACAGGCTGTTATGAGTCCCAATGGCTAAGGAAGTACCCATTTCTAATCGGTAGGCTTGAATGAGGTCTAAAGGCTTTAATATACCATATAAACCAGAGAGAATATGCAATTGGTTTTGCAAGGCATTTACCTCTTTTTGGTTCATTGAAAAAACATCTATGCCCTGATATACGTCTCCACTAAAAGTATAAATAGCAGGTCTGGCATTGGCTGGGGTAAATGGCAGTGAAAAATCCTGATTCCGTTGCCAGTTTAACTGAGACAACTTATCAGAAATATGCATTAGCGCTCCAAGATCTGATGGCTTTTTTTTGGCCAATGTAGTGTTAATGGTCTTAGATTGATCTAGAAATACGGGCTCACTATATTGGGTTGTAGGGAGTGCTGTTTCAAAGTCTAAAGATTTGGCAGGGGATATAATAAATTTCATAGCAAATGAATTTTAGCATAAAAATACACGTTTTTAGGGATTTTTAAAACTCCTTTAAAAATAGCCTACTCTTGTTGGTGTTGCGCATAGGCGCGCCACTTTTCAATACACAATACCATATCTTCTGGAATAGGGGTATTAAAACGCATGAGCTCGCCAGAGCTCGGATGCACAAAACCAAGGGTTTTGGCATGCAAGGCTTGCCTTGGCAACGCCTTAAATGCGTTGTCTACAAATTGCTTGTACTTAGTAAATGTTGTGCCTTTTAAAATTTTCTCTCCGCCGTATCGTTCGTCATTGAACAAAGTATGTCCAATATGTTTCATATGCGCTCTAATCTGGTGGGTTCTTCCTGTCTCTAATACACAAGAAACCAGGGTTACATAGCCCAATCTTTCCATGACTTTATAATGAGTTACCGCTTCCTTTCCTTGATCTCCATCTGGAAAAACAGCCATTTGTAACCTATTCTTTGGATGCCTCCCTATGTGGCCTCTTACTGTCCCCTGCTCCTCTTCTACATTGCCCCACACAATGGCTACATACTCACGCTCAGAAGTTTTGTCAAAAAACTGTTTGGCCAAATGAGTCATGGCTTTAGCGGTCTTTGCCACCACCAATAAACCAGAAGTGTCTTTGTCTATTCTATGCACAAGTCCAGGTCTTTCATCTGCATTTAAAGGAAGGTCTTTGACATGAAACAATAGGGCATTAATCAATGTTCCTGAATAATTCCCATGACCTGGATGTACCACCATACCCGGTGGCTTATTGACCACCATGAGGTCTGAGTCTTCATATACTACGTCTAAAGGAATGTCTTCTGGCGTGAGAAGAAACTCATAGGGAGGGTGAGTGAACATCACCTTAATTTGGTCTCCCGCCTTTACCTTATAATTTTGCTTTACAACTAAATCATTGACCCAAATATGACCCTCTTTTGCTGCTTGTTGGATTTTATTTCTCGTAGCATTCTCAATGAAATTCATGAGGTATTTATCTATTCTAAGCGGTTCCTGTCCTTTTGATGCAATAAAACTAAAATGCTCAAAAAGGCCTTCAGACTCCTGATCTTCAAGCTCTAGATCTTGAGATTCTTGTGCCCCTAAAGAAGAATCTTTTATTAAAGCACCAGGCCCTAGTTGAAGGTCCTGATGGGATTTATTTAAAGAATCTAAAGGAGAACTTGAATCTGTTTGGGACATTGTTGGTGGTTTAAAAAAGTGTAGGGATAAAAAATTAGAAACAATTTCTAATTTGGAGACAGTATATATTTTGGATTGACCTGGTTTAAATTACGGATGTCATTTTTTATTCTGTAGCAGCTGATTTAAATTAGGTGTCTCATTTTCGGGCCTGTTTCCATTGCCACAAATGAGTTCTATTCCTGACATTTTTGGCAATTTAAAACCGGGGTTGATGAGCTTATTATTGTACTTAATCCCATAGACCATATTCTTGCCTAAGGCATCTATATAAGTAACTTTTTCTACTATTAAACCAACTGCTTGTAATTTAGAAGTCGCGTTTCTTTTTGTTACTTGGACCAATTCAGGCAAACTTATATTGGCATATCCAGATGGATTTAGCTGCAAATAAATTTTCTTATTAACTTTTACTTCACTACCTGCCAATGGTTTTTGACTAATGACAGCATTTTTTGGAAAATCACTTCTAAAATTAGCAGAATCTATCACTTGAAACCTCAATGATTGGGCGGCTAAAATATTGGCCACCTCATTAATGTCCTTTTTGCTCAAATCTGGTACTACAATATAATTACCGTGTTCCGTAGTCCAAGCCAACATTTGCATACTAATGACCACAAGAAGGAATAATACCAAGAGGGCTCCTAAGATTTGTTTTAAAAAAAACCGGCTTTTTAAAAAAAGTATACTATTTTTCATTGCGCTTAGCGATTGGCACAAAGATAGCAAAACCTTTGTGTTAGTAATTCCCAGTGCTCAATAAATTATAAAAGTGCTTTCCAATGAAAAAAACCATTGCAGTAATTATGGGCGGTTATACCAGTGAATTTGAAATTTCACTAAAAAGTGGTGCTGTCGTTGCGGCGCACTTAGACCCTGATAAATATGAAGTATACCCAATTGTGATCACAAAAAATAGGTGGACCTACACCACTGATCATGGTGCGGTCTATGCCATTCAAAAGGAAAATTTTAGCCTTGAACTTCCCCACAAAAAAGTCCTATTTGATGGAGTTTTTAATGCCATTCACGGAAGCCCTGGAGAAGATGGTAAAATTCAAGCTTATCTTGAACTTCTGGGGATTCCCCAAACTGCCTGCGATTTTTATCAAGCAGCGCTTACCTATAATAAAAGAGATTTATTGAGTGTGCTAAAGCCCTATGGAATTGCCATGGCTAAATCTTATTATCTGAACTTTGGTGACCCCATAAATAAGGAGGCTATTATTAAAAAAGTAGGCTTGCCGTGTTTTGTAAAAGCCAATAGGTCAGGAAGCAGTTATGGAATTAGTAAGGTGTATACTTCAGATCAGATAGAGGCTGCGCTTGAAATTGCATTTAAGGAGGACAAGGAGGTGATTATTGAATCGGCTTTAGTGGGAAGAGAAGTCTCTGTTGGAGTCATTCAATACCAGGGAAAAACCAAAGTATTGCCCATCACTGAAATTCTCAGTGAAAACGACTTCTTCGATTATCAGGCAAAATACGAGGGGAAATCTACAGAAATTACCCCTGCTGACCTTGAACCGGAACTAGAAGATAAAATTATAGCTGTTGCAACATTTATTTACAACACTTTAAATCTAAAAGGTTTTACCAGGTCCGAATTTATTTTAGTCAATAATGTTCCTCACTTATTAGAAGTAAATACAACACCTGGAATGACGCAGCACAGTATACTGCCGCAACAAGCAAAGGAGGCTGGAATATCACTTCCTGAATTATTTGAAAGTGCTCTTTTGGCCATACTGTAATTCTTTAATATTTTACACTTGTAAAGGGAGCTACATAATCACTTTAAATTTACTTACATTTAAGGGTAAAACTAAATTGCTTAATTTTAACGCATGGATAAAAAAATAGCTGTTTTTCCAGGATCCTTTGATCCACTCACTCTTGGGCATTTAGACGTCATTCAAAGGGGCATTACCCTTTTTGACACGCTTATTATTGCTGTTGGTGTTAATACGGAGAAAAAGTATATGTTTTCTTTAGAGCAACGTGTAGAAATACTTCGTAAAACATTTAAAGATGAACCTAAAATTAGCGTACAAACCTACAGCGGCCTAACAGTAGATTTCTGTAGGGAAATCAATGCCAATTTTATTCTTAGAGGGCTAAGAAACCCTGCTGATTTTGAATTTGAGAAGGCCATTGCCCACACCAACAGAAAACTCTCTGAAATTGAAACAGTATTTTTATTGACTTCTTCAGGCAAATCATATATTAGTTCCTCTATTGTGAGAGATGTTATTAGACATGGAGGGGATTATTCTGGTCTAGTGCCCAATGCCGTTTTAGGTATTTCAACACTGTGATTTGAAAAATTAGTTTTAAGCAAAAAAGTTTTGGTTGTGAAATTATTCAAACAACACCTT
The DNA here is from genome assembly GCA_000173115.1 of Flavobacteria bacterium MS024-3C. GTDB lineage: Bacteria > Bacteroidota > Bacteroidia > Flavobacteriales > Flavobacteriaceae > MAG-120531. Next base: position 17,534 of record ABVW01000006.1, read on the forward strand.
AATATTGGTATATGAATTTAGAAGGGCCTTTTTAATTTTATCTGGTCCCTTCCACTTCACTTTAACAATACCCTCTTCTAGTTGTCCCAATAAAGGGCCTTTATAAGATGTTTTCATAGCAAACCAGTGCACTTCTTTGAGCTTATAATGCCCGTTTCGTTTGAATATATGATAGGTAGTTCTCAAGAAGTTTTCAATCTCCAAACCTTTTACACCGGTTTCTTCTTCCACCTCTCTTATGGCAGCAGCTTCTATTGTTTCTCCCTTGTCTATTTTACCCTTGGGTAAATCCCATTTATCATTTCTAAATATAAAAAGAACCTTCCCCTGAGGGTTGGTCACTACACCACCTGCCGCAACTACCCTTGGTATGGTCTTAGAAAATTTGTTCAATATTTCTTCGTGATTGGGGTGGTATATGTAAGCTTTGTCCAGCTTCTTTTTAGAAAGTGCTGAAATGGCCTTTTGAATCGCTTCCTCATTTAAAGGAAAATAAGTGCTTTCTTCAGATTCAGCCAGTTTATTTGTCAGAATCATAGGAGATTCATTCACAAAAACTTTATACATTTGTGTCATGATTTTAGATAGCGAAACCGCAAAACAAACAGCTGCACTATTATTACAAATTAATGCAATTAAGTTGAGACCAGAAAATCCTTTTTCTTGGGCCTCAGGATGGAAGTCTCCCATCTATTGTGACAACAGGATAGTGCTCTCATTTCCAGAAGCAAGAAAGTTTGTAGCCTCAAAAATGGCTGATCAAATAAAAACACTTTATCCCAATCCAGATGCTATTGCAGGGGTTGCTACAGGCGCAATTGGTATGGGACTTTTGGTTGCTGAAATATTATCGCTCCCTTTTGTCTATATTAGACCTGAAGCAAAATCCCACGGAAGGCAAAATAAAATTGAAGGGCATTTACAAGAAAATGCTAAAGTAGTGGTCATTGAAGACCTCATTTCAACAGGTAAAAGCAGCCTCAAAGCTGTTGAAGCACTTGAAGAGGTAGGTGCAGAAGTCATGGGAATGTTAGCCATTTTTACCTATGGATTTGAAACAGCTGAAGAAAATTTCAAAAAACAAAATACCACCCTGCATACCCTGAGCGACTACAGTCACTTAATTACTCAAGCATCTAACGAGGGTACTGTAAGCATTGACCATCTAGACACTTTGAAAGAATGGAGAAAAAACCCATCTCACTGGAACCAATAATAATCCCAAAAGATAGTTTATCCGAGTAGTACATGCTTATGGGGACATTCTTTGCTTCCATAAAACAAAAAAGATATTTACAATATGTTAATAGAAACAAACCCAGTCCTTTTAAACACCTCAGATACATTGGTATTTAATTTTTTAAATGAAATTAAAAATTTCGAACACCTCATGCCAGAGAACACTAGTAAATTTGAAGTACTCAGTGAAGATCGTTTTCTTTTCGCTTTAAAAGGAATGCCTGAAATTGTCTTACAAAAAAATGAATCTGAGGCCAACTCCTATGTATTGTTAGGTGCTGCAAGTGATAAATTACCTTTTACACTCAAAGGAAATATTGTAAATAAAGGAGAAGACAGCACTGAAGTACAATTGGTTTTTGAGGGCACTTTCAATGCCATGATGGAAATGATGATTAAAACCCCCATCACCAATTTTGTAAATGCGTTGTCTGAAAACTTAACTAAGGTTGCCTTTTAAGCTTTGTAAACAAAAAAACAGTAAAGTTTTTGCAACTGCTTCAATTTCAATAAAAAAGGCTGTAATAAAATAGCTGTAATTGAAGCTATAGGTCCTTTTAAAGTATCATTTTAACCTCTTTAAACTGAAAAAACTCTTTCAAACCTGCTTGGTCTTCAATCACTAGTGCTCCGTTAGATGTAATGCCTCTAATGGTCCCTTGGAAGCTGTTTTTATTAGGTCGTTGAAAAGTTTTTAGCAAGCCATAGCCAAACAATTTGTTTTCATACCTGAATTTTAAAGAAAGGTAAGGCAAGTGGTCTATTTCTGAAAGTGATTTATCTAATTGAATGACTAAGATTTCAATTAAATGACCCAATTTTATAGACACTTTGGAATGCTCACTCAATGCAGTAGCCTGAGTTAATTCAGGCATAGGAAATTTAAGTATATTTAACCCTATTCCAATAACACTAGAGGTCACTAAATTTCCTTGAATCTTATTCTCAATGAGAATACCACCTACTTTTTTTCCCTTAATTAAAATATCATTGGGCCATTTCACACTTAGCTCTTCTGAAAAAAGAGCGAGCACCTGACGCACCGCTAAAGAAACTGACATGGCTATTTTAAATTGATCTTCTAAAGATAAATTCAGGTGTTTTTTATAAACACTTAAGCTAATACTACTCCCTTTATGGGCAAGCCAATTATTCCCCATTTGTCCCCTGCCTTCAGTTTGGTCTGCAGCCACAACAAAAGTATTATCTTGTAACAATCCTTTACTTAAAAGGTCTTTTAGGTAATCATTGGTAGAAGATATTTTATCTAAAAAAATAAGGGGCATAAATAAAGATTTAATCTTTTAAAACTAGGCTAAAAGGCTGTTTAATCTTATGTTAAAAACAATAGCTAAGAACGTAAAAATATAATAACTTTGTAAAAAATTAAATTTTTTAAATGTTAGATAAAAAAGGAGACGTAGATAATCTTATCTCATTAATTCTCAATGGAATAGAAGAAGTAAAAGGTTTAGATATTCAATTATTAGATCTTAGAGAAATAGAAAATACTGCCTGTGATTATTTCATTATTTGCAATGGTACTTCAAATACACATGTAAATGCTGTGGTTGGATCTGTCCAAAAAATAGTCAGTAAGACCATTCAAGACAAACCTTGGCATGTAGAAGGATCGGAAAATGGAGAGTGGGTTTTACTCGATTATGTGAATGTAGTCGTTCACGTTTTTCAAAAACATATCAGAGAATATTACGACATAGAAAGCCTTTGGGGAGACGCAAAAGTAACTGCAATAACGAGTCCATCAAACTAAAATATAATGGCAAAAGAAACCAAAACAAGTCCTAAAAAACCAAAGTTCAATGCTTGGTGGGTATATGCCACAGTAATAGCATTATTAATAGGTTTTCAATTTATGAGTAGTGGTCTTTCGAATACCAGAAAGACAACGACTTCTGAACTTCAATCTTATTTGAAGAATGGAGATATTAATAAAATCATCATTATTAGCAACACCAGACAAGCTAAAGTATTTTTAACTAAGGAAGCGCTAAGCAAAGAAGTTCACAAAGATGTTGCTGAAAAATCTTTCAATTTAAGCGGCCTAAGCCCAGAGTATTTATTAGACTTTGGGGACCTTCAAAATTTTGAAAACGACATTAAGACCATTAAGGCAGAATTCCAATTAGAAACATCAGTAGACTACGAGACAGAGTCTAACGTATTTGGAGATTTACTATTGTCACTCCTACCCTTTGTACTTATTATTGGTATTTGGATCTATGTGATGAAAAGAATGTCTGGTGGTGCAGGCGGCGGAGGCGGTGGCCAAATTTTCAATATTGGAAAGTCCAAAGCCAAACTATTTGATGAAAAAACAGATACCAGAACTTCGTTTAAAGATGTGGCTGGTTTAGAGGGTGCTAAAGAAGAAATAGAAGAAATAGTCTCTTTTTTAAAACAGCCTGAAAAATACACCTCACTTGGAGGTAAAATTCCAAAAGGAGCTTTATTGGTAGGACCTCCTGGAACAGGAAAAACTTTATTGGCAAAGGCAGTAGCCGGAGAAGCTAAGGTGCCTTTCTTCTCGCTCTCTGGATCTGATTTTGTAGAGATGTTTGTGGGGGTAGGTGCTTCAAGAGTAAGGGATTTATTCAAACAAGCAAAAGAAAAGTCCCCTGCCATAATTTTTATTGATGAAATAGACGCCATTGGGCGCGCTAGAGGTAAAAATAATATGACAGGATCAAATGACGAAAGAGAAAACACCCTCAACCAATTACTGACAGAAATGGATGGTTTTGGCACCAATACAAATGTCATTGTCTTGGCAGCTACAAACAGGGCAGACGTATTGGACAAAGCATTGATGAGGGCGGGTCGTTTTGACAGACAAATCTATGTAGACTTACCAGATATTAGAGAACGTAAAGAAATATTTGAGGTTCATTTAAAGCCTATAAAGACCTCTGAAAAACTAGATATAGATTTCTTAGCCAAACAAACCCCTGGATTTTCTGGAGCAGATATAGCAAACGTTTGTAATGAAGCCGCACTAATTGCAGCAAGAAAAGACAAGAAAGCGGTTAGCAAACAAGACTTTTTAGACGCTGTAGACAGAATTGTTGGCGGTTTAGAAAAGAAAAACAAAATCGTTACCCAGTCTGAAAAGGAAACGATTGCCTATCATGAGGCAGGACACGCTACAGTGAGTTGGATGTTAGAACATGCAGCTCCTCTTGTAAAGGTAACCATTGTTCCTAGGGGACAATCTCTTGGTGCTGCATGGTACTTGCCAGAAGAAAGACTGATTGTTAGGACAGAGCAGATGCTTGACGAGATGTGTGCCACCTTAGGGGGACGCGCTGCTGAGAAAGTGATTTTCAATAAAATATCTACTGGTGCCTTAAGTGATTTAGAAAAAGTAACTAAGCAAGCAAGGGCTATGGTCACTGTTTACGGTTTAAATGAGTCACTAGGTAATATTACTTACTACGATTCTTCTGGTCAGTCCGAATACGGCTTTACCAAACCTTACAGCGAGGAGACCGCTCAAAAAATTGACAAAGAGATTTCTATCTTAATTGAAGCGCAGTACCAGAGAGCTATTGAACTTTTAGAGGTAAACAAGGAAAAACTCACTACATTAGCAAAAAGGTTGTTAGAAAAAGAAGTGATTTTTAAGGACGATTTAGAAAAAATCTTTGGTGAAAGACCCTTTAGTCCAGCACCAAAAGCCCTTCAAAAAGAAGCTACTCCCAATCCAGATGACGAGGCAGATGCAGGTCTTTCTACCAGTCTAGAAAATAATGAAGAAAACACCTCTTCTAGCGTTACAGAAAGTACCCTAGAAGATGCGAGTGACTCAACTACAACAAAAGAAGGTAAAGCGTAATATTGAATTTTTTTAGCAAAATATTTGGATCTCCTAAAAACAACCCAGCTTCAAGCCAGGTTGAAAGGTCCAAGTATATGCCAGAAGAAAAAACACCAGTAGACGAACTATTCACCATTAACTTTAAAAAAAATGGTGGTAAGTTCTTGTACTGCGAAGACAAAGATGAAGCGCTTGAGCTCTTAAGTAGCATATTGGATGAAAACCATTGGAAAGACAAACCCCTACTTACTTTAGACAAAAACATGGCCTTATTCTGTGCCAATGCAGGATATGAAACCACCCATAAAACACAAGGGTCTGGAGTGTTTTTCACCTCCTGTGAACACCTTATTGCGCTAAATGGTTCTATTTTAGTGAGTGACAGTCAGTTTGGCGAAAACAAATTGCCTGACCTTCCGGAACTTATCATAGTATTCGCCAAAACCAGCCAAATGTTAGAGACCATCCAAGATGGGCTAAAACAAATTAAAAAAAACTATCCCAAGCAGATACCAGGTAATATAACCGCCATAAAGAACTTCAAAAAAGAAAACGAAGGTCAGAAAGATTTTCTCACTTATGGAAGTTGCAATAAAGATGTGTATCTGATTCTTTTAGAAGACCTTTAAATGAGAGAATTAATAAGAAGACTCCTCACTGGGGGGGTCTATGTATTTATATTACTAGCAGCTGTATTTTTAAACTCAGATGCCTTTGACTTCTTATTTATGGCTTTCGGACTGGCCTGTATTTATGAATACAAAAGAATCACCAAATTGCGCGGCTATTACTTATTTATGGCCTATTTGGCCCTATGGTGGTTGTTCATTTATCTCATACAAAACAAGTTTACTATTGCCCTATTACTCGGTGCTACTATAGGGATTAATATATTTTTATTAACTTATCTATTAAGTAAAAAGAAACAAAAGCTTCCAAAAAGCATGACCTTTATTTCAGGGGTTTTTTACATAGGTGGTGGATGCATTTTTCTTACCCTTATTCCCTACACTACACCTGAATTCGCCAAAATGCTCATTACAGGTATTTTTCTAATCATTTGGATGAATGACTCCTTTGCGTATTTGATAGGCAAACAGTTTGGAAAAAATAAGTTATACCCATCTGTATCTCCAAAAAAGACTGTTGAGGGCGCCATTGGCGGACTCGTATTTGGACTTTTAGCCGCTGTATTAATAGCTCAAATAGACCCACTGCTGTCTTTATATCAGTGGCTACTTCTTGCCACGGTCGTTGTGATCACAGGAAATCTAGGTGACCTTCTTGAATCTAAATTCAAACGTGTTGCTGGCGTAAAAGACAGCGGCGCTATATTACCTGGCCATGGTGGTATGCTAGATAGACTAGATAGTCTTATATTTGCCGCACCATTTGCATATTTGCTCATCATTATCTTTAATTAGTTATGTTTCACAGAGAAGGTTTTAAAATTATTGCGATCACTTTTATCATTGTTGGAGTCATTGCCCTTACGGCCGATACCTATATTACTCAAGACCTCATTAAATACGGAGTACAAGGCGTTGCTTTAGCCGTATTGGTCTTAATTTTACAATTTTTCAGAAACCCAAAAAGGGCCGTACAATTTAATCTCAATGAAATTATTGCCCCAGTAGACGGTAAAGTTGTTGTTATAGAGGAAGTAGAAGAAAAAGAATATTTTCAGGGGAAAAGAAAGCAAGTTTCTATCTTTATGTCTCCCCTTAATGTTCACGTGACTAGGTACCCAGTAAGTGGTGTAATACAATACTCAAAATACCACCCTGGAAAATATTTAGTCGCATGGCATCCTAAAGCTAGTGAAGAAAACGAAAGAACTACCATCGTAATAAAAACACCTAAATTTGGAGATATTCTATACAGACAAATTGCAGGTGCTCTAGCCAGAAGAATTGTTAATTATGCCAAAAAAGGAGACAAAGCCATACAAGGAGCAGACGCAGGTTTTATAAAATTTGGCTCAAGAGTAGACCTATTCTTACCCCTAGATTGTATTGTCACTGTAGGGCTCAATCAAAAAGTAGTGGGGGCAAAAACAGTCATAGCTACACTAAGCGATGGGGATGAGTAATCCAACAGAATCGGATTTCAACAAAGCGGTTATAAAGGTAAATAGCAGCAATAAGCCGCTACCACCTGACACCATGCTCAAATTATATGCACTCTATAAAATAGCCACTAAAAATCAAGAAAACCCTAGTGGAGACAAGCCTTTGATCAGTGCATTTAAAGCCAATGCATTGTTTCAAGCAAAACACATAAACATAGAGACAGCTATGTTAGAATATATAGCTATCGTGGAGAAAGAGGTCTCCTAACAGAACCAATAGATCTCATGACAAAAGCTTTGAAAACTAACGCGAAATTTCTTTTGTTATGTGGGCTAATTTCGGCTGAAAAAAGCCATGGGCAAGTCCCATTAAGCTCAGTATAAAGTAACAGTACAATACTGTTCTCCAACTATAAAAGTGAGCAGGGGCGTCTCCAGCATTTAAAAATATAACACTGGCTATAAGTCCCACAATTATTCTAACTGCCTCAGTAAAGTAGGCACCACTCCAACGGTCCATAAACATAGAATAGCTAAATACGCTCAGCGCAATATACAAAGCCAAAAGAATAAATTCAAATACTTCTATCCGGCCTACTTCTGAAAGACCTAGGAGAAGGATCATAGAAACACCGAGCAATTGAAAAACGGCATAGGCCTTAAATATGTTACTACCAGACTCTGGGTACCGCTTAAAATTAAACACGTCTTCTATAATTTCTACAGGGTAATTTTCTGCGACATCGGCGGGACGCCAACCAGTGGGCATAAACCAAATTCGCAGTTTATCTACCCAGGATTTTGTACGCCAGGCATCTTTTGTTATTTGCCAAAAATGCATAAAATTAATGGTAAATGGATTCCATGTGTTCACCTGTTTTAACACACCATATTGTGGAGGATCACTGGCTAACTCTTCTTGAAAAGTCCCAAACATACGATCCCAAATACTAAAAACTTGGCCTAAATTTTTATCTATATAGCGTTCATTTATGGCATGGTGTACCCTGTGTTGGGAGGGCGTAACAATAATATATTCTAAAAATCCCAATTTTCCTATATGCTGGGTATGGTACCAAAATTGGGCAAATAATTGTACCGGCGCCAATATAGCAATCACTTTATAAGGCACCCCTAACAAAGCTGCTGGAAGCAGCAAAAGGGGGAAATAGGCAAAAAGATTAGATATGGATTGCCTTAAAGCACAAGCTAAATTAAAAGACTCACTGCTGTGGTGAATCATGTGTTGGTTCCAAAAAATATTGATTTTGTGACTCAACCTATGGTTCCAGTAACCCCCAAAATCTATACAGATAAAACCTATGACCCAAACCCACCAATGCACCTCCAAAGGAGCTACTTTAAAAAAAGACAATATAGTTGGATAAGACACTAATACAATACCCAAACCAAGGGTATCCTTTAAAATATTTGTGATACCAGAACTGATGCTAGATACGGTGTCCAATACACCATAGGTGGTTTTTTTTCGCCAATACCCATACCCAATTTCAATTAAAATGAGCAGTAAAAATAAAGGTATAGCAATTAATAAAGCGTTCGCATAAGCTTCCATAACTCAATAAGGCTTGTGCTTTAAAATTCACTAGCCTTTCAAATATAATAAACTTTGCGCTAATGTTTCTATTTTAGCCATGGCGTCTGACTGCTTTTTCTTTTCTAAAGCCAAAACAGTTTCTGGCGCATTTGAAACAAATCGTTCATTCGAAAGTTTCTTTTCTACAGCGCTTAAAAATCCTTTGGTGTAATTTAACTCTTCTGTCACTTTAGCTATTTCTGCGTCCACATCAATGGCCCCAGTAATAGGGATAAAGTATTCATAAGCGTCTACCCTAAAACTAAGCGCGCCTTCAATGGGTGCGTCTGAAAGTTGAACTGGTGTTAAATTGGCTAATTTTTCAATTCCAGCAGTCCAGTAAGACAATGGATTAGAGGAATGCATTACAAACATGTCTAAAACTTCTTTTTGGGCAATCTGCTTTTCTTTCCTTACCGTTCTCACCTCAGATATCACTTGCTTGGCCCATTCAAAACCAGCTAATAAATCTGCTTGATCTAAGGGACTTACCTTTGGCCAATGATTCACTATAAGGGCTTCTTCTGGTGATCTTTCTGAAATTTGCTGCCAAATATCTTCTGATAAAAACGGCATGAAGGGATGCAAAATCCTTAAATTATTCTCCATTAAAGCAATTACCTGAGCTTTTGTCGTACGGTCTACAGGCTGCTGATAATGCGGTTTAATTAACTCTAAAAGCCATGAACTGTAATGCTCCCACAACAACTTATAAGTGGCCATGAGCGCATCTGAAATTCTGTACTTGCTGAAGTCATCTTCTATTTCTAACACTGTTTTGTTAAACAGTGCTGTATACCACTCAATGGCTTTTTTTGCGGCTTCTGGCTGTGGAATATCTGCTACTTCCCACGATTGAATGAGTCTAAAACCGTTCCAAATTTTATTGGCAAAATTCTTTCCTTGCTGGCACAATGCCTCGTCAAACATGAGGTCGTTTCCAGCAGCAGAACTCAATAAGAGACCTACCCTAACACCATCTGCACCATAGTCTTCTATAAGTTTTAGGGCGTCTGGTGAATTCCCTAAAGATTTAGACATTTTCCTACGTTGCGCATCTCTAACCAAGCCGGTGAAATATACATTAGAAAAAGGTTTTTCTCCCCTAAATTCATATCCCGCAACAACCATTCTCGCCACCCAGAAAAATAAAATATCTGGACCGGTCACCAAATCATTGGTAGGGTAGTAATAATTGATCTCCTCATTATCTGGCTCGAGTATGCCATTAAACACACTCATAGGCCACAACCAGGAAGAAAACCAAGTGTCTAAAGCGTCTTCATCTTGTCTTAAATCTTGGGAAGTTAGGCTTGAATTACCAGACTTCTCCTTGGCGAGTATTAATGCAGTGTCAATATTTTCAGCAACGACAAAGTCTTCTCTTCCATCTCCAAAATAAAAGGCAGGTATTTGCTGTCCCCACCACAATTGTCTAGAAATATTCCAATCACGAATATTTTCCATCCAATGTCTGTAAGTATTTTCAAACTTTTTGGGAAATAACTTCACCTCTTTGTCCTCCAATACCGCCTTTAAAGCAGGCTGGGCTAAAGTCTCCATTTTTAGAAACCATTGGTCGGACAATCTAGGCTCTATTACGGCTTTTGTTCTCTCAGAAGTGCCTACTTTATTAAGGTGTTGCTCTGTTTTTACTAAAAAATTTAGGGCTTCTAAATCTTTCGAAACCTTTTTTCTAGCGTCAAACCGGTCCATTCCCTCGTAGCCCATACCAAAAGAATTTAAAGTAGCATTGGGGTTGAAAATATCGATGCTCTCTAAGTGGTGTTTTTCACCCAGTGCTTTGTCATTTAGATCATGCGCCGGGGTCACTTTTAAACAGCCTGTTCCAAATTCCATATCTACATAAGGATCTGCAATAATTGGAATCTCTCTCCCACAAAGGGGTACAATGGCTTTCTTAGCATGAAGGTGCATAAAACGCTCATCTTCAGGATGAACACAAATAGCCGTATCTCCAAATATAGTCTCAGGTCTCGTAGTAGCAATGGTGAGCTTCTGATCACTTCCAGCTACCTGATATGAAATGTAGTACAATAAACCCTGTTTCTCCTCGTAAATAACCTCTTCATCTGATAGTGTGGTGAGTGCCTCAGGATCCCAATTTACCATTCTATTGCCCCTGTAAATGAGGCCTTTATTAAACAAGTCTACAAAAACTTTGATCACTGAATCTGATAAAGTAGGATCCATAGTAAAAGCGGTCCTATCCCAATCACAAGAACAGCCTAATTTTTTGAGTTGCTCCAAAATAACGCCTCCATACTCGTTTTTCCATTCCCAGGCATGGGCTAAAAATTCTTCCCTGCTCAGGTCTGATTTAGAAATACCTTGCTCTTTAAGTTTTGCTACAACTTTGGCCTCTGTTGCAATTGAAGCGTGATCCGTTCCAGGTACCCAGCATGCATTAAAACCTTGCAATCTTGCTTTTCTGATCAGTACATCTTGAATGGTATTGTTTAGCATATGCCCCATATGTAAAACTCCAGTGACGTTTGGTGGAGGAATGACTATGGTATATGGCGTTCTCTCATCTGGCTTAGAAGCAAAAAAATTGTGCTTCATCCAATAGTCATACCATTGGTTTTCAATTTGTCGGGGGGAATATTTGGAAGCAGTCTCCATACAATATAGTAGTTAGGCTTGTTATTAGGAAATAATAAGATACAAAAATAAGGATACTCTGCCTCTCTTGAAAGAATTTTGTCCCTTGTTATGAAAAGAATTATATTTGATATAGTTCTAAACTAAAGAAAAAATGAAAAATTTACTTTTCTTACTTGCGGTAATCTTCATGCAAAACACTGTTTTAGCTCAAGAAAAAACGGCAAAAATAAGCTTCAAATTTGAAACCATCGACTATGGAACAATAGCGGTAAATAGCGACGGAATTAGGGTGTTTGAATTCACCAACACCGGAGACGCTCCACTGATAATAACCGAAGTAAGCTCCAGCTGTGGTTGCACTATTCCCAAAAAACCAGAGGCGCCTATTTTACCGGGAAAAACAGGAGAAATTCAGGTAAAATACAACACAGCTTTAGTAGGCCCTATCAGAAAGGCCGTTACGGTTAAATCTAATGCAGAGACACCTACTAAAATATTGACAATCAAGGGAATGGTTAAAAAAGAAGAATAATTTTTAAAAAAACAAGCTGGGCTTGTTTTTGATTCCTAATTTCGCAAAAAAAAATCCATGCCAGTATTGTCTAAAAAAGGGCTTTCTATGCCCGAATCCCCTATTAGAAAACTTGTCCCCTTTGCAGAAAATGCCAAAGCGAAGGGTATTGAAGTAATTCATTTGAATATTGGTCAACCAGATATTAAAACACCTCAAATAGCGCTAGATGCCGTATCTAATGCTAAAATTGAAGTCTTGGCTTATAGTAGAACGGAAGGGTCTGACACCTATAGAGATAAATTAGCGCAGTATTACAAACTACACCATGTAAATATCACTAAAGAAGATATTATTGTAACCACTGGGGGATCCGAAGCCTTGTCATTCGCTATGGGCAGTGTGGCAGATCCAGGAGATGAGATCATTATTCCAGAACCCTTTTACGCCAACTACAATGGGTTTGCAGCTGCCAACGATATTAGAGTAGTACCTGTTGTTTCTAGCCTATCCGAAAATTTTGCCCTACCCCCCATAGCTGATTTTGAAAAATTAATTGGGTCAAAAACAAAGGCTATTGTCATTTGCAATCCTGGAAACCCAACTGGCTATCTCTATACAATAGAAGAGCTAGAAGCCTTGTCTGCCTTGGTTAAAAAGTACAATATTTTTCTAATTGCAGATGAAGTGTATAGGGAATTCACTTACGAAGGGGCTGTACACCACTCTATTTTAACATTAGAAGGAATAGCAGACTACGCTATAGTCATAGATTCTGTATCTAAGAGATACAGTATGTGTGGTGCTCGTATAGGTTGTTTGGTATCAAAAAATAAAGCATTTATTGATACGGCCATGAAGTTTGCGCAAGCGAGACTTTCCCCTCCCACCTATGCTCAAATTGCTGCAGAGGCCGCTTTAGATACCCCTACGTCCTATTTTAAAACAGTAAACACAGAATACCAAAAAAGAAGGGATGTGTTAATCTCTGGTCTAAAAAAAATTCCAGGGGTAGCTGTTGCTAATCCAAGAGGGGCTTTTTACTGTGTAGTAGCTTTGCCTGTTGCAGATGCAGATAATTTTGCCAAGTGGCTACTCGATTCTTTTTCTGTAGGTGGCAAAACAATCATGGTTGCCCCTGCAGCTGGTTTTTATGCGACTCCTGGCTTAGGTAAAAATGAAATTAGAATTGCCTATGTGTTAGAAGAACAGCAATTAATTACCGCCATAGAAATTCTAAAAAAAGCTTTGGAGGTTTATCCAAATTAATGAATATTTCTAAGAACATATCCATTAAATCACACAACAGTTTTGGTATAGATGTTTCAGCAGCTTACTTTTCAGAGAGCCACCATTTAGAAGATTTAAAACACCTTTTATTGAATCGCTGTCATCCTGATATTTTTATTCTAAGTGGAGGGAGCAACCTCCTACTGACTAAAGACTTAAACGCCCATGTTATAAAAATATGTCATAAGGGAATTCATTTGGTTTCTGAAACTGAAAATGAGGTTGTTTTAGACGTCGCTGCAGGAGAAAATTGGCATGATTTAGTACTTTGGTGTTTGGAACATGATTACGGTGGGCTTGAAAACTTATCACTAATTCCAGGTTGTGTGGGTAGTGCACCAATTCAAAATATTGGCGCTTATGGGGTAGAGTTAAAAGATGTTTTTGTGTCCTGTGAGGTACTGGAAATAAAAACACTTAAAACACAAACGCTCCTTGCAGAAGCATGTGAGTTTGACTACAGGTCATCTGTTTTCAAAACAAGGGCCAAAGGAAAGTATATTATCTACAATGTTAGGGTTTGCCTTTCAAAACAACCCCATGTACTACACACCCAATACGGTGATATTCAAAGGGTCTTAAAAGAAAATAATACAGATAAAAATCCAACCATAAAGGATGTCTCGGATGCTGTTATCAGTATTAGAAAATCAAAACTACCCGATCCAAAAATATTGGGAAATAGTGGTAGTTTTTTTAAAAACCCAACGGTTGGAAAGGATATTTTTAATGCATTTCATTCTAAATGGCCAGAAGCACCATTTTATAAGATTACTGAAAATCAATACAAGATCCCTGCTGGCTGGCTCATAGAGCAATCTGGATTAAAGGGATACAGAGAAAATGACGCTGGAATTCACGAAAAACAAGCTTTGGTCATTGTAAACTACGGAAATGCTAGTGGAAAACAGCTATTAGCTATGGCTCAAAAAGTCATTCAAACAGTCAAAGAAAAATTCGCCATACACTTAGAACCTGAAGTAAATATCATTTAGCCAACATTGATGGGTATAGACACGAGAATTGTTGGACTCTTAAAAGCTAAGGATGAAAAAGCCCTTAGCTTACTCTATGACAATTACTCAGAGGTGCTTTATGGGGTTTGTTTTCAAATATTAAAAGACAGCTCAGCTGCAGAAGACGCCCTACAGGAGAGTTTTATAAAAATTTGGAAAAATAGCCATACTTACGATCAAAAAAAAGCGAAATTATTTACCTGGATTTTAAGGATTACACGCAACACTGCTATTGATTTATATCGGAAAACAAACAAAACAAAACCCTTAGAAGTCCAAATAGGGATTAATACCGTAAATATTAGGGACCAAGGATTTGACAGTGACCACCTTGATGTTCAGAATCATATGGACCAATTGGCCCTTAAAAACAAAGCGGTACTAGAAGCTATTTTCTTCTTTGGCATGACGCAAAGAGAAGTGGCTGAGTTTTTAAACATTCCTTTGGGAACAGTTAAATCTAGGCTTAGAATTGGATTAAAAGAACTGGGCACTATTTATCAGTTTAAGCAATAAAAAATGGAAGAAAATACAGCAGCTATAATCGCATCTGGTGATCTTGAATTATATGTATCCGGAAGTCTTGATCCTCAAGAGGCCCTTCGCATTGAAAGTCTCATTGAAAATAATCCTGATTTAAAAGCACACCTAGACCTATTAGAAAACAATCTTTTAGAATTTAGTAGTCAATACAAAAAAGCACCTGTAAAATCTTTAAAAGCCAATATAGAACGACAGGTAAAAAGAATTGAACGATTGGCTAAATTTTCATGGGTTTCTATTGTGTTAGCAATTGTGGTTTTTTTAATGACTGCGCTTTATGTACTTCAAGAAACGAAAAGAATGAGAACCCAGCAGTCTGTGGTCAATGATCAAATTAAAGAACTCACTACAAATTTTGACCAAAAGTTAGAAGACTTAAGGAATCAGTTTATAGTTCTTCAAAGCCCTCAAACTGAGAAAAAAGAGCATGAGTCTAAATACAATCAAGTTTCCTTTAATTTTTCTTCTTATCTAAATAAAGAGAAAAGATTGGGGTTCCTGCAATTCGACAATTTACCCAATCTACCAGATAACAAGTGTTTCCAAATATGGGTAAGTCGCAATGGAATAATTGAGAATATTGGGGTGCTTTCAAAAATTGACAAACAACAATTAATTCAAATACCCTTTAAAGAAAAAGGAATCATATATATCACCATTGAAGAAAAACCTGGTAATCCAAACCCAAATCCAAAAGAATCCATAGCCAATATTCCCATTGGATAAGTGTGTCACAAAGGCATATTTTGTACCTTTGTAAAAAATATAATATATGAAGTTAGTTTTCATTACAATTGCACTTTTAGGATTAGGTTTTGCTGGTATTGCCATAAAAATTTGGGCCAAAAAGGATGGTGTATTCTCAGGAACATGTGCCAGTCAAAGCCCTTTTTTAAATAAAGAAGGGGAGGCATGTGGGATGTGTGGAAAGCTTCCTACTGAACAGGATTGTAAAAATGAAATAACCCAATAAAGATTCGTTGATTTTAGCTCCCGAAAACATATCAAAGACCATACAAAACGCCAAATCTGGTCAACAACTCGCATTTAGTAATCTCTTGGATACCTTTTGGAATGATGTGTATAGTTTTCAACTGCTTAGAACAAAAAATGAATTAGAGGCAGAGGACATTACTATTGAAACATTTTCTAAAGCTTTTGACAAAATCAATAGCTATAAAGAAGAGTTTGTGTTTAAAACCTGGCTTATTACCATTTCAAAAAACCTACACATAGATCTTTTGAGAAAACAAAAAAGAAGCCTAGAAAACAATACTTTTTCTTACCAAAACAGCGCAGGAGAATCAGAGGTTTTAGACAGTACTCCCACTGCTGAAGATCAATTGATTCAGCAACAAAATTTAGCAGATTTACTCACAGAAATAAAAAAACTAAAGCCTGCTTATCAAAAAGTTATAAACCTGAGGTATTTTAATGAAATGAGTTATGCTGAAATGGCATTAGTACTAGAAGAACCCGTAAATAACATTAAAGTTAAGGCCCTTAGAGCAAGAAAATTATTGTCCGAATTGATTAGGAACAAGCCCTCGATTTAAGGCTTTTATCCCCATTGTTTATTATATTTGTTAAAAAAAAGATGGCTACCGATACAATCACTACCACCAAAGACAAACCTAAGGCTGGAAAACCAAAATGGTTGAGGGTTAAACTTCCCACAGGCCAAAAATACACCCAACTTAGAAGTTTGGTAGATAAGTATGATTTACATACCATTTGTACTTCTGGAAGTTGTCCAAATATGGGTGAATGTTGGGGTGAGGGTACGGCAACATTTATGATTTTAGGAAATATTTGCACCAGATCTTGTGGCTTTTGCGGTGTTAAAACAGGAAGACCTGAAACAGTAGACTGGGAAGAACCTGAGAAAGTGGCACGCTCTATTCAAATAATGGGTATAAAACACGCTGTAATTACCTCAGTAGACAGAGACGACCTTCAGGACATGGGATCTATTATTTGGGAAGAAACAGTGGGTGCCATTCGTAGATTAAATCCTAATACTACCTTGGAAACACTCATTCCTGATTTTCAAGGAATCACAAGACACTTAGACAGAATTATAAGGGCAAATCCTGAAGTAGTTTCTCACAATATGGAGACCGTCAAAAGACTTACAAGAGCCGTAAGGATTCAAGCCAAATATGAGAAAAGTCTGGAAGTCTTAGCCTACCTTAAAAAATCTGGGATAAACAGAACAAAGTCTGGTATTATGTTAGGACTTGGTGAAAGAGAAGAAGAGGTCATTGAGACCCTTAGGGATTTAAGAAATGCCCAAGTAGACGTAGTGACTATTGGCCAGTACTTACAACCTTCAAAAAATCACTTACCAGTAACAGAATTCATCACTCCTGAACAGTTTAAGAAATACGAAACAATTGGTTTAGAAATGGGCTTTAGGCATGTAGAAAGTGGTGCATTAGTGCGGTCTTCTTACAAGGCACACAAACACATGCTCTAACAGCACAAACTTTAGATGAAAAAAATTAAAATAGGTATTAATGGCTTTGGCCGAATTGGCCGAACACTCTTTCGCCTTTTAATTAACCATCCCTCCATTGAGGTAGTAGCCATTAACGATCTTGCCCCGGCAAAAACCCTTGCCCATCTTTTAAAATACGATTCCATACACGGAGTCTTAGACACAGATGTAATTGGCTTGGATCACGCCATAATGATTGCTAAAAAAACAGTCCCTGTGTTTAATGAAGCTGCCATTGAGTCAATTTCATGGCAGGATACTGGAGCAGAAATAATTATAGAAGCCACCGGTAAATTCAAGCGTAAAAGCATGCTATCCCTTCATCTAAAAGGCCAAGTAAAAAGAGTCATTTTAGCAGCACCTCCTGAAGAAGACAATATCCCTATGATTATTATGGGTATTAATGAACACACCTTAAAAAATAGTGATCAAATTATCTCTAATGCTTCTTGCACCACAAATAATGCGGCGCCAATGATTGCAATAATCAAAGATTTATGTGGCATCCGAGAGGCTTATATCACTACGATTCATTCGTATACCTCGGACCAAAGTTTGCACGACCAGCCCCATAGAGACCTCAGAAGAGCCAGAGCTGCTGGGCAATCAATAGTACCGACCACTACAGGTGCTGCAAAAGCACTCACAAGGGTGTTTCCTGATCTGGCTGAAGTGATGGGCGGTTGTGGCATTAGGGTTCCAGTAGCCAATGGTTCTTTGACCGACATTACATTTAATGTGATAAAACCTACTAGTATTACTGAAATAAATACTAAATTTAAGGAGGCGGCAGCTGGAAAATTTAAACATATTTTAGCTTACACCGAAGATCCTATTGTGTCTGTAGACATAAATAACAGTCCTTTTTCCTGCACATTTGACGCCCAAATGACCTCTGTCATTGGTAATATGGTTAAAATCATAGGATGGTACGACAATGAAACAGGTTACAGTAATAGGCTGGTAGACTTAATTTTACACACAAGAAAAATAGCAAGCCCATCAATATGATCCTTTCCGCTAACATCTCAATTACACCTTTTCTGTTGTCGTTGATATTTGGTGTTTTTGGAATTTTATGTATTGTTATTGTTTGCCTACTTGTCATAAATAAAAAGGAAAAGCACCATAACGCCCTCAAAACAAATGAGATCTTGGCTTACAACACCCACTTAAGTCATGAGCTAAGAACCCCTTTACATGCCGTAACTGTCATATCTAAAAGCTTGTTAGAAAACGCACCAAAAGCTTCGCAAATAGAAGACCTTCAAATACTGGAAAGGGCCTCAAATTATTTGGTTAAATTAATTAACGATTCCCTTTTATTGAAGAAAGTTGATGCAAAAAAATTAGGTCAGCATCAGGAATCTTTTGAATTAGACAGCTTGGTTTACCTTGTGTCAAAAACTGTCAAAAAACAATTAACAACCAAGGGTACTGAAATAGCAATAAATATTGATCCCAAAATACCCAACCACCTCAATGGAGATCCCGTAAAACTTACCCAGCTACTGATCAATTTACTCAATAATGCCGTAAAATTTGGAGAAAAAAAACCAGTATTACTAAAACTGGAAGGCCGGAAAATAACGAATAAAAGTTGTGAAATTAGCTTTAAAGTATTGGACCAAGGAAAGGGAATTCTCAAAGAGGATCAAAGGGAAATCCTCAAACACTTTCACCAATTAGAATCAAAAAACAAATCTTTTGGAAGTGGACTAGGATTGCCCATTGTCGTGGCACTTTTAAAAACATTAAACAGCCAATTAATCATAAAGAGTCAGATAAACAAAGGGAGTGAATTCAGTTTTTCTCTTGGTTTTAAGGTAAATTCAGCGGCTGTAAAGCTCCCTCAAAAAATCAATACCGCTCTAATTGAAAATCTATCTGTCTTAGTGGTAGACGACAATCTGATCAACCAAATGCTCACCATAAAAACATTAGAAAAAATTGGTATTAAAGCAATGCCTTGCCACTCCGGATCTGAAGCCGTTCAATGGGTTGCTTCTAAAAGTTTTGACCTTATTCTCATGGATCTATACATGCCTGTAATGACAGGCCAAGAAGCTACTAAAGAAATCAGAAAAACAAATACCTCCATTCCAATAGTAGCACTAACTGCATTAGAAAAAGACAATCATTGGAAAGAATTGGCCCAAATAGGTTTTTCTGCCATGCTTCATAAACCCTATGAAGAAGATGAACTATACCAGGTTATTTTATTGACTCAGACCTCAGGTAAAGCTTTGTAAAAAGCCTGTTTGTCCCTTTCACTGAAATCATGAGAAACAGGGAGGTAAAACAATTGGGGTATTTCATCACTTAACTTTACAAAATCCTTGTGGGTGCAAATAATACGATTGTATTGTTTCAATAAATTAATTTCACTTGGCGTAAAAAAATGGTGGTCTGCATATTTGAGGTGCTTCACTACTGCCCCTATTGAAGTTAGAAAAACGACCAAAGGTTCTGGGTTAGCAATTGCAGTAACCAATACAATTTTCTCTCCCTTTAAAGTATCTAACGAAATATGCTCCTTGAGTCCTACTAAAGTGCTGGCATATTTCAAATGACTGAAAAACACTGGTTGGTTTGGTCTGAGATTTAGCCTAGAAACAAAAGATTCATTTTTATTCTTATCTAGAGGATCAGGAGACTTAGTAACCACGACAACTTCTGCCTTTTTCACCCTTAATTGGTGGTCTCTCAAAGTACCAGCTGGCAAATAAAAATCTTTAAAAAAAGGCTTGCTATAGGTGGTGAGTAAAATATTAAACTGCGCTTTAATGGCCCTGTGCTGAAAAGCGTCATCTAAGAGTACTAAATCAGGTGGAGATTGACTCCCTGATTGATTAGGCCCTAACGAAATCTTTTTTTCTGCAACTACATGGAAATGACTCGCTTCTAAATAAGCCATTGCTCTTACTCTTGAAGCACATACAACCATCCTAATCTGGGGGAATGTTCTATAGATTTGAAAAGGTTCGTCGCCAATTTGACTGGCAGTTGACTCAAAATTAGCTTCAATTAAACCATGGGTCTTTCTTCCATATCCCCTACTCACTACAACAATATGCAAACCCTTGCTCAAATAGTATTCTATTAGTAAAGCAATCATCGGTGTTTTTCCGGTACCGCCGAGACTGAGGTTTCCCACACAAATAGTAGGGGTCTTGAAAACAACACTCTTAATTAACCCTAGGTCATAAAAAAGATGTCTGATTCTCAACCCCCATGCATAGAGGAGTGATAAAGGCCATAAAAGCAATCTGATCTTCATAGGAACGAAATTATAATAATTATATTTGTCAAGAACACAATTTTACAATTATGACCGTAAAAGATATTACCAATATATTGGAAGACTTAGCACCATTAAGTTGGGCTGAAGAATTTGACAATGTAGGATTATTAGTGGGAGATGCACAAACAAAGGTATCTGGAATATTAGTAAGTTTAGACACTTTGGAAAATGTAGTAGAGGAAGCAATCCTAAAAAATGCCAATATGATTGTAAGCTTTCATCCAATCATTTTTAGAGGACTCAAGCAACTGACCCCGTCCGATTATGTATCTAGGGTTGTCTTAAAATGTATTCAACACGGTATATCCATTTATAGTATGCACACCGCTTTAGACAATGCTTCACTAGGTGTAAATTATGAAATTGCAGAACGCCTTGGCCTGCAAAAAGTTGAAGTACTTATCAATAACCCAAGTATAAAACCACAAGACCCAGCCGGGAAATTAGGAATGGGAAGGGTTGGATTACTCCCCGAAGCAATGGAGGAAAAGGACTTCCTAAAACACTTGAAAGCTGTTTTTGGTACGCCTTGCATAAAACATTCCCAATTACATGGAAAAAAAATAAAAAAAGTAGCTGTGTTGGGTGGTAGTGGGGCTTTCGCTATTGACAACGCAAAAGACTGTAAAGCAGATGTTTACATCACTTCAGATTTAAAATACCACGACTTTTTTAAAGCAGAAGATACTATTCTACTAGCAGATATTGGGCACTACGAAAGTGAGCAGTTTACAAAAAATCTTTTAGTGGGCTATCTTACGAAAAAAATTCCTAATTTTGCAATCTCTTTATCGGAGAGTAACACCAATCCCATCAAGTATTATTAATTATGGCAACAAAGAAAGAGGTAACAGTAGAAGATAAGCTTAGGGCTTTATACGACCTTCAATTGATAGATTCAAGGGTAGACGAAATTAGAAATGTAAGGGGAGAACTTCCGTTAGAAGTAGAAGACCTTGAAGATGAAGTTTCTGGATTAAATACCAGAATGGAAAAACTTAAATCTGACTTAGAAACCATCAATGTAGAAATAGCTGCAAAGAAAAATCTAATTGAGGATGCTAAGTCTGCCATAAAAAAATACGCAGAACAACAGAAAAACGTAAGAAACTCTAGAGAGTTTAATGCACTCTCCAAAGAAGTAGAGTTTCAAGAACTTGAAATTGAATTGGCTGAGAAAAACATTCGTGAATTTAAAGCACAAATGGAACAAAAAAAGGCAGTTGTTGAAGACTCTAAAGAACGTTTAGAAGCTAGAGAAACACACCTTAAGCACAAAAAAGAAGAACTAAACGATATTCTTGCTGAAACAGAAAAAGAAGAAGCAGCGCTTCTTAAAAAATCTGCAGAGTACGAAACCCAAATTGAAGAAAGGTTAATCAATGCATACAAGCGCATAAGGACCAATGTAAAAAATGGTTTAGCCGTTGTAGCTATTGAGCGAGGTGCCTCTGGAGGCTCATTCTTCACCATCCCACCACAGGTCCAAGTAGAGATTGCTTCTAGAAAGAAAATCATTACAGACGAACACTCTGGTAGAATATTAGTAGATCATACACTTGCTGAAGAACAGCAAGAAAAAATGCAAAAACTATTTGCAAGTTTGTAATTGCAGTATTTGAATAACTCCAATATTAAAATCTCCATTTATGGAGATTTTTTTTTGCCCCTGTTTAAAAAAGAGTATTTATATCAATAGAAAAAAAAATCACTGTTTATGGCCATATGCTTTCTTATATTTGTTTAAAAAAAAATAAGAAACGTGAAACAATTTAAAGCGTCAGACTTAGAGGAACTTCCATCTAGATATAGGGCAAACCTCATTAACAGTTGCACTGGATATAAATCATTAAATCTAATAGGCACGCAAGACAGTGATGGAAATAAAAACTTGGCGGTTTTTAACTCTATCATTCACCTTGGCAGCAGCCCAGCGCTGATAGGTTTTACATTCAGACCACTCACTGTTCAAAGAGACACCTATAAAAACATTCAAGAAACAGGGGTGTTTACAGTAAACCATGTTCAAGAGGGCTTTGTAGGCAAAGCCCACCAAACCGCTGCAAAATACCCCACCAATACTTCTGAATTTGAAGCAGTAGGATTAGAAGCTGAGTACCTTGAAGGTACTCTGGCACCCTTTGTTAAGAAGAGTACTATTAGATACAGCTGTACTTATGTGAATGAATATCCCATTATTGAAAATGGGTGCATTATGGTTATTGGAGCCATAAATGCGCTTTATTTGGATGAGGCATTTATAGCTCCTGATGGCTGGATCGATTTAGCAAAAGCCAATAGCATAGCAGGAATTGGAATTGACGGATATGTTAAAGGAGTTGCACCCATTAGATACGAATACGCCAAACCAGAAACAAAACCACAAAAAAAATAAGATGCATAAAAAGACCTTACTTCCTTCTAAAGTTTGCACAGTGTGTCAGAGGCCATTTAATTGGAGAAAGAAATGGGAAAAAAACTGGGATGAAGTGCGTTACTGCTCTGAAAAATGCAAAAGAAATAAAAAACAAAGTGTATGAAATCTATTGTATGGTTTACAAACAACCTAAGGGTTGCTGACAACCCTTTACTCACAGCTGCCTGTAAAAACAATGCAAATGAAGTTGTGGGCGTTTATTGTTTAAATCCGGAGAAATTAGATGGAGATTTTCCTAAAATAGGTCCATTCAGGGCCAAGTTCAATGTAGAATCATTGTTGGATTTAAAGCGAAGTCTGGAAGAGTTAAATATTCCATTTGCTATTCTTATAGGGGATCCAACCAAGCGATTGCCCGAATATATTAATGAAAATAATATTGGCACACTATACTTTCAAAAAGTATGGCACGAGGAAGAGGTTTTAATAAACAAAGAGATAGAAGCTAAGATTTCACCAAATATTCAGTTGGTCAGTCTTTACGATCAATTTCTATTGGGACCAGAGATAATCCCTTTTGAATTATACAAACTTCCTAAAGTATTTACGCCGTTTAGAAAAAAAGTAGAAGCGACTTTAGAAGTACCTGCGCCATTAGAAGTTCCAGCCAAGCAAACAAATACCTCAAACACGCCCTTGTTTTATTCCGACGCTCTTTGGGCATCTATTTCAAAAGAATTACTTTCTATAAAAATAGATTCAAGATCTGCATTTCCATTCAAAGGTGGGGAAAAGGCGGCACAAGAAAGAATAGACCATTACTTTTTTAGCACGGATCATGTAGCCCAATACAAAGAGACTCGTAATGGATTAATTGGATTAGACTACAGCACTAAATTATCTGCTTGGCTTGCCAATGGTTGTATATCTGCAAGAACTATATACTACCAACTCAAAGCATATGAAAAAACAGTAAAAGCAAACGAAAGTACTTATTGGGTACTCTTTGAACTTCTGTGGAGGGAATTTTTTAAATATGTAGGGCTAAAACATAAAAATGACCTCTTCAAGAGTGGTGGAATTAACCATAAATCTTTTGCGCAAGGAAATGATCCTAAAGTGTATAATGATTGGATAAGTGGCACCACTCATAGTCCATTTATCAATGCCAACATGAAGGAATTGTCTCAAACTGGATGGATGAGCAATAGGGGCAGACAAAATGTGGCCAGCTATTGGTCAAAGACATTGGATCAGGACTGGAGAATAGGAGCCACCTACTTTGAAAGTCAATTGATAGACTACGATGTAGACAGTAATTGGGCCAATTGGATGTATACTAGTGGAGTAGGAAATGATCCAAGGGATCGGATTTTTAATCCCGAAAGACAAGCAGATATGTACGACCCTCAAAAGGCATTCCAAAAGCTTTGGAATAATTAACGCTAAAAAAAGTAAGCCAATTCTACCATTCAAATAAAGGCCAGAGATATGTCAGATACAAAAAAACTTAGATTCATTTTAGGGGATCAGCTCAACTTATCGCACAGTTGGTATAAAGAAGTAAATAATCAGGTGCTATATCTCATGGTGGAAATGAGACAAGAGACGGATTATGTGACCCATCACATTCAAAAAATAGTAGGATTTTTTGCGGCTATGCGGGAATTTGCATCGGCCGTTAAGGCCAAAGGCCACCAGATCATATATATAAATATTGACCAAGCTGAAGCCAAAGAGGATTTAGAAAAATTAATCCATGCCCATATTAAAAGCCATGAGATTGGTTTATTTGAATACCAAGAACCCGATGAGTATAGGCTAGATTTACAATTTCAATCCATTTGTAACGCTTTAGATATTCCTACTAAATCATATTCAACAGAACATTTCTACACAGACAGAAAGCGTTTAAAAGACTTTTTTGAGGGAAAGAAACAGCTAATCATGGAGCCTTTTTACAGGCAAATGAGAAAAGAGCATCAGATTTTAATGACGCCTGAAGGACCGCTTGGAGGGAAATGGAATTACGACCAAGAGAATAGAAAAAAATGGAAGGGACAAATTCCTGTGCCCACTGGTTTTCCAGTCTCAAATAACCTCTTAGAAATATATGAAAGTATTCAATCGCAATCCATCCAGACCATTGGCTCCATAGATGCTAGTCAATTTAATTGGCCCATAAACAAAAATCAAGCACAACAAATACTAGATTATTTTTGCGAGAACCTCCTTCCCTATTTTGGCGATTTTCAAGACGCTATGCACACCCAAGAAAAATTTCTTTTTCATTCTAGACTGTCTTTTGCTTTAAACTCAAAAATCATCAGTCCAAAAGAGGTGGTGGATCAGGTATTAAAGACTTATTACGGGCAAAAAGAAGATAAAATAAGCTTAAATCAGGTAGAGGGTTTTGTGAGACAGATTTTGGGATGGAGAGAATATATGAGAGGGATTTACTGGAGAGAAATGCCTGGTTATGCAAAAAAGAATGCCCTGGATAACCATGGAAAGCTTCCTGATTTTTACTGGACAGCAGAAACCAAAATGAATTGTATGCACCAGTCTATTAAGCAAAGCCTTGAGCATAGTTACGCCCACCACATCCAACGGCTCATGGTTACTGGAAACTACGCTTTACTCACACAAACCCATCCCGATGAGGTAGATAAATGGTATCTAGGCATTTACATAGACGCCATTGAGTGGGTAGAAATGCCTAATACAAGGGGGATGAGTCAGTTTGCAGATGGTGGCTTATTGGCCACAAAACCCTATGTAAGTAGCGGGAATTACATCCAAAAAATGGGCAATTATTGTGAGAGCTGCCAGTACAATCACAAAGAAAAAATAGGGAAAGATGCCTGTCCTTTTAATTCTTTATACTGGAACTTCTTAGATGAAAAGAAGGCTTATTTTGAGAAAAATAATCGGATGGCTATGATGCTCTCCCTTTTGAAAAAAATGAACCCAAATGACCTTAAGGAGCTAAAAAAAAGGGCTTCCCATATAATAGAAAACCCTTCGGAATATTAAAAACCCTTCAGAATAATAAAACCCTTCAGAGAATGGGTGAGGTAAATTACAACATGGCATCTACAATACCGTAGGCCAAACTCTCTTCTGCATTCATCCAGTAGTCACGGTCAAAATCTTTCATGACCTTGTCTACTTTCTGACCACAGTTGTCTGCTAAAATTTGAGCACTCAACTCCCTTGTTTTTATTATTTCTCTGGCTTGAATCTCTATATTTGAAGCTTGTCCTCTAGCACCGCCACTTGGCTGGTGAATCATGACTTGTGCATGAGGCTGCATGAATCGCCTTCCTTTGGCGCCCGCAGACAATAAAATGGAACCCATAGAAGCAGCCAAACCACTACATACTGTAGATACAGGGCTTTTTAAAGATTTAATAGTGTCGTATATCGCAAAACCAGAGGTCACATAACCACCTGGACTATTAATCACCAATTGTATTTCATTGTTGTTTTGCAAGTCCAAATACAACAACCTGTCTATGACGTGTTTCGCAGAGGCGTCGTCTACTTGTCCCCACAAAAATACTTTGCGTTCTTCTAAAAACTTTTCTTCAATTAGTTCTTGTACTTTTCCTTTCTTGGCACTCATAACTCGTATTTATATTCTTCAAAATTACATAATTTAAGGATAATGTCCTCTCAAATAAAAGCCTTATTTAATTAATTGACCTTAGCTTCTAACCGTATTTTTCTTTCTGAGAAAATAGGTCAATATAAGAACGAGTAGCACACTGATAAACAAACCTAAAAAGCCCACTGATAAACCGAAATTTTCAGACACGACACCTAAAACCACTGGGGTTAATAAAAAACCTGAATACCCAAATCCAGCGACTACAGACATGGCTTTAGTAGGGTCTATTGTATTTGATTGGCCAGCTATTCTAAATACTTCTGGAATGACTACTGAGAAACCTAAGCCATTTAAGGCAAATCCGATCAGTGCTAGATAAGTGTTTCCGCTGAGAACTAAACAATAACCTATTCCAGCTACTAAAGCCCCAAAAGCAATAATTTGAATACTACCAAAGCGTTTGCTCCACTGGTCTCCAAAAAAACGGGCTATGGTCATACATAAGGAAAAGAGAAAGAAGCCACCTCCTACTAAATACTCCGGCGCTAAGGCTACTTCCTGAAGGTATAAAGCACTCCAGTCTACAATAGCTCCCTCAGATCCCATCACTATAAAAGAAATCCCTCCTAGGAGTATAAATGGTTTTATATGTCTTAGAGATACTGCAGATTTTGGTACTACTGCTGCCTTTATTGATTGGTAGGCAGGATAGAAATACAGGTTCACTAAAATCACTACAACCAACACAAAAAACATATGTATTACTGGATTATTTAGCCAAGCAATGCCAAAACTGCCCAAACCTGCAAGGACACCTCCCAAGCTAAAAAAACCGTGGGTAGCAGTCATGACGCTTTCTCCGTCTTCCTTTTCTATCTGAGCCACTAATGCATTCATAGCAATGTCTGTGAAACCTTGGGCTGCACCCAGTAAAAACAAAGCGATAATCAGTTGTGGATAAGAAGGCGCTAAAAAAGGAAATAAAGCGGTGCTTACGATGCATAAAACACCCAATCCTGTACTCTTTCCAACCCCAAAGTATCGTATCAAACGAGACGCAAAGGGCAAAACAGAAAAAGTTCCTAAAGCCAAACAAAAAATTGCCAAGCCCAAGGCAGATTTATCTATATCCAACTGGGTTTTTACGGTGGGTATATAGATGGCCCATGTGCCAAATACAAAATTCAAACTGGCAAAAACTAGGGCGGGACCCAAGTAACGTTTACTTGAAAGAAGGCGTTTTAAACTATTCATTACAAGCGCTCTTATGCCAAAATAGCTTTACTAATTCCTTCTTTTAATCGCTCTCCTAAAGTATAAATGTCTTTAAAGCTATTGTACAGCGGTACTGGCGCAAATCGCATGACATTGGGCTCTCGCCAATCCGTGACCACCCCTTGAGACATTAAATAGTCAAAAATAGCCCTTCCGTGTTCGTGAAAATACACGGAAAGTTGTGACCCCCTGTATTCAGGAGTCAAAATTAAAATATCAAACGGTGCCGTAGCGGCTACAGATTCAATAACAAAGGACATATAACTTACTAAGCGGGACTGCTTTGACCACAAATCTTCTTGAGGCACTGTTTTAAAAATATCTAATGAAGCTAAAAAAGGGGCCATAGCTAAAATAGCTGCATTACTCACTTGCCACGCGTCTGCATTGTCCATGGGCGTAAAATTAGGCTCCATTTTAAAGCGAAGCCCTTTCTCTGTTCCCCACCAACCTTCAAATCTAGGAAAGTCAGTTCTGTTTAGATACTGCTCATTGATGTAAATAGCGGCCGCATTTCCAGGCCCTGAATTCAAATATTTATAACTACACCAGCTGGCAAAATCTACGCCCCAATCGTGAAGTTGTAAGGGGACATTACCCACTGCATGGGCCAAATCCCATCCTACAAATGCACCCTTCTCTTTTGCCTTTGCTGTGATACTTTTCATTGGAAAAACCTGCCCATTGTAATAATTAACCCCACCCATGAGCACCAAAGCCAATGAATCTCCATGAAGGGCTATTGCCTCTAGCAAATCTTCTTCTCTCCAAGCATTTTCTCCCGGACGCTTCTTTACCGTAACTATAGCAGTATCTGGGTCATAGCCATGAAACTTTACTTGGCTTTGAAGCATATATTGGTCTGAAGGAAAAGCCTTTTCCTCACACAATATCTTAAAACGCTTTGGACTAGGTCTATAAAAGGACACCATTAAGAAATGAAGATTTACCGTTAAAGTATTCATCACTGAAACCTCAGGTGTTTTGGCACCTACCAATGATGCTAGCGGAGCCGCTAATTTCTCATGGTATTCCCACCAAGGTTCCTTAGAATAAAAATGTCCTTCTACCGCCATAGTCTCCCAATCTTTCATAACCCTTTCAACATAAGCACGGGCAGACTTGGGTTGTAAACCTAGGGAATTACCAGTAAAGTAGGCTACCTCAGCCCCATTTTGTATTGGTATATGAAACAAATCCCTGTAAGATTTAAGCGGATCTGAAGCGTCTAATTCTAAGGCAAAATCCAATTGATTTGAAAAATTCATAGCAAAATAATTAAAGACCTAAAATACAATTAATAGAGACAATAAAAAGGAATTAGTCTCGCTTCTAAAAAGGTGTATTTTTGTAAAAACTTTGTAAAAATAGTTCATGCACTTTTTATCAGACACTTTAGAGCAATATATTGAGCAGCATTCAGATGCAGAACCTACATTATTGCAAGCGCTCAGCAGAGAAACCCATCTTAAAATCATTCAACCTAGAATGATCACAGGACACTTTCAAGGGAGGTTTTTAAGCCTTTTATCTAAAATACTGGCACCAAAAAAAATACTTGAAATTGGCACCTATACGGGCTATTCTGCACTATGTTTGGCAGAGGGACTGTCTAAAGACGGTACCCTTCATACCATTGAAGTGAATCCAGAATTAGCTGCGATCCAAAAAAAGTATTTTGACAAGAGCAATTATACCACTCAAATCAAGACCTATATTGGGGACGCATTAGATATTATTCCTACACTAGAAGGTCCTTTTGACTTGGTCTTTATAGATGCAGAAAAAAAACAATACGACGCTTATTTTGAGGCAGTAATCAAAAAGTCTAAACCAGGTACGGTTATTCTTTCTGACAATGTGCTTTGGACCGGTAAAGTAGTGGAACCTTTGAATCCTAAAGACAAGACTACCCAAGTACTTCTGGACTACAATAAAAAACTAGCAGAAGACCCTCGTGTTCAAACCTCTTTACTACCCATAAGAGACGGACTTACGATGAGTAGGGTCATTTAAAGGGATTAAAAAAAGACTTTTTGGATATCATTTGCCAGCTGTAAAACAAATAAGCAAAACCACTGCCAATCAATGCCCCTGCAATGCTATCTAATGGATAATGTACACCAATGTAAATTCTACTATAGCTATACAACAATGCCCAAATATAAAACACATACACCCATGGCTTAGTTTTTCTCAGTAACAGGCAAAGAAAGGCAACTATTGCAAATGAGCTCGCCGCATGCCCAGAGAAAAAACTGTAACCGCTAATAGGTTTAAGTGCCCTAATATCATATGCCATATCTAATAACTGATGGGGCCTTGGCCTTGCTACAGTGTATTTTACGAAAAATCCCACTAAAGCGACCGTTAAAATCATTAGAAAAGCGGTCCAAATAGTGTTGTAAAATCTATTTCTTTCCAGTGAAATAAAAGCCAACCAGATAAAATAAATAAAAAGTGGAATCCAAAGGCTACTTAAAGTAATGGTAAGAAAAAAAGCATCCCATGAAGTATTACCAGCGCTGTTGAGAAATACAAACAGATCACGGTCCCAATCTATGAGCTGCTGGTACATTTAGTTTCTCTTTATGCTACCGGTCACGTCACTCACCTGCTCTTTGACTTTGTCAATCTCTTGCTTAATGTCTTTAGCAAAACTTGTATCTATACCCTGTTTGTCTGCAGTCTTATAGATTTCCTGTTTAATGTCTTCCGTAGCGTCTTTGAGTTGACGCATACCTTTACCAAGGCCTCTGGCTATTTCTGGTATTTTATCTGCACCAAAAACCATGACCACAATAAACATGATGAAAAAGATTTCACCACCACTAATGAATAGAAAATACAACGCATTCATAAGACAAATATAAGGAGAAGTTTGAAAGCGAAATAAAAAAAGCCCCACCAAATTGGTGGGGCTTTAAAATTTATACCCAGAGGGATTTTAATTTCATGTAATTAGTCTTTTATTCCCGCCTTAAAAGTGTCAAACTCAGAACGAGCTTCTGCTTTAGGCCATGAATTGTTTGAAGTATCTATATCTGCAGTTTCTGCTTTTGGATCTACAACAATACCTACAATTTCTTTTTCTGTAGAAAGCACTGTTTTTACTTCTGCGTCACTTTTTCTCCAGATTTCTGCAGGATAAGTGACTGATTTTGTGGTCCCGTCTGCATAAGTATATTCTACAATAAGAGGCATTGGAATACCACCTGGCTTGTTAAAAGTAACCTCATAGAAATACTTAGGTTCTTTTACTGCCGCTCTTTCACTCTCTGTCATATTATCCATCATGAAAGCATTAAGTGTTTGAGAAGACTCAGAGGGCTTCTTTCCTTTTAACTCAGGATTGTAGTCTTCACTGTCTTCAGCTGCCAAATAAACCAATGGAGGTAAATCTGCCTCTGTAATATTTCTAGCAGCCATATACTCTTTCATTTGTTTGGTTGGCTCATTGCTTACATAATATTTCTTCACCCCTTTTACACCTATATCTACAAAATCTGTGGTGTAAAACCATCCCCTCCAAAAATAATCTAAATCTACTGCAGAAGCATCTTCCATAGTTCTAAAGAAATCTTCAGGAGTGGGGTGTTTAAACTTCCATCTATTGGCATATGTTTTAAAAGCATGGTCAAATAATTCCCTACCCATTACCGTCTCTCTCAGAATATTCAATGCTGTGGCTGGTTTCCCGTAAGCATTTGGACCTAACTGGTATACATTTTCTGGATTAGACATAATAGGTGCAATAAAACTTTGGTCACCCGCCATATAAGGAACAATTTTAGCTGGAGCACCTCTTCTAGAAGGATATGCTTCTAAAGGAGCGATCGCCTCTGGAAATGCCTCTCCAAATTCTTGTTCTGCCATGTATTGCATAAAAGTATCTAAACCTTCATCCATCCATCCCCACTGACGCTCATCTGAATTTACAATCATAGGAAAGAAGTTGTGACCAACCTCATGAATAATTACAGAAATCATCCCGTATTTAACACCGTCTGAGTAGGTACCGTCTTCATTTGGTCTTCCGTAATTCCAGCATATCATAGGATATTCCATCCCTTGGTTTTTAGCGTGAACAGAAATTGCCTTTGGATAAGGGTAATCAAAAGTATGAGAAGAATAAGATTTTAAAGTAAGTGCTACTGCTTTTGTAGAGAATTCCTCCCAAAGTGGGTTTCCTTCTTTTGGGTACATAGAAACAGCCATAACGTCTCTATTTCCTAATTTAACGGCTTGCATATCCCAGATAAATTTTCTAGAAGTAGCAAAACCAAAATCTCTCACATTCTCTGCTTTGAGCTTCCATGTCTTTGTTTTGTCAGAGAATCCTTTTTCAGCAGCCTCAGCTTCTTCTTGCGTAACAATTACAACAGGGGTGTCATAAGATTTTTTAGCCTGGTTGTATCGCTTAATCATTTCCTTAGAGAATACTTCTTTCATGTTTTGAAGCTCACCTGTGCCGTCTAATATATGGTCTGCAGGTACGGTAATACTTACTTCGTAGTCTCCAAAAGGAAGTGCAAACTCTCCACTTCCCCAAAACTGGTGGTTTTGCCACCCTTCTACGTCGCTGTAAACAGCCATTCTTGGAAAGAATTGAGCAATTACATAAGCCCTATTGCCGTCTTTAGGAAAATACTCATAACCAGAACGTGCTCTGTCTGTAGTGTGGTCTGGAATATTATACCACCATTTAATAGAGAAAGATACCTGAGAATTGGCCGCCAATGGTGTTGGCAAATCTACACGCATCATGGTTTGGTTAACGGTATATGACAATGGTCTTCCATTGGCATCTTTCACAAATTCAATATTAAAACCTCCGTCAAAAGATTCTTTCATATAAGAAGATACAAAAGAAGATGTAGGTGCCGCTAAAGGAACCCCACCGCCATCTCTAAGAGCAGACTTGGTGTCTTTAGTCCTAACGTTTTGATCCAATTGTACCCATAAAAATTCCAATACATCTGGAGAGTTATTGGTGTAAGTGATGGTCTCTTCTCCATAGATTTTTGCATTCTTGTCATCTAAGGTAATGTCCATTTTATAATCCGCTTGTTGCTGATAATAATTAGGACCAGGTGCACCTGAAGCAGACCTATAAGAATTTGGTGTAGCAAACTCTTGGTAGAGTTGTCTAAATTTACTCTGATTGGTGTGTCCGCCTTCTTTTGTTACTTCTGCCTCTTGTGCTTGTGCAAAAGCCACTGCAGCAAATAACATTAAAAAAGAAGTAAACACATAAGTGATTTTTTTCATGAGGTGTATTTGTTAGTTTATGGTTTTAATTTTAGTGAGTTCAAATTACGGAATTTAATTTTATTAGCTATTTATTTAATCTAATTTTAGTAGTCCCGAAGCTTTGTCTTTCATGAGTAAAAAACTCTTTTTTTGGCCTTTTATCTTGAGGTGAACTACATTTTGTTGGTCGTCAAATAAATCTGTCAATAGGGCATTGTACACCTCTAATTCTTGAGTATCAGTGAAATAAACACCCTTAGCCTCCAAAAAGAAAACCACCATATCTGTATCTCTTTTTTGACCTAAAATCTGATATTCTAAAGCTTCACCATTAATTTTTAGTTGAAATTTTTTTTGAAAATATTCCTCTATGTATTTCATCGCCATTGGGTGCTGATCCTTTGTTTCAAAATGAGATACAATACCATAGCGCTTTGACAATAAATTATTTAGGTCATCTATAAAAATACGAGAGGTCATTTGCAAGCTGTGCTCTTTTTCGCTGTAGTTCACCTGAGTGACACTCAAATAAAATTTATGAAAATCCGACCAAGAAACCAGGCATAAAAAAAAACACCCTACGGCTATAAATCTAAAATATCTTGATCTCATTTATACTTTTTTACATCAATTAAACCACACGAATTTACATGGAAACAGTTGTATTTCAATCTACCAACACCCCTTTATTATTTAAAATATAGGACTCACTTTTTTCTTTTAAAAAATCCCAGATAAGCAACAAGTTATTGGATTTGGCCAGTGGCAAAAATTGTTCATCTATTTCACAGAAATAGAAAAAATCTGAAAGCTTTTCTTCCCTTATTCCCAACCTGTTAATATATAAGCTATCTGGAAAAAAAGTTCGCATTTGCTCTGAGAGTATATAGCGTTTGTCTCTGGCCACACGCTTTTTAAGCATCTTGGTACGGCCGGTAATTTCATTGATAATGGGATTAAATGGCAAAGAAAATAACATCCCTATATTAAACTTAGGCATAGCAGCCTCTCTCAGTAGTCGCTCACTTTGCATGAGGGGTTTTACATTTGCATTTGGCAATCCTAATGTACTTGCAGTCACTACCTTTTGCACCCCCAAAGAATTGGCGTCCCTAGATAAATCTCCACTTAAATTATAGGGCATAAGTACCACTCCCTGAAGTTCCGTTATTTTTTCTTCTAAAGGAATATATACCAACTGCTGTTCCAAATGATCTTTGGTGACCACAAAAATCTTTTTTTCAAAAGACACTCCAGAAAGTAATAGGCTGTCTTGAGCTAATGCCCTTATTTCAAAAAACCCTTCTTCATCCGTAATGGTCGCATAACCTCTTGTGGTATTTTGAATAGAAATCCCGCCAATATCTTCTGCTGTAGAGACCACCCTAGCCTTAAAATTATCAGGGTAGAAAAAAGATTGCGCATGTGCAGAGTTTGCACAAATCAAAAGACCTACAAAACAAAAAAAACGCGAATATGTTGTCTTTAATAATTCCACAAATAATTCTCTATGCGAGCATTTTAAAATTTCAAAAACTACTCTAATGCATGTAATCTATTCCTCAATGCTTTTAATAAAATCCCTGCTCTGATTCACTAAAAAATCAATCAATTGAAACTCATTGTTTTTCTTAAGTAAATTCTTAGGGCTAACCTTGCTGTCTAAATAGTAAAGGAACGGTTCAATTTGTGCTGGAGACAACTGTAGGTCCTCAGTAAAAAAACGTTCTTCATAGATTAGTCTAAGCGCTTCGGACATTTTTAATACAGGCACAGCAGTAGGATTATTGCCATCCTTAGGTTGAAATAACAATTTAAAAATATTGACAAAATTTAAACCGTTTTGCATGCCTTGCACTGTTCCTGCTTCCGCAATATTATCCACTTCTGTACTGCGGTCTATTTCATAATCATAGCCTTTAAACTTCTCACTCTTTAGGGCCAAAAATTTCTCGGTATTCTCTGGGCCAACCACTACCTCATCCAAAGCAGTTACTTTCTCCTCAACAGCAACTACCAAACGCCTGTTTTCCAAAATTTCAGCTGTGATCAATACCGCAGTGATTTTATAATTAACCGCAGTAAAAACCAATTCGTCTCCTACAGCGACTTCAATTTCAAAAGAGCCGT
The DNA here is from genome assembly GCA_000173115.1 of Flavobacteria bacterium MS024-3C. Taxonomy (GTDB): domain Bacteria; phylum Bacteroidota; class Bacteroidia; order Flavobacteriales; family Flavobacteriaceae; genus MAG-120531. The sequence goes on from ABVW01000006.1 coordinate 52,719, forward strand.
CCTCATTGGTAATGGTCGCTAAACCAGCGGTGGTATTTAGTACGTTTTCATTGACTACATTACTCCCTCTATACATTACCTTACCTTTGAGCGGCACCCTATTTTGAGACCAAAGGCCCCATGAAATAAAAAGGAAAAAACATAAAAATAAATAAGCCTTTTTTAGTATCATAAATCAAAATATTTCATGTCACAGACATGGGTTAATACCTACCACCCTATAAAGAAAACCTATCTTAGTTAGAAATAAAAAAATAGGAAGGCCAAACTTTTGTTAATTTGTAAAAAATAATATTCGTGAAACACCTTATACTAGCCAGTACCAGCACACTACCCGATGAAAAATATTTGACTTATTTACTTCCAGAACTCAAAATATTTTTTAAAAATAAAAGCACCATCACTTTTATTCCCTATGCTAGACCCAATGGAATAAGTCACGACCATTACACCAGGCATGTGGCCCAAGCATTTTCCAAAATAGGAAAAAAAGTTAAAGGGCTTCACGAATACAAAGACCCCATAGCGGGCATCTCAGAGGCAGAGGCTATATTCACAGGAGGAGGGAATACCTTTATATTGGTCAAAGCCTTATACGATCTAGACATTATAAAACCATTAAAAAATATCATTCAAAAAGGGGTTCCATATCTAGGCTGTAGCGCAGGAAGCAATATCATTGGACAAAGCATGCACACCACAAATGATATGCCAATAACTATGCCACAAGACTTTAAAACACTTGGTGTAATACCCTATAATATTAATGCCCATTACCTAGATCCAATCCCTCATTTAAAACACAATGGAGAAAGCAGGGAAACCAGGATAAAAGAGTTCCACACCTATCATGACACAGACGTCATTGGACTTAGAGAAGGGAGCTATTTAGAGGTAATTGGTGCTGATATTTTTCTAAAAGGCCCCCATTCTGCCCGGTTATTTCAAAAAAATCAAGAGGCCAAAGAGGTCTCACAAATAGATGGAAAAGCAAAGGACTTATAAAACACCTTTAAAACACTTGAACACCCATTAAAGTCTTTTTATAGAGTGTGCATAAAAAACCACTGTTTTAATCAAAAAATAGTCTTTTTTGGACTTTAAAAGATAAAAAGATACACTTTATCTTATTTTCTATCGCTACTAAACAATGGGTTGTACCTTATTGGAAAGCGACAAAATGAAGTCTTTATTTCTTTTAAGTTTAACGCTGCTATATTCCTGCATTTCTTTAGCACAGGTAAAAATAGGGGGAGATCCAAAAATAATTCACCCCCACTCTCTTTTGGAATTAAAAAGCAATACAAAAGCCTTGGTCTTAACAGTAGTTACGGACCTTGAAATGCAGGCCATCACACCCCTTAATGGCGCCTTAGTATTCAATATAGACCAAGGTTGTGTGTTTTTTTACCACCAAAGGTGGATGCCCCTATGCGAGTTCACCCCTCCAACAACACCTACTCCAGCAAGATTCCAAAATATTTCGAAAAACAATTTTTTATTTACAAGCAGCAGTAGAGAACAGACCCTTCTTGAGGTACCCTCAATAAATCACGGGCACGAAAATACTCTGACAGATGTAATCAGTCATACCCATGAGACTGAAAACTATGCATTATACAATCACAGTCATGCAACCCAAAACTTCGCGTTAAACACTCATACCCATGACTTTCCACTGACAACAACTGCATCTCATACCCATGATTATTCGAATTTTGCCTCGATAGATCACTCACACAACCTATCCAATACAACTGACACAACAAATCCATACCAAGGACTAAACCCATTAGATAGCCTTCAATTAAACCAATTCAGACAGGGAATTAAGGGAAGTCTTTGGCATACTGAAAGCAATGGTCTAGTCGGGGAAATAAAAAACAAGAGCCTGAGCGAATTGGCCGTGTTTTGGGACCAAGACAAACAAAGATTAGGTATTGGCACTATAAACCCCACGAACAAATTACATGTTGCAGGAGAAATTAGAAGCCAGGGATTCTCTAATTCAAACGGAAGTCAGAACGAGCCCAGTTATAGTTTTAAATCAGATACCAATACAGGTATATTCAGGGCAGCAGCAGATCAGTTGGCCTTTAGTACTAAAGGACAAGAACAGATGAGGCTCACCAAAGAAGGTCATTTGGCGATTGGAATATCTGCAACAAACTCCTTTTTAGAGGTCAATGGTGCACTTTCATTAAAAATCACCCAAAGCCATACACAAACCACCACCTTAAATGAAAACTACCATACCGTCATTTTGTATGAGGAAGTACAAACCATTGTTCTTCCAATAGCCTCAGAGAATAAAGGCAGGGTGTATTGTTTAAAAAATTTGAGCGGTCATGAAGTCAAAACAAACTTCCCATTTATAGGACTGAGCTACAGCGCTATTGCTGAAGATGTTTTTCCTCTAGGGGTTACTTGGATTCAAAGCGACGGAGAACACTGGCAACAAATCAGGTAAGTTATAAACTAAGTATCTAAAGCTACATTACTGAAAATCATTCAACAAACAGTGTATTTCAGAAAATTATACCCTAAACACTCTAAAATGCCCTTTAAGAAATACATTTCAAAACCGACAATACTCCTTGTGGTTGGTGGTTTTTTTAGCGGCCAATTTTTAAGATCCCAAGAGGTGACTGTATTTCACGAATCCGTCAGTATTGGTTCCCTGAACCCCTTTGTGCTATTTGGCAGTAGGCTAATCATTAAAAAATATCCTAATGATATTCATAGCATTCACTTTTCAGGACTTAAAAAACAAACCCTTGAATTAGTGCACGCTCAAAACATTGAAAACCTTTTCATACACAGGTCCAAAGGGATAGAGATCATTGGTGTGTTACGTCTCTCCAATACTTTAATACTGAACGGGCCTATAATAGTAAACGAACAAAGAGAGGGTCTTATTGAATTTGGAATAGACGCACTAATACAAAACAACCTACCCCCTTATTTAATTCAAGGCTGGGTTGGAATCACAGAGAAACATGAATTTATTTTTCCTATTGGATCAGATAAAAAATTTATGCCAATAGGGGTAAATAGCACTGGTTCAATTAAAAAAAATACAACTGGCCTAAGCCTTCAAATAAAAACAACAGTTGGGCAAGCAAACCAAAAATTTGGGAATACTTACAGTACTCAAAACTACCTTTCTAGGGCTGGAATTTCTGAAATGGATACCAATCACTACTGGGAAGTTCAATCCGAAGCTGCCCAATACATTCAGATTGAATGGCCCAGTGCACAAGCATTTTATACTGACCTAAACGTACAACACAAAGGAATAGCAGCCTGGAACAAAAGCACCCAAAACTGGCAGATACTCCCCCTAGAAATTAAAACTAGGGCAACTTCAATTGACACAGAAACTGCCATAGGTACTTCATTCCAGTCTCGCTTAAAAACACTTCCTTTTAAAGTGAGTGATTTCTCTAAATGGGTACTATGTGATTGCCGTGTAAAAGATCCCGAATACAAAGCGCTAGGCAATTTTCTCCTCACCTTAAATGAAGACCAAATAAACAACTCAATCAATCTATCCCAATACCCAAGAAGTAGACTGGTTAATTTTCAGTTGTATGACCGCTATGGTGTAATGCTATTTAAATTAAAATCAATGGATCCAAAATCATTGAAAGATCGTATTAAAAACAACACATCCTATACGGGCACTTATTTTTATATAGTACATTTAAAGGCACCTAAACAAATAGAACAGGGCTATATATATTTGATTAAAAAGTAAGATGAAATTAGAAATTAAGATCATAAATGCCGCGCAAACCTTTCCGGTAAGGCATCCAGAACTCAGAGAAGGAAAACCTGTTGAAAGTTGTTCATTTGAGGGAGATCTCCTTGAAAATACCCTTCATATAGGGGCATACTTAGGTTTAGAATTGGTTGGAGTGGCTAGTTTCATGAAGCAAGCCGGCTATTTCCCCTCTGAAAAAAATCCTTTATTGGTACAGCACGAAAATAGCGCCCCAAAACAACTTTATGAAATGCAACTCAGGGGTATGGCTGTTTTAAAAGCCCATCATAAAAAAGGAATTGGTGCTGCTATACTGCGTTTTGGAGAACGAAAAATAAATGAAAGGGGTCTCAGCGGTATATGGATGAATGCAAGAATAAAAGCAGTGGGTTTTTATGAAAAATTAGGCTATTGCATTCACGGAAATGAATTTGAGATTCAAGGGGTGGGTGCACATTTTAAAATGAGAAAAAAAATTGACAAATAGGCTGCCCTATTGTCTATTAGTGGTTAATTTTACACTTTAAACAAAAAATAGATGAATAAAAAGACACTTTTAATGATCCTAGATGGTTGGGGAAAATCTCCAGACCCTAGTATCTCAGCAATAGACCAAGCTAAAACCCCCTATATAGACCAATTGTACAAAGACTATCCAAATGCAAACCTGAGAACAGATGGAATGCATGTAGGATTACCTGAAGGTCAAATGGGAAATTCAGAGGTTGGACACATGAACTTGGGTGCTGGAAGAATTGTCTATCAGGATTTGGCTAAGATTAACTTGGCTATTAAAGAAAATACCCTCAAGGATCAAAAAGCAATCAAAGAGGCCTTTGCTTTTGCTATAGAAAACAACAAGCCTATTCATTTTGTTGGATTGCTATCCGATGGAGGGGTACACAGTCACAGCAGTCACTTAAGAGGACTTATTTTAGCAGCTAAAGAAGCAGGAGTTCAGGAAAGTTATGTACATGCCTTTACAGATGGTAGGGATGTAGATCCAAAAAGTGGTCGCGCTTACACTGAAGCACTCCTTCAATTTTGCAAGGAAACCCCTACCCAGTTAGCAACATTGATAGGAAGGTATTACGCCATGGACAGAGACAATAGGTGGGAACGTGTTAAAAAAGCATATGACCTTCTCGTTCACAGAAACGGTAGCCTTACTAAAGACCCAATTGCAGCAATTGAGGCCAGTTACGCCTCAGCGGTTACAGATGAATTCCTTGCGCCAATCATCAATGAAAATGCAGGGCCCAACAGCGCCATAAAAGAAGGCGATGTTGTCTTGTTTTTTAATTTCAGAACAGATAGAGGAAGGGAGTTAACCCAGGCTTTAAACCAGCAAGACTTTCATGAGCAAAACATGAATGCATTAGATTTATACTACGTTACCATGACCAATTATGACGCTTCTTTTAAAGGAGTCCATGTTATTTTTGACAAAGATAATATTGAAGAAACCTTGGGTGAAGTAGTGGCTAAGGCAGATAAAAAACAAATTAGAATTGCAGAGACAGAAAAATACCCTCATGTCACCTTCTTTTTTAACGGTGGTAGAGAAACTCCTTTTAAAGGAGAAACAAGGCTATTGTGCCCTTCTCCTAAAGTGGCCACTTACGACTTACAACCAGAGATGAGTGCCTATGATATTAGAGATGCCATTGTTCCTGAATTAGAAAAGGCAAGTGCAGATTTTATTTGTTTGAATTTTGCCAATCCAGATATGGTTGGGCACACTGGAGATATGCAAGCGGCTATTAAAGCCTGTGAGGTTGTAGACAGCTGTGCACAAACTGTGATTGAAGCAGCCAAAAAACAAAACTATTCTGTACTGGTCATTGCAGACCACGGAAATTGTGATACCATGAGAAATCCGGATGGCTCGCCAAATACGGCTCACACGACCAATCCGGTACCATTCATATTGGTAGACAAAGACATTAAAAAAGTATCTAATGGTGTTTTAGGAGACATTGCACCCACCATATTGGCTTTAATGGGTATTCCAAAACCGGCTGTCATGACGGGGAAAAGTCTTATATAACTTTAGCATAAAACAGTAAGAATGATCAAGATAAAAACGGCAGCCGAGATTGAACTCATGAGAGAAAGTGCCCTCATTGTTTCAAAAACATTGGGTATGTTAGCTAAAGAGGTCAAACCAGGAGTAAGCACTTTGACCTTAGACGCTTTGGCAGAATCCTTCATCAGAGACCATGGCGCTGTTCCAGGTTTTCTGGGATTGTACGACTTTCCAAACACGCTTTGCATGAGCCCAAATGCACAAGTAGTTCACGGTATTCCAAATAACAAACCCTTAGAAGAAGGAGATATTATCTCCATAGACTGTGGCGCTTTAAAAAATGGCTTTTACGGAGACCACGCCTATACTTTTGAGGTGGGCAGTGTTGCCCCAGAGGTAAAAAAACTATTAGACATTACCAAAGCCTCCTTATACAAAGGAATTGAAGCATTTAAAGCGGGGAACCGCGTTGGAGATGTTGGTTTTGCCATACAAGAATTTACAGAGAAACACGGCTACGGTGTGGTCCGTGAATTGGTAGGACACGGCCTTGGCACAAGCATGCACGAAGATCCAGAAATGCCTAATTATGGCAGAAGGGGCAGGGGGAAAAAATTCATAGAAGGCATGGTAGTCGCTATTGAACCTATGACCAATATGGGTACCCATAGAATTAACCAGCTCAAAGATGGTTGGACCATCTTAACGGCAGACGGAAAGCCTTCTGCTCATTTTGAGCACAATGTAGCCCTTGTGAACGGAAAACCTGAGTTACTCTCTACCTTTGACTATGTCTATGAGGCATTGGGTATTACATCTGACGAAGAAGCACCTTTTAGAGCGGCTAAAAGGAGCCGCTAATAGGAGCTGATAAATAATCCATTTAAAAAAACCAAACCGATCAAATTTGCATAGATTATTGTAAAGGCCACACTCAAAGGAGAAAGCTAGAATTAATTCAAAAAACTTTGATAAAAATAAGCTTAATAAAGTACTAAGATGAATGGCACCTTTTTCACATGGATTCTCAATAAATTTCCAAGGCCCTTTTTAATTAAAGCCAGCTATTGGGCTAGGCCATTTTTGGCCTTTTATTTGAGTGGAAAAAAAATGACTGATCCTATAGATGGGAAGTCTTACAAGCGTTTTCTACCCTATGGCTATGGCATTTCAAGGCCCGGAGTTTTAGCCCCAGGGACTTTGTCCCTGGAAAGACACAGGTTACTGTGGCTCTTTTTAAAAGCAGAAACCAATTTATTCACCATTGCCCAGTCCGTTTTACATATGGCACCGGAGCAGGCGTTTTTTAAGCGTTTTAAAAAGCTAAAACACCTCAAATACACTACTGCAGACCTCTACTCTCCCCTTGCTATGGTGAAAGCAGATATCTGTAATTTACCTTTTAAAGATGGGGAATTTAGTGTGGTGCTGTGTAACCATGTTTTAGAACATATAGAAGACCACCAAAAAGCCATTTCAGAACTTTATAGGGTTATGAAGCCAGGGGGTTGGGGCATTTTTCAAGTTCCACAGGAACTCCATAGAGAAACGACTTTTGAAGACAATAGCATTAAAGACCCCAATGAAAGGGCAGCAATCTTTGGTCAATATGACCATGTAAGGGTGTACGGAAAAGATTATGGAAATTTTTTAACTGCAGCAGGATTTGAATTTGAGGCCATAGACTACACCAAGGTGTTGGGCCCAGAAAAAGTAGCCCAATACGGACTGGCCGCAGGAGAGCTTATTCCGCTTGTTCGTAAACCGATAGTTTAAATCCTTCACTCATATACTGATCGAGGGCTCCGTCTGCATTTACATAAACCAAATAAACCTCAATTTCTTCAAGGGTGGCCGCAACTGCTATGGCCTTTTCATAACCCATGGCCATAAAAGCTGTGGCATAACCATCTGCCAAAGCACAAGTAGGAGCCAATACACTCGCAGCAAGCGTAGTGCTGTTCTCAGAATAGCCTGTAAGTGGGTTAATGGTATGGACAAATTTTTCACCCGTTTCCGGATCTACCCTAAATTTTCTATAATTGCCAGAAGAGGCCAGCGCCCTATCTTTTAATTGTACTTTAACTATTGGATTGTTTCGGTCTTCATTTTTAGGGTGGTCTATACCTACAAGCCACTGCTTTTCAGAAATGGTATTGCGCCCTTTGGCCACCAATTCTCCGCCCAATTCAATGAGGTAATCAGCGACACCCAAACGATCTAAAACAAGGGCAATTCTATCTAAGGTATAGCCTTTAGCAATGGCATTAAAATCAAAGTATATGGCCGGATCGTTTTTCTCGATTTTACCAGAAGGCAACAGGGAAACTTTAGAAAATCCTACATAAGCCATAAGACTGTCTACACGATCGGAAGTCATTTCCAAAGCCTTCTCTGGGCCAAAACCCCAAGCGTTCACCAACGAACCAACAGTAGGGTCAAAATACCCTCCACTAGCCTTGTAAACCAACCCAGAGAGCTCAAACACTTCTCTAAACATAGGCTCAACTATAACAGCTGAATCTCCCCTATTAATTCTAGAAATATCAGAATCCGGCCAGTAGGTAGACATGGACTGGTTCACCACTTGCAAAAGAGAGTCCATAGCCGCTCTAGTGAGTAAGGGTGTTTTACTAATATAACTTATACCGTAAGTAGTCCCTAAGGCGCCTCCCTGCAATATTTGTTTTTCAGGAGTCTTTGGACCGCTATTACAAGCTATAAACAATAAAAACATTCCTAATAATACAACACTATTTTTCATCAGATACTGGAATTAGGCCCACATAGGTTACCGTATAGGGGGCGTTTAAATACAAAGGTAAGCTAGGGTCTTCAATATTGTGTAAACCCACGCCTGCATAATAGGTATGGGCTTCAAATTTATCTGCGTGGGCTTTCATTTTAGCAGCAGTCTCAGCATCCATTTCATGGGGATTGTCTGGATATACTACCGCACGGACCAAAATAAAGTGAAGCACTTTGTCTTTAAGACACACGAACTGAGGGTGTTTTTTAAGCTGGCTGTTTACTGCCATAAACTCATAACCGGATTCTTCAAGAGACTTACCCACGATGTTCATGGCTAAGTTGTGTAATTCTTGTGGGCTTAAGGGCGTCATAGATTAGTGTTAAGGGTAAAAAAAAAGCCGATACGAGTATCGGCTTTTATAAAAAGGTTTAACCTCCAAAATCATCAAAGCGAATATGCTCGTCTGGAATTCCGTAGTCTTCACCCATCTTTTGAACCGCTTGGTTCATGAGTGGTGGGCCACAGAAATACAATTCAATATCTTCAGGAGATTCGTGATTACTCAAATACTGGTCAATCACACAATTGTGGATGAATCCAACAAATCCGTCTCCATCTGCATCTATATCTCCTTTTACTTTCCAATTGTCTTCCTCCATGGGCTCCGAAAGCGCCATATAAAAATTGAAATTTGGAAATTCCGCTTCTAATTTTTTAAAGTGATCAATATAGAATAATTCTCTTTTAGAACGACCTCCATACCAGTAAGTCACCTTTCTATTGGTCTTTAATGTTTTGAATAAGTGGTATAAATGCGAACGCATAGGAGCCATTCCTGCTCCACCACCTACATAAAGCATTTCAGAATCTGATTCATTGATAAAGAATTCACCGTAAGGTCCAGAAATCACCACGTCGTCTCCTGGTTTTAAACCAAAAATATAAGAAGAGGCTACTCCTGGATTAACATCCATCCATCCGTTTTTAGCCCTGTCCCATGGTGGAGTAGCAATACGAACATTCAACATAATTTCTCTACCTTCTGCTGGGAATGAAGCCATTGAATAGGCTCTTTCCACTAACTCTGGATTTTTCATTACTAGTGGCCATAAGTTAAACTTATCCCACTCCGCTTGGAATTTATCTGGAGTCTCGTGCTCCTCAGGGTGTGCAGTAATGTCTATGTCTGCATATTTTACCTCACAGGCAGGAATTTCTATTTGAATATACCCACCAGCCTTGTAATTCATGTCTTCTGGAATCTCTACCACAAATTCTTTAATAAAAGAAGCCACATTGTAGTTTCTAACTACTTTTCCTGGCCATTTTTTAATACCAAAAACTTCTTCTGGGATGGTTATATCCATGTCTTGCTTCACCTTCACTTGGCAAGCCAAACGAGCTCCAGCTGTCAATTCTCTTTTAGAGAAATGAGGGGTCTCGGTAGGTAGGGCTTCTCCCCCTCCAGAATTCACATGACACTCGCACTGAATACAAGTACCTCCACCTCCACAGGCAGAAGGCAAGAATACTTTTTGATTTCCTAGAGTAGACAATAAGGTGCCTCCAGAGGCCACTTCAATTTTCTTTTCTCCATTAATGGTGATCGTTACAGGACCAGATGGTGATAATTTTTCTTTGGTAAACAATAAAACACTGACCAAAAGTAATAAGAGTACTAAAAAAGCAACAACAGTAATGCTAATGGTTCCTATGGTAGTGGTAGCTAAAATCATACTTATTCGTTTATTAGGTTATTAGTAGCAGGCGTTTCTTCCTGAACTGTTCCGTTTTCTTTTTGGGTAAGGTCTTGCTGAGTGGCATCTGCCGTAAGGCCAGACACTTCTTGAGTAGGCGCTACAGCAACCACTTCTTCTTGTGGTGCAGCTTCATCTCCTCCTGTCAACATTCCTCCAAAACTCATAAAACCAATGGCCATAAGACCCGTGATAATAAAAGTAATTCCAAGACCTCTAAGTGGAGCAGGTACGTTTGAATACCTGATTTTCTCTCTAATGGCAGCAATGGCTAAGATGGCTAAAAACCAACCAATACCAGAAGACAAACCGTAGTTAAAGGCCAATCCTAGGGTTTGAATGTCTCTAGATTGCATGAATAAGGATCCTCCAAGAATGGCACAATTTACCGCAATTAGAGGTAAGAAAATTCCCAAGGAATTGTACAGAGAAGGGCTGAATTTCTCTACTACTATTTCCACCAACTGTACCATAGTAGCTATGGTTGCGATGAATAATATAAAAGATAAAAAGCTCAAATTATAATCTGCGTATTCAGGGCCCAACCAGGCCAAAGCACCGTCTCTTAAAAGATACTGATCCAATAGCCAGTTCAGAGGAACGGTTACGGCCAATACAAATATTACGGCTGCGCCAAGTCCTACTGCTGTAGTTACTTTTTTGGAAACCGCTAGGTAAGAACACATCCCTAGGAATGTAGCAAATACCATATTGTCAATAAAGATGGACTTAAAAAATAATTCTATGTGTTCTAACATGATCTAGTCTGTATAATTGTTAGTTTTCTTCGATTAATGCAGGGTTTCTTGAACGTTGTACCCAAATAATAATTCCTACAACGATTAGGGCCATTGGAGACAACAACATAAAACCGTTGTTCTCGTAACCAAATGCGTACAATCCTGTTTTTTCAATAGGATCTCCCAATACTTTTATGCCCAATAGTGTTCCTGAGCCCAATAGTTCTCTGAAGAAGCCAATGACTACTAGGATAAATCCGTAACCAGCAGCATTTCCAATACCGTCTAAAAAAGATCGTTTGGGTCCATTGGCCAATGCAAAAGCTTCAAAACGTCCCATGATAATACAGTTGGTGATAATAAGCCCAACGAATACTGACAGTGTTTTACTCAATTCATAGGCAAAGGCTTTTAGTACTTGATCTACTACAATTACTAAAGTAGCTACTACAACCAATTGAACAATAATTCTGATTTTAGATGGAATAATATTTCTCATTAAAGAGATCACTACATTTCCCATTCCCATAACAAACAGTACCGATACGGCCATTACAATTGACGCTTCTAATTCTGCGGTGATAGCCAAAGCAGAACATATTCCCAATACCTGAATGGTAATAGGGTTATTGTCTGCTAAAGGATCTAGAATTAGAGCGGCGTCTTTTTTTGAAAGAATTCCCATGTTGTATTAATTAGATGCTATGGTTTGTAAAAAAGGTTTGTACAGTGAAATGCTTTGCTTGATCATTGCAGAAACACCGTCTCCAGTGATAGTTGCACCAGCAAGCGCGTCTACCTCGTTGTCTGTTTTGAGTTCATTGGCTGGATCATTATTCCCCTTTGCCACTGATATTCCAACATAATTACCGTTGTTTAAAATAGACTCTCCAATAAAATCATCCATGAAATAACGCTGCTTAATATTGGCACCCAATCCAGGTGTTTCTCCTTTATGGTCAAAATATACGCCTTGAACAATCATATTCTTATCTACAGCAACAAAACCCCAAATGGCGTCCCACAGTCCTTTACCTCTCATAGGAATAATATAAAATTCCTTGTTGTCTTTTTCACCAACAAAAACAGGTAGTCTTCTGGTCTTACCTGCCTTTGCATTGCTCTCTTCTTTTTTGAGATCTATCAGGTATGCAGCGTCATTGGAAGTAACCTTATCTCCTTCTAAAACCAACTGATCCTTAATATAAGTATTAAATGCCTCAGCTACTTTATCTGTACCAATAAAGGAAACAGAACCTGAACCTTCGTTCTCGTTCACACCCATGGCATAGAGAATGTTTTGTTGCTTCTCCAAACGCTCATTTTCACTGATTTTGGCGCTTAACGCCGATGCCAAAAAGGCCAATAACGCCCCTACAATTACTACCATCACAGCAGCAAAAGCAATCGTGTATGTATTTTTATCTGTATTAATTGCCATAACTAAACTGTTTCTACATTTAATGTTTTAAGGACACCATTTTTAGCGCGCTTTAAACGTTTTTTAATATTTCCTTGAACCACATAATGGTCAATAGTAGGTGCAAATACATTCATTAATAGAATGGCTAAGAACACGCCTTCTGGATAGGCTGGGTTAAATACCCTGATGAGCACAGAGATAAACCCAATAAAGAATCCGTAATACCATTTTCCTTTATTTGTTTGAGAACCAGTCACCGGATCTGTGGCCATATAAACAATACCAAAGGCCAAACCACCCACAATTAAGTGCTGCCAAAAAGCAAAGCTCATTAATCCGTAAAATTTACTGCTTTCAGTTATCCATCCTGCGTCTACTACCCCGTTAAAAATTAACCCCATAGTCAGTGCACCCAAAATGGCACTTAACATAATCCTCCAGCTGGCAATCTTAGTAAAAACTAAGAAAAGACCGCCTAACAAGATGAGGAAAGTAGAGGTTTCTCCTACAGAACCTGGAATAAAACCAAAGAACATTTCAGAGATAGAATAACTGTATTCAGATCCCCTTCCCTGAGCCAAATAACCCAAAATGGTTTCTCCTGAAATAGCGTCTACAGTTCCAGCCCTTTCTACTGCTTCGTGCACCCAAACTTTGTCTCCACTCATCCAAGTAGGATATGCAAAGAACAAGAAAGCCCTGATCGTTAAGGCTGGATTTAGAATATTCATTCCAGTTCCACCAAATACTTCTTTTCCTATCACTACACCAAATACCACTGCTACGGCTAACATCCATAAAGGAGTGTCTACTGGTACAATTAACGGCACTAACATTCCAGTTACTAGGTATCCTTCTTCTACCTCATGACCTTTAATCACAGCGAAAACGAATTCTACAGCTAGACCTACTCCATAAGACACCACCACTAAAGGAAGAACGGTTAAGGCGCCCATCCAAAAATTGTCAAAAGTGAGGAAATTACCTAAAATATCTAGTGTTCTTGGGGTACCGTTTGCAGCGTCAACCGCCGAATAATGTTGGTAACCCGCATTGAACATTCCAAAAATCAACACAGGAATAAGGGCTGTTATGACCGTATTCATGGTTCTCTTTAAATCATCTGCAACCCTAACATGGCCACCAGAATGGGTGGTTTCATTAGGGGTATACAAGAAAGTATGCAATGCATTAAACGCTGGAGCAACCTTCTTTCCTTTTAATTGCTCTTTAATTTCGTGTAATTTGTTCTTAAAGCTCATATTAACCTATTTCTTTTTGTAAAAAGTCCAATCCTTCTCTAATAATTTGTTGGTGCGGTTGTTTCGAAATACACACAAACTCAGTCAAGGCAAAGTCCTCTGGTGCCACCTCATACAAACCTAAGTTTTCCATTTCATCCAAATCTTTCACCATACAGGCCTTTAAAAGTTGTAAGGGATAAATATCTAAAGGAAATACTTCTTCATAACCTCCGGTCACAACAAAAGCCCTGTGCTCGCCATTGGTGTTAGTGTCTAAATCGTATTTTTTCTTTGGAAACAACCAAGAGAATGTCAATGCTCTTGTGGTAGACACCTTATTAAAAACTGGTTTGTTCCATCCAAAAAACTCATAATCATCTCCCTCTGGAAGCGCTACCACACTGTTATTTTTATAACCCAAATGCCCTTCTGCACTACTCGTCTTTCCAGTGAGTACGTCTCCGTTTATCAACCTATAATTATCTATAGTGGTTCCAGCACTTTTTAATATCGGGGTCAACTCTGCACCAATAAGTGCGGAGAAATATTGTGGGTTTTCTATTACTGAACCACCTAGAGAGAACGTTCTAGAGGCATTAAAAACACCTGTTTCTAAAAGATTCCCTAAGATCAATAAGTCCTGAGCAGCTAACGTCCATACCACTTCTCCTTTATTAATAGGGTCAATTTTATTGATCTGAGTACCCACCAAACCTGCTGGGTGTGGACCAGATACCACATGTACCTCACAATCCTTAAGACCTGCCATTGGGGCGTTGTTTCCAGAAACGGACACATGAACTTTAGCTGTTGTTAAGGCGGCTAAAGCAGTTACTGCCTTTTGCAACAAAACCTCTTGACCTGAAAGCACATAATCCAAATCGGCTGCTAGTGGGGCTGTGTTATGGGCAGAGATAAAAATAGCCTTTGGTGCTTGTGATGGGTCTGCCGCTATATCGTATGGTCTTTGCTTTACAAAAGGCCAAAAACCACTGGCCAGTAAATAAGTTTTAATTTCTTCTGAAGATGCTTTAGAAACATCTAAAACAGGGTGCGTTACAGGCGTCTGGTCTGCTCCAGGGGTTATGGTCAAAGAAATGATCCTTCTTCTAGCGCCGCGCTCTACAGTAGTAAGCACACCACTCACAGGAGAAACTACTTTAACGGCTTCGTTGTTTTTATCGAAAAACAACGGCCCTCCAGCTTGAACCTCACCGCCTTCTTTAACAATTAATTTGGGTGTTAAACCGTGAAAATCTTCTAATGAAACCTTATATGTTGCACTTAACTTGGTTGGATTGGTTTGCGCCTTAGCAGCACCTACCAATTTAATATCCAATCCTTTCTTAATTCGGATGTCTTTAGACATATGTTCAATAACCTTAGGTTAATAAAAATTCAGCGCAAATTTACCACATAAAGAAAAGTTTTCATAATAATTAACGATAAATTTAAGAGATTCGTTCAACGGGTTTTAAAAAGACCTATTTTGTTTATCTTTAAACCACAAAATACCCGCTAAATGCCTGATTTAATTAAACATTTTAAATTTTTGCTCTCCATGTCTCTCTTGGGGTTTTGCTTACAATTAACAGCCCAAAGATTGGAAGAAGTCAGTCCTCCAGCCTCACTGAGGACCCTTATTTTTAAAAGTGGTCAAGAAGACCAATTTCCCATCATAAAACTGGGGGAAAGCATTCGCTTACAATTCGACGATCTTCAGGCGAATGAAGAAGACTACTACTTTAAAATCATACACTGCACCGCACAATGGACGCCTTCTGATTTATTAAAATCACAATACTTAGATGGCTTAGACAACCAGCGCATAATAGATCACAAAAATAGCTATAATACTCTAGTGCCCTATTCCCACTTTAACTTAGTTATCCCAAATGAAAATCTGCGCCTAAAGTTGTCTGGAAACTATATGCTACAAGTATTTAACACTTACGATGAGATTCAATTCTCCAGAAGGTTTTTAGTGTACGAAGACCTAGTTGGGGTCCAAGCAGCCATTAAAAGGAGTAGGACTTTAGCCTACCTCAATAGCAAACAGGTGTTACAGTTTAGCGTAAACACTCAAAATATAAACCTCAACCAACCTGCCAAAGAACTGGAAATAGTTTTACTCAAAAACTACCAATGGAATACCCAGATAAGTGGGATCCAACCAATGTTTAACAATGGAAACACACTGGTGTACGACTACGACCAACCCACCAGCTTTTGGGGTGGAAATGAGTACTTGAATTTTGACACCAAAGACATGAGGGCTGCCACTGCAGCCATTCAAGAAGTCCGTCTAGAAGATATATACGAGCATTATTTGTACCCCAACACCCCAAGAAACAATAAACCCTACACCTATTTTCCAGATGTAAATGGAGACTTCATACCTAGAACGCTTCAAGGCGCACTCCCCGAGAGGGAAGGAGATTATACCTGGGTTCATTTTAGTTTAAAACCTAATGGCAAAGGCAATTCAGAGACCTATATTTATGTATTGGGGAAATTCAACAACTATAGGCCTAGTCCAGAATACTTAATGACCTACAATGCCACTCAGAAAATGTATCAGGCACGAATTTTATTCAAACAAGGTTTTTATAACTACAGTTATGCGTTGAGCCCTGTCCTTTATGAAACTGGTTTTTCAGACACCTCTCTTGAAAACAAGACATATTTAGACGAAAACGGTATTGACGGAAATTTTCATTTCACTGAAAACCAATACCAAATACTTGTCTACTTCAAGGGATTTTTGGACCAACACCAAAGGTTGGTTGGTATTGGCAGTGCAAACTCCATGAATATTAACGACCAATAATTAAAGGTTTTGCTGTACTGTACTTCCTTGCTCAAAACAGCCACAATCCAAATATTAAGACACCCAACCAATAAGTGTCCAGTGTGGGCTTAAAGAAGTTCACATGAGAGTGGTTGCAATTTTTTAGGCTCCATATTATTTGTACTTTTGTAAAAGATTAAAATTTTAAAGAAAATATTACCACTATGGGCAAAGGCTTTTTTCAAGTACCAGTAGCATACAACGAACCAATTAAAACATTCGCTCCCGGATCACCAGAGCGCGAAGCAGTTTTAGCACAATACAAATCTTATTACCATGGAACGGTAGACGTTCCTATGTATATAAACGGAAAAGAGGTGCGCACTGGAAACACCAGAAACATGACGCCTCCACACGACCATAAACACGTTGTGGGACAGTACCATATAGGGGAACAAAAACATGTTCAAGAAGCCATTGACACTGCTCTTGAAGCTAGAACCCAGTGGGCTGCTATGCCATGGGAACAAAGGGCCGCAATATTTTTAAAAGCAGCTGAATTATTGGCGGGACCCTACAGGGCTAAAATTAATGCCGCTACCATGATTGCGCAGTCTAAAACCATTCACCAAGCTGAAATAGATGCAGCCTGTGAATTTATAGACTTCTTGAGATTCAATGTCTCTTATATGCAAGAAATCTACGAGCAGCAACCAGAATCTGCAGAGGGTATCTGGAACCGTGTTGAATACAGGCCATTAGAAGGCTTTGTCTATGCCATTACCCCGTTTAACTTTACGGCTATTGCAGGAAACCTTCCAGCAAGTGCTGCCATGATGGGAAATGTAGTGGTTTGGAAACCATCTGACAGCCAAATCTTTTCTGCCAAAGTAATCATAGATGTGTTTGCAGAAGCAGGACTTCCTGCAGGAGTCATTAACGTGGTATTTGGAGACCCTGTAATGGTTTCTAACACTGTATTAGCAAGCCCTGACTTTTCAGGACTGCATTTCACGGGATCTACCTCAGTGTTTAAAGCCTTGTGGAAACAAATCGGAAACCAAATAGAGACCTATAAAACCTATCCAAGAATTGTAGGAGAAACAGGGGGTAAAGATTTTATTATCGCACACCCAACAGCCAATCCTCAGCAAGTAGCTACCGCTATGGTGAGAGGGGCTTTTGAATTTCAAGGCCAAAAATGTAGCGCCGCTTCTAGAACATATCTACCAAAATCTATTGCTCAGGAAGTGTTAGATTTAGTGAAAAAAGATGTAGCGAGCATGAAAGCTCCGGGTTCTCCAGAAGACATGGGTAATTTTGTGACTGCCGTAATTCACGAGGGTTCTTTTGACAAGTTAGCGTCTTATATTGATCAGGCCAAGGCCGATGCCGATGCCGATGTAGTGATTGGAGGAGACTACGACAAATCTAAAGGATACTTTATTTCCCCTACGGTAATATTAACTACAAACCCACATTACAAGACCATGGAAACCGAACTTTTCGGTCCAGTTCTCACGGTCTATGTATATGAAGACGCCGCTTGGAAGGAGACTTTAAAATTAGTAGACGCTACCTCTGAGTACGCATTGACAGGTGCAGTGATCTCTACAGACCGTTACGCCATTACAGAGGCCACCGAAGCACTACAAAATTGTGCTGGTAATTTCTATATCAATGACAAACCAACAGGGGCTGTAGTAGGCCAACAACCTTTTGGAGGTGCAAGAGCATCTGGAACGAATGACAAAGCAGGTTCTGCTCAGAACTTATTGCGTTGGGTGTCTCCAAGGCTCATTAAAGAAACCTTTGTTACCCCTATAAATTACAGATACCCCTTTTTAGGTGAATCATAGCTGTTTATACTATGCTAAAAAAAAAAGCCTCCCATTGGGAGGCTTTTTTTATCCTTTAAATTTCTGAGGTAGATACACCAGCTTTTTGGTTTCGAAAAAGTCTTCTTTGTAATAATCCATCAAAGAATATATTTGAACCGTCCTGTAGTCTTGTAACTCCTCTCCCAAGTCCCCACCTTTTAAATACAATACCCCGTTTTTAATAGGATGCTCAGACACTTTTTTAATTCTTCCCTTGATCCACCTCATAAAAGTTGGCATTGCGGCTACTGCCCTACTCACTACAAAGTCATATTGGTTGTTGTCTTCTTCCACCCTTTGGTGTATAGCCCTAACATTTTCTATTCCCAATCCGTCTACGACCTCTTGTACTACTTTGATTTTTTTACCAATAGCGTCTACTAAAGTGAACTGTGTTTCTGGAAATAAAATAGCCAAAGGAATGCCTGGAAATCCACCGCCAGTACCAACATCTAATACCTGGGCCCCTGGATTGAATGAAATAAACTTAGCTATTGCTAGAGAATGAAGCACGTGCCTTAGATACAATTCCTCAATATCTTTTCGAGAAACTACATTAATTTTTAGGTTCCAATCCTGATACAAGGCTTCTAAGGCTATGAATTGGTCTTGTTGCTGATGGGTTAAATTTGGAAAATAATTAAAAATTAGCTTTGCGTCCATGGGCTTTATTTTATGCAAAAAAACAACAATTTTTTATGATTTATAGCAAAAGCTTCCACTCGCTTTAGCGTATATTTACCACTTAATACATTTTTATGAAAAAGCCCCAAGTTAAATTCTCAAGAAAAGACCCGGCCCAGTTCTTTAAAACACTGAACCAAAGAGTCAATAGCTACTTTAAAGAAAATAACATACAAAAAACAGGGAATTGGGCACTACACCTAAAGACCCTTGTTATGTTTACCCTTTTTCTGGCCCCATATTTTTTAATCCTCACGCTAAACTTACCCAATTGGGCTAATTTTTTATTGACCGTGGTGATGGGTGTTGGAATGGCTGGAGTGGGAATGAATGTCATGCACGACGGGAATCACGGTGCCTACTCCAATAAAAAATGGGTTAATAAACTCATGGGGAGTAGTATATACATACTCGCTGGAAATGTATACAATTGGCAGGTACAACACAATGTACTTCACCACACTTACACCAATATTCCAGAACATGATGAAGACTTAGACGCAGGAAGAATACTCCGTTTTTCAAAACATGCAGATTGGAAAAAGTACCATAAATTTCAACATTTATACTCTGTATTGCTTTACGGATTATTGACCTTTAACTGGGCCATTACTACCGACTTCCAACAGATGTATCGTTACACCAAAAGAAAACTATCTTATGGTAAGCTTCCTAACCCAGTACTTAATTGGACCAAACTTTTAATTACTAAAATAATTTACGTCACTATCTGGATTGCCATTCCCATGATTTTTTTAGAAGTGGCCTGGTATAAAATCCTTATTGGATTTTTTGTTATGCATTATGTAGCGGGATTAATACTGAGTGTCGTATTTCAATTGGCTCATATAATTGACCATGCAGACACCCCTGTTCCAAACGAGCAAGGAGATATGAAAAATACATGGGCCATTCACCAGTTGTTCACTACTGTGAATTTTGGTACTAAAAATAGGATCATCAATTGGTTTACTGGAGGCCTAAACCATCAAGTTGAACACCATATATTTCCAAATATCAGTCACGTACATTACACAAAAATTGCTAAAATTGTGAAAGAAACGGCAAAAGAGTTTCAATTGCCCTATCATGAGTACAAAACAACTAGAAAAGCCATAATTTCGCATTTTAAACATTTAAAGACCTTAGGCCAAAAACCAAGTCTACAATATTAAGCAACATGAGTACGCAACATTTATCTGACAGAATTAACGGAATGGCCACCTCTGCAACTTTAGCAATGGCAGCCAAAGCAAGAGAATTAAAAACGGCTGGAAAAGACATTATAGGACTTAGTCTAGGAGAACCTGATTTTAATATTCCTGACTTCATTAAAGACGCCGCTAAGCAAGCCGTAGATGACAATTATTCTAGTTACTCTCCAGTAGATGGATACCTAGATTTAAAAGAAGCCATTGCGGAGAAATTTTCAAGAGACAACCAATTGGACTACAAACCAAGTCAGATTGTGGTGTCTACTGGTGCCAAACAATCTCTTGCAAATATTGCTATGGTAATGCTCAACCACGGAGATGAGGTTATTTTACCTGCACCTTATTGGGTAAGTTACAGTGATATTGTTAAACTGGCAGAAGGGGTGCCTGTTGAAGTTCCTACAAGTATAGATACTGATTTTAAAATGACTGCGGCTCAATTAGAGCAGGCCATTACGCCAAAAACTAAAATGATTTGGTTTAGTTCTCCTTGTAATCCAAGTGGATCTGTTTACAGCAAAGAAGAATTGAGTGCGTTGGCAGAAGTATTGACCAAATACCCAAATATATTTATTATCTCAGATGAAATTTACGAACACATTAATTTCGTAGGGGGACATGTGAGCATTGCTGGAATTCCAGGAATGTATGATAGAACTATTACTGTTAATGGGGTATCAAAAGCATTTGCTATGACCGGCTGGCGTATTGGTTATATAGGTGCTCCAGAATGGATTGCAAAGGCGTGTACAAAGTTTCAAGGACAGAACACTTCTGGCGCTAATTCCATAGCACAAAGAGCTACTATAGCCGCACTTAAAGCGCCTGTAAGTAGCATTTCTCATATGATTGAAGCTTTCCATCAAAGAAGGGATTTGGTGCTTGAACTATTGGGAGAGATTCCAGGATTTAGACTAAATATTCCTGAAGGGGCTTTCTATGTATTTCCAGATGTAAGTGAGTTTTTTGGCAAAACACTTAAAGGCACTTTAATAAAAGATGCTTCTGACTTTGCCATCTTCTTACTAGAAGAAGCTTTAGTAGCTACTGTAACTGGTGCAGCTTTTGGAAATCCAAACTGTATAAGAATTTCCTATGCTGCCTCCGAAGAAGCACTTAGAGAAGCTATGGCAAGAATTAAAAAAGCGGTTAGCGCTTAATTAAAAATATCTTTTACAAACTAAATCGGGCTTCCTAAAGGAAGCCCGATTTTTTGTTTTAATACTTTATGTCCCTATTACCTCCAGAACTGAAGAGACAATAAACTCATATTTTTCTCCAGAAATAAGGTGAAAAGAGTATCAGTACTGTAAACAGTTCTAGCCTACCCAACAACATTAAAAACCCGCACCACCATTTACCTAGCGCAGGTAGGTCATTAAAATTAGACAGTGGGTTTAATGAACCTAGCCCAGGTCCTACATTACCTAGTGAGGTAGCTGCACCTCCTATGGCAGATTCAAAATCTAATCCCATAAATGCCAATACAAGTGCACCAATGATAAATAACAACATATAGAGCACAA
>ABVW01000005.1 GCA_000173115.1 Flavobacteria bacterium MS024-3C
CCCCTAACAATATGGCAGGCTACTTTCACGAAAATATCTAGGGTAGGGAAGGCTGTTTCTTCTGAGTGAGGTAATTGAATACTTACTACTTTATCTGGCTTTATACTGGTGCATATTAAATGGACTACGCCGGTATTCGCTGAGATAAAATAGTGTCCGTCTACAAAAACTACAATATGTGGGTTTTCTGGTGTTTTCTCTCCATCTACACCAACAATATGAATACTCCCTTTTGGGAAATGGGTGTAAGCATTTTTTAAGATATAAGCACATTCCTGAATATTGAATGGACTTATTTCGTGAGAGATGTCAACAATAATTGGGTGCTCAAGCTCGCAGTGAATGGCTCCTTTAATGGCGGAAACAAAGTGGTCTTTTGTCCCAAAATCTGTAGTTAAGGTAATGATAGCCATACACGCTGTTAATATTTTTATAAGATATCAAACTGTTTTTTTGCGTAAGTTTGTCTTACAAAATTACACAAATTTACGGGCATTAAAAGACAGATTGTAGAACCTAAGTAAAACTTTTCATTTGAACGAAATCATAATTGAAATTACAGACGTAAGTCCCAGAGATTTTTTTGGGCAGAACAATGAAACAGTCGCTCTTTTAAAAGAACATTTTCCAAAACTTAAAATCATAGCTAGGGGGAGTAAAATTAAGGCTTATGGCAGTGAGTCTGAGCTCAATGATTTTGAACAAAAATTTGACAAACTCACCGCCCATTTTGCCAAATACAATAAAATTGATCCTGCTGCTGCAGCTGCTCTGTTGAGTGATACTTCTCCGGACGAACTAGAGGTGTTGCAAACTGTTGGAGATGTAATTCTTCATGGCGTTTCAGGAAGATTAATTAAAGCCCAAACACCCAACCAGAGAAAGGTGGTGAACGCCATGGCTAAAAATGATATGGTATTTGCCATTGGTCCAGCAGGAACTGGTAAGACTTATACAGGTGTCGCTATGGCGGTAAAAGCTTTGAAAGAAAAGCAGGTTAAAAGAATCATATTGACTAGACCTGCAGTTGAGGCAGGAGAAAATTTAGGGTTTTTACCAGGAGATTTAAAAGAAAAATTAGATCCCTATATGCAGCCTTTATACGACGCCCTGAGAGATATGATTAGTCCAGAGAAACTGGCCTTGTACATTGAAAACGGCACCATACAGATTGCTCCTCTTGCTTTTATGAGAGGTAGAACGTTGGACCATGCTTTTGTGATTTTAGACGAAGCCCAGAATACCACCCATGCACAGATGAAAATGTTTCTCACTAGAATGGGAAAAAGTGCTAAGTTCATGGTTACTGGAGATCCCGGACAGATAGATTTGCCAAGAAGAATTACTTCTGGACTAAAGGAAGCCTTGCTAATCCTTCAAAATATTGAAGGCGTTTCCATTGTGTATTTAGACGACAAAGACGTCATTAGACATAAATTGGTTAAAAAAGTAATTGAAGCCTATAAAACCATCGAACACCAAAATTAATAGAATGACCCATACCATTACAGATACCAATTTTAATTTTCCAGGACAAAAAAGTATTTACAAAGGAAAGGTAAGAGAGGTATACGCTTTAGAAAATGATTTGCTAGTAATGATAGCTACCGACAGGCTTTCAGCATTTGACGTTGTTATGCCAAGAGGAATACCTTATAAAGGACAAATTCTCAATCAAATTGCCACCAAAATGATGGGAGCTACTAAGGATATTGTACCCAATTGGCTTACGGCTACTCCAGATCCAAATGTAGCAATTGGTCATGCATGTGAGCCTTTTAAAGTAGAAATGGTCATTAGGGGGTATATGTCTGGTCATGCGGCAAGAGAATACAAAGCTGGGAAAAGAATGCTATGTGGTGTTCCTATGCCAGAGGGACTTAAAGAAAATGATGCTTTTCCTACCCCAATCATCACCCCCGCTACAAAGGCAGAAATGGGAGACCACGATGAAGATATTTCTAGAGAAGACATTCTGGCCAGAGGGATTGTGTCTAAAGATGATTATGAAATACTTGAAAAATACACTTATGCCCTTTTTGAAAGGGGTACAGCACTAGCTGCCCAGCGAGGTTTAATTCTAGTAGACACTAAGTATGAATTCGGAAAAACAGCTTCTGGGGAAATTGTTTTGATAGACGAGATTCACACCCCAGACTCTTCGCGATATTTTTATGCAGACGGTTATGAAGAAAGACAAGCTGCCGGAGAAGCACAAAAACAACTCTCTAAAGAGTTTGTGAGGCAATGGCTCATTAGCCAGAATTTTCAGGGCTTGGAAGGACAGACACTTCCTGAAATGTCTGATGAATATATTGCATCAGTTTCTGAGCGATATATTGAATTGTATGAAAACATTACAGGAGAGACCTTTGTGAAGGCTCCTTTAGACAATATTCAATCCAGGATTGAAGAGAACGTACTTAATTTCTTAAAGTAGTAGTGTTTTATATATACTAGATAAGAATCCCCATGCTTTGGGGATTTTTTTTTATATTTAGTTGCTTATCACATCTATCATGAATCAAAATATTTCTGCTCAAAAATACTGGAGTATAAACTTAAAGTATTTGTCAATTCTTTTATTCATATGGTTTTTATGTTCATTTGGCCTGGGTGTATTTTTTGTAGACGCGCTTAATAATTTTAAGATAGGAGGTTTTCCTTTGGGTTTTTGGTTTGCACAACAGGGTTCAATTTACATTTTTGTGGTATTGATCTTTACCTATGTCTTTTTAATGAACAGGCTAGACAAACGATTTGGGTTTGAAGATTAATAAACATCGCATTAAATTCTTTTAAATTATGAGTGTTCAAGTTTGGACTTATATTATAGTAGGCATCACTTTTGCCCTTTACATTGGGATAGCTATTTGGTCTAGAGCTGGTTCAACCAAAGATTTTTACGTTGCAGGAGGTGGGGTTTCACCCTTAGCAAATGGAATGGCTACTGCTGCAGATTGGATGTCTGCCGCTTCATTTATATCCATGGCAGGAATCATATCTTTTACTGGCTATGACGGGATCTGTTTACTTAATGGGTTGGACTGGAGGCTATGTGCTTTTGGCATTACTTTTGGCACCCTATTTAAGAAAATTCGGAAAATTTACAGTACCAGATTTTATTGGTGACAGGTATTATTCAGATACTGCTAGAATTGTAGCTGTGGTATGTGCTTTACTAGTTTCGTTTACCTATGTAGCCGGTCAGATGCGTGGGGTAGGTGTAGTGTTCTCTAGATTCTTAGAAGTAGACATTAATACCGGAGTTATCATTGGAATGATCATTGTGTTGTTTTATGCTGTATTAGGAGGAATGAAGGGAATTACATACACCCAAGTAGCCCAGTATTGTGTACTTATTTTTGCTTTTATGGTACCCGCTATTTTTATCTCGATTCAAATGACAGGAAACCCAATTCCGCAATTAGGTATGGGGGACACTTTAAATGATGGCTCTGGGGTGTATTTATTAGAAAAACTAAATGGTCTTTCAACAGAACTTGGTTTTAATGAATATACGGAAGGGTCTAAAGATAGGATAGATATTTTAGCCATTACGCTAGCCTTGATGGTAGGTACGGCAGGTTTACCCCATGTAATTGTAAGGTTTTTTACCGTTAAAAAAGTAAAAGATGCTAGGAAATCTGCTGGATTGGCCTTGTTGTTAATTGCTGTTTTATATACCACAGCACCTGCGGTAGCGGTATTTGCTAGGGTAAATTTAATTGAAACAGTGAGCGACAAGTCTTACGAAGGCATGCCTGAATGGTTCAAAAACTGGGAAAAAACAGGTCTTTTAACCTTTGAAGACAAAAATCAAGACGGTAAAGTACAATATGTGGCAGACCCCCAAATAAATGAGCTTAAAGTTGATCCAGACATTATGGTTTTAGCCAATCCTGAAATTGCCAACCTACCTGCTTGGGTTATTGCTCTTGTAGCAGCTGGTTGTTTGGCTGCAGCATTATCTACAGCAGCAGGATTATTGCTGGTTATTTCAGCTTCTGTATCACATGATTTAATCAAAAAGATTTTCATGCCAACCATCTCTGACAAAGGAGAACTTCTTGCAGCTAGATTGTCTGCAGTGGTGGCGGTTTGTGTTGCGGGATATTTTGGAATCAATCCACCAGGATTTGTGGCAGCTGTAGTAGCCTTAGCCTTTGGATTGGCTGCGGCCTCTCTTTTTCCTGCAATTATATTGGGAATTTTCTACAAGAGAATGAATAAAGAAGGGGCTGTTTCAGGTATGGTTGTGGGTATTTTACTCATGTTATTTTACATGGCTAAATTTAAACTAGGTTGGTTGGGAGACACCCCACCTGCTTCAGAATGGTGGTTCGGAATATCTCCTGAAGGATTTGGATCAGTAGCCATGGTAGTGAACTTCATAGTATCTCTAACAGTATGCCGTTTCACCGCTGCACCTCCACTAGAGGTTCAAGAAATTGTAGAAAACATAAGAATACCTAGTGGCGTGAATACCCCTTCAGTAAATCATTAATAACAACAAAATAACCAACATAAACAACCAAAACCATGAGTAATTATCACATTAAGCACTTAGAAGAATACTTTAGTGTCTATAGAAAATCTGTCAGAGATCCAGAGCTTTTTTGGAGCGAAGTGGCAGAAGAGCATTTTATGTGGCGTAAAAAGTGGGATCAGGTATTGGATTGGGACTTTGAGAAAGCAGAAATCTCTTGGTTTAAAGGTGCCCAACTGAATATTACAGAAAATTGTATTGACAGGCATTTATATACAAGGGGAGATAAAACGGCTATTTTATTTGAACCAAATGATCCTAAAGAGCCGGCCATACATATCACTTATAGGCAACTACATGAACGTGTATGTAAGTTTGCCAATGTGTTAAAAGCCCAAGGTATTGGTAAGGGGGATAGGGTGTGTATTTATTTGCCTATGATTCCTGAATTGGCAATAGCGGTATTGGCTTGCGCTAGGATAGGCGCTGTTCATTCCGTAGTTTTTGCAGGTTTTTCTGCTACAGCACTTTCTACAAGAATCAATGATTGTGGGGCAAAAATGCTCATTACCTCAGATGGCTCTTTTAGAGGGGCAAAATCTATTGACCTGAAAGGAATTGTAGATGAAGCCTTGGAAGATTGTCCTGGTGTTGCTTCTGTATTGGTCGCTAAGAGAACCCATGCGGAAATTCATATGGAAGAAGGAAGGGACTATTGGTTACAGCCGTTGTTAGATGACGCTTATGGAGATTGTGTGCCAGAAGTAATGGAATCAGAAGACCCTCTATTTGTTTTATATACTTCAGGGTCTACAGGTAAACCTAAAGGCATGCTGCATACTACGGCGGGTTATATGGTCTATACAGCATATACTTTTAAAAATGTTTTTCAACAAAAGGAAAACGACGTCTATTGGTGTACCGCAGACATTGGTTGGATCACAGGGCATTCTTATATTGTCTACGGACCCTTAGCTAACGGAGCCACTACAGTCATGTTTGAAGGAGTGCCTTCCTATCCGGATTACTCCAGGTTTTGGGATATTATAGACAAGCATAAAATTACACAACTTTATACTGCTCCTACAGCAATAAGGGCGCTAGCAAAAGAAAATTTAGATTATGTCACTTCTCATGATTTGTCTTCCTTAAGAATACTAGGAACTGTTGGAGAGCCTATTAACGAAGAAGCATGGCATTGGTATAATGATCATATTGGCAAGAAGAAATGCCCTATTGTAGACACCTGGTGGCAAACTGAAACTGGAGGTATTTTAATTTCACCCATTCCTTTTGTAACACCTACCATTCCTACCTATGCAACCTTACCTATGCCAGGAATTCAGCCAGCGCTTATGGATGAGAATGGAGCAGAAATAAAAGGCAACCAAGTAGACGGTAGGCTTTGCATTAAATTCCCATGGCCCTCTATTGCAAGGACAATTTGGGGAGACCATCAGCGGTATAAAGACACTTATTTCTCTGCTTTTAAAGGCATGTATTTCACAGGAGACGGAGCCCTAAGGGATGAAGTTGGCTATTATAGAATTACAGGAAGGGTAGACGACGTAATTATTGTTTCGGGACATAATTTAGGAACAGCGCCCATAGAAGATAGTATTAATGAGCACCCAGCTGTAGCAGAATCTGCTATTGTAGGTTTTCCTCATGATATTAAAGGAAATGCGCTCTACGGTTACGTTATATTGAAGGAATCAGGAGAGGGCAGAGACCGAGATAATCTACGAAAAGAAATCAATCAGGTCATTACAGAGCATATTGGTCCCATAGCAAAGTTAGATAAGATTCAATTTGTATCTGGTCTTCCAAAAACCAGGAGCGGTAAGATTATGAGGAGAATACTCAGAAAAATAGCTTCTAAAGACACATCTAATTTGGGCGACACCTCCACCTTATTAAACCCTGAAGTTGTAGCAGAAATTATGAAGGAATCCCTTTAGTTAAAAAAATCAGGAAGAATAAACCTCTTTAAAACCAATTGATTTAATCAATAAAAAGCCTTTTAAATTTTAACTGTCCTGTTTTTTCTTTTAGTTTTTTTATAATTTTTAGAAACAATAGGGCGGTGATGTAGGCATCTCCTAAAGCGGTATGCCTGTCTTTTTTTGAAATATTGAACTTGTCTGCCAATTCGTCTAGGCTATAATGGTCTTTTTTCTCAATCAGCGGACTTCTCAATAGGCTTTTCTTGTATAATACTACGGTATCTAAAAGTTTATTTTTTAACGAAGGCAGCCCTTGTCTGTGCAGTGCTTTATTGATCATATTAACGTCAAACATGGTATGATGCGCAATAATAGGTGCATTGCCTATATAAGTTAAAAAGCTTTTTAATGCCTCAATTTCTGCAGTCTTTTCTTTCTTTTCTTCTTTTAAGATACCATGTATGGGTGTACTGTCACTGTTATAGTGATCTTGGGTTAAATACACTTCAAAACTATCTTTTACTGCGATTTGACTTTTTTCCAATAAAACAGCTCCAATGCACAGTATTCTCTCCTTTTCATAGTCAAAACCAGTAGTTTCAGTATCTATAACAATAAATTTACTTTGACTATCTACAGCTTCCTCTTTAAGAAATAGTGCAGCATAATTCATCCAAAATTTGGGAAGAATTATGGGCGATTTGGTCCGTGTATTTTTAAAAAAAGGAAAGATCACAATAATTGGGATACTTTAAATCTAATATTAATCAGTTCTTGAATCTCTTTAATGGTTTTAAAAGTCCTTTTTAATTTTACGCGTTCTTCTTTGCTCAGGCTATTTAAATCCAAGTAGCGACCAGAGTCGCGATGAAGAATACCCTGTTTGGTTCTAAACTTTAGCAATGCTTTGGTCGCATATGAGCAAGAGAGGTACAAGTCTTTATTATTGGGCTCCAGTGTAGCCAACTTTTCAAAGCGCGCTGCTGTATTGTTAATTCCTTTTACAAAATGAGATAAAACCAATACTCTAGCAGCATCTGTAAGAGGCATAAGGGTTCTTCTCTTAAGATCAAAATTGTCTTTATTAGCACCGTCATGTTCCACTAAAAATTTTCTAAAAAATCCAGATGGAGGCGGGCTTTGAAGGGCGCCACTGGCCAAATGAGTGGTGAAAACTGGAAATTCCTTAAGGGTGTCAAAAATAACGTCTGACAGTGCATCAGAAAGTTTGGTATTGCCATACACAGCATTGAAATCAAAAAAGATAGAAGACAGCAGCACTTCGTTTTTACCAGGGTTACTGATCCAATAGCTTACATTTTTCTTCCAACTCTCAAGGTCTAAACACCATTTTGGATTAGAGGCCATCATGTCTGCAGGGCAGTATTCGTAGCCAATTTTCATAAGCCCTTTATTGATTTTTTTGGCCAATTCTAGGAAGTATTCTTTATGGGGTTCCCCTTCAGCAGTACTTTCTTTTTCAAAAATGATAGCGTTGTCCTGATCTGTTTGAAGCAATTGTTCATTTCTTCCCTGACTTCCTATAGCCAACCATACAAAAGAGCAGGGTGGAGGGGTCTCCATTTTTTTTAAATTCAGTGTAATAATTTGCCTGGTACACGCATTGTTTAATTCAGAAATTATTTTTGAAGTTATGGTCATTGGAATACCTTGTTGTAAATACCCCCTCAATAATTTCATAATACTCAAACGAATTCTTTTCACCTCTTTGGTTTTAGAAGCCCTTTGAATGGCTTTGATTAAAACGGAGGGGTTATTTCCAACGGAGAGCATAATGTCGTGTTTGGAAACAATGCCTACCGCTTTGGTATGGGGTGTTCCATCTTTGGTAATACATAAATGACTTACTCCAGTGGCCATCATGCCCATTTGGGCTTGGGTTACTGTAAGTTCTTCGGGATAGGTAATTACAGGGCTACTCATTATTTCAAATGCAGTGCCACTGATTGGAATTTCTCCAGTACCAATTTTATTCCTCAAGTCTTTATCAGTGATAATACCAATGGGTAGTTTGTCTTTTAAAACGAGTATTGCACCAATCTTATTTGCCCTCATAGCACTGGCCAATACAGTTATAGGTGTACTTGTTTCACAACTGATGATGTTTTTAGACCATCGCACTTGTTGAACGTCAAACAACGGAACTACTGCCTCAGTTTCTTCTGAACTAGTCTCTCCATATAGTTTTCCCCTATGGTTTTTTGCATATGGATTTCTTGTATTTGAAGCGAAACTCTCCAATAAGAAATTTCCGATTGCTTTGTTCTTTAAGGCATAGGGCTTAAAGACTTCAATAGGAATACAATACAAAATGGTTTCCTCATATGCCTTGGCTTCCATTTTGTAATTCTCTTGAGCCATTAATGGTCTTAATCCAAAAATATCTCCTTCGTCACAAAGGTCTACCATCTCATTTTGAGGTGCTTTACGCAATGCAACAGCACCTTTATGCACCACATAAAAATTAGTATGAGGATTGTCTCCTTCTTTGAACACCAGCCCCTCTTTATCTAGATATTGTATGTTTATTTCCATAGCAATATCTT
The DNA here is from genome assembly GCA_000173115.1 of Flavobacteria bacterium MS024-3C. Taxonomy (GTDB): domain Bacteria; phylum Bacteroidota; class Bacteroidia; order Flavobacteriales; family Flavobacteriaceae; genus MAG-120531. Next base: position 9,003 of record ABVW01000005.1, read on the forward strand.
CTAAAACTTCAATAGATAACATATTAAATGGTGGAAAGCCCTTTAGAAAGTCTGCTACTCTGTGGCTAATGGTATTTTTCATAGGAAATGATTGCCCTGCAAATATAAGGAATGGCAGAATAAGTGATTCATTGTTTAAGGCTTATCTGTGAATTAAAAGCATAAAAAAACCCTAGTTTTAACTAGGGTTTTTTGTAGCGAGAGCGGGGCACGATCCCGCGACCTCCGGGTTATGAATCCGACGCTCTAACCAACTGAGCTACCTCGCCGTGTTTTGAAGGCTGCAAATATAAAGTTTAATTTATTGCCCCTCCAAAAAAACTTAGCAAAATATTACAATACAATAGTTTTTTTATAATACATAAATATATATATTGTCGAAATAAAAATTAGAATTCTAAAATGAGTGATAAAGTTAAATACGAAATAGAATTTGTGATTCAATCTTCCCCGCAGATGTTGTTTCAATACATTGCAACGCCTTCTGGATTATCAGAATGGTTTGCAGATAATGTAAATTCTAGGGGAGAGATGTTCACCTTTATATGGGATGAGTCAGAGGAGGAAGCCAAATTAATCAAAAGAAAGTCAGATGATTTTGTGAAATTTATTTGGATGGAATCTGAAGACGACAGTTTCTTTGAAATGAGAATTATTGTAGATGAAATTACTTCAGATGTTTCCCTGTTTATTACAGATTTTGCAGAAGAAGATGAAGTAGAAGAATCTAAAATGCTTTGGGCAAATCAAATTTCAAGTTTAAAGCAAGTACTTGGTTCTTCTTAGGGCTATTACTTTATAAAATAATATCTTTGGGCCTTGATTCATCAAGGCTTTTTTTATGGTTGTTTTTAACGGAAAATTATATTCAGATCAGGAATTTTTTATAGGTGTAGGAAATACTGCGCTATCTTTTGGACACTCTGTTTTAGAGGAAATAAGGATAGAAAGTGGCGCAGTTTTATTTTGGGAACCACACTATTTGAAAATAATGGCCAGTATGCGTATGTTGCGCATTCATATTCCTATGTCTTTTACGCCAGATTTTCTGGAGGAAATTATGAAAGATGCACTTTCCAAAACAACTCACTTAAAGAACAATGCTATAGCCGTATTTCAAGCATATCCAAGTGAGGATAATATAGCACAAACTGATTATCACATCTCTTTTAGGCCTTTGGAAAACTTGCACTTAGGTCAAGTGTCTGACACTCCATTTGAAATAGGCCTGTATAAAGATTTTTATATTGCACACTCTTTACTGAGCACCCTCCCAACCAATTATAAATTAGTGGAACGTTTGGCAGGCGTATTTTCCGACGAAAATGATTTCCAAAGCTGTTTTTTACTCAACGAAAAAAAAGAAGTCATAGGGACTCATTTAGGCCCTCTATTTGTGGTTTCTAATGGGCAGATTCAAACTTCTCCAATAGATGGAGGAACCCAAAACAGTGTTTTTAGAAAAGAGATTCTATCGCTTTTAAGTAAGGATAGTGAGCAGGAAATATCTGAGGGGGTTATTTCGCCCTTTTCGCTTCAAAAAGCCGATGCATTATTTATCTTTAATCCTTCTAAAGGGTTTATATCTGTTAGTAAGTATAGAAAGAAGGTTTATGAACAGCAGGAGTTTGTTCAAGCTATTGCATTGAAATTTCAACACAGTATTCAATTAAAAACAGCTAATTAAGACTTGGATTTTCAGGCGTATTAGACCATATGAGGTATTTTCCGCCCAAAGCTTTTATACTGTCTTTCCAAAGAGAATGATTCTCTTGTTTTACTAGGGTACTTATATCTAAGTTCTTTACTGTAATCCAGGAATTGGTTTTAATTTCTCCATCCAATTGTTTTTGTGACCAACCGGTATAACCTAAGAAGAATTTTATTTGATTTTCAGCTATAAGGTTTTGTTCTAGTGCTTTTAAGAGCGCGCTAAAGTCTCCTCCCCAGTATATGCCATCACTAATTTCAATACTACCAGGAATTACTTTGGGAGCAGTATGGATAAAATAGATATTGTCTTGCTCTACAGGCCCTCCATTAAACACAGGATAGGGGAAGTGTATGTCTTCTATAAGTTCGTCTAAGGTATAAGACAATGGTTTGTTGAGTATAAAACCAACAGAGCCTTTAAGATTGTGCTCCGCAATTAAAATTACAGCCCTACTAAATGACACATCTCCAGTGAGTGCAGGTTCTGCTACTAAAACATGTCCTTTTTGAATAAGCGTATCTGACATAATTAAATATAGTAAAATATTCTGTAATTAAGGGCATAAAAAAAGCACCTCAAATGAGGTGCTTTAAAATTTCTTTTGAAGATATATCTTAGTTTACAGACTTAGATAACTCAGCTCCAGCTTTGAATTTTACTACGTTTTTAGCTGCGATTTTGATTGTAGCACCAGTTTGTGGGTTTCTACCATCTCTTGCATTTCTTCTAGATACAGACCATGATCCGAATCCTACTAAAGAAACTCTTCCGCCTTTTTTAAGAGATCCTTCTACATTTCCTAAGAAAGACTCTAATGCTTTTTTTGCAGCTGCTTTTGTGATACCAGCATCTGCTGCCATTGCGTCGATTAATTCTGTTTTGTTCATGATAATTAATTTTAATGTTATGTTTATAACTTATTACTTTAACAAATTTATACGGATTATGCACAAACACAAGTGTTCCCGCATGAAATCGCACTTTTTGTTAATAACTTTAGCGTTTTGTTTATAAAGCCAGTTGTTTTATAGCTGTTTTCTCGCAAGTCAGTAGGAATAAGCCCTTAGAGTGTGTAGGCATTTTCTTTCAATTGCAGCCCATTGAGCAGTTCAAAAACATGCATGGCTCTTTTACCAGGGAGCTGAATTTTTAAAAGTGCAATAAATCCGTCCTTTACCGCAATTTTTAATTCTTTTTTGGATTTTATTATTGAACCTATTTCGCTGTCATGACTCGTTTTTATAAATGTAGCCTCAAAAACTTTCAAAACAATAGTTTCATTGTCTTGGTTTAAATGGGTCCAAGCGGTGGGATATGGACTCATTCCCTTGATAAAATTTTCAATGATTTTTCCGTCTTTGGTCCAATCTATCCTGCAGTCCTCTTTAAAAATTTTTGGTGCTTCTTTTAAAGCGCTGTCATTGGTTTGGTTTTTAGGATTTACAGTACCCTTTTCTATACCCAAAAGGGTCTTTTGAATTAAATTCGCTCCAAGTACCATGAGTTTATCATGTAAGCTTCCTGCAGTATCACTTTCTTCTATGGATAGAGACATTTGGTCAATTACGGCACCTGTGTCTATTTTTTCATCAATAAAAAAGGTCGTTACTCCAGTGGTCTTTTCCCCATTTATAATGGCCCAATTAATTGGAGCGGCACCCCGGTACTGAGGCAGGAGTGAAGCATGTAGATTGAAAGTGCCTTTGGAGGGAATTTTCCACACCAATTCAGGAAGCATTCTAAAAGCAACGACAACAAATACAGCTGCATTTAAGGCCTTTAGGGTCTCAATGAATGTAGGATCTTTTAAGTTAGTGGGTTGTAAAACAGTTAATTGGTGCCTTAAAGCAGTTTTTTTTACCTCAGATTCATGTAATTTTTTGCCCCTTCCTGCGGGCTTGTCTGCTACCGTAACAACAGCTGCAATTTTTTGTCCATTTTCTACGAGTGCCTCTAAAATATATGCAGCAAATCCGGGTGTTCCCATAAAAACAATGGGCATATTATTTTTTAACATATTCATTTTGACTATTTATTTCAATGCGGCCTTCTTTTAAAAGGAACTGAATGCAATTTAAAACCAATTCTTTGGGTTTCTCTAAGGTACTTACTAATTGTCTTGAAGTGTAATTTTGCGCCACTAAAAGTGATAATATGGCGTGGCTTAGTTCATTTAAAGCCAGGTCTTGGGCGCTATTTTTTTGAATACAGTAATCACATATGCCACAGTCAGTTGATTTTTCATCAAAATAAGCCAGAAGTATTTTATTCCTACAACGCTCCTTTTGCGTCACATAGGCTATCATGGCATTGACCTTTTTGATTCTTTCTTCAAAAATGTTTTCAATGCGATTAGCAAAAGGCGCTATGGTTCTTTCATCTTCTCTTGGAAGTAGATAAACTACTTTAAGATCTGTAGTGTAGACATCTAATGCTATGAGCTGGTCTTTGTGTAATTGGACTAAGTCTATCTGGATGTCAGAGGTATTTTTAGTCATTTTTTTAGCCAAGAGATGGAGGTCTATTTTTGTTTCAAATTCAAAAAGGCCTCCATAGGTTCTTGAAAGATTCAAAATAATAGGTTTCATCTTCTCATTTGAATCCATATAATCGTACAACCGCTCTTTGGAGCATAGGTATTTTAATGTAGTCCTTTTGTCAAAGTTTTCCTCCAATCGAATAATGCCAAATTGATCTAAGGTTTTTAATGCATTATATGTTTTAAGGGTCTTTAATTCGTATTGAGAGACAAAGGCATTAAAAGAAAATTGATAGGTTTGGTCGTTTCCTTCTCCATAGGGAATTCGTAAAAAAGCATTTAATTTCCGGTACACCAACTGCACTTCTTTTAGTGCAGCCATAGGATCTATGAATTGGTTTTTAAGCTGTGTGACATCGGGCGTAGCCCATAGAATTATTGCATTTGCAGGATCTCCGTCTCTACCTGCCCTTCCAGATTCTTGGTAGTAATTTTCTAGGCTCTCAGGAATTTGAAAATGAATCACGTCACTCACATTGCCTTTGTCTATACCCATTCCAAAGGCATTGGTGGCAATCATTATTTTAGCATGGTCTTTGAGCCAATTGTTTAGGGCTGCTTCCCTTTCAATTTTAGAAAGCCCACCGTGATAAATAGCCACGCTTAAACCTTCTTTTTTTAATTCATTGGACAGAGAAGTGACCATTCTCCTACTATTGACATAGATTATGACACTTTGAGAGGCTTTGTGACAAATTTCTTTGAGGTAATACAGCTTGTCTTCTACTTGAGTGACATGATAGGAAATATTATGCCTTAAGAAAGATGCTTTGTGCCTTTGCACCACTTTTAACGACAAATTTTCAACTATATCTTGTTGTACTTTTGCTGTTGCAGTGGCTGTCAAGGCAATCATTGGGGCGTCTGTAATGGCTCTTAATGAAGTGCATTTAAGATACGCAGGCCTAAAGTCATGTCCCCAACTAGAGATACAGTGCGCCTCATCTACTGCGATAAGAGAAATTTTCATTTTAGAGAGCCTCTCTAATACCATGGGTTGCTGTAACCTTTCTGGAGACATATAAAGAAATTTGACACCGCCGTAGTCACAATTGTCTAATAACTCTATGAGTCTATCTCTGGAAATTCCAGCAGTGAGGTCTATGGCTTTTATTCCTTGATTGGAAAGTCTAGTGACTTGGTCTTGAATAAGCGCTATCAGTGGTGAGATAACCACACACACTCCGTCCATGGCCAAGGCGGGAACTTGAAAACACAAAGATTTACCTCCGCCTGTTGGAAGAAGTGCCAGTACATCTGATCCAGCTAAAACATCTTTAATAATCTCTAATTGATTGCTCTTGAAAGTGTCGTAGCCCCAGAATTTTTTGAGTATTTCAAGGGGGTCTTTAACCATACCTATATATTTTCTAACACAAAAGAAATTCTATTTTCTATGGTGTCTTTAGGTAAGATAATGCTTTCGTAACCAAATCGGTCATAGGCTGCTTTTAAAAAGGGATAAATTTTTAAAGCTTCCTGATAGTCTTCGTACCGCTCATTGTCTGAGGTATATATTTCTTCCCAAGGGGGAAATATAAATACACGGTCGTATTGGTTGTCTTCGCAGGCCTTTGTAAAATGATTGGGATAGGGGGTATTTCCCCTGTCTAAGTAGGCCAATACTTCTGGAATTCCTCTGTCTAAAAAAACCAATGAAGCCTTGTTTTTATGTGCTTCCTTAAACTGGTTTACGCGACCTTCTAATAGCTTTTCGCTAAATAATAGCGGGTCTGATACAAAGAGCTGTGTAATGCCATTTTCTCGTGCTTCTAGGGTAACTTGTCTGGAAACTTCTTGAGCACATGCGTATCCCCTAAGTTCCAAGGTTTGGATCAATGTTGTTTTTCCAGTCGCTGGTCCACCAGCAAACACAATCTTTTTGGCCATAAATAGGTCTTGTAATTTAGGGACGCAAGTTACATAAAACACACTTAAATGGCTAAAAAACCTAAGTTTTAGACGTATATTTGCTTAAAATAGTTTTTGATTTGGAAGACAAAAAGACCGCAGAATTTTATCAGAGATTAAAAGACAATCTCGCTTTAAACACCCAATGGCCAGCACCCTATCTCTACAAATTTATAGTGCCATCATCAGCAGAAAAGGTGGCTGCAATTGAAGCAGTTTTTAAAAACCAGTCTGCAAAGATTTCTTCAAGAACTTCCTCAAAGGGTGCTTTCACCAGTGTATCCGTCTCTTTAGTGATTAAGAATCCAGAGGCAGTAATTGCTAATTATAGGGCCGTAGCAACCATAGAGGGGGTAATTTCCCTTTAATATGTCTGCTGCTTAAGGCCAGCTATTTGAACCAATTAATTTCAATACTAAATATTCCTTCTGCCACATAGGAGACTTTCTATTTTTTTAGTATTTTGCAATCTTTAAAGCAGTGGCTTTATATTCTTTCCCTTAATACCTTACAATTTGGAATTAGTTTACAATTTAGAATACAACACAGAGCGTGAAATGCTTATTATACCTGAATATGGAAGACATTTTCAGAAAATGGTAGACCATGCAATTACTATTGAAGATAGAGAAGAACGCATTAAAGTAGCCAACGCTATTATTAGTGTAATGGGCAATTTGCAGCCTCATTTAAGAGATGTACCAGAGTTTAATCACAAACTATGGGACCAATTATTCATCATGTCTGATTTTAAATTAGATGTGCCTTCTCCTTTTCCAATCACTTCAAAAGAGCTTTTACAGCAAAAGCCAGATCCCTTAGATTATCCTCAAAATTTTCCAAAATACCGATTCTACGGCAATAACATCAAGAGGATGATAGATGTAGCCATGAGTTGGGAAAAGGGAGACAAACGCTCTGGATTAGAATACACCATTGCCAATCACATGAAAAAGTGTTTCTTAAACTGGAATAAGGACACTGTAGAAGACAGTATAATCTACAAACACCTTACTGAATTGAGTCAGGGGGAGATTAATCTTGAAGCCTCAGGAGAATTGCTAACAGATACAGATATATTTTTACAAAATAAAATTGTTAAGACTGTACCTAATAATAGGAATAAAAAACAGCGAAGTAACAACAGCAACAACAACAACAACAACAATAGGTCAAAAAAACGCTATTAAATTTTAATTAATGGGTACCTTTAAAATAGAAGGAGGACATAAACTCCAAGGAAGTATTCGCCCACAGGGCGCAAAAAATGAGGCCTTACAAATTTTATGTGCCGTTTTACTCACGGCAGAAGAGGTGACTATTCATAATATCCCAGATATTATTGATGTGAACAAACTCATTTCTTTATTAGAAGACCTTGGGGTTAAGATTCAAAAGAAAGGTAAAGGCAGTTATACTTTTAAAGCAGACGACGTTAATCTAGATTACCTCCAAACACCACAATACAAAGAAGACGGAAAAGGTTTAAGAGGATCAATAATGCTTGTAGGCCCATTATTAGCACGCTTTGGCAAAGGATATATTCCAAAACCAGGCGGAGATAAAATAGGCCGTAGAAGGTTAGACACCCATTTTGAAGGCTTCATTAAGTTAGGGGCTCAATTTAGATACAACCAAGAAGAGCATTTCTATGGTGTAGAAGCGGCCCAATTAAAAGGGACTTATATGCTATTGGACGAGGCCTCTGTTACAGGAACTGCCAATATTTTAATGGCGGCTGTTCTGGCAGAAGGAACCACAACTATTTACAATGCAGCTTGTGAACCATACTTACAACAATTGTGCACCCTACTCAATAAGATGGGTGCCAAAATTAGTGGTGTTGGCTCTAATTTATTGACCATAGAAGGGGTAGAAGTGCTCAAAGGGGCTTCCCACACTATGCTTCCAGATATGATTGAGATAGGTAGTTGGGTTGGAATGGCGGCTATTACACAAAGTGAGTTAACCATCAAAGACGTAAATTGGAATATGCTGGGACAAATCCCTGCTGTATTTAGAAAATTAGGCGTTAGCCTTGAGCAAAGAGGAGACGACATTTATATTCCTGCCCATACAGAGGGCTATGCTGTTCAAAATTATATTGACGGTTCTATTCTGACCATTTCAGACGCTCCATGGCCAGGCATGACTCCTGACTTATTGAGTATTCTTTTGGTCACTGCCACACAGGCAAGGGGAGAGGTGCTTATACACCAAAAAATGTTTGAGAGCAGGTTATTTTTTGTAGACAAACTGATAGATATGGGGGCTAAAATTATTCTCTGCGACCCGCATAGGGCTACTGTAATGGGACATGATTTTAAATCTTTACTCAAAGCAACCACCATGGTTTCTCCAGATATTAGGGCTGGAGTGTCGCTTTTAATAGCAGCACTTTCCGCCAATGGTACTTCTACCATCCACAATATTGAACAGATAGACAGGGGTTATGAGCATATAGATGAGCGGCTAAGAAGTATAGGCGCCCACATAGTTAGGAGTTAATTTTACTACTATTTACCAAACTATATACCATACAAGCCTGGGCTATTCCATAGCTTAGCATGATCAGGAAATCTACTTTAGGAAAGGCGTCTAAAAACATGGATAGGGCCAGCAAGCTGTCCGATGCCAAAAACAATCTAGCCCCAATAAGCCCTGTAATATAGGATGCGTTGCTAACAGTTCCTTTTCTGATTTGTGCCGTATATGCCATGGCAGAAATAGCCATAATATACACTAAGACTGGTATTTTCAAGTCCCCAGCTTTGGGCAGTATTAGATACCCCATAATCAAAGCGTAGTTAGCCAATAATATGAATTGGAAGAGATGTTTTTTTCTCCCTTTTTGTGTTAAAAAAATTATTGTGTATCCAATATGTGCGAACAAGAATGCACCCAGTCCTGCTATAAAAAAGAGCCCACTGTACTCTTGAAACATTAAAAAGATGTCTCCAGCTAAAGCAGCTATTATGGCAAAGACACCCCAGGGGTATAACTTTTTAGAAATAAGAGACTTTTTGGAGATAAAATAAGCCAATAAGCTAATCATGATTAGTGGCTTTGTCACATATCTGTAACTACTAAAGTTAAAATGACTCAAGCTAGCGTCTAGCAATAGTAAACCTCCAAAACATATAAAGAATTGGAGGTCTTTTTTTAGATGATACCATATTTGATTTACTGGTTTATGGGCGCAGGACCATCTATCATAGGTTCGTACACTTCATCTCCTTTACGCGTTTTGTATTCTGCTTTTACCTTAGCAACTAGTTTTGGATTGTTAAATAAATCTACCATAGTCATTCCCATTGCTTTGGCAGCGTGAATCATTCCTTTGTGGCCAATGCTCATTCCGCCACAGGCAACTACTGCCCAAGAATGCCAAGGGGTGTCTTTAGGCGCAACAGTAACCCCTAAATTAATATTGGGAACATTCCAACTCACATCGCCAACATCTGTAGACCCACCTCCAGAATTCTCTCTGGTTTCCTCCAATGGTCTAATAGCGCTATCCATGCCTACTTCTGGTTTTCCTGTAGCTGCTTGTATCTTTTTACCAAATTCGTTTTCTGCTTCAGTGTAAGATAAGGGACCTAATAATTCTAAGTTTTGTTGCATTACAGCACCGCCAGTTCTATTGACAAGTGTTTCGTATATTCCTGAAATGAGGGATATTTTATAATCTACATTGGCCAAAATTGCAGCTCCTTCTGCCATGGCTTGAACCCTTTCGTAAACTGGTTTCATTCCAGATCTTTTAGAGTCTCTCACACGAACCCATAACCTTGAATAGTCAGGGACTACATTAACAACCTGACCACCGTCTTGTATGTGGTAGTGAATTCTCACAGTAGGTTTAATGTGTTCTCTGTAGTAGTTTATTCCAGAAGTGTATAATTCCAGTGCATCTGAAGCAGAACGGCCATTCCATGGATCTGCAGAAGCATGTGCCGCTTGCCCATAAAATTCTACTTTAAAATCGATCAATGCTAAAGAGCTCTGCACATCTGCTTTGGTATCTGCAGATGGGTGCCAGCTGATGTTCACGTCTACGTTGTCCCAAAGGCCAGCTTGGACCATCCAGATTTTTCCAAAGAATTTTTCTTCAGAAGGCGTTCCTAAAAACTTTACAGTACCTTTTATTTTTCCTGCTTCAATCAATTCCTTAACGGCAATGGCTGCTCCAAGACTACCCGCACCAAATAAATTGTGCCCACATCCGTGTCCTGCTGCCCCTTGATTCAAGGCTTCTTTCTCTGGCTGTGCTTTTTGAGATATGCCAGGTAATGCGTCAAATTCTCCCAAAACACTAATTACGGGGCTTCCAGATCCATAAGTAGCTGTAAATGCTGTAGGTATTCCAGCGACACCTCTAGTGACATTAAATCCATTTTTTTCTGCATAAGATGCCAAAATTTCAGCAGATTGGTCTTCTTGAAAAGCAGTTTCTGCTAGTGCCCAAATAGAATCACTCACGGCAATTAATGCTTGTTCGTGTTTTTCTACAGAAGCTATAATAGCCTTTTTATGAGAAGTCATTTTTTGTGCAAAAAGCGCTTGTGTGGTCAGGGCTAAAAGTCCTAGGATAAAAATTTTTTTCATGGGTGTTTGGTTGTTATTTTTTGATAAGGTAAGTTACAAAAAATACACTACCGAAAAAGTGTCCCTTAGGGTGTTTTTTTACGGGGCTTTTTAGGGACTACATGTGTGCTTAAAATTCTTTTCCCTTCTAATTTAACCAGATTCGTTTTTCTTAATCCCCACAATTGATCTGCGGCATATTTTCTGCTTTTTTCGAGGTCTATAATCGGTGCAGGATAGTCGTTACCCAATGTGAAGTTTAAAAAAGCCGCTTCTAATGGAGGCATTTTCCAAGGTTCGTGCACATAGACTTCTGGAATTAAAGCCAATTCTGGCACCCATTTCTTTATAAAAATGCCCTTTGGATCGTGGTCCAACCCATTTTTTACTGGATTGTATATTCTAATGGTATTTATTCCCGTTTCACCTGCTTGCATTTGAAGTTGGGGAAAATGAATCCCTGGTTCAAAATCTAAAAAGTGTTGCGCTAAATGTGGTGAGCAATCTTGCCAGGGTTGCCAGAGCAAATGAGTGAAGAAAGAAGCCAACATAGCCCTAAGTCTAAAATTTACAAAACCGGTTTGAACCAAGCATCTCATAGCAGCGTCTACCATGGGAACCCCTGTTTGCCCTTGTCGCCAAGCCAACTGATGCGCTGGAATTACAGTTTTATTGAGTGCTGCGTAGCCCTTATTCACAGCGTCAAACTCAATACTAGGCTCCATTTCAAATTTCTGAATAAAATGGGCTTGCCAGCTCAATCGAGATAAAAAGCTATTGATGTTTCGTTTGTTACTCACTTGTTTTTGATGGCGAGTAACGTATTGAAGTACTTGTTTGGCAGAGAGCATTCCCCAAGCCAGATAAGGAGAAATCCGACCACTATGCAGTCTGGATTCCAATGGTTTAGAATAATACTTTTGATACCCACTAATTCTTTTGGTCATAAAACTATGCAAGTATTTCCAGCCATTTAAACTTCCACCAATTTGAATGCCTTTTTTATGGGTAATGTTTAATTCCAAAGGAACTAGTTTTAGCGCGGCACTTAAACCATCTATTTCTGATGCGGTATAATAGGTGGTAGGTAGGAAGCTGGGGATATGGATAGGTGCTTTCATTTGACTGATCCAATGGTCCCGCCATTTTTGTCGGTTTTTCAGTGCCCTCCACAAACCATTTTGAGCAAATTCATGCCAGTGAATACTGTTTTGAGTACACCATTTTTTTACCGCTTTATCTCTTGTGTAAGTGATATCCATTCCCGCTTCCATATGAGAATACAGGGCTTTAATAGGTTCTTTGGAATGAATTTTTTTAAGTATTTCAGGAATATAGTCGGAGAGGATTAAAATTTTAGTGTCGTATTCTTTTAGTTTTAACTGAATTTCTTCTAATCCTTCTTGTATAAAATCTATATGTAAGTCACTGTAATGAGGGTCTTGAGTCCAAAAGCTTTCAAACGAATAGAGCAGTAGCACCTTTTCGCCACTCGCAAAAGCCCGGGTTAAGGGTTCGTGGTCTTCTAGTCTTAGATCTCTTTTAAACCAAACAACAACCATTTTAAGCCAAAGCCTTTTTATAAGTAGCCAGGCACCTTTCCCTGGCCATTTTATGATCTACTATTGGACTGGGATAAGTAAGTTCACCTAAATCTGAGACCCACTTTTTAAGGTAAATATGCTGTTTGTCAAATTTGTCTATTTGGGTGGTAGGGTTAAAAATTCTAAAATAAGGTGCAGCGTCTACTCCAGATCCAGCAGCCCATTGCCAATTTCCAACATTACTAGCCAATTCAAAGTCCAATAATTTTTCTGCAAAATAAGCTTCGCCCCACCTCCAATCAATCAATAGGTGTTTGCAAAGAAAACTAGCCACAAGCATGCGAACCCTATTGTGCATGGTTCCTGTGGCATTGAGTTCTCTCATTCCAGCGTCTACCAAAGGATAGCCTGTTGTGCCATTTTTCCAGTGTTCAAACTCCGCAGCATTATTTCTCCATTCAATGCGATCGTAAGCAGGTTTAAATGCATTAGTAGGGGTATGTGGAAAATGCCATAATATTTGCATGAAGAACTCCCTCCAAATAAGTTCACTCAAGAATACTTGGTTTTTTTGTCCTTTGGCTTTTTGAACAAGTGCCCTAATAGATACTGTCCCAAACCTCAGATGTGGTCCTAATTTAGAGGTGCCGTTTTCTATACTCGGAAAATTCCTTTTTGCCTCATATGCTTCTATGAGCGCTGAAGTAACCGAATATTTAGGTACTTCAATTTCTGCAGAAGAAAAGCCTAGGGCTTTCATATCATGAAGACTAGTATTCATTTTGTATAGGTTTTCAAGCGGCATATCTATTTCTTGAAATCCGTTGGGGTATTGCTGTTCAAAAATACTTAACCATTTATTCTTATAAGGCGTATAAACTACATAAGGTTTGCCGTCTTCTTTAGTGACCTGGTCTTTTTCAAAAACTACCTGGTCTTTAAAGGAGTGAAAATCCACTGATTTAGTGGCCAAATAAGCTTTAATCTCTAAGTCTCTTTGTACTGCATAGGGTTCATAATCTTCATTGGTGTACACCCCACACACTTTAAAATCATTTGCTGCTTCTAATAGGGATTTAAATACATTTAATGGACTGTTGTGGTAAGACTGAACCCCTGATTGAAACTGCGTATTGAAATGCTGGTTTATTTCATGTAATTGGTTCACAATAAATTGAAGCCTTGGGTCTTTTTCAGGAAGCATATCCAAGATTTCTGTGTCAAAGATAAAAATAGGCAATACTTTTTTCCCACTTAAAAGGGCCTTAGACAATCCAGTATTGTCATTGTATCTCAAATCCCTTCTAAACCAAAAAATGACAATTTCTTCCTTCATAAATACCTGCTTAAACTCAATAAATATTTTTTCTAAGCCTGTTAATGTACGTTTAAACTTCCCATTCCACCATCTAATCCAATGATTTGTCCACTCATCCAGCTGCTTTTGTCTGAAAGTAAAAACACAGTCATTTCAGCAATATCAACCGCTGTACCTACTCTTTTTAATGGGTGCCTTGCATCCATCATCTCTTTTTTCTTATCGTTGTTTAATAAGCGTCCGGCCAATGGGGTATTGGTTAGCGATGGTGCAATACAATTCACCCTAAGTTTGGGTGCATTTTCAGCAGCAATAGACTTTACAAAACCTTCAACAGCGCCCTTTGCCGCTGCTATACTGGCATGAAATGGCATACCCATTGCCACTGCTACAGTACTGTAGAACACCATACTACTTCCCTCACTCATTTTTGGCATAATGGCCTGAACAATAGGTAGCATAGCAAAGAAATTTATTTCCATATCTGCTCTAAAAGCTTCGTTAGAGAGCATTTTAAGTGGCTTTAAGTTAATAGAGCCTGGACAGTACACAAATCCATCTATGGGCACATTAATTTCATCTATAGGGAAGGTGTCTGTAAGTACATCAAAAACGCTGTGGTTTACATGAGGCAATGAAACTTCTGGAGCAGTTCTTGAGAATAAATGTACTTGGTGTTCTTGAGACAATATTTTTACTGTTTCAAGTCCAATGCCATGAGAGCCTCCTATAATAACAATATTTTTCATAATTAAATCTTTTTTAAACTTAGGGTTGTTGGGGTAGGTAATTGACCAAATAATTCTTTAAGGGCTTTTTCTCTGTGTGCAAATATCTTTTTTAACTGAGGCTTCACTAAAATGGGGTGCACCATTTGGCCTAAAATTCCAAAAGGAATTTTGTAGTCAATAATGTCTTCCATTTCTACACCGCCCTCAATTTCTTTAATAAAATGTTTATGGTGCCATAAAGCGTATGGTCCAAAACGCTGTTCGTCTACAAAGTACTTCCCATCTTCTACATGTGTTATTTCAGTCACCCATTTGGTGGTTATCCCCGGAAAAGGGCTTACAGTATAATGAATCACTTGGCCAGGAAACATTTTTCTGTCTGCGCCAGCCAAAATGTTAAATCCCATGGCTTCAGGGGTTATTCTCTGTAAGTTTTTAGGGTCCGACAAAAATTCCCAGGCAGTATTCATATCCGTTTTAATACATTGTTTTGCGTGTAATTGGTATAGTTGCATAGGTCTTGAATCTGTTTTATTACAAAGATACTATTTTGTTTAACTTTAAAGATATTTTCGTTAAACATTTTAACTATTTATTCTTTAGTTTATCGCTATATTTGAAGCTAGTTTTAAACAAACAAAACAGTATAACACCATGAAAAAAACACTTCTTTTATTATTGATGATTACGTCTCTTGAGGGCTTTTCTCAAATTGTTGCGCCACAACCCAGTCCTTCAGTGACCCTTAATCAAACGGTTGGATTAAGTGAAGTAATCCTTAAATATTCAAGACCTGCCATGAGGGGTAGAACAGTAATGGGTAATTTAGTTCCCTATAATGCCATTTGGAGAACAGGCGCCAATGCCAACACTACATTAACTGTAAATACTGCTTTTGAATTTGGCGGGACTTCCATAGAAGCAGGTACTTATGCCTTATTTACTAAGCCAGCTCCAAGCCAATGGGAAGTGTTTTTATACCGTAAAAATGACAATTGGGGTGCGCCAGCTGTTTGGGATCCTTCATTAATTGTGGCAACAGCTTCAGTAAGTACTCAGCAAACAGAAAGAACCATGACTTCTTTTTCTATAAATATTAATGAAATTACCCTCAACGGGGCCCATTTAGAAATTCACTGGGAAAACACTTTATTGGCAGTGCCTTTTAGCGTACCTACCGATCAAATGGTGATGGATTCTATAGAAAAGACCTTAAATCAAGCGCCAACTGCGAATGATTACTACACTGCTGCAGTCTATTTATTAACAGCAGATAAAGACGTAAAAACGGCTTTGGAATATATGGACACTGCTATGGCACAGATTGAAAAATCTGCTTTTTGGCAATTGAGACAACAGTCTTTGTTATTTGCTAAAGCTGGAATGGTCAAAAAAGCAATTGCAGCAGCTGAAGCTTCTTTGGCTGGAGCCAAAGAAGCCAATAATATGGATTATGTAAAAATGAATACAGATTCATTGGCAGAATGGCGTAACTAAATATTTTAGCGTGCTAAGGTGCTGTTTGTTTTTCCTTTAAAAAAACGGACAGCACATGTGCGCATACTACAACCAAGACACATCCCAATACATTGAGCCACAAATAGGACATGAGGTCTAAATAGAAGCTGAGAATAACCAGTATTTGTGTGATAATTGCCCCGTAGAATACGGCTTTCCCTTTGATGTATTTAAAGAAAAATGCCAACAGAAATATCCCCAAAACGTTTCCGTAAAAGATTGATCCAATGATGTTGACCAATTGAATGAGGTTTTCAAATAGGTTGGCTACACTGGCAATACAAATGGCTATAACACCCCATCCAAAAGTAAACCATTTGGTCATTTTTAAATAGTGGCCTTGGTCCTTAGAAGCTGGTGCAAAGCGTCGGTAAAGATCTATACTCGTAATAGTACCTAAGGCATTTAATTCTGAGGCGGTAGAAGACATGGCTGCAGAGAGTATTACGGCCAATAAAAGTCCAATAAGCCCTTTGGGCAAATAGTGTAATATGTAGTAAATAAACACATAGTCTTTGTCGTTTTCTGCAATAGTGGGATCTGCTTTTTTAAGGAGTGTTTTTGTTTGACTCCTAAGGTCTTTTTCTTGTTTTTGAAAGTCTTTTAAAATCAAATTGGCCTTATTTGCCGCTTCCGTTTTATGGTCCTCCAAAGCATTTAAATAATTTATTTGCCAAGTGGCGCGCTCTGTTTGAATCTTTGAAAGGGATGTTTTCAGAGATTCGTATTGGGCAATGTACTCAGGGGCTTCCATGGCCTTTTGTGCGGCTGGGTTAAAATGTATGGGATTGGCATTAAACTGAAAGAATACAAATACCATTACACCAACACCTAGAATGAAAAATTGCATGGGAATTTTCAAGATTCCATTGAAGACTAGGCCCAATTGGCTTTCCCTTTTAGACTTGCCTGAAAGGTATCTTTGGACCTGACTTTGGTCGGTACCAAAGTAGGAGAGTGCTAAGAAAAAACCGCCTGTAATACCACTCCAAAAAGTATAGCGGTTGTTAGGATCTAGGCTAAAATCTAGGACGTCTAATTTACCAGACTGTTCGGCAATAGTGAGGGCTTTACTGAAATTGACATCGGCCGGTAGGCCAGAAACAATCATGTAAAATGCCACAAACATACCGCCCATGATCACAAACATTTGCTGCTTTTGGGTGACGTTAACTGCTTTTGTTCCCCCGCTTACGGTATAGACAATCACTAGTCCTCCTATAATAACCACCAAGAGTTTGAGTGGCCAACCCAATACGGCAGAGAGAATTATGGCGGGTGCAAAGATGGTAATTCCTGCGGACAGCCCCCTTTGTACCAAAAACAGTAGTGCGGTGAGCGTTCTGGTTTCTCCATTAAACCGTTTCTCTAAAAATTCATAGGCTGTCTCCACCTGTAACCGATCGTATAATGGAATAAACACCAATATAATAACTAGCATGGCGAGGGGCAATCCAAAATAGAATTGTACAAAACCCATTCCGTCGTGATAGGCCTGACCTGGTGTAGACAGAAAAGTTATGGCAGAGGCTTGAGTGGCCATGACAGATAAGCCTACTGTGGCCCAATTGGCTTCTTTCCCGCCTAGTACATAGTCCCTTACATTTTTACTTCCTTTGGTTTTCCACAGTCCATAACCCACTATGAATAGTAAGGTGAAAACTAGGATACTCCAATCTAGTAGGCTCATATCTAATTTTTAAGGGCTTGTTTTTCTATGTTTTGTGGCATGGAAATCATATTGGTAAACAATCGGTAAGCACCAGGAACGCCAGCAGGCAATTCCCTAAAGAAACTCAGGCCTGTGTATATGAAGTGGCCTTTTCCAAATGGCGCAACTAATAAACTGCCTTGGGTGGGCGCCTCTGTACCATCTTTTATTTCTAGTATTGGGTTGTATGCTTTGTCCCATTTGTTTGGGAAATACAGTCCCCGTTCTTGCACCCATCCCTCAAAGTCTTTGGTGTCTATTTTATTGGGAAAGGATAATATGGGGTGTTTGGGATCTATAAAGCGAACCGGCGCGTTTTCTCTGGTTACCCTATCTCTAGACAGGTAAAGCGGGTAGGGGGCTAGTTTAAATAGGTTGTCTGAATTCCTGGCCGCAGTATTGTATTGGCTAATTAAAACGCCTCCATTTTTTACATATTCTCCAAGAATGTTTTTATTTAATGCCAAACCATCTATGACATTCAAAGCCCTTATTCCTAGTATAATAGATTGGTATTTGGTTAGGTCTAAACTTCCTAAATCATTTGGATTTAATAGGTGAACCACATATCCTATGGCTTCGAGACTTTCTGGGATTTTATCTCCTGCACCCATAATATACCCTATGTGACTGCCTCTTTTTTGTATGTTGAGTCTGACAAATTTCGTGCTTGAAGTTTCAAGCACCACTTGAGAGGGAATGTGGTCATAGCTAATAGTGACCATATTTTTATCAAAGAGATCTTCCTTTGTTGCCACTTTAAATAAACCTTGGGCTTGACTGTCTTTAGTTGGGGGAGTTACCCTAAAAGTAAATAGTGCGCTTGCACCTTTTTCTTTGATATTAAACGAGTGAAATGAAGGGCTTACGCTCCAATCGCTGGGGAGCGATAAAGAGACCTGACCGCTTTGGTTGGCCGCTTTGGCGCTGAGTGTCATTTGAACTTCTTTGGATTCGGTGTCCGGAAATAAAACCACTTCTTGATTGGGTTTTAGGGAGAGTTTTGGGGCTATCTTAAACAGTTCCCAGAGTTCTCCTTTGTCTGGTTCCGCATGCCTGTATACCAAAGGAAGTTCGTAGTCAATGATGCTACCCTCAAAATCTAAGCCTAATTTTATAGTAACTGAGGCTGGAGACTCGGCTTTTCCAATAAGCGTTGGATCTGTCACTTTGTACATCCCTAAAGTGGCGGGTTCATTGAGCCAATAGGGGTTACTATATGGACTGTCTTCTGGTAATTTTATTAAAATGGATTGACTGTATTTTTGATTTTGATCCAAATCTTTTGGGGAGAATACTTCTAGTTTAATAGCGCCTTTTAGGCTTATATTTTGGACACTTATGCCTTTTGCGTTTCTGGCCACCAATGCAACAACAGCTTCCATTTTCTCTCCAGGATTGCTATAGGCTTGAGGGCTTAAAAAAGCCATATGTAGTCCAGAAACATCTGCGATGATTGTTTTTATTTGTTCCGTTTTCTGCTCCTTCCAAAAAGGATCGTTAATCTTTTGTATCAGCTGGTAGGCAGCCAATAGGTCTTTTAAGTGTGTTGCGGGATCGTTGAAATTGAAATTTTCTTGGATGGGTTTTAATAATTTTTGAATTTCAAGGCCTTCGGGGATTCTATTCCAAGTAGTGTCTATTCCGTCAAAAAGAGATACATTGTTTGGGAAATCTCCTTTTAAAAATTCTAGGTATTCATTTTCTGCCCCCCTTTGATTTAACCTTCCAAAGCCTTGGCATAAATGCTGGCTGCTGGCCAAGGAAGCTATCTCATTGTTGGAGATGCCTAAACTTGGGTAGTAAACGCCTACATCTAAAGTAATTAAACCCTTTTTTGAAGCGGCGCTAAACTTTTCTTCAGATCCGTAAAACCACCAAGAAGTATTGAAAAACACCCTTTTTGGTTGCCATGGGCTTAGGGTGTTTAATTGCGTAGGGTATGCTTTTGTAGCAGCCAAATCAAATGCTTCCATACTCAATAAAGCACTTGAGGTGTGGTGGCCGTGTGTGCTGCCCGGTGTTCTGTGGTCAAATCTATTGATGATAACATCTGGCCTGAGTTGTCTGATGGTTTTTACAACATCTGAAAGTACAGCTTCTTTGTTCCATATTTCTAAGGTCTCGTCTGGGTGTTTGGAAAAACCAAAGTCATTGGCCCGAGTAAAATACTGATTGCCACCGTCTATTTTCCTTGCGGCCAGTAATTCTTGTGTTCTAAGTACGCCCAAAAGTGCCCTAATTTCTGTTCCTATTAAATTTTGCCCCCCGTCTCCTCTAGTTAAGGAAAGATAAGAAGTGGTGGCATGACTGTAGTTGGATAAATAAGAGATGAGCCTGGTGTTTTCGTCATCGGGATGGGCTGCTATATAAAGTACGTTTCCTAAAAAATTAAGCTGCTGAATAGATTGGTGTATTGTGGCGCTACTTTTAGGGGTGAAATCTTGTGCTTGTAGGGTAATTAAACCTAAAAACATGGCGCAAAAAGCCTTGGATTTGCTCATTTTCATCTTTTAAAGTTCTTGCTTTTTTAATAAAAGGACGCCTTTTTGCAAGAATAAATTATTTGGATAGGTGACCAAGGTACCTTCATCTGTTTTTAATTCTACGTAAAATGCCCTTACATCTGTGATAATGGCTTCAAGAGGAAAATCGTCGTCCTGAATTTTAATTCTATCCCCAATTTTAAAAGGAAAGGAGAAAAACAATATAATTCCTGCGCTAATATTGCTTAGTATAGACCAGGTAGCGAATAGTGCAACCCCTAATATGGCAAAGAAAGAAGATAGTACTAAGCCCAAATCTTCTAATTTCACCCCCCATATAATCAACAGAGACACCAGGCCAATACTGCTAATCCCTATGCTGCTGTACTTGACAATTAGCTTGGTTCTTGAAGTGTTTAAATCACTTATTTTCCCTACTTTTTTGATCGCTTTTGTACTGATAAATTTAAAAATCAACAAACCAATGAGCAGGGCGATTGTACTGTAAATTTCTTGTAAATGGGACTGAATAAATGGATTCATTTGTTGGTGTTTTTAGTGTTTTGGCCTAAGGATACTATTATTTTATTTGCAAATTGGTCTTTAATTCTGACGCAGTAGGTCTAAATACACAGGCCTTTAGTGATATTCTGGGTTGCCTAAAAGTGCTTTAAGCGTGGCGTACACTTTTTGAGTTGGCAACCCCACTACATTGTTATAACTGCCGTTAATTTTTGTTATTCCTACAAGTCCCAGCCATTCTTGAATACCATAAGCACCCGCTTTATCATAGGGTTTGTAATGGCCTACATAATATTCAATTTCATTTTGCGACAAAGGGGCAAAAGTAACTTCAGTTGCTTCACTACATTGGATTTTTTTGCCTTTATAAGTAAAATAGACCGCCGTATATACCCAGTGAGTGTCTGCCGAAAGACGGCTTAACATGGCTGTGGCTTCTTTATGGTCTTTTGGTTTTCCAAGGGCCGCTTCTTTATGCCAAACAATGGTGTCTGAAGTAATGAGCACAGAATTTCCCAAACTTTCTTCGGAAAAGGCGCTGGCCTTTAATTCAGCCAAATAAGCAGGTATTTGCTGGGCTACCAATTCAGTAGGGAAAACCTCATCTACTTCCCTTACTTGAATGTCTACGGTAAACCCCATGTCTTCAAAGAATTTTTTTCTTCTGGGAGATCCTGAAGCTAAAATAATTTTATGATCTGGGTATTGAAGGGACATTGTTTTAAAGATTTTAGTTAAAAATATCGGTTTAGTCTGTTTGAGCGTCTGTATTACTCGCCCATTTCCCTTGAACTTTAAGTACTTGCTCTATGACATCTCTAACACAACCTTCTCCGCCATTGAGGTGAGAAATATATTCAGATACCGCTTTAACCTCTGGGACCGCATTTTGCGGGCAAGTAGGAAGTCCTATGAATTGCATGGGTGGAATATCCGGAATGTCGTCACCCATATAAAGGACCTCTTTAGGGTCTATTTTATAGCCGTCTAAATATTCATGTAAAGGCTCCATTTTATGGTGGGCTCCCATGTATATGTCTTTAACTCCCAGCGCTTTAAAGCGGTCTCTGACCCCTTCATTGGTTCCTCCGGAGATGAGGCAAACCCTAAAACCTTTATCTAAAGCCGTTTTTACTGCATAACCATCTTTTACGCTTACTTTCCTAAGTAGTTCTCCACTGGTCGTGATGAGTACTTGTCCGTCTGTAAATACCCCATCAATATCAAAGACGAAGGTGGTGATATTTGGCAATAATTTTTTATAACTCATGCTTGTATTTTTCTTGAATAGCGTCGCTAATATATTGGTAAATCTTTTTTTGACTAACAGATTCTAATGAGGCTATATGGCTTTTAATGGTGTTGGTGTCTCCTCTTCTCGCAGGTCCCGTTTGGGCCATATCTGGCCCTAAATCTATGGCATTATGAACGGTTTGTTCCATTAAAGGTCCTAATAATTTAAAGTCTATCTCATTAGACTTACAGTATGATGCCGCCTCAGAAAAAAGAAAATTAGAAAAATTATTCACCCAAACCGCTGCCAAATGAATTGATTTTCTTTTGTTAGAATCGGAAAAATCTACCCGAGAACTCACCCCTTTAGCTAGCGCACTAAGTGTTTCAATACCTTCTTTTTGGGAGGCTTCCAGAAGCAGTGGCACCTTTGAAAAATCAATAAATTCATTAGAGCCAAATGTTTGCAAGGGATAAAATACCCCAGTAGCAGTATGTTTTTTAAGTACGGAAATAGGTATGCTCCCTGAACAATGACAAACCAGTGCATTTGGAGCATTAATCTGATTAGAAACGGATTCTATTGCCCTGTCAGAAATAGCTAAAAAAACCAAATCTTCCAAGATTATTTTATTGAAATCTGAACGAGTCTCTACATGATTAAATTGCGCTAATTCTCCTTCATTTCTACCAAGAATTAAGCTGGGAGAATAGTCCTTTAAACTGCCGAACAAATGAAACAATTGGCGCGCGAGCCTTCCGGTTCCAATAATTGCTATAGAAATCATACTCAAAAATAGGATAAATAAGCGGGTTAATAAGGACTTTAAATAGTTTTTATATACTGTTTTTACCATTTAATCACGAGGTAAAAAGAGAAAAAGGCCGTACTTTTATACCCAAAAATTGCACCTTATATCATGATTGAAACCTTAAAGAAAATACTTTTCTCTACCAGACTTATGTCTGTATTGTTTATTGCGTTTGCCACTGCAATGGCTTTTGGTACTTTTATAGAGAGTTGGTACTCAACAGAAACCGCCAGAATATGGATATATAATGCTACTTGGTTCGAAACCATGATGGTGTTTTTTGTCATAAACTTTGCAGGAAATATTAAGCGTTATGGATTGTTAAAATGGAAAAAGTGGCCCGTATTACTGCTCCACATTTCTTGGGTGCTCATTATTATTGGTGCATTTGTTACGCGTTATATTAGTTATGAAGGGATGATGCCCATTAGAGAGGGTGAAACAGAAAAAATCTTTTATTCAGACAAAACCTATGTGACCCTTATGGTAGATGGAGAGAAAGATGGTCAGCCAGCAAGGCGAACTTTTGAAGACCATGCTATTTTCACTCCTGAGGCCAAGAAAACATCTTTGCCTTGGAATTCTAACTTTGCAGAGCAAGATTTTAATATAGCATTTGTCTCCTTTCAGCAGGGGGCTAAAGAAGGTGTTATTGAAGACCCTAATGGAACGGATTTTTTAAAAATTGTAGAAGCAGGAGATGGGAATAGACACGATCACTTCTTGGAGTCAGGAAGTGTGACCAGTATTCACAACATTCTTTTTGCTTTAAATGAAGAGACCCCTGGGGCAATTAATATTAATACAACAGTGAATCCTTATACCATAAACACTCCTTTTGAGGGAGATTTTATGCGAATGGCAGACCAATTTCAGGGAGCCGTAATTAAAGACAGTGTTCAGGAATTACAACTCAGGTCACTTTACAATGTGGGCGGCATGCAGTTTGTTATTCCTGAATTACCTATCAAAGGAACCAATGGAATAGTGGCTGTTCCAGAAGATGAAAAGACTCCTGAGACTAAAGATGCCTTAACGGTTCAAATCAGCAGTGGAGGAGAAACCAAACAAATGACCATCTTAGGGACAAAAGGGTTGGCCAGTTTTTCACAAAAACAGACCATAGGAGGATTAGACTTTACTTTAGGCTACGGTTCAAAAGTGTACGAATTGCCATTTTCTGTTAAATTAAATGACTTCATAGCCCAAAAATACCCCGGAACAGAAAAAGGCTATGCGTCTTTTATGAGTAAAGTTACGGTAGAAGATGAGCGGCCTTTTGACTATGATATTTTCATGAACCATGTATTAGACCACGGAGGTTATCGATTTTTCCAATCGAGCTTTCACCCAGATGAAAAAGGCACTGTACTGTCTGTAAGTCATGATTTTTGGGGTACATGGATTACCTATATTGGTTATTTTTTACTCTATATTGGACTCATGGGGATCTTATTTTTTGGAAATACCCGATTCAAAGACCTCTCAAGATCTATTGAGAAGGTAAAGGCCAAGAAAGCAATATTGTCTTTGGTGTTTTTATTTGGGAGTATTACTGCCTCTTTGGCCCAACAGGCCGATGCCGCTTCAGAAGACTCCCATGCACACAGCAACACACCGCTAACTGACCTACAAATTGCCCTAGAAAAAACAACGGTTTCTCCAGCGCATGCAGTAAAGTTTGGCGCCTTGGTTATCCAAGACGACGGAGGAAGAATGAAGCCTATAAATACGTTTGCTTCAGAGCTTTTAAGAAAATTGAGTTTTAAGACCAAATACGAAGGTCTGAACCCAGACCAAGTATTGCTCTCTATGATGCTCAATCCAGCCCTTTGGTACAATACACCTTTTATAGCATTAGATAAGAAAGGCCAAAATGACAGCCTTAGAAATATTTTAGGATTGCCCTCAGGACAAAGAATGGTTAGGGCTACAGATTTCTTTGACGCCTCTGGAGCTTATAAATTAGCGCCATTCCTTCAGGATGCCTATGCGACAACAAACCCAAATAAATTTCAAAAAGATTTTCAAGACATAGACCTTAGATTGGGTTTATTGAACAGGGCTTTGGGAGGAGAAATTATAAAAATATTCCCGCTTTTAAATGATGAAAATGACAAATGGATCTCTGCAGTAGCGTTTCGTTCAGGGAAGCATGTGATTGGCGATAGCTTGTATGCAAATTTTGTTAAAAACGCAGTGCCATTTTATCTCATGAGTTTAGAAAAAGCCATTGTCACAGGAGATTACAGTTCTGCAGACAAATTGTTAGACGCTTTTACTCAGAATCAAAACAACCATGGTAGTGAGGTTATGCCCGCTCCTGAAAAAATTCAGGCAGAAATTTTCTACAACCAATTGGATATTTTCAATAAGCTTTATAGATATTATGCCCTGATAGGCGTGGTGATGTTTTTCTTCTTAGTATTTCAAATATTTAAAGACAGGCGTTTCTTGCGCTACGGAATATTTGGTTTTAAAGGAATTGTCTGGCTTTTGTTTGCTGCCCATACAGCTGGTTTAGTGATCAGATGGTACATTTCAGGCCACGCACCCTGGAGTGATGCTTATGAAAGTATTCTTTATGTGTCTTGGGCTACACTTGCCATGGGTATTGCACTAGGAAGAAAGAGTGATTTAACCTTAGCCGCAACTACATTTGTTACTGCTATGTTATTGTGGATAGCCCACCAAAGTTGGGTAGATCCGGCAGTAGCTAACTTAGTTCCTGTACTAGACAGTTATTGGCTTATGATTCATGTGGCGGTTATAGTAGGGAGTTATGGTCCCTTGACGGTAGGTATGATACTTGGTATAGTTTCACTGATCCTCATGATCATGTCCAATGAAAAGAATAAAAAGCGCATGGACCTGAACCTTAAGGAACTGACTATTATTAATGAATTGGCTTTAACAGTTGGCCTGATCATGCTGACTATAGGAAATTTCCTTGGCGGGCAATGGGCCAATGAAAGTTGGGGAAGGTACTGGGGTTGGGATCCAAAAGAGACCTGGGCCCTCATATCTATTTTAATCTACGCCTTTGTTATTCACACGAGACTGGTGCCAGGACTGAGAAATAGGTGGACCTTTAATTTCTTGAGTGTGGTAGCCTATGCCAGTATAATGATGACCTATTTTGGGGTGAACTTTTACCTCGTAGGACTGCATTCTTATGCCAGTGGAGCCCAAGTAATTACACCAAGTTTTATTTGGTACTGCGTTATTGGTGTTATACTACTCGGTGGCTTTAGTTATTGGAAGCACCATAAAGTATTCAAAAAATAAGTACTTTTAAAAAGACCAAAATATTACTTATGGAACTTAAGAAATCTGGAATAAATACCCTCTGTACCCATTATGGTGAATTGGAAGACCCCATTTATAAGGGCGCTGTTTCCCCTTTATACATGAGCACTTCTTATGCTTTTGAAGACGTAGCTGTAAAACGTTACCCCAGGTATTTTAACACCCCCAACCAAGTAGCCTTGGCTAAAAAAATTGCAGCTCTAGAACACTGTGAGGCTTCACTTATATTTGGAAGTGGGATGGCAGCGGTGAGTACTGCTATGTTGGCTTTTTTAAGTGCTGGAGACCATGTGGTGTTGCAGAAAACACTTTACGGCGGCACCTATAATTTTGTTGTAGAAGAGTTAGCGCGCTTTGGTATTAGCTATACTTTCACTAAAGGATTGGCTCCAAATGACTTTGAAGCGGCTTTACAAGACAATACTAAAGTCATATATATAGAAACACCTTCCAATCCATTGCTCACTATTACAGATTTAAAAGCGGTTGGAGTCATTGCTAAAAAGGCAGGTATTGTAAGTATGATAGACAATACTTTTGCCAGTCCAGTAAACCAAAACCCTGCAGATTTTGGGATAGATGTGATTATTCACTCTGCTACGAAATATATGGGCGGGCACTCTGACATATGCGCAGGAGCTGTAGCGGCTTCTCAGGCGCACATTGACCAGGTGTTTAGGTTGGCTAAAAACTTTGGTGGCTCCTTAAGTGATTATACGGTCTGGTTGCTCGAAAGAAGTATTAAGACTATGGGAATACGCGTGAAAGCCCAAAATGAAAACGCGATGGAGATGGCTACTTATCTAGAAGCACATCCAGAGGTATCTAAGGTGTACTACCCTGGTTTGAAAAGCCATCCGGACCACGAATTAGCCGCTGCACAAATGAGTGGTTTTGGCGGAATGCTGTCTTTTGAATTAAGAGAAGGCCTGAATGCGAGCGCTTTTCAAAAAGCCTTACAATTAATCAAGCCATCCATGAGTTTAGCAGGTATAGAAAGCACCTTGCTTTCTCCAACCCTTACTTCTCACGCACTGCTGAGCCCTGAGGAAAGAAAACACCAAGGCATTGCAGATGGACTGATTCGTTTCTCTGTAGGAATTGAGGAAGTTGACGCTTTGCAATTAGACATTGATCAGGCCATTAAAAGCCTGTTATAAAAACAAAAAAATGAAACTAGATATACTTGCCTTTGGGGCACATCCAGATGACGTTGAATTAGGGGCAGGTGCTACGATTGCTAAGGAAATAAGTCTTGGTAAAAAAGTTGGGATAGTAGATCTCACAAGGGGGGAACTGGGGACTAGAGGTACCGCAGAAATTAGAGATGCGGAAGCCAAAGCTGCAGCGGAATCTTTAGGGGTCGTTGTTAGAGAAAATCTTGAATTGGCAGATGGTTTTTTTCAAAACAATAGTGAAAGTCAATTGCTGGTTATTGAAATGATCAGAAAATATAGACCAGAAGTGGTGTTGTGTAATGCCATTAGAGACAGGCATATAGATCACGGAAAGGGAAGTGCTTTAGTAAGCGAAGCCTGTTTTTTAAGTGGTCTCATTAAAATTGAAACCATAGACGCTCAAGGTGCGCCACAACAAGCTTGGAGACCTAAGCAAGTATACCATTACATTCAATGGGAAAATATTACCCCTGACTTTGTGGTAAACGTTTCAGGTTTTTTAGCCCATAAAGAAGCGGCTATTTTGGCCTATGGTTCTCAGTTTTTTAATCCAGATAGCAAAGCCCCACAAACGCCCATTAGCTCCAAAAACTTTTTAGATTCTGTTAAGTACCGGGCCCAAGATTTAGGGAGGCTTATAGGTGTAGCAGCAGCGGAAGGTTTTACGGTAGAAAGACCAGTAGCAGTGGAGCAACTGGATCATTTAATTTAACCGCTAAATATTTGACAGTTAGGTGGTTTGTTCTAACCATATAACACTTAATTCAAACTCCTCTGTTTTGGTTACTTTATTACCTACTTTAAGATTTAAAATAAGTACTTTTTTTTGCAAATACCCTAAGATTTATTTTGATAGCTAGATGGAAATAAATTATATTTGCAGCCAATTACAAATGGTGGTTGTAGCTCAGCTGGTTAGAGCGCTGGTTTGTGGTACCAGAAGTCGCCGGTTCGAACCCGGTCTTCCACCCAGAATTAAAGCCTTACTTTTTAAGTAAGGCTTTTTTTGTGGCTAAAACTAAGGCCACAAAAAAATCCCCAGCGAATGCTGGGGATTGAATTCATTAAATAGGGGTTTGAGTTTATTAAAGTATTTTAGGCTTATTTACCTGCCTTGTCTACTGTAATTCTATTGGCTCTATTTGCCAATTCCCAAGCCGTATAAAAGACCAAACGACTTCTGTTTTCTAATAAGTCATAGTTTATTTTGTCAGGAGTGTCTCCTGGCTTGTGGTAGTCATCATGGGTACCGTTGAAATAAAATATGATTGGAATATTATTTTTAGCAAAGTTGTAGTGGTCAGATCTGTAATAAAATCGGTTTGGATCGTTCTCATCATTATAAGTGTAGTCTAAGGTAACCTTAGTGTATTTATCATTAACCGCCTCAGAAAGCTCATGCAATTCGGTACTCAGTTTGTCTGATCCAATGAGGTAAACATAGTTTCTGTCGCCTTCTCTTTTTGGATCAATCCTTCCCACCATATCAATGTTTAGATTGGCTACCGTATTGGCCAATGGAAAAATAGGGTCTACGTCTGTGTAGTATTGAGATCCTAACAAGCCTTTTTCTTCGCCAGTTACATGCAAGAATACAATAGATCTTTTTGGTCCTTTGCCTTTGTCTGCGGCAGTTTTAAAAGCTTCTGCAATTTCAAGTAAGGCTACTGTTCCAGAACCGTCGTCGTCTGCTCCGTTGTGAATCTCTCCTTTGCTGTTTACCCCAACATGGTCTAAGTGAGAAGAAATTACAATATACTCCTCTGGTAATTCACTTCCTTTTAAGAAAGCCACCACGTTTTCTGACTGTACTTCTTTATTGGCACTCTTTACCGCAAAAGACAAGGGTAAGTCTAATACCTTTGGTTGGTGGTCTGTAGCAATATCTGCAAGCATTTTATTGGCTAAGTCCGTATTTAGAAAAAAAGAGGGCATACTCTCTTTGGCCAAAGCCTTAATACCCATGCTGCCGCTGTCATTTTCTTTCATATAAGAAAACCTTCTCTGGTAACGGTCAAAATTGGCTTGGTCAAAAAACAATACTGCAACAGCACCTTTCTCTTTGGCAACAGCCACTCTTTTAGAAAGGGCTTCAGAAATATTACTCCATTTACTGGCTTCTTCAGATCCAGAAAGCACAAAATGGCCGCTGGCATCTTTAGGTTCTCCAGATTTTACAAGAACCACTTTTCCGCTCACCTCTAAATCAGTGTAGTCTGAGTAGTCGCCTTCTTCAATCCCATAACCTGCATATACAATTTGATCAAAATCTCCTTCAAAAGAAGTGAATCCCATAAATCCTGCCCCATTTTCCATAGAAATGTCTCCCATGCTAAGTTGTCCGGTAGGCACTTTTCTAACCTCTAAAGCAATGGGCTGGAAATAATCATCCCCCCCCTTGGCTGCAGGAATACCTAAAGAAACATACTGCTCCTTTAAATAAGCAATGGCCATTTTTTGTCCAGGCTCTCCTGTTTCTCTTCCTTCAAATTCGTCTGAGGCATAAGTGTACAGATGTTCTTTGAGTTCCGCTTCTGTAATTGTTTTTGCAAAAGCCTGAGGATCTGCAACTTTTGACTTTACTTGCTTTTGCGCTTGTAAAGTTCCCATGGTTAGACCAAGGGCTATTAAGGTTAATTTTTTCATATGTGATTAGATTAGTATTTAAGCGCATCTAAAATAGTAAAATAAGCCTAAGCGGTTCTGTTTTTAAGAAAATATTAAGGAGCTTAGTAAGACAATTGAAAGGACATGCGTCAAATGAATATTGGCCCGTGTGGCCATGCCGTTTTTTATGTTTATTTTAGTAGAACAACAAAAGCGACAAATTAAACAACCAAAACAATGAATACAATAGCATGGAAAGGCGTTATGCCAGCCGTAACCACAAAATTTACTTCGGAAGATCAGTTAGACCTGCCATTATTCACTAAAAATATTCAGGCACAACTCCATGCTGGGGTTCATGGAATTATTCTAGGAGGTACACTTGGTGAGGCCAGTACGCTAAGTAAGGCAGAAAAAAACACCTTAATTCTTCACACGGTCAAAGAAGTTAAAGGCCAGGTGCCCGTAGT
This sequence comes from Flavobacteria bacterium MS024-3C, assembly GCA_000173115.1. Classification (GTDB taxonomy): domain Bacteria; phylum Bacteroidota; class Bacteroidia; order Flavobacteriales; family Flavobacteriaceae; genus MAG-120531. The sequence continues at coordinate 39,193 of ABVW01000005.1, forward strand.
GATTAATATAGCGGAACAAACCACTAAAGATGCCGTTACCGCTGCACATGCAGCACAAGAAGCAGGTGCTAAAGGACTGATGATGCTCCCTCCAATGCGATACAAAGCTACTTCTGCTGAGACAGTGGCCTATTTTGAGGCAGTAGCCAGCAGTACAGACTTACCGATTATGATATACAATAACCCAGTAGATTACGGTATAGAAGTGACTATACCTATGTTTGAATCACTCCTAAAATCTCCAAAAATACAGGCCGTTAAGGAATCTACTAGAGATACAACCAATGTGATTAGACTTCAAAATGCTTTTGGAACTAGGTTAAACATTTTATCTGGGGTAGACACCTTAGCACTAGAAAGTTTGCTCCTTGGCGCGCAGGGATGGGTAGCAGGATTGGTTTGTGCTTTTCCAGCAGAAACTGTGGCTATTTATGCTTTGGCTAAAGCAGGGCGTATTAAGGAGGCTACTGATTTATACAAATGGTTTATGCCTTTATTAGAATTAGACATTAACCCACAATTGGTACAAAATATTAAAATGGCAGAAGTAGCCACTAAAATAGGATCTGAATATGTGCGTTTGCCAAGAATGCCACTGCAGGAACCGGAGCGCTCTAGGGTAGCTCAGATTATTACTACTGCTCTGACTAATAGGCCGCAGCTAACAGATTATAAGTCTCTTTTGTAAGGCTATAGTCACTCAGGTATGGCCTTCAATATCATGATCACAAAGTAATTAGCCTCTGTACCAACAAAAAAATAGTTGCATTTCTAAACCATACTCCATGAATATAATTACCCAAAACCTCATAGGATATTCCTATAGCGCAGAAGGCACCAAAACTTTTTCTACTTTTAATCCAGTAGATCAATCCGCTACTCCGTGGGTTTTTAAGAATGCCACCCTTAGTGAATTAAAAAAAGCCACTGCCTTAGCTGAAAGAGCCTTTTTTCCATATAAATCTATGTCTGTAGCCAGAAGGGCAGCTTTTCTAAGGGCCATAGCCAAAGAGATCTTGTCATTGGGAGAAGATCTTACCCGAACATATACTATGGAAACCGGACTGCCCAAGGGCAGGGCAGAAGGGGAGCGAGGGAGAACAATAGGGCAGTTAGAAGCCTTTGCAACAGCCATAGAAAACGGACAATATTTACAACCTATCATAGACCACGCAGACGCCAATAGAACCCCAATCCCAAAAGTAGATTTAAGAAAAATAAATGAACCCATTGGTCCCATAGCAGTTTTTGGCGCCAGTAATTTTCCTTTGGCTTATTCTACTGCTGGCGGGGACACTGCCAGTGCACTCGCCACAGGCTGCCCGGTGGTGGTTAAAGCGCACCCCATGCATGCAAGCACAAACGCCTTAGTGACCCAAGCCATTTTAAAAGCAGCCCAAGACACTAAAATGCCTGAAGGGGTGTTTTCTTGCCTTTACAGCAATGATTATGAGATAGGAAGTCAGTTGGTTCAAGATCCGTTGATTAAAGGGGTTGGTTTTACGGGAAGTATTTCAGGAGGTACTGCACTCTTTAAATTGGCTCAATCTAGAGAAGTTCCTATACCTGTTTTCGCTGAGATGGGTTCTGTAAATCCAGTAGTGGTATTGCCAGAGGCACTGAATAAAAATCCCACCGATTGGGCGAATGCTTATGCAGGTTCTATAAGCCTTGGTTCTGGACAGTTTTGCACCAATCCAGGATTGATTTTTTGTATTCAATCACCAGAATTAGATGTTTTTATTCACACGCTTTCTGAAGCATTTCATCAGATTGCACCCACCTTTATGTTGCACCCTAGTATTCACGCAGCCTATGAAAAAGACCAAGCAGAATTTGACGCTTTGGCTAAAAAAGTAGGGAGCACCTCCACCCAATCTCCTGCTATAGAAGGGATAGGACATGGGGCCATTTATCAGGTAGACGCCAAAACTTTTGCTGCCAATCCAAGGTTGCACCAAGAAGTTTTTGGCCCGCTTTCCCTGATAGTGGTGTGTAAGGATGTGGCAGAGCTATTGCCTTTAATAGCGAGATTGGATGGGCAACTTACCGGAACAATTCTGGGATCTGAAAACGACTTACAGGCCAATGAAACTCTTGTAGCTACATTACAAAATAGGGTCGGTAGGCTTATATTTAATGGAGTGCCTACAGGGGTAGAAGTTTGTGCGGCCATGCAGCACGGCGGACCCTTTCCTGCCAGTACAGATGAAAGGTTTACGGCTGTTGGTGTAAAAGCAATGGACCGTTGGTTGCGTCCTGTGTCATATCAAAACTGGCCAGACAAACTCCTGCCCAAAGCATTACAAAATAACAATCCTTTGGGATTACACAGATTAATTAACGGCACATTAATTAAAGACTAACCAGATGTCTGAGCATATTTTTTCTTGTATAGACGCCCACACCTGTGGTAACCCAGTCAGGGTAGTAGCTAAAGGAGGGCCAGATTTGGTTGGTAACTCCATGAGCGAAAAAAGACAACACTTTTTAAAGCAGTACGATTGGATTAGAAAGGGGCTTATGTTTGACCTAGGGGCCATGATATGATGAGTGGGAGTATTTTTTACCCACCTTCAAACCCAGAAAATGACATTGGCATACTATTTATTGAAACTAGCGGATGCCTCCCCATGTGCGGTCACGGAACCATTGGAAGTATTACCATAGGCATTCAAGAGGGACTAATCCATCCTAAAATACCTGGAAAAGTGCGTTTAGAAACGCCTGCTGGTCTGGTCCTTATTGACTATGAAATGAATGGAGATAAGGTAGCCTGGGTAAAACTCACTAATGTAATGTCTTATTTGGCTGCCACAGATTTATCTGTTACACACCCCGTTTTAGGAGACCTAAAGGTCGACGTCGCTTATGGCGGTAATTTTTACATCATTGTAGACCCTCAAGAAAACTTCAAAGGATTGGAGCATTATAGCGCCAGTGCATTAATTTCATTGTCATCTCGTTTAAGAACCATAGTCAATGACCAATTCCCCCACCAATTTATACACCCCCAAGACAGCAGTATTAGGGGCGCGAGTCATGTGTTGTGGACAGGAGCCACATTGGATGCAAAAGCAACGGCAAGGAATGCGGTGTTTTACGGAGATAAAGCTATTGATAGGTCGCCTTGTGGGACTGGGACGTCGGCCAGAATGGCCCAATGGCATGCCAAAGGTCTTTTAAAAGAAGGAGAAAAATTTATTCACGAAAGCTATATAGGCTCCCAATTTATAGGAGAGATACTAGGCACAGGAAGTTTGGGAGAATTTCCAGCAGTAGTGCCTAGCATCCAAGGCTGGGCAAAGGTGTTTGGACATAATGCCATCTCCATAGATGAAGCAGACGATCCATACGCATTTGGTTTTCAGGTCATTTAAGTGAAACAACATCTAATAATTATAACCCAGGCCCTACTTTGGTAACAAATGTTACCTTTAAACTAATTCAGTGCCCTTATCTTTGGCTTTTTACAGCGTATGGAACTTTTAGAAATTTTTGGATATTTTGGTGCATTGCTTATAGGGGTAGTACTCGGTTTAATTGGGGGTGGAGGATCTATTCTAACCGTACCAATATTGGTTTATCTATTGGCCATTAATCCAATGACCGCTACAGCCTATTCTTTATTTGTAGTAGGAACATCTTCCTTATTTGGTGCTTTTCAAAATTTCAAAAAAGGTTTGGTAGACGTTAAAACGGCACTGGTATTTGCCACGCCAGCTTTTATTGCGGTCTATGTCACAAGGCGCTATATTATGCCTGCCTTGCCAGATACTTTTTTCAGTGTAGGGACTTTTGTGATGACTAAAAACATCGCTATTATGGTGTTTTTTGCAGCTATTATGCTCATTGCAGCTGTAGCCATGATCAGAGATAAAAAGAAAGACAACGAAGGTGAGGAGGGCCCAATTTCTTACAACTATCCTATGATTGTTTTGGAAGGTGGGGTAGTAGGGGTACTCACAGGAATAGTAGGTGCTGGTGGTGGTTTTCTTATTATACCCGCTCTAGTTCTTTTTGCTAAACTACCCATGAAAAAAGCCGTAGCCACTTCACTGCTCATCATAGCCATTAAATCCCTTTTTGGTTTTATTGGAGATGTGCAAACTATTGTCATTGACTGGATGTTTTTAGGAAGCTTCACCCTTTTATCTATTGCCGGTATTTTCTTAGGCATTTACCTGTCTAAATTCATTCCTGGACACAAGCTTAAAAAATCTTTTGGTTGGTTTGTTCTGCTCATGGGCGTGTATATTATGTATAAAGAGCTGGGGTAGACATTTTAGGCCTCAACTCGGTCTAAAATGACTTGATCACTAATTACTTGTTTGGTTTTTTTATATCCAAGCGCTCACAAGAACAAGTTCTTGACACTTTTGGATATAAAAAAACCCACAACATTGTCGTGGGTTTTCTTTTGCGGAGAAAGAGGGATTCGAACCCCCGGAGGTGTGACCCTCAACAGTTTTCAAGACTGCCGCATTCGACCACTCTGCCATTTCTCCTTGCGGTTATGCGGGTGCAAATATAGGAACCTTTTTCAATTATGAAAAGGTATTTTAATGTTTTTTTTATTTTATTAAAAAAGGGTGTATATCTAATGGATTGCTACTATTTTTGTAGCCATGGAAGAATGGTACCACTATTTGTTATTAGTAGTTGTTGGTTTTACAGTTGGGTTTGTAAATACCATGGCTGGAGGAGGATCTTTGTTGTCTCTTCCAGTGTTAATTTTTTTGGGTTTGCCTCCCTCAGTGGCCAATGGTACCAATAGGGTAGCCATAGTGATTCAAACTGCCTTGGGAACCGCTGGATTTAAGAGTAAAGGGGTGTCTACCTATCCTTTTAATATGTATTTGGCAGTAACTGCTTTTATAGGCTCCATAATAGGGGCTAATATTGCCGTAGATATTAAGGGAGAGACTTTTAATAAGATTTTAGCTATTATTATGGTGGCAGTGGTACTCATTATACTTTTCAAGCCTAAAATGAATACAAAAGACCTTGAGGAGCGACTCAAGGGAAAATATTTGATTTATGCTATGATTGGTTTTTTCTTTTTTGGTATTTACGGCGGTTTTATCAATGCTGGATTGGGTTTTTTAATGATGATATTTTTAAACGGTGTAAACCGACTGAGCTTGGTAAAAACCAATATGACCAAGGTTTCCGTTGTTTGTCTCTATACCATAGCCGCATTGGCCGTATTTGCTTATAATGACAAGGTAGATTGGCTCATTGGTGGAGTACTTGCTGTAGGTAATGGAACAGGTGCCTGGGTGGCGTCTAGGTATTCAGTAAAAAAAGGCGATGGATTTATTAAAAAGTTCATGGTCGCTATGATAGTCATTATGGCTATTAAACTTTGGTTCTTTAATACTTAAATAACATATAAATCCCTATGAATAATATATTAGATGCTTTAGAATGGCGATACGCTGTCAAAAAATTTGACGATAAAGCAAGCTTAACAGAGCAGCAAATTCTTGAAGTTAAGAAAGTGTTTAACCTAAGCGCTAGTTCTTATGGTTTACAGCCCTATAAAATGATTGTAGTTCAAAATCCTGAGTTAAAAGAAAAACTAGTCCCTGCTAGTTTCGGTCAGCAACAAATTTCACAGTCTGCAGCAATACTTGTTTTTGCTGTTAGAACAGATTTTGGCATGGATTATATTGACCAATTTTTTAAGGATATGTCTACAAAAAGACAGATACCATTGGAAAATTTAGAGGGATATAAAAACTTTATGAAGGGATCTTTTGCCAATAAATCTGAGGATGAAATTTCATCTTGGGCAACCAAGCAGGTATATTTGACCATGGGACATATGCTAGCTTCTCTAGCTGCCCTTCAAATAGACGCTTGTCCTATGGAAGGTTTAGACCCACAAGCTTATGATAAAATATTGGATTTAGATGCGAAACAACTTAAAACTATTGTAGCTATGCCAATAGGGGTGAGAGCGCCTGACGACGCTTCAGCTACTGCGCTAAAAGTGCGTAAAGACTTGTCAGATATAATTATTGACCTTTAAGTAAAAGCTGTTTTATTTAGTACCCTATATAGTCTACAATTTCTAATCCATAGCCTACCATTCCAACCCTTTTGGTTTGTTGGGCATTGGATAGCAGTTTAATCTTGGATATATTTAAGTCGTGTAAGATTTGGGCACCCACTCCGTAATCTTTACTGTCCATATCTATTGGTGGGGCCTCTAAAATCCCTTTGGCCTGGTTTTCCTTTAATTGACCTAGTCTAGACACTAAATTTAAGACAGAGGACTCTTGGTTAATGAAAACCACAGCACCTTTTTCTGCTTGGTTAATGGCCTTAAACATTCGGTCCAATTTTTGGTCAGGATTATTAGTCAGTGTACCTAGAATGTCGTTGTTTATTAAGCTTGAGTTAATTCTGGTGAGAATGGGTTCTTCTTTTTTCCAACTTCCTTTTGTAAGTGCTATATGCACTTGTTTGTTGGTTGTTTGTTCATAAGCTCTTACCCTAAATTCTCCAAAACGGGTTTGTATGTCAAAATCCTCCTTTTTTTCTATCAGACTGTCGTGTTCCATTCGGTAAGCGACTAAGTCTTCAATAGAAACAATTTTAAGATCGAACTTTTTAGCTACTTTTAAAAGCTGTGGCAGTCTTGCCATGGTCCCGTCTTCATTCATGATTTCTACGATAACTCCTGCAGGTGAAAAGCCTCCTAATCTAGCAAAATCAATAGCAGCCTCTGTATGGCCTGTTCGTCTAAGTACCCCTCCTTCTTTGGCTACTAAAGGAAATATATGCCCTGGTTTAGACAGGTCATTGGGTTTGGTTTTTTTATCTGTTAGTGCTTTGATAGTTTTAGCCCTGTCAGCGGCAGAAATTCCTGTAGTGACTCCATGCCCTTTTAAATCTACTGAAACCGTAAAGGCAGTCTCCAGCGGATCTGTATTATTTTGTACCATACGGTGTAGGGATAGGGATTCGCATCGGCGCTCCGTGAGGGGCGCACATATAAGTCCCCTGCCATGTGTGGCCATGAAATTGATCATGTCTGGTGTAACTGCTTCTGCTGCGGCTAAAAAATCTCCTTCATTTTCTCTATTCTCGTCATCTACAACGATAATTATTTTTCCAGCTTTTATATCTGCAATGGCACTTTCAATAGTATCTAAGGCGCTATTCTCTTTCATCTTACTTTCTTTTTCTAACGAATATATTTTTGAAGAAATCTATTATGCTTCCGAATTGGACCATCCCTTTGTCTTCTGTGGCTCTTTTAGTCAAGAATATCCCTAAAGGAAGCATGACTAGGGTAGGGATCCATGCGCCAAAAAATGGAGATATATTTCCTTCTTTGGCGTAATTATAGGTGAATACTCCGAGGAAGTAATAGGTTAAAAATAATACAATAGCTATAACCATTGGGAGTCCTAACCCTCCTTTTCTAATAATAGCTCCTAAGGGTGCCCCTACAAAAAATAAGACAATGCAGGAGAGTGCAAGGGCGTATTTTTTATGTAATGATAGGGCGTGCATATTGTAAATTTTATACCTGATTAATAGTTCTTTGCGTTTTGTTTGAATGGTAAGTGCAGACATGGTGATTGTATTAATCGCCTCAGATATTATTTGAGTACCTTGTACGGGAGTGAATTTTGCTAATACATTGTCTATAGTAGGTAAACTGTCTAATGGCATAGCTGCAAAAGCAGAATCTTTGGGTGTTTCTAAGGCAATAGTTCTCAGTTGAATCCCCATTCTTTCTGTGATATTTTTTGACAATGCCTCCACAATAACTGCATTATTGTTTGTGATGGAATCCATGTCTCTTCTGAGCTCAATGACATTTTTCATCTTATCACTATTTCCTTCCGTTTGCTCATCCATGTCTACCATATTGAGCTCGGTAAGGTCTATATTGATGGTGTATGTTTCGAAATTAGAGACTGCATATGGATGTTTTTGATGGTTTTTACTTGTCGTGACACTCAGACTTTCATAGTAGTGTCCATCTTTTAAAACAAGTTTAATGAGATTACTGTTTTCTGAACTGAGTAATTCGCCCTCTTTTGCTTTAATTACAGTGGTATTGATCTGATTATCAGTTTTTTTATGTATGGTCACATCGCGTAAGTATCGGTCATTTTCTCCATACTTTTCTTGTACAAGAATAGTCATGCCTGTGCCTTCAAACTCACTAAATAGTCCCTCGGCAATGGCTACAGCAGGTTTTACTTTAGCAATATTTTTTTTAAGACTATAGGATTTAAGCTCAGCCGCAGGAATGATTCTGTCTGCAAAATAGAAAGTGACTAAGCCTAAAACACTAACTAATACTATGAGTGTTCTCATAGATCTTTGTAGGGATATTCCAGAGGCTTTCATGGCGGCAAACTCATAATGCTCTGCAAAGGTTCCAAAAGTTAAAATAGAAGATAAAAGTACTGTTAAGGGAAGTACTTTCTCTGTTAGATTTGGTAGGAGGTAAAAAATAAATTTTCCAATAATGACTAGATCCAAGCCTTTTCCTGCTAAATTATCTATATACAACCAAATGGATTGGAAGATGAATATAAACATCAGTATCACAAAAGCACTTAGAAAGTTGTACACAAACCTAGTGAGTATGTATCTGTCTAGAATTCTCACTCTTTTATGATGTAGTAACCTAAGTCAATATATTTTTTCTCCTCAAAAGAAAAAAGATTTGGAGCTAAGTTTGTGTTGGTTTCGTATTTCGTAATAGTGATTGTAGTTTGGGTACCGTTTTTACCTGTTTCAATGACTTTATACACTTCCTTTTTTTGGTTGTCAATCCCGAGTAATATATAGGCAATATCTGAGCTACTATCAATTGGAACGAGTTTTATGTATTGAATTTTTCTATTTCCAATATTTTGAGCAATGTCCCACTGAAAGCGATAGCCTTCGTTGTAAAAATTCAATATTTTTGCAGGATTCATTTCTGATCCTGCATTTTCATTGGAGACTATAGTGACCTCTTCATTTTCCGGTACAATAGTATAGGTATTTTTGGTGTCATTTAGTTGAATAATACCCAAATATTCGAACCGGTATTTTTCTCCTTTGAGCTGAACCTTTCCTGAAGTTTCTTGGTTTATATTGGCCTCTGCGTTAAAAAGAGTGTAATTAAACTGAAGACTAATATTTTCTTGTGCCAGTAGCTTGTCTGAAACTTCTTTCAGTAATACCTTGGAGGCATCTTGTGACCAAGCGAATGAGCAAATACTGATTAATAGTAAAAATATCTTATTCATTTTTTTGGATTTCATTGTCTAATAATTGTTGTAAACCAATCAGGTCTTGAATGAGTACTTGTCTCGCTTTACTTCCTTCGAATGGGCCTACAATTCCAGCAGCTTCCAATTGATCTACTATTCTGCCCGCCCTGTTGTAGCCTAATTTTAATTTTCTCTGGATGAGTGAAGCAGATCCTTGTTGGGCAATCACAATAACTTCTGCTGCTTCCCTAAACATGGCATCTCTTTCGGAAATATTATAATCTACTGTACTTGATCCTTCTTCGCCAACATATTCGGGTAGTAAGTACGCTTCTGGATAAGCTCTTTGAGAACCTATGAAATCTGTGATTTTTTCTACTTCGGGGGTGTCCACAAAAGCACACTGTATTCTGGTGACATCATTCCCTTGGGTATATAACATATCTCCACGACCAATCAGTTGGTCTGCTCCTTGGCTGTCCAAGATAGTTCTGGAGTCTATTTTTGAAGTTACCCTAAAGGCTATTCTTGCTGGGAAATTGGCCTTTATAATTCCCGTAATAACGTTTACAGAGGGCCTTTGGGTGGCCACAATAAGGTGAATTCCAATGGCTCTTGCCAACTGTGCCAAACGCGCAATAGGGGTTTCTACTTCTTTTCCTGCCGTCATAATTAAATCTGCAAATTCGTCTATGACAAGTACTATATAGGGTAGGAATTTATGGCCATCGTTTGGATTGAGTTTCCTGGCTTTAAATTTAGTGTTGTATTCTTTAATATTACGCACCATAGCGATTTTGAGCAACTCATAGCGGTTGTCCATCTCAATACAAAGAGAGTTTAACGTATGAATTACTTTGGTATTGTCTGTTATTATAGCGTCTTCTACATCTGGAAGCTTGGCCAAATAATGCCTTTCAATCTTATTAAATAGGGTGAGTTCTACTTTTTTAGGGTCTACTAATACAAATTTCACCTCTGCAGGGTGTTTTTTATAAAGCAGTGAGGTGAGTACGGCGTTTAATCCAACAGATTTTCCTTGACCTGTTGCTCCAGCCATTAGCATATGGGGCATTTTGGCTAAATCTACTACAAAGGTTTCGTTTGAAATGGTTTTTCCAAAAGCGATGGGCAATTCCATGGCGGCATTTTGAAATTTAGCAGAGGCTATTACAGAACGCATTGAAACGGTAGTTGGATTTTTGTTAGGCACTTCAATACCTATAGTTCCTTTACCAGGTATAGGAGCTATAATTCTAATCCCTAATGCTGCTAAAGATAGGGCAATGTCGTCTTCTAAGTTTTTAATTTTAGAAATTCTAACACCCGCTTCAGGAACTATTTCATACAGTGTCACCGTGGGTCCTATGGTCGCTTTAATCTGGGCAATTCCAATATTATAATTCTTAAGGGTCTCTACAATTTTAACCTTGTTTTCTTCTAATTCTTCTTCATTTATAGTAATTCCTGTCTCTCCTCCGTGTTTTTCTAATAGATCTAGGGAAGGAAATTTATAGTTAGAAAGTTCTAGGGTAGGGTCAAAGGCCCCAAAGTCTTTGAGCAATTGGTTGGATAAATTGTCTGTGCTTTCTTCTTCCTCATCAATAGCGGCTACTTCAATTTCTAAATTTTCAGGAGCTGAAGCGGACGGTTTTTCTTTTTTAGTGGAAATATCTGATATAGAGAACTCTTTTTCAATGGTATCTAAAGCGGGTTTTACTGCTATATTTTCTGCAGTAGCAGTTTCATCAATTCTGCCTGATTCCTCTTGCTCATCGCTTTCTTCCATCAGTTTTTGTAATGGAGTTGGCTCATTTATATCTGATCTGTGGGTATAAGGATCTATTATATTGTTTTCAGTTTCCGCTTCATTCACCATAGGTGTGGGCTTAAAACGGGCAAAAAACCTTCCTAAGGATTGTGGGTTAAAATTAAATACCCTCACAATAAAAATGATAAAAAAGATGGAAAGTGACAATGTAAGTCCAGTACTGCCAATATAATCTAAAGCAATATCTTTTATTTCAAATCCCATGACACCGCCAAAAATGGGATAGGTATCTGCAGCGAATCCTAATGTGATACTTATAAAGAGAGCGGAATACAATCCCCAAAACCAAATCTTATAAAGCGATTTTTTTGGTAGACTTAAAAAGATGTAAAACCCACTGATACAGACCAAACTAGATAAAACCAGGGCACTTAGCCCTAATCCTTTATACACAAAAAAATAACCCAGTGCTGCACCTAATTTATTAAGGGCATTCTTTGCGGCTACTTCTCGGTCAAGAAAAGCGCTCAAGACGCTTTGGTCTTCTTGCCAATGGTTTAAAAAGGAAATAAAAGAAATAGACAATGATAAACCAATGACCAAAATAGCAAAGCCAATAATGACTTTATTTTTTTTTGAAATCTCAAGCTTTAATTTAGGAGTGCTTTTCTTATGTAGGTGGTCACTTGCCTTTTTAGCCATTGTAGGGTGGTTACTATTTTTAAAGTACAGCTAGGGCTGCTTCGTAGTTAGGCTCATCTACAATTTCATTGACTTGTTCTGTGTAGATTACTTTTCCATTGGTGTCAATAACAACTACAGCCCTTGAATGTAATGGCGCTAAAGGTCCTTCAGTGAAACTTAGTCCGTAGTCACCACCAAATTTTCCTGTTTTAAAATCTGACAGGTTTACTACATTTTCTAATCCTTCTGCACCACAAAACCTGGCTTGGGCAAATGGAAGGTCTTTAGAAATACATAGAACAACCGTATTGTCCTTAGCAGCACCCATTTTATTTAAAGATCTTACAGATTGAGCACAGGTCCCCGTATCTATACTTGGAAAAATATTAAGAATGATGTTCTTACCGCTAAAATCATTTAATGACTTATCAGATAAGTCAGATGCAGTCAGTGAAAAATCTGGTGCATTGCTTCCTACCGTTGGAAGCGTGCCTATAGTTTGTAATGGAGTTCCTTTTAAGTGTACAGTTGCCATAAGTGAAATTTTAGTCTATAAAAATACGCTATTTGGAGAAGACCAAAAAAAAAATCTCCAATTAGGAGATTTTTAATTGATTAAAGGAAATTTACGGTCCTTTTCTATCATTGATTCCTTAGAATATTATTTATCTATAGCGCCTAAGACCCTTTTCATGAAGTTGTTTAAAGCCTCTTTTTTAGGGGTACCCGCAGTAATAGTTTTTTGTACCTCCACTGCGCCATAAAGGTTTGAAATCAATTCTCCTATAAGGTCTAATTCTTCATCTTTTAACGAAGAAATTTCAGAAATTGATTCAAGGGTTTCAATGGTTTCCTCTAGATAATCAACATCATTTTCTTCAACAAAAGAAAGCAAATGTTTAATGACTGGCAACTTCATTGACTAGTGTTTTAAGAACTTCGTATTTATTGGTTTGTACTTGGTTTAAAAGGGCCCCACCCGAAAAAGCAGCAAAGGTAGGCAGGTTGTCTACTTGGGCTAACTTTCTAGATTCAGGAAATTTTTCAGCATCGGCCATAACGAATGTTATGGCTTCATTTTCCTGAGCCTCTTTTTTGAATTTTGGTTTCATGATCCTGCAATTACCACACCAAGTAGCACTGTATTGAACCATTACCTTAGGATTTTGGGCAATTATTTCTGCTAGATTGTCTTGTTCTAATTCTACCACCATCTTAAAATTATTTAATGAGATTAAAGCGGGGCTATTGCCCCGCCTAAATTTATTTAAGGCTTAGTGAGAAGCTAAATAATTTGCTACACCGTCTCTATTTGCAGACATAGCCTCTTTTCCTTCTTCCCAATTGGCAGGACATACTTCTCCATTTTTCTGAACGTGTGCGTAAGCATCTATTAAACGGATGAATTCTTGTACATTTCTACCAAGAGGCATGTGGTTTATTCCTTCGTGAAAAACAGTTCCTTCTTCATCGATTAGATAAGTGGCTCTGTAGGTAACATTGTCTCCCTCTAAAAGTACCACGCCTGAGTTTTCATCGTATTGTTGTTCTGTAGCATCTAATATGTCTAAAACAGCAGATAAATTTCTGTTGCTGTCTGCTACTAAAGGATAGGTTACTCCTTCAATACCACCGTTGTCTTTTGGAGTGTTTAACCAAGCAAAATGAACTTCTGCAGTATCACAAGAGGCACCAATAACCATAGTGTTTCTTTTTTCAAAATCTGCAAGTGCATCTTGAAATGCGTGTAATTCTGTTGGACATACAAATGTGAAGTCCTTTGGATACCAGAATAATAATACTTTTTTGTTGTTCTTTTGGGCTTCCTCTAAAATATTAATTTTAAAGGTGTCACCCATTTCATTCATTGCGTTTACGCTTAAATTTGGAAATTTTTTTCCTACAAAGGCCATAGTTAATTGTTTTGTTATTTGATGCTGCAAAAGTACAACTAACTAAGTCTTATAAAAAACACCAGCCTACTTTATAACAATAGGGCTATAAGAAAAATTGATAGGGGAACTAATCCTTTTTTAATTGGGCTATTTTAATTTGAAAAGCAGCGAATAATAAAGTCATGAATGGACTCAACCAATTGAATATAGCATAGACAAAATAGTCTGCTACACCAACACCTAATACGCCAGAGTGATAAGCACCACAAGTATTCCAAGGGATAAGCACAGAGGTGACAGTTCCTGAATCTTCTAGGGTTCTACTTAGGTTCTCAGGAGCCAATCCTTTGTCTTTATAAGCTTTGGAGAACATCTTTCCTGGAATAACAATGGCTAAGTACTGGTCAGAGGCGGTTACATTTAGCGCCAAACAACTCGCTACAGTACTGGCAAAAAGCCCAAAGGTTGTCTTGGCCATTCCCAAGAGTGTTTCGCTAATTTTTGAAAGTGCACCAATTCCATCCATAATACCTCCAAAAACCATGGCGCACATGATTAACCATATAGTTCCTAACATTCCAGACATGCCTTTAGAGGTAAAAAGGTCGTTTAGGGCAACATTGTCAGTGGCAATTTCTGTGCTTACTGTAATGGCGTTTAAGATTCCTTTATAGCCGTTTTCAAAGTTGAGTTCTTTAGCTCCAGACAAACCAGCAATAATTTCGGGTTGGAAAATTAGGGCAAAAACACCTCCTAAAAGCGTTCCAATAAGTAAAGCCATTAGGGGTGGCGTTTTTTTAAGTATCATTAAAATCACGCCCAATGGCACAAGAAACAACCAACCACTAATATTAAAGGTGGCGTCTATACTATTGAGAATGGACGCTGTGTCTGCTTCTCCTGAAGTATCCATTGTGAATCCTAATACAACAAAAACAATTAGTGTGACTATAAGTGTGGGAACTGTTGTGAGCAGCATATACCTAATATGGGTAAACAAATCACCTCCAGCCATAGCTGGCGCTAGATTTGTTGTATCACTTAGTGGCGACATTTTATCTCCAAAATAAGCCCCAGACAAGACCGCACCTGCTGTCATTCCCATAGGAATTCCAAGGGCATTTCCAATACCGATAAGGGCAATACCCACAGTTGCAGATGTAGTCCACGAGCTACCTGTAGCAATGGAAATTATAGCACATATAATGACACAAGCAGCCAGAAATATGGTGGGGTTTAGAATTTGTAAACCATAGTAAATCATGGCCGGTATAATGCCACTCACTAGCCAAGTACCAGATAACGCACCCACCATCAGTAGGATAAGTAGGGCCCCAGTAGTAGATTTTAAATTTTCCGCCACTTCTGCAAGCATTTTTTCATAAGATACTTTGTGGTAAAAGCCTACTACAGCTGCTATAGCACCACCGATCAGTAAAATAAATTGGTTGGAACCGCTTAGGGCGTCGTCTCCAAAGACAAAAACATTGTAGGCCAATAAAACCACTAATAATACCACAGGTATTAAGGAAGCTTTAAGAGAAATAGATTTTGGAGTAGACGCTTTTGACTTCATAGTAGTTTTTTAGTAAAGCGTAATATTACAATTTTAAGCGCCTTTATGCAAGGCCACTTTTTCTATACAATCCAAGATAAGTGCCAGCGTTTCCTCTGGCAGATGGTCTAGGCCAATCGAAAAACGAATTAAACCTTCCCCAAGACCCATTTGTTTTTGTTCCTCTGGAGAAATCTCAGAGGAGGTAGAGCTTCCTGAGGCAGAAAATAGGGTTTTGTAAAACCCTAAACTTACGGCCAAATATCCTACGCCTGCGTCTTGCATGGCTTCCATTAGAGCGTTTGCTTTTTCTAGACTACCTGCATCTAAGGTCATTAATCCACCATAACCAAAACCTGCTTCT
Source organism: Flavobacteria bacterium MS024-3C (assembly GCA_000173115.1). GTDB lineage: Bacteria > Bacteroidota > Bacteroidia > Flavobacteriales > Flavobacteriaceae > MAG-120531. The sequence continues at coordinate 54,698 of ABVW01000005.1, forward strand.
AATTGTTTCTCAAGCGTTTGCTTTCCTTTGTGATCCTCAAGTCCTGGATACATGACTTTATATCCTGCCTGTTGAAGTCCTCGAGCAATACACCAAGCATTTTCTGAATGTTTGGTCATTCTAATAGGCAGTGTTTTTAAATTTTTATGAATAGAGGCGGCCCTTTGGCTGTCTAAGGTACTTCCAAAGAGCATGGCTGCTCCCTGATTTACATCCCTTAGTGAGTGACAAAAATCTTCTGTAGCACAAACAACGCCTGCGACTGCATCTGAGGTGCCATTAATAAATTTTGTAAGACTGTGTATGACAATATGTGCCCCGTGTTTAATGGGCGCAATCATTAAGGGAGTAAAGGTATTGTCTACCACAAGAGTGAGTTGGTGTTTTTTTGCAATTGCAGCCAGCGCTTCTATATCACTAATTTCTAAAAGCGGATTACTTATTGCCTCACAGTACAACACTTTTGTTTTAGGTGTAATGGCAGCTGTTACAGCTTGGAGGTCAGTAGTGTCCACAAAACTGGTTTTAACGCCGTATTTAGGCATGAAGTTTTTTAATAGGGCATAGGTGCCTCCGTATATGGTTCTGCTACTTACAATATGGTCTTCTGCGGTACACAACTGAAATAGTACGGCAGTAATTGCGCCCATACCACTGCCAAATACATGGGCAGCTTCACTTCCTTCCATTGCAGCTAGGCTGTTAGCTAGCATGTGGTTGGTTGGTGTACTGTGTCTGCTGTATAAAAAACAACCTTCTTTGGTGCCTTCAAAAGTATCCGACATATCCTTTGCAGTATTAAATGCATAGGTACTACTGTCTGAAATAGATGGATTTACACCACTATGGGCACCAATATTAAGTTGAGATAAAATAGATGCTGCACCAGATTTTGAAGTTTTCATAAGATTAATTTCAGTAAATCTATTGCTTCAATTGAATATTTACAATTAAAAATATATTTTACAGATAATTTATCTAAATATTATAAATTTATAGGAAAATAAATCTTTTCAAACACCTAAATGATTATTTTGCTTTTAAAATTATCTAAAAATGATGGACCAGATTGACAAAAGTCTTTTAAAACTACTCCAAGAAGACAGTAAAAAACCCAATAAGTATTACGCCAACCAACTTGGACTCTCTAATACGGCTATCTATGAACGCATAAAAAAATTAGAGCGTTCAGGGATTATATCTAGGTATGCTGCCGTTTTGGATAAATCAAAAGTAAACAAGAATTTCGTGGCATTTTGCCATGTTAAATTACAGCAACACTCTAAAGATATGGTGCTTCAATTTGAAAGAGAGATTGCCCGTTTAGAGGCTGTGGTAAGCTGTTTTCATATCGCTGGTGAATACGACTATTTATTGAAAATTCATTTAGAGGATATGGCTGCTTACAGGGATTTTATGGTGCGTAAACTCACGACTATTTCAGCCATTGGAAGTACCCAAAGTGCCTTTGTGATTAGTGAAATAAAAGATACTGCACATATACCTTTGTAAGCTAAAACTTATGTGGTAATTTTGTTATAGTTTACTTAAAATAAAAAATATGGATGCTTTTGATGTAGCCGTGATAGGTTCAGGACCTGGAGGTTATGTAGCAGCAATTCGCTGTGCACAATTAGGCCTTAAAACGGCTTTGATAGAAAAATATAATACCTTAGGAGGAACCTGTTTAAACGTAGGATGTATTCCTTCTAAAGCTTTGTTAGATTCTTCCCACCATTATGAAGACGCTACAAAACATTTTGAAACACATGGGATTGAAATTCCAGGAGAAATTATCGCTAATCTCTCTAAAATGCTTGCTAGAAAAGACAGTGTTGTAGCTCAAACTACCAAAGGTATTGAGTATCTAATGGATAAAAATAAAATCACTGTACTTCACGGTTTTGGTAGTTTTAAAGATGCACATACTATTTCTGTAAAAGACAGTGAGGGTAAAACTACCAGCATTTCTGCAAAGAATACTATTATTGCTACTGGATCAAAACCCAGTCAATTGCCTTTTATTACCCAAGACAAAGAACGTATAATTACTTCTACAGAGGCCCTTTCTCTCCCAGAAATCCCAAAGCACTTAGTGGTCATAGGTGGAGGTGTTATTGGTCTTGAATTGGGACAGGTATACAAGAGATTGGGCGCAGAAGTTACTGTGGTAGAATATGCAGAACGTATTATTCCTTCCATGGATGAGGCACTTTCTAAGGAGCTCGCCAAGGTGATGAAAAAGCAGAAAGTGAAATTTCTTTTGTCACACGGAGTGAAAGAAGTCACTAGAAAGGGAGACATAGTAACGGTTAAAGCCAATGATAAAAAAGGCGCAGAAGTAGTTTTAGAGGCAGATTATTGTTTGGTTGCTGTTGGGAGAAGTCCTTACACCGCAGGCCTAAATGCAGCAGCAGCAGGCGTAAGTCTTGATGAAAGGGGCAGGGTAGTTACAAACAGTCATTTACAAACAGCCACACCACATATATATGCAATTGGCGATGTAGTAGCTGGTGCTATGCTGGCGCATAAAGCAGAAGAAGAGGGTACCATGGTCGCTGAGATTATAGCTGGCCAAAAACCTCATATTGATTATAATTTAATCCCTGGAGTTGTATATACCTGGCCAGAAGTTGCTGCAGTTGGAAAAACAGAAGCACAGTTAAAGGAAAGTAACACGCCTTATAAAGTGGGTCAATTTCCAATGAGAGCCCTTGGAAGATCTAGGGCAAGTATGGACCTAGATGGTTTTGTAAAGATTTTAGCACACAAAAAAACCGATGAGGTTTTAGGGGTGCATATGATTGGCGCTAGATGTGCAGATTTAATTGCAGAGGCTGTAGTAGCCATGGAATTCAGAGCATCTGCTGAAGATATTTCAAGAATGTCTCACGCGCACCCCACCTTTGCAGAAGCCATAAAAGAAGCTGCTTTAGCGGCAACGGAAGACAGGGCTTTGCATATTTAATAAATCTTTTACTGTATAAGAAAAGCCCGCTATTAGCGGGCTTTTCTATTATAATAACTTTTATGTTCCTACATTATCCTTTATGACTACCGTCACAATAAGGTGGGTTTGATGTTTTTTTACAGCTGCATAAATAGGCTGTTTTTTCTTCAGAAACACTGAATTTTAAGGATGGTGTAGCATTGTTTTTTCTGTGAGAACCGTCACAAAAAGGTTCATTTTCTGTATGCCCACAGGTACACCAGCTGTAGTTTTTATCTTTTTCTAAGGCCACAGGAATAGGCCCTGAATTAACATCACTCATAATTTTTATTTTTTTTAAATATACGAGAAATATAATCTTTTACAAATCCCTTTTTGTATTCATATAAAAATGACAGACTGACACAGCATAGCACAAAAAGCAATCCCCCGGCAAAAGCTTCGGGTACATTGAGCGATTTTTTAAAAAACTTATACAGGCCAAAACCGTGAAAGCTTCCGTATAAGATTACTGCGTGAATGACATAGATACTCAAGGTGTTTTGACCAATGGCTAAAAGTGTTTTGTATTGAAGGAATTGCCTCCCCAGCATGAACACACCAAGAACCCAAAACACATCTCCGAGTCTAATAAATAGGTAATTGTTGTAAGCAACAGCGCTGAATACCTTCCACCCAAATTGATCGCCTAGAAATATAAAAAATCTGGAAGAGTCATATTTTAACCAAGTACCCAAAATAAATAAGCCAATTATAGCGATGGGATAAAACATTTTTTTATGACTTAGTTTAACCAAAATCACAGCCATAAAGGCGCCGTAAAAGCTGTAGCCCACCCAAGGAATAAAGGTGAATAAAGCACCATTTTCACGGGTAAAATAATGGCTTAAAGCTACTGGCCAATTGGACCAATCCAATCCTTTAAACCAAGGTTCAAAACTAAAAATAAGCGTAGCCAATGCAAATACAACTATACTGAACCCCTTAATGGACCAATGGCCTATTAATTTATACGCAAAAATTAAAATGAGAATGGCCAAACCAATGCAATGCAATACATCTACATAAAAGAAACTAGGATAAATATGCCCGTTTAGCAGCCCCTGTAAATTAAGTCTCAATAAATACCCCAAAACAATCAGTTGCACCCCTCTTTTTAAGCCCTTTTTAATTCTTTTATTGACATAGGTAGTGTGGGTGTTTTTTAATAAAAGATAAGTGAAAATTAGCCCCGATGCCGTAAAAAAAACCGGTGCAGTAATGCCCCTAAAATAGGTCCAAATTTGAAACCAGTTCTGATCTTGATCTCTGAATTGTGGGGCGAGTAATCCATCTATAAAATGTCCTTGCAACATCATGAGAATGGCCCAAGCTCTAATGGCATCTATAAAATGTAATCGCTTTTGCTCCATAAGGGCTAACTCCAAAATTAAGGGTATCTTTACGTTTCAAAAGTAGCAAATAAAAACACGTCAAACCCAATAATTAGTTCTCGTGATTACCGCTTTTAAAAACCATCTAAACACCCAATTTAAGGAACTTACAACAAGTCCATTTTTGCTGGCTTGCAGTGGTGGGGTAGATTCAGTAGTACTGGCCCATTTGTGTTCGCAGTGTGGTTTGACTTTTGCTTTGGCCCATTGTAATTTTAATTTACGTGGGGCCGCTTCCACGGCCGATGCCCAATTTGTAGCCAATTTGGCGCTTGAATTAGGTGTGCCGGTCTTCCAAACAAGTTTTGACACCAATGCTTATATAAAAAAACATAAGGTTTCAATTCAAATGGGTGCTAGAACACTTCGCTACAATTGGTTTGACAAGCTCATTAAGACACATAATTACCAGTATTTACTCACAGCACATCAGCGTGAGGACGCACTGGAAACCATGATTATTAATCTTTCTAGGGGGACAGGTATAGAGGGATTGTTGGGTATTCCTGAGAAAAGAGATTACATCAGAAGACCCCTAATTTGTTTTGCTAAAGCTGCCCTATTGGCATTTGCCAATGAGAATCATATACAATGGCGCGAGGACAGCTCTAATGACAGTACCGATTATCTCAGAAATAAAATTAGACACGAAGTATTGCCTCTAATGGCTGATTTGCATCCTACTGCTTTGGAAAATATGATCCAAACACAGTCGCATTTGAAAGAGCGCTCACAACTGGCTTCCTTGTATTTAGAGCAGCTTAAAAAAGAGTTTTTTATTACCATTGGCATTGAAGTTCATATCACTATTGATCAATTGTGTGCAACGCCACATGTTTTAGCTGTTATGTATGGATTATTCTCTCCCTATGGCTTTAATGACGCCAATGCAGTACTTGATCTGTGTCAGCGTGAAAATGGAAAAAAATTATTGTCTTCTAGTCATTTGTTGTTAAAAGATAGAAGTAAACTTATTTTAACACCCCTTTTAACGCCCAGTGAAGCGTCGTGTATAGCAGAAGAATCAGTGTCTATTTATCCAGGTGAATTAGGTATTAAAAACCCCATTCAATTGAGTATTTCACAAACCAAAGAAGTTTCATCTAAAGCCCATCATGAATTTATTTTAGTAGATGAAGACACCATCACTTACCCATTAAAACTAAGACATCCGAGAGAAGGAGATTTATTCTACCCCAATGGAATGAAAGGGAAAAAGAAGGTGTCAAAGTTTTTAAGAGATGAAAAAATAAATGTAATTTCAAAGGCTTCTATTTGGTTGTTAACAGACGCAAAAGATCAAATTATTTGGGTCGTTGGGTATAGAGCAGATAGACGGTTTGCCTCAAAATTAAATACAGATAAATCATTATGTTTCAGGATTTTATAAAAAAAATAATTCTTTGCGCTTTTTTATTCATCAGCTCCCAAGAGATCGTATTTGGTCAAGATTTTTCTTTTCCAATGTCTGCTTCTGAAGACCCTGTACAGTGGACACCATCAATAGTTAAAGAAAATGACAGTATTTACGTCATTTCATTAATTGGAACTATTGAAAAAGATTGGCATTTGTATTCTCAGTATTCTCCTGAGGGTGGTTCTCAACCAGCGATTTTTAAGTATGAAAATCAGAATGATTCCTTTTTGTTATTAGGGACTACCGAAGAAAGCCAGACATATGGCGAATATTCTGATGTTTTTAATGTAACAGAACTTTTTTTTAAAGACAGTGTGATCTTTAAGCAACGTTTAGAAATTAAGGACAGAGGGCTTTCAGAAATTTCATTTTCGATAGATTATCAAGTCTGTAAAGAAGTTTGTATTCCAAACATGGTTCGCTTTACAGTTGCTTTGGAAACCGGTAAAGAGGTAAGCTCACAAGCAGCTGTCATAAATAATGGCGACCGCGAAAAAACAACTGCTTTGCTCTTAGACCTTAAATCCAAAGATCGATTGGGTTCATTAGTACCAAAAGAAACAGCGGGTGGTGTGAATGGTTGGTGGAAGATATTTTTATTGGGCATGCTCGGCGGGTTTATTGCACTGCTTACGCCATGTGTTTTTCCCATGATTCCATTGACAGTATCTTTTTTTACTAAAAGTTCCGATGACAAGAAAAAAGGAATTACAAATGCACTTTGGTATGGATTTTTTATAGTGCTTATCTATGTTTTACTATCACTTCCTTTTCATTTGTTTAATTCTCTAGATGCTCAGATTCTAAACACTATAGCTACAAATATTTGGCTAAATCTCTTGTTCTTTGTTATATTTATATTCTTTGCTGGCTCATTTTTTGGTTTTTACGAATTGAATCTACCTGCCTCATGGAGCAATAAAATAGATGCCTCTGCCTCAAGAATTGGTGGTGTGGTTGGGGTCTTTTTTATGGCGCTTACCTTAGCTCTGGTCTCTTTTTCATGTACAGGTCCTATTTTAGGGGGTCTCCTTGGTAGTACTACCTTAGCGGGTGGAGATGTTGCAACTAATTTAACAGTGGGCATGTTTGGTTTTGGACTGGCATTGGCTTTGCCTTTTGCCTTGTTTGCTTTGTTTCCAGGTCTATTGAGCGGCTTACCAAAATCTGGTGGCTGGATGATTACCGTAAAAGTGTTCTTAGGATTTTTAGAATTGGGCTTGGCATTTAAGTTTCTGTCCAATGCAGATTTGGTGGGACATTGGGGTATCCTAAAGCGTGAAATCTTCTTAGGAATTTGGCTGTTGCTATCTATAGGCTTGGCAGCGTATTTATTAGGGGTATTCGACAAGATGAAAAAGCCCATTCATTGGTCTAGATTTCCTTGGATTGCAGGATGTATCGTATTTGGGTCTTTCTTATTACTAGGGATTTTTAAAAAGCAAAACCTTGCTTGGTTAAGCGGTTTTCCTCCCCCAAGTTTTTACAGTGTTTACGCACAAGAGTCTGACTGTCCTCTAGGACTAAATTGCTACAAAGATTTTGAGACAGGGTGGCGCGTAGCTCAAGAAGAAAATAAACCCATTCTATTAGATTTCACAGGATGGGCTTGTGTAAATTGTAGGAGAATGGAAGAAAACGTTTGGAGTGATCCGTCGGTTTTTACCTTGATTAATGAAGAATTTGTGTTAATCTCTCTATATGTAGATGACCGTAAGGAACTCCCTCACTCAGATCAATTTGTTTTCACCTATCCAAGCGGCAGGCAAAAGCCTATTGAAACGATTGGTCAGAAATGGGGTACCTTTCAAACGGTTAATTTTAATGCAGCTTCACAGCCTTATTATGTACTTTTATCACCATCATTGGAAGTATTGGCTCCAGCCATTCAATACACAGATATACCCACCTATAAAAAATGGCTTTTAGGAGCCCTAAACAGATAATTCCATAACAGATTTTGATTAGATAGTATCATTATGAAAAACATCAAACGAATATTAGTTTCTATTGTACTCATTGCTTTTTTATCTTTAATTATTGTTGTTGTTGTGGTACAGTCAATGGCACCGAATTATAAAGGCTCCAAATCTTTAGCCGGATTATCAGAAGAAGTTCAAGTGTACTATGACGCCTATGGGGTACCCCATATTTACGGACAAACTGAAGAAGATGCTTTTAAGTCTCTTGGCTACGTTCATGCCCAAGACAGGCTTTGGCAAATGGAAGTACTCAGAAGAATTGGTTCTGGCAGGCTTGCGGAACTCTTTGGATCAGATTTAATAGATACAGACCGTCTTTTTCTCACTTTAGGGATAGATGCATCTAGCGAAAAGGCCGTTGCCCAACTAGACACATCTAGTCCAGAATATAAACTATCCTTGGCTTATTTAGAGGGGGTAAATAAGTTTGTAACTGATGGTGCCACTCCTGTGGAATTTTATTTAACGGGAATGGAAAAAACACTTTTTGAATTAAAAGACATATACAATACCCTTGGTTATATGTCATTTAGTTTTGCTGTTGCCCAAAGGACTGATCCCCTTTTATCTAATATTTACCATTCACTTGGCTCCAATTACCTCAATGATTTGGAAATTGATTTTGATCCAAACACTGTGTCTATACCAGTCTTTACAGCAGTAGAAGATCAAATAGCAGCACTTTTAGAAAAAGTTCCTGCACCACAATTTATTGGTAGTAATGCCTGGGTCATAGGTGCGGAAAAGACCAAAAACGGTGCGGTCATTTTTGCCAATGATCCCCATATTGGTTTTGCACAACCCTCAGTATGGTTTGAAGCTCATATTGAGACGCCTCAATATGAAAATTATGGGTATCACTTGGCTGGAATTCCATTTCCTCTTTTAGCGCACAATAGGAAAATGGCCTATGGACTCACTATGTTTGAGAACGACGACATTGATTTTTATCAGACCCAATCTCATGTTACAGACAGCAATGCTTACTTGTATGAAGGGGAGTGGCTCCCTTTTCAATTACAAGAAAAACAGATTAAAGTCAAAGACGCCAATCCAATATCTTTTCAAGTAAAGTCTACCCTTCACGGTCCCTTAATGAATGAGGTTATAGATGGATTATCAGCAAACAAGCCCCTGAGTATGTCTTGGGTGTATACACAGAGGCCTAATAAAGTATTAAATGCCCTGTATAGTATATCACATGCAGCAGACAAAAATTCATTCAAAACAGCTTTGCCTAATATTCATGCGCCAGGTCTTAATGTGATGTACGGCGATAGTGAGGGTAATATTGCTTGGTGGGCCACTGCAGCACTTTACGAACTTCCTCAGGGGGTGTCTTCCAAATTTATTTTAGATGGAACCAATGCAGCACAGGAGAAAATAAAGTTTACAGATTTTTCTGAAAATCCTATGTCTGAAAATCCACCATGGAACTATGTGTATTCTGCCAACAATGCCCCCTTATTTCCTTCGGGAAAAACATACCCCGGATATTATTTACCTGAAAACAGGGCCAAGAGAATTGTTCAATTGTTAGATCCAAAAAGTGATTGGGATAAATCCAGTGTTTCAGAGATGATTTTAGACCACACCTCTTCAGTAAACCCTGGCATTATAGCAGATTTTAATCTGGCATTAAAAGAGGACACTTCATTTTTTGCTTCTTTGACTACAGACGAACAATGGGCTTACAATGATTTGCAATCTTGGGAAGGTGATTATCCAGAAACAACTACAGCAGCTGCTTTATTTCACAAGTGGGAATATTATTTTTTAAAGGCGGTATTCTTAGATGAGCTTGGAGAAACCCAATTTAAAGCCATTCAAACCACGCATTTTTTTAAAAGGGCTATTGCGCCTATGGCTAAAAAGGCAGAGAGTATTTGGTTTGACAACAAAAAAACTGCTGAAATAGAAACTAAAAATGAATTACTGAAATCTTCCTTCAAAATAGCTTTCAAAGACCTTACGGATGGTTTTGGAACTGATCCAAAACAATGGAAATGGGGAAAAATACATACCGTAGAACACGAACATCCTATTGGTAAAATTGCAGCCTTAAGAAGTTTTTTTAATGTAGGACCTTTTCCAATTAGTGGTGGTAAGGAAGTAATTAATAACACTGGTTTTAGTTACACAGAGGCAGGTGGGTTTAAAGCGAATCAAGGTCCTTCTACCAGAAGGGTGATTGATTTCTCAGACATAGAGCATGCACTTGGAATATTGCCTACCGGGCAATCAGGAAATCCGTTTAGCGCTCACTATGAAGATCAGGCACAGCTTTACAGAAATGGTGGTTTTAGAACCCTGCTGCTCAATAAAGAAGAAATTATTAGTCAGTCTTCAAAATTGGTCTTAAAGCCCTCTAGATAAATTCAACTTAAAATTCATTTATCCCAGTCAGTTTGCTTTTTATAGAACTGCTTCTTACCCACAGATACTTTTAGCTACCTTATAAAAAAAATATAAGATGCTTACAAAACTGTATGGGAGTGCTGTATTTGGTATTAGCGCTGTAACCATTACTATAGAGGTCCATATAGCCCTTGGTATTGGGTATCATCTGGTTGGAATGCCAGATAATGCAGTCAAAGAGAGTCACTATAGGATTGCAGCAGCACTTTTAAACAATGGATATAGAATACCGGGTAAGAAGATTACGATTAATATGGCTCCTGCAGCCTTGAAAAAAGAAGGGGCTGCTTACGACCTCACACTGGCTTTTGGCATATTATTGGCTTCTTCCCAGTTAAAAGGAGTTGATTCAAAAGACTACTTAATTATGGGAGAGCTTTCCTTAGATGGAAGTATTTTACCTGTTAAAGGTGTTTTGGCAATGGCCATTCAAGCTTTGGAAGAAGGCTTTAAAGGGATTGTAATCCCCAAGGAAAATGAGGCAGAAGCAGGGCTAATTGTAGGGATAGCAATTATTGGGGTGTCACACCTTACTGAAGTAGTTCACTTTTTTAGCCATGCGTCTCATCAGTTGTCATTTTCTAGCCATCAGGCCTCTAATCACAACATTAAAGGGGAGGGTCTAAAAGATCAAAAGTCACTGTCTGGCCTAACAAATAAGCCCTCGCTTTGCTTTAGTGACGTTAAAGGGCAGGAAGGGATTAAGCGCGCCATGGAAGTAGCTGCAGCAGGAGGACACAATATTTTACTCATTGGACCTCCTGGGGCAGGAAAAACGATGATTTCTAAAAGACTTCCATCTATTTTACCAGAGATGAATTTTCAAGAGGCCTTGGAAACCACAAAAATTCATTCTGTAGCAGGAATACTGGAAACCCATGGATTATTATGTCAGCGTCCATTTAGAAGCCCACATCATTCTATTTCAGACGTAGCCTTAGTAGGAGGAGGGAGCTTTCCCCAGCCAGGTGAAATTTCTTTGGCCCACAATGGAGTGCTTTTTTTGGACGAACTTCCAGAATTTAAGAAAGGTGTTTTAGAGGTTTTAAGACAGCCCTTGGAAGACCGTAAAATAACAATATCTAGGGCCAAATATACCATAAGCTATCCAGCCAGTTTTATGCTAGTGGCTAGCATGAATCCTAGTCCATCGGGTCATTTTTCTCAACAAAACACACTGTATGACTCTAACGCTCAAGAGGCCCAGAGGTATGTTTCAAAGATATCTGGCCCTCTTTTAGACAGAATAGACATTCAATTAGAAGTTCAGGCGGTTTCTTATGAAAAATTGTCTGACACTTCTTTTTCTGAGAAGAGTGCTGTTATCTTGGAAAGGGTACAGAAATCTAGAGATATTCAATTGAAACGTTTTAAAACCATAAAAGGGGTTTTTCACAATGCACAAATGGATGTTAATGAAATTCAAGCTTTTTGTGTTCTAAATGATGAAAGTAAATTAATTATTAAAGCAGCCATGAAACGTTTGCGCTTTTCTGCTCGGGCATACAGCCGCATTATTAAAGTGGCTAGAACCATTGCAGATTTAGAGGGCGCAATTGATATTCAAAGTGTACACATAGCGGAAGCCATTCAATACAGAACAATGGACAGGAATACGTATTAAATAATGACTTGACTTAAATGGAGGGCCACTCTTTTTAAGTATTAAAACATAGTTGCATTATTTTAATGATTTATAATTCTCCTTAATTGTATTGGTGTTTTCATGAAATAAATAATACAGTTAATTTGCTTTATTGAATATGATAAAAAAACACACTTAAACAGTTCTTATTCAGCATTTTAAATTACATTTTAAGTGCTTGAATACAGCCCAATACAGTAAGGCCACTTCTCTGAGAGTGAGAATAGGTTAAATTTGATAATAATATCAAATAGAATCTTATAATCTGACGCTCTAATGGCAAAAGAATTAAATAAATACAGTAAACACGTTACCCAAGATCCAACCCAGCCTGCTTCACAGGCAATGCTTCACGCTATTGGTCTTTCTAAAGAAGACCTTAAAAAACCTATGATAGGAATTGGGAGTACAGGATATGAGGGAAATCCTTGCAATATGCATTTAAATGATTTGGCTAAAGAAGTAAAGTTGGGGGTCCAGAAAGCCAATCTTACTGGACTTATCTTTAATACCATTGGGGTAAGTGATGGTATTTCAATGGGGACCTTTGGAATGCGCTATTCGTTGCCTTCTAGGGATATTATTGCAGATTCTATGGAAACAGTAGTTCAGGCAATGAACTATGATGGTTTGGCTACCATAGTAGGCTGTGATAAAAATATGCCCGGTGCTTTAATGGCAATGATAAGATTAAATAGACCTTCCATAATGGTTTATGGAGGAACCATAGCCTCAGGCTGTGCAAGAGGAAAAAAATTAGATGTTGTCTCAGCTTTTGAAGCATGGGGGGAGAAAGTAGCTGGCACTATAGATGAAAAAGCGTATCAGGAAGTAATTGAAAATGCCTGCCCTGGAGCTGGTGCTTGTGGTGGAATGTATACTGCAAATACAATGGCTAGTGCTATTGAAGCTTTGGGGATGACTTTACCGTATAATTCTTCTAACCCTGCCACAGGCAATGAGAAACCATTGGATTGTGTAGCGTCTGGCGAAGCCTTAGGCTTACTAATAGAAAAGGATTTAAAACCATTAGATATAATCACCAAAAAGTCTTTAGAAAATGCGGTGAGATTAATCATCGTTTTAGGAGGTTCTACCAACGCGGTATTGCATTTTTTGGCTATTGCAAAAACAGCAAATATAGATTTTACGCTAGAAGACTTTACCAGAATTTCTAGTGAAACCCCGTTTCTCGCAGACCTTAAGCCTAGTGGTCAATATCTTATGGAAGATTTACACCGTGTGGGAGGTATACCTGCGGTAATGAAATTTATGCTTCAAAATGACATGCTTCACGGTGATTGTATGACGGTTACTGGAAAAACAATAGCAGAAAACCTCCAATCTGTTCCGGATCTTATAAAAGACCAAGATGTCATAAGACCCCTAAATGCACCAATAAAAGAAACTGGACATATTAGGATTCTTTACGGTAACCTTGCGGAAGAAGGTGCAGTAGCTAAAATTACAGGAAAAGAAGGGGTTTATTTCAAAGGGCCTGCTAAAGTGTACGAAGGAGAGTTTTTAGCCAATGATGGTATAAAAGCAGGAGAAGTTAAAAAAGGAGATGTGGTGGTCATTCGTTACGAAGGCCCAAAGGGAGGACCAGGAATGCCAGAAATGTTAAAGCCTACAGCAGCCATTATGGGTGCGGGTCTTGGCAAAGAGGTCGCTTTAATTACAGATGGACGTTTTTCTGGAGGTACCCACGGATTTGTAGTAGGACACGTGTCTCCTGAAGCTCAAGTTGGAGGAACCATTGGATTGGTTCAAGATGGAGACATTATTACTATAGATGCTAGCTCAAACACCATTTCGTTAGATATAGATATAGCAGAACTCAATAAGCGGAAAGCATTATGGGTAGCCCCTGAACTTAAAGTCAGTAGTGGTAGTTTATATAAATTTGCGAACATAGTTTCTTCTGCATCTAAAGGATGCGTAACAGACGTTTTTTAATTAATTATGCAAATGACAACAACGACAAATTCATCTAAACAAATGAATATAACTGGAGCAGAGGCCATTATTCATTGTCTCTTGGCAGAAGGTGTAGATCTTATATACGGATACCCTGGTGGTGCTATTATGCCAGTATATGACGAATTATACAAATTCCAGGACAAACTCACCCACATACTGACCAGACACGAGCAAGGGGCTACTCATGCAGCTCAGGGTTATGCAAGAGTGAGTGGAAAGGTAGGGGTGGCCATTGCTACCTCAGGACCAGGAGCAACTAATTTAGTCACTGGATTGGCAGACGCTCAAATAGATTCTACGCCAATGGTTTGTATTACTGGCCAGGTGGGAAGACATTTATTGGGTACAGATGCCTTTCAAGAAACGGATATTATAGGTATTTCTACTCCAGTGACTAAGTGGAACTATCAAATCACTGAAGCGAGCGAAATACCTGAGATTTTAGCCAAAGCCTTCTATATTGCCCGATCTGGAAGACCAGGACCGGTACTCATAGACATCACTAAAAATGCGCAATTTGAGTCTTTAGATTTTATCTATGAGAAATGTACTAAGGTAAGGAGTTATATTCCTACCCCTGTGGCCTCCAAAGAAAGTTTGTCTGAAGCAGCAGCCTTGATTAATACGGCTAAAAAACCATTCATCATTTTTGGACAAGGGGTTATATTGTCAGAGGGTGAAAAGGAATTTAAGGATTTTGTAGAAAAATCTGGTATACCAGCCGCTTGGACTGTGCTAGGATTGTCTGCATTAGAGACCAGTCACCCGCTGAATGTAGGTATGGTAGGAATGCATGGAAATTATGGTCCAAATATGCTCACCAATGAGTGCGATGTATTAATCACCATTGGGATGCGTTTTGACGACAGGGTGACAGGAAATTTAGAGACTTATGCCAAGCAAGCTAAAGTGATTCATTTTGAGATTGACCCAGCAGAGATAGATAAAAATGTAAAGACTACTGTAGCGGTACTAGGAGATGCTAAAGTAAGTTTAAGAAATATACTCCCATTAATCAATAAAAACACTCACGAAGATTGGTTGAAAAATTTCCATGAGCACTATGAGATTGAGTATGAACAAGTGATTAAAAACGATTTATACCCAACCAAGCCCGGCCTTACAATGGGAGAGGCCATAAGAATACTCAATGAAAAGAGTGGAAACAAGGCTATCATAGTTACAGATGTAGGACAACACCAGATGGTCGCTTGCAGGTATGCCGGCTTCTCTCAAACAAAAAGTAATGTAACTTCAGGAGGCTTAGGTACTATGGGCTTTGCACTTCCTGCTGCCATTGGCGCAAAAATGGGTGCTCCAGACAGAGAAGTAGTTGCTATTATTGGAGATGGAGGCTACCAAATGACCATCCAAGAATTAGGAACTATTTTCCAAAATAAGACTGCCGTAAAAATCATGGTACTCAACAACGAGCATCTCGGTATGGTTAGACAATGGCAAGAATTGTTTTTCGAAAGTAGGTATGCTTCTACTGTAATGAGTAATCCTGACTTCGTTAAGATTGCTGCAGGTTATGATATAGAGGCAGCAAGAGTCAGTGAAAGAGATCAATTGGCTGGGGCCATAGAAAAAATGATGGCACATAAGGGACCTTACTTTTTAGAGGTATGTGTAGAAAATGAACATAACGTATTTCCAATGATACCCACTGGAGCATCCGTTTCAGAGATTAGACTAAAATAGCACAAGATGGAGAATGCATGGTATACCATCTCTGTTTACTCAGAGAATAACGTAGGATTATTGAATAGAATATCAGGAATATTCTTAAAGCGACACATCAATATAGAAAGCTTAAATGTCTCTAAATCAGAGATTGATAATGTATCTAAATTCACAATAGTTGTGTTTACTACACCCAAATGGGTGCATAATATTGCGGGGCAAATAGAAAAGCAGATAGAGGTGATTAAGGTTTTTTCTCATACAGATAATGAAATTATCTATCAGGAGGCTGCTCTATTTAAAGTAAACTCAAGTTTGCTATTTGACGAAAGAGAGATTCAAAATATTATAAAAGACAGCAATGCTCAAATTGTCACTGTTTCCAGAGACTTTTTTGTAATTTCAAAATCTGGAAGAAGGTCAGAGGTAGACACGCTTTACGATCAGCTAAAACCATTTGGTATTATGCAATTTGTGCGGTCTGGTAGGATTGCTGTGTCAAAATCAGAAATGCAGATATCGTCCTTGTTAAAGGACTTTTAATAAACAATTAAATAAATTATAACAAGAAATTTTTATCATGGCAAATTATTTTAATACCCTATCTCTAAGAGAACAACTGACCCAATTGGGAAAATGTAGGTTTATGGAATCTTCTGAATTTTCAGATGGGGTGGAAGCCTTAAAAGGAAAGAAAATTGTAATTGTAGGCTGTGGCGCTCAAGGGTTAAACCAAGGTTTAAACATGAGAGATTCTGGTTTAGATATTTCTTATACATTAAGGGCTGAAGCGATTGCGCAAAAAAGGGCTTCTTTTATAAATGCTACTGAAAATAATTTCAAGGTAGGTACTTATGAGGCGTTAATTCCTCATGCAGATGTAGTCATTAACCTAACTCCAGATAAACAACACACCGCTGTGGTGACTGCTGTAATGCCACTCATGAAGCAAGGGGCTACATTATCTTATTCTCATGGATTCAATATTGTAGAAGAAGGAATGCAAGTACGTAAAGATTTGACTGTTATTATGGTTGCACCTAAGTGTCCTGGTTCTGAGGTGAGAGAAGAGTACAAGAGAGGTTTTGGGGTACCTACACTTATTGCAGTGCACCCAGACAATGACCCTCAAGGTGTTGGTTTAGCTCAAGCCAAAGCCTATGCAGTAGCTACTGGTGGGGATAGGGCAGGTGTGTTAGAATCTTCTTTTGTTGCTGAGGTTAAGTCCGATTTAATGGGAGAACAAACCATTTTATGTGGTCTGCTTCAGACTGGGTCTATTTTGTGTTTTGACAAAATGGTTGAAAAAGGAATGGATAAAGGATACGCAGCAAAATTAATTCAATACGGGTGGGAAGCCATTACGGAAGGATTGAAATACGGTGGTATTACTCATATGATGGACCGTTTGTCTAATCCTGCAAAAATAAAAGCCTACGAATTGTCTGAGGAATTAAAAGACATTATGAGGCCTTTGTTTAACAAGCATATGGACGACATTATTTCTGGTCATTTCTCTAAAACAATGATGGAGGATTGGGCTAATGACGACAAAAATCTTTTAGAATGGAGGGCTGCTACAGGAGAAACTGCTTTTGAAAAAACACCTATTTCTTCTGAGACTATCACGGAGCAGGCGTTTTACGATCACGGTGTTTTAATGGTTGCCATGGTTAGGGCAGGAGTAGAATTGGCTTTTGAGGCCATGACTGCTTCAGGTATTATTGAAGAGTCTGCTTACTATGAGTCGCTTCACGAGACCCCATTAATTGCCAATACAATTGCAAGAAAGAAATTATTTGAAATGAATAGGGTTATTTCTGATACAGCGGAATATGGTTGTTATTTGTTTGATCATGCTTGTAAGCCTTTATTGGCAGATTTTATGACGCGTATTGACACAGATGTGATTGGAACGGCTTACGGGAGAGGGACTGACAATAAGGTGTCTAACACACAATTGGTGACTATAAACGCAGCACTAAGGAATCATCCTGTAGAAATAGTAGGTGCTAGATTAAGGGCATCTATGACTGCAATGAAACCTATCGTTTAATATTGTATTAATAAATGGTATTAAAAAGCCCCGCTCATAGAGCGGGGCTTTTTTTATTGTATCAATGGGTGTTATAGTTCTTTATTAGGCTTCTAATATTTTAGCGGCCAACCAATCGCCTACGGCCGATGTCTTTTGAGGGGCCACGCCTTCTGCTAAGTCTTCAGTGACAAAACCAGCCTCTAGAGATTCATTGACTACTTTTCTGATTAAAGCAGCTTCTTCGTTTAGCCCAAATGCGTCTTCAAACATCATGGCAGCAGAGAGTACTGTAGCCAATGGATTGGCTATATCTTTTCCTGCAGCTTGAGGGTAAGAACCGTGAATAGGTTCAAATAAAGAAGTTTCTGTTCCAACAGAAGCAGAAGGCATGAGTCCCATAGATCCAGATATCACTGAAGCTTCATCTGTAAGAATGTCTCCAAATAAGTTTTCAGTAATGAGTACATCATAGGTATTAGGCCATTGTACTAATCTCATGGCCACAGCGTCTACAAATTCATAGGAAACAGTCACTTCTGGATAATCTTTTTCCATGGCTTGAACCGTTTCCCTCCAAAGCCTGGAAGTTTCTAATACATTCGCCTTGTCTACACAACACAATTTTTTAGTCCGAGTCATGGCCAATTCAAAGCCTTTTTTCGCCAGTCTTTGTACTTCTGGTCTGGTATAAGTACAAGTGTCATAAGCCGTATTACCATTGTCTTCTCTACCTCTTTTTCCAAAATAGATCCCACCAGTAAGTTCTCTGAGAAACACCAAATCCGTTCCTTCTATACGCGCTCTTTTTAGTGGAGATTTATCGATGAGAGAAGGGAAGGTAAAAGTAGGCCTTACATTGGCAAAGAGCCCTAATTTTTTACGCATTTTTAACAAGCCCTGTTCTGGCCTTACTGTTGCGGATGGGTCATTGTCGTACTTTGGATCCCCAATGGCACCAAATAACACCGCGTCTGCTGCGAGGCATATTTCATGAGTAGCATCTGGATAAGGATCACCAACGGCATCTATAGCCGCTGCTCCTGTGAGTGCTGGTTTCCAGCTAATTTCATGGTTAAATTTCTTGGCAATAGCGTTAGAGACCTTTACTGCTTGATCAATGACTTCAGGGCCTATGCCGTCTCCGGCCAATAAGGCAATAGATAGTTTCATAATTATATAATATTGAGCATTTTTTCGGTGGCTTTAATAGCAGAAACAGTTTGATCTGAATCTAAGCCACGTGTAATAAATTCTTTTCCGTTATGTTCCCATGTAATAATCGTTTCACAAAGTGCGTCTGAAGTACTTCCAGGGGGTATTCTAACTGCATAATCAGTTAAAACAGCCAATTGTTCTTTTTCATTTTTATAAATACGTTTCAGGGCATTCATAAATGCGTCAAATTGGCCATCGCCATTGGCGTGTTGCTCATGACTTACCGTGCCTATGGTTAAAGAAACAGTCGCCGAGGGCTGTAAACCTTTGGCATGCGTGAGTACATAAGCGTCAATTTTCACCCTATGGATGTATTTCCCAGCATCCAAAACATCAGAAATAATATAGGGAAGGTCTTCTTTGGTGACCTTTTCTTTTTTGTCTCCAAGATTAATAATACGCTCGGTCACCTTCTTTAATTCTTCAGAATTTAAGCTAAGGCCCAGTTCTTGAAGGTTTTTTAAAATATTTGCTTTTCCCGAGGTTTTTCCAAGTGCGTACTTTCTTTTTCTACCGAATCTTTCCGGTAGTAAATCATTAAAGTATAGGTTGTTTTTACTGTCTCCATCTGCATGTATTCCAGCAGTTTGTGTAAAAACATTTTCTCCTACAATAGGTTTGTTGGCTGGGATACCAAATCCAGTAAATGTAGAGACCAGCTTACTAACTTTATATAATGATTTTTCGTTGACATTTACCTTTACCTCAGGCATAAAGTCATTGATCACCGCAACCACGCTAGCTAAAGGGGCGTTTCCTGCGCGTTCTCCCATGCCATTTACGGTAAGGTGCAATCCATTGACACCAGCCTTAACAGCCTCCATTACATTGGCTACACTGAGATCATAATCATTGTGACCGTGAAAATCTAGGTGAATTTGAGGGTATTTTTGTCTAATCTGCTTGAGAAAATCATAGGTTTCTCTGTGGGTTAAAATGCCCAATGTGTCTGGAAGCAGCACTCTTTTAACAGGTTTAGTGGCTATAAAATCTAAGTATTGGAAGACATAATCAGGGTCATTGCGCATGCCATTACTCCAATCTTCTAAATAAACATTGGTCTCAATGCCTTTTTTAATGGCATCTCTAATAGTCGCTTCAATATCTTTGAAATGCTCCTGAGGTGTTTTTTTCAGTTGGTGGGTCAGGTGATTTAAGGAGCCTTTGGTTAAAAGGTTTTGCACTTTAGCACCCGCTTTTACCATCCAATCTAGGGAGACACCGCCATCTACAAAGGTGAGTACCTCAATCTTTTGGGTTAATTGTTTGCTATTGGCCCAATCCATGATTAGTTTCACCGCATTAAATTCTCCCTCAGAAACCCTGGCAGAAGCCACTTCTATTCTATCTACCTTGAGTTCTTCCAATAGTAATTTGGCTAGAGTAAGTTTTTCAGAGGCAGAAAATGACACACTAGAAGTCTGCTCACCATCCCTTAAGGTGGTATCCATGATCTCTATGATACGTTGTTTTTTTGGAGCCATTAGGGGTGTATTTAAGGCTTTTTATAAGGGTGTATTGTCTGCAAAAGAGCTAATCTCTTCCTCCATACTTCTCAAATAATCTATGTCGTCAAAGCCATTGAGCATATTGTCTTTTTTATAGACATTAATGTCAAAAGATTCTTGATCTCCTGTACTAGGAATTCGAATGGTTTGTGAAGGTAGGTCTACGACTACTTCTGTAGTAGGGTCTTTAAATACCGCCTCCAATATAACTTCCAAGAAAGCGGGACTTACTTGAACTGGTAGCACACCAATATTTAAACAATTGTTTTTAAATATGTCTGCAAAAAAACTAGAAACTACACATCTAAACCCATAATCATATACGGCCCAAGCAGCGTGTTCTCTTGAAGATCCAGATCCAAAATTCTTACCACCTATTAATATTTTTCCGCTGTATTTTGGGTTGTTGAGCACAAAATCTTCTTTGGGGGTGTTGTCTGAATTGTACCTCCAATCACGAAATAAATTATCTCCAAAACCAACCCTTTCTGTGGCTTTTAAAAATCTTGCTGGAATGATTTGATCTGTATCTACGTTTTCTATAGGCAGTGGGACTGCAGTTGTAGTTAGGGTAGTGAATTTATCGTATGCCATGGTGTGGTAAATTTATTGTAAAAGTGTTCTTGGATCAGTTACTTGTCCTGTTACTGCTGCAGCTGCTGCAACTAATGGACTGGCTAATAGGGTTCTTGAACCTGGCCCTTGTCTTCCTTCAAAGTTCCTGTTGGAGGTGCTTACGGCGTATTTTCCTGCTGGAATTTTGTCGTCATTCATGGCCAAACATGCAGAGCAACCTGGCTCTCTGAGCGTAAATCCTGCTGTTTCTAAAATTTCCAAAATTCCTTCATCTTTTATGGCTTTCTCCACCTGATGAGATCCTGGTACCAGCCATGCAGTGACATGTTCTGCTTTTTTTCTTCCTTTTACAATGCTTGCAAAAGCCCTAAAATCTTCTATCCTTCCATTGGTACAACTTCCTAAGAATACATAATCAATAGACTTGCCAATCATGGTATCTCCCTCATTATAATTCATATAAGCCAATGACTTTTGGTAAGTGGCTACGCCACCTTCCAGGTCAGTAGCTAGTGGAATATCCTTTGAAATGCCCATTCCCATTCCTGGGTTGGTTCCATAGGTGATCATAGGCTCAATATCAGCGCCTTCGAATTCGTACACTTTGTCAAATGAAGCGCCTTCCTCTGTGTATAATGTATCCCAATAGCTCATGGCTTTATCCCATGCAGCTCCTTTAGGCGTAAACTCTCTGTCCTTTATATAGTCAAAAGTCTTTTTATCTGGCGCCATCATTCCACCGCGTGCACCCATCTCAATACTGAGGTTGCAGACAGTCATTCTACCTTCCATACTCATCTCAGTGAATACATTTCCAGCGTATTCAACAAAGTATCCAGTTGCACCAGAAGTACTGAGTTTAGCAATAATATAAAGGGCCACATCTTTAGGTGTTACCCCATTTTGTAGACTTCCATTAACCCTTATCACCATTTTCTTAGGTTTGGGCTGCATAATACATTGCGTGGTAAGTACCATCTCTACTTCTGAAGTTCCAATTCCAAAGGCTATAGCACCAAATGCACCGTGGGTAGACGTATGTGAATCTCCACAAACAATAGTAGCTCCTGGTTGTGTAATCCCATATTCAGGTCCTACCACATGAACAATACCATTTTTTTCATGTCCAAGGCCCCAATATGAAATACCGTGGGCAGTTGCATTCTCTTCTAGCGCCCTTAATTGATTAGCAGACAAGGGGTCTGCAACAGGTAAGTGTTGGTTTATAGTGGGTGTGTTATGGTCTGCCGTGGCAAAAGTGCGCCCTGGATACAATACCTTAGCACCCCTGTTTTTAAGCCCTAAAAAGGCTACAGGGCTAGTAACTTCATGGACCATATGGCGATCAATAAACAGAACATCTGGACCGTTTTCAATGCTTCTCACTACGTGTGAATCCCAAACCTTGTCAAAAAGTGTTTTTTTCATAGAAAAAATGATATTAAAAAAAAAGGCGACAAAAGTGCCTGTTAAATATGATGCAAGTGGTAAAAATAAATAAAAAATAAGTGTTTGCAGCTATCTTTATATTGGTGAATTACGATGTTCAACTGATATAATTCCAAATATTTTTATGTTTTACGAGTGCTCTATAAGCTAGTAAAATAGGTTTATTTTCAATTGAATCCAGTGAAGGGTCTGATTTTAAAACAGTTACAGCAACCTCTCTGGCTTTTTTGAGTAAAGCAGCATCCTTAACTATATCTGCAATTTTTAGTTGTAACACGCCGCTCTGTTGGGTGCCCATAAGATCTCCAGGACCCCTTAATTTTAAGTCTACTTCTGCTATTTCAAATCCGTCACTAGAGGCTACCATAGTTTCTAGCCTCGTTTTACCCTCTTGAGACACTTTGTTTCCAGACATAAGGATACAAAAACTCTGTTCCGCGCCCCTACCCACACGACCTCTTAATTGGTGTAGTTGCGACAGTCCGAATCGCTCTGCACTTTCTATAATCATTACAGAAGCGTTAGGCACATTAACCCCAACTTCAATCACGGTAGTCGCTACCATAATTTGAGTTTCTCCTTTTACAAATCGTTCCATTTCGTAAGCTTTTGCGTCTGCTTTCATTTGTCCATGAACAATAGAGACTTGGAATTCTGGTGCAGGAAACGACCTAGAAATACTGTCGTATCCATCCATGAGATCTTTGTAATCTAAAACCTCGGATTCATTGATTAATGGATAAACAATATAAACCTGTCTGCCTTTTAAAATCTCTTCTTTAATAAATTTAAATACACCAAGCCTGTGGGAATCTGATCGCCAAACAGTTTTAATTTCTTTTCTCCCCGGTGGAAGCTCATCTATCACAGAAATGTCTAAATCTCCATAAATACTCATCGCTAAAGTCCTAGGGATAGGGGTAGCAGTCATGACCAATACATGTGGGGGAAGGGTGTTTTTGTGCCATAGTTTAGCCCTTTGTGCCACTCCAAACCTGTGTTGTTCATCTATAATGGCAAGTCCAAGATTCTTGTATACCACGTTGTCTTCAAGTAGGGCATGGGTGCCTATCAAGACTTTTAATTCTCCCTCCTCTAGACTTTCTAGCAAAGGTTTTCTAGCGCTTTTTCTGACGCTTCCAGTCAGTAATGCAACATGGATACCTAAGGGAGCTAAAAGCTCGGAAACCCCTTTGAAGTGTTGGTTGGCAAGTATTTCAGTAGGTGCCATTAAACAGGCTTGAAAGCCATTGTCTAAAGCAAATAAAATAGCCATTACAGCCACAATTGTTTTCCCTGAACCAACATCTCCTTGCAGTAATCTATTCATCTGGGCATTGCTTCCCACATCTGTTCTAATTTCCTTAACCACCCTTTTCTGAGCGTTGGTCAGTTCGAAAGGCAATTGGTTGTTGTAAAAATCATTAAAATACGCTCCTACATCACTAAATGGCAAACCTTTAATCTTCTTTTTCCTTACAAGATTCTTTCTAATAAGCTGTAATTGTATAAAAAACAATTCTTCAAATTTTAATCTAGCTGCTGCTCTGCTAAGCATTTTTGCGTCCTTAGGAAAGTGTATGTGAAATAATGCCGTGGACCGTTGTAATAATTTCAAATTTTCTAAAATACTAGCGGAAAGGGTTTCCTTAAAAGCACTACCACACTCGTTAAAGAGTTGTTCCATAGCTCTGAGCATAAACCTGTTGCCCATATTCGCATTGGAAAGTCTTTCTGTACTTGGATAAATGGCTTGCAATCCCATTCTGTTGTTGGCCTGGTAATTTTCCAACAGCTCCATATCTGGATGGGCCATATTAAACCTCCCTTGGAATACGGAAATTTTACCAAATATGACATAGGGTGTATTGGTTTTAATACTTTCTTTGATCCATTTGGCACCTTTGAACCAAACCAATTCCATAGCCCCAGTATTGTCTAAAAATTTAGCGACCAATCTACTCCCTTTTTTTTGGGTTATGGTTTCTATTTGGGTAATTACACCTACAATTTGAACTTCTGCTTGAGAGGCTTCCAATTGATTAATATGGTGGAATTGTGTTCTATCTACATAGCGATTTGGAAAAAAGTGCAATAGATCTTGATAGGTATGTATGCCCAGTTGCTCCTTTAAAAGTTTTGCTCTGGTGGGGCCCACCGTTTTAAGATAGGCAATAGGGGTTTGGAGCAGGACTGAATTCATGGTATAAATGTAACTTTTAAGTGTGATTTTTCCAATAGAAATTCATTTGAATCCTTTATTAAGCACCTTATTTTATTACATTTATAGACTGGCAAAAACAAAGCGTATGAAAAAAGCATTGGTGATTTCTGGAGGAGGTAGTAAGGGCGCTTTTGCTGGAGGTGTAGCCCAGTATCTCATGAGAAATCAGGGAAGAGAATACGATATTTTTGTAGGCACTTCTACAGGGAGTTTACTCATTCCTCAATTGGCTTTAAATAATTTAGAAAAATTGCATCACGCCTATACCAACGTTAATCAGAGAAGCATTTTTGATGTAAATCCTTTTGTGGTTAAAAAGAAGGGAGATAGGGAGTACGTGACCATTAATTACATCACTACTTTATTTCAATTTATAAGAAGGAAAAGAACTTTTGGAGAGAGTAATAACCTGAGAAAAACCATTGCAAAAAATTTCAGTAGGGCCTCTTTCGAAATGTTGTTAAAAGGGAATAAAGAAGTTGTAGTGAGTGTATCTAATCTCTCCAAGAATAGGGTAGAATACAAATCAATACACGATTATGACTATGAGACCTTCATAGATTGGATCTGGATGTCTTGTAATTATATTCCATTTATGTCATTAGTAACCAAAGACGGTTTTGAATATGGAGATGGGGGTTTAGGGTCTGTTGTACCCATCAGAGAAGCCATTAGAAGGGGCGCAAAAGAGGTCGATGTGATTATTTTAGAATCAGAAAACATGGACCACAATAAAGTATTGGGGAAAAACCCATTTTCACTCATGATCAGTATTTTTGGATTCGTATTAGATCAGATAGAATATCATGATATTTCTGAGGGCATATTAGCCGCAAAGCACAATGGGGTACAACTCAATTTATACTATACGCCAACAAAACTAACAGAGAACTCACTGGTCTTTAATAAGAAGCGAATGACAGAATGGTGGCAGCAAGGTTTTGCCTATGCGCATGAGAAATTTAATTCAAATTCTTCTCCGCTACCACAAAAAAAGGAATTGTATTAATCCAATAAAAAAAGCCTCGATAAAACGAGGCTTTTAAAAATTAGTTTGGGATATAAAGCGATTAAACACTAATGAGACAGATAGTCTAAGGCCATTTCAGAAAGTGTTTTCACGCCCAACAACATTCCAGCGTCGTCTATTTTAAAGTCTGGAGTATGGTGGGGGAAAGCCTCTTTATTGCCCGGTGTATTACCTCCTAGGAAGAAATAGAATCCAGGTACTTTTTCTTGAAAAAAAGAAAAATCTTCTGCTCCAGTGATGGCTTTCATAAGCATCACTTGTTCTTTACCTGCAGTTTTCTGAAGTGTGGGTAACATTTGCCCTACCAAATTAGCGTCGTTATAGGTAATAGCCGCACCGTTAACAATATCTACTGTAGCAGTACCTCCATAGGCAGCAGCTATAGCAGAAACCATTTCTTTCATGCGCTTACCAATATGATCCCTCATTTTATAATCAAGTGTTCTAATAGTACCCACCATTTCTGCAGTCTCGGGAATAATATTAAAACGTACTCCAGCCGTTATTTTACCCACAGTAATCACTGCAGCCTCGTTGGTTAGATCAGATTCTCTAGAAATGATGGTTTGTAAACCGTCAATAATTTTAGCACTGATCAAAATAGGGTCTACACCACCCCAAGGTTGCGATCCGTGGGTTTGTTTTCCTTGCACCTTAATTACAAATCGATCAGAGGCAGCCATTGCGCCAAGGGGCTTATAACCAATCATACCCACGGGAAGTACTGAGTTAATATGAAGCCCAAAAATAGCATCTATTGAAGGATTCTCTAAAACACCTTCTTTAACCATTAAGGATGCACCGCCTTCTTCTCCTGGAGGAGCTCCTTCTTCAGCAGGTTGAAAAATAAATTTTATAGTCCCTTTTATCTTGTCTTTGTGTTTACTCAAAACAGAAGCTACGCCCATAAGAATGGCCGTATGGGTGTCGTGACCACAGGCGTGCATTACGCCAACTTTTTCTCCCATAAAAGTGCCTTTTACAGTAGATTTAAAGGACAAATCATTGCGTTCCGTAACAGGCAATGCATCTATATCTGCACGAAGTGCCACTACTTTCCCGGGAAGATCCCCTTTTAAAATACCCACAACCCCTGTTTTTGCCACTCCTGTAGTTACTTCTATGCCCAAGCTTTTGAGATGGTCCGCTATTTTAGCAGCTGTTTTAAATTCTTGGTTCGAGAGTTCAGGATTCTGATGAATATC
The DNA here is from genome assembly GCA_000173115.1 of Flavobacteria bacterium MS024-3C. Classification (GTDB taxonomy): domain Bacteria; phylum Bacteroidota; class Bacteroidia; order Flavobacteriales; family Flavobacteriaceae; genus MAG-120531. The sequence goes on from ABVW01000005.1 coordinate 81,457, forward strand.
ATGGCGCCAAGCTATGACCTGAGATTCTATTTTTTCATAATCCGATATAGGTAATTGCATTTGTGCTTGGGTAAAAGTACCTACACATAAAAAAATGGCTGCTAGTGTTTTTTTCATAAGTTGATTTAAAAAAATTAATTATCTGTTTTAAATATACTCATATTATTAAAACCTTTGTTTCTAGGGCGCTTTTTTGTTTATAATTATTAATTATTCCCGGCTATGAAACGCATATTAATAGTTAATTTTATAGCCTAAAGACTGCATATTGAAAAATTATATAGAAAGCTTGAATGAGGCGCAAAAAGCCCCGGTACTTCATAAAGATGGTCCTCTGATGGTCATAGCTGGTGCTGGTTCTGGAAAGACCAGGGTGCTCACCATAAGAATTGCCCATCTCATGTCTCTTGGGGTAGATTCATTTAATATTCTCGCACTGACTTTCACCAACAAAGCAGCCAGAGAGATGAAACACAGGATTTCCAGTATAGTGGGTGGGGCAGAGGCTAAGAATCTATGGATGGGTACTTTTCACTCTGTATTTGCCAAATTATTGCGCTTTGACGGAGATAAGTTGGGTTATCCTAGTAATTTCACCATATATGATACGCAGGATTCACAAAGGCTCATTGCTTCCATTATTAAAGAAATGGGACTGGACAAGGATATATATAAGTACAAGCAAATCCAAAACAGAATATCTTCTTATAAAAACAGTTTAATAACGGTTAAAGCCTATCACAACAATCCAGACCTTCTTGAGGCAGACGCTATGGCCAAAAGGCCTCAAACTGGCGCTATATATAAAGCATATGTGGACCGCTGTTTTAAAGCTGGTGCTATGGATTTTGATGACTTACTCTTGCGTACCAATGAACTTCTAACCAGATTTCCTGAGGTACTCATGAAATACCAAAACAGGTTTAAATATATCTTAGTAGATGAGTACCAAGATACCAACCACTCGCAGTATTTAATCGTAAAGGCCCTTTCCGACAGGTATCAGAATATTTGTGTGGTGGGAGATGACGCCCAAAGTATATATTCCTTCAGAGGGGCAAACATAGACAACATTTTAAATTTTCAAAAAGACTACGATCAGGTAGCTCAATATAGGTTAGAACAGAATTATAGGTCAACAGATACCATTGTAAAGGCAGCCAACAGTATTATTTCTAACAATACCAATCAATTAGATAAGGTGGTATGGACCTCTAACGATCCAGGGGAATTAATCACAGTGCACAGGTCTCCTACAGATGCTGAAGAAGGAAGGTTTGTTGCAGGAAGTATCTTGGAAACTAAGATGCAAGAACAACTTCCTAACAGTTCTTTTGCAGTGCTTTATAGAACCAATTCGCAATCTAGAGCCATAGAAGACGCCCTTAGAAAGCGAGATATTGCCTATAGAATTTTTGGTGGTTTGTCTTTCTATCAAAGAAAAGAGATAAAAGATGTCCTGGCATACTTAAGGCTGGTCATAAATCCCAAAGATGAAGAAGCGCTAAAACGTATTATTAATTTTCCAGCAAGGGGAATTGGTCAAAGCACTGTAGATAAATTGGTGGTTGCTGCAAACCATTACGGCAGGTCTATTTTTGAAGTCATGGAACATTTAGACACCATACCACTGCAAATAAATAGCGGAACCAAACGCAAATTAGAAGATTTTGTGACCATGATTAAGAGCTATCAGGTACTCAATGAAACGGCAGACGCATTTGTACTCTCTGAACATGTGGCCAAGAAAGCCGGTTTGCTCTTAGAATTTAAAAAAGATGGCACCCCAGAGGGAATAGCCAAAATGGAAAACATTGAGGAGCTTCTCAACGGTATTAAAGACTTTGTTGAGGGCCAGCAGGAGCTGGCCGATGCCACTGGGGGTATTGCGGAATTCCTAGAAGATGTATCTCTTGCGACAGACTTAGATAAAGAGGTGGGAGATGAAGATAGGGTAGCGCTTATGACCATTCATATGGCGAAGGGATTAGAATTTCCAGTGGTCTATGTAGTGGGAATGGAAGAAGACCTTTTTCCTTCTGCAATGAGTATGAATACCAGGTCTGAACTAGAGGAGGAGCGCAGGCTTTTCTATGTAGCCCTCACTAGGGCAGAGAAAAAAGCTTACCTCACTTATGCGCAAACAAGGTATAGGTGGGGAAAACTCGTAGACGCAGAACCTTCTAGATTTATTGAAGAAATAGACGATAGTTTCTTAGACATGCAGGTGCCCATAGATTCTTACCGTTATAAACCCATGATAGATGCAGATATTTTTGGCGATATAGACAAAAGTAAACTGCGTCAGACCAAACCTGTTTCAATTGCTCCACCGAGTTCTTTTAGACCCAAAGAGAACCAATTGAGAAAGCTTAGAAAGATTAAACCAGATTTGTCTAATCCAATTGGAAATGGAGAAGATGGTATAGAATTGATAGCTGGCACAGTCGTAAAACACAGTAGGTTTGGTAGCGGAAAAGTAACGGCTATTGAAGGGGTAGGTGCAGATAAGAAAGCCACTATTGATTTTGAAGTTGGTGGGCTTAAAAAGTTGATCCTTCGTTTTGCAAAACTAGAAGTAGTGTCTTAAAAATATATGGGACAATTAATTAAAATATATCCAAATAATCCGCAGGAGGCTGCTTTAGAGAAAGTGGTTCGTGCGCTTAGAGATGGTGCGCTTATTATTTATCCAACAGATACTGTTTATGGGATTGGTTGTGATATTACCAATAATAAAGCCTTAGAGAAGCTGGCTAAATTAAAAGGCGTTAAGCTAGAAAAAGCCACTTGGTCTTTTATTTGTGCAGACCTCAGTAATATCTCTGACTATGTGAAACAAATAGATACGGCTACCTTTAAAATTTTAAAACGATCCTTACCCGGACCATATACTTTTGTGCTTCCGGGGAACAACAACCTTCCAAAAGCTTTTAAAAAGCGTAAAACTATTGGAATCAGGGTGCCCGATCATTCTATTCCAAAAAAGATAGTAGAAATGCTTGGTAACCCCATAGTATCTACCTCTATTTACGATCCAGATGAGGTACTAGAATACACGACAGATCCAGAACTTATTTTTGAAAAATGGTCCCCACACGTTGCCTTTGTTATTGATGGTGGCTATGGAGATAATGTGCCGTCTACTATTGTAGATTTATCAGGAGACAGTCCAGAACTCATTCGTAGGGGTAAAGGGAACTTTGACTTGCTGTAGATAGTTTTCGGTACTAGATTAAAAATTGTTTGGCGATTAAAAATTTGGTTTGCTATAAAAAAAAATGCCACCCGGAGGGTGGCATTTTAAATATCACATCTTAATTAACTTAGTTAATTGCAGCGTCTTTTAACCCTTCTTCGATCATAGTGTAAAATTGATCAATTTTAGGAAGTACAACTATTCTAGTTCTTCTGTTCTTAGAAAGTTCTGAAGAAACTGGCATATACTCAGCTCTTCCAGCTGCAGTCATACGCTTAGGATCTACACCAAAATCTTTCTGAAGCATACGAACCACTGAAGTAGCTCTCTTAACAGATAAATCCCAGTTGTCTACCAAGTCTCCTTTTGAGAAACTTCTTTCATCTGTGTGACCTTCAACCATAAATTCAAAATCTGGTTTGTTGTTAACCACTTTAGCTACTTTTTCTAATACAGACTTAGCTTTATTAGATACTACATAGCTGCCAGTGTTAAATAATAACTTGTCAGAGATAGATACAAATACAACGCCTTTTTCTACGCTTATCTCAATATCTTCGTCATCTAAATTCCCCAAAACACCTTTTAAACTTTGAACCAATGCAAGGTTCACAGAATCTCTTCTGGTAACAGCATTATTCAATTTACGGATAGTCAGGTCTTTTTCTTTTAAACTCTCTAAAGAACGCTCTAAATTATCTGCTCCTTTAGAGGTTAAAGTAGTTAAATTTCCAAGGTTGTTGATCAACTCTTGATTGTTTGCTTTTAAATAAGCATTTTGATCTTCAAGTAGCTGTAAACGAGCAGTGTCTTCTAAACAGCTGTTCAATTTTACAGTAGCAGAATTGAGCAAATCTTGGGTTTGTTTTTGTTTTGCTTCTAAATCAGTGAATTTCTTTTGTGATACACAAGAAGAAAGTAATAGTGTGGCGCCTAAGCAGCCAAGGATGATTTTTTTCATGGGATGGAAAAATATAATTAGTATATCAAATTTATCTTTTATTCTCTTTATTTAAGTATGTAAGTTAGTTAATCTTTTGCTAAAAGCGAAAACTTTTTTAAACCCCTCATATAATGAGACCAGACTATTGAAGTGGTTTTGTAGTATTTTATGTAATGTTTTGGACTAGGATATTTTTTAAAAGCGCTACGCGCTCCTTTATAAAAACTAAAGTGGGCATGAATGATTGCCAAACAATGGCTAAATTTACCTTGAAGAATGAATCTCAGCCCAGCAATTCCATCTAAAATAAGTCTGACTAGAATTACTCCTAAAGCCCTATGTAAAGGCATATTCTTTAATATAGAAAAAAGTGAGTTTCTGAAATTTAAAAAAGTTTTTTTGGGATTCATATTACTCAAGGTAGACCCACCCAAATGATAAACAGTGCTGTTGCCAAGGTACATGACTTTATTTCCCAGGTTTTTAGCCCTCCAACAAAGGTCTATTTCTTCTTGGTGTGCAAAGTAAGATTCATCAAACCCATTTAAGCGGTTAAAGACTTCATTTCTAATGAACATACAAGCTCCAGTAGCCCAAAAAACCTCTATAGAATCATTGTATTGCCCAAGGTCTTCCTCAATATCTTGAAATATTCTTCCCCTGCAAAAAGGGTAACCCAGCGCATCTAAATAGCCCCCTGCAGCTCCAGCATATTCAAAATGTGTTTTTTTTAATTCATCCAAAATTTTTGGCTGCGCTATGGCTAATTGTGGATCTGATTTAAAAGCCGTAATAATAGGATTCAACCAGTTTTCGGAAGGAGCAACATCTGAATTAAGTAAGCAAAATAGGGGTTCATTTAGATCTTTCAAGGCCAAATTATAGCCTCCTGTAAAACCCTTATTAAAGGGCATTTCTATAATGGAAACTTGAGGGAATTTTGTATTTAAAAGTTCTTTTGAACTATCTGTAGAACCATTATCTGCTACATAAATATGGGCTATTTCCCCACTATTTTTAATCACAGTAGGCAGGAATCGCTCTAAAAGAGCGGCCCCATTCCAATTGAGTATTACTACGGCTATTTGTTTCACAGGTTTTTAAAATGGCAAATTAAGGGATATAATCAGGAATGCTTTCTAAAAAAGTATATTTTTCTGCATTTTTATCTACCCTACAATAAAAGTGAGACAAGCCATTAGACACCATAAGTAACTGGGCGTTAAGACTTAAGTTATACCGGGCAATTTGATCAAATGTTTGTTGGCTAATTTTTACTTCTGGTGACTTACATTCTACGAGTAAATAAATGCTACCATCCTTATTAAAAATGACCAAATCGACTCTTTTTGTCAATCCGTTTACTAGAATCTTTTTCTCAACATTAATAAGACTCTTAGGATAATTCTTTTCATAGATAAGAAACCACACTAGGTGTTGTCTCACCCATTCCTCTGCTTGTATCTGAACAAATTTTTTCCTAATAATATCAAAAATATAGGGCTTATTTTCCCTATTTTTGATTCTGAATGGATAGGTTGGAAAGTTTAAAACTTGCATGGTACAAATTTGATGAAATTAATTGAATGGAAGAAGCAAAGTTAATTGCTAGTGAAATAAATAAAGGAAATTTTAGCCCACTCTATTTGCTTTATGGTGAAGAACCCTACTACATAGATGCCATTGCTGATTTAATTGAGCAAAAGGCACTTGCTGAAGAAGAGAAAGCATTCAATCAATTAATTGTATATGGAAAAGATGCGCTTATTGAAGATATAGTTTCTCAAGCGAAACGATACCCCATGATGGCTGAAAGACAATTGATTGTTGTCAAGGAAGCGCAACACCTTTCCAGACAAATAGACGGCCTGCAGGAGTATGCTAAGCATCCCCTTCAATCAACCATATTAGTACTTTGTTATAAATACCAAAAGCCAGACAAAAGAAAAGGTGTTTTTAAAGCTTTTCAAAAAAATGGCACCACCTTAGAATCTAAAAAAATTTATGACAATAAAATTCCTTCTTGGATCAATGACTTAATTCATCGTAAGGGATTTACAGCACAACCAGCTGTTCCTCATTTATTATTTGAATTTTTAGGCACAGATTTAAGCAGGATTGAAAAAGAAATAGACAAGCTGTCTATTCACATAGAGAAAGGCGCTTTAATTACGCCAGATATAGTGGAGCAGCACATAGGTATTAGTAAAGATTACAATAATTTTGAATTAAAAAAGGCTATTGGTGAAAGAGATATTTTAAAAGCATTTAAGATTGTCCATTATTTTGCGCATAATCCCAAAGACAATCCTTTTTTAATGACAGTATCTATTTTGCATAGTTTCTTTACTCAAATCATGCAATATCACGGGCTTACAGACCACAATCCAAACCATGTAGCTGCAAGTTTAGGGATTTCTCCGTATTTTATTAACGAGATTAAAAATGCGGCCAAACAGTACCCAATGAAGCGGGTGAGTCAAATCCTAAAAGTACTTAAGGACTTGGACCTTAAAAACAAGGGGATGGGTGCTCCAACAGACCACCAAAATTTACTCAAGGAATTATTGATTAAAATACTATAATCTTTTAGCAGGCTGTTACTATGATTCATTTGAGCCATAAGTTGCAGTAGATTTTATCGCTATTTTAAAATAGTCTAATTTTCTGGGGATTACAGCCTTAGTAAGGACCTGAGATAGTTTACACTATGGTGAAACCTGTCTCAAATCATATTGCTGGATAAGCTTTCGGATCAGATTCGTGCATGATGTTGTAAATGCTTTCAAAAATGTCCTCTGCATTTGGCTTAGAAAAATAATCACCATCACTAGCGTAAGCAGGTCTGTGCGCCTTTGCAGTTAAGGTAGTTGGCGGTGTGTCTAAGTATTTAAAAGCTCCTTGTTTTTCTATGATTTCTTGCATTAAATACGCAGCACAACCTCCTGGAACATCTTCATCTATTATGATAAGTCGGTTTGTTTTCTTAACGCTTTCTAACATCTTATGATTTAGGTCAAAAGGCAAGAGACTTTGAGCGTCTATGAGTTCAACATCTATGTCATAATTTTGAAGTGAACCAACCACTTGTTCTACTATTCTAAGGGTAGAACCATAGGAAAGTACGGTAATATCTTTGCCCTCTTTTAAAACATCTACCACACCAATAGGGGTACATATTTCAGATAAGTTATTAGGTATAGGCTCTTTTAACCTGTACCCATTTAAACTCTCTATCACAAGAGCAGGCTCATCACTCTTCATTAGGGTATTGTAAAAACCAGCAGCTACGGTCATATTTCTAGGGGTTAAAATATACATCCCCCTCAGAAAATGAATAAGACCACCCATTTGAGATCCTGAATGCCAAATACCTTCTAACCTGTGTCCCCTTGTTCTTACAATCAATGGGGCTTTTTGTTTTCCAAAAGTCCTATATCGTAAAGAGGCTAAATCATCACTCAAGGTTTGTAAGGCATACAGCATATAATCAAGGTATTGAATCTCAGCAACAGGTCTTAAACCCCTGAGAGCCATTCCAATTCCCTGGCCTATAATACTGGCTTCTCTAATACCTGTGTCTGCCACCCTGGTTTCGCCATATTTTTTTTGTAAGCCTTCTAAACCTTGGTTTACATCTCCAATAGCACCACTATCTTCTCCAAAAATTAAAAATTCTGGATACTTTTCAAGCAGTTGGTCAAAATTATCTCTAATAATAAGCCTTCCATCTACCAAAGGAGCATCTTTGCTGTAAGTAGGAGGAATAGCTGGTATATTTGTGGCTTTATCTTCATGTTCACTGTACAAATGGGCACTGTACATAGGCTGCATTTTAGACATAAAGTTTAAAAACCAATTTTTAAGAATTTCACGTTCTTTAGTCTCCTCACCAATTAAACTCCTGAGCGCTAGTCTTGCTTTTACTGCCAAGTCTTTTTTAATCGGTTCTTCAATGGCAATTAAGTCGTTGAGAATACTTGTAATAGCTGCTTTATTGTTTGTGCTTTCTACTAAAAGTCTCAGTACTTTGACCAATTCTTTTTTATGCGCTAAATGAGGCATTAAGAATTCAGACCAAGCTTCTTTTTTAGCATTTCGAACATCTCTCTTAATATCTTTTTCAATCTCTAAAAGACTTTCTTCATCTGCAAAACCGCTCTCCAAAATCCAAGCCCTAAATTTCACATTACAATCTTGTTCTTTTTCCCAGATTAAACGATCATCTGATTTATATCTTTCGTGGGAACCAGAAGTAGAGTGGCCTTGAGGTTGTGTAAGTTCTTTTACGTGAATGATTACAGGTACATGTTTTTCTCTAGCAATCTGAGCCGCTTCTTGATAGGTTTTTACTAGTGCAGGGTAGTCCCAACCATTAACCTTGAAAATTTCATAGCCATTCGTGCCTTCTTCCTTTTGAAAGCCCTTAAGCAACTCACTGATATTTTCCTTAGTTGTTTGGTGTTTTGCATGTACTGAAATACCATATTCGTCATCCCAAATACTCACTACCATAGGAACTTGAAGCACTCCTCCTGCATTAATGGTCTCAAAAAACAATCCTTCACTAGTACTTGCATTTCCAATGGTACCCCATGCTACTTCATTTCCTTGAACAGAAAACAAATCACTGTCTATATTTTTTTCAGACCTATACACTTTTGAAGCCTGTGCCAAACCGAGTAATCTAGGCATTTGAGCAGCTGTTGGTGAAATATCTGCACTACTGTTATGCTGTTTTGTCAAGTTTTTCCAGCTACCATCCTTGTGAAGACTGTGGGTGACAAAGTGCCCGCCCATTTGTCTTCCTGCACTCATGGGTTCTTTTTCAATATCTGTAGTCGCGTATAAACTATGGAAAAGGTTTTTTGGTTTTAAAAGATCCAATGCCATCATAAAAGTTTGGTCTCTGTAGTAT
>ABVW01000004.1 GCA_000173115.1 Flavobacteria bacterium MS024-3C
TGACCCAAGTGCCCCCCGCATTTTAAGCAGTATTCCTCAGACCTTGCGTATCCCACTTTGTAATCAATTCCATACCCCACATTTCCCTTCACTTCTCTGTCAAAAGAAGGCCAACCAGTACCAGAGTCAAATTTGTGCTCACTTTTAAATAATGGTGTATTACAGGCTTTACACACATAGGTGCCTTTTTCTTTAATTTTCAGTAATGGGCTAGTAAAAGGCCTTTCTGTACCTTGTTCCCTGAGGACATAAAATTCTAGGTCAGATAAGGTGGCTTTCCATTCTTGGGCTGTTTTAATCACGTCGTATTGATTTACTGCGCGTTGCGCATAAAATGAATGACATGTCAAAAGCAATAATCCTAGTAGTAAAGTATTTTTCATTTTTTATTTTAAAGGTACATAAAATTTAAAATCTATTCTTTGGTCAAGGCCTTGATAAGGTTAGATTCATCCATACCTCATATCAAAATCATTTAAGTTCTATCCTCATTTCAAAAAGAGTGCCAAATTTGCAAATGGTAGAAATTTTAAGCTGTTTTTTGAGACTCTGGCTATAATTGTATATTAGCAAAGTACTAGTGTGATGTAAAAGTCAATTAAGTGAATGCTTAAGATGTTTTTTATGGCGCTAAAAAAAATGAAGAAACCAAATACCAACCCAATATATGAGCGCTATTGCAGAGAAAGGAAGTAAAAAAATATTGTTTGCATGGGCTTTTTATGATTGGGCCAATTCTGTATATAGTCTGGTCATTTCTTCTGCGATTTTCCCCATTTTTTACGGTGCGCTATTTCGTATGGAAGGGATTGAAAAAGTATTGGTATTTGGGGTAGAAATAGCCAGAGCACCTCTGATCAGTTATGTCACTTCAGCTGCATTTTTATTTATAGCCATCCTCACGCCAATCTTCTCAGGAATAGCAGATTACCTTGGGAATAAGAAAGTTTTTTTGAAGTTTTTTTGTTACCTGGGAGGGCTTTCATGTATAGGGCTTTATTGGTTTTCTCTAGAGCATATTTACACCTCATTATTACTCTATTTTATGGGACTGGTGGGGTTTTGGGTTAGTTTTGCTTTTAACAATTCTTACCTTCCAGATATTGCTTTTCCAGAGCAACAAGATAGTATTAGCGCAAAGGGCTTTTCATTGGGTTATATAGGAAGTGTTATTCTATTGCTATTTAATTTGGCCATGGTCATGCAGCCAGCACTATTTGGAATTGAAGACCTTCCCGAAGCTCCAGCAGCCATCACTGCCATGAAATATTCTTTTGTGACTGTTGGAATTTGGTGGATCATTTTTAGCCAATACAGTTTTTATTATATGCCCAAGGGAAATAAGAAAGACGGGCCTGCAGTAAACTTACTTTTCAATGGTTTTAAAGAACTTAAAATGGTTTGGAATCAATTGGGTTCTCAGCCAATGCTAAAAAAATATTTACTGGCTTTTTTTGTATATAGCATGGCCGTACAAACTGTAATGCTTATTGCGGCTTATTTTGGAGAAGAGGAAATAGCTTGGGGGTCAGACGATCAAAGAACCATTGGCCTAATCAGTAGTATACTTCTCATTCAATTGGTGGCCATTATAGGCGCAACAATCACCGCAAAGGCCTCTGAGAAATTTGGAAATATCCCCACCTTGATTGTGGTCAATGCACTGTGGTTAATGATTTGTGTCTATGCTTATTTTGTGGTTTCTCCCACTGAATTTTATATTGCTGCAGGATTGGTTGGAATGGTCATGGGAGGGATTCAAGCGCTTTCCAGATCTACCTACGCTAAACTTATGCCAGAAACCCAAGACACCACCTCTTTCTTTAGTTTCTACGACGTAGCAGAAAAGATAGGAATTGTCTTTGGGACCTTTATTTATGGGGCACTTGCACAAGGAAGTGGTGACCTTAGAAACGGGATTATTATGTTTGGTGTTTTTTCTTGGTAGGTGGATTATTACTCAGAAGGGTAAAATAGGGTTTAATAACCCGTGACGTCTCCCGAGCCAGAGACTTTTGAGACTACTTTTTTAGGATTTCCTTTGTATTGAATATCACCAGAGCCAGATACCTTGGCATTTAAAGTGCCACGCACTGTTACTTTAACATCTGCAGATCCAGATACTGTAACTGTGGCGTCTTCTACAGCTACACCATATGCATTCAAATCTCCTGAACCAGATATTTTTACTTGTAAGTCTTGTGCGCTTCCAGTAAGTTTCATGTCTCCAGAACCAGATACTTGCACCACTAAGTTGGTGGCGTCTATATTTAAAGAAATATCACCAGATCCTGACACAGCAGCATTAAAATCTCTTGCCGCTAAAGTAATTTCTGAGCTAATATCCCCTGAACCGGATAATTTAACGGCTGCTATTTCAGTAACAGGCACTTCAATGGAAATAGATTTATTCCAAGAGCTACTTAGGTTAATATTGTCTTTTACCTTTAAAACCAATACATTGTTTTTTACGGCCACTTCAATATACTCTAAAAGATTTTCTTCTCCTTTTAGGATAATGTCTCCTTTCTTTACCCTGAACCAATTGCACGTCAAAAGATCCAGAGACTGAAACTTTATCATAGTCAGCTGTTTGCCTGGTTTGTGTAATGGTGTTGCCATTCCCTTTAATTCTCTTCCACCACTGTGCATTCACTGAGGTTCCAAGTAAAATCATTGCGATTAATAAGATGCTTTTTTTCATAATTAAGAGACTATAAATTTGTTTTGCCTTGCTGTAATTAAATCCAAGACTGTTATTTTATGGGTATTTATTGAACACATTTTAGCGGCTTGTTTTCTAGGCTTATTTTTTTGTAAAACTCAATCCGCCGTATTTACTCAGTATTTGAATGTGATTTTTGCTGTTTGGGTTTTTGTAGTAGCCTTTGTAATAACGCTCACTCGATTTTTCTTTAGAGACAGACATCTCAAAAGCATCTGTGCCACTAACACCTGCGTATTTGGTTTCAATTTCAAAAGTAAAATGATAGTCTGCATGGTACCCAATCTTTATGCCTGTATAATCAGAACTGATGTTTAGGCTTCCTGCGTCTGCTGCCATTTCTACTATTTTTACGCTTCCATAATCTGCATCTATTGACACATTTCCATGAAGGATACCAAGTTTGGTGCTAAAATAGTCACCCACTCCATTTACATCATTGGCCTCCTCTACTTCTACACTTCCATAATCTGCGTCGTAACTTAAATTGTCCATTTGATTAATGCTTATGGATGAATAGTCTGCATTAATATTTAAATCGCCCGCTTTTTCAATAGTCATCCCAGAGTAATCCGCTTCTATATAGGCTTTCTTTACATAGGCAATAGTAGATTTAGAGGTGTAGTCAAAATTGAGTTCGTTTTTATTTCCATTGAGTGATCCAATCTCTAGTCTGCCATAATCACAATGAATCTTTGCGTCTCCATTGATTTGATCAATGATAATGCTTCCGTAATCATTTTCTAAATCTACACTGTTAGAAATTGGCATTTTAATGCTGTAATGAACAGATAGGTTTACATTGTTATTGCCCCAATTCCAACTCCAACCACTTCTTTTATTGTTAAAAATTGTTTTGGCAGAGACCATACTGCTACTAGACATAAAATCTATGTCTACCCCTTCAATTTTTTCAATCACACGGTCTTCATCACTGCCTTCTGCTTTAATGGTAATGACCATTTCGATTCTATTCTCGTTCCAACTGCTGATACTTACATTACCATAAGCGTTGTCAATTTTCATGAGTGCGTCTGCATTTACTTTGAAGTTCTTCTTAACCACCCTTTCTTTTTCATACCTAAAGGGGTTTTTTTCGTACTTCTCATGGGTGTTGGCCCACATGAAAGCAGGAAAAATCAAAGCGATTAAAAGTGTTTTAATAATTTTTTTATAGGTTTCCATCTGTGTGTTCTTTTATAGCGTTAATGGTGTTTATTTGATGCATGACTTCTTCTAATAATTCTATTCTTGTGGTATAATTTTGTACCATGGCCTGAAGGATTAATTTGGTATTACCTCCATTGATCATAGCGGCCTCCATTTCTTTAAAACGGCCATCTAATTTTGAAATTTCCTTAAAAGCTTTGTCTATATGGGGTTTGGTAAGCGGGCTGCTTTGTTGTTCAATTTCCTTAACAGCAATGGCTATTAAGCCAGGATAATACTGATTAATAGCAGCTGTTTCTGGCGCAAAAGAGGCAATTTTTGTTTGTGTGGCCTGACTGTGTGCGCCCCATTGAAACGCCCCAAATAAAATAGCAATACTTGCGGCTAAACTCAGCAGACGTTTGGTGTTTTTGCGCCAAACCAATTTCAGGCTGGCCTTTGAAGGGATGGTTTCTTGGTCAGGTATTTTATTCAGACCTTGCGCATTTTGTAGCTCCCTAATAAGGTTTTTATTTTCAATAGTTGTTTCTGAAAGTTTATCTAAAAAACGATTTTCGTGGCCTTCTAGCGGTTTTTTGCCGTGAAGAGCTTCTGGGGCCGAATCTAAAATTTGTTTTATATATGTTTCCATAATGGATGTGTTTCTAATTTTTTTTTCAGTTGTTCTTTTGCCCTAGAAAAAGTAGTCCTACAATTGCTGCTACTGATATCTAATAGTTCAGAGACCTCCTCATGGGTCAAACCCTCTATAAGGTGTAAGGTCAGTGAAATGCGGTAATTTTCTTTTAAACTGCCTATAGTCTCTAGGACCAATGCGGCTTTTCTTTCGTTGTCTTTTTGGTTTGTAGCATCGGCCAGAGGCCCAGGAATGCTATAAATTTCTTCTTCTAAACTAATAGTGTCTTGTTTTTTTTGTTTTCTAAATGCAACTATCGCTTTGTTAATGACAATTTTTTTTAACCAAGCCCCAAAAGTCACTTGACCGCTGAATTGATCTAGCTTTTTGAACGCACTAATAAAAGCTTCCTGCATGACGTCTTCTGCTTCATGCGCTTCTTTAACAATACGCCAAGCTACGTTGTACATGGCTTTATGGTACTGCTCGTAAAGCGCGAATTGTGCTTTGGCGTCTCCATGAAGACAGTCTTTAATCAGGGGCGTAATATGTGTGGGCTCTGGAAGGCTCAAAAACAAGCTTATTTATTAGTATAGATACAAGTTAGACAGAAATGTTACAGTTTCAAATCATTTAATGAGACAATGGCACAGGAATTGTCTATATCATTGCAAATAAAAGCGACTAGATTCCTCAATTCAGGGGCTTTTAGTCATTTTTAAAGTAGATAAATAATTTTTAAAACCGAAACCGATGTTTGCAAATGACATTATGACGGGTATATAGCGCTATGAGTAATTCGAATTTTTTACATATTGACAGTATGTCACTACAAGGGATAGATGAAGATGCAGATTTAATTCCTTTAATGACCCCTGAAGATGAAGCAGAAATAAATAATGAATCCCTTCCTGAATCTTTGCCTATTCTCCCTTTGAGAAATATGGTTTTATTTCCGGGTGTTGTGGTGCCAATCACTGCTGGGAGAGACAAGTCCATTCAATTAATAAAAGATGCCAACAATGGAGATAAAGTGATTGGAGTGGTGTCTCAAAAAGACCAAAACACAGAGAATCCAGGCGCTAATGACATTAGTAGAATTGGAACTGTGGCTAGAATTCTCAGGGTCTTGAAAATGCCCGATGGAAATACTACGGTAATCATCCAAGGGAAAAAGCGTTTTGCTATAAAAGAGGTGGTTTCTGAGGATCCCTACATTAAAGCGACTGTTGAGGAAACACCTGAACATAGACCTGAGCCAGAAAACAAAGAGTTTTTGGCCATTATAGATTCTATAAAGGAATTGGCATTACAGATCATTAAAAACAATCCAAACCTTCCTTCTGAGGCTTCCTTTGCAATTAAAAATATAGAGAGCAATTCTTTTTTAATCAATTTTGTGTGCTCTAACCTTTCTGTTTCTCATAAAGAAAAACAAATTTTATTAGAGACGCCTGATTTACAGGAACGTGCTTTAGCCACCTTAAAGTTTATGAATGTTGAAATGCAAAAGTTGCAATTGAAAAATGACATTCAATCTAAGGTGCGCAATGATTTGGACCAACAGCAGAGAGAGTATTTTTTGCACCAGCAAATGAAAACCATTCAAGAAGAATTGGGTGGGGTGTCTTATGAAGAGGAAGTGAATGAAATGCTTGCTGCGGCTAAGAAGAAAAAATGGACAGATAAAGTAAGTTTACATTTTGACAAAGAGTTGGGTAAGCTGCAGCGAATGAATCCTCAAGTAGCAGAATACTCTATTCAAAGAAATTATTTAGAACTCTTTTTGGACCTTCCTTGGGACCATTTTTCAAAAGATGTATTTGACCTGAAACGCGCCCAAAAAATATTAGACAGGGATCATTTTGGTTTAGAAGATGTTAAGAGACGTATTTTAGAACACCTGGCTGTTTTAAAACTTAGAAACAATATGAAGTCTCCTATCCTCTGTCTATACGGACCTCCAGGGGTGGGTAAAACTTCCTTAGGTAAATCCATAGCAGCCTCTTTAGGTAGGGAGTATGTCCGTATGTCGCTTGGTGGTCTAAGGGATGAAGCAGAAATTAGAGGGCATAGAAAAACCTATATTGGTGCCATGCCAGGAAGGGTTTTACAGAGTTTAAAGAAAGCGGGTACTTCTAATCCAGTCTTTGTATTAGATGAGATAGATAAATTGTCTAATTCCCATCAGGGAGACCCATCTTCTGCTCTTTTAGAGGTATTAGATCCTGAACAAAATGGTGATTTTCACGATAATTTTTTGGAAATGGGTTACGATCTTTCCAAGGTGTTGTTTATTGCCACTGCAAATAATTTAGGGGCTATTCAGCCTGCTTTATTGGATCGTATGGAGCTCATTAATGTGTCTGGATATACGATTGAAGAAAAAGTAGAAATTGCCAAACGCCACTTGTTGCCTAAGCAATTAAAAGAACATGGTGTAACGGCAGATCAAATTAAAATAGGCAAGCCACAATTTGAAAAAATTGTCGCAGGATACACTAGAGAATCAGGCGTGAGAAACCTAGACAAGCAATTGGCTAAAATGGTTAGAAACACCGCGAAATCTATTGCTATGAAAGAAGCTTATGAAGTTAAAATTACTCCAGAGCACATTGAAAAAGTATTGGGTGTACCGAGATTAGAACGCGATAAATATGAAAACAATAAGGTTGCAGGGGTAGTAACTGGTTTGGCATGGACCTCTGTTGGTGGAGATATTCTGTTTATTGAGTCCATTCTTTCCAAAGGTAAAGGGCTCATGAATATTACCGGTAATTTAGGAAAGGTCATGAAAGAATCTGCTACTATAGCCCTAGAGTACATTAAGGCTCATGCGGAGGAATACGGTCTTTCTGACGATATTTTCGAAAAGTACAATGTTCACATTCATGTACCGGAAGGAGCCACGCCTAAAGATGGACCAAGTGCAGGGATTACCATGCTTACTTCTTTAGTATCTCTTTTCACGCAGAGAAAAGTAAAATCTCGTTTGGCCATGACAGGAGAAATTACCCTGAGGGGAAAGGTGTTACCAGTAGGAGGAATTAAAGAGAAAATACTTGCAGCCAAAAGAGCAAATATTAATCAAATTATACTCTGTGAGGAAAACAGAAAAGACATTGCGGAGATTAAAGAAGCCTATTTAAAAGGTGTGACTTTCCATTATGTGACTGATATGAGTGAAGTTGTGGCATTGGCATTGACCAAAGAACAGGTGGCTGAACCTAAAAAATTGTAAATTTGCAATGATTTAAAACCATTAAATGAAAAAAATAACCATCGCTATAGACGGATTTTCCTCTACTGGAAAAAGCACCATCGCTAAAAAATTGGCCAAATCATTGGGTTATATTTATGTAGACAGTGGCGCAATGTATCGTGGGGTGACTTATTTTGCCATGCAGCAGGGTTTTATTAAAGACGGAATATTAGACAAAACAGCCCTTGTGAATTCGTTGGATCAAATAGACCTTCAATTTAAATTTGTGGCGGGTCAACAGGACGCTGCTATGTTTTTAAACGGAGCGAATATAGAAAAACCTATAAGAACCCTTGCCGTTTCTCAGCAGGTGAGTCCTGTAGCGACTGTCCCAGAAGTGAGGGAGAAATTAGTGGCTTTACAGCAAGCAATGGGCATTCAAAAAGGCGTTGTGATGGACGGTAGAGATATTGGAACCGTGGTTTTTCCTGAGGCAGAATTAAAATTATACCTCACTGCTTCTGCAGACACTAGGGCCCATAGAAGGTATAAGGAGCTCATTGACAGGGGAGATAAGGTACATTTTGACGCGGTGCTTAAAAATGTTCAAGAGCGTGATTATATAGATTCTCATAGAGCGACATCGCCTTTGAAAAAGGCAGAGGGTGCAGTGGAAATTGACAATAGTGATATGGGTCTTGAAGAACAATTTGAGCGCATATTAAGTCATGCCAATGCCTTGATTGCGTTTTAATATTTTAACAGCTATTCCATTACTTTTTGAAAAGACACTTTTAATAATAACACTTTAATTTAGTGGTGTTTAGATTTGTATTTCCCTAATTAAATTGTATTTTTGCACACCTTTTTAGCAAATAGTCAAGAGGAAAAGGGACTTAAATATTTTAATCATTCACAACTTCTGTAGGTATTGCGCGCTCTTGTAAGCCTTTCAGAATACAAATTTTAATCTTCAAATGACTGAAGAAAACACAAACGCAGCAGCAGAAAATGAAGCTGTAGCAGCACAAGCGACTACTGAAACAGTAGCGCAAGACCCAAAAGAATTTTTGGAAAACTTTAACTGGGACAAATACGAGCAAGGAATTGAGCGTGTTGAAGAGTCTAAGTTAGAAGAGTTTGAAACTTTGGTTTCAGCAAATTTTGTAGACACCGCAGATGAAGAAGTAGTGGTTGGAAAGGTAGTTTACCTTACTGAGCGCGAAGCTATCATTGACATTAATGCCAAGTCTGAAGGGGTAATCTCTTTAAATGAATTCCGTTACAATCCTGACTTAAAAGTAGGGGATGAGGTAGAGGTTCTTATTGACATTAGAGAAGACAAAACAGGTCAGTTGGTTTTATCTCACAGAAAAGCGAGAACTATTAAAGCTTGGGATCGTGTAAACAATGCACATGACAAAGAAGAAGTAGTGAACGGATTCGTGAAGTGTAGAACTAAAGGAGGTATGATCGTAGATGTATTTGGAATTGAGGCGTTCTTGCCAGGTTCTCAAATTGACGTGAAGCCTATTAGAGACTACGACCAATACGTTGGAAAAACAATGGAATTCAAAGTGGTTAAAATTAACCATGAATTCAAAAACGTTGTTGTTTCTCACAAAGCGCTTATTGAAGCAGATATTGAAGAGCAGAAAAAAGAAATCATTGGCCAGTTAGAAAAAGGACAAGTCTTAGAAGGTGTTGTTAAAAACATTACTTCTTACGGGGTGTTTATTGATCTTGGTGGTGTAGATGGTTTGGTTCACATTACAGATCTTTCTTGGTCTAGAATTAACCACCCGAATGAAGTGGTTGAGTTAGATCAGAAATTGAACGTAGTAATCTTAGACTTTGACGACAACAAATCTAGAATCCAATTAGGTCTTAAGCAGTTAGAGAAGCACCCATGGGAAGCTTTAAGCGACACGATTGCTATTGGAGACAAGGTAAAAGGTAAAGTAGTTGTTATTGCAGATTACGGCGCATTTATAGAAGTAGAAGAAGGTGTAGAAGGATTGATCCACGTTTCTGAAATGTCATGGTCTACGCACTTGCGTTCGGCCCAAGACTTTGTAAAAGTAGGTGATGAGGTAGAAGCTGTTGTATTGACTTTAGACCGTGAAGACCGTAAAATGTCTCTTGGTATTAAGCAATTAACGCAAGATCCTTGGACGGACATTACAACTAAATACCCAGTGGCTTCTAAGCACAAAGGTATTGTAAGGAACTTTACTAACTTCGGTGTGTTTGTTGAATTAGAAGAAGGAATTGACGGATTAATTTATATTTCTGACCTTTCTTGGACTAAGAAAATTAAGCACCCATCTGAATTTGTTGCTGTTGGTGACACTTTAGAGGTTGAGGTATTAGAACTTGACGTTGATGGTAGAAAATTAAGTCTTGGTCACAAGCAAACTACCGTTAACCCTTGGGATAAATACGAGACTGAATTCGCATTAGATTCTTTACATACTGCTACTATTGCAGAGATTGTAGACAAAGGAGCTACTATTAACTTCAATGAAGATATTGTTGCCTTTGTTCCTTCTAGACACCTAGAAAAGGAAGACGGATCTAAATTAAACAAAGGCGATGAAGCCCAGTTTAAAGTAATTGAATTCAATAAAGAGTTCAAGCGTGTGGTAGCAAGCCATACTGCTATCTTTAGAGAAGAAGAGCAACGCAATATTCGCACAGCTGTTAAGAAGGCTTCTGCGAGTGCAGACGAAGCAAAACCAACTCTTGGTGATGCTAACGAAGCATTACAAGCGTTAAAAGATAAAATGGAAGGAAAAGGAAACTAATCCTTTTGTTTGAATCATTTTAAAAGCCCGGGCTAATGCCCGGGCTTTTTTTTTTGCAAAGCGAATAGCTGTTGGTTTTTCATTCTCCACTTGTACACTTTAGCATAATTGGTATTCTAGGGCTGTGAATTGAAAAAATTCCCTATTTTTGTCTCGCAAACGCCTACACTGGAGCTTATGAGCCAAAAAGTACTTCTTTCTGAAAAAGAAATTCACATTATCCTTCACAGGTTGGCTTGCCAGTTGTTAGAAAGTCATCTCGATTTTTCTAATACGGTATTGATTGGTTTGCAACCTAGAGGAATATTTTTAGCAAAGCGTTTGGCGCAAATTCTCCAAGAGGACTATAAGGTTAAAGACATTGCCCTGGGTTTTTTAGACATCACCTTTTTTAGGGATGATTTCAGAAGGGACGGCAAAACACTTACGGCCAACAAGACCCAAATAGATTTCCTTATAGACAGTAAAAAAGTGGTCCTCATAGACGACGTTTTGTATACCGGTAGGAGTATTAGAGCTGCACTCACCGCACTACAGTCCTTTGGTAGGCCTGAAGAAATTGAGTTACTTACGCTTATAGATAGAAGGTTTAGCAGACATTTGCCCATTCAGCCTAATTATAGGGGGAGGCAAGTAGACGTGATTGACCATGAAAAAGTAAAGGTGTGCTGGAAAGAGCAAGATGGAGAAGACACCGTATATTTAATAAACTAACGCCTTAAAAAAATACATCTAAAAAGTGCCAAATCCTAACAGACAATTAAGTGTAAAACACTTGCTCGGGATTAAATATCTCCAAGAGACAGACATTGATCTTATTTTTGAAACGGCAGACCACTTTAAAGAAGTGATTAACCGCCCTATTAAAAAAGTACCTTCTCTCAGAGACATCACTATTGCGAATATATTTTTTGAAAATTCTACCAGAACGAAACTCTCTTTTGAGTTGGCAGAGAAAAGATTGTCTGCAGATGTCCTTAATTTTTCTGCATCACAGTCTTCTGTCACAAAAGGAGAAACCCTTATAGATACGGTCAACAATATCTTATCTATGAAAGTAGATATGGTGGTAATGCGACACCCTAATCCAGGCGCAGGCGTATTGCTTTCTAAACATATTAATGCGGCTATAATAAACGCAGGAGACGGTGCTCATGAGCACCCCACACAGGCGCTACTAGACTCTTATTCTATTCGCGAGCGATTGGGAGATGTGGCTGGTAAGAAAGTGGTTATTGTAGGAGATATTCTCCATTCAAGAGTTGCTTTGTCTAATATTTATGCCCTAAAATTACAGGGAGCAGAAGTGAAGGTGTGCGGTCCCAAAACCCTGATACCAAAGCATATTGAGTCTTTGGGTGTTAGCGTAGAAACAGACCTTCGTAAGGCACTTAATTGGTGTGATGTAGCCAATATGCTTCGCGTTCAAAACGAGCGTATGGATATTAGCTACTTTCCAAGTACCAGAGAATACACCCAATTGTACGGGGTAAATATGGATCTGTTAAACAGCTTAGACAAAGATATAGTGATCATGCACCCTGGACCTATTAATAGGGGTGTAGAGATTACCTCAGAGGTAGCAGATTCCAATCAGTCTATCATTTTAAATCAAGTAGAAAACGGAGTAGCTATTCGCATGGCAGTCATTTATTTATTGGCCTCCAAAATAAAATAATATCATGGTTCAGATTATTGACCAAACGGCTGTTTTTTCTCAAGAAAATCAGGATATGAAGGCTTTTTTAGCCGCCTTGTCGCCGATTTTAGAAGCGCATCTTTCGCACCATATTATTGTAGCGCTCTCTGAGGAGACGCCCGCAGAAGCTATTGATATCTCCCTGTTTACTCAATGGTCCACTGACTTTAAAAAATCTGCTAAGTCATTTGTATTAGTGACCAATGCCATTAGTTATGAAGATACTCCTGAGTCATTATCTGTAGTACCTACCCTCCAAGAAGCTAAAGATGTGATTGAGATGGAAGAGATAGAAAGGGATCTTGGATTTTGAAAGTCACTATTTTAGGCTGTTACGCAGCTACTCCACGAACATTAACCCATCCTACTTCTCAGGTTCTTGAAATAAAAAACCACTTGTTTTTAATTGATTGTGGCGAGGGTACTCAGGTGCAGCTCAGAAAGCAAAAAGTGCGTTTTTCTAAAATCAATCATATTTTTATTTCACATTTACACGGCGATCATTTCTTTGGATTACCGGGATTGGTCGCTACTTTTAGGCTTTTAGGCCGTGTGAACCCGCTGCATATTTACGGGCCTAAAGGAATTAAGGAAGCGGTGACACTACTTTTAAAATTAGGCGATTCCTGGACCAATTACCCCCTGCATTTTCATGAACTAAGCTCACAAGCACCTGAGGTGGTCTTTGAAGATAAAAAAGTAACTGTTACCACTATACCCTTAGATCACAGGGTATATACCAACGGATTTTTGTTCAGAGAAAAAGTTGGCTCACGTAAATTAGAAGCACAAGCAGTGGAGGCTCATGGGATAGATAGCTGTTACTTTCAGAATATCAAAGACGGGAAAGATGCGCCAAATAAAGCAGGAGAAATAATTCCAAATGCTCAATTGAGTAGTGACCCAAAACCTACTAAAAGTTATGCTTTTTGTAGTGACACCGCTTATTTCCCTAAAATTATAGCTCAAATTAAAGAAGTTACCGTCCTGTATCATGAGAGTACCTTTTTGGAATCTGAGTCAGATCTAGCCACTAAAACCAAACATTCTACAGCATCTCAAGCTGCAAAAATTGCCGAATCAGCAGGGGTTAAATCACTGATTTTAGGACATTATTCAACCCGATATGATGGTTTGCAGCCTTTTAAAGAAGAGGCGGAAGTTTATTTTAAACCAGTCCTTTTAGCAGACGATGGCAGGGAATTTGAGTTCTAGAAATCATTCCGTTTCCTTATCTTTGAATTAAAATATTTGTCATGGAAAAAGATTTAGGCGACTATAGAAAATCATATGATAAGCAAGCTTTGGAGGAGACTCAAATATCAGACAATCCCATGCAACAGTTCCAGACTTGGTTCTATGAGGTGGAGGCTTCAGAAACTGTAGATGAGACCAATGCAATGAGTATTTCTTCCATAGGTTTAGATGGTTTTCCTAAAACCCGGGTGGTGCTTTTAAAAAAGTATTACGAAGAGGGATTTATTTTCTACACCAATTATGATTCTGAAAAGGGCAGGGCTATTGCGGCCCATCCAGAAGTATGTTTGTCTTTTTTTTGGCCCAGTATGGAACGCCAAGTAATCATTAAGGGTCTTGCAGAACGCTTGCCTGGAGAAGTCTCAGACAATTATTTTGACTCAAGGCCTTTGGGTTCCCGCCTAGGCGCTATGGTTTCTCCTCAAAGTAAGGTAATTGATTCAAGGGCGGTATTGGAAGACTCATTAAAGGCCCTAGAGGTGCAAGCCGTAAACGGCCAAGTAAAAAGGCCTTCGCATTGGGGCGGTTATTTGGTGCGACCCAAAAGCATAGAGTTTTGGCAGGGAAGGCCCAATAGGCTTCACGATAGGATTAGGTATACTTTAGAGAAGGATTTCAACTGGACAGTGGAACGTTTGGCACCTTAATCACAAAAAAAATAATCACTTACTTTCATTAATTTAACCCTATAATATATAAACTGTAGTACTTTTGTATTTTAGTTGTTTAAGGGTATTCATATGACAAAGAACCAATATATAAATAGGGAAATTAGCTGGTTGCGATTTAACGAACGTGTTTTGCAGGAAAGTGCAGATCCACAAGTGCCTCTAATTGAAAGGTTCCGTTTTTTGGGTATTTTTTCAAACAATTTAGATGAGTTTTTTAAGGTTCGTTATGCAACGGTTAAAAGGGTTGTAGACGCAGGTGCTAATTTAAAAGGCGTTCTAGGTGATGAAAAGCCTAAAGCACTCTTAGACGAGATTACTAAGATTGTAATAGCCCAACAAAAACAATCGTTAGAGATTTTAAAAAATATTGAGGAGGAGCTAGAGACAAAGAACATATTCTTGATCAACGAGAATGAACTCAGCCAAGAGCAGAAGCTGTTTGTTGCAGATTATTTTAATCAGTATGTAAGCCCTGTACTCATGACCATTATCTTAAATGATTTGGCAGACTTTCCAACTTTGAAAGATACTGCAGCCTACTTGGCTGTTAAGATGACTATGAATTCTGAGGATCAGAAGGTAAAGACTTTGGTTCCGCTGAGAAAAAGGAAAGACAATCGCTATGCGATTATAGAAATTCCCAAGAGTGTAGACCGCTTTGTGGTATTGCCAAATGTAGGGGAGAAGCAGTATATTATTATGTTAGACGACATTATTCGCTTTAATTTAGATAGGGTGTTTAGTATGTTTTCTTATACCAAGATTTCTGCTCATATGATTAAAATCACAAGAGATGCAGAACTGGACATGGACAATGACCTTTCTAAGAGTTTTATTGAAAAAATCTATGAAAGTGTAGAGGAACGTAAAATAAGTGACCCAGTTCGTTTTGTGTACGACATGAATATTGAAAAAGACACTTTGAAGTTCTTAAAGGATAAAATGAAGCTAGAAGATACGGATTCTGTGATTCCTGGTGGTAGATACCATAACAGACGGGATTATATGAGTTTTCCAAGTTTGGGCAGAACAGATTTATTGTATTCAAAAACGGCTCCGCTTCGTGTTAAAGGGGTTCCGTCAGAGGGAAGTTTATTAGACCATATTGCAAAAAAAGATTTCTTACAATACACCCCATACCATACTTTCTCTTACATCACTAGATTCTTAAAGGAGGCGGCTCTAGATCCTAAAGTGAAAACCATTAAGATTACCGTTTATAGGTTGGCCAACAACTCTCAGATTGCTGCTTCACTCATTAATGCGGTCAAAAACGGCAAGCAAGTTACGGTACAAATTGAACTTCAAGCCAGGTTTGACGAACATGCTAATATTGAATATGCAGAGCAGTTACAAGCTGAGGGGGTAAGATTGATTTTTGGTGTCAGGGGCCTTAAAGTTCATTCAAAAATCTGTTTAATCGAAAGAGAGGAGGCCGGACTTTTAAAGCGTTATGGTTTTGTAAGTACAGGTAATTTTAACGAATCTACGGCTAGAATATATACCGATTACACCCTATTTACTGCCCATGATTTAATCTTAAAGGAGTTAGACAAAGTATTTGACTTTTTTGAAACCACCTATAAGATTCACAAATACAAGCATTTAATAGTGTCACCGCATTATACTAAAAATGTTTTCAAGAAGCTTATTGACCAAGAGATTAAGAATGCCAAAGCGGGTAAAGAGGCTGCTATCAAAATAAAAATGAACAGTTTTACTTCCTATAAAATGGTAGATAAATTGTATGAAGCTTCTAATGCAGGGGTGAAAATTCAATTGATTATAAGGGGTATTTGTTGCCTGGTACCTGGAGTCCCTGGGATGAGTGAAAATATTGAAGTCATTAGTGTCATTGATAAGTTTTTAGAGCATACCAGGTTATTTGTTTTTAGCAATGATGGTGATCCTAAGATTTACATATCTTCTGCAGATTGGATGACTAGAAACTTAGACTATAGGGTAGAAGTGGGCTGTCCAATTTATGACACTGATATTAAAAATGAACTTATAGATACCTTTAATATGGCTTGGCAAGACAACACCAAGTCCAGATGGCTCACAGACCAACAAGAAAGTCCCTACCGAAAATTAGCAGGAGCTCCGCTGCGTTCTCAGTTTGCGATGTATGATTATTATAAAGAAAAATTAGAGTCTTAAAGGTTTAATGCCAACGCTTTTAGCCGTGAATCAATTGTTGGTTGCCCAAGTCCTTCATGATTTGTGCTTCAAAAATCAATAGAGATTCCCATTTTTCGTCTACTTCTTTTCTGTCTCCATATTGTCTCGCAAATTTTAGAAACATGGTGTAATGACCTGCTTCACTGATCATGAGTTTTTTGTAGAATTCTCTGAGCTTTGTATCTTCAAGTTCTTCAGAGAGCAACCTAAAGCGTTCACAGCTTCTTGCTTCAATGAGCGCCGCAATGAGTAATCTGTGTACTAGTTGAGTGGTTCTACTCCCACCTTTAGGAAAAAAGCTGAGAAGCGCAATGACATAGCTGTCTTTACGATCCCTTCCCAAGGTTTGCCCTCTGGCTATAATAAGATCGTGCACCATTTTGAAATGGCCCATTTCTTCCCTTACCAGTGCAGTCATTTCACTGACTAGTTCTGTGTATTCAGGAAAGCCAACAATTAGTGATATTGCCGTACTGGCTGCTTTTTGCTCGCAGAATGCATGGTCTGTTAAAATATCATCAATGTTTTTTTCTACGATATTCACCCATCTAGGGTCTGTGGGTAATTTTAATCCAAGCATCTTATTGTAGGTCTAAGTCAAAACTTTGTCTAAGAACATCTACCGCAGGGTTTTTGCTCCTAATTTTTTCGTATTTCTCTTCTGGTGTAAATGCGTATTTGGTGTCCATAGTTTCTAAAACGGACACCTCTAGGCTAATACTGTGGTTGTTTAATTTGGATTTTAAATAATCTAAAACCCCCGATTGTGCTCTTTCTACCTCTTTTTTCATGGTGTCATTAGGTAATGTAATACCTATGACAAAATTGTCCAAAAGTTTTGGTTGGTCTGCATTTAGATTGGAGGCAATTATTTTTTGTCCTTCTGCTTCTATTTTTTCTATGAAATCGGACCAATGCTTTTGTAGGATTTCTTCAGTAAAGGCATCTTCTATGATAGGACTGTCTACTTGAACTTTATTTTTCAAGGCATCTTCGTGTGCTTTCTTTGCTTTTAAACTCGCAATAGACAAGCCAGAAACACCCTCTTTTCTTTCTAGATTAAGGCTGGGTTTAGTGAGGGGGGCAACGGAAACAGGCTCCGCATTGGGAATTTCATCTACTATAGGTGCAGATGCTGTTTCCACAATCGCTTCATCTATTAAAGGAGCAGATGTTGTTTCTACAATCGCTTCATCTACCATAGGAACAGAGGCTGTTTCTACCCCCAGTTCAACAGACGCTGTGTTTTGTGATGGATGCTGTACTACTTTTTTAGGCAAATGGTCTTTGAATTCAGTAGTAGGTATAATAGGTGTAGTAATTACCTCAGTCCAGTCACGATTTTTTTTTTCAACACCTGAGAGCATAGAGGCTATTTTCATAATAGCGAGCTCTACCAGTAAGCGTTGGTTTTTGGCATTTTTAAATTGTAAATCACAGTGATTGGCTATATCTATTGCACCCAATAAAAAAGCAGGGGGTGTTTGTTTTGCCTGAGACTCGTAGCGTTGTTTGCTTTCTTCTCCAACCTCCATTAAAGAGATGGTTGCTGGAAACTGCGCCAACATAAGGTCCCTTAGATGGGCTGCCAATCCTTGAATAAAATGGTGTCCGTCAAAACCAAGGGACAAACAATCATTAAAAAGCAGTAAACTACTCGGAATATCTCCTGCTAACATAAAATCTGTTGCGGCAAAATAAGTGTCGTAATCTAAGATATTTAGATTTTCACTCACAGCTTGTCTGGAGAGATTTTCTGCAGTATAACTTACAATTCTATCAAAAATAGAGAGTGCATCTCTGAGCGCTCCGTCTGCCTTTTGAGCGATTAAATGCAAAGCATCTGGATGCGCAGTAATGCCTTGGTCAGCAGCAATTTTACCCAAATGCAAAGCCATATCTGTCACCGTAATTCTTTTAAAATCATAGATCTGACATCTAGACAATATGGTGGGTATAATTTTGTGTTTCTCTGTAGTGGCTAAAATAAAAATAGCATGCTTTGGCGGTTCCTCTAAAGTCTTTAAAAAAGCATTAAAAGCCGCGGTAGAAAGCATGTGTACCTCATCTATGATATAGACCTTATAAGCCCCTTTTTGCGGCGGAATACGCACTTGGTCTACTAGGTTTCTAATGTCGTCTACCGAGTTGTTGGAAGCAGCGTCTAATTCAAAAATATTAAAAGCGTAATCTTCTTCGGTAGAAGTACCTAACTCCTTTTCATTGATCTTCTTGGCTAAAATTCTGGCACAACTGGTTTTGCCCACACCTCTTGGCCCACAAAACAATAGTGCTTGAGCCAAATGATTGTTATCAATAGACTTTTCTAAGGTATTGGTTATGGCAGATTGCCCCACCACGTCTTCAAAATTAAGCGGTCGGTATTTTCTAGCAGAAACAAGGAAAGGTTCCAATAAGGTGTCTTTTTAAGGTATACTACAAATATAAAAATAGTGCGGTTTAATGCGGCCTTTAGTCATAGATATTATGCTACTTTTATTAACAAATAGAAAGCATTTCTATTCCAGTTCTCCCTATATTTGCAACCAAGCAGGCTGCCTTATCGCTGGTGGTTTATCCATCAGAGGAAAGTCCGGACACCCTATTGCAGCATAGCGGGTAACGCCCGTCCGTTGAGAAACGAGGACAAGTGCAACAGAAAGCAGGTACAGGTAATGCTGTAGTGAAACCAGGTAAACTCTATGCGGTGCAACGCCATGTAAACTGACGTTTGAGGGCGGCAAGTTCGAGTCAGAGGGTAGGCGGTTCGAGCCTTGGAGTAATCCAAGGCCTAGATAAATGATAAGGGCGTTTTTAACGTTACAGAATCCGGCTTATGGCCTGCTTTTTTTTTCAAAAAAACTAAATACGCTAGATCCGTACCTTCTAGCCTCTCTAAAGTTAGGGGTTTCAGAGAGGTCCATATGTTTCTCGTGTTCTATGACCAAAATACCTCCTTCTAAAACCAGTTCTTTTTGAAACGCCATTTGAGCAATTTGTTGGAATTCTTCTATAGGTAAGGCATACGGAGGGTCTGCAAATATGATATTGAATTTTTTAGGTGTTTTTTGAAGGTAGGCAAAAACGTCACTTTTAATCACTTCAATAGGCATGTCTAATTTTTCTGCCATTTCACTAATAAACTGAGTGCATCCTACATGAATTTCCACTGCAGTAATGGCATTAACACCCCTTGAAGCAAATTCATAAGAAATGTTTCCACTACCAGAGAATAGATCCAAAACACTAATTTCATCCAAATAATACTGGTTATTAATGATATTGAATAATGCTTCCTTAGCCATATCTGTGGTAGGTCTAATGGGAAGTTGTTTGGGCGCTGAAATTTTTCGCCCTTTGTGTTGACCTGAAATAATTCGCATGATTAAGCGTTTAAAATGATGCTATCAAAGTGATAGTCCAATAAATGGGTGGGTATTTTTTGGGTGAAGCTCGGTCTGTAAATACCACAATTGTTTAAGTACTGTAACGCTTTTTTGTAATAAGGTTCTGCTTCGGTAGTTTCTCCGTAAAAAAGCATTTGCACCTCTTTTGGATCTAACGTCAATTGTTCCAAACTAAATAAAATGTAATACAGAAGGTCTTCAGTGCTTCCAATTTGGAAACTATTAAAGAATTGCAACTTTTTATCCTTAATGACGGTAAGGTTGAGGGTGCCTTGGTCTATATGGGCATAACACACTTTTTCTGGAGCCTCGTGTTCAATACTCAGCAATTCCTCTAAGTGTAAAGCAACATGGTGCTTAAAGTCAAAGGGACCAAAGCAATCAAAAATGTAGTTGTTTACAGCCGTAAAAGGAACATATACCACAACCATGTCTTTATGGGCAATAGTGTCATAGGCCAATTCATCGTGGGGTAGTAGCTGCGCATTAAACTTCACGTAATCACTCAATTTAGAAAGGTCGAACAAAGCCTGGGGTACAATGTTAAATAAGGCATTACTGTGCGTAACTACAACAGATTCATAGGTTCTTGAAGGGACATTATGGGATTCTAAAAAATCATTTAATGCTCCTCTTAGTTCATTCTCAGAACGTGGCGTAGAAAAACGCAAGCGCTGCACCTCAACGAGTTCCTGACTCACTTTGTCTGTAATACAAAAAGAAAGTCCATTCAAACTCAATTGAATGGACAGTCTAGTATTTTGATATGAACTATTTTCCTTGTTCAAATGATCCTTAATTTTGTTTTTTCTTATCGTAGATAGGGGGCCAGTTTCCACTGTTACTTACGTCTACTAAAGAACCTACTATAATCTGAGATCCGTTTACTTCATCTACACTCATCTGTGCGTTTTCAGTAGCTAATAAATCTGGGTCTTGATCGTAAAGCACTGTTTTTTTGTCTACGGAAATTTTAAAAACAGGTACTCTATAGTCATTCTTGCGAATTACTTTGGCTTCCATTTTAAATTTTTCTCCGTTTGCAGCGAAAGGAACATTCATCATGTTCTTGTAACGCATGTCATTTTTAAATAAAGAATCTTTAACAGAAACAAATCCTAGAGTATCAATAATTTTAACCTCTTTTAGCATGTCAATTCTATACACTTTATTGAATTCGTAGAAAGAAGAATCCCTCTGTTGTGTAATAATATATTGAGAGCTGTCTACAAATTGCACCAAAGCATTAAAATCTGCAGCGTATTCGCCTTTAACTGTTTTGTGTGCTTCTTGAGCATTACGAATGTCTTTCATGACATTAATAACTGCTGTAAAACGCTCTTGCTTTACTTTTTTAAATTCAATAGGGGCGTTTACAGAAAGGTATATCATGTATGCAAATACAATCGAAAGAACCCAAAGTACAAGTTTTAATACAGTCTTCATTATAATAGTCTTATTTAAAATTTAGTCGTTTCACAAATCTACAATTTTTTTTTAATCGCAAAAGTATTTGCCCTTAATTTTACGCATTATCTTTGGGGCTATGACAACTGCTTCCCCCATAGATTTTTACAAAAAACTAAAGGCCTATTTTCCCCATGAACCTACCCTCACCCAAGAACGTGCCCTCGAAGCCTTTGCGCAGTTTGTTTGTAATGACAACAAGGATGAGCTCTTATTATTAAAAGGGTATGCGGGAACAGGTAAAACTACTTTGATAGGGACATTGGTCAATCAGTTGTGGCAAATTAAGTATAAATCAGTGCTGATGGCCCCAACAGGAAGGGCTGCCAAAGTAATGGCTGGATATGCCAAAACAGAAGCGTTTACCATTCATAGAAAAATATATTTTCCTAAAAAAGCAGCCGGAGGGGGTATACAATTTACCAAAGCACCCAACAAACACCGCCACACTATATTTATTGTAGATGAGGCATCCATGATACCAGATACCCCAGAAGGGGGGAAAAACACCACCTCTTTATTAGATGACCTTATTACCTATGTGTATTCAGGACACAAATGTAAATTGGTTTTAGTGGGAGATGTGGCCCAATTGCCTCCAGTTCACCTTTCCTTGAGTCCTGCTTTAAATGAAGAGACCCTTCAGTTTAATTACAGTAAAAAAGTTCCACTAATCACTTTAAATGAAGTAGTGCGTCAGGCTGCAGATTCAGGCATACTATTTAATGCCACTTTATTAAGAGACCAACTCGAAGGAGATTTTTTTGAAGCATTTAAATTCTCTTTAGCGTCATTTAAAGATATAGTGAGGCTTATAGATGGGCATGAAATTCAAGAAGCTATAGAAGAGGCCTATGCTACAGGTGGTAAAGAAGAAACGGCTTTTATAGTTCGTTCCAACAAGCGGGCCAATCAATACAATGAAAGCATCCGAAACAGGATACTTTTTTTAGAGCATGAGTTGGCTGCTGGAGATTATATGATGGTAGTAAAAAACAATTACTTTTGGTTAGACACCACATCAGAAGCAGGTTTTATAGCCAATGGAGACATTATAGAGGTGTTGGAAATATTTGCTATTAAGGAGCTGTACGGATTTAGATTTGCAGAAGTAAAGGTGAGAATGGTGGATTATCCCAATCAAAAACCTTTTGAAACCACCCTATTATTAGACACAATAGCTGCAGAATCACCTTCATTGTCTTATGAAGACGGAAACAAGCTATATCAGGCAGTTTCAGAAGATTACACCAGTGAAAAATCCAATTACAAACGCTTTCTAGGGATTAAAAACAATAAATATTTTAATGCTTTACAAGTAAAGTTCTCCTATGCCATTACCTGTCACAAGTCTCAAGGCGGGCAATGGGACACCGTTTTTGTAGAACAGCCCTATTTGCCTAATGGGATAGATAAAGAGTATTTGCGTTGGTTGTATACGGCCATTACTAGGGCCAAAAAAAAATTATACCTTATAGGATTTAAAGAAGATTTTTTTGAAGAAAACTAATGAGTCCCCTTATATTTGAAATACAGAATTAATTACAGCACTATATGAAGGCTATAGCCATGATACCAGCCCGTTATGCGGCTTCCAGATTTCCAGCCAAACTCTTACAAGATTTAGGGGGAAAACCAGTCATTCAAAGGACTTACGAAGCAACAATAGCCAGCGGATTATTTAGCGAAGTATATGTGGTCACAGACCACCAGACCATATTTGACTTGATCCAAAAGATGGGTGGCACGCCTATGATGAGTCAGGGTGAATTTGAATGTGGATCTGACAGAATTGCCGCAGCAGCAGCAGGAATAAGGGCAGATATTATAGTCAATGTACAGGGCGATGAACCATTTATTGATACGGAAAGTTTAAGGGATTTATTGGCGGTTTTCACCGCCGATGCCCAAAAGAAAATATCCCTGGCCTCCCTCATGTACCCCATCTCCGAGCAAGAGGAAATAGACAACCCAAACGCAGTAAAGGTTATTGTAAATTTAAAGGATCAAGCACTGTACTTCTCAAGAGCTGCCATTCCTTTTCCAAGAGAAGGCAAAGGGGTACAATACTTTAGACATAAAGGGGTGTATGCATTTAGAAAAGAAGCTTTAGAGGCATTTCCAAAAATGGTTTTGGGACCTTTAGAGAAAGCAGAAAAAATAGAAGCCATTAGGTATCTAGAGCATGGTCATGCCATTCAAATGGTGAGAACCACCCATGTAGGTATAGGAATAGATGTACCAGAAGACTTAGAAAAAGCGAGAAGAGAATGGGGCGGCTCAAGCGTTTAAATTCCGTTATACTAAGGCGATCATATTTAATTTAAATCAATTCTTAGCATGCGTTTACTAGCTAAATTTATTTTTTATAAGCTCATGGGTTGGACCTTTAACGGTTCATTTCCCACTGTGAAAAAATGTGTATTTATTGTTGTGCCACATACCTCTAATTGGGATTTTTTAATGGGATTGGTGATTAGAAAAATCATGAATATTGAAATTAACTACGTGGGTAAGAAAAGTTTATTCAACTGGCCTTATGGATGGTTTTTTAGATGGACAGGTGGCGCACCCATAGATCGCACAAAAAATTCAGATACGGTATCTGCAGTAGCGCAACTTTTCAAAGAGCGAGAAGTGTTCAGACTAGCGCTTTCTCCTGAGGGGACAAGAAAGAGAGTATACCAATGGAAAACAGGATTTTATTATATAGCTAAAACAGCTGGTGTACCGCTAGTATTAATCACATTTGATTACGGAAAAAAAGAAATAAAAATATCGGAACCCCATTGGCCTACCGAGCATATGGCAGCAGACTTTAAAACCTATGAGGCCTTTTTTGAAGGTACACTTGGTAAAAATCGAAAACAGAGTTTTTTTGCCAAATCATGAAAAAAAAAGCGGGGCCAACGGCCCCGCTTTTTTAACGGTATATTTTAGATAGCAGCTTCTTTTATTCCTGCATAGAATGATACACGTTTTGAACGTCGTCATCTTCTTCTATTTTTTCAAGGAGTTTTTCTACGTCTGCAGCCTCTTCTTCTGTGAGTTGTTTGGTTACTTGAGGAATGCGTTCAAATCCTGAAGATAAGATTTCAAGACCTCTAGATTCTAATTCTTTTTGAATGGCGCCAAAGCTTTCAAAAGGAGCGTAAATTAAAATACCCTCTTCTTCGTCTACAAAAACCTCTTCTGCACCAAAATCAATCAGTTCTAATTCTAATTCTTCAGGATCTAAGTCACCCGCAGGGATTCTAAAGTTACAAGTGTGGTCAAACATAAACTCTACAGAACCTGAAGTACCCATATTCCCGTTACACTTATTAAAATAACTTCTAATATTGGCTACAGTTCTGGTGTTGTTGTCTGTGGCAGTTTCTACTAGTATGGCAATACCATGAGGGGCGTAGCCTTCAAATAAAACTTCTTTATAATCTCCCAAACTTTTATCAGAAGCTCTTTTTATGGCTCGCTCTACATTGTCCTTAGGCATATTAACAGCCTTTGCATTTTGTATTACAGCCCTTAGTCTGGAATTTGAGTCTGGATCAGGCCCACCTTCTTTCACTGCCATTACAATGTCTTTACCAATTCTAGTAAATGCCTTAGACATGGCAGACCAACGCTTCATTTTACGTGCTTTTCTAAATTCAAAAGCTCTTCCCATAGTTGTTGTGTTTTGTAATTAAAGTGACAAATTTAATATTTTTTTATCCTTTGCTTATCATGCATTCTTCAATGCTTCCAGCTAGGTCAAAGTCTTTTTGAGTAACGCCTTTTGCATCATGGGTAATCAGTTTAATGAGCAATCTATTGTAACGATTGCTCCAGTCTGGATGGTGGCCATGAGACTCGCACTCAAAAGCAATTCTAGACATGGCAGAGAAACATTCTTTAAAGTCATTAAATTGAAAAGTGCTCACTAAATAACCATCCGCAAAGGTCCAATGGGGTAGTGCTTTTAATTTTTCTGCTATTTGTACTTCTGTTAATTTCTCCATGAATAAGTGTTTTTTGTAAATATAGTATAAACTAATAATGTGCGTCTAAGCAATCCTTATAACTGTGTGTAATTTCTTGTGGCAGTGGGTTGTCTTTGGACAATACCGCTAAGTACCTATTTTCATTGGTGGTGTATATTCTCTTGTACACAGGGTTCCCCATACGTAGTTTGTGAACAATTTCTTGAATAAATTCTTCATGCGGCACTAGATCTGAACTTCCTAAGTGGTAGGTCCCAAACCTATCCTGATTCAATAACAGTAAGATTTGTTGGCATAATTTCTCTCCACTAGACACATTGATGATCAGGTTGGGAAACACCTCAATGGGCGCCTTGTCTAAAATAAGTTGTTTAATCTCTTTTACCCGAGGAGATTGAGGACCAAAGACCATGGGCGCCCTTAGTAGCAACAGATTTTCCTTGGGGAGTTTTTGAAGGCTGTGTTCAATTTTTATCTGAAACCTACCATAAACACTTTCAGAAAGTGTTTTGTCAAACTCATAAGAGGGATATTTGCTGTAGGCATCAAAGACATTGGCAGAGGAGATGAATACAATCTTGCAGTCAAAATCATTTGCGTATTGCACCAAGTGGCTGTGCATGGTAATCAGTGCGTCAAAAGGACCCCTGATTACAGAAATTATAATGCTTGGTCTCACACTTTCTAAAAGTTCGTAAGCACTGTCTTCTGCGACCTTAAATGAAGTGAATTTACGGTTGTTTCCATAGGTGTTTTCTTGGGTGCAATAAGTGCCCAAAGTGTTGTAAAACCTATTGAATTGTTTAAAGAGAAGTCCTCCAACAAAACCACTGGCTCCAAAAATAAAAATCTTTTTAGCTTTCAAAAGCCTGGTCTTGATTTGAATTATCCTTTATAGAATGGTAGCTTTACTACTTTAGCAGCAAGCGCTTTTTTTCTAATTTGAATAAAGATTTCACTGTCTAACTTACTGTGATCTAAAGTGACATAGCCTAGCCCAATGCCAATTCCTAAAGAGGGAGACATGGTACCAGAAGTAACCATCCCTATTTCATTTCCATCTATATCTACAATGGGATAATCATGTCTAGGAATACCCCTGTCTTCTAATGCAAAAGCCACGAGTTTTCTTTGTACCCCAAGCTCTTTTTGAGTGGCTAAGGACGCAGCATTAACAAAGTCTTTAGAAAACTTAGTGATCCATCCCAATCCCGCTTCTAACGGAGAGGTTTGGTCATTAATGTCACTTCCATAAAGGCAGTAACCCATCTCTAACCTTAAGGTGTCTCTAGCGGCCAAGCCTACTGGTTTAATACCAAAGGAAGCCCCTGCTTCAAATACTTTGTCCCAAAGCTGCGCAGCTTCTTCATTTTTACAATAAATTTCAAATCCTCCTGAACCAGTATAACCAGTAGCAGAGATAATTACATGCTCAATACCCGCAAAAGGACCTACCTCAAAATGGTAAAATGGAATGTCTGCCAATGAAACGCTTGTAAGTGACTGCATGGCTTCTACTGCTTTTGGCCCTTGTATGGCTAGCAGCGAATAGGCGTCTGATAGATTTTTTAAATTGGCCTTAAAGCTTTCATTGTATTTGTTTATGTGCGCCCAATCCTTGTCAATATTTGAAGCATTTACCACTAATAAATATTTTTCTGGAGCAAGCATATAGACAATAAGGTCGTCTACGATACCTCCAGTTTCATTTGGGAAACAACTGTATTGTGCTTTACCAGGCTTTAAGTTGGCTACCTCATTGGAAGTGACTTTTTGTAGCAGATCAAAGGCATTGGGGCCTTCTACTAAAAACTCTCCCATATGAGAAACGTCAAATACCCCCACGCCATTTCTTACTGTTTCGTGTTCTGCATTAATACCCTGGTAAGAGACAGGCATATTGTAACCGGCAAAAGGAACCATTTTGGCACCAAGCGATTCATGTACGGAAGTAAGGGCAGTATTTTTCATCCAACTATTTTTTGTAAAAGTATTTATTTCTAAGACAATAAACCACAGTTTTGTCCAAACAATATCCTTTTTTTACTTCACCATATTTTAGTACATTTAGGCTTACTCAAAACATCATTATGAAAGTATTGTTATTTTTATTAGCGCCTTTATTTACTTTGGTTGTGTCTGCACAACAGATACCAACCGATTACTTAACTGCTGATTTTCACAAAGGTCGCAGAGATGCTTTCAGGGCAGAAATGCCTGCCAATTCAGTAGCTGTGTTGTTTTCCAATCCAGTGAGAAATAGGGCCAATGATGTAGACTATATATACCACCAAGATCCAGATTTTCATTACCTCACGGGTTATAATGAACCTCACGCGGTTCTGTTGATTTTCTCTTCGCCACAAACAACCCCAGACGGAAACACTTACAATGAATTAATTTTTGTACAAGAGCGCAATGCCCGTGCGGAGCAATGGAATGGAAGAAGGTTAGGAGTAGCGGGAACCATAGCTACATTAGGCTTTGAATCTGCTTACAATGGCAGTGAATTTGCCGCTTTGGATATAAACTTTAAGTCTTTTGATAAAGTGATGTTTTATAATTTCAATAACGACATTAGAGATACCAGAGAAGGGGCAGATTTGTTTGATTTGGTAAAATCTTTTAAAAATAAAATTGGTTTCCCTTCTAATTACAATGCCAGCCGTATGCAAGTTTATGCGCTCATTCAGTCTGCCCCAGTAGAAGAGACAGATAAAATAATGACATTGTTAGACCGTTATGCCAAAATGGATCCCTCCTTAATAGAAGACCCTTTTATTAAAGATTTTATAGCTGCTGCTAAATCAGGAACTGATCAGAAAATTCTAGACCGAGCTAAAACTGCAGTTAACGTGGCTTTAAATCAATACAATTTTGATTTGGAGGGCCTTGATCGAATTATGAATGGCTTAAGGGAAACCAAATTACCAGAAGAAATGGCGCTTTTAAGGAAAGCCATTGAGGTGTCTGCCGTAGGCCAATTAGAGGTTATGAAGGCCATGCACCCTGGTATGTCTGAGACAGAGGTTCAAGGCGTACATGAATATGTATATAAAAAATACGGTGCAGAATACGAGGGCTATCCTTCCATTGTGGGTGGCGGTAATAACGGTTGTATATTGCATTATATAGAGAATAATAAACCTGAGTTGGGAGAAGATTTGGTGCTCATGGATTTGGGTGCTGAATACCACGGTTATACTGCAGACGTGACTAGAACCATTCCTGCTAATGGGGTGTTTAGCCCGGAACAAAAGGCTATTTATGAAATTGTTTACAATGCCCAAGAGGCAGGAATTGCTGCTAGTGTAGTAGGTGCGCCATTTTCTGCTCCTGGTGCTGCGGCTTCAAAGGTAGTTGCGCAAGGACTTATTTCTTTAGGACTTATCAAAGAGGCCAGTGAGGCTAGAAAATATTTCCCACATGGCACTTCTCACTATTTGGGATTGGATGTTCACGACAAAGGTACCTACGGTCCTTTTAAGGCCAATACAGTGATCACTGTGGAGCCTGGAATCTATATTCCAGAGGGCAGCGATTGTGATCCAAAGTGGTGGGGAATAGCGGTTAGAATAGAAGACGACATTCTTATTTCAGACCAAGGGCCTGTTTTACTGTCTTATATGGCACCTCGATCTGTAGCAGCTATTGAGGCGGCTATGAAGCTTCCAAGTCCCTTAGATGCGTTTAGTTTGCCAACATTAGAGTAGTCATGTTGATCAGGGGTATACTCGTATTTTGTTTGTGTTTTTTTTCCGGAACAATACAGGCTCAGAAATTGTATGTTTTGGGGACACTTCAAGATGGTGGTTCTCCACATATGGGTTGCGAGAAGTTGTGTTGTGCCGTTCAAAAGTCTCAAGATTATGTAAGTAGTATTGGAGTAGTGGGTGAGCGTCAATCTTTTATATTTGACGCTACGCCAGATTTTGTTTCACAGACCAATTATTTGAAAGAGGTCTCCGGACATAAAAGTGTGACTATTTTTCTAACCCATGCCCATATGGGACATTATACAGGGCTCATGCATTTAGGAAGAGAAGCTTATAATGCTGTAAAGACTATGGTATACGCCATGCCTAAAATGGTCCATTTTTTGTCTAAAAATGGG
The DNA here is from genome assembly GCA_000173115.1 of Flavobacteria bacterium MS024-3C. Lineage (GTDB taxonomy): Bacteria > Bacteroidota > Bacteroidia > Flavobacteriales > Flavobacteriaceae > MAG-120531. Next base: position 29,300 of record ABVW01000004.1, read on the forward strand.
CCTTGGAGTCAATTGGTGTCGTTAAAAAATATTGCGCTAATGCCTTTGCAAGAAAATCAAACAGTTTTTTTAGACCAAAGTTTATCCGTCACTCCTCTAAAAGTGCCTCACAGAGACGAATATTCAGAAACAGTGGGTTATTTGATTAAAGGGAAAAACAAAACGGCTTTATATGTTCCAGATATAGACAAATGGTCTAAATGGAACCGTTCTATTGTGGCGCTTGTAAAAAAGGTAGATTATGCATTTTTAGACGGTACATTTTTCGCAGACGGGGAATTGCCAAGGCCTATGTCAGAAGTGCCCCATCCTTTTGTTTCTGAAACGGCTGCACTTTTAGGATCACTGCCTTTAAAAGAGCGTCAAAAAGTCTATTTTATTCATTTAAACCACAGTAATCCTGCAAGAAATTCGGCTTTTAAAGGCCGTTTAGATCTTGAAAGATTAGGCTTTCAATTTGCAGCGTTTGGCCTGTCTTTTGACTTGTAAAAATTTATTCTTGCATTAAGAAGCTCTTGAGTCCCTGGTAATCAGAAATTTTGGTCGCTTGCTTTTGTTTGGACAGCACTTCTACAATTTTCGTTGGAATAGTCAGTGTCTTACCCAATGTTTCCTCTACCACTTCTAAAAACTTCACAGGATGGGCAGTCTCTAAAAACACCCCATAGGTATTCGGATGGTCTTTCTGGTACTCTAAAAGGCCTAAATATCCTATGGCTCCATGTGGGTCTGCGGTATAGCTGTATTCTTGGGCTATAGTTCGCATGGCCTCTTTGGTTTCTTGGTCTGTATAACTATAGGCACTGAATCCTTTTTCTAGGATACTGTGTTCATTTTGGTTCATCTGTAAGATTCGGACAAAGTTGCTGGGATCTCCAACATCCATAGCATTTGAAATAGTCGCTACGGATTTTTCTGCTTGGTATGTCCCATTTTTCATAAAATTGGGTACCACCTTATTGGCGTTCGTAGCGGCTATAAAGTGCGTCACAGGAAGTCCCATTTCTCTGGCCACCATACCGGCACATATGTTTCCGAAATTACCAGAGGGTACAGAGAAAACAAGTTCCTTTTCACTTTTGTCTAGTGATGGTTTGAGGGCTTTGTAGGCTAAGAAATAATACAACATCTGTGGCAACCACCTTGCCACGTTTATTGAATTGGCAGAGGTGAGTTGCTTGTGGTCGGTAATCTCAGGGTCTAAAAAGGCTGTTTTGACCATTTTTTGACAATCGTCAAAGGTGCCATCTACCTCTAATGCTTGAATGTTTTGTCCCAAAGTAGTGAGTTGTTTTTCCTGAATTGGACTCACTTTTCCGCTGGGGTATAAGATCACTACCTCTACGCCTTCTACGCCTAAAAACCCATTGGCTACAGCACCTCCAGTATCTCCAGAAGTGGCTACTAATACGGTTACGGGGGCCTGATTTCCTTCAGAAAATAAACCGAGGCATTGGGCCATAAAACGTGCTCCAACATCTTTAAAGGCAAGGGTAGGGCCGTGAAATAATTCTAATGATCCAATAGAATCAGTTAGCGGTACTATTGGGAAATCAAAATCTAATACCGTTTCCAGAACCTTTTTTAAATCGCTTTTACTCAAAATATCTTTGGTAAAAGGCCCCATGACTTCAAGGCCAATTTCTACCGGACTAAGGCTTTCTATTTGATCAAAAAAACGGGGATCAAGGCCAGGTATGTAATCTGGATAATACAATCCTTTGTCTGGTGCTATACCTTTAATGACCGCTTCTTTAAAGCTTGCTTTTAAACTTGGGGTGTCTATTGAAAAATATTCCATTTTAAGTTAGGCGGGGTAGACCCCTTTTTCATTGATATTAGAAATGTGTATATCGAAGGGTATTCCCATAGGGGTATAAACCTCTTTTAATTGTTGCGCTACTTCGTGGGCTTTATCTGCTCCTTTAGAGAGGGCAAACACAGAAGGTCCGGAGCCAGATATACCACAACCCATTGCTCCTGCATTTAAAGCAGCTGCTTTTATCTCATCAAATCCAGGAATGAGTATACTTCTCACAGGCTCTATGACTACATCTTGCAAAGAGCGACCAATTAATTCGTAATCTTCTCGGTATAATCCAGCGACCAATCCACCAACATTTCCCCACTGGGTAATGGCGTCTTTTAGCGAGAGACTAGATTTTAAAATCCTTCTAGAATCTGCGGTTTTAATTTCAATTTGAGGGTGTATTACAGTAGCGTATAATTCACGAGGACTTGGGAGTGAAACAACATCTAGTGGGTCCGTGCTTCTCACTAGTGTAAAGCCTCCTAATAAAGCCGGAGCTACATTATCTGCATGAGCCACTCCTGAAGCCAGACGTTCTCCCTCCATGGCAAATGGAATGAGTTCTATTGTAGTGTAAGGATTGCCTAATAGATGGTTAATAGCCCATACCGCGCCAGCACTACTGGCTGCACTGCTACCTATGCCACTTCCAGCTTTTATTTTCTTCTCTATTTTAATGTCAAAACCAGCCTCGCTACCCAAAGCTTCTAAAAGCGCCAAACCAGCTACACCAGCTACATTTTTAGCGGTTTCTAGCGGAAGGTCTTGCCCAGTAATTTCACTAATAGTAATTCCTTTTGTAGGGGTTTGTGTCACGGTCATATATTCTCCTACGCCTGCAAGAGAGAGACCAAGGACGTCAAAGCCACAAGATACATTGGCAATCGTTCCAGGACAAAATACACGTATAGACTTCATGTGATAAACTTTATGATCTTAAAGGTAGTTTTTAAAAGTTCCCAACTCGGATAATGTCTGCAAATATACCAGAGGCTGTTACGGCAGCACCCGCACCAGCGCCTTTAATAATCATAGGCTGATTCGGATAGCGCTCTGTATAAAAGAGCACAATATTATCACTTCCTTCCAAAGCGTAAAAATCATGACCCTGGGGTATTTCTTGAAGCCCCACTGAGGCTTTTCCGTCTTTAAAGCTGGCCACGTATTTTAGTTTTGCGCCTTTGGCATATGCCTTTTGGTACATAGTCTGGAAGTCAGATTCATATTTAATTAAACTATCAAAGAAAGCTTCATTTGAACTGGTTTCTAAACTTTCTGAAGGTAAAAATGAATTGTTCTCTATGTCATTTATTTCCATCACATGACCACTTTCTCTGGCCAAGATAAGTATTTTACGCATCACGTCTATTCCACTTAGATCTATGGTTGGATCTGGTTCAGTATAACCTTCTTCCTGAGCTTGCTTTACCACATCGTGAAAAGTTGTTTGGTCATTAAAATGATTAAAGACAAAGTTTAAACTACCCGATAATACCGCCTGAATTTCTTTGATCTCATCTCCAGAGGCAACGAGATTTTTTAGGGTGTCTATAATAGGTAATCCAGCTCCTACGTTTGTCTCGAATAAAAAGGAGGCATTGTAAGTTCTGGCCAAATCTTTGAGCCTTTTATAATTTGGATAAGCAGCCGCACAGGCAATTTTGTTACAGGTAACCACAGAAATACTTTTTGACAGATAATCCGCGTAAGTATTTGCCACCAATTCGCTCGCAGTATTGTCTACAAAAATGGCATTTCTAAGGTTTAGACTAAGAATTTTTTCTAAAAAGAGCGGCATACTTGCTTTCTCCCCTTTAGAAAGGCTGTTTTGCCAATCATTGAGATCCAATCCGTCTGATTTAAAGCACATGGTTCTTGAATTGCTAATACCTATAACCCTAACAGAGAGTTTTAGCTGCTTTTTGAGATAGTCTTTTTGTTGGGCCAATTGCTCTAACAATTTTGCGCCCACATTTCCAGAGCCCATCACAAAGAGGTTTAACTGTTTAATATTTTCTTCAAAAAAGACCTCGTGTAAAGCATTCAAAGCTTTTTTAACATCTGCTTTTTCTACTACCGCGGAGATATTTCGCTCAGAAGCGCCTTGTGCAATGGCCCTGATGTTGACATTGTTTTTACCCAAGGTAGCAAACATCTTACCACTTAAACCTTGGTGCTTTTTCATCTGATCTCCCACTAAAGCAATAATGGCCAAATCATTTTCTGCAATGACCGCTTTAATTTTCCCCTGTGACATTTCGAATTCAAAGGCTTCATTGACTAAAGCAACAGCGGCTGAGGTGTCTTCTGCAGCAATACCCACACAGATAGAATGTTCTGAAGAAGCTTGGGTAATAAGCACTACACTTATTTTTGCATTGGAGAGGACCTCGAAAAATCTTTTAGATATTCCAGGAATACCAACCATACCTGAGCCCTCCAATGAAATTAAGGCAATGTTTTCTACATGGCTAATGCCCTGTACGGTTTTATTTCCTTCTGAAGCTTGTTTTTGAATCAGTGTACCCACCGCCTGAGGGTCAAAAGTGTTTTTAATAGCAATAGGAATTTGCTTTTGTAACACCGGTTGAATGGTAGGAGGGTAGAGTACTTTAGCACCAAAATGAGACAATTCCATGGCCTCTTCATATGAAATGCTAGTGATGGGCCTAGCTTGCTTTACCAATTTTGGATTTGCTGTAAACATCCCACTCACATCTGTATATATTTCTAGTAATGATGCGTCTAGCGCAGCTGCGACTATGGCTGCAGTAAAATCTGAACCACCCCTGCCTAGCGTGGTTGCAACCCCTTCTGAACTAGAGGCAATAAACCCACCCATGACAACAATGGCGTTTTTATTGGCCCCGTTGAATTCAAGTAATTTTTGGTTGGTCAGGGCGTAGTTAACAGATGCTTTTCCGTGTACTTGGTCTGTAGTAATGAGTGTTCTTGCGTCTGCATGAATGGCGTCTAAACCCTGAGACTTAAAGTAAGCACTGATAATGTATGAAGACAGCAGTTCTCCAAAGCTCACTATTTTGTCAGAGAGTTTTGGGGTAATCTCTCCAATGAGGTATGCGCCTTCTAAAAGAGTTTCTAAAGTATTTAATGCCGCTTTAATTTGACTAAGAATAGCAGACTGGTCGTTAGGCGCTATAAGTGATTTAACCGTGTCTAGGTGTCTTTTTTCAATCTCATTTAAGGGTGTTTTGTAAAGAGGGTCTTGATTTGCTGCTGCAGCTGCAGTGTCTAACAATAAATCTGTGATGCCTCCAAGTGCAGAAACAACCACATATTGTTTTGTATAGGCATTCTGATAGACAATATTTTTAACAAGACTTATATTTTGTGCGTTGGCTACTGAGGTACCACCGAATTTTAAAACATTCATGGGTTAACTTTTAAAGAATAAAAAAATAAATAAATAGGTTGCGGAAGTAATCATCTAATACCCCAAAGGGGTTCCTGTAGTAGTAGTCATAGCAAATGTGCTCGTTAAAAAACGAGTGCCTCTAAATTCAGAACGAACTAATAATGGCATGCTTGGATGATTTATTTTTCAAATATAGCCAAATACACTGCCCAAGCATTGTAAAGCCCTTATTTTTAGTAGATATGTAATTTTAGGTGCTTTTTGATGAGAATTTAAAGATATAAACTTATAAATCAAGGGATATCAAAAAAGCCGCTCCTGAAGGGAGCGGCTTTTTTATTATTGTAAATCAATGAATTATGACGCTTGAGAAGATTCCTCTGCTTTTTTAATGGTGACTTTTAATTTTTCATCGTCTTTGTCATCCCTGTCTAATGAAATGGTGTCTCCTGAGACCAAGTTGGCATTGACAATCTGTTCTGCCAAACTGTCTTCAATATACTTTTGAATGGCTCTTTTTAGTGGCCTGGCGCCAAATTGTTTGTCAAATCCTTTTTCAGCAATAAAATCTTTCGCCTTTTTGGACAGTTTCAATTGGTAGCCGAGTCCCTCTATTCTCTTGTGTAATTTCTTTAACTCAATGTCAATAATCAAATGAATGTCTTCTTGCTCTAAGGCGTTAAAGATAACAATGTCATCTATTCTGTTAAGAAACTCCGGAGCAAATGCTTTTTTAAGTGCATTTTCTATGACCCCTTTGTTGTGCTTGTCAGTTTGAGATTTCATAGATGCTGTTCCAAAACCAACCCCTTGTCCAAAGTCTTTAAGCTGTCTAGATCCAATATTAGACGTCATGATAATGATGGTATTTCTAAAATCAATCTTGCGACCTAAACTATCTGTTAGATAACCGTCATCTAAAACTTGAAGCATGGTGTTAAATACATCTGGATGTGCTTTTTCTACCTCGTCCAATAAAATAACTGCATAAGGTTTGCGCCTCACTTTTTCTGTTAACTGCCCACCTTCTTCATAACCAACATAGCCAGGAGGGGAGCCAATTAATCTAGAAATGGCAAACTTCTCCATGTATTCACTCATGTCAATACGAATAAGCGATTCTTCAGAGTCAAACAATTCCTTGGCCAATACTTTAGCCAACTGTGTTTTTCCTACACCGGTTTGGCCTAGAAATATAAAAGATCCTATGGGTTTATTAGGGTCTTTTAACCCCGCCCTATTTCTTTGAATGGCTCTTGCTACCTTAGCGACTGCTTCGTTTTGTCCAACAACGGCTTCTTGAATAATTTCTGGTAATTTTGCCAGTTTAGTACTTTCTGCTTGCGCAATTCTAGTGACTGGAATACCACTCATCATAGAAACCACATCTGCCACATGGTCATCTGTAACCACTTCCTTATGTAATTTGCTCTCTTCTTCCCATTTGTCTTGGGCCTCTTGAAGTGCTTTTTCCAATTTTTTCTCGTCGTCTCTTAATTTTGCGGCCTCTTCATAACGCTGCTTTTTAACCACAGTATTTTTTTCTTCTCGTACAGTTTCTAATTGGCTTTCTAAACTGACAATCTGTTTGGGCACATTCATATTAGTAATGTGTACTCTAGAACCTACCTCATCTAGGGCGTCAATGGCTTTATCTGGTAAAAAGCGGTCCGTAATATACCTGTCCGTAAGGGTCACACAAGCTTCTAATGCCGCATCCGTATAAGTTACATTGTGGTGGTCTTCGTATTTTGGTTTTATATTTTTAAGAATTTCGAGGGTTTCTGCTACTGAGGTAGGTTCTACTATCACTTTTTGAAACCTTCTTTCTAAGGCACCGTCTTTTTCTATGTGCTGTCTAAACTCATCAAGGGTAGTGGCTCCAATACATTGTATCTCTCCCCTGGCTAGGGCAGGTTTAAACATATTAGATGCGTCTAAGCTTCCTGTAGCACCACCAGCACCAACAATGGTGTGAATTTCATCTATAAATAAGATAATGTCATCATTTTTCTCCAATTCGTTCATGACCGCTTTCATGCGTTCTTCGAATTGTCCACGGTATTTTGTGCCAGCAACTAAGGAGGCCAAGTCTAAAGTAACCACCCTTTTGTTGAAGAGTACTCTAGAGACCTTTTTTTGAATAATTCTAAGGGCCAATCCCTCTGCAATAGCACTTTTACCCACGCCAGGTTCTCCTATTAATAGGGGGTTATTTTTCTTTCTACGACTTAAAATTTGAGAGACCCGTTCTATTTCCTTTTGTCTTCCAACCACAGGATCTAAACGGTCTTCTTCTGCCATTTGGGTCAGGTCTCTACCAAAATTGTCTAAAACGGGGGTCTTTGATTTTTTTCCTGACTTGTTGGCAGTTGTTCCGCCACCAAAAGATTCTCCAGTATTTTCTTCTGCGTCAGATTCGCTAGAAAATGAGGCTTCAGTTGGTCCGCTGGTATAATCGTCGTCTGAAGTGATCATAGTCTTAAACTGCTCTTTTACGCCGTCGTAGTCTACCATCATTTTTTGCAACAATTTGGTAGTAGGGTCATTTTCATTTCTGAGAATACACAGCAGCAAATGCGCCGTATTTATAGCGGTGCTTTGAAACAGTTTGGCTTCTAAAAAAGTAGTTTTTAAGGCCCTCTCTGCTTGTCTGGTTAGGTGTAGGTTCTTTTTATCCTGATGAACCAAACTAGGGTTTGGATTGGCTGGACTTAAGATTTCTACCTTTCTTCTCAAGTGTTCCAAATCTACCGATAGGGCGTCTAAGATACTAATGGCTTTACCGCCACCATCTCTTAACAATCCTAACATTAAGTGTTCCGTTCCAATAAAGTCATGCCCTAATCTAAGGGCTTCTTCTTTACTGTAGGCAATCACGTCTTTTACTCTAGGTGAAAAATTATCATCCATAAACCAGTTGTTTATACTCAAAAATAGTAAATCTTTTTACCACTCAATTACAAATAGTATTCCTTTTTGTATTATATGACACAATTGACAAAAAAACAATGGCTTGTCCAAACAAGCCCCAGCTATTTTATTAACTATTTGTCCTATTATATATGTTGATAAATTCTTTAATAAACTACTCTTTAACCTCCCCTAAAGCATCCAAATTATGTATATTGGCTTGATTTTTTAATGAATAAAGAATAGCTTTTTTAATATGGCAGAAGGAGAAAAATTAATTAAGATTAACATAGACGACGAAATGAAGTCTGCCTACATAGATTATTCTATGTCGGTTATTGTATCACGTGCCTTACCAGATGTAAGAGATGGTTTAAAACCAGTGCACCGAAGGGTGTTGTTTGGAATGCATGAGTTGGGCGTTAGGGCTACAGGTGCACACAAGAAGTCTGCGAGAATTGTAGGAGAAGTTTTAGGTAAGTACCACCCACATGGAGATACTTCTGTTTACGACACTATGGTGCGTATGGCACAAGAGTGGAGTTTGCGATATATGTTGGTAGACGGCCAAGGTAACTTTGGCTCTATTGACGGAGACAGTCCTGCGGCAATGCGTTATACGGAAGCCCGTATGCGCAAGATTGCAGACGACATGCTAATAGATATTGACAAAGACACGGTAGACCACCAATTAAATTTTGACGACACTTTAGAAGAACCTAAAGTACTTCCCACCAGAATTCCCAACCTACTGGTGAATGGTGCTTCTGGGATTGCTGTAGGGATGGCCACCAATATGCCGCCACACAACCTATCGGAAGTGGTAGACGGAACTATTGCTTATATAGAAAATCCAAATATTGAAATAGACGAACTCATCACCCACATTAAGGCCCCAGATTTTCCAACAGGAGGTGTTATTTTTGGATATGAAGGAGTTAAAGAAGCTTTTCATACTGGAAGGGGTAGGGTCGTTGTTCGTGCCAAAGCTATTATTGAAGAAGTTCAGGGAAAAGAGTGTATCATAGTCACTGAAATCCCATACCAAGTCAATAAGGCAGACATGATCAAGAAAACAGCAGACTTGGTTAATGACAAGAAAATTGAGGGTATTTCTACCATTAGGGATGAATCCGATAGAAATGGAATGCGTATTGTTTATATCTTAAAAAGAGATGCAATTCCAAATATTGTATTAAATACCCTGTATAAATACACTTCACTCCAGTCTTCCTTTAGCGTCAACAATATTGCGCTTGTCAATGGAAGACCACAGCAATTAAATGTCAAGGAAATGATCCACTATTTTGTGGAACACAGACATGAGGTTGTGGTGAGAAGAACCAAATTTGAATTAAAGAAAGCAGAAGACAGGGCCCACATTTTAGAAGGTTTGATCATTGCTTCTGACAATATAGATGAGGTAATTAAGCTCATTAGGGCGTCTTCTAGTCCAGACGAGGCTCGGGAGTCTTTAATGGAACGTTTTAAATTGTCTGAAATACAAGCCAAGGCCATTGTGGAAATGCGCCTGCGTCAGTTGACAGGTCTTGAGCAAGATAAGTTAAGAACGGAATACAATGACATTATTGCGACCATTGCAGATCTAAAAGATATTTTGGGAGACAAGGAACGTAGAATGTCCATCATTAAAGAAGAACTTCAAGAGGTAAAAACCAAGTATGGAGATGCACGTCGTTCAGAGATCAACTATGCAGGTGGAAGTCTCAGTATAGAAGATATGATTCCAGATGAGCAGGTAGTTATTACCATTTCTCATGCAGGTTATATTAAGAGAACCGCGCTTTCGGAGTACAAGACCCAAAATAGAGGTGGGGTAGGCCAAAAGGCATCGGCGACAAGAAATGAAGATTTCTTGGAGCACTTATTTGTGGGAACCAACCACCAATATATGTTATTCTTTACCCAAAGCGGGAAGTGTTTCTGGATGCGTGTTTACGAAATTCCAGAGGGCTCTAGAACCTCTAAAGGTAGGGCCATTCAAAACCTGATCAATATTTCTCAAGAAGACAAGGTGAAAGCCTTTATTTGCACCCAAGATCTTAAGGATGAGGAGTATGTGAACAGCCATTATGTGATTATGGCCACTAAAAAAGGGATTGTAAAGAAAACTACTTTAGAGCAGTACTCTAGACCGAGAACCAACGGTATAAACGCAATTGGTGTAAGGGAGGGAGATGAGCTGTTAGAAGCCAAACTGACCACGGGAACCAGTCAAGTATTCCTAGGCCTTAAATCTGGTAAAGCCATAAGATTTGAAGAGAGCAAAACCAGACCTATGGGTAGGGGTGCATCCGGCGTAAGAGGGGTGAGCCTTGCAAATGATCAAGATGAGGTGATTGGAATGATCACAGTTCACAACGAGGAAGACCACATTTTAGTGGTGTCTGAAAAAGGATATGGAAAACGTTCTTCTATGGAAGATTACCGCGTGACCAACCGAGGTGGAAAAGGGGTTAAAACCATTTCTATTACAGAGAAAACGGGTGGGCTTGTCGCTATTAAAAATGTGACAGATTCAGATGACCTAATGATTATTAATAAATCTGGGATTGCCATTAGATTGGGTGTAGAAGACCTTCGTGTGATGGGAAGGGCTACCCAAGGAGTGAAATTGATTAATATTAGAGAAAACGATTCTATTGCTGCAGTAGCTAAAGTGATGAAAGAAGAAGAGGAAGAAATTCTTTCAGATGGATTAGATGATTCTGGCGCTAGCGCCGATACTGCTCCCGAGGCACCAGAAGCCACCCAAGAAAATAGTGAAGAAACAGGGTCTGAATCTTAAATTTGATTATTTTTACCCGCTAATAAAATTATTATAAAACACCAACAATGAAAAATACTTTATTACTGCTAGCTGCTATTGGAGTAACCACAGCTAGTTTTGCCCAAAAAGATGAAATTAAAGCCGCGACAAAAGCCCTTAAATCAGGAGATGCTGCTGCTGTACTTTCTGCTTTAGACGGAGCTGCGAGTACTATTGACGCAGCAGAGGTTAAATATGTAAATCAGTTTTACTTTTTACAAGGAGAAGCTTATGCCATGCAAGCCAAAGAGGGAGATTTTTCTGCTTATGACAAAGCGGTAGCCTCTTACACCAAAGCCATGCAAAGTGAAACAGCTTCTGGTAAAGCCAAATACACGGCAGACATTAAGCAGAAGTTTGCTACTATGACCTCTGAAATTGTCAATGCGGCTGTTTCTGACAACAATGAAGAGAAATTCAAAGATGCTGCTGAGAAATTATTTTTGAGCTATTCATTGAGCCCTCGGGACACTATTTATTTGTACTACGCAGCGAGTAGTGCTGTAAACGGAAATGAATATGAACTGTCTTTAAAGTATTACAATATGCTTAAAGACCTAAACTATGACGGTAGTGAGGAGAAATTCTCTGCAAGAAATATTGAGACAGGAGAGCGTGAGGAAATGCCAAAATCTCAAAGAGATTTAATGGTTAAATCTGGTGCTTATGACGAGGCTAAAGACGAACGAACGCCTTCTAAATTTAATGAAATCATTAAGAACATTGCACTTATCTATACCCAATTGGGCGAAGACGACAATGCCATGGCTGCTTACATTGAAGCCAGAGAAATAAACCCTAATGATGTTGGGCTTATTTTAAACCAAGCCAACTTGTATTTTAAGCAAGGTGAAAAGGAAAAATTTAAGAGTCTTATGAACGAGGCCACTGAAGTAGATCCTACCAATCCAGATTTGTTTTACAATATTGGGGTAATTAATATGGAACAAGGAAATTCAGAAGCGTCTAGAACGGCTTATCAGAGGGCCATTGATTTATCTCCTACTTATATTAACGCCTATTTAAACCTGTCTACTTCTTTTGTAAACGAAGGGAATGCTTTAATAGACGCCATGAATAAATTAGGAAGTTCTAGAAAAGACATTGCCCGTTATGATGAACTTAAAGCGGAGAAGCAAGCCTTCTTTAAGCAGGCTGCAGAAGCTTTGGAGGCAGGTTTGGCTGCAAATACCAATAATGCAGATTTATTGGGCCAGTTAAAGAACATTTATGGTGCTTTGGGTGACAATGTAAATTATATGAGGGTGAAAAAATTGTTAGAGGAATAATTATCTCAGCATTAGCTTATAAAAAAAAGCCCTCCATTGGAGGGCTTTTTTTTTGTGATTAATTTTATAGTATTTTTTTAATGACCCTAAGGCTATGGGAGTATTGGTTGGTCTCGTTGTTGAATATGCCTGTGTGGTCTATGCGGTCTATGCGCACCTTGCCGTGACAATGAATGATGTGGTGGTCTGGTAGCATTATACCCACATGATCTATGTTCCCTTCTGCGTTGTCAAAGAAAGCCAAATCTCCCGCTTCAGATTCTTCAATGAAACTTAGGGGCTCTCCTTGCTTGGATTGTAATTCAGCTGTCCTAGCCAATACATAGCCGTTGAGTTTATAAGCCATTTGGCTCAAGCCAGCTGCGTCTATGCCAAAAGGGAGTGTTCCTCCTTTAAGATGGGGTGCGTTTAAATACATTAAAGCAGTATTTACCACCCCATTTTTAGTTCCGTTGGCCTTTGTATTACCTTCAAAAGTATGGGACAGTAATTTTAATTGACTTGTATTGGCCCCTAATAAAACAGGCATAAGTGCACCGTTTTCTTCTTGTATAAAACCAGTGAGTTCTTGGCAATAGCTAGGGGTTTTTTCTTCCAGGCTTTGGTATTGGTCCTCTGAAATTTCCAAGATTTGTAAGTTTTCTACCCAACCCTCAGTTTGGTCGTAGGCCATTTTTACCTTAAACCACCATTTTCTGTGGTCCAATATTTTAAACCCTTCTCCATAATGGGCCATGGTAACAATCGCGCTTTCCGTATCTGGGGCGCTTCTTAAGGCTATATTAGAGAGTTTTGCTATTCCAAAACGCATATTTAGGCTTCTAGGTTGTTTTCAATCACTAGGGCAGAGGCGCCGCCGCCGCCATTGCAAATGGCTGCTGCGCCATAGCGCACTTTCTCTTGGGCGAGTACGTGGAGTAGGGTTACTACTATTCTGGCACCTGAGCATCCTAGAGGGTGGCCAAGAGAAACGGCGCCTCCGTGAATATTTACTTTGTTGTCTGGAATGTTTAATAATTTCATATTGGCCAATCCAACCACTGAAAAGGCTTCATTAAATTCAAAGAAATCTATTTCGGATTGCTGCATTCCAGCTTTTGAAAGGGCCTTAGGAAGCGCTTTAGCGGGAGCGATGGTGAACCATTCTGGCTCCAAAGCAGCGTCTGCATATCCTTTAATGGTAGCCAAAGGCCTAATTCCAAGTGATTTGGCTTTATCTGCACTCATTAGGACCAATGCAGCAGCGCCGTCGTTAATGGTAGAGGCATTGGCTGCAGTCACTGTACCATCTTTTGTGAAAGCAGGTCTAAGGGCAGGTATTTTATCTAAGAATACATTGCTGTATTCTTCATCTGTATCAAAAATAATGGGGTCTCCTTTGCGTTGGGGTATGGATACGGGTATAATTTCATTAGAAAATTTTCCAGCATCCCAGGCGGCCTTAGCGCGTTGGTAGGACTGAATGGCAAACTGGTCTTGGTCTTCTCTTGAACACTCATAAGTGAGGGCACATTGGTCTGCAAAAACCCCCATAGCTATTTGTTGGTATGCGTCTACTAAACCGTCTTTCTGCATACTGTCTTCAAGGGTAGTAGGGCCAAATTTTTGTCCATTTCTCATGGAAACTAAATGGGGCGCCATACTCATGTTTTCCATACCACCGGCCACAACAACCTCTTGGTCTCCGAGTGCAATAGATTGCGCAGCTTGCATGATGGTTTTCATTCCAGAAGCACAAACCTTGTTTACCGTGGTACAAGGAACGGTATTTGGAATCCCTGCTTTTATTGCCGCCTGTCTTGCAGGTGCTTGTCCTGTTCCAGCTTGCAACACATGGCCCATAATAACTTCTCCTACCTCGGAAGGGTCTAATTGAATTCGCTCCAAAGCGCCTTTTATAGCAATGGCGCCTAGTTCTGGTGCGGCTATATGAGACAAAGCGCCCATAAAGCGTCCAATAGGGGTTCTTACTGCGGAAACAATGACTACTTCTTTCATAGAATAGGCTTAAAAATAGATTCCATCAAAAATACTAAAATTAGTGGCAAAGCCGCCTGCTGAAAAACTAAAATAACGCCGGTATGGGTTTATTTTTCTATTTTTGATTCAAACTTAATTCATGGCTAAAGGTCTAGATACCCTCTATAAAAACCAATCCCTACTATATAAATACCTGCTCTATGTATTGGCAGTGGGCTTGGTCGTGTATTTTTTTCCTAAAGGCGGAAAGTTTAAGTACGAATTTCAAAAAGGAAAGCCTTGGCAACATGAAACTTTGTACGCCCCATTTGATTTTAGTGTAAAAAAGACCTCTGAGGAATTGTCAGCGGAAAAAGCAGCTATTCAGCGCGAGCACATTCCTTACTTTTCTTTGAATGATTCAATGCTGTTACAGTCAAAGGAAGACTTGACCTTTGCACTAGTGGATTTAAAAAAAAGCAACCCAACACTCAAAGATACCGCACAAATTAAGCGGGTATTGTTTAGGGTATTAGACAGTGTATACGCTCGAGGTTTACTCGCTAGAAATGCCACGGAGAATTTAGGTGAGCGCATATATCTATTAAAAGAAAATACCGCTAGCTTAAGGCCTGTGAATTCCTTTATGGTTATTCCTAAATTGCTTCCATTCATTCAATCTAAAATACAAACCCCACTTTTTCAGTCTCAAGCCACTTTTGCAGAGGCATTGTTATTAGATGTGGTTGTTCCTAATGTGGTGTTTAATAAAGACTTTACAGAGAAATCGCTTTCAGAGGCTTTAGGTAATGTATCGCTCACTAGGGGTTTTGTAGACAAAGGCAAGCTCATTATAGCGAAGGGAGCTGTTGTAGAACAAGAAAATTACAAGGTACTGCTTTCCCTTAAATCAGAGTATGAATCTGTTTTATGGTCAGACGCCAATTACTATATTATCCTGTTTGGCTACACCCTTTTGGTCGCATTAGTAATGGTTATGTTGTTTTTGTTTTTAGCCAAATATAGGCCGCACATTTATAGAGACAATACCCAGCTCACTTTTATATTAGCCAATGTTGTCCTCATGGTACTGCTAACCACCCTGGTGGTGCAATACAATGAAACTTATGTGTATGTAGTGCCGCTGTGTATTTTACCCCTCATATTAAAGACATTTTTTGACGCCCGTTTAGGGCTCTTTGCGCATGTACTTACGGTCCTTATACTAGGATTTGTGGTGCCCAATAGTTTTGAGTTTGTTTTTTTACAAACCATTGCCGGAATTGTAACCATTTTATCTGTAACAGAGTTGTATAAGCGGGCCAACCTATTTATATCTGTTGGACAAATTACTGTAGTGTATATGTTGGGTTACTTTTCTTTCCACATTATACAAGAAGGCACCATAGACAATTTACAGTGGTTGGTTTTTGGTCTTTTTGCTTTAAACGGCATGATCACACTCTTTGCCCAACCCCTCATCTATATTTACGAAAAACTCTTTGGTTTGGTCTCTGAAGTGTCGCTATTAGAACTTTCAGACACCAATTCAAAGCTTTTAAAGGAACTCTCCAATAAGGCCCCAGGCACCTTTCACCACTCCTTACAAGTAGCTAATCTAGCAGAAGCAGCAGCCAACGAAATAGGGGCCAATGCTATGCTTGTAAGGGTAGGGGCATTATACCACGACATAGGTAAAATGAACCACCCTACTTATTTTTCTGAAAATCAGATTACTTCTGTAAATCCGCACCACGAACTAGATCCTTTAGACAGCGCTAAAATTATTTTAGACCATGTTACAGATGGAATTGAAATAGCAAAAAAATACAATTTACCAGACCGATTGATAGATTTTATTAGGGTCCACCATGGAACCACTCAGGTTTATTATTTTTATAAGAAAGCTCAAGAGACCCAACCAGATATAGATATGGCATTATTTACCTATCCAGGCCCCCTTCCTTTTTCAAAGGAGACGGCTATTCTCATGATGGCAGACGCTGTAGAAGCCGCATCTAAAAGTCTTAAAAACCCTACTTATTTGGAAATAGATGCCTTTGTAGAGAAGATTATTACAGGCCAAATGCAGGCCAATCAGTACGTAAATGCCAATATTACCTTTAAAGATATTGAATTAATTAAAAAGGTCTTGAAAGGCAAACTAACTAATATCTACCACCTTAGGGTAGCATATCCAGAATAATTTCAGATCAATGAAAAATAAAGCTAAAAAAAGCTTTAAAAATGTTGTTATATTATATTCTAAAAAGTACATTTGCAACCGCGTTTTTAAGGCGTGAAACACTTTTGTGTTAGGAGAGGTGCCAGAGTGGTAATGGAGCAGATTGCTAATCTGTCGACGGGTAACTGTCGCCAGGGTTCGAATCCCTGTCTCTCCGCTCTTTATTGAAAAATTGATACCTTATTACAAGGTCTCGGGGTGTAGCGTAGCCCGGTTATCGCGCCGCGTTTGGGACGCGGAGGTCGCAGGTTCGAATCCTGCCACCCCGACATTAATAAACAGAGATATTCCCAAAATCTCAAAACTTTTTCCTTCGGGAAATGGTGGCATAGCTCAGCTGGATAGAGCACCTGCCTTCTAAGCAGGCGGTCGAAGGTTCGAATCCTTCTGCCATCACTTAAACAAAGCCCTCCAATGGAGGGCTTTGTTATTGGTATCACTCAGTTAATTAAGGATTGAATCATCCTCTTTCCATAGTCAAACAAAACCTCATCTTTTTACTACTATTTTAGATTGATTTAAGTTGATTAATCAAAAAAGCCTATTTACTTGGCAGTTTAACTTTATCAGAAAGAACCCTGTTCTATCATCCTATCTTAGCTTCTTTAAGGGTGTTGTAATGACTCTTATTGTTCTTTGCCTCTTAGGTAAGCTGTAACATTTGTAACCTTCTTAGGTGTAAGATTTGTAAGAGAGGTATACTGTGTTTGATAAATACTCTCATTACATTGAGAATATATGCTTATTTCTCAATTAGTTGTATTTTGGTTAAACCAAATCGCACTAATAATGAAAAAGATATTCTTCCTACTAAGCATCTTTGCTATTGTTTTATCCTGTTCATCAGATGAAACTTCAACACCAGTTACCCCACCACCTGCACCAATAGCTAAATATACTATTACATTATCTGCAGGAGAGGGAGGAACTGTATCAACAACAGGTGGTGAATATGAGGCAGGACAAACAGTTAGTGTAACAGCTACACCGCAAGGAGAGTATGTATTTACAAGTTGGTCTGATGGAAATACCAACGCTACAAGAACAATAACCATTAGCTCAAACTCAACTTTAACAGCCAACTTTGAGAAAAGGAAATATCCTTTAACTATAAACTTTGATGGAGAGGGTGAGGTAATTGAAGAAATAGTAAACTCAGGAAGGACTACTGAATACGATTCTGGTACGACTGTGAAGCTGACTGCCCAAGCAGCAGCTGAATGGGTATTTGTAGGATGGACAGGTGATATAGAATCTACAGAAGAATCTGTTCAGATAGTGATAGGAGAGCCTAAAGAGGTTACAGCCACCTTTGAGAAGAAGAAATATCCTCTAACTGTAAACATAGAAGGAGAGGGTGAAGTTATAGAAGAAATAATAGAGGCAGGAAGAACTACCGACTATGATTCAGGGACAACTGTAAAACTAACTGCCGAGCCAGAAGGTGAATGGTTATTCACAGGATGGAGTGGAGACATAGGAGACATAGACCCAACAGAGAATCCGATACAACTAACCATAATAGAGTCTAAAACTGTTTCTGCTACTTTTGAGAAGAAGAAATACCCTCTAACTGTAAACATAGAAGGCGAAGGTGAGGTATTAGAAGAGATTGTAAATTCAGGAAGGTCTACAGACTATGATTCAGGTACTACTGTTAAACTCACAGCTATACCTGCTGAGGGATGGAGTGTTTTTAAAAAATGGTCAGGATCTGTTAACTCAACTGAAACTTCTATTGAAATTAATATTAGTGAACCAACGACTATTAATGCGGTTTTTGAAGAGTCTAATTTTATTGTAACGAAGAATAGAACCAGAATTGAAGTTGAAGGAGTGGTTTTAGAGGATATAAGAGCAACATTTTCTGATGTTAGTGGTTCATTTTATTATACACATAACGGGAACGAGTATTTTTTTAATTCAGGTAATAGATGGATTTCGGGGGAATTATGGAATACCTCACTAGATCCTCAATCTCTTCCAAAAATCCCTCATTTGATTTTGAAAAAATTTGACAATAAATGGCTTTTAGATCAAGTTCATAGAGTTTCTGCTACTAGATTAGTAAGAAATCCTGTAAAATATGGGAATCAATTAATTATTGCTGATGCTGGAGAGATAGGAAACAATGCTGATTTGTGGTTAGGAGATGCTTGGATTGGTGAACTAGTCCCTGATAATATTGAATGGAGAAAAATAAATCCAGATGGAGAAAAAACATTTTGGCACGGAGTAACTGCTGGGGACATTAATGGTGACGGCTTAACAGATATAGGAGGAGTTCCTGCACCTGATTATCGTTTATATGTTCAAAATCAAGATGGCACATTTAGTAATCAGCGAAATATTTGGTCATATTCAGATTCTAACGACAACCCATTTACAATAGCTTTTATAGATGTTGATGGTGATGGAAGAGATGAAATAATAACTGCAGATTATGGAGAACAAAATCAAAATCAATTAAATAATGTTCAGACTTACAAGTATAATGACAAGAACGAAAGATTTGAAAGAATTTTTGTTTCTAACGAGCCAGAAGCATTTTATTCACTGTCAGAATGTCCCCGCGGTTTAGGTGGAACATCAATTAAAGCAAGTGATTTTAATAATGATGGAAATGTTGATATTTCAGTAGCAAGAGAGGACAGTTGTGGTAGTGCATTTGAAGTTTGGTTGGGTGATGGTAATGGAGAATTTAAACCTCACTGGTCAAAATTTTTTAGGGGAACAGATCTACAGAATTGGAGAGAATTTAAGTTAATGGATGTAAACAATGATAACAATATGGATATTGTATTACGCCCTGATGGATATGGATCTCTATTTAGAATTTCCCCCGTTCAATACGATCCAGTGGCTTCAGGTGGGGTCAAATTAAATAATAGTATTTGGATCAATGACGGACAAGGTAATTTTTCAGCATATGAAAATAAAGAACTTGAAATAAAGGATGTTTTTGTAGATTTTTTAGAACCATTTATGAAAGACGGAATTCTTCATTTTATTGGTACTACTACACTCCCTGATGACGCTCATTATGGTGAAGATGCAATCACTTTGAGCATTTATGATATAAAAGTAAGAATAGAATAATTAAATAACAGGCATATCTTCTTCCTCCAACTCACTTACTTCAAGTCCTCTTAGATAAATACTTTCAATACATTGCGACTATTAATTGTTATTTAAAATTGTTATTTTTAAAAAAATTTTAAATAATTAATATGTGGAGTATAATAAGTATTGAGTTCTATGTTATTTCAGCCATAGTCTTTGGATTACTTGGTAGGTATATAGCTAAGCAAAATAATAGGAGTGGAGCTGAAGGATTTTGGTTAGGTTTATTGTTCTCTGCTCTTAGTTTAATTATAGTTGCTTTATTACCCAATAAGGAAGAGTCTGTTGTCTACTCAAGAGATAAAGAAGATAAAGAAGATAAAGTTATTTGGATTTCAACATTTGTAATTATACTAATACTGTTTTTCTATAGTGGTTTTGTTAGAGAAGATTTCAAATAAATTTAATTATGGAATATATCTTAGTTTCAATATTTCTTGGATTCATTACAGGTGCTATAGGAAGATACATAGCTAAAGAGAAGAATAGAAGCCCTTTAGAGGGCTTTTGGTTTGGTTTTCTATTGAGTTTATTTGGAGTGTTGATAGTTGCTCTATTACCAAATAAGAAAATTAATTCCACTACAGATAAACTTGATGTGAAACCTAACTATGAAAATCTAATACCAAAACTTGATATACTTTTTGTTGTAATGGTATTGCTATTTATTTAAAGTTCTTAGGAGTGCTGTAGTAGTTATTATAATTTTAATTCTATTGAGTGATATTGTAATTTCTTTGATTTCATAGAACTCTATAACTAAACTTTACAAACATTCATTTCACATTAAACTCTCAAACACTTCCTTAATTAGATTATTGACCTCATCAATTTTCTCATTAAATAACTGGCATATCTTCTTCCTCCAACTCACTAACCTCAAGTCCTCTTAGGTAGGTTAAGCTAACAGCTAAAGAACTATGACCCATAGCCCTCTGTAGTTTACTAATAAAATTGATAATAATCTTGTATTGCAATTATATGTTTAATATATTTAATCATTAATCAATTAAAATAAACTCAAAATGAAAAAATTATTATTGTCATTGACTATATTATTTACAGTATCTGCTTGTACAAACGGAAAGCATGCAGAATATGAAAAAAACACTGAAAAAGCTAAAGCTTTTTTTAAGCTTCATGAATCAGAACAAGCAGAGGAAATGTTTGAATATTTACATGAGGACATTCAATGGCATATGCCTGTATATGGCATGGGAATGGGAGGAAAAGAAGATTTGAAAGCAGCTATACTTGGCTATCAGGCAGAGTTTGAAAATATGAAATTTACCGCAGATTATTGGTTGCCTGGTGTAGATTCAGAAACAGGTACTCCTGATGGAAGTACTCGTGTATATGGAACATGGAATTCTATTCATTCTTTATCTGGAAAAGAAACAACTTTAACAAGCTATCATTCTTTTGAATTTAAAGATGGGAAAATTATTAATGGTGGTGATTGGTTTGACGCTTCGGGAATGATGAATTCAGTTGCTCCAGTTGGATTATCCAAAGATAATTTAATAGGCTTTCATAAGCTAAATGTTACTCTTAACAATGGCTACACAATGCAAGATTTTGAAAACTATTTCACCAAGACTCTGATTCCAGCCTATAACTCAGCATTTATGGGGGCTAAAGTTCACCTAATAAAAGGAATAAAAGGAAAAGATGTAAATTCATTAGGTATGCTTTGGATTTTTGAATCTTCAGAATTCGTTTCTAAGTTCTGGAATTCAAATGGCACATCTACTGATTTAAATAATTCTATAAATGAAGGATTAAATGATATTAATGCTGGTTTAAGTGTAATAGGAAGTTGGACATCTGAATTTACTGATTGGACTGTTCAGTAAAAATAATTGCAAAAGTTCATTTAAATATTCTAAAGTATTTTTTAAACAGTACCTCGATAAATTTTGAATACAAAAATCTAAGTTAACTTATTAAGGGTTTAGTAAAAAAATTAAATTGTTAAGCCTCCTTATGGGGGCTTTTTTCTTCTATACCATAGGCATATCACTTTCCTCTAACTCACTTACTTCTAAGCCTCTTAAATAGGTAAGACTGACAGCTAAAGATGAATGTCCCATAGCCTTTTGTAGTTAGCCTTATTTAAAAGTTGTTATATTGTATGTTAATATGTAATTTAAACAATATGAAAAAATACTTACTTAAATACTCTCTTATTAATCTTTTAGAGCTATGATGGGAGATATAATTGGAGGCATAATTATTATACTTATAGTTTGTGTCATAGTTTATCTTTTTTTTAAAAACAAGAAAGATGGTAAAGATGATTATAGTGGAATGAAAGGTGGTGGAAGTAGTAATAAAATCCCTCATTAATAATAAACTTTAATATTTCTAACTTCACGATAGGCATATCTTCTTCTTTCAATTCAGCTATTTCTAAACGAACACAACAATGAAAAAACTTTTGCAAAAAAATACATTTCTATTTAAGGAGCAATTAGGCTTGTTTAAAGCATCCAACAATTATGATGTTTATGACCCACAAACCGAAGAAATCATTTTACATTGTCGTGAGAAAAATTTAAACCCTTTATATAAAATTATTAGACTGCTTATAAAAGACCTCAAATCTATGACTCCATTTGAAATTGAAATTAGTGGTCTTGACGGTATAAAAATTATAAAGGTTAAAAAAAAACTCTCATTAGTCTTACCAAAAATTGAAGTGTTTGATGAAAGCGATAAATTAATTGGTTTTATTAAACTGAATTTATTTCAACTTAATAACTTTGAGGTGTTTGACTACAAAGGAAATCTTGTGTCTAAATTAAAAGGCAGCCTAATTGGCTGGAATTTTAAATTTCTAAAGGATGAAAACACTATTGCAACAGTTACAAAAAAATGGTCTGGAATTGGGAAAGAACTGTTTACAAGCGCAGATAATTATATTCTTGATATAAATGATAATGTTGAAAAAACAAGCTCTTTAAGGCTTTTGATTTTTGGCGCCGTCATATGCATTGATATGGTCCTAAAGGAGTAATAGTTTAATCGGAATTATGAAATACCAGTGTCTAAACCACAGGCATATCACTTTCCTCTAACTCACTTACTTCTAAGCCTCTTAGGTAGGTTAAACTAATGGCTAAGGATGAATGTCCCATAGCCTTTTGAAACATACTAAGAAAGTTATTAATAATCTTGTATTGCAATTACATATTTAATATATTTATTCAACAACTAATTAAAACAAACACAAAATGAAAAAATTATTAATGTTATTGGCACTTGTTTTTACTACGTCAATCTTTGCACAAACTTCAGGGCGTATATACAATATGAAGGTTATGCCTGGTCATGCGCCTTCTGTATTGAACATATTCAGTGATTTTGCTGAAGGCCAAGAATGGAATGAAGGTAGTGGTGTCATGTTACAATCTGTTCAGTTTAAAAATGGAGTAACTCATAGAATACTTGCGTGGGGAAATCCTGAAAATTTTGGAACAAAACAAGAAAAAACTGATTCTGAATGGACTGCTTATTTAGAACAATTAAATAATCATTTAAGTTTTGCAAACGATAGTAGTGTAATAACATCTCTTGGATTCTCCGAAGGTGACGTAAGTAAAAATAAATCTGCGAAAATTTTTGATTTAAAAATTCATGAACCTGCTAAGTTTAAATTAGCTTTTGATAAAATAGTAAAACAAAACAAATCAATACTTGGAGATAGAAGAATGGGGTTGCTTTCTATTGATGCTGGAGGAACTCCAGGAGCTACACATAGTATTGTGGTTTATGGAAAAGATTTAAATGACTTAGTGCTATTAGAGAGGAAATTTAGAGACTCCAAAGGCTTCGGTGATTATATAAAAAACAGAGGTAAAGTGGAATATATCCAAAACTACTACATAAATACTTTGGCAAGATTTAACTAATTGTACATAAACCCTCCCAAATGGAGGGTTTTTCTTTTAAACCACAGGCATATCTTCTGTAAGTTTTTTAATACACTCTACCAAGAATGAAACAAGCTACTAATGGAGTAAGTTAATACTTGCGTTTGTTTGTTAAGTAAGTTCAGGGTGTTATTTGTATATTTATATGATACCTAAATTTGAATTAAATGAAAAAACTAATATTTTTTTATTTATTACTTACAACATCTTTAAATGCTCAAGAAAAAATACAACTTGAATATCAAGAATGGGGCTTAAAATCCTACAAAGAAAACAGGGTTCTTGTTTCGGAGCAAGAAGGTATTTGGTTGGATAATATTTCCGAGCCTGAAATGGATATCTACAGAGCAAAAGGAAATTCGATTACAGACAAGGCGATGATTATTTGTCCCGGGGGTGGGCTTTTTTTTAGCGCGTACGAGAAGGAAGGTGTTAAACTTGCAAAAAAACTATCATTAAATGGGATTACCTCAATAGTACTGAAATATAGAACTTATCCTCGAAAGGGTTCAGTAATTGATTGGACTAAAACGATTTGGGACAAACCTCAAATGGCAATAGATAGTGCTAAAATCATTTTACCTTATTCTTCAAAAGATGCTATGGCAGCAATAGAAGTTATGAGGATAAATGCAGCAAAATATAATATTAATCCAAATAAGATTGGTTTAATGGGATTTTCCGCAGGAGGGGCAGTAACTATGGAGACAGCTTATAACTCAACCAAAAAAAATCAACCAAATTTCATAGCTCCCATTTACCCTTGGATGGATATTGTTGAAAAACAAGAAGTTCCTAATAATAGACCTCCAGCATTTATTACTTGTGCAAATAATGACGAATTCAAAGAGATACCTGCGTCAAGTGTTCAAATTTATCGAGATTGGATTGAAGCAGACGCAAAAGTAGAACTTCATATGTTTAGCGAAGGAGGTCACGGTTTTGGGATGAATGAATTAAATTCACCAGTAGACAAATGGTCACAATTATTGATAGATTGGATTCTTTCTCTATGAGTCACATTTTTTAAATCATCGGCATATCACTTTCCTCTAACTCACTTACTTCTAAACCTCTTAGATAGGTTAAGCTAACAGCTAAAGAAGAATGTCCCATAGCCTTCTGCAGCTTACTAAGTGAACCTGTTCTTTTATAGATTTCTATAGCCCCTGAATGCCTAAAAGAGTAAAGTGTTTGGTCTTGTTCAAGTAGCTTAGAAACCTTCTTAAAACGCCCCCAAATCGTTTTAAAATAGTCAGGATTAGGTGCTTTAGTTGTACCTGTAAATATGTTGAGGTTATTATCTCCTTTATTCAACAGTTCTTTGATATATGAAGGCACAGGGACTATTCTATTTCTGCCTGATTTATTTCTGCTACCTGATAGTTTAATATAAGATAAGTCTGCTGTGAAGTCTCCCCAAGTAAGTTCTCTGACCTCTCTATGGGGTCTTAAGAGACAACCATAAGTCATTATACAGCAAAGGTATAGATTATGATTAAAGTCTTTTATTTCGTTTAGTATTGCAGATATATCTTCAAACGGTTTGTTGAGGTTAGCTTTTGCTTTTTTTCTCTTAAAACCTTTTGTTGGATTATTTTCTAAACCTAATTCTTCAGCTTTATTAAAAAGTACTTTTAAGTTTTTAAGTAGGCTGTTATAAGAGCTGCTGTTATTATAGTATTCTAAAACCTTTATAATATCTCTTCTTTCATATTTAGCACTTTTAGAAACTCTTAAAAGTAGTTTATATGAATAGTTTAGCTCTGATTTATATGCTTTAGTATAATTCTCTTTATGTTTTAGATTCAATGAAATTTTTAAGTATTCTCTATCAGTTAGTTTACCAGTTACTAAAGACTCGGTTCTATATTCCTTTAATACTCCTCCAGAAGTGATATGTTTGTAAACTTCAGCAGCAAGTAATTGTGCTTGAGGAATTCTTTGGTTTGAGGGAAAAGAATTAGGTTCAAGGTTTAGACCAATTCTATGGCCGTTAAATAGTCGGAATCGTTTGTTTTTCAAGTAAAAGGAAACGAATACTTTTTGGTCATTTGTTGTACCCACTTTAGGATAATTCATTGTGTTCATAGACAGTGCTCAGACAGTTAAACTTTGTTTTACTGTATAATGAGCTGTTTAACAGCGAATTAGCTGGATAGAGCACCTGCCTTCTAAGCAGGCGGTCGAAGGTTCGAATCCTTCTGCCATCACATATAAATAAAAAACCCGCTATGAAATTCAAGCTTGCTTGAAATTTCTAAAGCGGGTTTTTTATTTTCAAGATGGAACGCAAAAGGATCAGCGAGCGAAGCGAAGCCTTAAAACATAAACCTCTATTGCTATTTTGCCTACTTTAGCACAAAAAACAATAGTTTATCAAAATACAATTAATGGAATCTCAACCCAACAACCCTCTACACGGTGTTAAATTATTAGATATATTAGAATATCTGGTAGAAACGCATGGCTGGGAAGAAATGGCCAATCAGGTCAATATTAATTGCTTTAAAAGCAATCAGACAGTGAAATCTAGTTTGACCTTCTTGAGAAGAACGCCTTGGGCTAGGGACAAAGTGGAGCGGTTTTACCTGTATTCTATAAAAAATAAATAGGTTTCGCAATTGGAGCTGAATTTTTAAAAAAAGTCCGGTTATTAACCACAGAACATCTAGCTTCGCGTCATGAAATTATCAATCATTAGAATTTTTTGTGGTACATCACATTTAATCTATGGAATACTTACTTTATTTCACCCATTTTATATAGCGGAATTCACAAGATATGGCTTCTCTGCAATGAGAATACTCATTGGGCTAGTGCAGCTAATTTGTGGTGCGGGACTTTTGTACGGTATGGGTAAGTTTAAAATTTCCTTAATAAGTGCAGCCATTTTAGCTGCAATGATGGCTGGAGCTTTAGGAACTCGAATCAATATTCAAGATAGTTTAATACAGTCTTTGCCCGCTTTGTTTTACTTATTGTTAAATTCTTATATCTTTATAAAAAGCTTAAAACTTTAATTATGAAATACATAAAATATATTTTAATGGCTGTGGTTTCATTCGTGGTTATTAATGTTTGGTTTTTTAGATTTAATAATCCAACCATTTATAGGGGTGGAAAAGCCGCTAATATGATTGAGGAATTTGCCGTTTACGGGCTCAGCGAAACAATTGTGTATGTTATTGGAGGCTTGAAAGTCTTAGCAGCAATAGGGCTTTTAATCGGTTTTGTGAATAGAAAAGCCATACTTCCTTCTGCTGCATTAATGGGAGCGCTAATGTTAGGCGCTGTCTTTATGCATTTTAAAGTAAGCGATGAAGCTATTAAATTTTTACCTGCGGGTTTAATGCTTCTGTTTAGTTTGACCATTATCTTAATCAATAAGCAAAAGCAACTTTCTTAGTTTATCCTATGGATGATTCTAAAGTACATTGGGAGCGTATCTACAAAACTAAAACACCTCAAGAGGTGAGTTGGACAGAAAATGAGCCCAATATGTCTTTAGAACTTATTTCTAAGGCCAAACTATCCTTAGACGCCCAAATAATTGATGTGGGAGGCGGAGACAGTCAATTGGTAGACCGCCTTATAGATCTAGGCTATAAAAACCTAACGGTATTAGATATTTCAGAAACCGCTATTATTCGCGCTCAAGAGAGACTAGGGGATAGAGCTACACAAGTTAAGTGGGTAGTAAGTGATGTGATAGATTATAATCCCAAGCTTTCTTATGATCTTTGGCATGATAGGGCTTCGTTTCACTTTCAAGCATCGGCTGAAAGCATTAGAGATTATTTGACATTATTAAATCGCGCTGTTAAAGGCCACGTCATTATTGGAGCTTTTTCTACCAACGGACCCAAAAAGTGTAGTGGATTAGACATTATTCAATACAATGAAGCATCCTTGAAACAGCTCTTTGAGAAGTATGGTTTTGAGTCTTTGTCTTTTGAAAAACAAATACATACCACCCCTTTTAAAACCGAACAGGAATTCATTTTTGGGTCTTTCACAGCTAAATAGCTATTTATTCCTCCCTTTTAAACATAAAACTAGGCGCTTTGTAATCCTTAGGCAACTGATCTGCAGGAATGGTGCTCTGGTTTCCGTCCCTAGCAGCCCTATAATGTGGAGACATGATTTCTATACCTGCCTCATTGCAAAAATCCTGAATATTGGCGTGTAAGTTAGAGTAAATGGTGGCTTGTTTGTTAGGTTCCCTAGTATAAGCGTTTATCTGATAGGACACATAAAAGTCATCTAGGCTTGTTTGAAGTACAAAAGGAGCTGGATCTTCTAGTAATAAAGGTGTTTTTAGTGCTGCTTTAATGAGGACTTCTTCCATTTTTCTCCAAGGAATATCGTACCCAATGGTAATAGTGGAATGCATGATAAGTCCCTTTTCTGGGGCGTCACTGCTGTAATTTATAGTGTGGCTATTCATTACCGTAGCGTTGGGAATGGAGATAATTTCATTTTTTGTGGTCCTTACCCGAGTCACCAACATATTTTTTTCTATAACGT
Source organism: Flavobacteria bacterium MS024-3C (assembly GCA_000173115.1). Classification (GTDB taxonomy): domain Bacteria; phylum Bacteroidota; class Bacteroidia; order Flavobacteriales; family Flavobacteriaceae; genus MAG-120531. Next base: position 57,310 of record ABVW01000004.1, read on the forward strand.
CTCCAGAGATACTGCCAATTTTCACTCGGTCTCCCATTTTAAAAAGACGCATATAAGTAAGTACTAGGCCTGCGATAATATTAGAAAGCGAACCGGCAGATCCAAAGGTGAATAAGAATCCAAGAAATACAGATACCCCTTGAAAGACAGGTGAGTCAGACCCAGGTAAATAGGGGAAAATCACCACAATCATAAAGGCAAATACCAATACCTTAACGATTTGATAGGTAGGTGCGGCCCAGTCTGAATAAAAGCCAGGAAGCTTAAGATTTTCTTGTTGTATCTCAGATTTTAAGAAGTATAAACCTTTAAGTACATACCTAAATACCACAATAATAACGATCACAGTAATTAGGTTGGGTAGGTAATTCCAAAGCCCTAAACCAATGTCTTTTAAAGGATCTAATACATATCCAAAAAGGGTCTGGGCCATGTCTTTGGTCCATGGAAAAATACCAAACAAAATAGGTAGGGCTATGTATACGGTGCTTAATACCACAAGCCACTTTAGAACGGTGTTTAAATTAATAAGCACTGCAACCTGTCTGGAAGCGTCAAAGAGCGTATAGTCTTTGATTTTTATTCCTTTAATGCGTTTGTTTTCTTGGGCGCGTATTTTAATTGCACTCCATCTAAATGCTATGAAGATGTACTTAATAATGAAATAGGTAATAATGAGAACCAATAAAGCCAAACCAAACTCTTTGAGTAGGGTAATTATATTGGTTTCATTTTGATAATTTAAAACAGCCGTTGAAATAATTTTCTGGTAATTAACACTCAAGTCTGCAGCGTTCATTTTAGACCAAAGCGCGTCTTCTTCTGAAATGCTGGTGATAATCTGATCCGAATACACCAAATTTAAAATATTGTACTCGCTTTCTATGACGAGACTATCTGCAGAAAAATCTCTTAATCCAGCTAGGTTTTGAATCCTTTGATTGACTGCTTTAGCTCGTTCTTCAGGGGAAAAACTTCCCAGACGACTGTATATTGTTAATAGGGTGTCCTTAAAAAAGCCCATGACTGGCACTCCTTTGCTTGTAGCCCTTAAGGCTTCTACTTCTCTTTTTTTGGCGGCCAATCGCTCTGTTTCTTGAGCACTAATAGCGTCTAATTGGGCTTGAAGGGTTTCCTTTTTGAGGTTGTCTGTAGTTTTAAGACTTTGTATCTCAGCCAATAACTCAACTTTCTTAATTGAATCTGCAACCCTTTGACTCTCAATGATCTGTATTTTTGTATTGTATTGCTCCAGACGAATGCTGTCTTGGTTTATTGCTGCTACAGATGGGATAGAGTCTTGAGCTTTAACAATACTGAAGAAAAAAAATAAAGGCAGTACTAGGGCGTAATTAGTCAGGGTTTTCATAAGCCAAAAATATGTGTAAATGTAAGTATTTTTATTTCACTATTTTTTGCATTATCTTGTTAGTAAATAACCAACTTGAATAACCAACTATGCAAATAAAAGAATCCTCTAAAATATACGACGCAGTGATTGTCGGATCTGGAGCAGGTGGTGGAATGGCTACAAAAATACTCTCAGAGGCAGGTTTAAACATTGCGGTAGTAGAGGCGGGACCCCATTTTGACCCCGCCAATCCTGACCAACAAACGCAAATGAAATGGCCTTGGGAGTCTCCCAGGAGGGGGGCTAACACCCAAAGAACTTTTGGTGATTTTGATGCTTTATATGGTGGATGGGACATTCCAGGAGAACCCTATACAAGAAAAGACGGCACCAAGTTTGATTGGTTTAGAGCGCGTATGCTCGGTGGTAGGACCAACCACTGGGGCCGTATATCGCTTCGTTTTTCAGAGCGTGATTTTAAGCACAAAGACGTAGATGGTTTAGGAGACAACTGGCCCATAGGCTATGAAGATGTTAAACCTTATTACGACAAAGTAGACAAACTTATTGGACTTTTTGGTTCTAAAGAAAACCTACCTAACGAGCCAGACGGTTTTTTCTTGCCACCACCAAAGCCTCGTTTACATGAGCTATTTTATATTAAAGGCGCAAGAAAGTCTAATATACCAGTGATTCCCTCCAGAATGTCTATGCTAACCAAGAAGATTAACCCAGAACGTGGGGTTTGTTTTTACTGTGGTCAGTGTAATAGGTCCTGTTCCGCTTACGCAGATTTCTCTGCGGGAAGTTGCCTTATTTTTCCAGCGCAAAAGAATGGAGGGCAAATAGACTTGTACAATAATGCTATGGTGAGAGAGGTGTTAACCAACTCAGAAGGAAAGGCCACTGGCATTTCATATATTGATAAAGCAGACAGAAAAGAATATACACTTAGGGCTAAAGTAGTTGTTTTGGCAGCTTCAGCTTGTAGCTCTGCGAGAATATTACTAAACTCTAAATCTCCTCAGCACCCAAATGGTCTAGGGAATAGCGGTAATACGGTAGGTAAATACCTCCACGACTCTACGGGAAGCGGTAGGTCTGCCTTTGTACCGGATTTGGTGAACAGAAAAATGTACAATGAAGATGGTGTAGGAGGTATGCATGTTTATACCCCCTGGTGGTTAGACAATAAGAAATTGGATTTTCCTAGAGGCTACCACATAGAAGTATGGGGTGGTATGGGAATGCCTAACTACGGCTTTGGTTTTAACGCCAATGAATACAATAAGTTTTTTGGACTTAAGGTAGGCGGTTACGGCAACAGCCTGCGTTCGGATGTAAAAAAATACTACGGATCTGTTGTTGGTTTTGGCGGTAGAGGAGAATCTATCGCTATGGAAGACAACTACTGTGAAATAGATCCTTCTGTGGTAGACCAATTTGGTATTCCAGTGCTTCGTTTTCATTATAATTGGTCAGACTTTGAGCGAAAACAAGCCAAGCACATGCATGAGACCTTTGACGAGCTTATTCACAATATGGGTGGCGAGGCACTTTCTGCAGCACCAGGTGCAGACAGGGAGTACGGTTTAGAGGCGCCAGGAAGAATTATTCACGAGGTGGGTACCACCAGAATGGGGAATGACCCAAAAACCTCTGTGGTAAATCAGTTCCAGCAATTACACGACGCTAACAATGTATTTATTGTAGACGCTGGGCCTTTCGTATCTCAGGCCGACAAAAACCCAACATGGACCATCTTAGCACTCTCATGGAGAACTTGTGACTATATAGTAGAACAGCTTAAAATGCAAAATATTTAAGAAATGGATAGAAGAGAAAGTATAAAGTCCCTTTTTATTGGTGCAGCAGCTGGAGGTTTGGCCTTAGCTTCTTGCCAACCAGAAATTAGTGCAGAAGCACAAGAAGCCATGGCTACTGGAGCGACCAACTATGGTAGAACTCCTGAGGAGGACGCTCAAATAGCTGCTTTGCATGCCCAGCAATTTTTCACTCCACATGAATTGGAAAGTTTGGCCATCCTTACCGCATTGATCTTACCTGAAAATGAAGATTTTCCAAGCGCTGCCAGTGTGGGTGTTCCAGATTTCATTGAGTTTATGGCCAAAGACTATCCGGCATTTCAAACCCCAATTAGGGGTGGCTTAATGTGGTTAGATCACATAAGTAACAGGCGTTTTGGACTTGAATTTAAAAAATTGGAGCCTGCACAACAACATGAGATATTAGAAGAAATAGCTTATCCAGATCTAGCTGTTTCTGAAGGGGCACGCCCGCTAGAAGTGCGTTTCTTTTCTTTAATGAGAAACCTCACCCTAACAGGGTATTACACCACAGAAACTGGAATTAAAGACTTGGGTTATCAAGGAAATATGCCTAATGTTTGGGATGGTGTGCCGCAGGAGGTATTAGACCAACACGGTATGGCTTATGAAGAAGCCTGGTTGGCCAAATGCATAGATCAGAAAACTAGGGGAAATATAGCCTCCTGGGATGAGCAAGGAAACTTATTGACCTAAGTTTTTTCACAAACCACTACAATGGGCTTTTCTTCGAGGTCTGTTGTAAAAAATAAGTACACACTGCCTCCGTCTTGGAGGTGGTGTTTTTTTCTTAAAGCCGCCACGGTCATTTTAAAGTTTCTAGTACTCACATTGGCTTTGGTCTTCTCAAAAGACCTCATGGCTTTCTTGTGGTAGGCAAAATAATTCAATACTTTAAAGCTACGACCTGGAAAGGGCACAATATTATGAGCGGTGTACAAGTGGCTGTTTGGGTGAAGTTTAGCCATCCCTAGCTGGCTAGAAACACTTTTAAAAGCCCCTAATTTTAATACAGCTGCATGTGGTTCAAACAAATAATCGAGGGGTAGGCTAAAGCTAGCACTACTATGTGATTCCTCGGATATGCTGCTGTTAAATGAATCTAACAAACCATTTTCATTGAGCAAAACAGCTTTAAGGGCCACAGGCCCATCATAATCCTTTTCTAGTAGCCACAGCAGCTCTTTGACTTCCCTATTTACAGCAACCGCATGAATCTCTTTGACAGAACTCAATTCCTTTAAACCAGCACTAATATCTAACAGAGGAGCTGTTTTAATCAAAATCTTGTCCGTTTTATTCCAAAGCATGGGTAATATGGCTGGCATAGAGGGACTGCAATCTGCTAGCATAAAAACCTTTCCCTTTTGATCGCTCCTTCTAGAGGGGTCTATATAAACCCAATCAAGAGTACCTTTAAAATCTTGAATAAACGCAATGCCGTCAGTGGCCATTGAACAAATATTTTTAGCCCCCAAAACACTTAAATTAAAGGCGGCGATTTCAGCCAATTCAGGATTAATTTCAAGGTGATAAACCTGCTTTATATTATTTGCAAAATAAAAGCTATCTATACCAGTTCCACCACTGATATCTGCCAGTGATTTACCCCGGATCAAACCCGCTTTATAGCGCGCAGTAATCTCAGAGGAAGTCTGTTCTACTTGAAGGGGTAGGGGGTAATAAATGCCCTGGGTATTAAACCAAGTTGGTAGCTTGTGGACGCACTTTTTAGCCGCTTCTATCTGCTGAATGATTTCAGTATTGCTTACCCCTTCAAAAAGGGGTTTGGAAAGCGCAACTGACAAGGTGTCAGTAGTTAAATTTTTATTTATAAAATCTTGAATACCAGTATTTAATATATTCTTATTCAAAGTAAAACTATAGGTTTTTTGTCCAAGATTTTATCTGACTATTTTCTGTAAAAAACACCTTTAATACCACCTTTATTGCCGTGTATAATGGGATCGCTACCACCATTCCAGTAACGCCCCAAAGTAGGCCGCCACACAAAATAATTAAGAATATTTCCAGTGGGTGTGACTTCACACTTTTAGAAAAAATAAGGGGTTGCGACAAGAAATTATCTACCAATTGTCCTATGATAAAACCGATCATTACATAGGTGGTTTTCGGTAAGATTATTTCATTAAATGAAGCGCCTAATTGACTGCTCATGGTTAAAAACATCATGAGCATTCCACCCACTATTGGACCCACATATGGGATAAGATTTAGCAGGGCGCAAAGGAAGGCAATGACCATGGCGTTGGGCACAGAAAAAACACTCAAAACAATACTGTAAATCACAAACAATATGAGTATTTGAAACAACAATCCTAAAAAATACCTAGACAGGAGGCTTTTAATTTTAGCAAAAGCCTCCTTGGTTTTAAGATTTTCTTTTGAAGGCACCCACATCAGAATGCCATTTTCAAACAATTCACTGTCTTTTAAGAAAAAGAAAGAGATAAAGGCCACCGAAAAGAGGCCTGCTCCAAAGTTCCCTAGAAGACCCAATACGGCGTTAAAAAACGCGGGTAGCTGCTCTAATGATAAAGTGGTGATTAAGCTACTGTCTTGAAATTGAGCAAATAAAGAATTGTTTTCTAGACCAAAATAGGCTGTGATTTCTGCATATAAGTCAGTAATACTACTTTTGAGGCCTTTAATATTCAATAGGCTTAGATTTTCCCCTTGTTGAACGAGTAAGGGAACTACCAGGGCAATAAGCATGGATAAAATACCTAATAAAATAGCCATAGTGCTTATAGCGGCTATAGTCCTATTAAACCTGAGTTTGTTTTTTAGAAAAAGGGCAATGGGTCTCCCAATAAGGGATACAATGGCCGCTATGACTATATAAACTAAAACTGTTGTAATTGCATTTAGAAAATACAAACCAGCCAGAATAGCCACTACAATAGCCAGGGCCCTTAAAATCCCAGAAGAAATGATTTTTGCGTTCATTCACTTTCATTTTGAGCTGCCACAGAGGCGCAAGCGTATAAAGCAGCTGTTTCTGTTCTGAGTCTGGTGTTTCCAAAACTCACGGGTTTGCACCCTTTTTCTATGGCTTTTTTAATTTCTGATAGGGAGAAATCTCCCTCAGGGCCAATGAAAATAGATAGTTTTTTATTTTTTAAATCTAGGGAATTTAAAGCTGTTTTCATCTTGTCTGCCTCACAATGCGCAAATAGCTTTTCTCCACTAATATCTTGATCCAAACATTTTTTTAAAGAAATGGCTGGGTGAAGCAAGGGCAAGTAGGCTTGTAGGGATTGCTTCATAGCACTTAAAAGCACTTTTTCATATCGCTCCGCTTTGATCACTTTTCTTTCTGATTGATCGCATATTATGGGTGTGATACTAGAAAGCCCTATTTCAGTTGCTTTCTCTAAAAACCATTCGTAACGGTCGTTCATTTTAGTGGGCGCCACATAAAGATCTAAGGAATAGGGTTTTGGTGTTTGCAGATGAATTTCTATTAGAGAAACCTGTACTGTTTTACCCGCAGTATCTGAAATTTCACCTTGAGCCATAAGGCCTTTTCCATTGGTGAGGTGAATGAGGTCTCCTGTTTTTTTTCTAAGTACTTTGGTCGCGTGTTTGCTCTCCTCTTGGGACAGCGCTACACTGTTGTCTTCTGCCGTAAAGCAGGGTGCATAAAATAAATTCATAATGATGGATCAATAATGTACCTGGCTTTTGCGGCCACTTTTTGGTGGGTAAAATCCTTATTGAGGTATTTCAAATAGCCCACTATACCAATCATTGCCGCATTGTCAGTGCAATATTCAAATTTAGGAATATGAATGGTCCATCCGTGTTTTTCCCCCGCAGTTGTAAGCGCTGCTCTAATGCCACTATTGGCAGAAACACCACCACCAATCGCTATTTCTCTAACCCCTGTTTGGGTTACGGCTTTTTTCACTTTTCTCATGAGAATCTCCACAATAGTGTACTGTATAGATGCACAAATATCTGCTTTGTGCGCCGCAATGAAATTTGGGTTTTTAGCCGTTTCTTTCTGTATAAAATAGAGTATGCTAGTCTTTAGTCCACTGAAGCTAAAATTTAAACCACCCACTTTTGGGATAGGGAATTCAAATGCATGGGGATTTCCTTCTGCAGCAAATTTGTCAATCAAAGGACCCCCAGGGTAGGGGAAGCCTAATATTTTTGCAGATTTATCAAAGGCTTCTCCAACGGCATCGTCCAGGGTTTCCCCTAAAACATCCATGTCAAAATAATCTTTGACCAATATAATTTGCGTGTGACCACCACTAATGGTCAGGGCTAAAAAGGGAAACTTTGGAACGGCTTTTTTAGGTTCCTCTGGACTTTTAATGAAATGTGCCAAGACATGGCCTTGCATATGATTCACTTCAATAAGTGGAATGTCCAAGCCTAAGGAAAGTGACTTGGCAAAGGAAGTTCCCACCAGTAAAGATCCCATAAGTCCAGGCCCCCTAGTAAAGGCAATGGCATGGAGGGCAGATTTGTCTATACCCGCTTGTTTAAGTGCCTGATCTACTACAGGGACAATATTTTGTTGGTGTGCTCTTGAGGCCAATTCTGGCACAACACCACCATAAGCTTCGTGTATTTTTTGGGTAGCCACCACATTGCTCAGTCTTTGGTTTCCCCTGAGTACCGCAGCAGAAGTGTCGTCACAGGAAGATTCTATCGCTAAAATGTGAATTGAGGTATTTTCCATTTATCTTTGGAATCATAATTGATATCTCACAAAGGTAAAACATATAGCGCTATCAAAAAATACAGAAAAATAGTCATTCAAATAGCTTTGGGGGTACTCTTGTTTTTAAGCTTGGGAACCTTGTTGCTTTCCAGTGCTACTTTTCAAACCTATTTGGCCCGTAAGCTGACCGATTCTCTTGCAGACAAATACGGAATCAATCTTTCCGTAAATGGGGTAGAGGGTTCCCTTTTTACCTTTCAATTTGGACTTAATGATGTGTTTGCTGAGGATTACAAACAGGACACCTTGTTTTACGCAAAACAAATAAAAGCCCCTATTTTAGATTTTAATGCGCTTGTAAAAGGCCGCTTTAGTTTAGGGAAAGTTTTAATAGACCAACTGACCTATAAAATAACCACCTACCCAAACAGTGAACAAAGCAATTGGGGTGTTTTTTTAGAAAAAGTAACCTTAGAAAACACAGAAAGTAGTGGAGCTAATCCTTTTGAATTATTCGCCAAACAAGTCCAAATTTCTAATGCTCGTTTTGTAATTACAGATTTTAATAAAACACAACCAGCCCTTTTTTCAGCCAACAACCTCCTGATTAAAGCAACTGATTTTAAGATAAAAGGACCTCAGGTAAATGCAGCCATAAAGCAGTTGACCTTTGATACCCCCAACGGAATAGCTGTTTCAGATCTAAGCACCCAATTTAGTTATGGACTGAATCAAATGCGTTTTGAATCACTCATATTAAAAACACCACACTCCACTATTTTAGGACAAGTGACCTTAGATTATGACAGGGAAGATTTTGGTGATTTTTACAATAAAGTTTTGTTTCATGCACAATTTAAAGACAGCCAGATAGGAACCGCGGACATTAATTTACTTTATCCTGAGTTCGACCAAACTTCCGTTTTTAATTTCTCCGCCAACCTAGATGGTACTTTAAATAAGCTCAATGCCTCAAACTTATTTTTAACCAGTGACAATACAGCTTTAAGGGGTGATTTTGGTTTTAATGCCTTTTTTGACACTTTGACTCCCTTCTATTTGGACGCCAACATCAAAGGTTTTGAGAGCCAATACGGATCCTTAAAGCGATTAATGCCAAGGGTGTTGGGCAATAACCTTCCATTGTCTATGAGTCGTCTAGGCACATTTACCCTTAGGGGGAATGCAGCGATTGGTGCAGATCAGATCACCACTCAAATTAACGCAAGCACACGCTTGGGTAATTTTTACGCCGCTGTAGACCTCTCTAATATCACAGACATAAACCGAGGTGTTTATGAAGGTTTCTTGTCTCTGATAGATTTTGATTTAGGCGCCTATACACAAATAAATGCACTTGGGGCAGTGAGCATGGACGCCAATATTAAAGGGACCGGTTTTTTACTAAACAATCTCAATACCAACTTAGAAGGTTTGGTGTATAATATGACCCTTAAAGGATATAATTATATAGACGCTAGTGTATCTGGATTATTTAAAAATGAACGCTTTGAAGGGTCCCTTTCGGTAGAAGATCCTAATTGTAAGTTTTCCTTCAGTGGATTGGCAGATTTTTCAAAGGCCAACAGGGCTTTTAATTTTAACGCCTCTGTGGATTATGCAAATTTGCATCAGATGAATTTGGTCAAGGATTCTATAGCTCTTTTTAAAGGAGATCTGGACATTGACTTGAAAGGGACGGATATAGACAATGTATTGGGTGTATTGGCCTTTAAAAATACCCAATACAAAAATGCTAAAAACACTTATTTTTTTGAAGATTTTAATGTTGCTGCAGACAGCCTAGTAGACGGATTCAGGACCATTTCTATCAATTCAAAAGACATTATATCTGGAGCTATTCGTGGGCGTTATAAGTTGCTGGAATTTGGAAAGCTCCTCCAAAATGCCATGGGAAGTATTTACACCAATTACAAACCATTTGAGGTAACCAAGGGCCAAGAAATGACCTTTGAATTTGATATTTATAATACACTAGTGGAGATTTTCCTACCCGAGGTGCAGTTTGGACCCAATACTTTTATTCGTGGGGCCCTTCAGGCCGATGCCGGTGTTTTTAAACTTGATTTTAAATCCCCTCAATTCTCTTTGTACAACAACCTTTTGGATAGTGTAGTTTTAAAAGTAGACACTAAGAACCCTTTATTTAATACCTTTTTGGCCCTTAAAAGTGCCAAGACCCCCTATTACGACATTGAAGACCTTAGACTCATTAACAACACCCTACAAGATACCCTGTTTTTCAGAGCAGAATTCAAGGGAGGGAAGGACCGTTCAGATCTTTTTGGGTTAAACTTTTACCACACCTTTAACGACGGTAAGCAATCTGTAATAGGATTGAAAAAGTCTACCTTGGTCTTCAAAGGCGCTGATTGGTTTATTAATGAGGCAGGCAACAAGGACAATAAAGTAATCTTTAATAAAAATTTAGATAGTGTTTTTGTCTCTTCCTTGGTCATGAGTTCTCCTGAGCGTGAAAATGTTGTTTTAAATGGTCAATTGGCAGACAGCACCTATAAGGACATAAGGTTGTCTTTCTCTAAAGTAGCCCTTAGAAAAATTTTTCCAAGGGTAGACAGCCTTGATTTGGATGGAAAGGTAAATGGAGAACTCAACATACTCCAAAAAGACAATGTATATTTTCCTAATTCTAATTTAGATATAGCAGACTTTGAAATTAATAAAACGGTCCTAGGTAATTTAGATCTTGACTTATTGGGCAATGGGGATCTTTCAGATTTTATTATCAATGCTAAATTATTAAGGGATAAAGAAGAAAAATTACGCCTGTTGGGGAATATTTTCAAATCAGATAGCAGTGATTATCAAATTAAATTATTAGCCAGTTTTAACGCTTTTCCTTTAGAGCCTTTTAGTCCCTTGGGGAAAGGTGTTATAGGTAATATAAGGGGAGGGCTCTGGGGAAATGCAGAAATTACAGGACCTATAGTTAATCCTGATTTTACAGGAACACTCACCTTGAACCAAGCCGGAATAAGCGTTCCTTATCTTGGTGTTAATTATAATTTTTCTCCCAATGCTAAAATAGGTCTCTATAATCAAGTATTTGATTTTAAAGATATTACGCTAATTGATGATACTCATAACACCCAGGCTAAATTATCAGGCACCATAGACCACCGATCTTTTGACGATTGGAAATTAGACCTCACTATAGACGCCTCTTCTGAACGCTTCTTAATTTTGAATACACCTTACGACCCAGAAGCCCTGTATTATGGCAGTGGGTTTCTAAATGGCAATGGACGCATTTATGGCCCCACGAAAGCATTGAATATTGATGTTTCTGGCGCTACAGCACTAGGAACATCACTTAAGATACCCTTACAAGATATTGTGAATGTTGGGGACTATACTTTTATAGATTTTGTAGAAAAGAGGACATTAGATACTGAAGTTACTGTAAAAGAACTAACAGACTACAGGGGTTTAGAGCTTAATTTTGATTTGGCAGTAACCCCAGAAGCAGAGGTAGAGATAGTGGTGGATCAAAAATCTGGATCTTCCTTAAAAGGGACCGGTGGAGGTATCCTACTCATGGAAATTAACACCAATGGAAAGTTTAAAATGTTTGGAGATTTTGTAGTAGCTACAGGGTCTTATAATTATAAATTTGGGGGTTTTATAGACAAAACATTTAAAGTAAATCCGGGAGGGAGTATTATTTGGGACGGAGACCCAATGGGGGCCCAGCTCAATATGGAAGCTTCTTATGGTTTGTTTGCCAATCCAGCACCACTTTTAGAGAGTAGTGGCTATACCAATAGAATTCCAACAGAGGTATTGGTCCGTTTAAATGGTGCCTTAGAAAACCCTAATATAGATTTTGACATTGCTTTCCCAGGAACCAATTCAGTAGTAAAATCAGAATTAAAATACGCCCTGCAAGATCCCACCGTTCAGGATAGAAACGCTTTTTTCCTTCTCGCTCAAGGAACTTTTGTCAACGACGCCACAGGAATTAACCAACAGGCAGTTACTGGCAACCTGCTGCAGTCTGCCTCAGGATTGTTGAGTAGTATATTAGAAGGAAGCAATGACAAACTCAACTTTGGATTGTCTTATGAGCAAGGAATGCTGGACAGGGTCTCAAATTTGCAGACGGATTCAAGAATAGGGGTGAGTGTGAGTACCCAGATTAGTGATCGGGTATTATTTAATGGAAGATTGGGCGTGCCTGTGGGTGGTGTTACAGAAAATGTAGTGGCTGGAGACGCAGAAATACAAATCATCCTAAACGATCAAGGGAGCTTATCTGCTAAAATTTTCAATAGAGAGAATGAAATTCAGCAATTTTTAGCTGACAGGCAGGGGTATACCCAGGGCGTAGGACTCTCTTATCAGGTAGATTTTAATTCTTTTCAAGAGTTGTTGAGAAAGATTTTGAATAAAAAAGAAGGGGAATAAAGTAGGTATATCACAATATTCTAAGCTTTTTATTAACGAAAACGTTTGAATTTTCAGTTCAAATTAAATATTCTCTAAAATAGCCGTTTACATCCGTTTAAGTTTGTTAATTTTACGCTTTTAATAGATTATGAGTACAGAAATTAAAAAAATTGGGGTATTTACATCCGGTGGAGATTCACCAGGAATGAATGCTGCTATTCGTTCTGTAGTGAGAACTTGTGCCTACATGAAGATTGAATGTATAGGGATTTACAGGGGTTACGAAGGGATGATAGAGGGTGATTTTAAACCCATGGACGCTAGAAGTGTCAATAATATAATCAATAAAGGAGGTACTATTTTAAAGTCTGCGAGGTCTTTGGAGTTTAGAACCCCTGAGGGAAGGGCTAAAGCCTATGCAAATCTTAAAAAAGAAGGTATAGATGCTTTTGTGGTTATTGGAGGAGACGGAAGTTTTACCGGAGCCATGATCTTTAACCAAGAATACAATTTTCCAGTCATTGGGATTCCTGGGACTATAGACAATGATATTTACGGCACAACTTATACGGTAGGTTTTGACACTGCTTTAAATACAGTTGTAGAGGTCATAGATAAGATAAGGGACACCGCCAGTTCTCATAACAGACTTTTCTTTGTAGAAGTTATGGGAAGAGATGTGGGACATATAGCCTTAAACGCAGGCGTAGGTGCAGGAGCAGAAGAAATCTTAATCCCTGAAGAGAACCTTGGATTAGATCGTTTGTTAGAGTCTTTAAAAAGATCCAAACAGTCTGGAAAATCATCCAGTATTGTTGTAGTTGCTGAAGGTGATAAAACCGGTAAAAATGTTTTTGAACTCAAAGAATACGTAGAGGAGCACATTCCTATTTACGACGTACGTGTTTCAGTATTGGGCCACATGCAGCGTGGTGGTTCGCCTTCTTGCTTTGATCGTGTACTTGCCAGTAGAATGGGCGTTAAAGCTGTGGAAGCCCTACTAGAAGGCAAGAGCAGTCTAATGGTGGGAATTCAAGACAATAAATTAACATTAACTCCTTTAATTAAAGCGATTAAAGGACACACAAAAATAGATAAGGAACTCATTAGAGTGTCCGATATCATGTCAACATAATTATTAAAAAGAAGAAAAATGTCTGAATTAAAAATTGGAATTAACGGTTTTGGAAGAATTGGTAGAATGGTGTTTAGAGCTGCTGCCGGAAGATCTGATGTACAAATTGTGGCTATCAATGACCTACTAGATGTAGATCATTTGGCTTATTTGTTGAAATATGATTCTGTTCATGGAAACTTTAACGGAACTGTTGAGGTGTCTGACGGACACTTATTAGTAAACGGAAAAAAAGTGAGAATTACTGCAGAAAGAGATCCAAAGCAATTGCAATGGGACGCTGTTGGTGCTGAGGTAGTAGCAGAATGTACAGGTATATTCACCAATTTAGAAATGGCTCAATCTCATATAGATGGAGGGGCTAAAAAAGTAGTTATTTCTGCACCTTCTGCAGACGCGCCAATGTTTGTTATGGGTGTGAATCACAAGGAGGCAAAAGCATCTGATAAAATTGTTTCTAACGCTTCATGTACTACCAACTGTTTGGCGCCTTTAGCTAAAGTCTTAAACGACAATTTTGGTATTGAAGAAGCTTTAATGACAACTGTTCACGCAACAACAGCTACTCAAATGACTGTAGATGGTCCTTCAAGAAAAGACTGGAGAGGTGGGCGTTCTGCTTTATTGAATATTATTCCTGCATCTACTGGTGCTGCTAAAGCAGTGACAAAAGTAATTCCTTCTCTTGTAGGGAAGCTTACAGGTATGGCATTTAGAGTACCTACTGCAGATGTTTCAGTAGTAGATTTAACGGTTAAACTCTCTAAAGAAACTTCTTTGGCTGAGATTAAATCTGTATTTAAAACTGCTTCAGAAGGCGAATTGGCTGGTGTATTAGGTTATACGGATGAAGCGGTTGTTTCTCAGGATTTTATTGGAGATGCAAGGACCAGTATTTTTGATGCAGAAGCTGGAATTGAGTTAAATTCCACTTTCTTTAAGTTGGTTTCATGGTATGACAACGAAGCAGGATACTCTAACAAATTAATAGACTTAGCAAAGCACGTAGCTAGCTTGTCTTAGTAATTACTTTTTATAAGCCCTGGGTATAACTCGGGGCTTTTTATATATTATAACTATGATTTTAATAGCAGACAGTGGGGCTACAAAATCTGATTGGATTGCCTTGGATGAAAAGGGGAATCAATTATTTTTTACCCAAACATTAGGTTTATCTCCTGAAGTACTCACCAGAGACGTGATTGAAGATAGATTGGCCAATAATTTTGAACTTTCCAAGAATTCAGAAGTCGTTACCCATGTATACTTTTACGGTGCTGGATGTGGCACGGATAGGATGAAAAATTTCTTAGCAGAAATTTTCAGCACCTTTTTTCCAAACGCACAAACAGATGTTCGCGAAGACACCTATGCCGCCGTTTATGCGACCACCAAACTAGGGGATCCTGGAATTGTATGTATTCTAGGAACTGGGTCTAATTGTAGTTATTATGACGGTCATCAGCTTTTTCAAAAAGTGCAATCATTGGGTTATATCCTAATGGACGATGGTAGTGGTAACTTCTTTGGCAGAAAGCTTATTAGGGATTATTACTTCCATAAAATGCCACAGGATTTAGGCATTCAATTTGCCAAAGAATTTAATCTAGAGGCAGATGTGATTAAAGAAAATTTATACAAACAGCCCAATCCAAATACTTATTTGGCCAAGTTTGCTAAGTTCATAGTGGAACACAAAAAGCATCCTTACTGCAATGGAGTTATTAAAAAAGGACTACAGCAGTTTGTGAACAATTATATTATGCAGTTTGAATTGGCTACTAAAGTACCTGTTCATTTTGTAGGAAGTATCGCATTCTATCTTCAAGAAGAGCTCAAAGAGGTGATGGATCGTAATGATTTAATAGTGGGACAAATTAGACAAAGACCTATCGATGGTTTGGTTGAGTTTCACAAAGAGAATATCTAAATAAGTACCGCTTTATATAAAAAAAAGGCCTGAATTTTCAGGCCTTTTTTTATAGGTAAAGTGTTGTTTATTCAATGACAGCAATCATAGAAATTTCCACATTGACAAACATGGGTAAGTTAGCAACTTCTATCGTTTCTCTCGCTGGGGCTGTTGCAGCATTGAAAAAGCTTCCGTATACGCCATTGATTGCTTTAAATTGGTGCATGTCTTTTACAAATATACTTGCCTTTACGACAGATTCAAAAGTAGCACCAGCAGCTGTTAGAATGGCTTCAATATTTTTCATGACTTGAAGGGTCTCTTCCTCTATGCTACCACTTACTAAATTACCTGTGCTAGGGTAAATAGGGGTTTGGCCAGAGATATATAGGGTGTTTCCGCTCAAAACTGCTTGGTTATATGGACCTATAGGTGCGGGTGCATTGGGTGTTGTAATTATTTTTTTCATGGTATTTTTTTATGAAGTTATTAAATTCTTCTTAGATCTAGTCAACTAAAAATAAGCCAAAGCTTGGGTTGTTTTGAGTGAGATCTTTATAGCAATACCAACCCTATAAATGATTAGCGGACTGGTTGGTTTCTTTTCTCCCATTTCAAGTCACTCAATAGGGAACTCTTTATTCCAATAAAGAAATACCATCTTTCGTAATCACCAAAGGGGGTCCAGTCAAAATTAAGTCTAAAGTCATTTAAATCTCTCTCTACTCTAAATTGGGTAAGCGTAAATCCCTTGTTTTTAAAATCATAACCTGAAGAAACGCCTACTTTCCACATAGGGGTAAGGTCTACATTTCCAGAGAACATAAGCGAGTTGTTGGTGAAATCTTGTTGTCTATTAGAATTGTTATAAGTAATGGCATAAGCCAAATTTAAACTCCATGGAATCTTTGTGCCGTAAATTGGGTTTTCTACTGCGTCACCCCCTGAGTCATTGCCAAAACTTCTATTGTCACTAAACTCACCAGCCCTACCAAAAAGCCCATCTGAACGCCCTCCTGAAGCAGCCATATAAAAATCTTGCTGGTTCTCTATCTTTCTTTTGTCTTCTTCAGAGGCCTCTTTTTCGGAACCCTTATTCTTTTTAAAACTATCATTATTTAAGGAGTAACTCAGGTTGGCGCTCCCCCTAGTAAGTCTAAATAAACCACCCCCATTTTGGACATTTAAGGTGTTTATCCTTCTGCCGTTGTTGTCTATGGCGTAGGGATCTAAATTCCCTGAAAAGTTCACAGATAATTTAGAATTAAATAAGCTGGTTCCTCCTGAGAAGTTTACAGGAGCTAAACGCAGTGAGTCTGCTTCAAAATTGTAGCTAGAAGAGAAGTTCAAGTTGTTTAAAAGACTCACTTTTCTAGGTTCTGTTTGGGTAGAGTCTTTTGGAGCCATTTTAGCTTCAAGGGTATTTTGAAGTGAAAAACCTACTGACCTTGATGATTGTAATCCAGGGGCGCCAAACATAGATCCCTCAAATCTAGTGTACTGAACCATTTTTCCGTTGGCGTCCAAGTAGCTGTCGTAGAATTGATCAAAAGAGGGAAGGTATCCAATGCTAATAGAGGGTCTTATCACATGTCTTAATGCCTGAATTTTAGATCCCTCTTTAAAAGCAAACGTCCCATAAACAGTGGTTCCTATACTAGCGCTTAAGTTGTATTTGTTAAAACGATCAAAGCCCTTAATAGTGTCTTTAATCAACATACCATTTTCCACCCTTTTATTAAAAGTTTCAAACACCCATGAATCTTCGTAGCTACCCCCCACAGAAACACTAAAGTATTTGGCTACCTTAAAGTTGGTGTTAAATGGGATGCTATGGGTCATACCAAGCTTAGCTCCTTTAAACATCTCTTTTTTAAAGAAAAGCGAGTCCGTGGTTTGGAACCTGTTTTCCCCCCTAGTGGAATAAGTGAAGTTTATATTTTGTAAGATCCCTTTTTTTATACCATCTCTCTTGGCAAAGGGGTAAATACGTTCCATGCTTGCTTGAAAAGTTGGGAGCGTAAGGTTTATAGCTTGCGTATTGTTGTTCTGATTGTGAGAGGCCGTTACAGACATGTTTACTGCCGGATAATCTGGAAAATTCTTCGAGTATGATATTGAAGAAGACATGTTATTGTTTTGTGTATTAGGAAGGTTCATCTGGTTTAATGAGCTTCTAAAATACTGACTACTCCCTAAGTTTACTGAGGCAGAAAGTCTAGATGTGGGGTTGGCTTTAGCATCTTGAGAATGAGATATTTGGATGTTGTATATGGTGTTTTTACCATAGTCACTAAACCCTTTTTGAGAGGTGACTAAATTTTCATACCTGAAATTAATATTACCCCTGTAGCGGTATTTTTTGGTATAAACAGACTGTGTTCTAAAACCCCAACTTCCGTTGGAATACACATCTCCTGTGAGGTTTAAATCTAAATAATCAGAGATGGGTAGGTAATAGCCACCGTTTTGGAGAAAATACCCCCTATCTGGATCATTTCCAAAAGTGGGCATAATCAGTCCCTTTGACCTTCCTGAGGTCATTGGGAAATAACCAAAGGGCAGTGCTATAGGGGTTGGAACGTCAGAAATATATAAGTTGGCAAGGCCTGAAATTATTTTCTTTTTAGGGACAAATTTTGCCTTTCTAATTCGAATATAAAAATCGGGATCTTCTGGGGTTTGTGAGGAAGTCATTCGAATGTCTTTTAAAAAGTACACCGAATCATTCTCTTTTTTGGTCAGATTGGCCAAGACATTCATGCTCTCCCCTCCAAAGGAACCCAGGCCAGCTTGTTGTTCGGATCTTGAATTCCATATCAGTGCTTTTTGGGTGTCAAAATTAAAGCGAATGGAGTCTGGATTTACAGTGCTATTGGCTTGAATAAAATTTGGCAATTGCGAAAACTTACCTTCTTTGTCTTTGAGTCTTCCAGCATAAACCTCATTTTTAAGGTAATCCATGTCTATTTTACCCGAAGTAAGTTCAGTGTCTTGGTAGTATAATTCTGCTTCATCATACAAGTAAATGGCATGACTAGAAGTGCTCATTTTGGCATAAGCCTTTGCTTTATAGCGTATTTTATCTACTAAAATACCAGGCTTCTCAATGACAGAGTCTTTAGGAATACTGTCTGAAAGGGCGCTCTTTGGTTTTCTCCCATTTCTTCGCTCTGCCATCCTTTCTTCTAAAATCTTGAGGCTGTCTTGTTTGCTCTGCATCATCACAGACAGCGAGCTTCCCTCTTGGGCATAGGTTGTCGAGACTGCTAATAAGAGTCCAAAGAACAACAAAAAAAAAGACTTTTTTAAGAACAAAAATTGAAGCGAATTAGTTGCTTTTTATACGTGTTTTGAGGGTTCAAACTTACGCATATTTTTTATTTTGATCTCTGCTCTTAACAATATATTTAGGCTTCCGTGAGAGCTTATAATTTTGTATTTTTATACCTAGAGTTTAAAAACCTATTGTATTATATGAAGATTTCATCTACTTCTTTTTTGTGTTCGTTGTTTTTTATGGCATTTTCTGCATCGGTTTTTGCAAATCCAGACCCAGTAAAACCTTTTGTAGTTGTTCTAGATGCTGGGCATGGCGGAAAAGACCCTGGTAATTTGGGAAACGGGTATATGGAAAAAATCATCGCCCTAAAAATAGCCTTAGAGGCAGGTGCTTTACTGTCCTCTTATCAGGATATAAAGGTCATTTACACCAGAGATTCTGATAATTTTGTGGCGTTAACCCAGAGAGGCGCTATTGCTAATAAGGCAAAAGCAGACATATTTATTTCTATTCACTGTGATTCTCACACTTCAAACGCCTTTGGAGCAGGTACTTTTGTTTTGGGATTACATGCCAATAAACAAAACTTTGCGGTGGCTAAAAAAGAAAACTCAGCCATCTATTTGGAAGAGAATTTTGAAGAACGCTATGCGCAATATGACATTAATTCCCCAGAGTCCGTGATTGGTTTTACCATCATGCAAGAGGAATTTTTAGACAAGAGCATTCAATTGGCTAAATCCATGCAAGACCGATTTGCCAAAGGTTTAAAGCGAAATGACAGAAAAGTAAAACAAGCTGGTTTTATTGTGTTGCACCAGACTTTTATGCCGTCTGTATTGGTAGAAACTGGTTTTTTAACCAATGCCAATGAAGGCGCTTATTTAAACTCTAAGAAAGGACAGTCTGAAATGGCTGCAGCTATTGCAGAAGCGGTATTGGAATATAAAAATGGACTTCAGACGGTTAGTTTAGAAGCTTTGACAACCGCAGTTAAAGAGAGCCCAGTGGTCACTAAAATGGCAGAAGTAAAAGAGAGCCCAGTGGTCACTAAAATGGCAGAAGTAAAAGAAATACCGGTTGCTGCTGACGCTGCGGAAGCAAAAAACATCGAGGAAAAAAAGGAAGATGCTGCTGAAAATCAAACCAATGAAGCGTCAAGTGTAGTAGCTACTCCAGTAGTCAAGACATTATCTCCGTCAGCCCCAATGGTTGAGAATAAGAAAGAAACAGTTAAAATTAATCCTGGCATTGTTTTTAAAATTCAGCTCATGGCGGTCTCCAAAAAAATACCCCTAACAGCAGATAATTTCAAAGGCCTGTCTGATATTTTTACAGAACCTGTGGGAAGTTTGCATAGGTATTTTTACGGTAAAACACCGGATTATAAACAAGCCAAGGATTTGCTTATTCAGGCGGTGAATGCGGGTTATCTAAACGCCTTTGTAGCCGCCTATGAAAATGGCACAAAAATCTCCCTGACAAAAGCCTTAGAAAGCTTGGACTAAACAGGGGCCAAAAGTGATTATTATTAGTAAATTTGTGTACAAATAAGAATATATATTGTGAATATAAGCAGGGAAATTAAGACGGGAATAATTGGTATAGGCGGTATTCTACTGTTTTTGTTGGGGTATAGCTATTTAAAGTCATCGCCTTTATTTGAAAACAATAAGACATTGTATGTGGTGTACCATCATGTGGGTGGTTTACAACCAGGAACTGCGGTTTCAATTAATGGTTTTACTGTAGGAAAAGTAAATGATGTAGGCTTTTTAGATGCTTCTGGAGATTTATTGGTCACTTTTTCTGTAGACGACAGTTTTAGTTTTTCTAAAAATTCTACCGCGGAACTTTATGACACTGGAATTATTGGGGGGAAAGGAATTCAAATTCTCCCAGCTTTTGACCAAGGACCCATAGCCCAAGCTGGAGACACTTTAATAGCATCTGTAAAACCAGGTGTTACAGAGTTATTGCAGCAACAGTTAAGCCCTTTGCAGAACAAAGTGGAGGACGTGATTAAAAATGCAGACTCTCTACTGGTCAATATTAACACAATATTAGACGGAAGAACTAAAAAAGACCTTAAACAAAGTATAGAAAGCCTAAATATTCTCATAGCTAATACCCAAAAAACGACTGAAGTGCTTTCAAATATTGTGGTGCTCAATAGAGGTGCCATTGAGGGAAGCATTCAAAACCTAGATAGTTTTACGGAAAACCTGGCTTTAGTAACAGATTCTATTTCAAAAATGGGGCTCACTAACACCTTTGCAAATTTGGCCCAAACGGCCGAACAATTAAATGCAATTTTGGCTGGTATTGAAAATGGAGAAGGAAGCTTAGGAAAACTCACCAAAGACACTGAGATGTATGATTATCTGACTCAGACCTCTAAAGAATTGTCTCTTTTACTTCAGGATGTCCGATTAAATCCAAAGCGATACATCAATGTATCTGTCTTTGGGAAAAAGCAAAAAGAATACCGCCTGCCCACAAATGATCCAGCAAACAAGACTGTTGATCCAGAGAATCAAAGCAATATAGACGCCCCTAAAAATTAATATATGCAGTATATTCCCAATGTGGTTTTTGCCCTTATTTTAGTTGTTGGCATTGGATACTTTGCGCAAAATATTAAACAGTTAATAGCCAATATTAGATTAGGAAAAAAACCACTAGTCAAAGGAGATAAAAAAGAGCGTTTAAAAAACGTAGCCTATATAGCCTTTGGACAAAGTAAAATGTTCAAACGACCCATTTCTGGATTGTTGCACCTAGTGGTGTACCTAGGCTTTGTCATTATTAATGTAGAAGTGCTGGAAATTGTTTTGGATGGTTTGCTAGGCACCCACAGGCTTTTTTCTTTCCTAGGACCTACATATAATGTGCTCATAGCTACTTTCGAAATTTTTGCCGCCGCAGTTGTTCTTGCAGTAGGGGTATTTTGGCTGAGGAGAAATGCTTTAAAAATAAGTCGTTTTTGGAAACCAGAAATGACTGCTTGGCCCAAAAATGACGCCAACTATATTCTCTATATTGAATGGGTGCTCATGGGGCTCTTTTTAACCATGAATGCTGCAGACTATCAATTGCAGCTCATGGACGCAGCTCATTATACTAAAGCAGGTGCATTTCCTGTAAGTAGTTTGTTGGCTCCTTTATTTGAAAACCTGTCAGAGACCAGCCTTATCTTGATTGAGCGAGGCGCTTGGTGGCTGCATATTTGCGGTATATTGTTCTTCTTAAATTATTTATATTACTCCAAGCACCTTCATATTTTATTGGCTTTTCCAAATACTTATTTTGGAAGACTCACGCCCCAAGGCCAATTTGCCCACAATGAAACAGTGGCCAAAGAAGTGGCTATGATGATGGACCCAACGGCAGATCCTTTTGCTGCGCCTGCGGCCGATGCCCCAGTACCAGAACGTTTTGGTGCCGCAGATGTTCAAGACCTCAATCAGATTCAATTGCTCAACGCCTACACCTGTACCGAATGTGGTAGGTGTACCGATATGTGCCCAGCCAATCAGACGGGAAAAAAATTGTCTCCAAGAAAGGTTATGATGGATACCAGAGACCGTTTGGAGGAAGTAGGAAAAAATACCAAGAAGAATAAAGGTGTATTTGTCCCAGATGGAAAACAATTGTTAGGGGACTGTATTTCTGCAGAAGAATTGTGGGCTTGTACCTCATGTAATGCCTGTGTGGAAGCTTGCCCAGTGAGTATAGATCCGCTGTCTATTATTATGGAGATGCGTCAATACCTTGTCATGGAACAATCTGCTGCTCCGCAAGCTTTAAATAATATGATGGGGAATATAGAAAACAACGGGGCTCCGTGGCCTTACAACCAACAAGATAGGCTCTTATGGGCCCAAGAAAAATAAAGCTATGTCTGAAAATAGAATAGAAGTTCCCACTCTAGCTGCAATGGCAGCTGCTGGGAAGGAAGCAGAAATATTATTTTGGGTGGGTTGCGCTGGAAGTTTTGACGAGCGCGCCAAAAAAATCACCAAAGCATTTGTGAAAATTCTTCACAATGCAGGGGTCTCTTTTGCGGTATTGGGTGCAGAAGAAACTTGTTCGGGAGATCCTGCTAAAAGGGCTGGAAATGAATTTTTATTTCAGATGCAGGCAGCCACTAATATTGCTACCCTAAATTCTTACGGGGTTAAAAAAGTAGTAACCGCTTGCCCACATTGCTTTAATACCTTAAAAAATGAATACCCTGCTTTGGGGGGTAACTACGAAGTAGTGCACCACACCCAATTACTTAAAGATCTTTTGGATCAAAATAGGCTCAGTCTGGAAGGAGGCGTGTATAAAGGAAAAAAAATCACCTTTCATGACCCTTGCTATTTAGGAAGGGCCAATGGGGTGTATGAGGCGCCAAGGGAACTGATTAAAAAATTAGATGCCCAGCTCGTAGAAATGAAAAACTGCAAGGAAAAAGGCTTGTGTTGTGGTGCAGGAGGTGCTCAGATGTTTAAGGACGCAGAACCTGGAGACAAGGAAATTAATATTGTGCGAACAGAAGAGGCCCTAGAAACGCAACCAGACATAGTAGCTGCAGCCTGTCCTTTTTGTAATACCATGATGACAGATGGGGTAAAAAACAAAGAAAAGGAAAGCAGTGTGGCGGTAATGGATATTGCTGAGCTTATTGCACAGGCTGGAGACCTTTAATATGACTAACAAGTCATTTTTTAAAATATTAAATATTTAATCTTTTATGTTAGTCCCTTTTTCAGAATTACCAGAAGATGCTAAAATCTGGATATACCAAAGCAATAGACCTTTCACCAATGAGGAAGCGGCAGCCGTTAAAGCGGCTTGTGAATCTTTTTTATCTGGATGGACGGCCCATGGGAATGATTTGCACGCTGGGGTAGACATGCCTTATAACCGCTTTATAATCTTTGGATTAGATGCGCAGCAAGGCAGCGCATCCGGCTGCTCCATTGACAGTTCTGTTCGTTTTATTCAAAGTCTGGAAGCACAATATAGTGTTGATCTCTTGGACAAGATGAATGTGACTTACAAGCAGGGACCCCATGTGGCACACAAAACCCTGATTGATTTTAAAAAAATGGCCAAAGACCGTTCTGTTACAGGAAATACAGTTGTTTTTAATAATTTGGTTACTACCAAAGCGGAGTATGAAAATTATTGGGAAGTACCTGCAAGTGAAAGTTGGCATGGACAATTCATGAAATAGCACCCTCATATGTTTAACACATTAAAAAACAACTTTAACCCATTGCTTTTGACGCTCATTTTTTTGAGTAGTCTCACTGCTTTAGCACAACAGTCTAAGGAAGAAGCAAGAGCACAATGGGTAGACAGTACGTATCAATCCCTTACGAATGCCCAGAAAATTGGGCAATTGTTTGTGGTGATGGTTCAAAGCAAAGCACCAGAGAAAGAATTGAAGGTATTTGAAGAGGAATTAAAAAGGCATCAGCCTGGAGGCGTGATATTTTCCTTGGGAACCCCGTATAAACAAGCCCAATTAACCAATCATTACCAGTCATTCAGCACTGTGCCACTTATGATCTCTATGGACGCAGAGTGGGGGGTAGCCATGCGATTAGATTCTGTGCCAAAGTATCCGTGGAATATGACTTTGGGGGCCATTCAGGACTTAAGCCTTCTTAGTACAATTGGTCGCCATATGGGCATGCAAGCCAAGCGCCTAGGGGTTCATATGAATTTTGCTCCAGTGGTAGATGTGAATATCAATCCAAACAATCCAATTATTGGCAACCGGTCTTTTGGATCGGATGTGCGAAGGGTATCGGCTAGGGCTTTGGCCCTTAGCCAAGGAATGAATGCAGCGGGTGTTTTTACTTGTGCCAAGCATTTTCCAGGCCATGGGGATACTTCTGTAGATTCTCATAAGGCCTTACCAGTATTGCCTTTTACTAGAGAAAGATTGGACAGTATAGAGTTGTATCCCTACAAAACACCTTTATTACAAGGCGTTCAAGGGGTCATGGTAGCGCATTTAGATGTGCCTGTACTCACTGGTGAACCCGGTTTGCCGGTCTCTTTATCTCATAAAGTAACCACTGGATTACTGCAAAAAGAACTAAATTTTAAAGGGCTTGTTTTTACAGATGCCCTAAATATGAAAGGGGCCTCTGATTTTTCTCCTGATGGAGATGTGTCTTTAAAAGCTTTACTGGCTGGAAATGACGTACTGGTGATTCCTAATGATTTGGGACTTTCCATTGCGCATTTGTCAGAAGCACTAAAAAAAGGAGTGCTAACAGAGGCTAGGTTGGCCTATTCGGTAAAAAAAATATTGGCTGCTAAGTATGATTTGGGCCTTAATCAATACAGTCCTGTCCAGCTCAATGGACTCACCAAAGACCTAAACCAACCCATTTATAAGCAGACCATTGATAAGGCATATGCCCAAGCGGCCACTTATGTCTATCAAACAGATACGGCACCTATTGTTTTAAAACCTTCAGATAAAGTGGCTTTTGTAGCCTTTGGAGAAGCCTCTCCTGCGGTTTTTAAAGAAGCCCTTCAGTCTTTTGGCGCTCAGGCGGTGGCTGTGTCTGATTTAAAAAATGGGGTCCAAGCTTTAAAAACATTTGATTATGTGGTGGTAGGCCACCATAGGTCTATGGAGACTGCTTATAAAGCCCATAGATTTTCTCCAGAGGAAGTCGCTCTTTTAAAAGACATTAACGCATTGTCCAATACCACTATTTTGGCTGTTTTTACAAAGCCTTATGCGGTATTAGATATTCCATTTATAAAAGAAATTCCCCTGCTGTTTTTTGGGTACCAAAATGCACCTCAAATCCAGCAATATGCCGCTCAAGTTCTTTATGGAAAAAAGGTGGCGCTTGGTGTATTGCCAGTTTCTTTAAAAGGAATTAAACATTAGATTATGAAAATTGCCATTGTATGTTACCCCACTTTTGGTGGGAGCGGTGTTGTTGCTACTGAATTGGGTATAGCCCTAGCCAATAGAGGGCACGAAATTCATTTTGTGACCTATAAGCAGCCGGTTCGGCTTGAATTATTAAATGCAAACATTCATTTTCATGAAGTACATGTGCCTGAATACGCGTTGTTTCATTACCAACCTTATGAATTGGCGCTGTCTAGTAAATTGGTAGACACTGTGAAAATGTATGGCATTGAAGTGCTTCATGTGCATTATGCTATTCCACACGCTTATGCGGGCTATATGGCCAAGCAAATGCTAGCCAAAGAGGGTATTTATATTCCAATGATTACCACCCTACACGGTACAGACATTACTCTAGTGGGTAAGCATCCTTTTTATAAGCCAGCGGTTACTTTCAGTATTAATGAATCTGATGTGGTCACGGCTGTGTCTGATAGTTTAAAAAAAGACACCCTAGAACTTTTTGACATTAAAAATGAGATTGAGGTTATTCCTAATTTTATTGATACTAAGAAGTATGCCCATGATTACACAGATTGTCAGCGTTCCTTAATGGCTCAAGACCACGAGCGAATTGTGACGCATATCTCTAATTTTAGAAAAGTAAAACGCATTGCAGATGTGGTGGCTATTTTTCATAAAATCCAAGAACGCATCCCAGCAAAACTTGTGATGGTAGGTGAGGGGCCAGAAAGAGAAAAAGCAGAAATTCAATGTGAGGCCCTTGGCATAACAGACAAAGTGTTGTTTTTGGGAAACAGCAATGAAATTGACCGTATTTTATGTTTTTCAGACCTCTTTTTATTGCCTTCTGAGTCGGAGAGTTTTGGTTTGGCAGCCCTGGAGGCAATGGTCAACGAAGTGCCTGTAATTTCCAGCAATACAGGGGGTATTCCAGAAGTGAATATTCATGGACAGACTGGTTTCTTGAGTCCTGTAGGTGCGGTAGATGAAATGGCTGAGAATGCGCTGGCCATTCTTCAAGATCCAGAGGTCTTGGCACAGTTTAAAAAACGTGCTGTACAAGCAGCTCAGAAGTTCGACATTACCAATATTTTACCTTTATATGAAGCGGTCTATGAAAAGGCCTTTGCTTCTAGAAAGACCATGTCTCTTTAAATGGGCCTTAAAGACCCTCATTTTTTAGGGCTATAATTGTCCGTCTGCTCTTGTGCTAAAAGCTTCTTTTACTTTGTAAATAACGCCCTTTGCTGTTGTGTAAATGCGCCAATCAACTGCTAAAAGTTCTTTGTGAGGAACACATAAAACAATGGCTTTGTAGCCCATTTTTTTTGGTGCTTTAATTAGTGAAACGCCATAACTGTTTAAAGCAGCTTCTTTGTCTGCTACGGGGTCATAGACGCTTATTTTAGCTCCAAAGGAATTTAGCGCGTTGTAAACACTCATGACGCCTGTATTTCTGACATCTGGACAATTCTCTTTAAAGGAAAAACCCACCAATAACACTTCTGTGCCGGGCATCCCTATTTTTATTAAGGCCAGCATCTGAAGGACCTGATTGGCTACAAAGGCGCCCATTTCATTATTGAGTTTTCTACCAGCTAAAATTACTTTGGGATCATGTCCCACGAGTTTTGCTTTAGTGGCCAAATAATAGGGGTCTACACCAATACAATGGCCTCCTACTAAACCTGGACTAAAAGGCATAAAGTTCCATTTGGTGGCTGCTGCTTTGAGAACCTCATGGGTGTTTAAACCCATTTTACTAAAAACTATGGCCAATTCATTTACAAAGGCAATATTGAGGTCTCTTTGTGCATTCTCTATTACTTTAGCAGCTTCTGCAACGGAAATGCTGGGTGCTTTGTAAGTGCCAGCCTCAATTACAGTGGCGTAAACCTGATCTATGATAGCTGCAGACGCTGGGCTACAGCCTGAGGTAATTTTAAGGATGTCTTTGAGTTTTCTATTTTTATCGCCTGGATTTATTCGCTCGGGTGAATAACCTAAATAAAAATCTTCTTTCCCTTTTAAACCACTGCATTGCTCTAATATGGGTTGGCAAATACCTTCAGTGGCTCCGGGGTACACTGTAGATTCATACACCACATAGTCTCCTTTTTTAAGATAGGACCCTAGACCTGCTGAAGCTTTTTCTAATAAGCTAAAATCTGGTTCGTTGTCTTTAGTGACTGGCGTAGGCACACAAACAATATAAAAATTTACAGGGGCCAAATATTTTGGATCTGAGGAGCAGTACAATCCGTTCTTCTCGCTGTCAATTGTTTTTACGACAGCTTTTAGGCTTTCTTTAGATACCTCAAAAGTGGGATCTGAAAACGCCCTGATTTGTGCTACCCTTTGCATATTTAGGTCAAAACCTACCACAGAAAATTTTTCTGCCAGTAGTGTTGCTAAGGGGAGGCCAACATAACCTAGACCTACAACACCAATTTTAAATTTAGGTTCAGACATAGGAATTTAGCGTTATTTTTTTCCGATCTGATAGTATTCAAAGCCTCTCTTCTGCATTTCAATGTCAGAATATTGGTTTCTACCATCAAAGACAATAGGGTCTTGTAAGGCTGTTTTTATAGCGTCAAAATCAGGTGCTCTAAAGGTTTTCCACTCAGTGAGTAAGATCATGGCATGGGCATTTTCTAGTGCTTCATACTTATTTGTGGTGTACCTGACGTTTGGGGTGTCTTTTAAATAATAGTGTTGGGCTTCTTCCATTGCTTTTGGATCAAAAGCTTGAATTTTAGCTCCTCTTTTAACGAGATCTTTAATAATATAAATGGCCGGAGCCTCACGCATGTCATCTGTTTCTGGTTTAAAAGCCAAGCCCCAAACAGCAAAGGTTTTCCCGCTGAGATCTGCGCCAAAACGGGCCACTACTTTTTTAGCGATCACCATTTTTTGACTTTCATTAACAGCTTCTACGGCACCAATTAATCTTGCGTCATAGCCGTTTTCTAAAGCTGTTTTTCTAAGTGCCTTTACATCCTTAGGGAAACAAGAACCGCCATAACCACTTCCTGGATAAATAAAACTATACCCAATTCTGCTGTCAGAGCCAATTCCTATCCTCACTTTATTTACGTCTGCACCTACCAATTCACAAATATTAGCGACCTCATTCATGAAAGATATTTTAGTGGCTAACATGGCATTGGCCACATACTTAGTCATTTCTGCGGAACGTACATCCAT
Source organism: Flavobacteria bacterium MS024-3C (assembly GCA_000173115.1). Taxonomy (GTDB): domain Bacteria; phylum Bacteroidota; class Bacteroidia; order Flavobacteriales; family Flavobacteriaceae; genus MAG-120531. Next base: position 86,085 of record ABVW01000004.1, read on the forward strand.
AGTAATGAGTCTGTCCATACTACTTCTGAAAAAAGGCATATACAACTTACGCATTACTTCACAAGCCTCCGGGTCTTCTGCACCAATTACCACGCGATCTGGTTTCATGAAATCTGCAATGGCGTCGCCTTCTTTTAAAAACTCAGGATTAGATACTACAGAAAAACTGATATTTTCTCCCCTAAGGTCTAGTGCCTCTTGAATGGCATTCCTCACTTTGTCTGCTGTTCCAACAGGTACGGTAGATTTGTCTACTATGATCAGTGGTTTTGTCATGTGCGTACCAATGCTCTTGGCTACTTGTAGAACATACTGTAAATCTGCTGCACCGTCTTCTCCCATGGGAGTTCCTACAGCTATAAATGCCACATCTGTAGTGGGTAATTGTGCGGCTATATCGGTAGAAAAATGTAAACTATTGTTCTCTACATTTCGCTTCACCATGGCTTCTAAACCTGGCTCATAAATAGGAATAACCCCATTCTTTAAGTGATCAATTTTTTGTTGGTCTATGTCTATACAATGTACTTTGTTTCCCATTTCTGCAAAACAAGTTCCACTAACTAATCCAACGTATCCGGTTCCTATAACTGTTAAGTTCATTTTATATTTGGGTGTTATTGGGGCAAATGTAACACTTTGAAAAAGTACTGCCCTTATGCTATTTTATAATATTCTTTATACCAATCTATAAACTGTTTAATACCCTCTTTTACAGGGGTATTTGGATGGTAATTATAATCTTTTTCTAAGCCGCTGACGTCTGCCCATGTTTTGGCTACATCTCCAGCTTGCATGGGCTGGAGGTTTTTTATGGCTTTTTTCCCTAATGCTTCTTCTATGGCTTCAATAAATTCTGTGAGTGCCACCGGACTACTGTTGCCAATATTATACAGTTTGTAATAGGCATTTGCTTTTTCTCTATCCCCAGTGTATTCGTTAATGATGGTGGTTACCCCTTTGCAAATATCATCTATATAGGTAAAGTCCCTAGACATATTTCCCTGGTTAAACACCGCTATTGGATGGTCTTCTAGCATGGCTTTAGTAAATAAAAACAAGGCCATATCTGGTCTTCCCCATGGGCCATAGACTGTAAAAAAGCGAAGGCCTGTAGTACAAAAGCCATACAAATGGCTGTAGGTATGGGCCATGAGTTCGTTACTTTTTTTAGAAGCAGCATAAAGGCTAATAGGTCTGTCTACCTGCTGTTCTGTACTAAAAGGAATGTCTTCATTTAAGCCATATACTGAAGAAGAACTGGCATAAACCAAATGTTTAACGCTGTGGTGTCTGCAGGCTTCTAAGATATTTAAATAGCCTACAATATTGCTGTCTATATAGGTTTCAGGGTTTTCAATGCTGTATCTCACACCCGCTTGTGCAGCCAAATTACAGACTACATCAAATGATTGGTTAGCAAACAAACTCGGAAGATTTTCTCGGTCCTCAATGTTAAGTTTTACAAAACTAAATTTTTGATTTTTATGGGTCTTTATCGTTTCGTTGTATGGCAATTCTGAGGCATTTGGAATGCCCAATGCTTCTAGTCTTGCGTATTTTAAGCCCAGTTCATAGTAGTCATTTATATTGTCTAATCCCACTACTGAGTGGCCTTCCGACAATAACTGTTGGCACACATGAAAACCAATAAACCCTGCGGCTCCTGTAACTAATATATTCATTCCTTGTATTTGAAAGACAATTAAAGTCCTTTCTAGCAGCTGTAAAATTACAAAAAAAATAGGGGGTTGCGCTTACTTAGTTTTTGTGTTATTCTCGCTTTAATATTTTCAATTTGAATCTTGTTTATATGTAATTTTAACCCTATATTCTAACGAGGCTCTTGGCCTATTTTTTATGAAGAAAAAGCATGAGGTGTCTATTAAACCTCTATTAGACAAGAAAAAAATCTTGTTGGTCTCTCGTTGGGGCGAAAGTCTAGATTTGGCCTACGCCATGTTTTTAGAAGGGCATAGCATAAAGTTTTATATTGAAGACAAAGGATCCAAAGAGATTGGACTGGGTTTTGTTCCAAAAGTATCTGATTGGAAGCAGCACATTGAATGGGCAGACCTCCTTATTTTTGATTATACTGGATATGGGACAATTTGCGCTACACTCAGGGCAGAGGGAAAAACGGTATTAGGTGGTACCGCGTATACAGATAAACTTGAATTAGATCGGGATTTCGGTCAGGCAGAACTCAAAAAGCATGGTATTAAAACACTTCCATATAAAGATTTCAGTAGTTTTCAAGAAGCCATTACCTATGTAAAACAGCATCCGCAAGCCTATGTAATAAAGCCTTCCGGCGAAACTCAGGAATACAAGCAATTACTTTTTGTAGGTACAGATGACGAGGGTCTGGATGTGATTAGGGTCTTAAAGGCTTATGAGAAATCTTGGGGCAATGATTTTGGTAATTTTCAATTACAGCGAAAAGTTAAAGGTGTAGAGGTCTCTGTTTCTGCCTATTTTAATGGGCTAACATTCATTTATCCTATCAATGTTACCTTTGAGCACAAAAAATTATTCCCTAAAGAGTTGGGGGTTTCTACTGGTGAAATGGGTTCCTCTATGTTTTGGACGCCAGATTCTCCTATTTTTGAAGCCACCCTTAAAAAATTCGAACCGACCCTAGCGAAAGAGGGCTTTGTGGGTCAATTAGACATAAATTGTATTGTGAATGGAAATGGGATATTCCCTTTGGAATTTACTTCTCGTTTTGGCTATCCACAAGTGTTTATTCAAAGAGCAGGCATTACTGAACCACTGGGGCAATTGTTTTATAAATTGGCCAAAGGACAAGATTTTAAAATACAGGTGAAAAAAGGGTATCAGGTAGGTGCGTTCATGGTAGTACCTCCTTTCCCCTTTGAAGACAAGAAAACTTTTAGGCTGTTTTCAAAAGATTCTGTACTTGTTTTTAAAAGGGAGCAAAGAGAAGGCATACACCCCATGCACCTCAAGAAAATTAATGACGAATGGCTTATTACGGGTAATACAGGAATTGCTTTATTAGTCACAGGTACAGGTTTGAGTATGAAAGACGCTCAAAAAGTCATGTATTCAAGAATCTCTAATGTGATCATAAACAACACTTATTACCGAACCGATATTGGCGATAGATGGGCAGAAGATTTTGACAAACTATGGGCCTGGGGCTTATTGTAAATACCTAACACTTTTGAGTGATGCACACAATTGTTTTTGAACCATTATCTTCTGAAAATTGGTCCCTGTTCATTTCCCTACTACCCCTTGATTGGCAGTCAGAATTGACGCTCCAATGGCCAAAGAATTTGGGTGTTGAATCTGTATTTACTTTAAATAAAAATGGAGAAATAATTGCTGGAGGGGTAGTTTTTAATCGAATGGCTAGAAATCCAACACCTTTAGAAGGTATTCACGGCCCTGCTTTATTTGGGAATGGACACCTTTATTTGGGTTTTGTTTGGGTAGTTCCCACCCAAAGATCTTTGGGTCTAGGCGCCTTTCTTTTAAATCATATTCATAGTGTGGTCCCCAAATTATGGCTCACTATAGAAGACCTATCTCTAAAAGATTTCTACACCCCCTTGGGTTATGTAGAATACGCACATACGCCAACACATCAATGGCCTATTGAAAAACTATTTATTATTGAATAGGGTGGTATTTTCTTGTGGCTTCTTTTTCCCAATACGCTCTATCTAAAGGCATGGCTTTGGTTTGAAACTTCATATACAAGGGCAACTGATCTGCATAATGGGGTGAATTGGGTCTGTTAGAACTTCCGTAAGGCACCATAGACCTTATACTAGCCCCTTCACTAGTGAAGCGAACCAATTGAATATAAGACTCTCCAGCAGTCACTTTAAGCCTTCCCTCTTTATAGGGCGCCCCATGCATAGCGGTCAGTACATCTGGTAATCCAAAACTGGGTATTTCTAAGTCTCCCCTAACCACCTTAATAAAATCTCCCAAGGCAATATTTTCACTGCCAAAATAAGTGTTCATATAGTCTTTGACTTCCAAGAGTACTGGAACCAAAGATGCCTCACTAAAGGTTGCATTGGGTTGTTGGTTCACATATTTTCTAACCAAATAGTAAAATACTGCATACGCCCCAGCACCTTTGCTATCCGGATCTGATTTTCTGTCCCAATTTTGAATACGCGTCACTAGCGATGCTACCTCCGGATAGGCAGTCGGATCCATTTCAAACAAAGCATTTATATTCATGAAGGTGTACTGCAGTTTGCTAGGTAATTGATTATCGTATTTAAGGCTTAAAAAATCTTCATAGCTCACTTTGTCAAAGCCACTAATGAGTTCTTGAAAACGAGCACTCCTGTTGTTGTTAAAACGCTCAAATCCCATGTCTTTATTAAATTCATCAGGATCTAAATGATTTTCTGGACCAGCAGAAATGAAAGGGGAGTGGTTGGTGTTATACACATAGCCTGAACTTGGTTGCAATTGCTGCGGCATATCTTTGAGACTATAAAAATCTTTCCAAAGTGTTTTTTTAGTGTTTCCAGGGACTATTTTTTGCCAGTCATATCCCTTTGCCCTAATAGGCAACTTAGCATTTGACACATAGTAAATAGTGTCATTCCTGTCTGCATAACTGATATTAAATCCAGGAATATGTTGGGGTTCAAGGGCTTTGTGAAATTCAGAAAAATTATGCGCCTTATTCATGCGCCACCATTGTTCTATAGCACCCATACCGAAGAGAGAAGCTGTTCTTACAGCATACACCCCACTTTTATTTTTAAGCGTAGGCCCGAATATACTGCGGTAAAACTTCTTTTTTACACCAATTCGCAGACCTAAAAATTTCAAAAATACTTTGGCTTTAAATTTTTCAAGTGGGTAGGATACGGCATCGACCATATAATGGTCTTTTTTGTCTGGATCCATTTCCAATTCAAAAATATCTGCTTTATCTGGCTTATTCACGGTATGAGACCAGCCTAAATAATCATTTGAACCAATTAAAATAACAGGGGCACCAGGAAATAAGGCCCCTACAATATTGGTGCCTTCTTCAGAGTTTAAATGGGCCTCGTACCAACCTGTTGGCCCCTCAAGGGGCTGATGCGGATTAATGGCCAAGTACACACTTCCGTCTTGGGTCTTTGTTGCATTAAAAGCAAAGGTATTGGAACCCGTAACAGCTTCTTTTGGTCTTAAATCTAGCGTCTGGTTACTCGCTATAGCAGCGACCAGTTTATCTGCGTCTGACATGACAAATAGCTGTAAATAGGTATAGGTCATTAATTTTTTAGGCGTAAAAGGCAGTAAAGATTTTACCAACACCTCCTTGGGATGTGCTTTTGCATAGGCATTGAGTCCGTCACAAAACCCATCCAACACTTTTTTGAAATCTTCAGATACTTGTGCTTCATAATTAGCTTCAACAAATGAAGCCCCCTTGATGAGTTGTGTCACAAAATCTGCAGAAGCCCCTTTTAATCCTAGATGCTTGCTCAATAATGCATTACCCGCTAAATAGCCCAGTTGCATGGTTTCAAAGTCGTCTTCTGCATTGGCCCAAGCCAATCCATAAGCGGCACCGGCATCTGTTTTGGCATAAATATGTGGTACCCCAAAAGTATCTCTAATGATCTCTACGTTTTTGGGGTTTACTTGTGCAATAGCTGTATTTAGTGAAAAGAGCAAGCTTGCAGTAATAGCAATATTATTTTTTAAGCGCATACAACTATCTTTAATTTAAACATTGGCACCAAACTTTTTATAGGCTTCATAAAAACTGGTATAGGACTTATAGCCCACCATTAAACTTACTTCTTTTAACATTAAATTAGAATCATTTAAAGCCAGAAGCGCTTCTGCTTCCTTAATTCTCAAAAAATTCTTTAATTCATTCATGGTGTATTTTGAATACACTCTAATCATAAATGAAATATGACTTGCTGGAATATTGGTTTTTTGAGAAATGACTGTAAGGCTAAACTCGGTTGTTTTATAAGAATCCGTATCTGAAAGAAATGCTTCTATTTGTGTTTTGTAGAGATCTATTTTAGAGTACATATTTCTTTGTAATAAAATATCTTTATCACTAGAAATAACACGGGGTGCTTTTAACCATATCTCTGCCTCTGGTTCATTTATTTTTTCTACACCAGAAATACCATATAGTAGTAAGGGTTCATTAAACATTCTAAAAAAACAGTATAGCCAAAATAGCGCATTGAGAAGGAGTAGAAATTCATTTGCTGCGGGCATTAATTTATAATCTCTAATGAACATTATTATTAAAGAAATTAAAGAAAATCCAATTCCACCATTTATAATAGCGCTCCAAACTTTAATGATTTTAATATCATCAGAAAATTTTAAAGCACCTCTTTGATTTTTTACAAATTCTAAATAATTTTTAAGTGTAAAAATAAAGTGCCATAACACGAAGGATACCATAGCAATCGGAACTAAAAAATAGCTACCAAAAACTACGTTGTGATAATTTTCATTTTCATATCCTTTACTTTTTAAAATAATAAAAACAAATAGAATAATAGGGGCTAACAAAAATTTATATGAAATTTCATTTTTTGATTTAGATACATTTAAAATACTATTAATGTAAGCATAAAGAAGAGGAAATGCTATTAATACCAAAGGTCTACTGTATAATACAATCAACTCCAAAATTTCTTTTTTAAAAGTTAAATGCAGTCCTACTAAAAAAATTCTAAGTGAAATTATTAAAATAAGTGCAACGGCATATTTATTATAATAGCTATTTGTTTTTCTTTTTGAAAACAAAATAGATGCTAATAAAAAACCAATAAGGCTAATGGAGACCAACAATAAGGCGTATAACATTTTAGGTAAAATTTTTTCGGTAAAATGAATTAGCGAATTTAAATATACATTTTTCATTTGAGCTTATAAAACCTTTAAAGATTAGATTCACAAATCATATAAAAACATTCGCAAAACGAGAAAAGAGATCACATCATTTTTCACAATATTGTATTGTTTATATTATTGTTCAAGAGAAATTTCATTGAAAGTTTAGTTAATTAAATGAATGAAACAAAACCTTTTCTACTTCCAAATCGAACCCTCTGTAATGGAGGGTTTTTTTTTAATTTATTCTAAAATCATGAAAAATTTTATTACCATATTTATTGTATCCTTTTTTATTTCGTGTAGTTCAGAGAGTGCAGATTCTGTTAGCGTTCCCGAACCAACACCCATTAGCAAACCTGTAACACCAACACCGGTGGTGAAGTACACTTTAAGTGTCACTGCAGGAGAAGGAGGAACAGTTAATAATATTAGTGGAGAATACGAGACAGGCAGTACAGTGACGGTTACAGCTACGCCAAGTGAAGGATATGAATTTACAGGATGGGAAGGTAGTTCTGAGACTACCAACTCAATTAGCCTTACCATAAATAGTAACACCACCATAAAAGCATTGTTTCAGGTGATTGTTACCGCAAATTACTACAACAGTGGTGACATTATTGAAATGGATGCTTCTAAATTCTTTTTTGGAAATTACATAGAAGTGTATGGAGTTAAACTCATTGCAGCAGGTGCTGTTGGGGGTCAAGAGGCTGTGCCAGATACTTGGATTTACAAAACCGCTCAAGTGTATAAGCTTTTATTAGATAAAGAGGGAGCGGGTATTAATAAAGAGGATCAAGAAAACATGTTAAAAACGCTTGCTGGTGTTTCAGGTTGGCATGAAGGTATTCAAACAGGTCAGAGAATTGCTTATGGTGGGGGGGATAGTTATTCTCCTAATTTTCTTATGGATCCAGATAGTTTGACAGAATGGCCTCAATATGAGCCTTTTTCGGATGGATTAAAGTTAGACGACATGGTTTGGTATAAAAACAGCAGTCACGGAGACAGTCCACTTACTGGAGACAATGATATAAATGAAATTTTAGAGCATATTTTACACACCTTGCACCGTTTTGGGGTAAGAGGTGGTGTAACTGGTTCAGAATTGGCCTTAGATATGGAGTGGGAGGATAGAGGTTATTTGGAAAATAATGAACTTTTCAAAGCAATGAAAGAGGCCTATGATAATGGCACTTTTTCTCCTGGATATGGAGACATTAACGACCCTGAAGGCGCCGCTGTAATGTTAAAGGAATACCAGTATTTAATCACATTTGCTATGTGGGACTTCAGTGAATTTTGGGAAAATGCCTCCTTATCTCCAGAATGGAATGACAATTCAAAAACACCTCAAGGATTTCAAGAAAACAATCCATTGGGCTATGCATTGTATAACAAATACTTTGCACCAGTCATTTCAAAGCCTAGTAAAGAAATCCTAAGAACTATTTTTAAAGACAATGACCAAGGGGAGCACGGATACATAGCAGATTAGTCTTTATAATAGGTGGATATGTCTTATTTTTATAAAAAATATGACATGGCCAATAACGTACTAGGAACTCCTTTAGAAACTTGTAGCAGCAATCCAATGACAGGCGCGTTCAGAGATGGCTGTTGTAATACAGATATGAGAGACATTGGCACCCATACTGTTTGCGCTATTATGACAGACGCCTTTCTCGCATATACCAAATCTGTTGGGAACGACCTTCAAACACCCAGACCTGAATATCAGTTTCCCGGTTTAAAAGCTGGTGATCAGTGGTGTTTGTGTGTGTCTAGATGGAAGCAAGCCTACGAGGCTGGCATGGCCCCTATGGTTGTTTTAGAAGCCTCTCATGAAAAATGCTTGGAATACGTATCTTTTGAATGGCTTTTGGAGTTTAAGGTGTAGTGATTTTTTAAATAATAGCGGCAAAGCTAATTATTTGCTATTTTAGTAAAACAAATAATTTGCTGTTATCTAGAGAATTATGAAAAAAAATCCACAGAATTACTTGCTTGTATTGTTTGCTATGCTGTCTATGGTAGGATGCGACAAAAAACCTCAAATTTTTACAATTACATATGACAAAGCCTTAGGTACTGAGGGCTTTGATGGAAGGCTGTTAATCTTAATTGGTTCTGATGTAGACAAAGAGCCTCGTTTTCAAATTAACGACTCTGATCAAACTGGTATTGTTTTTGGCATAGACGTAGAGAACTGGATGCCTGGAGAAACAATCTCCATAGATCCATCTACCTTTGCTTATCCAGTTGGAACTGTTGCAGACATTCCCAAAGGCACCTACAGTTTTCAAGCATTACTTCACAAGTATGACACCTTTAATTTATCTTCTGGGCACAGCGTTAAACTTCCCATGGATCAAGGGGAGGGACAACATTGGAATATAAGTCCTAAGAACATCTACAGCCTTCCTGTTCAGTTAGATTTTAATGAAAACTCAGGGCCTATTACGCTAAATATCACTGAGGAGATTCCACCTATAACAGCTGTTGCAGACTCTAAATATATTAAACACATTATGATACAGAGCGAATTACTCACAGCGTTTTGGGGCAGACCCATGTATTTACAAGCCAATGTATTGGTGCCCCATGATTTTGACCCTGCTAGTTCAACACAATACCCGCTCATGGTTTTTCATGGCCATTTTCCAGATACCTTTGGTGGTTTTCGCACAACAGCCCCAACGGCAGACAAAGATGACGGTGTATTGAACAGTCGTTTTGGCATTACAGGCTATGAATACATTCAGCAAAAGGAGTCATATGACTTTTACAAAGACTGGGTTTCTGAAGAATTCCCCCGTTTTATAGCTATTGAAATACAGCATCAAAACCCTTATTATGATGACTCATATGCTGTAAATTCAGCAAATTTAGGCCCCTATGGTGATGCAATTACCTATGAACTTATTCCTCATATTGAAAATTTATACAATGGTGTTGGTGAAGGTTGGGGTCGCTTTGTATATGGAGGATCTACTGGTGGTTGGGAGGT
>ABVW01000003.1 GCA_000173115.1 Flavobacteria bacterium MS024-3C
TTTCCATTAGACCCAAATGAGTGGGCAGACGCAGATAACGATGGTATTGGAGACAACGCAGATACAGATGACAATAACGATGGCTTTGACGATGATAAACTTTTTGTTTCTGGTTTGCTCACTCCAGGAAGTAGCGGCTTAGAAGATACTTGGAAAGTAATTAATATTGAGCAATACCCTAATGCTAGAGTAATAATCTATAATAGAAATGCTCAAGAAGTTTTTTCTGTCCTTGGTTACAAAAATAATTGGAGGGGAACATATAAAGGTAGTTCCAATCTACTTCCTGCAGGATCTTATTATTACGTGGTAGATCTAAATAATGGAGAAAAACCCATCACAGGCTGGTTATACCTTACTTACTAATTCACTAAAAACAATACAAAATGAAAAACACAATCAAAACACTTGCTTTTACGGTCTTAGTCCTTTCAAGCATAGCTTCTAAAGCGCAGCAACAGCCTAACTTTTTATTCTTTGAGCAGAATATGAGTTTGTTTAACTCGGCCTACACCGGTAGTGAAGGATCACTGGCTGGCCTTCAGTATAGATCTGCCTGGTCTGGAATAGAAGACGCGCCTAGAGCAGCTTCTTTTATCTATCACACCAAAGAAAAAATAGGGCCTCATGGGGTTTTAGCTATTTGCAGGACAAGGTCTATTTAAAGAACCAAGGAATGGCCTCTATAGACTATGGCTATGAGATGGGTCAAAGAACCAGCAGAACAACTCTTAGGGCCAATACAAATAAATTGTTCTTAAGATTCAAGTTTGGAAATCAAACAAGGCCTTCCATAGAACAAAAAAATAACACACCAGTAGAATAACGATTGTTACCATGAGATACTTTTCAAAAGCACTAAACTTTACAGCAGGAATACTCTTTACATTATTAAGTGTAAACAGTGTCTTTGGACAGACTGTATATAATTTTGCTTACACTGGGAGTCAGCAGTCAATAACTTTACAGCCAGGCATATACAGTTTGGAAGTTTGGGGAGCTCAAGGAGGAACTGGTGAGAGTTATCAAACAGACTCCAAAGGAGGTTATGCTTCTGGAGAAATAAATTTACCGACTACAACCACATTTTATATTTATGTTGGTGGTCAGGGAGAGTATTTTACTTATGGTACATCCACACATTCAACCGCTGTCTCACGTTATGGTGGTTGGAATGGTGGAGGTGGTACTTACAATTCTGCGGCCTCCTTTGGAACAGGAGGAGGAGGAACGGATATAGCTCTTGTTTCTAGTTCTATTACAACAAACCAATATAGGTCTATTAGAACCACTACTTCTTATAATTCTAGAATTATTGTTGGCGGTGGAGGTGGTGGAAATGGTAATTGGCAGAGAGGTGTTTATGCTGGTGGTGGTTCTTATGGCATAGGTTCAACCGGCTATGTTGGAACACAAAGTACTGCTGGCAGTAGTCCATGGGATTATGCAAATGCTTCCTTTGGATACGGGAGTACAGGTGAAGGTTATTCTGGCGGAAGTTGTGGCGGTGGCGGTGGATGGTATGGTGGTGCTGGGGGAAAAGGAGCCAGTAATAATGGGGGTGGTGGTTCTGGATATGTGTATACTTCTTCATCTTATAAGCCCAGTGGTTATAATCCAGGCACTCAATATTATCTTTCAGATACCTCTTTAGTTGCAGGGAATGCCCCTATGCCTGATCCTTCAGGTGGAACTATGACAGGAAGTTCAGGAAATGGATATGCCAGAATAACGCTTCTGTGTTATCCTCCAAGCCTAACGGTATCTTCAACCCTAAGCGTCTACGCAAATCAGGCTAACTTCAATTTAGCCCACAGCTCTCTTAGTTCAGGAACTTTGACGTATAGTTCTAGTGATAATGATGTGGCTACTATAGATGCGGCTACAGGAGAGGTGGCTATTATAGGCGCTGGAACGGTAACCCTTACGGTGTCTCAAGCTGCTTATGATGATTATTGCGCAGACACAGCCACTATGTTATTAACGGTCAGTAAACCCCTTATTACCATTACCCCAAGTGCTACGCAAAGCAAGACCTACGGTGCTCTTGATCCAACCATTGAATATACGGTGAGTCCCACAAGTGTTTCTGGTATTTCAGATGTAAAGGCCAGTTTAACAGGGGTGTTGAGTAGAACCAGTGGAGAAGATGTAGGGACCTATTCCATTACCCTTGGCACGCTTACCAACACGAATTACAACATTAATTATGTTGGGGCAGATTTTACTATTACCAAAGCCCCAATCACTATTGAAGACGGAGATGGCGACCCTGCTACAGACACGCTTAGCAATACTACTATTACTTTTGGAGATGCAGATATACTCCTCACCCCAAGCTCTAGCAACACTGCAGATTACACCTTCACCTCTTCAGATAGTAGCGTGGCGAGTATTACCATCACAAGCACCAATACAGCAGCGATTCGCAATTTAAAAGTGGGTTCTGCTATTATTACCATAGCCCAAGGGGCCGATGCCAATTACCAGGCTAAGACCGTGACTTACACCCTCACGGTAAGTCCATTGGCAGTAACGCTCACCCCCACGCTTTCACAGTCAAAAGTACATGGAGATGCAGATCCAAGTCTAACCTATACCTCAAGTCCAGCAGTGGGTACGAGTCTTTCCAACGGAGAGAACATTGCTTTTTCCGGTACGCTTACAAGAACTTCCGGAGAAGACGTAGGCACTTATTCTATTGGCATTGGGACACTCACCAACACGAATTACACCCTTAGCTACACTCCTAAAGACTTTATTATCAACAAACTACCAGTAACGATTATCACAACGGCTGGTCAGTCTAAGACTTATGGCGTTGCCGATGCCTCACTCAGCTACACCATCAGCCCAAGTACTTTATCAGACAGCACCGCCATTAGTTTGGGCGGTACGCTATCTAGAACCCTAGGGGAGAACGTAGGTACTTATACCATCACGATTGGAACGGTAAGCGACACCAACTACGAGATCACGCTAAGTCCTGAGACCTTTGCCATTAATAAGAAAACCATCACCGCTTCTGCGAGTAGTGTATCTAAGCAATATGACGCCACTACGGACATGGCAGGTGTACACCTATCACTGGCTACCTTAGAAACAGGAGACATAGTAACCGTTAACGGAACCGGATCCTTTAGCAGTCTAAATGTAGGTACGAGTCTTGGCTATACCATTGCAGGACTCTACCTTTCAGGAACAGATGCGAATAATTATTTCCTCAATGCAGGTACAAGCTTCTCAGGAAGCAATGGAGAAATTACTAAGGCGCCACTAAGCATTACGGCCAATGATGACAATGGCGTAGATACAGACCCAGCCTTTAGCGGCGGGAATGGAGTTAACTACTCAGGCTTTAAAGGCACTGATACAGTCTCAGACCTATCAGGTACGCTCGCTTACACAGGCAGTAGCCAAGGAGCCACAGCGGCAGGTGCCTACGCCATAGAACCCACAGGAATTACCTCTAGTAACTACAGCATTACCTTTGTGGCAGGAAGCCTTACGATAATTGTAGGAGACTCAGATGGCGATGGGGTAAGAGACCCTTCAGACAACTGCCCAACAACAGCTAATGCAGACCAGGCAGACACGGATGTTGATGGCGTGGGAGATGTTTGTGATAATTGTGTGGCTATTTCAAATAGCAATCAATTAGATACAGACGGAGACGGTATTGGAGATGTTTGCGACCCGGATGACGACAACGATAGTTGTTTAGATGTCCGTGACTCTTTTCCATTAGACCCTTCAGAATGTTCAGATAATGATGGCGACGGCATAGGAGACAACGCAGATCCAGACGATGACAATGACAGCGTACTAGACACCACAGACAATTGTCCATTCACCCCCAACACCAATCAATCAGATATAGACGCAGATGGTATAGGAGATGTCTGTGACTTAGACGGTGATGGAGATGGTCAGTTAAACACGGTTGAGATCACCTGTGGAAGCGATCCTTTAGACGCCTCTAGTATGTCTTTAGACACAGATGCAGATGGTATTCCAGATTGCATCGATACAGATGATGACAATGATGGTGTTTTAGATACAGAAGACGCTTTCCCATTAGATCCAGCAGAATGGACAGATACAGACGGAGATGGCATAGGTAACAATGCAGATACAGATGACGACGGAGATGGTCAGTTAGACACGGATGAGATCACCTGTGGAAGCGATCCTTTAGATGCCTCTAGTATGTCTTTAGACACAGATGCAGATGGTATTCCAGATTGCGTAGATACAGATGACGATGGAGATGGCTATGAGGATACCAATGACGACTTTCCGTTGGATAAGACAGAGTGGATTGATACAGACGGAGATGGCATAGGTAACAATGCAGATACAGATGATGACAATGATAGGTTTAGTGACCAAGATGAAATTGCATGTGGCTCTGATCCTTTAGATGCTAGCTCTGAACCATTAGATACTGATGGAGATGGTATTGCTGATTGCGTAGATACGGATGATGATAATGATGGTTATTTAGATGAAAGCGACGCCTTTCCACTAGACGCCACAGAATGGTTAGATACAGACAATGATGGCATTGGTAACAATACGGACACGGACGATGATGGAGATGGTCAATTAGACACGGATGAGATCACCTGTGGAAGCGATCCTTTAGATGCCTCTAGTATGTCTTTAGACACAGATGCAGATGGTATTCCAGATTGCGTAGATACGGATGATGATAATGATGGTTATTTAGATGAAAGCGACGCCTTTCCACAAGACGCCACAGAATGGTTAGATTCAGACAATGATGGCATTGGTAACAATACGGACACGGACGATGATGGAGATGGTCAATTAGACACGGATGAGATCACCTGTGGAAGCGATCCTTTAGATGCCTCTAGTATGTCTTTAGACACAGATGCAGATGGTATTCCAGATTGCGTAGATACGGATGATGATAATGATGGTATTTTAGATACTTCTGACAATTGTCCTTTAACTTTTAATGCGGACCAAAAAGATACAGATTCAGATGGCATAGGAGATGTTTGTGATAATGACGATGATGGAGACGGGGTATTGGACACAAATGATGCCTTCCCATTAGACCCAACAGAGTGGACAGACACAGACGCAGACGGTATTGGAAACAATGCGGATAATGATGACGATAATGATGGCTTCACAGATTTAGATGAGTTAGTCTGTGATTCAGACCCATTGGATAGATTTAATAAACCCGCAGATCAAGACAACGACCTTATTCCAGATTGTGTTGACCCTGATAGGGATGGGGATGGCTATGACAATACTCAAGATGTATTTCCAGATAATGATCGTGAGTGGGAAGATTTTGATAAAGATGGGCTAGGAAACAACTTTGACGTAGATGACGACAATGACGGTTGTTTAGACGCTACAGATCTATTTCCTTTAAATCCTAATGAATGTTCAGATGCAGACAACGACGGCATTGGAGACAACGCAGATCTAGATGACAATAACGATGGCTTTGACGATGATAAACTTTTTGTTTCTGGTTTGCTCACTCCAGGAAGTAGCGGCTTAGAAGATACTTGGAAAGTAATTAATATTGAGCAATACCCTAATGCTAGAGTAATAATCTATAATAGAAATGCTCAAGAAGTTTTTTCTGTCCTTGGTTACAAAAATAATTGGAGGGGAACATATAAAGGTAGTTCCAATCTACTTCCTGCAGGATCTTATTATTACGTGGTAGATCTAAATAATGGAGAAAAACCCATCACAGGCTGGTTATACCTTACTTACTAATTCACTAAAAACAATACAAAATGAAAAACACAATCAAAACACTTGCTTTTACGGTCTTAGTCCTTTCAAGCATAGCTTCTAAAGCGCAGCAACAGCCTAACTTTTTAGTTAACTCCAATTTATTTACTTTAGATGTAACTAATGAGATTTATAAAAAATTATATTCTTTAATGAGACTTGTGTGCAAATAGTGTGCAAGTGAGGAAACAAAAAAAGGGCTACATCTCTGTAACCCTTTTTTTTTAGTGACCTCGACTGGATTCAAACCAGTAACCTTCTGAGCCGTAATCAGATGCGCTATTCAGTTGCGCCACGAGGCCGTTGTTATCCCTTGTTAGGGCTGCAAATATAATTCTTTTTGGGGTTGTGCCAAATACTTGTGAGAAATACTTGCAAGAAATCTGTTGGTTTAAAATTAAAGTAGAAAGTTAGACTGAAATGGATCTCTTTATTGGTTGTCCAATGCACGGGTGGTCACGTAATAACGCCAACCTACTATGGCTAGCTGCCATTTTTTAGCATTGGCTAAATCCAGTCTTTTTCTGGTGAAAGAGGGGAGGAGTAGTTTGTTGAGCTGGGCGAGGATTTTAAACATGGATTTTATTAGTTAAAGAAACTTTTCTCTCAAAAATACTAGTACAAATATACATTATTTGAAATTGTAGTATTCAGTGTGCTTTGCTGCTTTTTTTACAATAGATTATAAAGGGCTTTGTTATATTTGCTTCAAATTAAGACTATGTTAGACGCTTTGTATATTGTTTTGGGGTTGGTGGCATTAATATTCGGTGGAAACTGGTTGTTAAAAGCAGCCGTAGCACTATCCCTTAGGTTGCAAATCCCTAAAATTGTCATTGGTATGACCGTAGTGTCTTTTGCCACTTCTGCTCCAGAGCTTATTGTGAGTATAAAAGCAGCTTTAGATGGTTTTCCAGATTTGTCTTTGGGCAATGTCATAGGGTCTAATATTGCCAATCTTGGACTAGTGCTCGGAATTACCTTATTGCTTGGTACTATCCAGGTAACCAAGAGCTTTTATAAAACAGATTGGCCGGTCATGTTTTTGGCCTCGTTGATATTCTTTGCCTTTCTTTATATAGATGGTCAATTGGTTTTTTGGGAAGGTCTTGTGATGTTTTCTATGTTATTGGTCTTTTTATGGTACCTGTTGCGTTTTCAAGACCATGCTGTAGTAAATGAATTACCTGAAGACGACGTTCCTTTACCCTTATATAAAACCCTTTTATATACCGTATTAGGTGGTGTTGGCCTTTGGGGTGGCTCAGAGTTATTGATTTCAGGGGCTGTAGGTTTGGTCACATTTTTTGGTGTTTCTGAACGTGTTATAGGAATAACCATTGTTTCTGTAGGCACAAGTGTACCAGAGTTGGCTGCTTCTGTTATAGCGATAATTAAAAAAGAAAAGGCCATATCCCTAGGGAATTTATTAGGGTCTAATATCTTTAATATTTTTGCTGTTTTGGGCATTACGGCCATGATTACCCCAATAAATGTGATGGATCAGGCACTTTTGGAATCTGACATTTATTGGATGCTGGGTTTTGCGTTTATAGTACTTCCCTTAGTTTTTGTGCCTAGTAAAATGAGATTGGGATGGAGGGACGGTCTTATTTTATTGGCCGGATATGCTGCCTTTATTTACGTGACCATTTCTTAGGGAGCAAAAAAAAAGGCATCCGCTTTAGCGAACACCTTTTAAGTAATAAGTGTAAGTAGGTTTTTAAGAAATATTGGCAGACTTTACAGTCTTTACAATACGCCCAGCAATTTTATATGGATCTCCGTTAGACGCTGGTCTTCTGTCTTCCAACCAACCTTTCCATCCTTTTTCAACAGTGATAATAGGAATTCTAATAGAAGCCCCGCGATCAGATACTCCGTAGCTAAAGTCTTTGATAGAAGCGGTTTCGTGTAAACCTGTCAAACGTTGGTCGTTAAACTCACCGTAAACTTCAATGTGTTCGTTCACTACTGGTCTAAATGCTTCACATATTTTCTCATAAGTCTCTTTAGAACCACAAGTTCTAAGTACCGTGTTTGAGAAGTTTGCGTGCATACCAGAACCATTCCAGTCTCCTTTTACAGGTTTTGGATGGTACTCAATATAGTATCCGTATTTTTCTGTCAATCTGTCTAATAAGTAACGTGATACCCAGATTTCATCTCCAGCTCTCTTAGCGCCTTTGGCAAACAATTGAAATTCCCATTGCCCACTGGCTACTTCTTGGTTAATCCCTTCAAAGTTTAATCCAGCGTCAATACACAAGTTAGCGTGCTCTTCAACAAAGCTTCTTCCATGAGTATTTCTCCCGCCAACAGAACAGTAGTACATACCCTGTGGTCCAGGGTAACCTCCCATAGGAAATCCTAAAGGCAATTGGGTATTCTTGTCCATGATAAAGTATTCTTGTTCGAAACCGAACCAGAAATCATTGTCGTTGTCGTCAATAGAAGCTCTTGCATTAGATGCGTGTGGTGTACCATCTGCATTTAAAACTTCTGTCATGACTAAATAACCATCTCTTCTTGCTGGATCTGGATAAATAGCTACTGGCTTTAATAAACAATCAGAAGAACCTCCTTCAGCTTGTTTTGTAGAACTTCCGTCAAAAGACCATATAGGACAGTCTTCTAATTTTCCTGAGAAATTTTCTTCTACTTTTGTTTTACTTCTTAAGTTGGCTGTTGGTACATAACCATCTAACCAAAGATATTCTAATTTAGATTTACTCATGAGTTGATTGTTTAAGTTTAACGACGCCATAAAATTATAATATTTTGACATAGCCATCGAAAAAGATGGGGTATTTTATTGAAAAGTTATTAAAAATTTCCAACCCCTATGTTTTTTAGGGGGTATATTGTAAATAATATATTTATTTGGTTTTATTTTGCAGTATTGATAATTGACTATTTATGAAAACAGATTTCTCCCAACTTAGATTTAATGCTTTAGCGCAAAGTTCACAGCAATTGTCTGTGCCTGTGAGCGAACCCAATAGAAGGTCTTCCCTCTTCGCGAGCCATGTATTTAATGATTATAAAATGCTCCAATACCTCACAAAGGATGCTATTGGTGCCGTTAGAGATGCTGTCACTTCAGGAAGTAAGATTGACAGAAAATTGGCAGATCAGGTGGCAGAGGGTATGAAAACATGGGCCATAGAAATGGGAGCAACCCATTATACCCATTGGTTTCAGCCTTTAACAGGTGCAACCGCAGAAAAACATGACGCTTTTTTTGATATTCAAGATGGCCAAGCTTTAGAAATCTTTGGTGGGGCTCAATTGGTACAACAAGAGCCAGATGCCTCTAGTTTTCCCAGTGGAGGCATTAGAAATACCTTTGAAGCAAGAGGCTATACCGCTTGGGATCCTAGTTCCCCTGCTTTTGTATATGGGACTACTTTATGTATTCCCACCATTTTTGTTTCATATACAGGGGAAGCATTAGACAATAAAGCACCCTTGCTCAGGGCTTTAAATGCTGTAGATGAAGCAGCTACCGCTGTAGCTAAATATTTTGACAAAACAGTTACAAAGGTAAACGCAACCTTAGGGTGGGAGCAAGAGTATTTCTTAATTGACAAATCGTTGGCTACGGCCAGAATAGACATTACGCTTACAGGAAGGACGCTATTGGGCCATACGGCTGCCAAAGGACAGCAATTAGAAGACCATTACTTTGGTGTTATTCCCTCTAGGGTTATTGGGTTTATGAGTGAGCTGGAGAAGGAGTGTATGGTTTTGGGAATTCCAGTAAAAACTAGACACAATGAGGTGGCACCAAACCAATTTGAATTGGCGCCAGTTTTTGAAGAAGCCAATTTAGCGGTAGACCATAACCT
Source organism: Flavobacteria bacterium MS024-3C (assembly GCA_000173115.1). Classification (GTDB taxonomy): domain Bacteria; phylum Bacteroidota; class Bacteroidia; order Flavobacteriales; family Flavobacteriaceae; genus MAG-120531. The sequence continues at coordinate 9,645 of ABVW01000003.1, forward strand.
TCTTTTAATGGATGTCATGGATAAGGTTGCAGACAAGCACCATTTAAAAGTGTTGTTTCACGAAAAACCTTTTGCAGGAATAAATGGCTCTGGAAAACACAACAATTGGTCACTTGCTACAGATACGGGTATTAATTTATTGAGCCCAGGTTCTACGCCAATGAAGAATTTACAGTTTCTGACCTTTTTTATTAATACCATTAAAGCAGTAGACACATATGAATCGTTGTTAAGGTCTTCTATTGCTTCTGCTAGTAATGACCACAGATTAGGTGCCAATGAAGCGCCACCTGCTATTTTTTCTATATTTATTGGGAAACAACTCTCTGCAGTTTTAGATGAATTAGAAGGGGTGTCTTTGGGTAAATTATCACCAGAAGAAAAAACAGAACTCAAGCTCAATGTAGTGGGTAAAATTCCTGAAATACTCATGGATAATACGGACCGCAACAGGACTTCTCCCTTTGCCTTTACGGGCAATAAATTTGAGATGAGGGGCGTGGGGTCAAAAACCAACTGCGCTAAGCCTATGACGGTCTTAAACACTGCTGTAGCCCAACAATTGCAGTTGTTTAAAAAAGAAGTAGACAGCTTAATAGACCAAAAAGGGCTCAAGAAAGATGAGGCCATATTCAATGTATTAAGGGAGTATATAAAATCTTCTAAGCGCATTCGTTTTGAGGGAGATGGGTACAGTGAGGCTTGGGAGCAAGAAGCGGCAAAAAGAAAACTCAGTAATCTCAAGACCACACCAGAGGCAGTTGCTGTAATGAGTGAAAAATCCAATGTGACTTTGTTTGATCAGATGGGTGTGTTAAGTCCTATTGAATTAAAGGCCAGACAAGAAGTGGAGTGGGAAGCTTATGTGATGCATACCCAAATTGAAGGTAGGGTGTATGAGGAGTTGGTGTACAGTCAGATTTTACCATCTGCCGTAGTCTATATGAATGTGTTGCTAGAGAATCTAAGTAAAATGAATGCGGTAATGGAGCAGGTGACTGCCTTAAAAGAGAGCGCTCAAGGACAGCTGTTTTCTGAAATTAATAAGTATGTGCAGGACTTAAAAATAAGTGTAGACAATATGACTCAGGCCAGAAAAGCAGCCAATAAATTAGCTAGTTCAAGCGACAGGGCTCACGCCTATGCTTTTGAGGTAAAACCTTTGTTTGAAGTCATTAGATCTAATTCAGATCAGTTAGAAAAACTCATGAGTGACAGCCACTGGCCGCTATTAAAATACAGAGAACTCTTGCAAATTAGATAGTCTTCTTTAAGATTGTTTGTTATTGAGGATAAGTTTTGGGAATATTATGCTACAATAGCTTGAACTTTTTAAGGATTCCCTTATTTTTGCACAAAACACGAATGAATGGATTCAAATCAACAGGGAAGGTATAGTCAAAGAGGTGTTTCAGCAGCAAAGGAAGACGTGCATAATGCTATAAAGAATATAGATAAAGGGCTGTTCCCTAAGGCTTTTTGTAAAATTGTACCTGACCACCTTACTGGAGATTTAGACTATTGTTTGGTCATGCATGCAGATGGAGCAGGAACTAAATCTTCCTTGGCCTATATGTACTGGAAACAAACTGGAGACCTTTCGGTTTGGAAGGGCATTGCTCAGGATGCGTTGATTATGAACATAGATGACCTTATTTGTGTAGGCGCCACGGACCATATTATGTTGTCTTCTACCATTGGTAGGAATAAAAATTTAATTCCCGCTGAGGTGCTTTCTGCCATTATTAATGGCACGGAGGAACTCATAGAAGACCTTTCAAAACACGGTATTATTATTCATAGTACTGGCGGTGAAACCGCCGATGTTGGCGATCTAGTACGTACCATCATTGTAGATTCTACCGTAACGGCGCGTTTACCAAGAAAAAACGTCATAGACAACGCTAATATTAAAGCAGGAGATGTTATTGTAGGTTTGTCTTCTTCAGGACAAGCTACCTATGAGACCGAGTACAACGGAGGAATGGGAAGTAATGGACTAACTTCTGCACGTCATGATGTTTTTGGTCAAGATTTGGCAAAAAAATTCCCTGAAAGTTTTGATCCTGCTGTTCCTGGTGAGTTGGTTTATTCGGGTGCACTAGGACTCACAGATTCAGTGGAAGGAAGTCCAGTAAATGCTGGTAAGTTGGTGCTTTCACCAACAAGAACTTATGCGCCAATTGTAAAGAAAATATTGGGTAAATACAATGCAGAGGACATTCATGGAATGGTACATTGTAGTGGTGGTGCTCAAACAAAAATCTTACATTTTGTAAAAGGCCTTCATATTATTAAAGACAATATGTTTGAAGTGCCTGTGCTTTTTAAAATGATTCAGGAACAATCCAAAACACCTTGGAGAGAGATGTACGAAGTTTTTAACTGCGGTCATAGATTGGAGTTGTATGTAAACCCAGCAGTAGCAGAAGATTTAATCGCTATTTCTGCTTCTTTTGGTGTAGCCGCTCAAATCATTGGAAGGGTAACGGACAGTGAGATTAAAAAACTAACTATAGAGAGTTCTTACGGAACTTTTGAATATTAAGAAGGTCAATTTATTGTACCTTTACTTGAATAACTAGCTCAAATTTATGTTAGAAAAATTACATGTTGTAAAACAGCGTTTTGACGAAGTATCAGACTTGATTATCCAGCCAGATATCATTCAAGATCAAAAGCGTTATGTTCAGCTCAACAAAGAATACAAGGACCTAAAATCACTCATGGACAAAAGAGAATTATACATCTCTTTTACCAATAATATTGAAGAGTCTCAGGAGATTATTGATGATGGTTCAGATGCTGAAATGGTAGAAATGGCCAAAATGCAGTTAGATGAAGCCAAAGCTGCACTACCCGCTTTGGAAGAAGAAATTAAGTTTTTGCTCATCCCAAAAGAACCAGAAGACGCCAAGAATGTTGTGGTGGAGATTCGCGCTGGTACTGGAGGAGATGAAGCCAGTATTTTTGCTGGAGATCTTTTTAGAATGTACACCAAATACTGTGAGTCTAGAGGATGGAAAACCAATGTGATTGACTTAAGTGAAGGGACTTCCGGAGGGTATAAAGAGATACAGTTCGAGGTTAATGGAGAAGATGTATATGGAACACTAAAATTTGAAGCAGGTGTTCACCGGGTTCAAAGGGTACCTCAAACAGAGACACAAGGTAGGGTCCATACGAGTGCTGCTACTGTTATGGTGCTTCCTGAAGCAGAGGAATTTGACGTTCAAATAGATCCAAAGGATGTGAGAATAGATTTCTTTTGTTCCTCAGGACCAGGAGGACAATCTGTAAACACGACTTATTCTGCCGTCAGGTTAACACACCTTCCAACTGGTTTGGTGGCACAGTGTCAAGACCAAAAATCCCAACACAAAAATAAAGACAAAGCCTTTGTAGTGCTTAGGTCTAGGCTATACGATATGGAATTGGCTAAAAAGCAAGAAGCAGACGCAGCCAAAAGAAATTCTCAAGTAAGTTCAGGAGATAGGTCTGCAAAAATTAGAACCTACAACTACCCTCAAGGTAGGGTCACAGACCACCGTATAGGACTAACCTTGTATGACTTACAGAATATTGTAAATGGAGACATTCAAAAGATTTTGAGTGAGTTAATGCTTGTAGACAATACAGAGAAATTGAAAGAAGCTTCAGAGATTTTTTAGTCTCACAGCTTTAAAGCCATAATCTGGTGTAGTACCAGTGAAAAAATTAATCATGACGCTTCCTTTCTTAATAAATCAGATTGAAAAAAAATCATCTTTCCTTTGCGTGGGACTAGATGTAGATTTAGATAAAATCCCAGCCCACCTTTTAAAAGAAGCGGACCCTATATTTGCTTTTAATAAAGCCATTATAGACGCCACCCATTCTTATGCGGTAGCTTATAAGCCCAATATGGCTTTTTATGAAGCCTATGGCGTTAAGGGATGGTTGGCATTAGAAAAGACCATTCAATATTTGAATCAAAATTATCCAGAGCTCTTTACTATCGCAGACGCTAAAAGAGGTGATATTGGTAATACAGCTAGTAGGTATGCCAAAGCTTTTTTTGAAGATTTAGGATTTAATTCCATTACGGTAGCACCATATATGGGTAAGGATTCGGTAGAGCCTTTTTTAGCTTTTGAAGACAAATTCACTATTTTATTAGGACTTACCTCAAATCCAGGTGCTGCAGATTTTGAAATGTTGCCTATGGCTAATGGCAAATATTTGTATGAAACAGTGATTGAAACAGCCGCCCAATATAAAAACGCCCACCAATTAATGTATGTGGTTGGGGCTACACAGGCCAATGCTATAAAAGACATTAGAGCTTTGGTTCCAGATAGTTTTCTGTTGGTTCCGGGTGTGGGTGCTCAAGGAGGCAGTTTAGCAGAAGTTTGCTCAGAAGGTCTTAATGACCAAGTAGGTTTATTGGTGAATTCCTCTAGGGGTATTATATACGCTTCTTCAGGAGAAGATTTTGCTTTGGCAGCAGCAGGACAGGCTGCTCTTTTGCAGGCTGAGATGGCAACTATTTTAAGTCAAAAGAAAAATTAATTCCCTAATTTAGGGGAATACTTGCCAAACCATTGGCTAAAACCATTTTATTGATCTCATAAATTCCCTCGTATTGATTCATTACAATTGTTACAGAAATCCAGAAGCCCAAGAGTGGGTTACTTTTGTTCATGGTGCTGGAGGGAGTTCTTCTATTTGGTTTAAACAATTAAAAGCTTTTAGAAAGATTTATAACGTGCTTCTTCTAGATCTAAGAGGGCACGGAGATTCTAAAATGCCCTTGAAACAAGCTTTTGATAAAAAGTATACTTTTAACGCCATTACCCAGGATATTATTGAAGTTTTGGATTATGAAAAGATTGAAAAATCACACTTTATAGGTATTTCACTGGGGACTATATTGATTAGAAATCTTGCTGAAAAAAAGCCAGAACGCGTGCTGAGTATGATTATGGGTGGGGCTATTTTAAAACTTAATTTTAGGTCACAAGTGCTTATGCGTTTGGGGGTGATGTTTAAGTCTGTAGTGCCTTATTTGTGGTTGTACTCTTTTTTTGCTTTTGTGATTATGCCCAATAAAAACCATAGAGAATCCAGAACACTTTTTGTTAGAGAAGCTAAAAAACTGTATCAGAAAGAGTTTATAAAGTGGTTTAAGCTCACTGCAGAAATAAACCCTTTGCTTCGTTTTTTTAGAAATGTTGAGGTGAAGATCCCTACACTTTATGTCATGGGCGCAGAAGACTATTTGTTTTTGCCTTCTGTAAGAAAAATGACTGAGACACATTTGTCAGCATCTTTATTTGTGGTAGAATCTTGTGGTCATGTAGTGAATGTAGAGCAGCCAGAAGTCTTTAATACAGCGGTAATTTCTTATTTAGGAAAGCTCTAGTATTATTTCTAATAAACCAGTGTTTCTAGTCCCATTAATATTTAAAACTATTATTAGCCTACTTTGTTAAACTAATTAATCTTGGGTCACTATTCGGACTTAACTTTTTAGCTGCTGTCTAATTTACTTATTAAACCGATAAAACCAGCGTCTCCACCGGTTTTATACTGACTAAATCTAAAAAATAATGAAAAAATATGCACGATCGTTACCTTTATAACGCGTTAATTTTGTCATTATTGTGCTGGCCCAGATGTTTTGGACCATTTTTGAAATAGCAGCATAAATTGCTGTACCTCATTCCTGTAGACGTGAAGGTAATCTTGAGGAGATTTACTGTGGTATTCTAAGCCCCTACAATAGCCATGAATATTTTTTCCGATACAGTTTATGAAATTCAGTATATGTTTTCGCTCTTCAAGGTTGTGAACAAAAGAGAGGTGTCTTAGGCTGCTCAAAAGTTCTTTGCTATCTCCAATAAGGTTGTGAAGAATACTGTGGTTGAAATTCCAGTATTTATAACCTTTAAGGAGCTCATGGTCATAATAGAAATAGACCGCCAAAGCATTGCTGAGCCGCTCCAATTCAGTGGCTTTATGTTCTAAGTGCTTTGGTGTTTTAGTATTCATTAACTAGGAATATGGTCTTGCTGTAAAAATAAGGGTATTTGGAGATGGATTAATTTACTTTATGCAGGTGTATTTTATTTTTTCTTTATATTGCAATTTATTTAAACATATTTTCTTATGATTAAAAAGGTAGATCTCTTAAATAATAAGATTGTTGCTGCTTTACAAAAAAATGCCAGGGTTTCCTTTGCTGAAATAGGAAGAATTGTGGGTTTAACGCCGCCAGCTGTAGCGGAACGGGTAAAAAAATTAGAAGACACCTCGGTTATATTGAAATATCACACAGAGGTATCCTATACGAAGATGGGGTATCAGCTGAAAGCGATGATTACTTTAAGGGCTTTTGTAGGTAAATTGAAACCTTTTTTGGAGGTGGTAAAATCCTATCCTGAGGTGGTGAACTGCTACCGGATTACTGGAAATGAAAACATTATGATGGAGGTGGTTCTTAAAGACCAACAACACTTAGAGAAATTTATAGATACACTTATCCAATATGGTGAAACTAGGACGCATATTATTTTGTCAGAGGTAGTTTCATCTGCACCTATATATGCCATTTAATCTCTTTGGGTTATATTTGAGTATGAATTACAGATACTTCCTTGCGTCATTTTTATTTGTGTTTTTAAGCTTTAATGCGGTTAAAGCCCAAGCTGTTATTTCTGAAAAGCAGGCAGAAAGAGCCATCAAAAAAGAACAAAGGCAATTGAAGCGAATGAATCGCCAGTATACAGATTCTCTTACTTATAAGGCAGAGTATTATCAGTATATGCTCTTAGAGGACTTAGATACAAGAAATTTTGAAAATTTGGGTTGGTGGCAGTATCAATATAATTACTACAACAGCGTCATTGAATCTGCTCCCGAGAATCTCTCAGCAAAGGCACTTATTGTAGATAGATTTGCTAAAAATGTGATTGTTTTAATGGTGTCTATGCTTAGAAGGGTCTACGACATTGAGGCCAACAGACCAGCCGCTATTAGGGATATTCCTGCAGTCGTTTTTTTATTGATGCTTAGGACTATTGTTCATCCAGAAGACTATGTGGCCTATTTGGCTGTGATTTCTTATAGTAGTAAGATGGAAGATTACGGAACAGCGCTATTCTATGTAGAAGCACTTTTAGAAAATGGATATACAGATTTAGACACCCTTGGCGCACTTCCAGAAACAGGTTTACTTAGGATAATGCCTGAATACCAAGCCTTATTAGAAGTGTATTTAAATAAAGGATTGTATGGGATTAGAGAAGAGGATTCGTAGTATTGTATTAAAGAATAAAGGATTGTATGGTATTAGAGAAGCGGATTCATAGTGGTGTACTATTTGTGATTATGGGTCATTTTTTTTTAATGACCTCTTGTAAGCAGCCCAAAAAATACCATGATGCTGAAGACCAAAGGGCAAGCATAGTGGGTGAAGGGGTTTTAAATACTCTAGGAGAAAGGGATAGTATCCTTCAATCTGTTTTGGATTTTCAAAAAGAATTAAACGCTTCATTTAAAGATCCTGAGGCGTCTCCCTTGGTAGATAAGGATAAAATGAATTTCCAAGGTTTGGATTATTTTTTACCAAATGTAGATTTTGTGGTTAGGGCTAAATTGATTAAAACCCCTAATGCACTTCCGTTTGGTATGCCTACAACTACAGATAGAATCTCTCAAGAGCGGGTGTATGGGCGTCTGTATTTTAATTTGAAGGGAACCCCCTTTTCTTTAGAAGTATACCAGAGTTTGGATCTATTGGAAAAGGAAGGCTATGAGGATTATTTATTTCTTCCCTTCACAGACCTCACTAATGGCAATGAAACTTACGGTGGCGGCAGGTATTTAGATTTGAGAACGGTACAGGGAGATTCTATTTGGATAGACTTTAATAAATCTTATAATCCGTATTGTGCCTACAATAAAAAATATTCATGCCCGGTAGTACCTTCGCAGAATGATTTAGAAATTTCTATCCAAGCAGGTGTTAAAGTGTTTGTAAAATAAAAAAAACCAGTCTTTGGAGAAGACTGGTTTTTTTAAACTAAACTTAACTAATACCTATCCCTTAATGCAATGGGGGAATTAAAAGGCATAAACTGCTGCTAGTACAAAAGAAGATAGGCTCTTTTGCGGCGCAAATTTTGTATCCAAAAAGCTTTCGTCAGAACCATTATCTATTCTAATTTCTGGCTTTAAAATAAGGTTTCCTATTGACGCACTTCCTGTAAGGGTTAAAGCAAACACGCTAGAATCTGCTACACCACTATCTGTTTGGTCAATGGCTCCATAAGCACCACTTTCTACAAAGTATTCTCCTCTTAAGCCAATGGCAAAAGTGTCTGAAGTGGTTAATTGCGGGTAAAGTGCTACTCCTGAGAATCCAACACCGTCATTGTCATAAATGGCACCGTTGAGTCCTAAGTAAAAATTATCTGTAACGGAAAAACCTCCAGTGTAATCCAATTCATAAGCACCGCTATCTGTTAATAAATTAAGGAATTGACCTTTGTATCCAAGTTGCGCTCCAAAAGCATAAATTCCTGTTGGGTTGTATTCTGTCAGATCTGTTGGGTTAAAGATTCCGAGCATGGCAGAGAAGTCTTCACTCAGTGCAAAATCTGCTTTTATTCCAGTATGGCTAAAAGGTCCGTAAGAGAATAAGTATGATGTACTGTAGTTGAAATTTGCTGCTGGAGATATTACTTCGTAGCCTAAAAAGGTGTTAAAATTACCCATGGTTAAGGTAACCTTATCGCTCACGTTCCAATACATATATAATTGGTTTACAATATTTCCGGTTGCAGAATACATGGGGGAGTTAAAAATAGCATCTGTACCTCTTGGTCCAAAGACTAAGTCTGCTACGAATCCAACTTTTTCCCCTTCGTAAGCTGCTACTACATTGGCCATACCTAAAGCAAATCCTGGTAAATTAGCAAATGAACTTCCAGGTGCCATAGTGTTTTCTCCTACATTTGGAGCGTTTAAATTACCTCTGAAATAAGCGTCTACCGTTCCACTAATGCTAAATTTTGGTGTGGTTTCTTCTTCTGCCTCTTGAGCGAAAGTTAATGTTGTTGCTGTTAATGCTGCACTTAGCATTAAAAATTTTGCGTTATTTGTGAAAGTTTTAAAAATCATGAGAATTTGGTTTTAAATGGTTTTTAACAAACGGAGCGTTCTGCAAAACGCTCCGTTGCTATTTATATAGGTTTTGTTTAGTGTTGGTTCAATCTAAAATCAGCATATGCATCCATGCCGTGTTCGTGAAGGTCTAAGCCTTCTAATTCTTCTTCTTTAGATACCCTTATTCCTCCTGTTTTCTTGATAGTGAAAAGGATGATAAATGCAGATATAGTACAGAAGGTAGCTGTGGCTCCTACGCCTGCTAGTTGGTAAAGGAATTGATTCATTCCTGCTTTTGCACCAAATACTCCAACAGCAAGTGTTCCGAAAATACCACATATTAGGTGTACCGCTACTGCTCCTACAGGGTCATCTAGTTTAATTTTATCTATAAAAGCTACTGCTAAAACGATGAGGGCTCCGGCCAATAATCCAATCACAACAGATTCGTTTGGAGACATTAGATCTGCTCCTGCGGTAATACCTACTAAGCCTCCTAGAATTCCGTTAAGGAACATGGTAAGGTCGTAATTTTTGTATAAGATTGTGGAAAGGATAAATGCGCCAATTCCACCCGCTGCTGCTGCTAAAGATGTTGTTACAAGCACTAAAGAAGTTCCTGCTGGGTCCGCAGATAAAACAGACCCACCGTTAAATCCAAACCAACCCAACCACAAGATAAGTACTCCAGCTGCTGCTAAAGGAATGTTGTGTCCTGGTATGGCTTGCGCTTTTCCACTTTCAGAAAATTTACCAATTCTAGGGCCTAGAAGGTATATGGCTATTAATGCAGCCCAACCACCAACAGAGTGTACTAGTGTAGATCCAGCAAAGTCGTGAAACCCGCCATTTTCGCCACCTATTGTGCTTAAAAATCCACCACCCCACTGCCAAGATCCTACGATAGGATATACAAGACCTACATATATTAGGGTAAAAATCATGAAACCACCCAACTTAATACGTTCTGCTACAGCTCCTGAAACAATGGTTGCTGCAGTTGCGGCAAACATTCCTTGGAAGAGAAAATCGGTCCAGTAGGTGTATCCGCCAGAGGCGTAATCAGGGGTTAGTCCATTTTCAGGGAGCGGGATTCCAAATCCTGCAAACCCAAGATATCCATTGAAATCTCCAGGGTACATTAGGTTGAACCCGCCTATATAGTAAAGTAATAATCCAGTACAAATAATGAATACATTCTTAAATAATATATTAATTGTGTTTTTTTGTCTGGTTAATCCAATCTCTAAAAAAGAGAATCCTAGGTGCATGAAAAATACCAAAGCGGTACATACCATCATCCATACGTTATTTGCTGTAAATATTGCTGTTTCCATTTTTATATTCTTTTTGAGTAATCTGTATTAGTTTATGCCTGCTTTTCCATTCTCTCTTGTCCTTATTCTATACGCGTCTTGTACATCAGAAACAAAAATCTTACCGTCTCCTACATTTCCTGTACAGGCGGCTTCCAAAATGGCATTTATAGTCGGTTCTAGAAATTCATCAGAAATTACTATTGAAAGTATTCTCCTTTGAATGTCAGAAGTACTGTAGCTAATGCCTCTGTAGACATGTCCTTGCTTTTCATTTCCAACGCCGGTTACATCCCAGTAGCTAAAGAAGTTAACCTCTATGGCGTGAAGGGCTTTTTTGACGTCGTCAAATTTTGATTTTCTAATAATGGCTTCCACTTTTTTCATAATGGGACTGTTATTTATGGGTTAATACGAAGTAAACTTATGTATTTGTAATTATACCCCCTAATTTTTAGGGGGTATTGTGTTAATTATTATTATATAAACAAAATAGACCCTAAAAAAATGAGGGTATCATTTTTTAGGGTCCCAAAATTGAGTGTGTGAATGAAAAAATAGGGGGGGTACCCGCAATAAAGTGAGTGCTACTAATAAAAACAGAAATTATTTTTAACTAGATTGCTTTTGCTGTGTGTAGACCAAGCGAAATGGCTAGTATACCTATTATGATACTAGAAAGGGTGTAGAAAGTAAATTCTAGTATTTGTCCATTTTTAAGAAAAGCTTGATTTTCGAATGCAAATGTGGAAAAGGTGGTAAACCCTCCACAAAGCCCTATGGCTAAAAATGAATATAGGGGAGCACTTGCCAAAGCTGGGTTTTTATAACTTAAGCCAATAATAAGACCTAATAGTAAGCAACCTATAATGTTTACACCAAAGGTACCCCAAAAAAAATGGTCGCTCAATGGATTACCTATTTTGCTAAGCCCATATCTTAGTATGGTACCAAAGCCTCCGCCTATAAATAATGCAGTCATGGTTTTTAGCTGCTCCATATTTAAGACTTTAAATATGTTTTCAAAACAAAAAGCAATAAAATAAAAAGGATAAAACCAAGGAGTAGCTTTAAAACCCCTTTAAAATTTTTTTGGTGTTGGGCACGCTCTTTTTTGAAAGCCATTACAATGGCAACCACAAAAGAAATGGCAAAAAGCACTGCGAACACTATTTGTCCTTTACTAAACATATTCCTATTTTTACACAAAGCTACATTAAATAATGCAAACCTTTTTTGTGTTTTAATGTTCATTAAATAAATATTATGAAAGATAAATTAGACGCGGTTGCCGCTTTTCATACGGCATTCAAGATAGGTTATGCTAAATCACCAATAGCCAGTTTAGGAGCGCAAAAAAATCAATTGCGCTTTTCTTTAATGGAAGAGGAAAACAAAGAGTATTTAGAAGCGGCGCAGAACAATGATCTAGTAGAGGTGGCAGACGCATTGGGAGATATGCTTTACATATTATGCGGGACCATTATTGAGCATGGGATGCAGGATAAGATTGAGGCTGTTTTTAACGAAATACAAAAGTCCAATATGAGTAAACTAGGGGAAGACGGCGCACCCATATATAGGGAAGATGGAAAAGTTTTAAAAGGACCAAATTATTTTAAGCCCAATCTAAAGGCTATTTTGGAAGAATAAAAAAAGGCTCCCTTGGGAGCCTTTTAAATTTAGTACGCTTTAACCCTCCAACCATAAGGGTCTGGTGATAAGTTGTATTGTATGTCGTTGAGTGTTTTCTTAAAGAATGTGGCGTAACTGTCTTCTTGTGGTGTAATTTCATACTTCTCTCCTTTGTAACCAAAGCCAGAAATTGGACTCACTACTGCAGCAGTTCCTGCGCCGAACATTTCTAGTAATTGGTTGTTTTTATGTGCTTCAAGAATTTCAGCTACTTTAATAGGTCTAACTTCTAAGTTTATCCCATTGTCTTTGGCCAATTGTATTAAACTTTTTCTTGTGATTCCATCTAAAATTGAATCAGAGGTTGGTCCTGTTATTAAGGTATTTCCAATACGAATAAAAATATTCATTGTTCCAGCTTCCTCAATATGTTGGTGTGTATTGGCATCTGTCCATACTACTTGTTGAAATCCTTCTGCTTGGGCTAATTGAGTGGGGTAAAAAGAGCCTGCATAATTCCCTGCAGCTTTGGCATACCCAAAACCACCACTTGCAGCCCTACTAAATGTTTCTGCAATTTTAACCCTCACTTCTCCGCTATAGTAGGATTGTGCTGGAGAGCAAATGACCATAAATTTATACTCTTTGGCGGGAGAGGCAATAACGCCGGCTTGAGACGCGATCATAAAAGGCCTGATATACAAAGAATTCCCTGCACCAGGTTTGATCCAATTTTGGTCCAATGCTAACAATTTGTGAAGTCCTTCCATAAAGTATTCTTTTGTAATTGCTGGCATGGCCAATCTTTCACAGGACTTATTAAACCGCTTAAAATTATCTTCGGGTCTGAACAACCATGCGTCACCATGATGGTCTTTGAATGCCTTCATGCCTTCAAAAATAGCTTGGCCATAGTGAAATACACTGGCGCTTGGCGAAATACTTATATTTTGATAGGGTTTAATCTGTGGTCTTTCCCAGCCACCATTCTTAAAGTCACAGACCAACATATGGTCTGCGAAAATTTCTCCAAAAGAAAGGTTTTCAAAATCTACTTCATTAATTCTAGAAGTTTGGGCAATTTCAATATCAAATGAATCAGTAGCTGTGCTCATGGGCTATATATTTAAGAGAATAAAATTAAATAAAAATACTGTGAGCCCATTTTTATTTTCATATTATTAGCAAAATGCTTAAAATGCGCTTCTCAAATAAGAATATGACATTTTTTTAACAATTGCGCTCTAATATTTGTTTGTATTTTCATTAAACCCTTTTTTAAAACTCCGTTGTAAGCAGGTTATATTCGCTAGTTTTTACTTTATAAACAGTAAAACTTGACATATCTTTATGGGGTGAAAAGAAAAATTGTAACTACCGCAGACGGTTCTAAAACCCTGCAAATAGAAGAATGGCAGGAACAGTACCATTCCATGCATGGTGCCATACAGGAAGCTTATCACGTTTTTATAAAACATGGTTTAGACCTTTTTGAAAATAAGGCTATTGCTATACTTGAAATTGGTTTTGGTACGGGATTAAATGCTTATATCACTTTTTTAGAAGCTCAGGAAAAAGGGCTTAATGTTGATTATTTTGGGCTAGAAGCATACCCAGTAAGTTTCGAAGAAGCTATGTCTATGGAGTATGTGACGTCTTTAAAGGATGCTGACTTTGGCCAAGAAGCTTTTGAGTTAATGCATAAAAGTCCATGGAACGTCCCCGTGAAAATTGCTTCTTTTTTTAATTTATTGAAGCTTGAAAAAAAGTTCCAAGATATTAATGATTCCAATGCGTATGAACTCATTTATTTTGACGCCTTTGGTTTTAGGGTGCAGCCTGAATTATGGTCTGAATCCATTTTTTTGAAAATGTATGCTGCACTGCGTCCAGGAGGCGTTTTGGTGACCTATGCAGCAAAAGGAAGTGTAAGAAGGGCTATGGTCAGTGTGGGGTTTTTAGTGGAACGTTTAGAAGGACCTCCAGGTAAACGTGAAATGCTCAGGGCAACTAAACCTAGATTAAATACTCAAATTTAAATTTTAACTCCTCCTTTTTTAATAGTTATTGTCATGAAAATATTGATTACCGGTGCTACCGGATTAATAGGAAAAGAAATTATTAAACAGTGTCACATAGAGGGCATTAGCACACATTTTTTGACCACCTCAAAAGCCAAGTTGTCTTCTAAAGAAAATGAAAAAGGTTTTCTGTGGAATCCTTCTAAAGGAGCCATTGATTTAAATGCTTTTCAAGGCGTGACACACATCATTAATTTGGCTGGAAGTACCATTGCCCAAAGATGGACAGAGAAAAATAAAGCAGAAATTTTACATTCAAGATTAGACAGTATTAATACACTTATGAAAGGGATTAGGCAATTAAAAAGCCATTCCCTAACCTACTTCTTAGGTGCTTCTGCCATAGGATATTACCCATCTGACTTTTCAAAAGAATACCCTTCAGATTGGCATTCTGAAAGTGGCAAAGCGTCCTTTTTAAGAGAAACTGTTTTGGCTTGGGAAGCGGCCAACGAGTCCGTAGCTTCTCTTGGATTAAGGTTGGGCCAACTTAGGATAGGTTTGGTGTTGGATCAGCAAGAAGGTGCCTTACCCCAATTTGTAACACCCATAAAGAATTTTGTGGGTGCTGCTTTTGGAAATGGTAAGCAGTGGCAGTCTTGGATTCACAAGGAAGATATAGCGCGAATGTTTGTTTCTTTAAGCAAAAATGAATTAGAGGGTGTTTTTAACGGTGTAGCCCCCAACCCAGTGATCCAAAAGGAATTGGTTGCTGCCATAGCACAACAACTCAATAAGCCTGTTTTACTGCCTAATGTACCTGGTTTTGTTATTTCTTTAATTCTTGGTGAAATGGCACAACTGGTCTTAGAAAGCCAAAAAGTGCAATCTGATCAATGGTTCGCTTTAGGTTTTGAATTTCATTTTCCTACTTTGCCTGAGGCACTTAGAGATTTGTTGTAATTCAAAGTGATAAAAGGAATGACATTTTGGCATTTTTACAGCTTTGGCAGTACTTTTGAATAGTAGATTACAAATATTGAATCACATGAGTAAAGAGAATATAGATGCTGCTGCATCTGACCAAAATGAAGTTCAAGATACAGAGATGACTTCACCAGAAAATAGCCAAGGATCTCAGCAAGATAATAATAGCGAATTTAATGACGCTGCTGTTGAAGACAGTCCAGAATCAGCTTTAGAAAAGCTAGAGAAAGCAGTAGCAAGCGAACAAGATAAATTTTTAAGGCTTTTTGCTGAATTTGAAAATTATAAAAAGAGAACCTCAAAAGAGAGAATGGATCTTTTTAAAACAGCCAACCAAGAGGTTATTGTTGCTATGTTACCGGTGGTCGATGACTTTGAAAGGGCTATGAAAGAATTGTCTAAAGACCAAGACTCAGAGCTTTACAAAGGTGTGGGTCTTATTCAGAATAAATTTTTAGGGATACTTAAAAACAAAGGTTTAGAAGAAGTAGTTGCCGCTGCTGGTGATACTTTTGATTCTGAAATGCACGATGCAATTACTCAGATTCCTGCGCCTAACAAGAAAATGAAGGGAAAAATTATAGATGTAATTGAAAAAGGTTTTCAATTAGGAGATAAAATTATTCGTCACCCAAAAGTAGTAGTTGGAAACTAATTAAGTTTTATGAAAGAAGATTTTTATGACATATTAGGTATTTCTAAAAGTGCCACAGCTGCAGAGATTAAAAAGGCTTATAGGAAAAAAGCCATTGAGTACCATCCAGATAAAAATCCTGGAGATTCAAAAGCAGAAGAGCTTTTTAAAAAATCTGCAGAGGCTTACGAAGTTTTAAGTGACCCTAATAAAAAAGCCAAATATGATCAGTATGGTCACCAAGCATTTGAAGGTGGATTTGGTGGCGGTGGCGGAATGAATATGGATGACATATTTAGCCAATTTGGTGATGTTTTTGGTGGTGCCTTTGGAGGTGGATTTGGTGGATTCGGCGGCGGCGGCCAGCGAAGGGCTAAAGGGAGTAACCTTAGGATTAGGGTGAAACTAAATCTTGAAGAGGTAGCACAAGGGGTAGAGAAGACCGTAAAAGTCCGAAGAAAAAAGCAGGCAGATGGGGTTACTTATAAGACTTGCGCCACTTGTAATGGTCAGGGTCAAGTCACTAAAATTGCCAACACCATATTGGGTAGGATGCAAACGGCTGCAACCTGTAGTAGCTGTAGTGGAAGCGGACAAATTATAGATTCCAAGCCAAATGATGCTGACGCTCAAGGAATGGTGGTTCAGGAAGACACTGTGAGTATTCAAATACCTGCAGGAGTAGAAGACGGAATGCAGTTAAAAGTTGGAGGAAAAGGCAATGATGCTCCTGGAAATGGTGTTCCTGGTGACTTAATAGTTGCCATTGAGACTTTAGAGCATGAGACCTTGAAAAGAGAAGGAGATAACCTTCATTATGATTTATATATCAGTTTATCAGACGCTGTATTGGGGACTTCTAAAGATATTGATACTGTTTCTGGTAAAGCCAGAATTAAACTTGAGCCTGGTCTGCAGTCTGGAAAAATATTAAGACTCAGAGGTAAAGGTATCAAGAGTATTAATGGTTATGGAGCGGGAGATTTATTGGTGCACGTTAATGTATGGACACCAAAAGAATTGAATAAAGAGCAAAGGACCTTTTTTGAAAAGATGCAAGGAAATGAAAATTTTGAACCAAAGCCGGAAAAATCTGATAAGTCATTTTTTGAAAAGGTAAAAGATATGTTTGCTTAAACCTTTTTGTTGTTTTATGTAGAATTTATGTATATTTGATTTTTACTTAATAGTATAACTATTAGGTAATTCTTTTTCATAGCAATTTTTTTTCCCATCCTTAGAACTCGTTTTAAGGGTGGGTTTTGCTTTTAAAGGCCGCTTGGTGTCAGTTTATTTGCTTATTTTAGAAGCGTAAATAATTCTTATGAATGCGATTCAGAAATTTTTAGGGCTTATAAAAAATGCGCTGACTACTCCATTGTTCCCATCGGATACAATTCATATTACCATAGGGACTATTCTTTTAATTATAACAGCCCTAATTTTTGTAAGTTATCTTTTGAAGCTTATTAAAAAGATTGTGAATGCAAAATTACCTGAAGAAGACAAAAATAAGTTTGCAAGCATATTTGGGTTTTTAAAGTATCTCTTTTATATACTGGTTACGATAACGGTCTTACATTCTTCCGGTATTGATCTCACTGTTTTTCTTACAGCCTCTGCCGCTTTATTTGTTGGTCTTGGTTTTGCACTTCAATACTTATTTCAAGACATTATTTCAGGTATTTTGATCATTTTAGATCAATCACTACACGTTGGAGACATTATTGAAGTAGATCAGAAGGTGGGTAAGGTATTTGAAATTAAATTGAGAACCACCAGAGCCATTACCAGAGACGACAAGGTGATAGTCATTCCAAATCATATTTTCCTAACAAACAGTATTTTTAATTATACGCAAAACCATAAAACAACCCGTGAAAAGGTCACTATAGGCGTGTCTTATGCATCAGATATAAATTTAGTGACTGATTTACTGGTGTCAGTAGCTGTAGCTCAAAAAGGCGTCTTAAAATCTCCTAAACCTTTTGTTTTATTTGATGATTTCGGAGATTCCGCCCTGGTATTTTCGCTGCACTTTTCTATTGCAGATTCTTTCACGGATCCCAAGTTGAAAAGTGAGATTCGTTATAAAATTGCAGCGATTTTTAAAGATAATAAGGTGTCCATTCCATTTCCACAAAGAGATGTTCACCTGTATAAACATCCCTAAATGAATTCAAATATTCTTGTTGTTGAAGATGAAGCAGCTATTAGTAGGGTGCTTGTAAAAATACTATCAGAAGCCTTTGAGACTTATGAAATAGAGGCTGCCTTTGATGGGCAATCTGCTATTGAAATGATTCAAAGCAAGGACTATGCCTTAGTTTTATGTGATATTAAAATGCCTAAAATGGATGGGGTAGAAGTGCTTATTAAAGCTAAAGAAATTGCGCCATTTACTTCATTCATTATGATATCTGGTCATGGCGATCTTGAAACTGCTGTGGAAACAATGCGATTGGGTGCTTTTGATTATATTTCAAAACCGCCTGATTTAAACAGGTTGTTGACCGCTGCAAGGAATGCCCTTGAGAAAAAAGATTTATTGGTTGAGAATACTTTGCTCAAACAAAAAGTATCTAATGGATATGAAATGATCGGTGAAAGTGAAGTCATATCTCATGTGCAACAAATGATTGATAAAGTAGCTCCAACAGACGCAAGGGTTTTGATTACTGGCCCTAATGGAAGTGGAAAAGAATTGGTTGCCCATTGGATTCACCAAAAAGGGCCTAGGCTAACAGCAGCCTTTGTAGAGGTGAATTGTGCTGCTATTCCTTCTGAACTTATTGAAAGTGAATTATTTGGTCACGTAAAAGGGGCTTTTACCTCTGCTGTAAAAGATCGGTCAGGAAAATTTGAAATGGCACATGGGGGTACCCTATTTTTAGATGAGATAGGGGATATGAGTCTTTCTGCTCAGGCTAAAGTACTTAGGGCTTTACAAGAGCAAAAAATCACTAGGGTAGGCTCTGATAAAGACATTAAAGTAGATGTGCGGGTTTTAGCTGCCACTAATAAAAACCTTAAAGAAGAGATTAAGGAAGGGCGTTTTAGAGAAGATTTATACCACCGTTTGGCCGTAATTATTATTGATGTACCGGCTTTAAATGAACGAAAAGAAGACATTCCATTGCTGATTAATCATTTTTCAAATCAAATAGCCAATGCTCAGGGTGCCCAACCCAAAGTTTTTTCACAAGAGGCCATTAGTGCGCTACAGTCTTATGATTGGACTGGAAATATTAGAGAATTACGCAATGTTGTTGAGCGACTGTTAATTTTAGGCGCTACTGAAATAAGCAGTGAAGACGTGCGTTTATTTGCTTCTAAAAATTAAAATAGATAATATGAAATTGAGACTAATTATTCTGTTCACTTTTTGTGGCATCGGCCTTCAGGCCCAAGAAAATTTAGATAATTCCTTTATTAAAAGTATCTATGATACTGCACTAAGTGAGAGTAGGTCATACGATTGGCTGAACCATTTGTCCAACCAGATTGGAGGGCGTTTGTCTGGATCGGTTCAAGCAGAACAGGCAGTAGATTATACCTATAAAGTGATCGAAAATTTGAAGCTAGACAAGCTTTGGAAGCAAGAAATAACCGTACCAAAGTGGGTGAGGGGAACCCCTGAATTTGCCTATATGGAATTGTCTCCTGGGGCAACTACGAACATTCCTATTCTAGCATTGGGTGGATCTGTGGCCACACCTTCTTTAGGAATCAAAGCGGAACTTATTGAAGTGACCTATTTGGATGAATTGAAAACATTGGGCAAAAAAGCCATTTCTGGTAAAATAGTTTTTTTCAATAGGCCTATGGACCCTAAAATGATCAATACATTTAATACTTATTCAAAAGCGGTGGATCAAAGGTCTAAGGGCGCAGCTGAGGCTGCTAAATATGGTGCTCTAGGTGTGATAGTGAGGTCTATGAATTTAAGATTAGATGACTTTCCTCACACTGGTGGTATGTCTTATGGTGGCCTTTCTGACGCCATGAAAATTCCTGCTGCAGCGGTCTCTACAAACCATGCAAATTTTTTAAGCACTACCCTAAAATTAAACCCTTCTTTGAAATTTTATTTCAAACAAAATTGCAGAACACTTGCAGATGTGCCTTCTCACAATGTGATTGGAGAAATTAGGGGCAGTGAATTCCCTGAGGAAATTATTGTTATTGGTGGGCATTTAGATTCTTGGGATGTAGGAGATGGTGCCCATGACGACGGTGCAGGTTGCGTGCAAAGCATGGCTGTTTTAGAGATACTAAAGAAGCTAAATTACACCCCAAAAAGAACGATTAGGGTAGTGATGTTTATGAATGAAGAAAATGGACTTAGGGGTGGAACAGCTTATGCCAAAAGAGCCGTTGAGCTGGGGGAGCAACATATATTCGCCCTTGAGAGTGACTCTGGTGGCTTTACACCTAGGGGTTTTTCCTTTGATGCGTCTGCTGCAAACATGTCACAAATCATGGAATGGAAAGTGTTATTTGAACCTTATATGGCCCACACTTTCACAGAAGGTGGTTCGGGCGCAGATATTGGACCTTTAAAAAATGAGGGCATTGTTTTGGCCGGATTGAGGCCAGATTCTCAGCGTTATTTTGACCACCACCACGCAGCTACAGATACTTTTGATGCGGTGAATAAGAGAGAGTTGGATATGGGGTCAGCAGCAATGACTGCCCTGGTATATTTATTTGATCGCTATGGTTTAGAAGCTGCTGAAATTAAATAGAATTCTTATATTTGCCCTTCATTAAAAAAAGTGATTATGCAAGACGGAATTTACGCCAAATTCAATACCTCTAAAGGCGCTATTACAGTAAAATTAACCCATGACAAAACACCTGGTACTGTAGGTAACTTAGTGGCATTGGCAGAGGGAAGTTTAGAAAATAATGTAAAACCACAAGGAACCCCTTACTACGATGGATTAAAATTCCATAGGGTTATTCCAGATTTCATGATACAAGGGGGGTGTCCTTTAGGAACAGGAACTGGTGACGGTGGATATAAGTTTGACGACGAATTTCACCCAGATTTAACACATAATGGACCTGGTATATTGTCAATGGCTAATGCTGGACCAGGGACCAATGGAACGCAGTTTTTTATTACGCATATAGCGACGCCTTGGTTGGATAATAAACACACTGTTTTTGGGCATGTGGTAGAAGGACAAGATGTTGTAGACGCAATAGCTCAAGGAGACACTTTAGACACTTTAGAGATTCTAAGGGTTGGAGCAGCAGCTGAGGCTTGGAATGCGGTAGAAGCTTTCAGAACTTTTGAGGGATCTAGAGAAAAGCGTTTGGCTGAAGCTAAAGCGGCTCAAACAGATGCTTTGGATCAAGTATCTGCTGGTTTTTCTGAGACTGCTTCTGGATTGAGATATCAGATTATTCAAAAAGGTACTGGTGCTAAAGCGGAAAAGGGTCAGCAAGTTTCAGTGCATTATCAAGGTACACTAATAGATGGAACTGTTTTTGATTCTTCCTATAAAAGAAAAGAGCCTATTGAATTTCAATTGGGTATTGGTCAAGTAATCTCAGGTTGGGATGAAGGCTTACAATTGTTACACGTAGGTGATAAAGCCCGATTTGTAATTCCATCTGATTTGGCATATGGAAGTGCTGGTGCTGGTGGTGTTATTCCTCCAGATGCTATTTTGGTTTTTGATGTAGAGCTTGTAGGGGCTAAGTAATATAAAATTTTTGCTGACAACACCACAGTATACTGACAATACCAAAGTATACTGGCAACACCACAGCAGAAATGGTGTTGTCAGTAATAATGAGGATTTTAAAATCCAAGCCTCGCGAGGCTTTAAGTGTTTTAACTTCATAAAAAAAGCCTGTCCAAATGGACAGGCTTTAGTTTTTTGAAAAGGTTGTATATGATTAGATCACTTTAACGTTTACCGCATTCAATCCTTTTTTTCCTTGCTCAAGTTCGAATTCTACTTCATCCCCTTCACGAATCTCATCGATTAAACCTGAGATGTGTACGAAATGTTCTTTACCTGCTCCTTCTTCACTGATAAAACCGAATCCTTTGGTGTCGTTGAAGAATTTTACTGTTCCTTTGTTCATTACTAAAAATTAAAAAATTATATTAGTTGCAAATGTAAGATATATATTTATAAATCCTTTCAATTAAGTGACTTATATTTTTAATTGCCTAAAAATAATACATAATTCTACTAAATGAGTGCCTCAAATTTTGACCCAATAGTATTTCCAATTGGGAAGTATACGCCTGTAGGTCAGTTTAATCGCCTGCAAATAAACGAATGGATAGCGGAAGTGGATCAGTTACCTACTTTACTTGCAAAGCTATCTAGTCAGTTCAAAGAATCATTTTTAGATAGCTCTCTTAGATCTGGCGCATGGACCATAAGACAACTCATTCATCATATTGCGGACAGTCACCATCATGCGTATACCCGGTTTAAATGGACCCTCACTGAAAATGAACCAATGATAAAAGCTTATGATGAAAAAGCTTGGTCTGCGCTTTCAGATGCAACAGCACCCATACAACTCTCTTTAGACCATCTTAGTTCAGTACACCGTAAGTGGGTTTTTTTATTAGAGAAAATGAATGAGAATGACTTTAGCAAGCGTTTTCAACATCCAGAGACCAAGTCTTTTCATTTTTTGTATGATTATTTAGGGGTTTATGCCTGGCATGGCAACCACCATCTGGCTCAAATAAAGGAAGCTTTTTCAAGATTTAATCAAAATTGATATTTTTAAAATAAACCTAAATTTTTAACACAACACCTATGGAGTCCAATCAGATAAATTGGGGTGATTTTGAAAAAGTAGCTATCCGTGTTGGTACAGTTATAGATGCATTAGATTTCCCTGAGGCACACAAACCAGCCTACAAACTTTTTATTGATTTTGGGGTACCTACGGGTGTACTGAAAACGTCTGCTCAAATCACCAAGCTTTACAGTAAAAAGGAATTGATTGGAAAACAACTCATAGCGGTTGTTAATTTTCCAGAAAAGCAAATTGCCCATTTTAAAAGTCAATGTTTGGTTTTGGGTGCAGTGAATGGAGACGAGGTTACTTTACTACAGCCTATGTCTAAAGTTAAGAACGGATTAAAAATTTCATAATATTGTTGGAACAAGCACAGATTAACTTTAATAATGACAGTATTTGGGTTTTAAATATAGCCCTAGCTTTTGTGATGTTTGGAATTGCTTTATCTATTGATTGGCGCGATTTTAAACCAGTTGTTTTAAAGCCAAAGGCACTCATTGTGGGTGTTGCCAGTCAATTTTTAATTTTTCCCCTAATCAGTTTTTTACTTGTTCTGTTTTTAAAACCGGCACCTAGTATTGCTTTAGGAATGATTTTAGTAGCTGCATGTCCTGGAGGAAATATCTCTAATTTTATCACTCATTTTTCAAGAGGGAATGACGCCTTGTCAGTTAGTTTAACAGCCATTGCGACACTTTTAGCCGTAGTAATGACCCCATTAAATCTTGCTTTTTGGGGTAATTTGTATGAACCCACTTCAGTTATTTTGAAATCTGTGTCGGTGGAGCCCATTGAAATGGTAAAATTAGTGGGTTTGATTTTGGGAGTTCCGTTGGTTTTAGGGATGTTTATTCGTGAAAAATTCCCTCTTTTTTCCCAAAGGACGTCTATTGTCATGAAAAAACTTTCCCTGCTTTTTTTTATAGCCCTTATCTTTCTGGCTCTGGGAAATAACTTGGAGGCTTTTGAGCGCTATGTAATGGAGGTTTTTTGGTTGGTGTTACTTCACAATTTTGTTGCTTTTGCTACAGGTTTTAGCTTGGCTAAATGGTGGGGACTATCTTGGAAAGACACCAAGACAATTACCATTGAAACAGGCATTCAAAATTCAGGACTTGGCCTACTCTTGATATTTACTTTTTTTGATGGTTTAGGGGGCATGGCTATATTAACTGCTTTCTGGGGAATTTGGCATTTGATTTCTGGCTTGTTGTTGGGGACTTTTCTTAGAAATTATCCCACTTTAAATGAGGAAGCTTATGAATAGTGTTCAAAATCAGGTGACCAATTCAGTCAAAGCTTTGGTTCGATTTGCATTATGGTGTTATTTTAAACGCATTACATTGATTGGTTTTTCCAAAGAAAACCATGCCAAGCCTGTGATTTATTTGGGCAACCATCAAAATGCTTTGATAGATGCTTTACTGATCGCTACAACAACAAGGAGGAAGACTACTTTTCTCACAAGATCAGATGTGTTTAAAAATCCTTTGATTGGACGTTTATTAAGGTATATAGGTATGTTACCCATATATAGATTTAGAGATGGTGTAGACACCCTTTCTAAGAATGCCCCCATTTTTAATCGTTGTGGGGAAATACTCCATGACCATGAAGCCATATTAATTTTTCCTGAGGGAAATCATGGCTTAAAAAGGAGGGTGAGACCCTTAAAAAAAGGTTTTATTAGCCTTTTAACACACCGCTGGTCTAGGGACAAGCAGCCTGTTTATTTATCTCCTATTGGTGTGAATTATAAAAATGCAGTTCGTTTTCCAGATTGTGCGACGCTCGTTTATGGCAAAGCCTTTCAAGTAAATCCCTTTGAACCTTCCCCAGATAGCATACAATCCCTTTTGAATCAGCTGCACCAACAATTGTCCGTTTTGACCACCCACATTCCTGAATCCTTGGAGGTTTATTACGATCAAATTGAAGCTGGTATAGAGAAAGACGGCCAATTATTTTTAAATCCTATTAAAGCCAATGATTTAATAGCCCAATTCGAAAGAGCACAGCATATAGATCCATCTGGAGTTGCAGCCAATGATATATGGCTTAAAGTTAATTCTGAAAAAAGCATTTCTTTTTTTCAGAAAGCCTGTAGCGTAATTTTCAAGTTTCTTTTCGAATGTTTAAATATTGTGCCAATTTCTATATGGCGTTTGTTTTTAAAGCCAGGTATAAAGCAGCCTGAATTTTTGAGTACGGCTAGATTTGGTTTTTCATTATTGTTCTTTCCCGCTTACTTTTTACTACTATTTATTTTGATTGCAGTATTTTCCAAAAATTTAGGGATGGCTTTAGCCATCCCTATGATTCATTTTATACTGAATATTATATTCGTAAAAAAATACGCTAACCCATTACATTAAAGGGCTGAAGAATATTGCATTGGCTAGGAACTTATTTGTTCCGTACCAAAAGGCTCTAAAATTAGTATTGTCCGTAAATAAGATCACATTTCCTCTACCGAGACCAGATACTTTAAAGGGTACCGTATTAGGAATTAAGGTGGCATTTACTTTAGAGTGGTATCCGCTTAAAAGCGGTGAAGAAGTGTATTGAATAGGGTTGTTGAAACTTTGCTTGTCTGCTTCTATATAAACATTTGTTTTTCTAAACATGGCTACATAAGCATTGTGATACCCGTAGTTGATTGGGTGACTCAGATCTAACTTGGCTTCGAAAATAGCGCCGCCAGTTTCTTGTGCGCCATAGAAATTCTCCCTGTCTTCATAAGATATTCCTTTAGCCTCCAAAGGAGTACTCTTAAATGTTAGGTCCATAAATTCATTTTTAGAGATCCATTTGGCGGAATTTTTGTACGCAATTAGGGTGCCTCCATCTTTAACCCATTCTTTAATTTTATCTGAAGCAGAAGAATTTAATGCACTTCCGTACATGTTTGGAACAATCAGGGTGGTGTATCTAGATAGGTCTACCCTGTTAAAGTATTCAATATCTATTTTGGTGAGTTTCATGTCGTATCTCTGGTCAAATAGGTGCCAGATTTCTCCTGCGTCATAAGAAGCAGTGCCATTACCAACAACAATGGCTACGGAGGCCTTTTGAAGTGCCTCAAAATTATTACTTCCCAGATCTATTCCATTGCTTAAACCAGTGCCTACCCCTTTTATTCTAATATGAGCGTCTGCAGCAATTTCTGACAAGAATTTGTGTATTTCATTGGCAGATAAAGATTGATTGGCTACTGGAATCATGATAGTACCGTAATCGTATTTTATGCCCTCTAATTCAAATGCTCTTTTGGCTACTTTGGCCCTAAGTCCTTTGTTTAATATTTTGTTTAAGGCTTTTGGTGTGTAATATTCATGCCATTCGAAGAGGTATGCATACTGAGATGAGTCGCTAATAGTTCCCTCTGAAACCGGAATTTCGTTTACCTCAGACCCTGCTTCATTTAGGTTGTTTGTAGTAGTGTAAGCAACATTGAAAGCGAGTGGAAATGTCCATGCAGAAATATCGTAAAACAAACTGTCTGAAAAAGTAGTTCTTTTTTCAAACATGGCTTGTATTAAAGTGTTGTTCTGTTGGTTTAATGGGACTACATAACCATATCCCTTTTTGAATTTTTTTCCATTGATAACAGCATCTCTTTTGAGCTCATGAAATTTAATTTCTTGCCTGTGAAGAATTTCAGCTAAGTGGTTTGTTTTAGCAGCATCCTTAGTGTCACCAAATACAATGGCTTTTTGCTTTTCTTTAGCAGCCAATGTCCTTGTATTTGAAAAGAAGTCTCTCTGGTAGTTTAATATTTTTTCCCTCATTCCCTGAGCTGCAGCTACAGTAGACAAGGCAGTCGTGAATTGATTTCTAATGGTGAACGGAAAGGTGATTATGCCATTTTCACTTTCTTGTATATGCCCTCTAGAACTACCTTGTTCAAAAAGGATTCCAATACTGCCATTAATATCTGGGAAAGTAGAGCCCTTTCCGTAATAATAGTCGTCGTAGTTTTCTTCAGAATAATACAAAGAACCAATTTTATCTAGTGCTTTGGCGTGGTAAGCGCCTATTTCTGCGGTAAGTTCTTGGTTAATCGCAGGGGTTAATGGGTGTACTCTTGTGGGTTCTCCTGGTTGGAAGAAAAAAGTGGAATTGGTTCCCATCTCGTGGTGATCGGTAAGTATGTTTGGTTTCCATGCGTGAAAACTTTTTATTCTTGCCCTACTTTCTGGTAATTGAACTGGAAGCCAATCTCTATTCATGTCAAACCAATAATGATTGGTCCTTCCTCCTGGCCATACCTCATGATACTCCCTTTCATTTGGATCTGGATTGAGTAAATGACTTCTATTGGTGTTGGCCCAATAGGCAAATCTTTGCAGTCCGTCAGGATTAAATGAAGGGTCCATTAAAATGACCGTGTTGTTTAATATTGCGTCTATTTCTGGCCCCTGAGCTGCAGCCAAATAATAGGCGTATGCAAGCCCTGCGTTTGCACCACTGGGTTCATTTCCATGAATTGAAAAGCCCTGATACACTACTATGGGCATATTTTCAGTAGCTAAATTTTGTCCTTCTGAAGTGGTTAAAGCCAAGTGTTGCGCTCTAATTGACTCAATATTAGTATGATTTTTGGGACTGGTTACTGTGAGAAGTAATAATGGCCTACCTTCAAATGTAGTGCCCCTATTCTCCATATTTATTCGATCAGAAGAAGCTGCCAAGGCCGTCATGTACTGCACTAATTTGTCGTGTGTAACATGCCATTCTCCCACTTCATGTCCTATTACCTCTTTTGGTGTGGGTATTTCTGGGTTGTAGGATATGTTGTCTGGAAGGTAATAGCCTAAGTCAACGGCTTGTTGCGCAAAAATGCTAAACGGTAAAAAGAGCATAAAGCCCAATAGAAATTTCTTCATGGAATTGGTTTTGAAGGGTTACTTAAGGTATAAAAATAAGAAAAGGGCCTCTATTGAGGCCCTTTTACATACTTAAATTTTCGTTGAAAATTAAATATCATCAAAATCTACTTCTGTAAAAGAAGAAGTAGGGGTGTCTTCAATAGACTTTTCTTCAGTATCTTCTGAAGCAATGTCTTCAAATGATTCTTTTTTGAAATCTGATTGGTGTCTTTCAGAGATAACCTCCGAACCTTTGTTGTCTATGATGAAATCCATCATTTCGTCCATGATTTCTTTAAATGCAGTGAAGTCTTCTTTGTACAAATAAATCTTGTGCTTCTTGTAATGGAAAGATCCGTCGTCGTGCGTAAATTTCTTACTCTCTGTAATAGTTAAATAGTAATCTCCGGCTTTAGTGCCTCTTACATCAAAAAAATAAGTTCTCCTTCCAGCTCTTAAAACCTTTGAGTGTATCTCTTCTTGTTCCATGGATTCTTTTGCGTACATCTGTTCTGTTTTTGCAAGTGCATTGTTCCCATCAAAATTGGAAAAAAAATGTTTATGTTACAACATTTTTCGGGTTTTCTTTATGGGTAGATTGTCCTTCGTAAAGTGCTTTATAATAGCCGTTTATGTCAATTAATTCTGAATGCGTACCCTCTTGAATTTTTTTACCATCCTCTAAAACGATTATTTTGTCTGCATTTTTAGCTGCGGAAACCCGGTGACTTACAATGATCGTTGTTTTGTGGGTAGACGCTTTTTTAAGCGCATTTAATATGGCTTCCTCAGTTTCTGTATCTACAGCAGAAAGACAGTCGTCAAAAAGATATATTTCTGGGTTTTTTATGAGTGCTCTAGCAATAGAAACCCTTTGCTTCTGACCACCACTTAAGGTAATGCCTCTTTCTCCTAGAATGGTTTCGTAGCCTTTAGAGAATGTTATAATATTGTTGTGTACTACGGCTTGTTTGGCTGCAGTTTCAATATCTGATTGGGAGGCTTGCTCTTTGCCAAAAGCAATATTCTTAGCGATGGTATCTGAAAAAAGAAAAGCGTCTTGAGGGACTGCGCCTATTGCATTTCTGAGTGAAGAAAGGGGGGCTTTTTTAATGGATACACCGTCTATGGTGAGTGTTCCACTATCTATGTCATACATCCTACTGATTAATTCTAGGACAGTAGATTTACCTGAACCAGTTTTTCCTAAGATGGCTAGGGTTTGGCCTTGTTTCACTTCAAAAGACAAATCTTGGATGGCTTTAATCCCAGTGTCTGGATAGGTAAAGCAAACACGATCAAATACTATATTACCCTTTATATCTAGGGGTCCTTCTGACTCATCTACTATGGCTGGTTCAGTTTTTAGAAATTCATTGATTCTAGTCTGTGAGGCCTCTGCTTGTTGTATAATAGAGGTAAGCCAGCCAACAATAGCTACGGGCCAAGTAAGCATATTGACATAGATAATAAATTCAAGGATCAATCCAATAGAGCTTATTTCACCACTGATGTACTGTTTACCACCTATATATATGACAAATAAATTACTCACCCCAATCATTAAGATCATTAGGGGAAAGAACCAAGCATTAACTCTAGCAAGGTCCAAGCTTTTTTGTCTTCCTGTATTGGCTAAAACAACCAATTCATTGTTTGTGCGCTCCTCTAAGCCGTAGGCTTTAATCACCGATATTCCTGAAAAACGTTCTTGAGTAAATGTAGATAAAGAAGAAAGGAAGGTTTGGACCGCCGTACTTTTTTTGTGAATGATTTTACTGATTTTATAAATGAGCACAGATAAAAAGGGCAGCGGAAGTAGGGTGTAAGCGGCTAAAGTAGGTGCTTTAATAAACATAAGTGGAATAACACAGCCAAACAGCGTCAAGGTTTGAATACCATACATAATTGCAGGGCCTGCATACATTCGGACTTGGCCAACATCTTCACTGATTCTATTCATAAGATCTCCAGTACGGTTGTTCTTGTAAAAGGCTAAATGTAATTTTTGATAGTGGTCAAATATTTCATTTTTGAGATCTCGTTCTATATATCTAGAGATGTTTATTATTGTTTGACGCATTAAAAACGTAAAAAAACCTGAGAGTAGTGCGGCACCAATAATGATGAGAATATATTCGAGTAAAATCCCTTTCACTAGACTCACATCTGCATTGGTCTCTGATAGATATTGCTCCACTGCTTGAACAGATTTATTTATGAAAGGAGGCATTACAAGAGAAAAAACCCTTGCTACAATAGTGATTAAAATACCTAAAAGGAGTTTTAATCTATATTTTCTAAAGTATTTATTGAGGTGACGCAGTTCCTTCATGCCTGAGTATTAGGGCTTCAATTTAAGCCGAACAAATATAAGGTTTATGAAATTTATAAAGCAGAGAATTAAGCGAATAATATTATCCAATAAGGGTTTGCTATCTATAAATAAGTAGTATTTTTGCCTCCGAGTTTTATCCATTAAAAAAGTTCTTTATCATGCTTACAAGGAGGCACATTCGAGTAAAAGTAATGCAAGGTTTGTACGCTATGACACAAACCACAGAAGACACCTTAGATAAGGAAAAGAAATTCCTAAGCCTTAGTATGGAAAAGATGGGAAGCCTCTATTTACTTCATTTGAGTCTATTTATTGAGCTTCAAGCTAGGGCTGCAGATCATTTGATTTTATCTTCTAAAAAATACATTTCTTCCTCAGCAGATTTAGACCCTTCTAAAGCAAAGTTCTCAAATAACTTGGTGTTGGCTCAGATCAAAAACAATGAAGCGATCAATAGCGCTATTGCTGCTAGAAAACTCAATACTTGGTATTTACACGAAGAATATGTCAAAATTATCTTCAAGGAAATTGTGGAGAGCGCTGCTTACAGCGAGTACCTAAAAAATTCAGAAAATACTTATGAAGAAGATCTGGCCTTTGTGATTAAGATCTTTAAAGAAATTATAGCGCCCAATGACAAAGTGTATGATTTTTTAGAAGACCATACCATCACTTGGGCAGACGACATGCCCATTGTGAATACTTTTTTGCTAAAGCAGTTAAAAAAATTAACGCCAAAAGTAATTGGATCAGATTTTATTAAGGACCTAGCTATTTTAGAAGACGACGCTGAATTTGCTCAAAATCTATTGGTTAAAACAGCACTTAAAGAAAGTATTTTAGCCAAAGAGACAGCAGACAAAACCCCTAAATGGGATAAGGATAGAATTGCAGACATAGATGGTATTTTATTAAAAATGTCTATTTGCGAATTACTTTTCTTTCCTTCTATTCCAGTAAGGGTTACCATTAATGAGTACCTAGAGATTGCCAAAGAATACTCTACACCCAAGAGCAGTATTTTTATTAATGGGATATTAGATTCCTTATCAAAAGAGTACAAAGACCAAGGAAGGCTTGAGAAAGTTGGACGTGGTTTGTTGTAAATAATTTTTATATTCGTATTTCATAATTTTAAAACATCCAGATCATGAAAAAAATTAGCTTAATCGCACTTGTATCTATTTCACTAATCACTTTCTCATGTAAAGAGAAAGCGACTGAGAAAATTGAAAATGCCAATGTAGAGGCTGCAGCAGTAAGAGACGCTTCTGCCAATAAAATGGCGGTAATGTCTTTTGACAAAACCTTCCATGACTTTGGACAAATCACACAGGGAACCCCCCAACAAACGGTATTTACTTTTACCAATACTGGAGACGCTCCATTAATTATTACAGACGCTACTTCTAGCTGTGGATGTACTATTCCAGATTACCCAAAAAACACCCCAATTTCACCCGGACAGCAAGGGCAAATGGTAGTGAATTTTAATGGTTCAGGACAAAACCAAGTCACTAAAACAATTAATGTACAGGCCAACACAGCCAACGGTAGTGAGTTATTAAAAATTCAAGCCTTTGTTTTAGCGCCAAACGCTGCATCTGTTCCGTCTTATTAATCAATACTAATATTTTTACTATTCTATGGAAGCATTAAATCAATTTTTACCTTTAGCCTTAATTGTCGTAGTGGGTTATTTTTTTATGATCCGACCACAAATGAAGCGTCAAAAGGATGAAAAGAAATTTTCAGCTGCTTTAGCTAAAGGAGACAGAGTAATTACCAAAAGTGGTATGCACGGAAAAGTGGTAGAGTTAAATGAAAAAGATGCCAGCTGTGTGATTGAAACTATGGCAGGTAAGATTAAATTTGATCTTTCTGCTATTTCAATGGAGCTCTCAAAAAGACTTCAAGAACCAGCAAAATAAAATATGTACAAGATTTTCATTAGACCGCTTCTGTTTCTTTTCGATCCAGAAGCGGTCCATTATTTTAGTTTCTCTGTAATTAAATACTTATCTAAATTAGGTTTTGGTTCAATCACTAGACGTATATACACGCTAGAAGATCCAGCCCTAGAAAGAGAAGTTTTTGGTTTGAAATTTAAAAATCCGGTGGGTTTAGCAGCTGGTTTTGACAAAAATGCCTTACTCTACAATGAGCTCTCAGACTTTGGGTTTGGGTTTATTGAAATAGGGACACTGACACCAAAGCCACAAGATGGAAATCCTAAAAAAAGACTCTTTAGACTAAAAAAAGACCAGGCCATTATTAATAGAATGGGTTTTAATAACGCTGGTGTAGCCATTGCTGTAAAAGCGCTAAAGAAGCAGCACAAGGTTTTAATAGGGGGTAATATTGGTAAAAATAAAGTCACCCCAAACGATCAAGCCACTGAAGATTACATTATTTGCACACAGGCCCTTTGGCCTCATGTAGATTATTTTGTGGTAAACGTAAGTTCCCCAAACACACCAGGACTTAGAGAATTACAAGAAAAAGAACCTTTAACAGCCCTTTTAAAAGCACTTAAAGTAGAGAACGCACTTCTCGCCAATAAGTACGCTCAAAAACCAAAACCATTTTTGTTAAAGATTGCTCCAGACCTTACAGAGGACCAATTGTTAGATATTATAGCTATCATTCATGAGACTCAAATAGATGGGGTAATAGCCACCAACACCACAATTGGCAGGGAAGGTTTGGTTTCTGAGAAATCACTACTAAAGGAAGCGGGAGGATTAAGCGGTGCTCCTCTTAGAAAGCGCAGTACTGAAGTAATCCGTTTCCTTTCTCAAAAGAGTGGCAATGCATTTCCAATTATTGGGGTAGGAGGTATCCATTCTCCAGAAGACGCATTAGAAAAACTAGAAGCAGGCGCAACACTAGTTCAGCTTTGGACTGGTTTTGTGTATGAAGGACCTGCCCTTGTGAAGCAAATAAATAAAGCTATATTAGCCAAGCGCTAAGCATTTATTTTGATCGAATTTCAAGTACTTATTTCTTTTTCAGTTGCGGTATTTTTCTTGGCAATATCACCAGGACCAGATAATATTTTTGTCGCATTTCAGAGCCTAAGATTTGGTTTTAAGAGCGGCTTATTTGTTATTATGGGTCTGATGAGCGGTTGCCTTGTTCACACTATTTTAGGGGCATTTGGTGCCGCTGTTTTTTTAGCCCGTTTTCCTTTCTTGCTCATTGTGATTAAAATATTAGGGGCAGTATATTTACTGTACTTAGCGTATAGTCTTTACAAGCAAGGCGCGCCAAAAACACTTTCAGCCATTGAAGTGGTTTATAAAAAATCTACTGATTTATACAAGCAAGGTTTTGTGATGAGTGTATTAAATCCAAAAGTGGGTTTATTTTTCATTGCTTTTTTTCCAGGTTTTCTATTTATACCATCGGCTCCTTTTTGGATTCAATTTTTGGCATTAGGTGGGGTGTTTATAATGATCTCAACTTTTGTGTTTTCATCTATAGCACTGGGTTCATCTATTTTATTAAATACCGCTACTAAATCACAAGCTACTTTTTTTAAAGTGCTTCATTGGTTACAAATAATCTTATTCTTAGGGATCGCAATTTTTCTTTTTCTACCTTAATTTAATTGTAACTTTAGCCTATAAATAGTCGCATGATAAAAGGAGTTAAAATTATTGAATGCCCTAGAGATGCCATGCAAGGGATCAAGACTTTTATTCCGACCAATCAGAAAATTATTTATTTACAGTCTCTATTAAATTGTGGTTTTGACACTCTAGATTTTGGCAGTTTTGTGTCTCCTAAAGCCATTCCTCAAATGTCAGATACTTCCGCAGTTTTATCTGGCTTAGACTTAAACAACACCGCTACTAAGTTACTGTCCATTGTGGCTAATTTACGTGGGGCAGAAGCGGCTTGTTCTCATGATGAAATCTCATATTTGGGTTTTCCATTTTCAATTTCTGAGAATTTTCAAATGAGAAATACACATACAACAATCACCGAGGCTATTACGGTTTTGCAATCTATTTTAGATTTAGCCCGTAAAAAAGACAAAAAAGTCGTGGTCTATCTTTCTATGGGTTTTGGAAATCCCTACGGAGACCCTTGGAGTACAGAAATAGTGGCCAATTGGGTGTCTAAACTTTCGGCTATGGGGGTGGAAATTCTCTCCCTCTCAGATACAGTTGGTAGTGCCCAACCACAAGATATTTCTGCGCTTTACCGTCATTTAATCCCCGCCTATCCATCTATTGAATTTGGGGCTCATTTTCATACCAAAGCTGCGGAATGGTATGAAAAAGTTCATGCAGCCTTTGGGTCGGGTTGTCTTCGTTTTGACGGAGCTATTCAAGGTTTTGGTGGCTGCCCAATGGCAGCCGATGCCTTAACTGGAAACATGCCAACAGAAAAGCTACTTTCTTACTTTACCAGTAAAAAAGTAGCCCATGGTGTAAAATGGATGGCCTTTGAAGCGGCGCACAATAAAGCCACCGCTTTATTCAATGTATACCATTGAATTTAACACCATCTGTTTCCTGTTAACAAGTTTTGCTTCTGTTATTTTTACAAGCCGTATCTCAATCCTATATTAATTCCGAAAGGGTGCCCAGGTCTTAATCCGTGTGGTAATCTAGAAACCGCATAAGTACTATTTAAGGCATTGACCAAGTTGGTTTGAATCCTCAAACGATGGTTCACTTGAAAATTTACACTAGCATCTAATATTGTATTGGCTTTAACACTATTTAAAGGATCTAAATCACCTTGACCAGCAATGGTTCTTACAGCACCCATATGCCTAAGTTGGGTGTTGAATTGCCATTTTTTTATTTCGTACCCAAGGCTTAAATGCCATTGATTTCTTGCAATGTATGGCATTTCATCTCCAATATTTACGTCACCCCATAAACCACTACTCGCGTTAAAGCTATTTTGAAATTCAGTGTCTGTGAAAGTATATCCAAATGTTAGCGGAAGGCTAGATTGGTTGTTGAAGCGAACTAAATCTAAATTAATAAGAAATTCAATTCCTTGAACCAATACTTCTCCAGCATTAAACAGGTCGAGATTTCCTGTACCTCCACTTGCTGCAAAATCACTCCCTAGTAGGTTGCTGTAATCATTTCTGTATCCTATGAGTTCTGCATTAATACCAGCATAGCTAAATCTAGCCCCCAGTTCCGTATTAATACTTTCTTCTGCTTTCTGACCTTCAATAGATCCAGGAGGGGCAAATCCCTTGTGTACTCCACCAAAAATTGAAACCTGATCTAGTTTGTAGTTAAAACCAACACCGGGAATCCAGACCCCCAAACTATTGGATCTTTCTGAAAGATCTGATCCGTTTCTTTGCGTATCATTTTTTCCATAGTCTGTCCTAGAAAGCGTCATGTTCTCATACCTCACTCCGGGGGTAAGGGTCAGGTTTTTATAGGTGTATTTGTAAAATGCATAGGCAGCAAAAGCATTGGCGTCACTCACTCTATTTGCGTCTGTACCTCGTGTGCCGGTCTTGGCTAAAACCATTGTGCCTTTTTCCATACTATAGTCATTGAGCCATTGAAACCTGTCTTCTTGATCTTCATGGAGTCTTACGCCAATTTCGAGATCGTGGTAGGCTTGTTCTCCATCCCAATGAACGTCTAATTTAGTTTGAACACCCCTCGACAAATAGGACCTATTATTTGCTTTTATAAATAAATCAGCTTCTTTAGAGTCTTGAGCGCCAATAATTCGCTCATATGCTTCAGGATATTCAGAAGGATTGGTTAAAATATCCGTAAGGGACATTTTATTATTATCAATCTCAAGGTAGTCTAATTTATACCAGTTTCTGGCAAACTCATTTTGGTATGCAGTGGTAGTCAGCGATAAATAATCAGAAAATTTGAGGGTGTGGGTAAGCATATATTGCCTGTGTAGGGTATTCATTTGGTCTTTTTCAGAGGCAGTATAACGCTGAAAAGCGTCTTTTGAAAAATCTTCCTCAGTTAATCCTAAGTAAGTTTCATTGGAAGTTTCATCCGAGTATTGGTATTTGAATTCTAAGGATTGATTTACGTTAAATAAAACGTCACTGTATTTAATTTTACCTACAAAATCTTGTTTGTCAAAACCAGTATTTCCGCCATTAGGCAGTGTTTTAAATCCATCAGAGTCATATCTGGTGTAGTCTGCCAAGTACCCCCATTTTCCTTTAGTGGCGCCATGACTTAAATTAAATAGGGAAGAATTAAAAGCACCGTATTGCGCTAAAAGTTGGGTGCTATTGTCTTGAGGAATGACTTTAGATACTAAGTTTATAGCACCTCCAGTAGTATAAGGACCGTATTGTATTTGGCTGCTGCCTTTGAGAATTTCCACTGCTTGCATTCGGGCAATGGTTGGGAAATAATAGGCTGCAGAAGCACTATAAGGTGCGGGAGCAATTAATACCCCGTCTTCCATTAGCGTAATTTTTGCGGAACGTTCAGGAGAAGTACCCCTCAAACTAATATTAGGTCTTAATCCCATACCATCTTCTTCATAAATAGAAACACCAGGTACAGATCTCAGGGTCCTATTGATGTCTGTTATATTAAATTTTTGCAATTCTTCTTGGTCCATATAATATGCGGCACCAGTTCTATTTTTAGCCCTAAACTTACTTCCAAATAATTGGTGCGCAGACACCACAACTTCTGAGAGTACCTGAGTACTGTCCTTTTTCGCGGTTTCATTTTCCTGTCCTAGAGAGATGTTAGATACTAGTAAAGTGAGTGAAAATGCAAATAACTTATTCATTTGTTCTTATTTAGACTTA
Organism: Flavobacteria bacterium MS024-3C; assembly: GCA_000173115.1. Classification (GTDB taxonomy): domain Bacteria; phylum Bacteroidota; class Bacteroidia; order Flavobacteriales; family Flavobacteriaceae; genus MAG-120531. Next base: position 46,179 of record ABVW01000003.1, read on the forward strand.
TTAAAAATAACATTGCAAATATAATACTGAAATTTAAATTCACAAAGCTTATTTAGAATAAATAAAAATAAAATAATGTTAAAACTCTACCGATTCAAGCTATTTATGGCCTCCTTTTTTATAAAGGATTTACGGACAGCTTTTTAAATCCAAACAAAGCATCGTTTTTTCGAATAAATACGGTATATTTGCACGCAATTAAACTTTAATTGCTATGCAAGCACATCTTGACAAAATTGTAGGAGAAGGTCTCACTTATGACGACGTACTCTTAATCCCAGCCTTTTCAGAAGTACTTCCAAGAGAAGTTAATATTCAAGCGAAGTTTACAAGAAACATTACGATCAATGTTCCTATTGTATCTGCTGCTATGGATACTGTAACCGAATCTCGTATGGCTATTGCCATGGCTCGTGAAGGAGGAATAGGGGTGCTGCATAAAAACATGTCTATTGAAGCGCAGGCTTTGAAGGTTAGAAAAGTAAAGCGTGCAGAGAGTGGAATGATTATAGATCCTGTGACTTTACCATTAACCGCTACGGTAAAAGATGCTAAAGACAATATGAGAGAGTTTAGTATTGGAGGGATTCCAATTGTAGACAAGGACCATAAACTTTTAGGCATTGTGACCAATAGAGACTTACGTTTTGAGAAAAATAATGCCAGGCCTATTTCAGAGGTCATGACCTCTGGTGAATTAGTGACTGTAGCAGAAGGTACCTCTCTGGCTCAGGCAGAAGATATTTTACAGCAAAATAAAATAGAAAAATTGCCTGTCATTAATAAAGACAATAAGTTAGTAGGGCTAATCACATTCCGTGATATAACCAAGCTTACTCAAAAACCTATTGCCAATAAGGATTCGTATGGTAGACTCAGGGTTGCAGCGGCACTTGGTGTAACTGCAGACGCGGTAGATCGTGCAGCAGCACTGGTCAAGGCAGGAGTAGACGCAGTTGTTATAGACACAGCTCATGGACACACCCAAGGCGTGGTAAATGTACTTAAGGCGGTAAAAGCCTCATTCCCAAATTTGGAGGTTATTGTAGGTAATATAGCTACTGGAGAAGCGGCTAAATTTTTAGTAGCAGCTGGTGCAGACGCAGTTAAAGTGGGTATAGGACCTGGATCAATATGTACTACAAGGGTAGTGGCAGGGGTTGGTTTTCCGCAATTCTCAGCAGTTTTAGAAGTAGCTGCTGCTATAAAAGGCAGTGGCGTTCCAGTGATAGCAGATGGTGGAATTAGATATACAGGAGACATTCCTAAGGCAATAGCAGCTGGCGCAGATACTGTGATGTTAGGCTCTTTGCTTGCTGGGACTAAGGAATCTCCAGGAGAAACAATCATTTATGAGGGTAGAAAATTCAAGTCTTACCGTGGAATGGGCTCTGTAGAAGCCATGAAACAAGGGAGTAAAGACAGGTATTTTCAAGATGTAGAAGACGACATTAAGAAACTGGTTCCTGAGGGGATTGTAGGAAGAGTACCTTATAAAGGAGAACTTTTTGAGAGCATCCACCAATTTGTTGGTGGGCTTAGAGCAGGAATGGGTTATTGCGGTGCAAAGGATATTGAAAGCCTTAAAGCGCACGCTAAGTTTGTTAAAATTACTGCTAGTGGTATAAATGAAAGCCATCCTCACGATGTGACCATTACTAAAGAATCCCCAAATTACAGCAGGTAGGTTTCAATATATTTAATAAAAAAAGCGCCACTAAGGCGCTTTTTTTTATTTAGAATATTCTTCCCATTTGGTGGTTTTATAAATATCATCACCAAAATAAGTGGCTATTTTTAAGAAGGGCTCAGGGGTGAGATAACCCGGAACGGGACTTAACATATTCATATTTTCATCTAAATACACCACAGTGGGGTAACTCAATTGCCCTTGAAGTAAGTTAGCAGCCAATTCATGGTAGCCATTCCTTCCAGAAGCTACAAAAGAAAAAACCTGGTCTCTAAATGCAATGGGTTCTTTTCCTTCTCCATCTAGTTTCACCATATAAAAGTGTTGTTTCATATAGGCGGCTACTTCTGGATCTTGAAAAGTATTTTCATCCATTTTTTTGCACCACCCACACCAATCGGTATAAACATCTATAAAAATTTTTTTAGAATTGCCTTCTTGCGCTTGAAGCGCAACGGCTTCTTCAAAACCCAACCAATTGATTGGATTGTTTTCTTGTGCAAATACGCTTTGTGCACTTCCTAAAATGATTAGGAGGCCTATTATTTTATTTGAAAATTTAACTAGAAATTTAAACATGAATAAAAGTAGCTAATTTTTCAAATATATTTCACTTAAACCAACCAAAGACTGAAGTGAAACCAATAGGGAGTTTAAAAAAGCGCTATTAATTAGGTTGCAATACCTCATTGACCTTTTGTGAGAATAAGTCTTTTACGTCAATTTGGTTTCGCATAATATCTTCCATGGTTTCTGCTGCTCTAATTAGATGCGCCTCACCCATATACCATAAAACTTCTGCAGGTCTAAATCTAGAGTTGTAGTTGCTCGCCATGGTAAAACAATAGGCCCCTGCGTTTTTGAAGCAAAGGATATCTCCTTCCGTAATTTCAGCAATTTTGCGATTGGTTGCGAAGGTGTCTGTTTCACAGATATAGCCTACCACAGAATAGAAACGCTCTCTGCCGCTTGGATTAGATATATTATTAATGCCATGGGTGGATCCATACAGCATTGGTCTGATTAGGTGGTTAAAACCACTGTCAATACTGGCAAATACGGTAGAGGTAGTTTGCTTTACTACATTCACCTTTGCCAAGAAACTACCTGCTTCACTGACAAGAAATTTGCCTGGTTCAAAAGCCAGGGTGAGTGGCTTACCATATTGCTCACAAAAATCATTGAACCTTTTAGATAGCTTGTCTCCTAATTCTTCAATATTTGTTTCAATATCACCCTCTTTGTAAGGTACTTTGAAACCGCTACCAAAATCAATAAAATCTAGGTTTTTAAAATTTTTAGCTGTTTCAAATAAAATTTCTGAAGCGTATAAAAACACCTCAATATCTAAGATATCACTACCGGTATGCATGTGAATACCATTGATGTTCATTTTAGTGAGTGTTGTTATTCTGAGGATGTGTGGAATTTGGTGAATACTAATCCCGAATTTTGAATCTATATGTCCTACTGAAATATTGGCATTGCCTCCAGCCATTACATGTGGATTAATTCGAATACATACAGGGATCTCTGGATGTTTGCTTCCAAACTGCTCCAAAAGTGAAAGGTTGTCTATGTTAATTCTAACCCCAAGCCCAGCTGCAGTTTCTAATTCTTCTAGTGAGACTCCGTTAGGGGTGAAAATAATATCAGAAGGTTTAAATCCTGCTTTTAAGCCCAATTGCACTTCTTGAATAGAGACCGTGTCTAAGCCACTACCCAAACTATTCATAAGTCTTAAAATGCTAATATTAGACAGTGCCTTTGCAGCATAATTAAGTTTTAGTTTTGAAACCCCACTGAATGCAGTAGTCAATCTGTTGTATTGACTTTTAATTTTTTCTGCATCATAAACATATACTGGAGCGCCAAATTCTTTTGCTACACCTAATAAATCTTCTTGGGTCATACGGAATATTTTAACCAAATGTAGCAATAAGGCATAATATGCGCAATATTTAACCAGCAAAAAAAGCATTTTAAAACATAATGTTATATTCACAACAAATTGAAAAAAAAGATTCTTCAATTTATTACATTCTGATGCACCAATTATTAGGCGCTTTGGTGGTTGTTTGCTATTTTTGTATCCGAATTTTAATAGAACACTATGAACCTTCACGAATATCAAGGAAAAGAGATTTTAGCCAGTTTTGGCGTTCGCATCCAACGTGGGATGGTGGCACAAAACCCAGAAGAAGCAGTAGCAGCTGCAAAGCAACTTACAGAAGAAACTGGTACCAGTTGGTTTGTAATTAAAGCACAGGTGCACGCAGGTGGACGTGGAAAAGGTGGGGGTGTTAAATTGGCCAAAAATTTAGAAGAGGTAGCCTCCATTTCTGATGCAATTATTGGAATGGATTTGGTTACGCCTCAAACTTCTGCAGCTGGTAAAAGAGTGCACCAAGTTTTGGTAGCTGAAGATGTTTACTATCCTGGAGAGAGTGAGACGTCTGAATTTTATATGTCTGTTTTGTTAGACAGGGCTTCTGGTAGAAATATGATCATGTATTCTACAGAAGGTGGAATGGATATTGAAGAGGTTGCGGAGCATACCCCTCATTTAATTTTCACAGAAACGATAAGTCCTGCGGTGGGTATTATGCCATTCCAAGCAAGAAAAATCGCGTTTAATTTAGGTCTTTCAGGAAATGCATTCAAAGAAATGACAAAATTTGTAATGTCTTTATACAAAGCTTACGAGGAGTCAGATGCTAGTTTGTTTGAAATAAACCCAGTTTTAAAAACATCTGATGATAAAATATTGGCGGTAGATGCTAAAGTTTCTATAGATGACAATGCCTTATACAGAAGAAAGGTATATGCAGATATGAGAGACCTTAGAGAGGAAAACGCTATTGAAGTAGAAGCCAACGCTGTTGGATTAAACTATGTAGATTTAGATGGTAATGTGGGTTGTATGGTAAACGGAGCTGGTCTGGCTATGGCTACCATGGATCTCATTAAAATGGCCGGTGGAGAACCAGCTAACTTTTTAGATGTTGGAGGTACTGCAGACGCAAAACGTGTAGAAGAGGCTTTCAGAATTATCCTAAAAGACCCTAATGTGAAAGCAATCTTAATTAACATCTTTGGTGGTATTGTTCGTTGCGACAGGGTAGCACAAGGTGTTGTAGACGCTTATAAGAATATGGGAGACGCTATAAAAGTGCCTATCATTGTTCGTTTGCAAGGGACTAATGCTGAATTGGCCAAAGAGATTTTAGACAACTCTGGATTGGCAGTTAAATCTGCTGTTCAATTCCAAGAGGCCGCAGATAAAGTAAAAGAAGTATTGGCCTTATAACTAATCCTATCTTATTAAAAAAAAAATCCTGAGTCATGACTCAGGATTTTTTTTTGTTTTTATAGGCCACAAAACTCAAATCTGGTGGGCTTTTTGGCCCTTTTTTGAATGATTTTTTTGGCCCGTCCTTAAAGCTTGCTTTTTTCTTGTAGGTTGTTTGGTCCAATCTATTCTTAGGAGGGGTGTTTTTTAAAGAAACATTATCTATTTTTTGTTGCGTTGTTGCATTGGCCGTTTTGGCTTTGGCCATAACAGGTTTGTGTATTAATGCGTCTGCAGGTTTTTTAGGCGCTTCCTTAGTTCCTCTTGTGTATATAATTAAACCATTTAAAAAATTTCTCAATATCTGGTCACCACATTCCATATACTTAGGGTGGTCTTCAGTTCTAAAAAAAGCGCCTAATTCGCTGGTACTTATTTTGAAATCTACCAAACTCATGATGGCTTCAATATCTGTGTCTCTGAGCATGAGCGCTACACGTAATTTTTTTAAAATATCATTATTAGTCATAAAATTGATCTTAAATGGACCTTTGAAATAAGGATTCAAAGACTTTGCAAAGGTAAGTAATATATTAGGACCCTTCTATACCCGTATTTAGAATAGACAAACAAGTCATAATGCCTTCTAAATAGTTCCCAATTTTAATATTTTCATTGGGACTGTGGATGTTGTTATCTGGATTGGGAATTCTAATGGATACTGCAGGAATATTAAGGGTGCTAATAAATGGCGCAATAGGTTGTGATCCTCCGGTAGTGCGCATGAGAATAAATTCATCTCCAAAAATTTTCTTCATGGATGTAGATAATAGGTCTGCTATAGGACTATCCATTGGTGTCCTAAAAGGTTTTGATCCAAGCTTATAAGTAAAATTAGCTAGTTTGGGGTATAAGGCTCTTTGTTGATCGGTGGGTAGACTGTCTACTAGGAAATAACCTTCCTCTTGAATGCGCTTTTTTAGTGATTCCATCAGGGTTTTACCGTCAGATTCAGGAACGAGTCTCATGTCTATTTCTACAATGACCTCAGCGGGAATAATAGTTCTCACTTGTGCTCCAACCCATGCCGCTTTAATCCCTCTGATATTTAGACTCGGATATTGAAGTGCCTCCTGGTAGCCCGCACCAATAGCATCTCGTTTAGAAATGCCCAGCCTTTTATTGGTTGCTATTTCATTTTCTTCAATTGCATTCAAGAATTCTTGGTCTTTTTTAGAGATGTCTATACCATCATAAAACCCCTCTAAGGTTACTTTTCCTGAAGCATCTTTTAGTTGACCAATCACTTTGGCAGCATCAAATACAGGGTTTGGTGCATAATTCCCATATTGGCCACTGTGTAAAGGTACTTTTGGTCCAAAAACCCGCCATTTTGCCGTCGCAATACCTCTGGCGCCAAAAGTGAGTGTTGGTTTATTGGAAAGGTGTCTTGCGCCATCCATAATAAATAAATAATCTGCCTGTAACAAATCTTTATTATTAACAACCATTTCTGGGAGGGTTGGAGACCCCACTTCCTCTTGAAAGTCTAGTAGCACTTTAATGTTGTATTTCAGGGCAATACTTTTTTCATTTAGTATCTGAAATGCACTGATTAATGACATTGCAGGCCCTTTAGAATCAGAGGCAGATCTGGCAAAAATATAAGACTCTTTGTCCCACTTTTTTTCTTTTAAATCAGTCAGCTCCCAAGCCCCAAATTTATTTTTTTCTTTGAAGACGGCTATATAAGGATTCTCTTGATCCCACTGAGCGGAATCTACCGGTTGGCCGTCTATCTGAAGGTAGAAGAGTACTGTGGGTAAATTTGGCGCTAATTTTTTCTCTGCTAAAAGCACAGGAATTCCTTGTGAAATTATTTCTGTAACGGTAAATCCCAAATCTTCAAAAGTACTTTTAGACCAATTGAGGTTGTTTTGAATTTGTATTGGGTCTAGTCCATTGTTTGGAATGGATAAAAAATCACTTAAGTTTTCAACTGCTTTCGCGCTGTAATCTTCGGTCCATTTTTCAATCTTTTTTTTTGAAATGTCTTGGGCAATACAAAAAGAAGAGGCTATTAAGGACAATAAAAGCAGCTTGATTTTCATAGACTTGATGGTTTTGATTGCAATTAAAATATTCAAGCAGGAAAACAGGACCCCACTAATTAATAAAAGTAATAAATCTCTTTTATTATTTTGCTTCTCCTGCTAATTGCAGTGCTTTTATTTCATCCCTTAGTTTAGCTGCTTCCAAAAAATCTAGGTTTTTGGCTGCTTTTTCCATGGTTTTTCTTTTAGCTACAATCATTTTTGCCCTTTCTTCTGGAGTGAGGTAGTTTGGGTCAGGCTCTTGTGCCCTATGATTCGCTTTTTCAAAGTGATAAGCAGACACTGAATTTTTTGTAAGCACGTTGTCTAGGCTTTTATTTAATGCTTTTGGCACGGTATTGTGTGCGGTATTATAGGCAATCTGTTTCTCCCTACGGTAGTTAGTTTCATCGATGGTTTTCTGCATGCTCTTGGTGGTTTTATCTGCATACATAATCGCTTTTCCATTCACATTTCTAGCCGCTCTTCCAACGGTTTGTGTCAGGGAGCGGGCATTCCTTAAAAAACCTTCCTTGTCTGCATCTATAATGGCCACCAAAGAAACCTCAGGTAGGTCTAGACCTTCTCTGAGTAAATTTACGCCAATGAGTACGTCAAAAATACCTTTTCTAAGGTCCTGCATTATTTCTACACGTTCTAGGGTGTCTACATCTGAATGAATATAACGGCACCTCACTTGTATATTAGTCAGGTATTTAGCCAATTCTTCCGCCATTCTTTTGGTGAGTGTGGTCACCAATGTACGTTCGTCTATAGCGACCCTATCTTGAATCTCGGCCACTAAATCATCTATTTGGTTGGTAGAGGGACGTACTTCAATTACGGGATCTAATAGTCCAGTGGGTCGAATAATTTGTTCCACGACCACGCCCTGTGATTGTTCTAATTCATAATCTGCAGGAGTAGCGCTCACATAAAGAGCCTGAGGGGTGAGTATTTCGAATTCCTCAAATTTTAAAGGCCTGTTATCCATAGCGGCAGGAAGCCTAAAACCATAGGTCACTAAGTTTTCTTTTCTTGAGCGGTCCCCACCAAACATGGCATGAACTTGTGGGATAGTTACATGACTCTCATCTACCACCATCAAAAAATCTTTTGGAAAGTAATCCAACAAACAGAAAGGCCTAGTTCCTGGCGCCCTACCATCTAAATACCTGGAGTAATTTTCAATGCCAGAACAATAGCCCAATTCACGGATCATTTCCAAGTCAAAAGTGGTTCTTTCCTCTAAGCGTTTTGCTTCTAGGTGTTTTCCTTCTGTTTTAAAAAAATTAACTTGCTTCACCATATCTTCTTGAATGCTGTGAATGGCATTTTGAAGTATATCAGGCGAGCTCACAAACATATTGGCAGGAAAAATCCTGAGTTGCTCAAACGTTTCTAGGGTTTTATTGTGCAATGGGTCAAACGATTCTATTTCTTCAATTTCGTCTCCGAAAAAATGGACCCTGATCGCGTGATCTGTATAACTTGGAAACACGTCTACAACGTCTCCTTTTACCCTAAAACTTCCATTGACAAAGTCTGCTGTAGTTCTTGCATAAAGTGCTTGAACCAATTGTTTTAAAAATGCGGTTCTAGAAATAATTTGATCTCGTTCTATCCGAACCACATTTTTTTCAAACTCTACTGGGTTTCCCATACCGTATAGACAAGAAACAGATGCAATTACAAGCACGTCTTCCCTGCCAGAAAGTAAAGAGGAAGTAGTACTTAACCTAAGCTTTTCAATATCTTCATTAATTGACAGGTCTTTTTCTATATAAGTACCAGAAGTAGGAATATATGCCTCTGGCTGATAGTAATCGTAGTAAGAAACAAAATACTCTACCGCATTATTTGGAAAGAATTGCTTGAATTCAGAGTACAACTGTGCCGCGAGTGTCTTGTTATGCGCAAGTATTAAGGTAGGTTTTTGAACTTCTTGGATCACATTGGCAACAGTAAATGTCTTTCCAGAGCCAGTAACACCTACCAACGTTTGTGAAGGGGTTTTGGCTTGAATACCACTGACAATTTGTGCAATGGCTTGTGGTTGGTCACCAGTAGGTTTAAAGGGAGATTCCAAAGAAAACTTCATGCCCAAAGGTACAAAAGCACGCTTATAAATACTACAAATCTCTCTTCTTTAGAATGCGATACGATCCCCAAATAAAAATAGCAGTCCAAGCTAAAACGATTCCCATGTCTAAAAGAGAAGTGCCGTAATCTAGTGCAATTTCCTCTCCAATTTGATTCGCAACGGATTGCACTGCGCTCAGCCTAGAAAAGGGTTCTTTAAGCACGTTAAACATGGCATTTAAAGGGAAGAAACCCATAATGGCGTCTGTGGTTTCTCCATCAAATAATTTCCAACGAATCATACCTCTGGTAAAGCCTTCAAACATTTGCCAAAGGATTAAAAACCCTAGTGCAAATGCAGAGCGTTTTACCAGTATGCCTATAAAAAGACAGAACGAAAAGAATCCTACGAGTTTAATGAAATAGGCCACTAGAAATCTCAGGTCTGTAAATACAATGCCCCATTCCGTATAATCAGAGTAAATACTTCCTAGTATAAGAGAAATTACCGCGACAAATACACTAGAAACTATGGAGAATAAGACCACAGTTAAGAATTTCGTGGCTATAAACTCCTTTTTAGACAAGCCGTCTATAAGGTTTTGTTTTATGGTCTTATAGGTGTATTCATTGGACATCATGGAGACAATAATAATGGCCAAAAATATTTTCAATAAGGCAGCAACAAAGGTGTTAAAATGCCAAATGTAGGGGAAGTTAAAAATACCTTGCTCTGCCAAATGAAATTTAATAGGACCAATATCAAACTTAATAGCCGCAATTAGCGCTATACCAGTTAGAAGTATAAAATACCCATAAATAAGTGTTTTACTAGCCCTATTGTTCCAAAGCTTAATAAGTTCAATCTGTAATAATCTTTTCATGGGGCTATTTGTTATTGGTGAGTGCTAAAAATTGGGCTTCTAGACTGTCTTTTTGAATGGCCAAATGGTTTAATAGAAAGCCGTCTTCCATGAGTCTTTTGTTTAATTTATCTGCTGCTATTGGCTTTGTTAAGTAAGCCTTTATTAGACCATTTTCTAAAGAAATCTTTTCAAAATCTTCACTTTCCTCAAGATGTGCTTTTAAGGCATTGGCCTCGGCCGAATTTAATAAGACATAGCCGTGATTGGATTGCATTTCAGTTACGGGACCTGCATACAACTTTTCTCCTTTTCTTAAAACCACCACATGGGTACAGACTTTTTCCACTTCATCCAATAGGTGAGAGGCCAATAAAATGGTGGTACCCTGAGAAGCAATTTTTTTAATGATTTCCCTGATTTGATGAATCCCTTGAGGGTCTAATCCATTGGTAGGTTCATCTAATATTAAAATTTCAGGATTGTTTAGAAGGGCAGACGCTATGGCCAAACGCTGCTTCATTCCTAGAGAGTAGGTCTGAAATTTAGAATCCTTTCGATCTAATAAACCTACCAATTCTAGTTTCTCTGAAATAGTTTCTGAAGAGACCCCTTTAATTTTAGAGACCAGCTTTAGGTTTTCTACAGCGGTCATATAGGGGTAAAAATTAGGTCTTTCAATAATGGCACCCACTTTTTTTAATGCCTGATGGGTACTAATTGTGCCCTCAAACCATTGAAAGTTTCCCTGTGTAGGATTAACCACATTGAGGACCATTCCTAGTGTGGTAGATTTACCACTGCCATTGGGTCCTAGAATTCCATATACATGTCCCTTTTCTATGGAGAAGCTCAATTTTTTTACAGCAAATAGACTCCCATAGGATTTGGTGAGTTGGTTAACAGTCAGTATAGTTTCCAAGGGTTTTTTTTATTTAAAGGTTCTTATTATACTTGACGAATTTATCCGTATTTTGTTACAAGAACAATTAAATTACGACTACATGTCAGAAAAGATGATGTCTAAGAAGAAACCTGCTTTTCCCGTTTCTCCTCAGTTAGATGCTTACCTTAGGCAATACAGTAGAAATATTGGGATTCCAATTTTTTATGAGGATTTATTGCGTTTTCAAGGCTCAGTGGTGGTTTACGACAGCAATGATGAGGACACGTTGTGGGTGAGGGTTTTTTATTCTGAATATGACAGGGAAGAGATTGATCTTAGTCTAAAACAGGTTTACTCCATACTTCATTCAGATGGGGGAGACACCATTATTCCTTTCTTAAATGTAGACGCGGTGGACTATTGTACTTTTGGTAATTCTAAACCATTTAGAATTAAAGTCAGGAATATTCTCAATGACAACTTCACGTATTTTTATGTAAAAAAAACAGATGCCTCTAGGGTTTATGGATTAGAATTAGAACATATTTTGTCTCCGTACAATCTAAATTTTCTTGTTTATAAGGACACCCTTATTGAGGAACATATTGCAGGTATTCCAGGAGATGTTTTTATTAAGGAAATGCTTCCCGATTGTACAGAGTCTGAGAAATCTCAATTGGCTAAAGAATTTGTAAAATTTAATGAACGGTGTATGATTAGACTCTTGGGAGATATGAGGTCATATAACTATGTGATTGTCCCTACCCATGATTTTGATCATGTAGTCTATAAAATACGTGCTATTGATTTTGACCAGCAATCTTTTGAAGGGAACCTAAAGATATATAGGCCCCAATTTTTTAAGGAAAACAATAAAATGGTGGCATTGGTAAAGGAAAAACTTCAAGCCAATTCAATTGATCAGTACAAACTAGAAGAGCGCTCTATAGTAGCCAAAAGGTTTATGAGTTTTGAAGATAGAATCACAGATCTACTCAATATTGCGAAACAGGACACCATTTCTCTTCCAGAGCATGTAAGTTTATTGAAAGAATCCATTTTTTCACTCACCCAAGATATAGCGTTTAAGGAAGCCCCCAATATGGGTACTGTATTAGATTTGGCCTTACATTTTGTGAAGCGAAATTATGAAAATGTAAGCATGCGCCAGATCTTGGAGCAGCGTATTAAGTTGTAAAAAAATAATATTTTAAGACCCTTTTTGTTCCTTGTTAAAATACACCAGGTAGTAGAACATCCCTTTTTCCTCATCCCAACCTTTTTCTACAAATTTTTCTGCAGATTCAGGATTAATAAAGTCTAGCTTAATCTGAATATGGGTATCTAATTGTATCACATTTTTAATGCTTTTTCGTGCTTGAGAAACGGCTTTGTTGGCAATGTCAAAAGAAGAGACATCTTCAATGCTGTATTTAGGTCCTTTTTCTACTTTATAGTGTTTAAATTCGGGTATTAGTGCCGGATTGTTTATGACTTCATTCATAAAGTTGGTCTCTTCAAATGCATTGTTTTTAGCAAAATGATTGACCGCCCTATTCATAAAAAGTACTTCTTGTTGTTTGTCTTCTGCTGGGAGTACTACATCCTTAGCAAAATTCTGACAAAACTTAAGGTAGTTTTTGGTGTAAAAATTATTGTCTGTTAGTACCGCAACACCAAGAAATTGCTCCAACCAGTATTTGGTGTCATACCTATTACTGTCTACAGAAAGCACTTTATAGCCTGCCTCTGAATCTGTATTAAAAATGAGACAGCCTTTGTCTAGTTTGTGAATGTTTATGCCTTGTTGTACTAAAATTTCAAGATGATCTGTCTGTTCTTCAAATTGAATAAAGTCTTGTTTTAGTTCACTTTTAAAGATTCCAATAGCATCTGTTTTTACATTGTCTAATTGAAGTCCTGTGAGGTAAGTCACGTACAATTCTCCGCTTTTAATATGAGGGTGATTGGATTGGTCATAGAGGTGCTTGGCAATGTCTCCAGATAATTCGTGTATGTTACGTGGTTCATTGAATATTTTAGTAGCTGCCTCATAAAGGGGATTGAAACTCAAATCTGCTTCATGGAACAACCTGTAATAGCTTTCTTCCTTTTCTCTAAAAGGCTTAAAAAAATATTCTTTTAAAAGCCCTGTGGTTTCATCGTTTAAGTGGTGTGGCGCTTTAGATATGAACAAAGATTCTGCTTTGTTTTTATTACCAACTTTATGGATGGAAAGGCTTTCAATTTGAGTATTATATAGGTTGATCATAGGTTTTTTAATATGCTTTTATTAATCATTAGGTCAGTTGGATGGTTAATTCCAGTTTTCGTCAAAATCTAAATGATCGTAATTGTCTCCACCATTGTAGCCATCATTAAATTCGTCGTCAAATCCTTCTTCGTCATAATCCATGGCGTCTTCTTTTTTAGCCTCGAAGATTTTTTCTGGAGGATTTTCGGGTAATTCTCCAAAACTAAAAAGCAATTCAGGAAGGGTTTGACCTGATTCTTTTTCAGTTACGTCTGCCAATTCCACAAAAAAGGTCCACATATTAAAAAAGTCGTATACGTAAATTAGTTTAGGGGAAGCTTCATCCATCACTTCTTCTACTAAAGTATCCGACATAAGTTTAGCGTCTGACACATCACTAAGATCAAATAAGGCTATTTCAAGGTCTTGGTTCCATTCCTCGTCACAGGTGTAAAAACTGGCCATTTCATTTCCTGCAAAACCAAAAGACTGGCTAACAGTGTTGTGTAAATCTTCTAAAGTAGCTTTTTTGTCAATAGCCAAATCTCTGAAAATATCTTCTTTTGCGTCTAAAATGACCCTTATTTTATACACCATATTATATTGTTATTTAGTCTTTGAAATATTGTTTTTGGCTTTTCTGCTTTGCAGAAAAATATAGAAAATTTGACCAAATAGTATGGCCGCAATCACTAAATGAATGGGTTGTGTCCCCAGAGGAAAGTCAATATAGTACATAGCCATTCCACTAAAGGCAGCTATGATCATTCCTGCTAAAAGAGGCTTTGTTGAAGCAAAGCCAAGTTCGTTTCGTTTATTAATCCAAAATAAATACACTGCAATTCCCAGCGGAAGGATAGAGAAGGAACGGTGCACGTAAAAAATTATACTGGGGTTTAAAAGCCAATTGTCTTTAGTTATACCAAGATCTAATTGGTGGTCTACAAATTCTCTTACCTGGGTGCCAAAGACAATTTGCAAAAGGAATATGAATAGTAAGTATGAAATGGCTTTGTGGAAGTTAGCCATGTATTTTGTGCGCTCAATTCGCGGGTTGGCTTTTTGAATGATTAAAATAAGCGCAGCTACAATGGCCAATGCCATGAGCATATGGGTGGTTATCTTCACTGGGGCTAGTACAGAATAGACAACAGTCGCACCCAACCATGCTTGAAACCCCATCCCCAATACCACCCCAAAAGACAAAAGGCTTATTAATTTTTTCTCTTTCCAATAACGCAGGCTTAAGAAAGCCAATATTAGGGTGGCCAAGCCTGCTATTGCACCCACAAGCCTATTTAAAAACTCTACCCAAGTATGGTAGGGATTAAATACGGCATAATCGTGTTTGGTATAAGTTTCCCAAGCCTCTAAATCTATAGCAGCTCCTGTCTTAAAGTCTTGTTTTGCCACTAGAAGTCCCTCATTGTAAATAATGACTTGTCCTTTTTCAAAATCTCTTTCTGGAGTCCATTGCAGGGTTTCCGCAGCAGTAGGAGGAATATAATATCCAAAACACTTAGGCCAGTCTGGACAACCCATACCACTACCAGTCATTCTAACCAAAGCGCCAGCAACTATGACTAAGTACACTAAGATTAAACTCCATTTGGCAAAACGGTGAAAAGATTTTTTCATGTTAGTTTAAGTATTTTTTGTGAGTCCCAGTTGTTTTCCTTTGGTTAGCATAAATACATAAGCGGCCTCGTATTCATTGGGTATTTCTCCCTCTAAAATAGCTTCTTTAATAGCCTCTTTAATAACGCCAATTTCTTTGGATGGTTTTAAGCCAAAAGTATTCATAATTTCTTCACCACTCACCGGTGGTTGAAAATTACGCACGTGGTCTCTGGCTTCTACCTCTTCAATTTTTTGACGGACTATTTTGAAATTGTTTTTATACTTTTTCTTTTTGTACGGATTCTTTGTGGTAATATCTGCTTCACAAAGGGTCATGAGGTCTTCTACATGTTCTCCTGCATCAAAGACCAGCCTTCTCACAGCTGCATCTGTCACAAAATCTTCTGCCAAAACTATGGGTCTGGAACTCATGAGCACCATTTTCTGAACGTATTTCATTTTGTCGTTCAAAGGCATATGCAAGCGTTTGAATAATTTATAGACCATTTTTGATCCTATAAATTCGTGACCATGAAAGGTCCATCCAATTTTTTTGTCGAATCTCTTTGTGGGTGCTTTTCCAATATCGTGTAAAAGGGCAGCCCACCTGAGCCAAACATTTTCAGTATTTTTTGAAATATTATCTACTACCTCCAGCGTATGCCAGAAGTTGTCTTTATGCTTTTGACCTTCTACTTCTTCAATGCCTTCTAAAGCAGAGAGCTCAGGTAAAATTAAAGGGAGTAAACCTGTTTTGTGCATGAGCTCAAATCCTAGTATAGGCATAGGACTGGACATCATTTTATTAATTTCATCTACAATTCTCTCTTTAGAAATAATTGAGATTCTATCCCTTTGAACTGTAATGGCCTCTAGTGCTTCTGCGTCAATTGTGAAATTTAATTGACTGGCAAAACGTATGGCTCTAAGCATTCTAAGAGGGTCATCACTAAAAGTGATTCCTGGCGAAAGAGGGGTAACAATACGTTTGTTTTTAAGCGCATCTAAACCGTTAAAAGGATCCACGAGAACCCCGTAGTTGTCTTTATTAAGGCCAATGGCTAATGCATTTATTGTGAAATCTCTTCTGTTTTGATCATCTTCTAGGCTGCCATTTTCTACTACAGGATTTCTACTGTCGTGGGTATAGCTTTCTTTTCTTGCACCAACAAATTCAAGTACCAAGTCTTGGTACTTAAGCATAGCAGTGCCGTAATTCTTAAATACGGTAACTTCGGGAGAATTGGGTAATGCTTCAGAGAGCTTTTTTGCCAAAGAAATTCCACTTCCAAGAACAACTACATCAATGTCTTTAGGGCTCCCTCTTTCTAGTAAATAGTCTCTCACAAAACCACCAATCACGTAGGCTTCACACCCTAACGCTTCTGCACAATCAGACAATGTGTTAAAAATCGGATGCGTTAAAGCTTCTAAATGCCTTTCTTGAGTCATATTTAAGGTCTAATCACCTTGACCAAACCGCTGTTAGACAGCTTAATAATGGTAGAGGGAGTATTGTTGTGAATTTCAGGCTCCAAAGGTACTATATAGTCTACACCTTTTAAAATCTCTTGACTGATTTCTTGGAAATTTTTAGGGGTAGGTTGTCCGGCCAAATTGGCCGATGTAGAGACCAAAGGGCCTTTTATATTTTGAGATAAATAACTGCAAAACTTGTCCTTAGCGACCCTAATGCCTAAACTGTTGTCCGGCCCAATTAAATTTTTTGCAACCCCAATTGGCTGATCAAAAATGATGGTCGTTGGTTTCTCACTCAAATCTATAATATCATAGGCAGCTTCAGGAACTTGGGCTATGTGTCTTTCAAGCATGGCTACATTAGCCACCAAACACAGCATAGATTTGGTGTCGGCTCTTTTTTTGAGTGCAAACACTTTCTCTACTGCTGCTTCATTTTTAGCATCACAGCCAATACCCCATACTGTATCTGTAGGATATAAAATTACACCACCCTGTTTAAGTATTTCTGCAGATTTTTTTAAAGCTTCTTGAAAACTCATAAAGTTTGGGATTAGTGTGTTTTAAAGTTAAAATAGTTCACCAATGCTTGCCATTGCACCCTGTTTTTGTCTGCACCAATATTTGTCTTCTTAAGCGCAATGCGTTGAGAACCAATAATTGGAATGGGTGTACGGCTTTTGTTTGTTGGAGTAATGGTGGGGGTTTTATTTAAAATAGCCATGGCTTTAAACCATAGATCGTCTGCTCTAGGCGCCAATTCCATAAAAAGTACTGTGTCGTTTACTTGTTTATTTAAAGCTTTAGCAGGATACCAAACGCCCCCAGCCCCAATAGCAATAATCGCCATAGGATCTTTTTCTGTTGAAGGGTAGGTCCATTGCTTGTAGGGTTTTACAGCGCCATTTTCTTGGTATCTAATGTAACGGGTTTGATTGGCAATGATTTTATGGGGATGTTTTTTGGCATGTACCGATAATTTTTCCAACCAATTTTTTGGGTACAATAGGTCGTCGTCACAAGTGACAATTGGTGATTCTGGGAATGCCTTTAAAGAATGAATTAATTTTCTATGGGAGGAATGTCCTTCTGTTGGCCGTATTTCAAAAATAGCAGAGCGAAGTTTGTTGAGCTTATTGGGGAGTTTTTTTTCTAAATCTTTATGCACCCAAAGCACTATTTTTGTGGGTCTTACTGTTTGTTTTAATAAGCCTCTAATCACTAGATGTATGCTGTGTACCCTAGAAGGAATAGTCGTGAGAGATACCACCACATCTACACACTTTTTATCCATACAGGTCAGACTTCGCTTTGGCTGTAAGGCCAAATAACAAGATTGGTAGATAGATAGGGGTAATTCTTTTAATTTCATTAAATAGTGATGTTTTAGGAGGGTGAAATCACTTTGAGAGGGTAAAAATAACCATATGCCCTCAGAGTTTTATATTTTTGGTCTTTAAATTGTAATTCATGTCTAAAAAACCGTCTATTTCTGTTGTATTGAGTACTTATAATGCGGAAGCATGGTTAGAAAAAGTGCTTTATGGATTCCAATACCAAGATTTTAAAGATTTTGAATTGGTCATTGCAGACGACGGTTCTAGAAAAGAAACAAAAGACCTAATAGATCTAATGACTTCTGTGGTTTCTTACCCTATTGTGCATGTATGGCAAGAAGACCAAGGTTTTCAGAAATCTAGAATTTTAAATAAAGCGATAGTCGCTTCTCAGGGGGATTATATAGTTATGACAGATGGGGATTGTATTCCTCGCAAAGACTTTCTATCTGTTCACGCTGCCCATATGGAACCCGGTTATTTTTTATCTGGCGGCTATTTCATGCTGCCCATGGATATTTCAAAGGCCATTACGAAACAAGACATACAACAAGGGAATTGTTTTGACCTTCTTTGGTTAAAAAGTCTTGGTTTAAAAAACTCCTTCAAGAATAATAAACTCTCTGCAAAAGGCTTCCTAGCTTATTTCTTAAATAAGGCCACACCTACTAATGCCAGTTGGAATGGTCACAATGCCTCTGGTTTTAAAGCAGATATTTTAAAAGTAAATGGCTTTGACGAACGCATGCAGTACGGCGGCCAAGACCGTGAATTGGGGGAGCGATTATTTAATGCTGGTATAAAATCTAAACAATTGAGATACAGTGCTGTAGTAGTTCATCTAGACCACAAAAGGGGTTATAAAAACCAAGAATCAATAGATAAGAATAGGGCAATTAGAGACCGTGTTAAAACAGAAAAACTTTGTTTTACCCCTTTTGGGATTGTTCAAAAGGCATAGCGTTTACCCATTTGTCTTGATGTGTTCTTAAAAAGTCTGTTAAATGGGGTTGGTCTCTTGGGTCAATAATATGGGTATCTATACGGAGTTCTTTTTTTTGACTTCTAATGATATACTCCCCAGCAAAATATTTAATTTCATTGATATCTTTAGAATCTATGCTTTTTCCAAACCACCAATTTTGTTTTAAGACGCCCTTCTGAATAGTTAAAAAAGGCACTTTTTTATGATAAAAGTAAGGGGCTATATAAAGTAATGCTAGGGTTATATTGAAGTACCTAATTTCATTGGAAGCTATTAATTCAATCCCGGCCAATAAAATAAACAAACCACCTGCTATTATATAATAACGCTGGTTTTTTATGTTATACCTCAATTTAATATCCATAGTTTTCTAATATAAAACGCCCGCAATAGTAGCATTTTGTGCCAACTAACATTGAATCGATTATAAAAATAGTAAAACTTGTTTAAGAGCACAAGTCCACAAGATAAACGGTCTCTTTTTTCTGATGAACTGTTTGCTATACGGCTACATCATAGGTTCTCAGTGCGTCGTTTAAAGAAGTTTTCTTGTCTGTACTCTCTTTTCTAGTACCAATAATTAGTGCACAAGGTACTTGAAAAGCGCCTGCAGCGAATTCCTTAGTGTAACTTCCCGGAATGACAACAGATCTGGCAGGAACCAATCCTTTACGCTCCACAGGAGTGTCTCCAGTAACATCAATTATTTTAGTAGAGGCAGTGAGTACTACATTGGCACCCAATACCGCTTCTTTTTCTATGCGAACACCTTCTACTACAATGCATCTAGATCCTATGAATACATTGTCTTCAATAATAACTGGAGCGGCTTGAAGGGGTTCTAAGACGCCTCCAATTCCAACACCACCACTCAAGTGAACATTTTTTCCTATTTGGGCACAACTTCCCACAGTAGCCCAAGTGTCTACCATGGTGCCACTGTCTACATAGGCACCAATATTTACATAGGAAGGCATGAGTATGGTTCCTGGAGCTATGTAGGCTCCATGTCTAGCCACGGCATTAGGCACTACCCTAATCCCTTTTTCTTTGTATCCGCGCTTGAGCGGCATCTTGTCGTGATATTCAAAAATACCTGCTTCTAATGTTTCCATTTTTTGGATGGGAAAATACAATACAACGGCTTTTTTTACCCACTCATTAATAATCCATCCCTCTTCTGAAGGAGCAGCACATCTCAACTCTCCAGCGTCTATTTGATTAATTACGGCTCTAATAGCATCTTGGGTTTCTGCTTGTTCTAATAAACTCCTGTCTTCCCAAGCAGCTTCAATAATAGGTCTATAATCTGTCATGATTTTTTTATTTAAAATACAAATATAAGCTTCCATTTTCATAAGGGTCTTTTTTTTGATAGGTATCACATTTTTGTTTTTATTTGGGGAAAATTCACTTACTTTTCTTGTTAAAAGAGGGCTTAATTAAGGGCATTACAATAATTAGGGTTATTTTTGCCAAAAAAACACCTTGAAGCGAATAATAGCCTTAGACTTTGGAACCAAAAGAACTGGAGTAGCCGTAACAGACCCCATGCAAATTATTGCTTCTGGTTTAGATACAGTGCTTACCCCAGACCTCATTTCTTTTTTGAAATCTTATATGGTTTCAGAACCTGTGAGTACCATTGTATTGGGTGAACCCAAACAAATGGACAATACCCCTTCTGAATCTGAAGCGGCTATTGGGGCATTTATTTTGACCTTAGAAGCTGAATTTCCAGACATAGAAATTGCACGACAAGATGAGCGTTTTACCTCAAAAATGGCTGTTCAAGCTATGATTGTAGGTGGCATGAAAAAAAAGAAAAGACAAGAAAAGGGTCGTGTAGACCAAATTAGTGCCACCTTAATTTTACAAGCATATTTAAATAGAATATCATGATTTTACCTATTGTAGCCTACGGAGATCCCGTACTAAAAAAAGTAGCCAATGCCATTGCTGCAGACCATCCAAATCTTGAATCACTCATTGAAAATATGTGGGAAACCATGTACCATGCTCATGGTGTTGGTTTGGCGGCTCCTCAAATAGGATTACCTATCAGGTTATTTGTGATAGATGCCACCCCATTTGCAGACGACGAAGATTTGACTCAATCGGAACAGGACGCTTTAAAGAATTTTAAAGCGGTATTTATAAATGCAACAATTACTGAAGAAACAGGGGAGGAGTGGACTTTTAATGAAGGTTGTCTCAGTATTCCGGATGTACGTGAAGACGTAATCAGAAAACCTAAAATCACAATCACCTATCAAGATGAAACTTTTAAGACACACACCAAAACTTTTGACGGTCTGGTTGCTAGGGTGATTCAACACGAATATGATCATATTGAAGGTATCTTGTTTACCGACAAATTAAGTTCCCTTAAAAAGCGAATTTTAAAGGGCCGCCTGTCTAATATTTCTAAAGGAAAAATCAGTGCAGAGTACCGCATGCGTTTTCCAGAAATGAAAAAAGGACGTTAAACCATTTTATATATCCTTTAAAAGTTTCATATTTGCCCAAATTTTAAGAAGATCATGAGTTTAGATAAAATTTTATCGATTGCCACCAAACCAGGTTTGTACCAGATGGTTACCCAGACAAGGGCTGGATTCGTTGCTGTTTCTTTGTTAGACGGTAAGAAAATGACGGTTAATTTAAAAAGTAACGTCAGCGTTCTTTCTGAAATTGCCATTTATACCCTACAAGAAGAAATGCCTCTTTTGGAGGTGTTTAAAAAAATCTCAATCAAAGAAGGGGCCAATAAAACAAGTATTTCTCACAAAGCAGATAAATTAGCGTTAGAAGCTTACTTTTTTGAAGTGCTTCCAAATTACGATGAAGACCGCGTTTATGCCTCTGACATTAAAAAAGTCATTCAGTGGTACAATATTCTTCAGGCCAACGATCTATTGGATTTTTCTGAACCTACCGAGGCAGCCGAGAAATCTGCCAAGCCCGTAGCAAAAGCTTTGACTTCTACTGCGGCACCTAAGTCAGTTAAACCATCTGCAAAAAATTCCAGCTCAAAAGCTTCTTCTGCTGCTAAAGGAGGTGGAAAAACATCTAAAGCAGCTGTTAAAAAGTAATAGAATAAAGGCTTTAGTCCTTTCATAATATTAAAAAGCCCGCTTATAGCGGGCTTTTTAATGCGCTATAATTTCTTCATTAGAAAAGGAATATTCTCTTATATTTAAGGATCTAAAAAACCAAACAGATGAAAATTAATTTAAAATTGTCCTTGTCCTGCTTAGTGGGTTTGATTTGCCTGAATACTAGTGCACAAGAGACCAGTACTTCAAAGGCTTCTGATAGTATTAAAAAAGCCACAAAGGAATTGCCTTTGGAACCGTCTAGATCTATAGCTTTCACCACCGAAAAAGGTACCTGGACTTCCTTGGATGTAAGCCCAGACGGTCAAACCATAGTTTTTGATCTTATGGGAGATCTATACACCATGCCCATTTCAGGAGGTAATGCTACCGCCATCACCCATGGATTGGCTTACGAGGTTCACCCGAGGTTCAGTCCAGATGGAAAATCTTTAGCGTATATTTCAGACAAGAGTGGTTCAGATAATATTTGGCTCATGGACCTTAGCTCCAAAGAAGACACCCAAATCTCTAAAGAGCAAAAAAATAACTTTTTCTCAGTGGCCTGGTCACCAGATGGAGATTATTTGGTGGGTGCTAAAGGCAGGAGAAACATAAAATTACATTTGTATCACAAGGATGGGGGTGGTGGAGCACCATTAATTAGTGAGCCTAAGGGTTTAAAAGCCATAGATCCTTTTTTTGGTGCGGACGGTAAAACACTCTACTTTTCACAAAGAAATGGTGCCTGGAATTACAATGCGCAATTGCCCCAATACCAAGTAGGAACTTATAGCATGGAAGATGGTGCCACAGATGTAATTACTTCTAGGTACGGTTCCGCATTTACCCCAACCCTTTCAAAAGATGGAAAATGGTTGGTCTATGGTACTAGGTTTGAGGACCAAACAGGTCTAATATTGAGAGACCTTAACACAGGGGAAGAATCCTGGCTGGCCTATCCTGTTCAAAGAGACGAGCAAGAATCTATAGCGCCTTTAGGGGTCCTTCCAGCCATGTCTTTTACTCCAGATTCTAATGCATTAATTGTTTCTTATGGTGGTGACATTCACAGAATTACCCTATCAGATAAGACGGCTTCTAAAATTCCATACACGGCTTCAGTAGCTTTGGAATTAGGTCCGCAATTGGATTTTAAATACCCTATCTCAGATGCAGACACTGCTATGGCTTCTCAAATAAGGGATGCAAAGCCTTCACCAGATGGAAAAAGATTGGCCTTTACTGCCTTGAACAGACTTTATGTAATGGATTTACCTAATGGTACACCAAAAAGAGTGACCACACATGATTTTACAGAAGCACAACCTGCCTGGTCACCAGATGGATCACAAATTGTTTTCACCACTTGGAATGGATCTGAAGGACATTTGTATAAAGCCCGTATGGGAAGAAGAACGGCTGTAGTTAAACTCACTCAAACTACAGGTATCTATACACAGCCAAGATGGTCTTACGCTAAGGACAGGATAGTTTTTCTTGCAGGAAGTAATCAAGTGTATAAAGATGCTATAGGTCCAATGGCCTCTAACGCTACTGAAGACCTTGTGTGGATCTCTGGTCAAGGTGGGAGCAACCAACTTATTGCCAAGTCAAAAGGTCGGGAAATGCCTCATTTCACTAAGGTAGACAACAGAATTTATCTTTACAGCGGTAGTAAGGGGCTTGTTTCTATCCGTTGGGATGGTAGTGATGAAAAGGAGCACTTAAGCCTTACTGGAATTGAAACCTACGGATCTTCTGATTATTTTCAAGAAGACCATGACGCTGCTTTTGGTTGGGACAGCAGCGGGGCAGCCAGCGCTAGCGTGGCTGCAGCTTTGCCCTCTAATCCAGATGCTTGGAGAGAAAATAATAAGGCCTCTAGAGCCTCAGAAATTGAAATTTCACCAGATGGCAAAACAGCCTTGGCAAAAATTAATAATGACATTTATACTGTGATTGTTCCAAAATTTGGTCAGACGCCTAAAATATCTTTAGCCAAGGCAGACGCTGCTTCGTTTCCTGCTAAGAAATTAACTGTATTTGGCGGAGAATTTCCTGTATGGGGCACAGACAGCAAGCAGGTGTATTGGTCTCTTGGGGCTAGTTTCTTTACTTACAATTTAGCAGACGCCAAAGCCTATGAAGAAAAACTCGCTGCAGATAAGAAAGCAAAAGAGGCCGCTAAAAAATTGGCTGATGCGGCAAATAAAGGAAGTGATTCTAATGACAAATCAGATAAAAATGAACAAGAAGACGCTACCAAAGATGGTTTAGCGGCTACAGATAGTGAAGACAAAAAAGACAGTCCCAAAGCCTTTGAAGCCAAAGAATTAAAGGTTAAAGTGGCTTTTTCTAAAGACTTGGCCAAAGGCAATTTACTATTACAAGGGGCTAGAATTATTACGATGAACGGAGAAGAGGTCATAGAAAACGGAGACCTATTGATCAAGGACCATAGAATTGCCGCTGTGGGTGCCTCAGGCACTTTAACTGTTCCAGAAAACACCACGCTCATGAATATGAGCGGAAAGACCATTACACCAGGATTTATAGACACCCACGCTCATATGTGGCCTAATTGGGGTGTTCAAAAAAATCAAGTATGGATGTATGCGGCCAATTTGGCCTATGGAGTTACTACAACAAGAGACCCACAGACTGGTACCACAGACGTTCTGACCTATTCAGATATGGTCGATGCTGGAAAGATTGCAGGCCCTAGAATTTATTCTACTGGCCCTGGAGTAGGCTATTGGTCTTATAAAATTCAAAGCCTTGATCACGCTAAAGAGGTGCTTAAACAGTACAGCGAATACTACAATACCAAAAGTATCAAAATGTATTTGGTGGGTAACAGACAGCAAAGGCAATGGGTAATTATGGCCGCCAAAGAGCTCAAACTTATTCCAACAACAGAAGGTGGTTTAGATTTCAAACTCAATATGACCCAGCTTTTAGATGGTTATCCAGGACACGAACATTCCTTGCCTATATACCCTATTTTCCCAGATGTGGTAAAAACCATTGCAGAGGCTAAAATGGCGGTAACACCAACATTGTTAGTTTCTTACGGGGGGCCATGGGCAGAGAATTTTTACTATGCCACAGAAAAAGTATGGGAAGATGAGAAGTTACAGTTTTACACCCCATATGAAGAATTGGCTCAAAAATCCAGACGTAGGCCAGGATGGTTTATGGAAGAGGAGCATGTCTTTAAAAAGCATGCAGAATTCATGAATGATTTGGAAGCAGCAGGAGGTATTGGAGGTATTGGAAGCCATGGCCAATTACAAGGATTAGGCTACCATTGGGAATTATGGTCCGTAGGAAGTGGTGGAATATCTGCCCACGGCGCATTAAAATTCGCCACCATTTTAGGTGCTAAGTCACTAGGTTTAGACACAGACTTAGGAAGTATTGAAGTAGGTAAAATAGCAGATTTGGTTATTTTAGATGCCAATCCGTTAGAAGATTTGAGAAACACCAATACGGTGTCTAAAGTGATTAAGGACGGTAAGATGTATGACACCAAAGCCCTAGATTTAGAATGGCCTTCTGAGAAGAAAGCCCCTGAATATTATTGGCAAACACCCCTTCCAGAAAAACTTCCAGGGATTAAATAGATAAAAAAACCATAATAAAAGCCCGCTTATAGCGGGCTTTTTAATGCGCTATAATTTTTATCCCTAATCTTTTCCAATTGTTTTGGGAGCCAATGGTGGGCTAACCCAATCTATTTTTTCGGAAGGATAATAATTTACTTTATTCCTGTCAAAAAACAGGGATTGTAAAGCCAATCTTCCTTTGTACTCATTCCAGTCTCTTTTTTCAGGGCTGCTCCAAGCCAATTCAGCATATCCTGGTAATCTAGGAAATGCCAGGTATTCTATCTCATCACTATTGCTAATGGTTTCAGACCAGAGTGGGGCCTCTATACCTAGGATCAATTCACTGGGAACCCCTTTTGCATAAGTTTCCGGCGTCCAAATATAAGCGGTGTCTACCGGCACATAACCCGCCCAGTGCAGTCCATAAGGAGAATCTTCCTTGTACTGCATGTCTAAATAGGCCTTCTTGGCAGGAGATAAAATGACCTTCATGCCTTTTTGTACCGCTATAGCAGCATTTTTCTCACTGGCCCAAAACTGAGCAATGGCAGTGCTGTCTGTGTCTGCAGTAACAATTTCATCCCAGCCAATAGGTGTTTTACCCGCCTGTTTTACAATTTCACTTACCCTATTTACAAATTTAATATAGTCCGGTTTTTTGGTAACATGACTCTCATCTCCTCCTAAATGAAAATAAGGACCAGGACTCATGGCACTAATTTCATTCACAACATCTGTCACAAAGTCATACACTTTTTCATTGTTGGCATCCCAAGTACTGAACCCCACCTCAGTACCAGTGTATAATTCAGGAGTTTTTCCATTGCCATTTAAGAATGGATAAGCCACAGATGCCGCATTGGTGTGTCCAGGCATATCGACCTCAGGAATGATGGTTATAAAGTGTTTATTCGCATAAGCCACCAAATCTTTGTATTGCGCTTGGGTGTAAAAACCACCAGTACCTCCACCCACTTCTTTTTCGCCACCTACCTCAGTGAGTTTAGGCCATTTTTTAATTTCAATGCGCCATCCTTGGTCATCTGTAAGGTGAAGGTGTAAGATATTTATTTTGTAATAGGCCAATAGATCTATATAGCGTTTTACCTCTTGTATCGTAAAAAAATGTCTGGCCACATCTAACATAGCCCCTCTAAAAGCATAATTTGGGGCGTCTTCAATGGTTCCTCCAGGAATTTCCCATACCGGCATATTTTTTATTGTTGCAGCTTGGTTAGGGATTAATTGTCTTAAAGTTTGAATGCCTCTAAAAAGACCACTTGGCTGCGCCGATGCTATTTTTAAAATACTTTTACCCACCGAAATTTTATAAGATTCTCCCGTAGTATTCGGATCCATATTATGCTCATTAGTTTTAACCTCAGTTTCTTCTGTAGGGGTTATTTCAAGTTCAATGGCTGTTCCACGTGGGTTTTCAGGATTAATTTCTAGGGACAACCCACTGTGATGAAAGATTTTCTCTGCAGTGAATTGAGCCATATGCAACATAAATGCTGTGGTATCTGAAGTTTTTATATAGGTGTCTTTATACATTGGAAATCCGTGCTCATCTTCTTCTATTGCCGCGGGGATGGGAATTAATCCAAGCGCTGAAAAGTCTGAAATTCCTTGTTCAATTTCAATCATTGGCTTTTGACAGGCGGTTAAAAAAAGCACCGCGAATAAGATTAAGTAGCGTAGTTTAGAAGTAATAAATGTCATGTAATTGGTATTTGTGGTTGATTATTGTGATTGGTATTTGTGGTTTTAGTTTTGATTGGTATTTGTGTTTGATTATTGTAGTAAATGTTTCTGACTTTTATTAATGATGGGTTTTAATTTCTTACTTCAATATTAATGGTTTCAAAACGGATTCCCAAATAGCGTATCCTTTTTGATTCATGTGTAAGCCATCTGAAACAAACAAGCTTTTGTCTAGCGCACCTTCTTTAAGCATAGGGTGCCATACATCTGCATAGATGAGTTGCTCTTTCTTAGCAGCGAGCCGTTTGAAAAGGTTATTTAATTGTAAGTACTTTGTTTTTAAATCCCAGCGACTTATACTCGGTTTAGCGGCTATAAGGACTATCTGAGTTTGTTTGTTGTTTTTCTGAATGGCCCTGATTATTTTTTTTGTGGTGCGTTTAATTTTTCTTGGGTGTACTCCCGCAAACAAATCATTGTCACCCTCATATATAAAAACTTGATGGGGTTGGAACTGAATGATAAGGGCCTCTTTATGTCGCCATAAATCTCGTGCTTGAGACCCACCAAAACCAGTATTTATGATCGTATTTTCTGGAGTTAAATCACTGACAGACGGCCACATTCTCACGCTAGAACTACCTGTGAATACAATTGTTTTTCCCTGTTTTTTAAGGTTAGTGTACCTGTTTTGTATTTCTTGAACCTCTGCTTTAAACGGATTTTGTGAAAAGACATTAGCATTGCAACAGATGAACAAGCCTAGAACGAGCACTATTTTTTTCATGATTCTATATTGTTTTCAATTAAAAATTATTCATTTAAATTACATTTTTTGAATGAGCACACCTAATTTTTTAGACCTATGACACCGAGACATTAGACTTGTGACATTTAAATCTGTAGTTTTGTTGATCTAAAAAAACACACCCTTTTAAAACTGCCTCTATGAATTCAAGAGAAGACCAATTAAAAGCCTTTGACAGATTGTTAACCATTATGGATGAGTTGCGTTTAAAATGCCCTTGGGATAAGAAGCAAACCATGGAAAGTTTACGCTTACTCACTTTAGAAGAAACCTATGAATTGGCCGACGCTATCTTAGATAACGACCTTCAAGAAGTTAAAAAGGAACTGGGAGATGTTTTGTTGCATATTGTGTTTTATGCCAAAATAGGGAGTGAGTCTGGTACATTTGATATGGGAGATGTGTGTAATGAAATCTGTGATAAACTCATTCACAGGCATCCACATATCTATGGAGACGTCACCGTTGAAAATGAAGAAGAGGTCAAGAAAAACTGGGAACAGCTCAAGTTAAAAGAGGGGAATAAAGGGGTGCTTTCAGGTGTTCCAAAAGGACTTCCTGCTTTAATAAAAGCATATAGAATGCAAGAAAAAGCTGCTGGTGTAGGTTTTGATTGGGAGAAACCTGAGCAGGTTTGGGAAAAAGTTAAAGAAGAACTCGGAGAGTTTAATGATGAGGTCAAAAAAGGCAATACCGATGCAATGGAAGCAGAGTTTGGAGACCTAATTTTCTCGATGATTAATTACGCAAGGGCTATAGGGATAAATCCAGAAAACGCCCTAGAAAGAACCAATACAAAGTTTAAAAAGAGATTTATATACTTGGAATCTCAGGCGCAATTAAAGGGTTTGTCTTTGAGTGATATGTCACTAGAGGAGATGGATGTATTCTGGAATGCAGCTAAAAAATTATAAGGGAGCCCTAAAACTGTATTACATTTTCAAAAGTATTAAAGATTGCATTTTAATAAGTATTAAAGATTGTATTTTTTATAAGTTTTAAAGATTGCATTTTCATAAGTATTAAATTAAGAGCGCAAAATGGCGGCCCATCACATTACATTTAATTATGTACATACATTTTTTTTAAGATGTTTATAGCTGCTTTAGAAAGCCTATATTTGCAAGCAAAATTTCAACCATTTGTTACAGCAATACACCAAAGAATTTAGATATAATTTAAGCCTCTCTTTTCCAGTAATCCTAGGCCTTTTAGGCCATACTTTTGTTGCTTTTGCAGACAATATTATGGTGGGACAACTAGGAACCGCCGAACTAGCAGCGGTTTCTTTAGGAAACAGTTTTGTGTTCATAGCCATGTCTTTAGGCATTGGGTTTTCTACTGCTATTACACCACTGGTAGCGGAATCTGATGGAGCAAAAGACACTGCATCAGGAAAATCAGCACTCAAACACGGATTGGTTTTATGTACCGTTTTAGGATTGGCCTTGTTTTTTCTAATCCTACTGTGTAAACCACTCATGTACCATATGAAACAGCCTATTGAGGTTGTTACATTGGCCATGCCTTATTTGGATTTGGTCGCTTTTTCTCTGGTGCCATTAATTATTTTTCAGGCTTTGAAGCAGTTTTCAGAGGGACTGTCTCAGACCAAATACCCTATGTATGTAACCGTTGTTGCCAACGTGATTAATATTGTTCTTAACTATTTATTGATTTATGGCACTTTTGGTTTCCCTGAAATGGGGATTGTTGGTGCAGCTGTTGGAACTTTAGTTTCTAGGGTGGTTATGGTAATTTTACTTTGGGCTATATTTCGTTATAAGGACAAATTTAGGGCCTATGTACACAACATAAACTTTAAGGTTATTGAGAAGAGCGTACTGACTAAAATCATCAATTTAGGCTTTCCTTCTGCATTGCAAATGTTTTTTGAGGTAGCCATATTTACATCGGCCATTTGGCTTAGTGGTGTGTTGGGAAAAAATGCACAAGCGGCCAATCAAATTGCCCTGAACTTGTCTAGTATGACATTTATGGTGGGTATGGGACTTGGTGTTGCAGCTATGATTAGGGTAGGCAATCAGAAAGGATTAAAAGATTTTAATGCACTGCGGAGAATTGCCATGTCTATCTTTTTATTGACCTTTATTCTGGAAGTAGTGTTTGCTATTTTGTTTTTAGCTTTTAGAGATATATTGCCTACAATTTATCTCAATAACAATGATTTAATCAATGCGGCAGACAATACAGAAGTTATTTTCCTTACCGGTCAATTACTTTTAGTGGCAGCATTTTTTCAAATTTCAGATGGATTACAAGTAGTGGTCTTGGGTGCATTAAGAGGTTTTCAAGATGTTAAAATACCCACCCTAATTACCTTTATCGCTTATTGGATGATTGGTTTTCCTGTGAGTTTTTACCTAGGCTTATACACCCCTTTGGAAAGCGTTGGAATTTGGCTGGGCCTTTTAGCTGGCCTAACTGCTTCAGCTATTATGTTATATATCCGATTTAATTATCTGACAAAAAAGCATATAGAAGACCTTTCTCTTCCGGTTTCCTAAGATTCTCACTATTTTAGTGCTTTAGTTTAAAATTTAAATTACCACTAAAACAATCAGAAGCAGCATACTTCTGCTCATAGATCAACGTACAGACCAACGTATTTAAAAATATTATCCTATGGAATTTCCAAAATTTTTACTCGGTGACAACACTGATTTCCCCACCGCTATTTTTGTAATACACACAGACTATCCTAGGTTCATTATAAACCTTGAAGACGACAGCGTGGAATGGTTGGAAGATTTTTCTCCAGAAGATGAAAAAGAACTGGAAACGGAAACGGAAGGACTCATTCAAGCAGCTACTGATTTTTACGACAGAGAGATTTCTAGGTACGAAGCATAATGCTAGAGCTACTTCAATCCATAGACCGCGCTCTTTTTGTGTTTCTCAATGGTTTGGGAAGCCCTTCATGGGATGCATTTTGGTTGTTACTCTCAGAAAAGGCTATTGGCGCTCCTCTAGTGCTTTTTTTTCTTTGGAAGATGTACCACAAATACGGTCTTGTAGTTTGTTTAAAAGCGATCCTCGCTTTAGCTATATTAATACTAGCAACAGACCAATTGGCCAACGCGTTTAAGTACGGTTTTGCTAGGCCAAGGCCTTGTCACGAACCGCTACTAGATGTGGGGCTTAGGCTCGTTAAGGCTCGTTGTGGTGGTCCTTATGGTTTCTTTTCTGCACATGCAGCCAACAGTATGGCGGTCGCTATATTTATGGGAATGCTCCTTAGACAATTTTGGTCTTGGTTTATTTATGTTGGTGCATTTTTGGCTTTTATGGTCGGTTTTAGTAGAATATATTTAGGTGTACATTATCCTTTTGATGTGCTTATTGGATTTTTTATAGGTGCATTCTTTGCCTATCTGGCTCAATTTATTTTTAAGAAACAGGTTTTATTTAAGCAAGCTAATTAATGCTATCTAAAAAGACATTTATCGTATTACTAACTTTGCTCTTGGCGGTTTATGCTATGGGACTGTTTAGTGGACTGTTAGAAAATGATTCTGCACAATTTGCTGTTATGTCTATGAGAATGTTTCAAGAAAGTGATTTTCTCGCGCTATTCAAAGGCACTGAACCCTATCTTGACAAACCACATTTACACTATTGGTTGGCTGCTGCTTCATATGCTGTTTTTGGAATTTATGAGTTTTCATATAAGTTGCCAGGTTTTATGGCTTTATTATTAGCTGCTTATAGTGTGTTTAAACTGGCCCAAATACTGTATTCAGTCCCTGTCGCTAGAGCTGCTACACTTATTTTTTTAAGTGCCCAAACCATTGTTTTATCTGCAATTGATCTTAGGACAGATGCAGTTCTTACAGGATTTGTTGCCTTGTCCTTGTGGCAATTCATCGCGTTTGCGGAAAGGCCCAATTGGCGCCCTATGGTTTTTGGAGCTTTGGCAGCAGCCATGGCTTTTTCTACAAAAGGACATTTGGCTCTTGTCATGATTGGATTTCCTTTAATGGGGCATCTTATTTATAACCGCCAATGGTCACTGCTCTGGAGAAAAGAAGTGCTTTTAGGAGTAGCTGCATTTGTTTTAGGCATATGTCCTATTTTATATGCTTATTATGTGCAATTTGACCTTCATCCTGAATTAGTGATTCGGGGTGTTTCAGATAGGTCTGGTATTTTCTTTATCCTTTTTGAGCAGAGTTTTGAGCGCATGAGTGGCCAGGGTATGGGCAGTAATAGTCCTGATTATTTTTTCTTTTTCCATACTTTTCTGTGGGCTTTTCTGCCTTTTACGCCCTTGGCGATATATCTCTTTGTAAGGCGGTTTAAAACCCAAGCAGTTTTGGATAAAACCCAAGGACTTCTATACGGAGCATTGGCTATTTTACTCTTAATAAGCTTTGCCCAATTTAAACTACCGCATTACCTCAATAGTAGTATTCCCCTTTGGGCGGTATTGGTTGCAGCTAGGGTAGGTGGCCAGGGAAAAATTTGGAAACCCATGTTCCACATACAAAAGCTATTATTCGTCCTTTTGGGTACTGTAGCTTTGGTTCTATGTATAGGGGTATTTCCCTTTGAATTTTGGGTTTCCTATGTTTTGTTGGGACTTTTTATAGTAGGAAGTATTGCCTGGATATTAAGGACTAAAGCGGTTTTTTCTGGCATCCTTCTGACAGGAGTCTTAACAGCTGTTTTTGTAAATGGGATTCTAAATATTGGTTTTTATCCTAAATTACTTCAATATCAAGCAGGTAAAACTGCTTCAGAGAAAATCATGCAATCCTCTTACATCTCACCAGATAAGGTGTATAAATGGGGAAACGCACACAGTTGGGCAATGGATTTTGGCCTAAGATCGCCCTTGAAAATAGTGGATCAGTTAGAGGAACTCAAGGATTTGTCAAACGTTTGGGTGTACCTAAATGGGCTTCAATTAGACCAACTTTCTAAAACAGACATACCCTTTAATATTGAATTTTCAGTGCTCTCTTATAGAATTACTAAATTAAAAATAGCCTTTTTAAATCCTGCTACAAGAGCCAATACTTTAGAAAAACGCTACTTGGTGTTTTTGCCTGGTTCCGGTAATGACCTAAAGTGATACACCATTCCAGTTAAAGAGACGGAAGCAGTAATAAAAAAGAACAGCAAGCTCATAGCTATGGCTGTTTTGTAATCTAAGGCCAACCATTGTGCGCCATATAAGAAGGTAAGCTCTCTACTGCCTATTCCACCAATGGTCAATGGAATAATAGCCACGATAGAAGATATTAAAAAGACCAAAAAATACAGTCCAATATCTTGTGTTTGGTCCAGCGCCCATAATATGCACAAGGCAGTAATTAATTGAGACAATTGCACTCCTGCAGAATACACAAAGGTTTTCCAGAAAACAGCTAGGGTGTAAGGGTATATTTTCTTTAACCCTATATAGTAAACTAAAACACCCAAAGGGACAGCCAATATGAAAAGGTATCTAAATGGGCTGAGTAGCTCGTGAATACCAATAGCCGCTAAAAGGGCACTAAAAACGCACAAAAGCAGTAGTCCTGACAGCCTGTCTACTAAAAGGGCGCCAAAGATTTTTTTAGTTGGTGTTTGAAATGTTTTTTTTATGACATACCCTTTATAAGCATCTCCACCAATGCCGCCGGGTAGAAACAAGTTGTAAAACATGCCTAATAAGTAGAGCCTTAAATTATACCCGTGGTTTAGTTGTACTCCTATACATTGCCAGAATAGTTGTAGTCTAAAAGCGGCTATTATTTTTGATAAAAAAAAGAATAAAGTCCCCAAGCCTAAATATCCCCAATGTGCTTTTAACAAAGTTTGAGAGACTTCGCTAAAGGGAATTTTCAAAAAAATAAGGTATAAAAGCACTGCACTGATCCCTATCTTGAGAAATAAAAGCGCTTTTTTTTTCATGTTTTTAGTTAATGATTTTGTGTTGGTTTTGATTTTCACACCAATTTGAACCAATCTTTTTTGAGGCTATAGTTATTTTGAAATAGCCGTTCCCCCTTGGGTAACTTTTCTGATTCTATAAGGTCTTTTCTTTTGAGACTCGTAGTAGGTTCTGATCAGCAATTCCATAACAATTCCGATGGTGAACAATTGAATTCCTGCAAAAATCAGCATCATTCCCAGGGTGAGTAGGGGCCTAGTTCCTATATCTTCGCCCATAAGTTTAAGGTACACCAAATACGCATTTATACATAGTCCTGCCCCTATTAATAGCACCCCAAAAATCCCAAAGAGATGAATGGGTCTTTGGATGTATTTTCTAATAAAAAGCAATAACATCATATCTGCAATTACCTTAAATACACGCTCCAATCCATATTTGGAGACTCCAGCATGTCTGGCATGATGTTTAACAGGGACTTGTTTTATTTGCGCTCCCTCTAAGAATGCTAAAAGCGTAATGAAGCGGTGCATTTCGCCGTATAAATTAAGGTCTTTAGCCACATCTTTATGAAAGACTTTTAAGGCACAGCCGTTGTCTTTGATGTCTAATTTAGTGACCCTTCTCACCAAGAAGTTGGCAATTTTTGAAGGTATTTTTTTCAGTAAGCTGTCTTTTCGTTTCTGTCTAATACCTGTCACCAAATCATAGCCTCCGTCAATGGCTTCTTTTAACATAGAAGGAATGTCTGAGGGGTCGTTCTGAAGGTCACCATCCATGGTAATAATATAGGTTCCAGAAGCGTAGTCAATTCCTGCAGCAAGGGCCAAACTTTGGCCGTAATTTTTCTTAAGGGCTATTAAGTGGACTTGATTGTCTGCCAAATCATTGACCACCTTTTTGGTTTGGTCTGTAGAAAAGTCATCTATATAAATAATCTCATATTGATACCCTACAAGGCTTTCGTGAATTTTCTGGGTAAGTAAAAGCACATTGTCTTGTTCGTTATAAAGGGGTACAACAACGGAAAGGAGTTCCTGAGTGTGAATGTTCATGATGGTCATTTAGTCCCACAAATTTAAGTCATTTTATAGAATAGCCGTCTTTTTGTAGTATTTCTAAGGACTTTTTTGAAATTTGACGCTAGGTATAAGGCCTGAAGCACCTTTGAAACCGCTTTTTGTGTATTTAAATAAATTTATTGGAGCTATTTTTTGAGTGAAATAGCCTTAAAGTTAGGTTTGTTATTGCCCTAATAAATAGGACCTATTTTTGATTAGATTTTAAAATTATAATGACTTTTTGTGGCTATTTCTAAATCCATCAATAAGTATTTCAGCCGCTTTAGAGATGCTTAAAGTGCCATTGGTGAGTTGTCTTTTTATATCAGGAATTTCATTTTGAACCTTCTTGTCTGCGTAAAAAGAGGCTTCTAAACGCTGGCAAACAAGTCGGTGCAGTCCTAGAATTTTTTGAGCGGTTCTTTTTAGTTCAAAATCACCATGTTTCTTCTGAAGGCGAATAAAATATTCTATGCTTTGCCACACTTCTTTTACACCGCGATTTTCAATGGCAGAAGCCAAAAGAACCGGGGGCTCCCATCCGTTTTTTCTGGGCCTAAAACCATGAACAGAAGCCTTGAAATACTGCTGTGCTTTTTTGGCTAACGGGGCTTGCGCCCCGTCTGCCTTGTTAATTAACAAGGCGTCTGCCACCTCCAGTAGTCCTCTTTTAATACCTTGAATTTCATCTCCAGCTCCGGGCAATTGAAGGAGTAAAAGTGCGTCTACCATTTCATGAACTTCCAATTCATTTTGTCCAACCCCTACCGTTTCTACAATGATTACGTCAAAGCCAGCAGCTTCACAGAAAAGGATACTTGAGCGGGTATTTTGTGCCACACCACCCAAAGTACTTGCTGCAGCCGTAGTTCTTATATATGCACTCTTGTGCGCAGCCAGTTGGTCCATCCTTGTTTTATCTCCCAGGATGCTTCCGCCACTTTGTTGGCTACTGGGATCAATGGTTAGTACGGCTAGTCTAAGTCCCTTCTCCACAAGATACATACCCAATGCTTCAATTAAAGTGCTTTTACCTACTCCTGGAACCCCAGAAATACCCACTCTTATCGTATTTGGATTTTCTTTTGAAAAGGCGACCTCTAATTCCTGGGCCCATTTTTGGTGAATGGGTAATTTGCTTTCTACCAAGCTAATAGCCTTGCTCAAAGCGGGTATTTCACCATTAACAATCCCTTTGATCAATTTGGGTACCGATATTGATAGGTTATTTTTCATGGTTTTTGTGTGTGAGCGCCCTTAATATTCGATAATAATTAGGGAATTACTCGGCTGTTTTTTCAAATTTGTATCGGGTCTCTTGTTGGTAAGGCCTGTCTTTATCTATGACTATGGTCTTAAAATTTTCATGGCTTGGTGCATCTGGGTATCCCTGGGTTTCAAAACAAATTCCTTTAAATTCTTGGGGTGTAAAGCATACTAGGATGTCTTGGTCTGTATAAACATCCATACGTAACTTGCTTTTTTCAGAGTACACACTAGCTGCTCTTTGTCCTAATTTACTTGTATGGTTCAATACAAATGGCGTGTCTAGTTCTATTTGATTTATTTTTTTTGGTGGGCTAAAATGATAGGCATCATTTTTTAATGAAAGCAGCTTTCCAGTTGGTAATAATTGGTGGTCTGTTTGTATCCTATGGAATGCATTAATTTCTAAAAGGTAATCTGAAACATCCTGGGCTTGGTCTAAAATAAAATAACTGTGATTGCTTAAGTTAAACACCTGAGGGACAGTAGAAGTGCTGTTATAGCTTATTTTTAATTCATTATTTATGAGGCTATAGGTCAGTAATGTTTTAATGGTCCCTGATTTTAAAGCCTTATGATTACTAACTCTTTCTTGCTGTACTTGTTGGCAATAAGAAAGACAAATAAAAGGGGCTGCTCCTGAGCCTATTTTTTCTAATTGCCAAAACTGTTTGGAATAGGCTTGCTTCCCTCCATGCAATTCAATGTTTTCAGTATTTCCTGGAAAGTCTACAGTATTTGAAGGGCTGTTTTTTCTTTTAATTCTCCCTGCAAATGGTCCTAGGCAAGCCCCAAGAAACCAAGGGTCCTCTAAATATAATAATACCTCAGGATGTCCTGCGACCAATTCTTGTGATTCTTCGTGTTCAAGCTCTAGTTTTAAACTTTTAATAATAGCACCATAATTCAATACTTCCATTTTTAGAAATTCATTTTCTAAAGTAAATACCTCTATTAAAGCTGCTTTGTGAACACTCATTTAATGAGAGGCTTTTAATAGTTTTGGAAATTTAGCTTTGAATTTTAATAACCTGGGCACAGACACCGCCCTTACATATGGATTGTTTGGGTTTCTAGCTTCAAAATCTTGGTGGTAATCTTCTGCCTCATAAAATATTGTGAAAGGCATTATTTGTGTCACTATTGGGTTATTAAAAGCCTTCTCGGTGTTTAATACATCTATATGCGTTGTAATAACTGCTTTTTCAGCACTTGTTTTGTAAAAAGCAATTGACCTATATTGAGGACCTCTGTCTGGTCCTTGTCTGTTGCGGGTAGTGGGATCGTGGGACCCAAAAAATACTTTAACTAAAGTTTCATAGGAAACTTGCTTTGGGTTGTAAGGTACCATGACAGCCTCTGCATGTGTGGTTCTGCCTCCTGCAACTTGATTGTAGGTAGGATTTTTTTCTGTTCCCCCAGCATAGCCTGAAACCACATCTCCAACCCCTGTTACAGATTCAAAAATAGCCTCTACACACCAAAAGCAACCACTGGCAAAATAGGCGGTTTCAGTATATGAATTTTGAGGGGCTTTTTCAGATGGTTGTAGTACTAAAGCAAGTGCTAAAGTACACCACAGAAAAGCATTTGTCATAAATGTTTTAGAAATCATAGTCTCTTTTTTTTTGTATAACAAGTTACAAAAAAAAGAGACTACCAAAGGGTTTTAAAGATCGGTTCAAACACAGCAGTCGTCATGTAAAATAGTCTTACAAACCACACAAGCCACTTGCCAGCAAACAAATGAAATAAAAAGTGTAGAAGGTTCCTATTGTTTTACCCCAGGCTGGGTAATCTTAAAGCCTTCTTTTTCTTTAGCAGCGTCTACCATGTCTTTAACTTCTTTCAATAGGGCTTTTGCGTCGTAAATAATTCCGTCTTTAACCGTGTAATTTACCCCGCCTTTTCTAACCACTTGATTGTCTTCAGTCAAAGAAACTGCGCCTGTTCCATAAAGGACTTTTAGGTTTTGAAGGGGGTTTTGATCTACGATCACAAAATCTGCCAATTTACCCACTTCTACAGTACCTAACTGGTCTTCCATTCCTAGTGCTTCTGCGCCGTTTAAAGTAGCAGATCTGATAATTTCTAGCGGGTGAAATCCTGCCTCTCTGAGAAGCTCTAATTCCCTTACGTAGGCAAAACCATAGAGCTGATAAATAAATCCTGAATCTGAACCTGTAGTAACCCTTCCGCCTCGGTTTTTATATTCATTGATGAAAGTCATCCAAAGTTTGTAATTTCTTTTCCAAGCCACCTCTTGTTCGGTACCCCAATTGTGCCAGTAGGAGCCATGCGATATTTTACTTGGTTCATAAAATTTCCACAAGGATGGCAGGGTGTAATCTTCATGCCATTCTGCCCTTCTAGCCCTTTGAAGGTCTCTATTGGCCTCATAAATATTAAAGGTGGGGTCCATGGTAAAATCCAATGCGATGAGTTCATTCATTACATTATTCCAATGGTCGGAGTAGGGGGCAGCTGCCTGTTCCCAGAGTTGTCCAGCACCCTCAAAGCGGTGTTGTTCGTTTTGATAGTTGTAATCTAATGCATAGTTTTGGACTGTTCTGTCTGAGAACAATGCCTCCGGCAAACCATACCAATGTTCCATACTAGTCAGTCCGGCTCTAGCGGAGTGTAATACATTCCATCGCGCCACATCCATTTGTGAATGGTGGCATGCAGAACCTAATCCTAGCTTTTTGTTTTCTTCTAATGCGGCTTGCATAATAGCTGGAGCAGCACCAAAAAATTTAATTCCGTCTGCGCCTTGTTTTGCATTATCCCTCACCCATTCTCTAGCCTCCTCTGGTGTGTTAATGTCTTTTTTACTTCCAGACCCAAAGCCCGTATAAGCGAAAAGTCTCGGAGCTACTATGCTGTTTTTTTCTGATTTTCTTTTTAGGTCTAGGGTAAATTCTAGTCCTCTTCCAGAGGGTTCTCTCACTGTTGTTACCCCATGGGCCATCCAGAGTCTAAACACATATTCTGGTTCTGCTCCTTGTGCGCGGCCCCCAATATGTCCATGCATGTCTATAAAACCAGGCATTAAATACATGCCCGATGCATCTAACTCTTTTCCTCCTGCTTTTAGCGTAGGCCTACTCTTTTCTGTAATAGCCACACCAGGATACCCCACTACCGCTATTTGAGTAATTTTATTTCCTTCTACTACAATATCTATTGGTCCTCTTGGAGGTGCTCCATTTCCATTGATTAGGGTAACCCCTCTAATAATTAGTTGGCTGTGTGGACCGTCTCCTTCTGCAGATTGTCCAAAACCAATGCTGATAGTTAGTAAAGCAATTAATAAGTGTAGTGGCTTCTTCATTGGGTGGTTTTTGTGGTTAGTGATTTTCGATTGGGTCCAGGGTCACTATTTTGTGATGATCCAGCTGCCTTCTTTTAAAAGTGATTCAGCTTGTTTGTATTTTAATGTTTTTTGTTCTCCACTCATTACATTCTGAATGGTTACTTTATCATTTCTTCCAATTTTAGCTTCTGTTCTAACAATGGTTTCTGTCACTGATGGTCTACCTGTTTGGTTTTGACTTATCGCCCTACTTTTAGCAGCCATTTCATCTACATTAGGAATTTCTTCTTTGGTTGTTTGAAGGTTTTCTTTGGCCCTGCGTTGCTGCCTGGCTTCTTGAATTTGATTCGGATTCTCAGTGGGAAGTTCTCCTTTGAATAAGAAAGAAACAATGTCTTTATTGACCCTTTCTAACATACCCTTGAACAGTTCAAAAGCTTCAAACTTATAAATTAATAAAGGATCTTTTTGTTCGTGAACAGCCAACTGCACAGACTGTTTAAGCTCATCCATTTTTCTCAAATGTGTTTTCCAAGCCTCGTCTACCATGGCTAGAGTAATGTTTTTCTCAAAGTCAGTGATGAGTTGCTTTCCTTCACTCTCATAGGCTTTGGTGAGGTCTGTTACCACGTTTAAGGTTTTAATTCCATCTGTAAAAGGCACTACAATACGCTCAAACTTATTGGATTGGTCTTCGTATACATTCTTAATTACCCCAAAGGCGGTTTGGCTGCTGCGGGCCATTTTATTTTGATAATGAACTAGTACAGATTTGTATGTTTTTCTAGTAAGGCTGTTAGGCGCTTCTTTTAAGAATTCCTCCTCTGAGAATGGTGCTGTCATTCCAAAGTATTTGATCAGTTCAAATTCAAAGTTTTTAAAATCACTGGCCGCTTTATTGTCTCCTGTAATGATTTCACAAGTATCAAATATCATGTTGGCAATGTCTAATTTAAGACGTTCGCCTTGTAAAGCGTGCCTCCTTCTCTTATAGACCACTTCTCTTTGTGCGTTCATGACGTCGTCGTATTCTAAAAGACGTTTACGAACCCCAAAATTATTTTCTTCTACTTTTTTCTGAGCCCGCTCTATGGATTTTGTCATCATAGAATGTTGAATCACTTCTCCCTCTTCTAAGCCCATTCTATCCATGAGTTTGGCTACCCTGTCTGATCCAAAGAGTCGCATTAGATTGTCTTCTAATGAGACATAAAATTGAGAGCTACCTGGATCTCCTTGTCTTCCAGACCTTCCCCTTAGCTGTCTGTCTACCCTTCTAGAATCATGTCTTTCAGTTCCAATAATGGCAAGTCCACCGGCGGCTTTAATTTCTTCTGAAAGTTTAATGTCTGTTCCCCTTCCAGCCATGTTGGTTGCAATTGTAACCACGCCTGCATTTCCAGCTTCTGCAACAATATCTGCTTCTTTTTTATGCAACTTGGCATTCAATACATTATGGGGTACTTTTCTGATGCCAAGCATTTTGGAAAGTAATTCAGAAATTTCTACGGAGGTAGTACCAATTAGTGTGGGTCTCCCTGCTGCAGATAGTTTGGTGACTTCTTCTATAATGGCATTGTATTTTTCTCTTTTGGTTTTGTAAATCAGGTCATCTTTATCTGCCCTAGAAATAGGTCTATTGGTGGGGATCTCCATGACATCTAATTTGTAAATTTCCCAAAACTCCCCAGCTTCAGTAATAGCGGTACCTGTCATACCAGCTAACTTCTTGTACATTCTAAAGTAATTCTGTAAGGTAACGGTGGCAAAAGTTTGTGTAAGGGCCTCGATTTTTACATTTTCTTTGGCTTCAATGGCTTGGTGTAGGCCATCTGAATACCTTCTACCATCCATAATCCTTCCTGTTTGTTCGTCTACAATCATGACTTTATTGTCCATGACTACATACTCCACATCTTTTTCAAATAAAGTATAGGCTTTTAACAGTTGGTTTAAGGTATGAATGCGCTCACTTTTAATAGAAAAGTCTTTAAATAATTGGTCCTTTTCGGTGGCTTCTTCTTCTAATTCAAGCCCTTTGTTTTCAATCTCAGCAATGGCTGAACCAATATCTGGTAAAACAAAAAATTCTTTGTCTTCTTCTGTAGAAAGGTATGAAACCCCTTTTTCAGTAAGGTCTATTTGATTGGTTTTTTCTTCAATTACAAACCACAATTCAGCGTCTACCTCTGGCATTTGCTTGTTGTTGTCTTGCATGTAGAAGTTCTCTGTTTTTTGTAACAGTTGTTTTACGCCTTCCTCACTTAAAAATTTAATGAGGGCTTTATTTTTTGGTAACCCTCTGTGGACCCTGAGTAAAAGGAACCCTCCTTCTTTTTCGTTCCCAGCTGCGATTAGCTTTTTAACCTCTGACAAGATACCAGTGAGGTACTGTCTTTGCATGTTTACCAATTCGTTTACCCTTGGCTTTAACTCTGTGAATTCGTGTCTGTCACCTTCTGGAACAGGACCTGAAATGATGAGTGGTGTTCGGGCATCGTCCACAAGGACGGAATCTACTTCATCTACAATGGCAAAGTTTGGCGCTCTTTGTACTAAATCGGTTGGACTGTGCGCCATATTGTCACGTAGGTAGTCAAATCCGAATTCATTATTGGTGCCATAGGTAATGTCTGCTTCATATGCAGCCCTTCTCCCCGGAGAATTTGGTTGGTGGTGGTCAATACAGTCTATGGTCATTCCGTGGAATTCGAACAAAGGAGCCATCCATGCACTATCCCTTTTAGCCAAATAATCGTTCACGGTCACTAAGTGTACCCCATTTCCTGTAAGCGCATTTAAATAAACCGGTAGGGTGGCCACTAAGGTTTTCCCTTCTCCTGTTTGCATCTCTGCAATTTTCCCCTGGTGTAGCGCTATTCCTCCAATAAGCTGAACAGTATAATGGATCATATCCCATTTTACTTTTTTACCTGCTGCGTCCCAGCTTGTACTCCAAATTGCAGTGTCATCTTGTATGTTTACGTAGTCTTTGGTGGCGGCAGCTTTTCTGTCTGACGCAGAAGCTGTTACGGCTATTTCTTCTGACTGAGTAAATCTTTTTGCAGTTTCTTTGACTAGGGCGAATGCTTCAGGTAAAATATCTTCTAATACTTTTTCAGTAATGCTGTACTGTGCTTCTTTCAGCTGGTCAATTTTGTTGTAAGTATCTTCGTTTTTGTCAATATCAGTCTCGTTTAAGGCCGCTAATTTTAAGGATTCAATTTCACTCTCGGTGCTTGCTGTTGCCTCCTTTAGTAATTTTTTAAAGCCATGGGTCTTCTCTCTCAATGCGTCGTGAGATAGGCTTTCCATTTCTTTTTCAAAGGCATTAATTTTATCTATCAGGGGTTGTAGGGCTTTGACATCTTTCTTTGCTTTGTCTCCTACAAATACTTTAAGTACGTTGTTTATAAAACTCATATGATCAGTTCTCTGCGTGTGTTACGCGAATTGGTAAAGGTGTGTTTTTTGGCAAATAAATTACAAATTTCATGCCGTGGTCTTTGTTGTCATGTTATATGACATATCCTTTCAAAAATAAGCAAAAAAAAAGCCTCCAAGGAGACTTTTTTCGGGAAATCTAAGTCAAATAGATTTCTATACTTTTAATATTCATCCTCATTCCAGAGGTAGTCTTCAT
Source organism: Flavobacteria bacterium MS024-3C (assembly GCA_000173115.1). Taxonomy (GTDB): domain Bacteria; phylum Bacteroidota; class Bacteroidia; order Flavobacteriales; family Flavobacteriaceae; genus MAG-120531. The sequence goes on from ABVW01000003.1 coordinate 89,172, forward strand.
CTGTTGGATAATCTGGCCATATTTCTTCAATAGACTCGTAAATTTCTCCACCTTCTTCTTCCATTGATTGTAAATTCTCAACGACTTCTAAAGGAGCTCCTGTTCTAATAGCGTAATCGATTAATTCGTCTTTTGAAGCTGGCCAAGGGGCATCACTCAAATATGAAGCTAATTCTAATGTCCAATACATGGGGTTCTGTTTTAGATTTTTGCAAAAGTAATTTTTAAACTAGAATACACAAGTTATTTTAAGTTTAAATTTTAAATTATAAGAAAAAATACTAGGATGGCATCCATTTCACCTCTTCAACACCGCCATTTTTGGCAGCATACCTGCTGAGTATAAAAAAGTAATCTGAAAGTCTATTGATGTATTCGAGTACAGTGATATCAATAGGTTGCTCCATATGAAGCGATACAAGAAGTCTTTCTGCCCTTCTACTTACGGTTCTGGCTAAATGGCAGTAGGAGACATAAGTACTCCCTCCTGGAAGTATAAAGTTTGTTAATGGGTCCAAAGAGAGTTCCATTTGATCAATGGCAAACTCTAAGTCATCTGTGTTCTTTGTGGGAATGGCTTTGGGTTTTTCTCCTTCTTTTGTTGGATTCGCTAGGATGGCACCAATTTCAAATAAATGTTTTTGTATTTCGAGTAATAGGGGTTTTTGTGAAGCCACTACAGCACCTTCTCTGAGTAAACCTATCCAAGCATTCAATTCGTCTAAAGAACCGTATGAATCTAAATGAAGGTCATTTTTTAGTACTCTTTTTCCATTGAATAAGCTTGTCATTCCCCTGTCACCTGTTTTGGTGTAAATTTTCATAGCGCTTAACAGTTTTGGGTTTGAATATTAATTGTTTAAATATGAATTATCTCCATGAATTCTTAAACAAAATGAAATGTTCTTTTTCTTGATCTTTTTTTGTAAAAATAAGTCCAAAACTCCAGTAATCAATACTTATTTGAATGTTTTTATCTGAAATTAGTTTTTTCCATAGCTCTTTTTGTTTAAAATCGGCATTAATTTCTTCAACAAAATAAGCTGTAACTCCCCTATTTGTTAGGGAAGTTTCTAAGATTGTTAACTCAGTTAATGGACTGATTAACGGAATATTTTTTTTCTCTAAATAAGCTTTAATGGCTTGGTTATAAGCGCTTGTTTTTGAGCCTTTTGGTACTTTATGGATGCATTTTGTCAATAATTCAAAAACAAAGGGGGAATGAACGCTGTGTTGGTCACTAGACCTCCAGAGGTATTTTAAGTAAGCTATATATGCCCCAATTTTATTTTTCACTAGCCTTCAATTTTTGCTGCTAATTCAAACCAGCGCATTGTTTTTAGCTCTATGGTTTCAATGACTTCTTGAAGTTTTTTTGACCTGTCTTCTATTGTCTCCACAGACAATCCTTCTTCAAAAAAACTTTGTTCTAAGGCCAATTTGTCTTTCTCCAAACTTCTTATTTTAGACTCAAGTTGTTGGTACTCTTTTTGTTCATTAAAGGATATTTTTTGTTTTTGAGTAGTTGTTGCTGTTTTTGCAGCTGTTTGTTGTTGGATGCTTTTAGGCTTTATGGGCTCTTGTTCTTGGTCTTGACTGTCTTCGTATGCCCTGAAATCAGAATAATTCCCAGGGAAGTCTTCTATATATCCCGCTCCTCTGAAAACAAATAAGTGGTCTACTATTTTATCCATAAAATAGCGGTCGTGAGATACAACGAGCAAGCATCCAGGATAATCCAATAAAAATGACTCCAAGACATTTAAAGTAACTATATCTAGATCATTGGTGGGTTCATCTAATATCAAAAAGTTTGGGTTTTGTATAAGTACGGTACATAAATACAGCCTTTTGCGTTCTCCTCCACTGAGCTTTTCAACAAAATCATATTGTTTTTTTCTGTCGAATAAAAAGCGCTCTAATAATTGTTGGGCAGAAATTTGCCGTCCTTTTTTTAGTGGAATATAGTCTCCAAATTCACGAATGACATCAATCACTTTTTGTCCAGATTTTGATGGAATGCCGTCCTGGGTATAGTAGCCAAATTTAATGGTGTCTCCAACGACTATTTTCCCACCGTCTACGCTTTCCTTTCCAGTAAGAATATTGAGAAAGGTAGATTTTCCTGTGCCATTTTTCCCAATAATCCCTATGCGTTCCCCTCTTAGGAAATTATAATCAAAACCGTCAAAAATTGATTTATCTCCAAAGGATTTAAATAGTTTGTGACATTCTAAGATTTTTGTCCCCATACGTTCCATGTCAATTTCAAGTTGAATTTCATGGTCTTGTCTTCTTTGATGGGCACGTTCTTTTATTTGGGCAAAGTCATCTATTCTAGATTTTGATTTTGTTGTTCTTGCCTTTGGCTGACGTCGCATCCAATCCAATTCTTTTTTAAAGAGTCTTTTGGATTTGTGTTGTTCTACTTGTTCTTGTGATAGTCTGGCCTCTTTTTTTTCTAAATAATAAGCGTAATTCCCTTTATAGGTGTATAATTGCCCTTGGTCTAATTCAACAATTTCATTGCAAACACGTTCTAAAAAATAGCGGTCGTGCGTCACCATAAATAGGGTAATGTTTTCTTTGGCAAAATAAACTTCCAGCCATTCGATCATTTCTAAATCTAAGTGGTTTGTAGGTTCGTCTAAAATGAGCAAATCAGGTTTGTTAAGTAATGCGTTGGCTAACGCAACCCGTTTTTTTTGTCCTCCAGATAAAGCGGAAACTTTAAGTTGAAGGTCGTCTAGTTTTAGTTTGGATAGTATTTGTTGGTATTGGGTCTCAAAGTCCCAAGCGGCGTGTCTATCCATGGCATCAAAGGCTTTTTGGTAGCCATCTGCATTGTCCATGTCTAATAATGCCTTCTCATAATTGGCTATGACTTTTAAGACCTCATTGTCTGAAGCTAGAATACATTGTTCAATAGTACTGTTTTCTGCGAGAATTGGCTCCTGGGCTAAAAAAGACACTTTAATGTCTTTTCTGTAATTAACCATGCCTTGGTCTGGCTGATCTAATCCTGAAAGGATATTTAAAATAGCCGTTTTACCACTGCCATTTTTAGCAATTAAAGCAATTTTTTGGTCCTTATTGACTCCAAATGACAATTGCTCAAACAAGACCAATTCCCCGTAGGATTTACTAATATTCTCAACACTTAAAAGGTTCATATAACGGGGCTATTTTACAGGGTTCCATTGAAACGCCAAAGGTACGCTTCTCATCCATATAGCCCCTATGATTGGGAAAAATAAGGGATCGAATTTTTGTATTCCTATCCAGTGTATTACTGGTGTTGCACTGAGTAATAAAACAAAAACTAAAGCAATGTATCGCTGTATTTTGGTGGGCTTGTTGCCTCTGGTTTTTATGTTAATCCAAAGCATTAAAAATGCCCATGGAGACAACCATAATAAGTTAAAATTGTGCACGGTAGGGTGGTGGTCAGTCAGAAACCACAAAAAGAGCAGCAACAGACTCCCCAAAGCACTTAATCCAAATAATATTAAATTAAAACTCCATAATTTTTTTCCAGTAAAATATTCTATTGCACCTATGATTAGGGTGAGAATTAATATTAAAAAGCTTGTAAAAGCGGGTGTGCTGTATAAACCTTCTTGAATTTTTGGTTTGGGCTTTGATTCGTAAGACATGCGATCATTTTCTACAAGGGGTAAGCCACGAATTGTGAGAATTTCCAATGATTCTGAGAGATAGGTTGGTAAGAATTGATATTCTCTTGGGGCCACTATTTTGTCTACTTTGGCCCCTAATGCTAAATTTATACCAAATAAAGCCCAGCTGTTTGCAGCCAAGTTTTCAGAGAGTAGGTCTCTAAAAGTTTTTTTGAGGTCAGTAGCTTGGTTTATTTGTATGCCGCTTATAAGTCCGTTTTCTCCTATGAGGTCTCTGATTTTTGTGGCACAGTTGTTAAAGAAAAAATCATAAGCATAGTCCCTATTTTCTGGTCGGTAGTTCTTTTCTAAAAAATTAAATAGGCGGTCCCTGCTGTTTTTATCCAAACGGAGTACTTGCTCTTTGACACTTCTGTTTTCCATTTCATATTCAAAAAGAAAGTCACTAAAATATTGTCTTCCAAGGGTATAAGTAAGCTTTCCCTTGATGAAATTAGTGTAGAAATTTGGTGCATAAAAATCAAATATGCCATAATTGTAGATTATGTCTAACTGCATCATAGGGTCTTGAACCCTTATGGCTGAATGCCCAAAAGAGGCATATAAATCTGTCCCAGGTTCACAAGTTAAGATGCTTATAGCGGCATACTCACTTAATTTAAAATCTTGTGCTTGGATCTGTAAGGTTAAGAAAACAAAAACAAGAAAATTGTGAAATAGATTGGGCTTCATGAACTGTGGTAATATTTATGTAAATATATACAAATCCCATTTCTCTGCCAGCTTAAGTGAGATGTTGTGTTATTATTGTATTTTTGACCTGTGAAAAATATTAAAAGTTTTATTCCAAATGCGATTACCGCATTGAATTTATTGTCCGGTTTATTGGCTGTAATTGCTGTTTTAGAAAATGAAATACTTTTAGCAATGCTATTTGTTTTTACAGGCATTGTTTTTGACTTTTTTGATGGTTTTGCAGCCCGAATATTACATGTAAAAAGTGAAATGGGTAAACAGTTAGATTCTTTGGCAGATCTAGTAACTTCTGGTGTAGTCCCTGGCTTGGCAATTTATAAGATGTTAAATCCCTCTGGATTCACTTTAGTGGAGGTGCTCATATTTGATCAGCTTCCATTGGTTGGGCTAATCATTCCTATTGGGGCAGCTTTCCGATTGGCTTTTTTCAATATTGACACAAGACAAACGGATCATTTTATTGGCTTGCCCACCCCTGCAGCTGCACTACTTGTACTCTCTGTACCTTGTATGCTTTTTTTTCCTACGGCAGATGGGTTAAAAGAAGTCTTATTGTCTCCCTATTTTCTGGTAGGCTTTTCTGTTTTCATTGTCACAGTAATGAATGCGCCCATAAAGCTTTTTTCTTTGAAATTTAAAAATTTTAAATGGCGGGGAAATGAGCTTAGATATTCTTTTATTTTTACCTCTGTTATACTTTTAATGGCACTTGAATTTGCCGGATTGGCTTTGGTCATTCTAATGTACTTATTCAGTGGCTTATTTTCTCAGAAGCTCCATTAAAAGTCCAGCTTCTTTTTCCTGAGCTCAAAATTTTGACCCAAATACACTTTTCTAACCATTTCATCTTTGGCTAAATCTTCCGGAATTCCAGCCTTTAATATACCACCCTCGAACATGAGGTAAGACCTTTCTGTAATGGCTAAAGTCTCTTGGACATTGTGGTCTGTAATTAATATTCCAATATTTTTATCTTTAAGCTGGGCCACAATTCTTTGAATATCTTCTACTGCAACGGGATCTACACCAGCAAAAGGTTCGTCTAAGAGTATAAATTTTGGGTCTGTAGCTAAAGCTCTAGCAATTTCTGTTCTTCTTCTTTCTCCCCCAGAAAGTAAATCGCCCCTGTTTTTTCTGATGTGCCCCAAACTAAATTCTTCAATGAGGGATTCCATTTTCATTTCTTGCTCTTTCTTGGTGAGATTAGTGAGTTGTAATACACTCATGATATTTTCTTCAATACTGAGTTTTCTAAACACAGAAGCCTCTTGAGCCAAATAGCCAATACCGCTTTGAGCACGTTTGTACATAGGGTAATTGGTGATGTTTGTTTGGTCTAAATGTATGGCACCTCCATTGGGTTTGATAAGGCCTACTATCATATAAAATGAAGTGGTTTTACCTGCTCCGTTTGGTCCTAATAAACCCACTATTTCTCCTTGGTTTACTTCTAGAGAAATACCTTTAACTACGGTGCGACCGCGGTAAGATTTCATGATGTTAGTGGCACTTAGTTTCATAGACAGTTGTTTGGTATTTGCTATTTATTTTCTTCTTGAATGGCTTCCCAGTATTCGTAAGCCCTTCTCAAATGGGGAATGACTATAGTTCCTCCCACTAAGGTAGCTATTCCTAGGGTTTCCATGACTTCTTCATGACTAGCTCCTGCCTTTGAAGACCCCTCTAAGTGATATTTTACACAGTCATCACAGCGCAGCACAGCAGATGCTACCAAACCTAAAAGTTCTTTTGTTTTCACATCTAAGGTTCCTTCTGCAAAAGCATTGGTGTCCAAATTAAAAATACGCTTGATTAATTTATTATTGTCTGCTAAGATTTTATCATTCATCTTGGCCCTATAATCATTAAACTCTTGAACTTTATTTTCCATTTTTACGCATCTTTTTTAAATCTCTTTTAATCACAATTCTTGAAATCACAATACTGATTTGGTATAAAATCATAATAGGAACAGCCACAACTACTTGGCTGGCAACATCTGGAGGTGTAATGATTGCAGATAGTATTAAAACAACTACCAATGAAATTTTACGGTACTTTTTGAGTATCTCTGGAGTGACTAAACCAACCTTAGTAAGAAAGTAAACAATGATAGGTAATTCAAAAATAAGCCCACAAGCCAATACGGATGCTCTTACGGTAGCTACATAAGAATTTAAATCTATGTCATTAAATACCTCTTTACTTACCGTGTAACTTCCCAAGAAATTGATAGATAAAGGAGCCACTATATAATAGCCAAAAAGGACACCAGAGAAAAACAAAAAAGAGGCCACAAAAATAAACCCCCTGGCATTTTTTCTCTCTGTTTCGTGTAATCCAGGACCAATAAATTTCCATATTTCATATAATACATAAGGAAACCCTACAATAAGACCTGCCCAAATTGAAGTCCAAATATGTGCAGAAAATTGCCCTGCCATTTCCCTGCTCTGAATTCTAAACAGCGGCTCACTGCTACAAAATGCATCGCTAAAACCCAATAATTGAGATAGGTTGCAAAACATTTTGTAAGTGGGAAAATCAGGTTTTTTAGGTCCAAATAGGACCGTTTCAAAAACAAAGTCTTTCATTAAAAAAGCCACAGTCCCAATAATAAGAACGCCCATGGTAGCCCTTATAAGATGCCACCTAAGTTCTTCTAGATGGTCTAAGAATGACATCTCATTCACATTCTTTTTTTGCGCCATTATAAAAGTCCTTCTTGAATTAAGTTATGTAAATGTACAATTCCCACATATTTATTTTCATGAACCGCTAACAATTGCGTAATATGATTTTCTTGCATTATTTTAAGTGCTTCTACCGCCATTGCTTCTTGCGAAATGGTTTTGGGAGAATGACTCATAATATCTTTGGCACAGAGGGCAGCAATATTGTCGTGTTTATTTAGCATTCTTCGAATATCTCCATCTGTAACAACACCCACAATCGTATTTCCTTCTACCACAGCTGCAGCGCCTAGAAGCTTTTTAGAAATCTCCATAATGACTTCTTTTACTTTAGTTTGAGGTGTTACCATAGGAGTGGCGTTGTTTTTAACCAGATCAGAAACCCTCAAATACAATTTTTTCCCTAAGGCACCTCCGGGATGGTATTGGGCAAAATCTTTAGATCCAAATTCTTTAAGCTCTAAAAGACATATGGCAATTGCGTCTCCCATCACCAATTGAGCAGTAGTACTTGTGGTAGGGGCTAAGTTATTTGGACATGCTTCTTTAGCTACGTATGTGTTTAATACAAAATCTGCGTGCTGGGCTAAAAATGAATCAGTGTTTCCAGTAATCGCTATTAATGGATTTTGCCCTCTCTTTAAGAGCGGCACCAAAACTTTAATCTCAGGAGTGTTTCCGCTTTTTGAAATGCATATGACAGGATCTCCGTTTTGAATGGTGCCTAAATCACCATGAATGGCGTCTGCGGCGTGCATAAAAATAGCAGGAGTACCTGTTGAATTCATGGTGGCCACTATTTTATTGGCGATTATGGCACTTTTGCCAATACCTGTAATAACTACTCTGCCAGTAGATTGTAATATGGTTTGAACGGCCTTTTCAAATGCAGTATTTAATAGAGGTATAATGGCGTCTAAGGCATCCCTTTCAATTTGAAAAGTTCTAACGGCACTCTCTAAAATTTTTGGAGTAGAATTCAACTGAAAAATATTTTTTATGGTTCTTTTGCGAAAAGAATGTATTATATTTAGAACACAAAATTACACAAAGATACCTATATGAGGTGTTTTTACTTTAATTATTAAGTGAAAAAGACCCACCCCAAAAATTTGACGGAACAATCTTATGGAAATGAATGATTATGACTTGCGTGCTGCCCTGAAACAATACTTTGGTTTCTCGGAGTTTAAAGGCCGTCAAGAAGCAGTAATTAAAAATGTACTGGCCAAGAAGCATAGTTTCGTAATCATGCCTACTGGTGGAGGTAAATCCATGTGCTATCAGTTGCCCGCTTTACTTCAAGAGGGAACAGCCATAGTAGTTTCTCCGTTAATTGCATTAATGAAAAATCAGGTAGACGCCATTAGAGGGGTTTCCGCAAATCCTGGAGTGGCCCATGTATTGAATTCATCTTTGACAAAGACAGAAATAAAACAAGTCAAAAGCGATGTTGTCAATGGAATTACAAAACTTTTATACGTAGCACCTGAATCTCTTACAAAAGAGGAGAATGTGGCTTTTTTAAATACCGTCACGGTTTCATTTGTTGCTGTAGATGAAGCACATTGTATTTCAGAATGGGGACATGATTTTAGGCCTGAATACAGGAATTTACAAAGAATTATTGATAGGGTTGGTGCAAATATTCCAATCATAGGTCTTACGGCCACTGCAACGCCTAAAGTTCAGGAAGATATTATTAAAAATTTGGGCATTACAGATGCAACCGTTTTTAAATCTTCCTTTAATAGACCTAATCTTTTTTATGAAGTTAGGCCCAAAACCCAGAATGTAGAGGCAGATATTATTCGATTCGTAAAACAGCATGTTGGAAAATCGGGTATTATTTATTGCCTTAGCAGAAAAAAAGTAGAGGAACTGGCCCAGATTTTACAAGTAAATGGGGTGAGTGCTGTGCCTTATCATGCTGGTTTTGACACTAAAACGAGGTCTAAATATCAGGATATGTTTCTCATGGAGGAGGTAGATGTTGTGGTGGCGACTATAGCCTTTGGTATGGGTATAGATAAACCAGACGTGAGGTATGTAATTCACCACGATATTCCCAAGAGTATTGAAAGCTACTATCAAGAGACAGGAAGGGCTGGAAGAGATGGAGGAGAAGGACATTGCTTGGCCTTTTACTCTTATAAAGATGTAGAGAAGTTAGAAAAGTTCATGGCGGGTAAACCCGTTGCCGAACAAGAGATTGGCAACGCATTACTTCAAGAAATTGTTGGCTTTGCAGAGACTTCCATTTCAAGAAGAAAATTTATACTTCACTACTTTGGCGAAGATTTTGATGAGGTTCATGGCGAAGGTGCAGGTATGGATGATAATTCAAGAAATCCTAAAGAGAAAGAAGAGGCAGGGGAGCAGCTGGTGAAATTACTTGTTGTTGTGCAACAAACTAAAGAAAAGTTTAAGTCTAAAGAAATTGTAAAGGTGCTTGTGGGTAAGTCCAATGCATTGATCAGTTCCCACAGAACAGATGAAAAGCCTTTTTTTGGTATTGGAAATGAAAAAGAAAAGGGGTATTGGATGGCATTAATTCGCCAATCTTTGGTAGCTGGTTTTCTCAAAAAGGAAATTGAACAGTACGGTATTCTCAAATTAACGGACCATGGAAAATCTTATTTAGACAGCCCAGTTTCTTTTTTAATGACAAAAGACCATATTTATAATGCTGCTAATGATCAGGCTATTGTGAGTGCTGCTAAAGCCGCGGCTGGGGTGGCAGATGAAGTATTGTATAAATTGTTAAAGTCAATTACCGTTTCTCAATCTAAGAAACTCGGTGTACCTCCATATGTAATTTTTCAGGAGCCTTCTTTACAAGATATGGCATTGAAATACCCATTAAGTCACGGGGAACTTGTTAATATTCATGGTGTAGGCGAGGGTAAAGCTAAAAAATATGGTGCCCCATTTATAGAGGCTATTAATCAATATGTAACAGACAACGACATTCATAGACCCCAAGATTTGGTCGTGAAAAGTACTGGAGCCAATTCTGTTTTGAAACTGTATGTCATTCAAAATATTGATAGAAAACTGCCCTTTAGATGACATAGCGCAAGCAAAAGGACTCACCACAAATGATTTGATTAAAGAAATGGAGCAGATAGTCTTTTCGGGGACAAAATTAAACCTGGGTTACTGGGTAGATGAAATTTTAGATGAAGACCAACAAGAGGAGTTACAGGATTATTTTCTTCAATCTGACTCGGATGATATTGAAACAGCCAGTGCGGCTTTTGATGGAGATTATGAAGAAGAGGAGCTTAGGTTGTATCGCATTAAGTTTATTAGTGAGGTAGCCAATTAGTTATTTCAATAGTAAAACAATTCCCTTGTTTTTTAACTGTGTTTGTTATTTCACTACGGCTTCGGTCACTGTAATCTCTAAACTTGCTGCATTAAAAACCGATTGAGCCCCTATAGGCAGGGTACAATTATCTGGTACATGACCAAATGACAATCCATAGGCAGCGGGAATTTTTAAAGGACTTATTCTATTTTCAATCACTTCTCTTAGGGTAAAATTTCCCTTATCTTTTTCAGTATCACAGCCAGCACACACCCCAAAAGCAATCCCTGCTGCTTTTTTAAATGTTTTTGTCCCTATTAATTGTGTGAGCATTCTGTCTATGCGATAGGGCTTTTCCTCTACGTCTTCAATACAAACAATGCAGTCTGTAAAGTTTATCTCATAGGGTGTTCCAATTAAAGCAGCAATTAGCGTAAGGCTGCCTCCAACCAATTTCCCCTTGGCTATTCCAGGATAGATGGTGTATCTCTGGTATTCAGAAAATGAGTTGTATTGGCTTCCTTCTAAATTTACGGGACTAATAAGGGTATGATTAGAAAGGTTCATGAGTAAGTTCTCAATGCAGGATTGCGCATATTTATTTTCTATGGTGGTACCCACCGGTCCGTGAAACCCAATTAAACCAGTTTTTGAATATATCCCTTGGATTAGGGCAGTCACGTCTGAAAAGCCCAAAAGTATTTTAGGGTTATTTTCAATGATTTTATAATCTAATAAATCTAATATTCGCGTACATCCATAACCACCTCTAGCACATAAAATAGCGTCTACGGAGGGATTAGAAAACATCTCCATGACATCTAAAGCCCTTTGTTCGTCTGTATTGCTAAAATATCCATGTTGGCCAATTCTGCCCGTTTTGAATACTTTAAAACCGCTTTGCTCAAGGAAAAACACCATTTGTGTTATTTTCTTCTCACTCACCGCAAATCCAGGCGCTATTAAGCCTATGGTCTGGCCTTTTTCTAAACGTTTTGGATAGAGATTTTTCTTAGGACTATTACTTATTTTAGAAGTATTTGCTAAAAGTGTGGTAGCGCCAATAGATAGTATTCCAGAGAGGAAATGTCTTCTTTTAATCATAATAAATTAAGGATTTACCACCCCTTTTTCTTTGGCTTTTGAGAGTTGTTTTCTTATTTTTTTAATGGCATTCTCAATGGACTTTTCAGGTTCAATAATGTTGTAATTGCCCCAGAAATCTGGATCTGAAAAACCTATGGCTTCATCCGTTAGAATCATAGAGGTCTTTAATAGATCCCTGCGTTTGGGCATTTGATCTCTATCTGTGTTTTCCCAGTCAGTAATAGCCATTTCACAGTTCAAGGTATAAACGGAATTGAATAATTTGTTTTCCCAATCAATTTTGAATGAGAGTAGTAAATTGCTGTATCCGTAATACCATTTATTGTCTTTCTCTCTGTAATCTACTCTGTAAGCGACCTCAGTGGGCCATACATTGGCATTTTTAGGCTTTTTCTTTACAAAAAGTCTCGCAGCCTCTTTGGGATTAGACAAGTCCATTGAGAAAATGGCTTTGGTAAGTATTTTACGTTCTACATCTATAAAAAGCTGCCCTTTAAACAGCGGCTCCCCTTCATAGGAGCGAGGTTCAAAGTTTACAACATAAACCAATTGGTCGTTGACCCTAGTCGCAGCCCCATAGCTAAATTTGTAAAGATCCATATATGTCTCGCTGAATAAGTATTCAGGGTATTTCATGACGTCTATATACAAGGTGTTAAATGGGCCTCCTTGTAGCTTTAACGCCAAAGTGTCTAGTTTGGTGTAATCAGTACTTTTTCTTGCTTTGTACAGTGCAACGTCATCTTTTCTATTAGAGACATAAGGACTCTTATAGATGGATACAACTGCTTCAGACAAGGACACATTCTTTCTTCTTTTCTTAATGGTTTCCCTGTAGAAAGCCGTCATTAATGTTGGACTGTTAAAGTAATTCTCTCCTTTTCTAGCCAAAGTCTCTTCTACCAGTGTTTTAGCGTCTTTTGGAATGATCAAATCTACTTCGTTCAGAGCAATTGCCGCAGGTTCTAAGGCTAAATTAAAAGCGTTAGATGTCTTAACGTCTAGTTGTTTTGTCAGTGTTTCATATCCAAGGAAAGATACTTCTACAGTATTTTTTAAAAGACTGTTGGGGACTTTGAGGACAAAGTCACCCTGTGCGTTAGATACTGTACTCGCATTGGTTCCTTTGATGGTAATTGTGGCAAAAACCAGTGCTTTGCTTGTTTGGGCATCTAGGATTTTTCCTTTAAACTCGGTAAAGTTTTTGGTCTCTTTTGAAACCGTGTTTTGACTCTGTGCTTCATGTACAGATCCAAACCAAAAAGCCAACACCAAAAATGGCATGAGCAAATAGGATTTTTTTAAAGGCTTGTTTAAATGTTTCATAGTACATCGCAGTTTTTAAAGGCGCTGTATCTTAGGTAGATAGGGCTTACCTAAGGTAATGAATAATCACGACATTTAAAAGCTGCGGTCCTATTATATTATTTTATTGTACTAGAAACAAAGCGTTTGCAAAAAACAGTTTTCCATTTTCCCAAAACCCTCTAAATAATGGATGTCT
>ABVW01000002.1 GCA_000173115.1 Flavobacteria bacterium MS024-3C
TTGGCCTTCCGAGAGTACCACTATATCTAGCGGGCTCCAATAGGGGGCTACTATTTTCCAATGTTCTGTGAAATCATATCTGAATCGAGATGCGGTGACCGGGCCGCTCCCGTCTAACTGAATAGATATTCCAGGATTGCCCTGGGCATTGGTGGTTGCTACCGCCTTGAGTGCTTGAATTTGCGTGGGAGCCGGCAAGCCCATTGGGCTTGAGGCATACGCCTCCCCGGTCACTGTGGTAATTTCCAATTGGTAGTTTACCCCCGCTTTAGCCGCAAATGCTGCTATAGATTTGTAAACCCCATTAGGGGTTTCATAAAAGGAATAAAGGGATCCATCTGAACCACTCACGCTTACAGCTGCGTCTGTTTCATACCTAGGACCCGCATTTTCAAAGGTGTAAGACCTTGAGAGTTGCACCAGCTGTTTTTTATACTCGTCTGTCAAGAGACCATTTACCACCAATACCTCAGAAGAACCCCCAATAGTTCCCTGATAATCTGTAATACAAGAGCTGGTGAAAAGCACTAAAAGGCCCGTAAACCAAACCGTTAATATTTTTTTAAAGCCGTTAAACGCAATGCTCATAAGCCCAAATTTAAAGTGCTTTTGTAGCCGCTTGACAAGTATATGTGCTAAAGGAGTGATAAGCATGGCTTAAAAATTAACGGTATAAGTGAGTGATGGGACGGCTACAGCAAAAACACTGCTTTGCAGGGCTTTAATTTCGCCACCTTCATTGACAAAAAATATAGAATAGGGATTGTTTCTGCCCAGTGCGTTGTACACAGACAGGCTCCAAAACCCATTGAAAGTTTTATTTTTCCTATGGTTTCCCTCTAAATTAATGCCTAGGTCTAAACGGTAATAGTCTGGAATTCTATAGCTGTTTCTGTCACTGTAAAGTACAAATTCAGACCCGTTAAATTGATAATTCCCTATGGGAAAAGTAACGGGCCTACCGGTTTGGTATATCAGGTTGGCAGAAAAACTCCATCTTTTGGAAAACTGATAGTTTAACACCCCACTAAAATCATGTGGCTTGTCAAAATTACTTGGAAAATAGGCGCCATTGTTAATCTCTAAATTTCTGAAATCACTCGCTAACTGAAGCAGTGATCTTGAAAAAGTATAGGAAAGCCATCCGTTTAATTTCCCTATGTTTTTTTGAAGAAATAACTCCACTCCATAAGATTTACCTAGCCCTTGTATGACTTCTTGCTCTACCCTTGGGTTTAAAACCAAAGAAGCACCTGTTTTAAAATCTAACAGGTTTTCTTGTTTCTTGTAAAAACCCTCCGCACTGGCCGTATATTTTTGAGAGGCACTATTGTGGTATATACCAAGCGAAACTTGCTGAGAGGCCTGAGGCTTAATATTGTTGTCAGACAATTTCCAGGAGTCGTTAGGCGCGGGAGTAGTAGCGTTAGAAAGGGTATGAATAAACTGAAATGCTTTGTTGTAACTGGCTTTTATGGAATTGTTTTCATTGAGTAAATACCTAAAAGAAATTCTAGGAGCTAGTCCAGTATAAGTGGCTGCTATTTGGCCTTTATCTATAACTTCCTCTGCATTTAAACTACCGTTATTAAAAGGACTATTGGGTTCATATATCCGTTGTGTAATGGCGCCAAGTTGTGCATAAACATTATATCTCAGCCCCAATTCTACGGCAGTTTTATCTGAGAGATTTATGAGGTCAGCAGCAAATACGGCCATTTCTAAAGCCTGTTCCGCTTCCAAATCTACCAAAGAGGTAAGGTCATTTATACCATAGGGGTTGTTAAAACCTGGTTTCATACGGTAGTTTTTAGCCATAACACCATAGGTAATACTGTGCTTTGGGTAAAGTTGGATTTTACTGTCTAATAGTAGTTGGGTGTCTGAGAGATCATACCCTTGTTTAAACCCATTGTTTCGGTCCCCTCATAATCTATGGTAAAACCATAACGACTGTGTGTTATAGCGGTATTCAAAAATTGTTTGTTGGCCAGTTGTCTCTGCCATTGTATGGATATGGCTGTATTGGTATAGCCATAAATAGAGTCTGAATTAATACTAAAGGCATCTTTTGAATGGTAGAGGGTGGTTTTTAAGATATTTTTTTTGTTTAGCTGATGTTGATATTTTATGATGCCGTCATAAAACAAGGCCGTACTATTGGCCACGCTTTCCTGTTTTAGTGCACCCAGTACCCAGTTGGCGTGTGCAGAGCGTCCTCCAATTAAAATAGAGGCACTGTCTTTTTGGAGTGGAATTTCTAGCATGAGGTTGGCGGTAATTGGGCCTAAAGATGCTTCCCCTTTAACAGACTGATTGTTTGGTGGTTTGGTTTCCATATTAAAACAGCAGAGAGTCTTCCGCCGTATTTTACCGGTATAGAGCCCTTATAAACATTTAGTGCTGCAACTGCAAAAGGATTTAATGCGGGAAACAAGCCAAAAAAATGGGTGGGATTGTACACCACCGCCCTATCTAAAAGAATTAGGTTTTGGTCTGTTTTACCTCCCCTAACGTTAAAACCAGCAGCGCCCTCTCCTGCCGTACTTACACCCGGCAAAGTGGTGGCTACCTTAAATAGGTCTCGCTCTCCCAATATTAAAGGAATGTTTTTATTCTCTTCAGGCGTAAAAGAGCTTCCACCGCTTCCTACCTCTTGAACCGCTTTTTTTTGTCCCCCGCTTTCACCACAACCTCTTCTAGTGCCTCAAATGATTCTTGAAGGCTTAGATTCACTGTACCGTTATTGAATACTTTTATGGGCTGTTCAATATTTTGGTAGCCTACAATGGAAACTTTAAGGAGCTGTGTTCCGTATGAAATTCCTTCAAAGTCAAAGGCCCCTGACCCATCAGTGGAGGTGTAATCTTCTTGATTATTTAAAATTATTGTAGCGTTTGGGATGGGGGTAATTTCGTCTGCCTCAGTGATTTTTCCAGTGATCGTATAACCGTTTGCCGCAATATAATTCGTTTGTTTTCCAATGGTTATGAGTGATTTTTTAAGGGGATTCTTAGTGGGTTTTGTTTTGCTATTAAAACTAATTTCCAATGGCAGCTTTAAAGAAGACTCCTTTGGCAGTTTTGAAGATAATTCTTTAATCTCAGCATCAGGACTGTTCGCTTTTTGAAATTCGCCCCTGTAAAAGGAAGCCACAATATCTGGGTATATTAGGGTATTTTGGGTAATGATATACTGCGTCTCCCATTCAAATACGTTTAGGTTGGTGCCACTGAGAAGGGCTTCTAAAAGGATTTTTGGTGTATTCCCAGAATAAGAGCCATTGACCACTAGGTCCTTGACCCAATCTTGTGCATAATAGATTTTGGCACCCGTACGCTGAACCACTGAATCCAAAGCCTTATTTAAAGGAACTTCTTTAAACACAATAGTGTTTGTAGGGCCTTGGGCCAAGGCCTCTAAAGCGCCCAATGTTACAATACAAAAGACCAGTAAAGTGAGTGATTTTTTCATTCTTCTC
This sequence comes from Flavobacteria bacterium MS024-3C, assembly GCA_000173115.1. Classification (GTDB taxonomy): domain Bacteria; phylum Bacteroidota; class Bacteroidia; order Flavobacteriales; family Flavobacteriaceae; genus MAG-120531. The sequence goes on from ABVW01000002.1 coordinate 3,482, forward strand.
TTTTGATTTTTGCAATGCGCATGGCCTCTAATTCTGGAGACATTTTCTTTATCACACTATAGACACCGTTTTCGTAATACAGGTAATATGGGGCTTGTTTAAACTCGTAATAAGCCAATCCACTGGCTTGTTTTCTTTGAATTCTTGCACGGTGCTTTTTTAATAGCGCTATATGGCTATTCGCCGCCAATAACTCAAAATAACCTTGGGCACCTTTAAGGCCTTCTTCATGAATAAAATGAAATGATTTTTCCCCTAGTTTAAATTGGCTGGCCCTATTTGAATTGACAATAACAGTAGGTGCTCCAGGAGCAGTAGGGTGTTTTAATAAGAGTAAATCTTGGTAAGTATCGTATTTGATCTCTATGCTTTCCTGCCATATACCGTCAAAATAAACACTGCCTTGTTGAAATTCGTAAGGGCCTAAGAATTTGTGTCTTTCATTGATGGTTCGGTGAATATCTGCATAAGTGGGTCCTTCAAATAAAGTACTGCTACTGTCTTGAGACCAAAGCGTAAGTGAACTAAAAAGGCTTAAAAAACCAAGGAGTGTTAATTTTAAAAAGATAAAAGGATTAAGATACATTTAAGACCACTTAAAGCGTGATTTTAAAGGTATAAATAAAAAAATCAAATATAATTATCCTTTCTTCTTTTCCTCTTCAATGCTCGCAGGTGTAATGTCTGCGTCATAAGACCTGTAATACATTTCTAAAAGATTCATAATGGCGTTAAGCAGGCCCCTTGTTTCTGTGAGTATGGAGAAATAAAGTGTGGTATTTTTTGGACTTGTTTCTTCTGAACTAAAAGGGTATTATACTCTCAATCTATTAATATTATTAGTTATTAATAGAGAAGACCTAATCCATTAAGCGGAAAAGAGGCATTGAACAAAGAATTTCTAATTGATTAGATTGTTGTTGTGCCAGGTTGCGGAGAAGTGTGTTGGTTTTCAGGGTATATATAAAGGATGAAAAGCGACAATTAGTTGACTGATTTAACATAATCACTCACAGATAATCCAATGAACTTTTGGCTATGAGATAGGTCAAAGGACTTCAGCCACAGCGCTCAGAGCCAATACCAGTGAAATGATGCTTAGATACAGGTTTTAGGTTATATGTAGATATCACAACCAAACTCAAAAAAGAAAACGGTTTCTATAAAACCCACACCTCTGCTAAAATCTAGCGATGCACTAGAACTTTTTGGGTTTTTATATAGGCATGAGCAAGCGACCTATTTTTATGACTCACAATACAATAATCGTACAAAAAATTATCCTTAAAACAAAAAACCCTTCATAATCAAAGGATTACAAAGGGTTTAAGTACTCGAGGCGGGACTTGAACCCGCACGGACTAATGTCCATTGGATTTTAAGTCCAACGTGTCTACCAATTCCACCACTCGAGCCTAATTGCTTGCGCAATATGGACGGTTATGGAGCGAAAAAAGGGATTCGAACCCTCGACCTCCACCTTGGCAAGGTGATGCTCTACCCCTGAGCTACTTTCGCATTTTATATCATTAAAGATCGTGCATTACTACTAATGCGAGGGCAAATTTAAGACTTTTATCTAAAACCCAAAGTAAAAATGCATAAAATTAAAGAAAATAAAGGGCTCTTTTTTTAAGGCAGACATAAAGGGTCTGAACCTTAGTGAGATGCGTCTTTTCCGACAATTAGTTTTTTTATCTCTTCCAGTTTTAACAGTGCTGCAACAGGGGTTAAGCTATTGATGTCTAGATCTAAGATTTCTTCTTTGATTTGCTCTAAAATAGGGTCGTCTAATTTGAAAATACTGAGTTGCATGTCAGAGGGAATCTCTTGAAGCTTACCGGTGAGTTGCTCGCTGCTGTGACTTTTCTCTAGCTTCTTTAATATGCTATTGGCTTTTTGCAGTACTTCATTAGGCATCCCGGCCATTTTAGCCACATGAATTCCAAAACTATGTGCACTACCTCCAGGACTTAATGTCCTAATAAAAAGCACCGTGTCTTTTAGTTCTTTCACGGCCACATTAAAGTTTTTTATTCGCTCAAAACTCGCACTCATCTCGTTGAGTTCGTGATAGTGGGTGGCAAAAAGGGTTTTGGCTTTAGAGCTGTGCTGGTGTAAATACTCTGTTATGGCCCAAGCAATAGAGATACCGTCATAAGTACTAGTCCCACGACCAATTTCATCTAATAATACCAGGCTTCTTTCAGAAAGGTTGTTCAGAATACTTGCGGTCTCGTTCATTTCTACCATAAAAGTAGAAGCACCTTGACTAATATTGTCAGAGGCACCTACTCGGGTAAAAATTTTGTCTACTATGCCAATTTTCGCAGAACTGGCTGGAACAAAAGAGCCCATTTGCGCCATAAGCACCACCAAAGCGGTTTGTCTTAATAAAGCAGATTTACCACTCATATTAGGCCCAGTGATCATAATGATTTGTTGGCTTTCTCTGTCTAGGAAAAGATCGTTAGCTACATATTTTTCATCGACAGCTAATTGCTGTTCTATAACAGGGTGTCTAGCGCCTTTAAGGTCTAAAGAGCATCCTTGGTCTAAGTATGGGAGGCAATAATTTTGTTCACGAGCCAAAATACTGAAACCACACAGGCAATCTAGGGTAGCCACCTGATGCGCATTTTTTTGAACGGGCACAATAAACGCCTGTGCTTTAGAGACCAATTCTTCAAATAGGGCTTGTTCAATACTTAAAATTTCTTCTTGGGCACCGAGTATTTTAGTTTCGTATGTTTTGAGTTCTTCTGTAATATAACGCTCCGCATTGACCAAAGTTTGTTTTCTGATCCAGTCCTCAGGCACCTTGTCTTTATGGGTATTTCTCACTTCTATATAATACCCAAACACATTGTTAGATGCAATTTTTAAGCTGCTAATTCCTGTGCGTTCCATTTCTCTTGCGAGCATGGCGTCTAAATGTTTTTTTCCTGCGCTGGATAGGTCTCTTAATTCATCTAAAGCGTTGTGGTAGCCTGGGGCAATGGTGGTTCCTTTTCCAATAACAACAGGTGCCTCCTCAGCAAGGCAAGCCATAATAGATTGGGTAAACGGTTCCAAAGGATCTATACCTTCTGCCAAATGCGCCAAAGCTTTTTGGCCTGAAGCAGCAGCGAGAGATTTAATAGGCCCAAGGGCCAGAAGAGTATTCTTTAACTGCACCATCTCTCTAGGGCTTATTTTGGTGGTGGCTACCTTAGAAATAAGCCTTTCTAGGTCTCCAATACTTTTTAAAGCCTGTTCAAATCGCTGTTCTAATGCTGTATTTTCTTGAAGGTGAGACACAATTTGGTGCCTGGCCTCAATAGCTTTTTGGTCTTTTAGAGGTAGGGCCAACCATCTTTTTAACAGCCTACCACCCATTGGGGTAGTGGTCTTATCGATCACTTCTAATAAACTAATCCCATCGGGAGCGTTGGACTGAAAAAGTTCTAAATTTTTAATGGTAAAACGATCCATCCAAACATAGGCGTCTGCTGCAATTCTGTTGAGACGGCTTATATGACTCAATTTGTCATGCCTGGTTTCTGACAAATAATGCAAAGCAACTCCAGCGGCAATGACACCTAAGGGTAAATTTTCTACACCAAAGCCAGCCAGCGTTTTTGTGTTGAATTGCTTGTTGAGACTTTCTTTGGCGTAATGTTCTTGAAAAACCCAGTCTTCCACAAAAAAATAATGCCAATGCCCGCCAAAAGAGGCTTGTATGTTTTTTCGTTCTGGTTTGGAAACCAATACTTCAGAAGGAGAAAAATTTTGTAATAGTTTGTCAATATACTCTTCAGTGCCTTGTGCACATAGAAACTCTCCAGTACTAATGTCTAAAAAAGCCACCCCAAATCCCTTATTGGTTTTATGAAGCGCTGCAAGGAAATTATTGGATTTGGCAGAGAGAATGTCGTCATTGAAAGCTACTCCGGGTGTAATGAGTTCGGTGACCCCTCTTTTGACAATAGTTTTGGTTTGCTTGGGATCTTCTAATTGGTCGCAAATGGCCACCCTTTGTCCCGCTTTCACCAATTTTGGCAAATAAGTGTTTAAAGAGTGGTGTGGGAAGCCAGCCAATTCCGTTTTGTCTCCACCATTGTTTCTATGGGTGAGCACAATCCCTAAAATCCTCGCTGCTTTAATAGCGTCTTCTCCGAAAGTCTCATAGAAATCACCTACCCTGAAAAGCAGCAAAGCGTCAGGGTATTTGGTTTTAATTCCATTGTATTGTTTCATCAATGGACTAATTTTTTTTGGTGTTTCTGTTGGTTTCAAAAGCGGTTTAATTAGTGTATTTTTGGTCCTTAAATAAAGAAGCAATGTACTATTTTCCCATGCTTTACAAAACATTTGTTAATATCTATAGGGGTTTATAGGATAAAAAAACTCAAAATGCAGAAAACAACTAACGAGGCTTTGGAAAGGTTAGATGTGGCTGGTTTTAAAGCAGCACAGAAAACGCCATTGATATTAATCTTAGACAACATTAGAAGCCTCAATAATATTGGATCTGTCTTTAGAACAGCAGACGCATTTTTAGTCACTAAAATTTACCTCTGCGGCATAACAGCGCAGCCACCACATAAAGACATTAATAAAACTGCTTTGGGCGCCACGGAAACGGTTGCCTGGGAATACAGAGAAAACACCTTGGAATTGGTCAAAGAATTGCAGGCACAGTCCATAGCGGTGTGGTCTGTTGAACAAGCTCAAGGGGCTACTTTTCTAGATAAAATGTCGCTACAGCCAGAAACAACCTATGCACTTATTTTTGGGAATGAGGTCAAAGGGGTACAGCAAGCGGTGGTTAATGAGAGTGATGGTGTGGTAGAAATACCTCAATTTGGTACCAAACACTCATTGAATATCTCTGTAAGTGCAGGTGTAGTGGTTTGGGACTTTTGGAAAAAGTTATCGGCTTTTTAAAAAGCCAAACAGGGCTATTTTTTTAATAATCCATTGGTAATCTTCTGGATTTGACACAAAGTCCCGATCGGAAACATCTATGATGAGTTGGTGGTTTTGGTGGTGTGTTTTAATAAAGTCCAAATAGCCCTGATTAATCTTTTCTAGGTATTCAGCATCAATTGTTTTTTCATAATCACGGCCTCTTTTCGCTATATTTTCTAACAAGCGCTCCGTATTTTGATACAAGTAAATATAAGCGTCTGGAACCTTAGCGTCTTGGTACATGAACCCAAATAATTTTCGGTACAAAGCGAATTCCTCCTTTCCAAGGGTGATTTGGGCAAAAATGAGTGATTTGTAAATGTCGTAATCACTGACCATGAAATTTTTAAAGAGATCTAGTTGAGAGGTGCTCTCTGTGAATTGTTGGTATCTTTCTGCTAGGAAAGACATTTCTAAAGGAAAGGCATACCGGGCCTGATCTTCATAGAATTTAGGCAGAAACGGATTGTCTGCAAAGCCCTCTAGAATTAATTTGGCATTAAAATCTTCAGATATCATGGAAGAAAGGGTGGTTTTGCCAGCCCCTATATTCCCTTCAATAGCTATAAAGGTAAGCCCGCTATCTTGTAAGCTTAGGGTTTTTTTAAGTACAATATCAGTAAGTTCCAACGCACTTGAATCTTCAGATTCGTTCAAGAGTGACTGCACAGATTTATCAAAAATAGGGTGTATGGCCTTAGCGGCAATTTGGGCCAAAGGCAGGAGCACAAAAGCCCTTTTTTCCATCTGCGGGTGTGGCAACTGTAAACGCTCGTCCAGGTGAATTTCTGTGCCGTAGAGCAGTAGGTCAATATCTATGGTTCTTGGGGCATAACCCTCTTGCTCAAAGCGTTTTCTTCCCAAGTTGTTTTCTATCTCTAAGATAGTGTCTAACACCTTTAAAGGAGTCATAGTGACTGCTATAGATACGCAACAATTTAGAAAGTCCTCAGAATCAAAACCCCAAGCGGCTGTTTTATACACAGGGGAGATGGCGATAATACTTCCGAGCCTATCTTCTAAAAGATAAATGGCTTTTTGGAGCATTAATGCTTTATTTCCTCGGTTGCTGCCCAATGAAAAATGGGCGATATGGGTATTTTTTTTCATGAGAAAACAAAGTAACAAAAGAATTTAAGAATCGGTATCTTTGTTCTTATAAAAGATTGTGCTATGGCTTTTTTAAGAAATTTTTTTGCCTCATGTTTGGGGACCTTAGTCGCATTTGGAGTGGCTTTTTTTATGTTCTTCTCTATCATAACGGCTTTATCAGATATGGAACCTCAGACCGTGATTGGCAACAAAGTCGTGTTGGAATTGGATTTTCAAGGATCCGTAAAGGATAGGGTAGTAGACCAAAGCCAAGATCCTTTTGGTGCATTTGGCAACCCACAAATGGGGCTTGATCAGATTCTATTGGCCATTGAAGTGGCTAAAGAAGACAGCAGGGTTCAGGGGATTAGTATTAGAAATGCATATTTCATGGCAGGTTGGTCTCAGGTGAAAGCGATTAGAGATGCCTTGTCGGATTTTAAAACCTCTGGAAAGAAGGTTTTTTCCTATGCGGAGTTTTACGATCAGAAAGATTATTATTTGGCCTCAGTGGCAGATTCAATTTTTCTTACACCAACTGGAATTGTAGACTTAAAAGGCCTTAGCTCAGAAGTGTTGTTCCTCAAAGATTTTCAAGATAAATCTGGATTAAAAATGGAGGTTATTAGGCATGGTAAATACAAGAGCGCTGTAGCGCCTTATTTAGATAATGAAATGGGTGTGGCTCAAAAAACCCAGCTTACAGCACTGTTAGACGGGCTTTGGCAAGTGATGGCTCAAGATATGGCTCAGGATAGAAGCATGACTTTAGCGCAACTCAATGGATTTGTAACGGCCATGGGCGCCGGAACCCCTTTAAAGGCCCTAGAAAACGGATTTATAGATGGATTGTTATACGAAGATGAGTACGATTTGGCCCTAAAAAAAGCGTTTGATTTACCCCTTCCCAATAAGCCAAAAACAGTTGCTTTAAGTGACTATATTCGTCATTCAGCGACCAAACGTCCTTACAGCTCAAAAGAAAATATTGCTGTGGTTTACGCCCAAGGAGAAATTTTGTACGGCCAGGGTAATGCAGATTATATTGGGCAGGAACTCACTATAGAAGGTATTGAGGCCGCAGTTGAAAACAGCAGTGTTAAGGCCATTGTGCTCAGGGTGAATTCTCCAGGAGGGAGTGCATTGGTTTCAGACCTTATCTGGCACGCTATTGAAAAGGCAAAAGCTGTGAAACCTGTAGTGGTTTCTATGGGAGATGTAGCCGCCTCTGGCGGATACTACATTGCAGCTGGGGCAAACAAAATATTTGCTTCTCCTGCTACAATCACAGGTTCTATAGGTGTTTTTGGAGTATTGCCCAATATGTCTCAATTGGCAAAAGAGTGGGGGGTGAACGCCCAAGAAGTTGCCACCCACGACAACGGCGCTACTTACTCTGTGTTTAGGCCTATGTCTGAAAAGTTCAAGGCACTGACGGTTCAAAGTATAGAAGACACCTACCAGACTTTTTTAAGTAGGGTCAGTTCAGGTAGGGGTATGACTGTAGACCAGGTAGACGCCCTTGCGCAAGGAAGGGTTTGGACTGCAGAGGCTGCCTTAGCAGGGGGGCTTATAGATGGCATTGGAGACTTAGACGTGGCTATAGCAGAAGCGGCTTTATTGGGTGGCGCATCTGATTATGGCATTAGAAACTATCCCAAGTACAAGTCTCCGTTTGAGCAATTAATAGAAGACTTGTCTGGCGTGAGCACATCTATTAAATCACTGGCTTCCTTGTCTCAGAATCATCTAGATGCAGCTGGCTTCTTAAATACAGTGCGTCTGCGCATAAAGCAAGAAGGCATTCAGGCAAGAATGCCCTTTGCGTTAGAGATTAAGTAGGTTTTAATTCCTATTGGACTTATATTGAGAATTAATAAGGGTTTTTATTTTAGATGAAACAAGAAGGGGTATTTGTATTAGAAGGGAAACAAAAAGGGCATGCGCAAAAGATTTACCTTTTATTAGGGGCGTTATTTATTACTTCTTTGGTGGTGTCTAATTTAATTTTTCAGAAATTTTTCTCTTGGCAACCCTTTGGAGATATTAGCCTTTTTGGCGTGCCTTTGTTTCAGGTTTCCGTAGGTATTTTGCCTTATCCCATCACTTTTTTAATCACAGACCTGATCTCTGAAATTTACGGTGCCAAAAAAGCCAATGCTATAGTGGGTGCAGGTATATTTGCCTCGGTATTTTCTATGGGTATTATCTTGCTGGCTAATGCAGTGCCTGCCATGGACGCTTCTCCTGTAGATAATGTTGTTTTTGAACAAGTTTTTGCCCTTTCACCGGTAGCTGTTTTAGCCTCTATGTTGGCATATTTGGCGGCACAATACATAGATATCAGTCTCTATCACTTTTGGAAAAAATTAACTGCAGGCAAACATTTGTGGTTGCGCAATAATTTCTCTACATTTTTATCTCAATTCGCAGACACATTTTTAGTGGTGTTATTGTTGTGTGTATTTGGTATTTTACCTTGGAATTTATTTATGGGATTGGTCGCTAGTGGCTTTATTTTTAAAGTGATTGTAGCGGCTTTGGACACCCCTTTTTTATATCTCTTTGTGGGTATATTCAGAAAGAAATTTAATTTACCGCAGGGAGCTGAGATCACTTGGTAAAAAGTTTTTAGGTAAATTTTTAAGCCTTCTTTAGATTAATTAAAGGGGTCTTTTTAAAATGAAAGCTTCACAATATAGCCTTCATGGCTTCTCACATTAAAAACCCGCTGGTCTTCAAAAATTAAATACTGGCCCTTTATACCGCTGAGCATGCCACTAAAAGAAGGGGTTTTACCTAGGTTTGTAGACTGCACTTTTTCAGGGTATTGGCTCACAGGAAAGTCCATGTGTTGTTCTTTGCTTTGATCTAAAAAATAAGGCAGGGCTTCCTGAGGAATGTATTGTTTCAGTTGGTCTCTTACAGTGGCGAGATCTTCATCCTGGGTCTGACCAGTAAGCATTTTTCTCCAGTTGGTTTTGTCTGCTACATGATCTTTGAGGGCTACTTCTGTAATTCCCGCCAGGTACCTGTTGGGTGCCTCCAAAATTTCTATGGCTTCATGTGCCCCTTGGTCAATCCATCTTGTGGGTATTTGTGACCCTCTAGTTACCCCAACTTTTAAGTGGCTGGAGTTCGCTAAATACACAATATGGGGTTGTAACTGAACCTTCTGCTCATAGGCCAAATCTCGGTCTTCTATGCCCAAATGTGCCTTGCTCAATTCTGGTCGCATGATCCAGTCTCCAGCTTGGGGGGTGTCAAAAAAACAATTTTTACAAAATCCTTGCCTAAAGATGGGTTTGTCTTCATGACAATTCAAACATTCATAGCCATGAAAGTCTATATTTATAACCCTTCCTAGAAGGGTGTTGAGGTGCACAAAATCTTCTTTAAAAACCAAATAATACTGGATTGGTGCGCCCAATTCTGTTTGCATTTTTTTTAAAACACCCTGATATGTCATCTTTGTTTAAAACTGCTTTGCGGTTGGTGAAAACCAAATTAAAACCTATTTTTAAGCAAGCTACAAAATATACCGTAAATGCCCATACCAATCATTAATACTGTAGCCTCTTGGCTGCTTAAAAAGAGGCTCCACCAGATTGAATTTTTTTTAAAGTACCCTATTGAGGTGCAGGAAGAGTTGCTCATGGGACTGGTAGACTTTGCTAAAGACACAGAAATAGGTAAAAGTTTTGATTTTCGATCTATTAAAAACTATTCAGATTTTGCTGCTCGTGTGCCCATAACCAACTATGAAGGCATGGAGCATTTAATAGATCAAGCCAGGAGAGGTACGGCTAATTTATTCTGGCCAACCCCTATAAAATGGTTTGCCAAAAGTAGTGGAACCACCAATGCCAAAAGTAAATTTATTCCTGTGAGTCAGGAATCTTTAGAAGACTGTCACTATAAGTCCAGCAAAGATCTTTTGTCTATTTATCTCAATAACAACGAGAATTCTCAATTGTTTACGGGGAAAAGTTTGCGGCTGGGGGGGTCAAAGGAATTGTACGAATCTCATGGCAGTGTTTTTGGAGACCTTTCTGCCATTCTTATTGACAATATGCCCTTTTGGGCAGAGTTTAGTTCTACGCCTTCTAATAAGGTGTCCTTAATGCCTGATTGGAACACCAAACTCGCTGCGGTTATTGCGGAGACTACTAAGGAAAACGTGACCAGTATGGCCGGTGTACCTTCTTGGATGTTGGTGCTTTTAAATGAACTCTTAGATACAACTGGGAATGAGCATTTGTTTCAAGTTTGGGACCAGTTAGAGGTGTATTTTCACGGTGGCGTAAGTTTCAGTCCATATAAGGATCAATTTAAAAAGCTACTGCCCAGAAAATCGTTTAATTATTACGAGATATATAATGCTTCGGAAGGTTTTTTTGCCATTCAAGACCGCAACAAAGCCTCTGACTTAATGCTTATGTTGGACTATGGTATTTTTTATGAATTTATCCCAATGAATGCCTACGGTAAAGAAGCGGAATACGCCATTCCCTTGTCAGAAGTGACCCTTCATACAAATTATGCTATTGTGATTACCACCAATGCTGGATTGTGGCGCTATAAGGTTGGAGATACCGTGCGCTTTACTTCATTGAGTCCGCACAGGATAAAAGTTACAGGAAGAACCAGACACCACATCAATGTATTTGGAGAAGAGCTTATCATAGAAAATGCAGAGGAAGCTTTGAAGATTGTCTGTAAAAAAACCAAGACAGAAATTATAGAGTATACGGCTGCCCCCATTTTTATGGAGGGAAAGAATAAGGGCGGCCACGAATGGCTCATAGAATTTAGGACCCCTCCTCAGGATTTGGGTCATTTTACGGCCCTTTTAGATAATGCTTTAAAATCCCTCAACTCAGATTATGAAGCAAAACGGTATAATAATATGACTTTAAATGAGCCCTTAGTGCACAAGGCTAGAGCAGGACAGTTTCATGATTGGTTGGCGGGAAAAGACAAATTAGGTGGGCAGCATAAAATACCTAGGCTTTCCAACTCCAGGCAATACCTGGAGGAGTTAATGGCTTTGTAGGTCGTTTTCTTGGCTAATTATATACAGGAATTTATTTCTTAAGGGTGTATTGCCTTATGAAACCGCTTTTAAAGATTTGGCTGTTTCAAAGCGCAATTTTTTTTCTGCATAAGCCCTGTCTACCTTAAATTCTTTTTCCTCTGAACTCGGCAGGCTAAACATGGCGTCTGTAAAGACAGATTCACACAAAGACCTCAGTCCTCTAGCGCCTAATTTGTATTCTAGCGCTTTTTCTACCAAGAAGTCTAAAGCTTCCTCATTGATTTCTAGGGCAATATGATCCATTTCAAAAAGCTTTTCATACTGCTTTATAATGGCGTTCTTTGGTTGGGTTAAAATAGCCCTGAGTGTTTTCTTATCTAAAGGATTCATGTGGGTGAGCACAGGAAGTCTTCCAATAATCTCTGGAATTAAACCAAAATCTTTAAGGTCTTTTGGGGTAATGTATTGAAGGATGTTTTCATTGTCCAATCCTTCGTCTGCTTTGGAGGCACTGTAACCTAAGGCTTGTAAGTTCAGTCTCTTACTAATTTTTTTCTCAATACCGTCAAAAGCACCTCCGGCAATAAAAAGAATATTTTCTGTGTTTACTTCAATGAATTTTTGGTCTGGATGCTTCCTACCTCCTTTTGGTGGTACGTTAACAACGGTACCCTCTAAGAGTTTAAGCAATCCCTGTTGTACGCCTTCTCCAGAGACATCTCTGGTGATAGAAGGGTTGTCACTTTTTCTAGCAATTTTATCTATCTCGTCAATAAATACAATACCTCTTTCTGCTTTTTCTAGGTCGTAATCTGCCGCTTGTAAGAGCCTGGTTAGAATACTCTCCACGTCTTCTCCAACATAGCCTGCTTCTGTTAGTACAGTGGCGTCTACAATAGCGAGTGGAACATTTAACATCTTGGCGATGGTTTTTGCCATGAGTGTTTTTCCAGTACCTGTTTGTCCTACCATGATGATATTGGATTTTTGAATTTCCACGTCGTCTTTGGTATTCTGTTGTAAGAGTCTTTTGTAGTGGTTGTAGACCGCTACAGACAGCACCTTTTTGGTGCGGTCTTGACCAATGATAAATTGGTCTAAAAAGTCTTTAATTTCTATGGGCTTTTTTAAGGTAAGTTCCTCTGATAAGTCATTTACTTGGTCTTGTTTTGTCTCTTCAGCAACAATACCATTTGCCTGGGCAATACACCTGTCACATATGTGGGCGTCTATCCCTGCAATAAGTAAGTTGGTTTCTGGTTTTTTTCTACCACAAAAAGAACATTCAAGATTGTCTTTAGCCATGTTGTTTATTTTTTATCTCTCGATAATATTTCATCTATCATTCCGTAAGATTTGGCTTGTTCTGCTTTCATCCAGTAATCACGGTCTGAATCCTGGTATACCTTATCAAAAGTTTGTCCAGAGTGATTGGAAATAATCGTATATAATTCGTCTTTGATTTTCAATACCTCTTTGGCGGCAATTTCAATATCACTTGCCTGTCCCTGAGCACCAGATAATGGTTGGTGTATCATGACCCTTGAATGGGTAAGGCCAGATCTTTTTCCTTTTTCCCCAGCACATAATAATACTGCGGCCATAGAGGCTGCAATACCAGTACATATGGTGGCTACATCTGGTTTAATGAACTGCATGGTGTCGTAAATTCCCAAACCAGCATACACACTTCCCCCTGGGGAGTTAATATATATTTGAATGTCCTTAGCCGCGTCTGCACTTTCTAAAAACAGCAATTGTGCCTGAACAATATTAGCTACTTGGTCGTTAATACCTGTGCCTAAAAAAATAATGCGATCCATCATTAACCTAGAAAAAACATCCATAGCAATGGCGTTTAGCTGTCTTTCTTCAATAATATTAGGGGTCATTCCCACCGGATACATGCTGGTCATAATAGCGTCGTAATAGTTGCCATTAATACCCTGGTCTTTGATCGCAAAATGCTTAAACTCTTGTGCGTAATTCATATGAGGTGCTTAATTGATAAATAAATACGGTGCTAATAGCATGAGCTTTTAGCACCGTAAAGATAGGTAATTTATACGATTGCAGATAGAGCGCCGGGCTAATTATGCGCCGTAAACTTCTTTTACAAAATCTTCATAAGAAAGCGTTTTTTCTTTAAGGTTGGCTTTCTCTTTGTATAGTGTGATTAATTTTTGGCTCATCATCTGTTCTGAAAGTCGTTTTACTTCTTCCTGGTTAGACAATACCCTAGCAGCAATGCCGTCAAGTTCCTCATCCTTAGGATCTAACTGACCGTATTGTGCCATCTGTTCTTTGATCAAATCTTTGGCAAAACTTTTAAGGTCTTCAAAACTCACTTGAAGCGCATTGGCCTCTATGATTTTCGCTTCGATAAGTTGGTATCTAAGGCCTTGTTCAGATCTTTCGTACTCTGCTTTGGCTTCTTGGTCTGTAAGGGGCTTTTCTCCGCTTGTTTGGATCCATCTGGTTAAGAATTCACCAGGTAAGTCAAATTTAGTTTGGGCAATTAAGGCTTCAGTAACATCATTCAAAAGCTTTTGGTCTGCTTGTTGTACGAATTGCTTTTCAGCGTCTTCTTTTATTTTTTGCCCCAATTCCTTTTCAGACTTCACTACATCTTTACCAAAAAGTTTGTCAAATAATTCCTGGTCTAATGCAGCAGGAGTTCGTTCGTTAATTTCTTCAATGGTAAAAACAACAGTTGTTTTAAGGTCTTTGGCTTCAGCAGCTTCTAATCCAAAAGCGCCAGCAACAGCAGCGTCTTCTTTGAAAAGTCCTTTTGTGTCTAAGCTAATTGAAGCACCTACTTCTGCTCCTTGAAGAGATGTGATTGCTTTTTTTGCTTTTAACTGGTCTAAAGTAATGGTCGTTTTTTTATCTATACCTGCTTCTTCAGAGAAGAATAAACCTGTTATTTCACTGCTAGCGGTAACGGCTTTTTCAGGACTGATTTTTCCGTATTGTTTGCGGATAGATAATACCTGATCTGCAACCATTTTTTTGTCTGCTTCTACCTTGTAGTTAGTCACTGATTTTTTAGTCTTTAGAGACACTTCAAATTCAGGAGAGAGTCCTAGTTCAAAGTCAAATGAAAGTGTGTCTGCATTCCAGTCAAAAGTTTCAGATAAAACTTTAGGCAATGGATTTCCAAGAATAGATAATTTCTCTTCAGTGAGGTAGCTATTTAATTTTTCTTGTAAAAGTTTGTTTACTTCTTCAACTAAAACTGATTTACCATACTGTTTTTTGATCATTCCCATAGGCACCTGACCTTTTCTGAAACCTGGGATGTTGGCTTTCTTTTTGTAGTCCAATAAGATAGTGTCTACCTTAGGTTGGAAATCTGCTTGGTCAAGTGTAATGTTAATCTCTGCGTTTAACGTATCTAACTGTTTCTTGGTGATCTTCATGCGCTTACTGCTTTTTTAAAGGCTTTTAATGGGGGGCAAAAGTAGTGCTTTTTAATAAGTACAACAATTTTTGAGTTCTCTTTTTAAATGGGTGTTATATTTTTTTAAGCTGGGGAGAACTAGACCCTAAGAAAGGCCAATGTGTCTGCAAAGAAATCCTTTGGGTTTTCTGCATGTAGCCAATGTCCTGCATTTGAAATGGACTTGAATTGGGCTTGTGGAAATTGTCTTAAGATACTCAGATGGTCTTCTGGGAGAATGTAATCAGATTGCGCACCAGATAAAAACATGCTGGGCTTCTCGAAAATAAATTCAGAAGGGAGTGCTTCACCAATAGCATCCATAGCGCCAGAAAGTACAGGAATGTTAGCCCTGAATCCAAAAGTTTCAGGGGTTTTTCTGTAAAGATTTTTAAGAAGGAATTGCCTTATCCCAGCTGATTTAATGTGGACAGACAAGATTTCTTCTGCCTGCGACCGACTGTTTAGCGGGCTGTTGTATAAGATGCTCAAGGCGTCTAATATGGTTTTGTGGTGCGGTGGGTAAGCCTTTGGCCCTATGTCTGCAACGAGTAGTTTTTGTACTTTTTCTGGAGCTATGCCTGCAAGGTACATGGCGGTTTTACCTCCCATGGAATGCCCTAGAACCTTTGCTTTTTCAATGCCATGCTCAAGGAGGTAGTCCAAGACGTCTTCTGCCATAAGGGTGTAAGAAAATTGTGAGCTGTGAAAACTTCTACCGTGGTTTCTTTGGTCTAAAAGGTGGAGGCGAAAACCAGCATCGGCGTAAGCCTTACCTAAGCTCTTCCAGTTGTCACTGGTCCCTAAAAAACCATGGAGAATAACAAGGTCTTCTCCACTTCCAAAACTATTGGCGTGTAGTAAAGGCATTAGGAAAGTGCTTTTAAGTACATGGGAATGACATTTTCTAGGCCCAAATAAAGGGATTCGCAAATGAGCGCGTGGCCTATAGAAACCTCGTCCAGTTCTTTAATTTCTGCCTTAAAAAAGCCAATGTTGTCTAGAGACAGGTCATGGCCTGCATTTACGCCTAAGCCTAAAGACCTGGCCTTGGTTGCAGCTGCCTTATAGGGCGCAATAGCGGCTTCTTTATTCCCTTGGTCAAACCCCTTTGCATAGGCTTCTGTGTACAACTCTACTCGGTCTGTACCTGTAGCTGCCGCTGCTTCTATTTGTGTTATTACAGGGTCTATAAAAATAGAGGTTCTTATACCTGCTGCTTTAAACCGTGCTATGGTATTTTTTAAAAAGTCTGCATGGGTAATAGCATCCCAACCTGCATTAGAGGTTATGGCGTCTACTGCATCTGGAACTAAAGTAACCTGGGTAGGTTTTACGTCTAATACCAGAGCAATAAATTTTTCGTTTGGATTGCCTTCTATATTGTATTCTGTGGTCACCACATTTTTAAGTTCTCTGGCGTCTTTGTAACGAATATGGCGTTCGTCTGGTCTTGGGTGAATGGTAATGCCCTCAGCACCAAATCGTTCTATGTCAGATGCAGACACGAGAAGGTCTGGCACATTTCCGCCACGTGCATTTCTGAGTGTGGCTAATTTGTTTATGTTTACGCTTAATTTTGTCATGAATTCATTGCAATTGTTCGGGAACAAAAATACAAATAAGCGAGGGCTATTCCATTTTTTAATTAGTAATTTGCAAAAAAAACAAGCGCATATTTATTTATTTAAATAATAAGGCCATTTTGAACCAATTTAAGTAGTTGTCACAGTTGTTGTTTGAGGTCTTATTTTAAGAAGTATCCACCCATTTTAGCTCAGTATATGGAGTCATTGATAGTATATAACCTGCCTTTTTTGAATCTTCAAGATTCTAAAGAGATTGTTTTAGGCCGCTTTGAGCAGGCCCAATGCGATTGGTTGGCTGTTATTGATCAAGAACGGTTTTTAGGAATGGTTTCTTTGAAAGTTTTATGTGAACTTGATTTTAATGCCATAGATGAATTGTCTTATACTTTTATGCCAGACAGTATCTCATCAGAAACCCATTGGTTTAATTATGGGTTGGGCTTTAAAAAATTACAAGTATCCGTGGCTGCTGTGGTCACTAAAGAGGGACGCTTTGTGGGTTATGTTTTTGAAAAAGATTTTATAACAGCCACGGCTTCTCTGTCGCTTTTCGAACAGGATGGCATTGTGATTGAAGTAAAAATGGCACAGTTGGATTTTTCTTTAACGCGTTTGATCACTATTTTTGAGCAAACACAACAGCAAATTTTGGGCTTAGTTACTTGGGAATGGGACAGGGAGATGAATGTATTGATAAAAATAGCGCCAAACCCTATTCAAGATACTTTGGCAGGTTTAAGGCGTTTTGGTTTTGAGATAACCTTTATTGAAGGGGAAGATCTTTTTGCCAGTATACTCAAAGATAATGCCGCTTACTTAGATACTTATTTAAATATATAATATGGTGCAATTAAACGTAGCACTTTTTGGCTATTTACCCTCTGAAATTACCGTTAAAGCTTTGGTGGGTATATTAGAGGCTATTGAAGCTGTAGGGGGAAAAGCCTCTATTGAAAATAATTTCAAGGAAGCCATAGCTTCGTTCAATGAAACATCGCTACATGCATTATTGTCCCCTTTAGGCACTTTTTCTAGTCAAGAAGAAGTGCCAAAGGAGACCTCTTTGTTTGTGAGTTTTGGTGGGGATGGGACTATGCTAAAGGCCATCACTTATATTAAAGATTCTGGCATTCCATTGGTTGGAGTCAATACTGGGAGATTGGGTTTTTTGTCTACCATAGATGTGGGTGCTGTTCAGAAAGTGATTACTGATTTTGTAGCAGGCGCTTACACCATTGAAGAAAGAAGCATGGTAGGCTTGTACACAAACCATCCTATTGACGCATTTAGAGAGGTAAATGTAGCGCTCAATGAAATTACTGTCAGCAGGAAAGATACCACAGCCATGATTACGGTAGCTACTTATTTAGATGGAGAATACCTTACTTCTTATTGGGCAGACGGTTTAATTATTGCTACGCCTACAGGTTCAACAGGCTACTCTTTGTCTTGTGGAGGTCCTGTAATGGCACCAGGGACTAATTCACTTATCTTAACACCCATTGCACCACATAATCTGAATGCAAGGCCACTGATTATAACGGACCATACAGAGATTAGGCTTGTAGTGTCCGGAAGGGAACAGCAGCATTTGGTTTCACTAGATTCTCGTATCGCGAGTATAGACAACGGCACAGAATTGGTTATTAAAAAAGCACCTTATACCCTTAAGATGGTGGCTTATACTTCGGAGAGTTTCCTAAAAACACTCCGTAAAAAACTTTTATGGGGAGAAGACAAAAGGAATTAAGTCACAATAAAAATTCTGATTAGTTGTTTTATACTTAGGCAGGCCTTAACGGTCTTTAATGACACCCTTTAAGCTTAGCACATGCGTTTCTATTTATGTATATTTTTGCTGTCTATTACTTTGGTTCAAGCCCAGACCTATGAGGCTGGCGTAATATTAGGTGGGACAAATGCCTTATCTGATGTGGGGTCTCAAAAACACTTAAGTCCTTCTAATTTTGGTTTTGGTTTATTGTTTAAATGGAATAAAAGCCAGCGATACGCCTGGAGGGCTGGTTTAAGTTATACCAATTTGAGTTTTAATGATAAAGAAGCACAAGACCCCGCTAGAATTTTAAGAAATTTAAATGGGAATACTGGTTTACTGGAACTATCCACCGGTTTAGAAGTCAATTTCTTGCCTTATAACCTTCATAGGTTTGGACCGGTATTTACCCCTTATATATACTCAGGTCTCACTGTTTTTAGGTATGATTATAATTATTTTGATTCTGGAAATCTGATGGATACCCAGAAAAAAGACATTTCTTTTGCCCTCCCAATTCATTTTGGACTTAAAGCCAGGGTGGGTTCAAATAGCATTTTAGGAGCAGAATTTGGAGTTAGATACACATTTACCGATAATTTAGATGGAAGTAACCCAATAAATTCTAATTTTGCCGTCTACCAATTTGGAAACATTAATAACAACGATTGGTATGTGTTTTCTGGAATAAGTTTCACCTATACTTTTACTAGAAAACCTTGTAGGGATTGTTTTGATTAAAAATGGAAAAAGAGATTGTACTTCATAAGGACCGCTTGCCCAAACACTTAGCCATTATAATGGATGGTAATGGACGTTGGGCTAAGGCTAAGGGAATGCCAAGAACTTTTGGTCATGAGCAAGGGGTTAAAACGGTGCGTGCCACTGTAGAGCATTGTGTGTCATTGGGTATTAAATACTTAACACTCTATACTTTTTCTACAGAAAACTGGAACCGTCCTAAATTTGAGATAGATTTATTGATGAAACTCTTGATACGATCCCTTAAAAAAGAGTTAAAAACCTTCGAGACCAACAACATTCGTTTGAACGCTATTGGAGACCTTTCTGCCCTGCCAAAGAAAGCGGTTCAAGAGTTAGAAGAAGTGATAGAAAAGACCCGAAACAACAGTGGTATGACGCTGAGTTTGGCCCTTAGTTATGGAAGTCGAGAGGAGCTTATTCAAGCCGTAAAAGCCATTAGCGTCAAAGTTAAAAATAATATAATTTCACCAGATATCATTGATGAAACCATTATAAATACCCATCTTTACACGCATGATTTGCCAGAGGTAGATTTGTTGGTGCGAACCAGTGGGGAACACAGAATTAGTAATTTTTTGCTGTGGCAAATTGCCTATGCAGAATTGTATTTTATTTCAGCTTGTTGGCCAGACTTTAGTAAAGCGCATTTAGAGTCTGCCCTAGCTAATTATCAGAATAGAGAAAGAAGATTTGGAAAAACAAGCGAACAACTTAGCAAATAAAAATTTTATTGCATCAATAACCAATGCCTTTATGGTATTGGTTCTTTTTTTTAGCAGCACCCTCCTTTTAGCCCAAGAGGGCGGATACGACGACGGTAAAAAATATATCCTTGGGGGTATTGAAGTCGTTGGCTTACAAAGCTACAATGCCCAGACTGTGAAAACTTTTACAGGATTAAGGGTAGGGCAACCCATTACTTTACCAGGAGAAGAAATAGGCGAAGTGATCAGTAAATTATGGGACTTAGAACTCTTTAGCGATATTAATTTTTTCATCACTAATATTGAAGACGAAAAAGTTTTCTTGGAATTAGAGATTATTGAAAGACCTACTTTATCTCAGGTAACTGTGTACGGCGTGAAGTCTAGAAAAGTAGACGCAATATTAACCGATACGGATTTAAAGAAAGGAAAGAAGATTACGGAGAGTTTAATTGCAAATTCAAAAAATTATCTTCAAAATAAATATAAGAAAGAGGGGTATTTAAATACTAAAGTGACTATTGCAACGGCTGCAGACACTACGGAGACCAATGCGCAGAAAATGGTCATTAACATTAACAAAGGCGCTAAGGTTAAGATTTCAGAGATTGAGTTCGAAGGAAATGACGCCTTGGGTGCGGCAAGACTTAAAAAAGCCTTAAAGAAAACTAAGGAAAAGGCTTTTTACAGGTTTTGGAAAAAATCTAAATACATTCCAGAAGATTATCAGACCGACTTGCAAAGCCTTAAAGATGCTTATGCTGAAAATGGTTACAGGGATGCTAGAATTCTCATGGATACCTTCACTAAGGTAAACGATGAAAACATTGCATTAAAAATTAAAGTAGAAGAAGGCGATAAATACTACTTTGGAGACATTAATTTCGTAGGAAACACTGTTTATACGGATAGGGGCTTGTCTCAAGTATTGGGTATTAAAAAAGGAGACACCTACAATGGAGTGCTGCTTAGAAAGCGTATCGCAGACAATACCAAACCAGACGGAGAAGATATTACCAATTTGTATCAGAACAATGGTTATTTGTTTTCTAGTATTAATCCAGTGGAAGTTTCTGCGGCCAATGATACCATTGATTTTGAAATTAGAATTATAGAAGGAAAAGAAACTTTCTTAGATCACGTCACTATTAATGGGAATGATAAGACCAATGACCATGTTATTTTCAGAGAACTCAGGACCCGTCCTGGTCAGAAATACTCTAAAGACAATATTATTAGAAGTATTAGAGAATTGGGGCAGCTGGGCTTTTTTGACGCCGAGCAAATATCGCCAGATGTTCAAAATGCAGACCCCAATACAGGTACCGTAGATTTGGCTTATAGTTTGGTAGAGGCGGGATCCAGCCAAATTGAACTCCAAGGGGGTTATGGTGGTGGTGGTTTTATTGGAACCTTAGGACTTTCTTTTAGTAATTTTTCATTGCAAAATATTTTTGACAAGGAAGCGTACAAGCCGGTTCCTATGGGTGATGGACAAACTTTTGCACTTCGTTTACAGGCGAGTAGGACTTTTAAGGTATACAGTTTAAACTTTTCTGAGCCCTGGATGGGGGGTAAAAAACCGATTAGATTCAATGTCTCTCTTTCCAGAACACAGCAGTACTCCTTTGATTTTGTTGCTAGAGATGTAGATAAGGACAGGCAGTTTTCCATTACGGGTATTTCTCTTGGGTTGGCCAAGCGCCTTCAGTGGCCAGACGATTACTTTTCTGTGTCTCACGCATTGGGCTACCAACAATACGATTTTCAAAACTACAATATAGGATTGTTTAATTTTGGTAATGGAACTTCTAACTCTTTGACCTATACTTTTGGCCTTTCAAGAAAATCTTCTGGGCCTAATCCAATCTTCCCAACAGGAGGATCTAGTTTTGAGTTTTTGGCTAAGTTTACGCCACCTTTCTCTTTATTAGGATCTAAAGATTTTAAGTCTATTAAAGAAGAGAGTGATGAGATTATAGGTTTAAGGTCTGTTGGAGAAGCTTCTGCAAGCCAATTAAGGCGCTTAGAAACCCTAGAAGAATCTCGTTTTAAGTGGTTGGAATTTTACAAATTAAACTTCAAAGGAGACTGGTATAGCAGAATAGTTGGTAAATTAATTTTAAGAACCAATACGGAATTTGGTTTCTTGGGCAACTACAATCCAGACATTGGTAATGTGCCTTTCGAGCGTTTCTTTGTTGGAGGAGACGGGCTTGGTAACTTTACATTAGACGGTAGGGAAGTGGTTCAATTGAGGGGTTATGAAAATCAATCTCTTACCCCAATAGATCCTACCACAAACCAACAAGAAGGTGGGGTAGTGTACAATAAGTTCTCTATGGAAATGCGTTATCCCATTACATTAAAACCATCTGCATCTATTTATGGATTGGCTTTTGTGGAGGGTGGAAACGCCTTTAATACCATTCAGGAATTTAATCCCTTTGATATAAAAAGATCAGCTGGAGTAGGGGTGCGTATTTTTATGCCTGCTTTTGGTTTGTTGGGAATAGACTTTGGTTATGGTTTTGACGCAGACAATCAGCCTGGTTCTGTGGGACCATCAGGATGGCAGACACACTTTATCATTGGACAGCGTTTTTAATATTTATTATATTTAAGTATCACAAAGACAATTACATACCTACTATTTGTTTTTTGGCTTGGTTTGAGTAGCGTTCACGCTCAAAGACAGGCCAGGGTAGCCTATATAGATATGGATTATATATTGTCTAAATTGCCTTCTTATTTGGAGGCACAACGTTCTTTAGAAGACCGCGTAGGAGGCTGGCAAATGGAAATAGCCGCTAGAAAATTAGCCCTGGAGACATTAGAGAATGACTTGTCTGCGCAAAAAGCACTACTCACGCCAAGCCTGGTTGAGGAAAAAGAATTAGAAATTCAATCTGCCAAGGCATCTTTGGTCGCTTACCAGCAACAGCGATTTGGGGTTCAAGGAGATTTATTCGCCTTGAGAACTTCTATTGTTCAACCCATACAGGATTTGGTCTTTAATGAGGTGCAGCGATTGGGAAAAGAAAAAGGGTATGACCTCATCCTGGATAAGTCAGATGGAAGTACTACTATTTTATTCGCGAACGAACGTTTTAATTTGAGTAATTTAGTCATTAGAGCTTTGAGTAGGCAAGACATGAGTGCCAATGTGGTGCTTAGTGATGCAGAAATAAATCAAGGTTCAGAAGAAGACGCTCCTGTAAATGAAGCCTTAGAAGATAAGGCGGCAGAAGAACTTGAAAAGATAAATTCAAAGGAACAACAGATTGCCGAAAAGAAAGCAGCACAGCAAAAATTGAGGGAAGATAGGTTAAAAGCCTACGAGTTTCGGAAGCAAAAACTAAAAGAAGCAAGAGAAAAAAAGAAATCTGACAAACTTCCTGCCCAACAAAAAGACAGTATACCAGAATAAATTTTATATTTGAACACTAGATTTAACAACAAACAAAAAATTAACACTCAATTTAATTAACACGATGAAGAATTTAAAGAAAATAGCCGTTGCATTATTCCTATTTGTAGCTGCGACAAGTTTTGCGCAAGCCCAAAGCAAAGTAGCGCATATTAATGTACAAGCGTTATTATCTGAGATGCCAGAGATGAAGGCGGCAGATGCTGAATTAAAGAAATTGCAGGAAACTTACAGAGCAGATATTGAAGATTCAATGACTGAGTTGAGAAACAAATACACTTTGTATTCGAATGAGTCTGCTTCAAAGACACAAGAAGAAAACGAAAAAAGAGCTTTAGAGCTTCAAGGTTTTGAAAAATCAATTAACGAAGCACAACAAGCTGCACAGCAGGAATTGCAAAAAAAGCAGGCTGAGTTATTTGCTCCTATCTCTGAAAAAGCTAAAGCAGCCATTGAAAAAGTGGCTACCGCACAAGGTTTTGACTATGTTTTAGACGCTACTCAAGGATATGGTTTATTGGTGTCTAGAGGTAAAAACTTAATGACAGACGTTAAAAAAGAATTGGGATTCTAAGATAATTTCCCATCTTTGTTCAGATAAAGCCGCCTCTTTAGAGGCGGTTTTTTTATTTTAGTAGTATGAGTAATTCTTTTGGTCCTATTGGTTTTTTTGATTCTGGAGTAGGGGGCACTTCTGTTTGGTCTGCCGTGAACAACCTATTGCCTAATGAATCTACCATTTACGTGGCAGACAGTGCCAACGCACCCTATGGAGAAAGAAGCGCAGAAACTATTTTAGCTTTATCTATTAAAAACACAGACTTTCTAATCAGCAAAGGTTGTAAGCTGATTGTGGTGGCTTGTAATACTGCTACAACCAATGCAATAGCCGTACTCAGAGAAAAATATATAATTCCTTTTATAGGTATTGAGCCCGCAATTAAACCAGCAGCTTTGCAAACACTCACTGGGAAAGTGGGCCTGTTGGCTACCAAGGGCACCCTTGGTAGTGCACTGTTTCATAAAACAGTCCTTGAGAATGCAGGGGGGGGTTGAAATTATTGAGCAGGAAGGTACTGGATTGGTCGCTTTAATCGAAGGTGGTTTTGCAGACGGAGAGGAGGTGGCTGAGGTTTTGAAATCCTATTTATTACCTATGCAGGAAAAAGGGATTGACCGCCTCGTCTTAGGTTGTACGCACTATCCTTATTTAATCCCTGCCATAAAAAAAATACTGTCGTCTCGGATAGAAATAATAGATGCTGCTGGCGCTGTGGCCAAGCAAACCAAAAAGGTATTGGAAAAGGAAGGGCTATTGGTCCGTGAAACAGTTACAGAAGAATTGACCGCAAATGATCTAATATCTAAAGCAGCTAGCTATGAATTTTACTCGAATGGCGCTACGGATGTATTGAAAAGTTTTTTGCCTTCATGTCCTCGTACGACACTTCATTACAGCACTGACTTTTAAACCCAGTTAGGCAAGTCTTTCGTATCGTTCAAAAGTATATGCATAGGCATGTTTTTCATCTGCAGGCATAGGAGTTTTTTGAATGCACTCGAAATCTTTGGTTAAAATTTCAGGGAAAAAGACGTGGGCCGGGAGGCTCACATGTACCCGAGTGAGTTCAATGGTGGTGGCTAAAGGATATCCTATTTTGTATATTTCCCCACCCCCAATGATAAATACCTTTACTTCTGTTTTACAGGCCTCTAAAGCGGCTTCTAGTGAGAAGTGAACGGCACAGTCTGGATGGTCAATCTGGTAGTCTTTATTTCTTGTAATGACCAAATGTTTCCTATTGGGCAGTGGTTTTGGAAAACTCTCAAAGGTCTTACGTCCCATGATAATGGTATGGCCACTGGTGAGGGTTTTAAAGTGCTTAAAGTCCAAAGGAAGGTGCCACAGCAAGTCATTGTCTTTTCCAATGGCATTGTTCTCTGCAGCTGCAGCAATCATACAAATTTCTCTCATAGCTTAAATGGCTACTGCGCCTTTAATGTGGGGGTGTGGATCGTAATTTTCTAGGGTGAAATCTTCAAAGTCAAAATCAAAAATATCTTTAATTTCAGGATTTAAAGTCATTTTTGGCAGGTCTTTGGGTGTTCTGCTGAGTTGAAGTTCAATTTGCTCCATGTGGTTGTTGTAAATATGGGCGTCACCGAAAGTATGAATAAAATCTCCTGCTTCAAGCCCACAAACCTGTGCCATCATCATGGTGAGTAGGGCATAGGAGGCAATGTTAAAGGGGACGCCTAAAAAAATGTCGGCAGATCGTTGGTAGAGTTGGCAGGATAGTTTCCCTTCTGCCACATAGAATTGAAAAAATGCATGGCAAGGCGGGAGTGCCGCTTTTCCCTTGGCTACATTCTCTTCAAAAGAAGTTTTAGGATCTGGAAGGACACTTGGGTTCCAGGCAGAAACAATCATTCTTCTGCTATTTGGATTTTCTTTTATGCTTTGAATGACTTCTTTGATCTGATCAATTTCTTCTCCATTCCAGTTGCGCCACTGCTTGCCATAAACTGGACCTAGGTCGCCATTGCTGTCTGCCCATTCATTCCAAATACGCACTCCATTCTCCTGCAGATAGCCAATATTGGTGTCTCCTTTTAAGAACCATAGAAGTTCATATACTATTGATTTAAGGTGAAGTTTTTTAGTGGTTACCATAGGAAAACCTTTACTGAGGTTAAACCTCATCTGGTATCCAAAAACACTGAGGGTTCCTGTACCTGTTCTGTCTCCTTTTTGAACACCGTTTTTTAAGACGTGATTCAATAAATCGTGGTATTGCTTCATGGGTTATTTTTTCTTCTATAAAGGTATAAGCTGTAAGCAGAAAATGCCAAGGTTTAAGCGCAGATTATTAAAAACTTATTAACGAAAACCCTTTGTTAAATTGAGTTTACTCAAAGAGATTGCTTAGGTAGTTGGGCTAGCTTTGCTATAAGAAAATGGGCTTACCCTAAAATCATTCCAGCTATTGTAGCAGAAAGTAAAGAGGCCAATGAACCGCCTAAAACAGCCTTCAAGCCAAAGGCAGATAAGGTTTTTCTCTGTCCTGGGGCAAGTGATCCAATCCCACCAATCTGAATACCTATTGAGGCAAAATTGGCAAAGCCACATAGCATATAAGTGGCCATTATAACTGATTTACTATAACTAAAATGAGTGGCACTACTCACTTCCTTGAGTGTAGCCAACTGTGTGTAGCCTACAAATTCGCTAGAGGCTAATTTAATACCTAATAATTGTCCCATAAGAAACATGTCTTCTGCCGCAACGCCAATGACCCACATGAGTGGCCCAAATACGGTTCCAAGGATAGCCTCAAGAGAAAGACTAGAGTAGCTGCTGTTTGCGGCTATCCATTCATTGAGTGAGGTGACGTCTCCAACCCAGTTAAAAATTCCATTGAAAAGGGCTATAAAAGCTACAAACACCAATAACATGGCGCCTACATTTACTGCAAGCTTTAATCCTTCGGAAGTTCCATTAGATATGGCGTCTAAAAAGTTAGATCCAATTTTCTCAGTAGAGACATGTACGTCAGTACTAATTTTTTCTGTCTGTGGGTATAATATTTTAGAAATAATAATGGCTCCGGGTGCTGCCATGACTGATGCTGCCAATAAGTGACGGGCAAATTCTAACCTTAACACAGGGTCGTCTCCACCTAAAAAACCAATATAAGCAGCCAGTACGCCTCCTGCCACCGTAGCCATTCCGCCTATCATTACCAATAGAATTTCAGACTTGCTCATCTTTTCTAAATAAGCCTTAATGAGCAAAGGGGCTTCTGTTTGTCCTAGGAAAATATTCCCGGCAACAGACAGGCTTTCCGCTCCAGAAATCCCTAAAGACTTAGTGAGCAGCCATGCAAGGCCTTTGACTACTTTCTGTATTACACCAAGGTAAAAAAGCACTGAGGTTAAAGCAGAGAAAAATATAATGGTAGGGAGTATTTGGAACGCAAAGATATAGCCAATAGAGGGGTTGTTGAGGTCCAATAAGTTGCCTAGTAAAAACTTACTTCCCACTAGGGTGTAATCTAGGATATTGACAAAAATTTGTCCTACGAAGCTAAACCCTTTTTGTATCAGAGGTATTTTTAATATTCCAATAGCCAAGATTATTTGGATACTGAGACCAATACCGACCATCTTCCAATTAATAGCGCGTTTGTTAGAGGAAAACACAAAGGAAATTCCAATTAAAAAGAGCATTCCCAGCAAACCCCTCCCCAAACTTTTCATAGAAAAAGAGGCATTTGGAATAATGGTTTCAGGGCCCGATTGGGTTTGAATGTCAATAGTGTTTAGGCTGGTTTCAACAACAGACAGTGCAGTGGGTGCTGCTTCTAAAGTGGCGCTGCCAAGACCAATGAATAGAACAAGAACAGCAGTTAAAATAGAAAACTTCAAGTATTTTGACATCTTAATTTCTTTTGGATATTTCATCTCTGATTCTAGCAGCTTTTTCGTAATCTTCTGCTTTAACTGCTTTGTCTAAAGCTGCTTCTAGTCCGTTTAGGTCTAACTTTTTTAAATTATTTTCTGGAGCTATTTCATTCATAGCGTCTGTAGGTATTTCTCCAAGATCAGTCGGTATTTCTTTTACGGATAGGTTTATTCCCGCTTTACTCAATATGCTTTCATAAGTAAAAATAGGGGCGTTAAAGCGTAAGGCCAATGCTATGGCATCACTAGTTCTGGCGTCAAAAACAGCTTCAACACCTTCTTGTTCACAAACAATATTGGCGTAAAATACGCCGTCTATAAGTTTGTGAATGATTACTTTTTTTAAGCCAATATGAAAGTGCTGCGCAAAATTTTTAAATAAATCGTGGGTCAAGGGCCTAGGAGGACTAATTTCCTTTTCAAGGGCTATGGCAATGGATTGAGCCTCAAAGGCACCAATAACTATGGGGAGTTTTCGGTCTCCCTCCATTTCATTGAGGATTAGTGCATAGGCCCCATTTTGGGTTTGACTATACGAGATCCCTTTTATTTTTAATGGAATTAAGGTCATAGTTTAAAGGTCATAAAAAAAGGCCAATTAATAAAATAATCAGCCTTGTATGGTGTGGCCCAGTTTAAGGGGCGCAATTTAATAAATTTTAAGCGTTCTGTGCTTTAAAAGCTTTTAATTTTTCAATTAGTTCAGGGACAACCGTAAAGGCGTCTCCTACTATTCCGTAGTCTGCCGCTTTAAAGAATGGTGCTTCTGGATCTGTATTAATCACCACTTTTACTTTTGAGGCACTCACCCCTGCTAAATGTTGTATGGCTCCAGAGATTCCAATGGCAATGTATAGGTTAGTGGCTACAGGCTTTCCTGTCTGTCCTACATGTTCTCCATGAGGCCTCCATCCAAGGTCTGATACTGGTTTTGAACAAGCAGTAGCTGCTCCTAAGACATTGGCTAAATCTTCAATTAAACCCCAATTTTCTGGTCCTTTAAGTCCCCTTCCTCCAGATACAACCACATCTGCGTCTGCAATGGTTGCTTTTCCGCTTACTTTATCTACTGAGGTTGTTTTAGTGGCAAATAAACGATCTTCTAAATTGGGTGAAAAAGCTGTGACACTAGCGCTGGTTTCTTTTTCATGAATGCCATAAGAGTTGTTGGCTACGCCAATCATTTTAATGGATCCAGTGAGTTCTGTGTGGGCAAAGCCTTTGTTGCTAAAAGCAGTTCTCTTCACAACAAAAGGGGCAGTGCTCTCTGGAAGAGCCACTACATTGGGGGCAAAACTTGCACCCAATTGAGCCGCTAAAAGAGGGCTTAAGAACTTACTGTCTGCAGAGCTACTCACAAGTACTACTTGTGCGTTAGCCTCTTTGGCTGCTTGGGCTATAGCTGTTGCGTATGCCTTGGCATTAAAAGTATTTAACTTGGCTTCTTTAATGGCTAATATTTTAGCCACTCCATAAGACTGTAGTTGGCTCGCATCTGATGGATTTATAGCAACAGCGACACAATCAGTGCCCAATTGCTCTGCTAATGCAGCGCCATAAGAAGCCACTTCAAATGCATTTTTCTTAAAAACCCCTTTTTCTGTTTCGGTATATATGAGTACGGACATAATAATGTGTTTTATGGCTAGGTTATAAAACCTTGGCTTCGTTGTGTAATAAAGAAATGAGCTGGTCTATATTGGTTGGATCAATCATTGTTACAGCGCCTTTGGCCTCTGGTTTACTAAAAGATATCTCTTTGGTATGCGACTCAGAAGTAGTTGCAGGTCTAACGTGAAGCGGCTTTTGTCTGGCCATCATAATTCCCCTCATATTTGGAATGCGTAGATCGCTTTCTTCTACCAATCCCTTTTGCCCTCCAATAACCAGTGGAAGTTGGGTGCCCAATGTTTCTTTACCACCATCTATCTCTCTTATAGCTGTAGCGTTATTTCCATCTATCTCTAAAGAGATACAATTGGTTACGTATTGGTAATCCAATGCGCTCGCTAAAAACCCTGGTACCATTCCGCCATTGTAATCTATAGATTCTCTTCCAGCAATCACCAAGTCAAAACCTATTTCTTTTACTAGTGCAGCCAATTCTTGGGCAACAAAAAATCCATCTGTCGCAGGAGCATCTATTCTATAAGCTTCATCTGCACCAATGGCAAGTGCTTTCCTTAGGGTAGGTTCTACAGAGGCATCACCCACGGTAACTACTGCTACACTAGCGCCTTGCTTTTCTTTAAACCACATGGCTCTGGTGAGTCCAAATTCATCATTTGGATTAATGACAAATTGAACACCAGCTGTATCAAAAGCGGTGTTGTTATCTTTAAAATTGATTTTAGAAGTAGTGTCTGGGACATTACTTATACACACGAGTATCTTCATCTCAAATTATGCTTTAAATTCTGAACCACTAAGATAAGAATAATTTATAATTTACTATGCATGCATAGTAAATTTTATTGTTTTTTTAATCTTTATGAATTCCCAAATAAGATATTTATTGCTTATTTTTGCGTGCGTTTTAAGACATACCTATGAAAACATTACAGTTTAGAGAAGCCATAGCAGAAGCTATGTCAGAAGAAATGAGAAAAGACCCTTCTATTTATTTAATGGGAGAAGAAGTAGCGGAATACAATGGTGCTTACAAAGCTTCAAAAGGAATGCTAGATGAATTTGGTCCAGAGAGGGTGATAGATACGCCTATTTCTGAACTAGGATTTGCTGGAATTGGTATAGGGTCTGCTATGAATGGGAACAAACCTATCATAGAATTCATGACTTTTAACTTTGCCTTAGTAGGGATTGACCAAATTATTAACAATGCGGCTAAGATCAGACAAATGTCTGGAGGTCAGTTTAACTGTCCTATAGTCTTTAGAGGACCTACTGGCTCAGCGGGTCAATTGGGTGCAACCCACTCACAAGCCTTTGAAAATTGGTTTGCTAACACCCCTGGTTTAAAAGTAGTGGTGCCTTCTAATCCAAAAGACGCTAAAGGTTTATTAAAAGCAGCCATCCAAGATCCAGATCCTGTTATTTTCATGGAATCTGAGCAAATGTATGGAGATAAAGGAGAAGTTCCTGAGGGAGAATACACCATCCCATTAGGTGTAGCAGATGTGATTAGAAATGGATCAGATGTCACGGTAGTTTCATTTGGTAAAATTTTAAAAGAGGCTCTAAAAGCTGCAGACACGCTGTCTGGGCAAGGGATCTCTTTAGAGATCATAGATTTAAGGACCATCCGTCCTTTAGACATGGACACCATTATTAGCTCTGTTAAAAAAACCAACAGATTGGTTATTCTTGAAGAAGCTTGGCCTTTTGGAAGTATTGCTTCTGAAATTGCCTTCCAGGTTCAAGACAAAGCCTTTGATTACTTAGATGCTCCAGTACAGAAGATTAACACAGCAGACACGCCAGCACCATATTCTCCCGTCTTGTTGAAAGAATGGTTGCCTAGTGCACAAGATGTGATAGACGCGGTAAACCGTGTCATGTATACCAAAGCATAAGATATAATAAATTACAAGCCCTCCTCACGGAGGGCTTTTTTAGCCTTCGATTCCCCAGTCTGTCCACTTATTGTTTGGTGTTTATGAACCCATTCAAACCTACTATGAAAAAATATATTCTATTTCTTTTGTGGCTTACAGGCATGGTCCTACAAGCCCAAACTAAGGTCAGCGGAAACGTAAAAGATACAGACGGCTTTCCTATCGCATTTGCCAATGTACTTTTTCCGGGGAGCACCATTGGAACCATTACCAATGACGACGGTTCCTTTTATGTAGCGTCTGACCAGACCTACACCCAACTTTCCGTTTCATTTATTGGATTTAAAACCGTCCTTTTGGTTTTGGATAAAGGAAGTAATTACGGGCTAGAAATTGTTCTGGAGGCCGCTGCGGAACAACTACAGTCTGTGACACTAGTTTCAGGAAAGCAGTCAAAAAAGAACAATCCCGCAATTGATATTTTACGAAAAATTTGGGCCAAAAAACGCAGCAATGGACTGGGTAATTACCTTGATGTACCAGGAGCCAGGCCTTTTAGCATAACCGGAAGTTTTGGTTTTGGGTTTTAAGAATTTTATTGGAGGTTACAAAGAGGTCTTCATTGCACAAAAATAATCTATCACCTTTATGGCGTGGATTAATTTAAATGGATCCTGCATTCTTCTAATAGCGCTATTACATAGGCGATGAATATTTCATTATAAGCTGCTTTAGAACAGCAGTTGGCCTCTAGGAATTTGAAGACAAAAAAAACAGCAAAGTAGTTAGTATAAACCAAGGATTGGACGTATTTTTGCCCCCTGAAAAATAAATAGATTAAAGATTATGAGCGAGAAAAATATAACCTCTTTTGATGTCTTAATTGAGATACCTAAAGGAAGTAGAAATAAATACGAGTACGACTTTAAGTTAAAGAAAATTCGTTACGACCGAATGATATTTTCTTCTATGATGTATCCAGCAGATTACGGATTTGTGCCAGAAACATTGGCTTTAGATGGAGATCCATTAGATGTTTTGGTCTTGGTTACAGAACCTACCTTTCCTGGCTGTGTCATGGAAGTGAAACCTATTGGTGTATTCCATATGGCAGATGAAAAAGGCCCAGATGAAAAAATAGTTTGCGTACCGGTTTCTGATCCAAATTGGAATAAAGCCAATGATTTGTCTGACTTAAACCCACATTTGATCAAAGAAATAGAGCACTTCTTTAAGGTGTACAAAGACCTTGAAAAGAAAAAAGTAGATGTTGGCGGATGGGGAGACGTTCACGAGGCCAAAGAAATTGTGGCCAAGTGCTTGAATCGTTTTAAAGATTCAGACGTTCCATTAGCTGAGGTAACTATTAAGTAGACTGAGCA
Organism: Flavobacteria bacterium MS024-3C; assembly: GCA_000173115.1. Taxonomy (GTDB): domain Bacteria; phylum Bacteroidota; class Bacteroidia; order Flavobacteriales; family Flavobacteriaceae; genus MAG-120531. The sequence continues at coordinate 35,630 of ABVW01000002.1, forward strand.
AAAAAAATTCAAAAAGGCGCCCCGCAGGGGCGCCTTTTTTTTTAACGCATATTTTGCTACATTAGGGGGTTTATAACATAAACTAAACTAAACTTAAACTCAATTACTTATTTATGGAATCTAATATTATTTTTCTTCCTATAGCCTTAGCTGTTTTAGGATTATTATTCATGTTTGTTAAAATGGCATGGGTTAAAAAACAGCCCGCTGGCGATGAAAAAATGCAAGGCATTTCTAAAGCCATCAAGGAAGGAGCGCTCGCCTTTTTAGGAGCAGAATACAGGCTTTTAGCCATTTTTGTGGTTATTGCCTCTGTGGCATTATACGGAATATCATTGGTGGTAGAAACCACCAGTTGGATGATTGTGCCCGCTTTTATTTTTGGGGCCATTCTATCTGCTTTAGCGGGAAATATAGGGATGAGAATTGCCACAGATTCCAACGCAAGAACAGCAGAAGCAGCCAAGACCAGCTTACCACAAGCATTAAAAGTATCTTTTAGTGGTGGTACCGTAATGGGTTTAGGGGTGGCTAGTTTAGCGGTTTTAGGACTCAGTTTATTGTTCTTATTTTTCTTAGGCCAATTTATGGGTGCAGATGGAAGCTTTTACGAGAATATGACCGTAGTACTAGAAACGCTCGCCGGATTCTCCTTAGGAGCAGAATCTATTGCACTTTTCGCTCGTGTGGGTGGGGGTATTTATACCAAAGCGGCAGACGTAGGCGCAGATTTAGTAGGAAAAGTAGAAGCAGGGATTCCTGAAGACGACCCAAGAAACCCAGCCACTATTGCAGACAACGTAGGAGACAATGTAGGCGACGTTGCCGGAATGGGGGCAGACCTTTTTGGCTCTTATGTAGCAACCGTATTGGCCGCAATGGTATTGGGTAATTACTTAATTAAAGACATGTCTGCTGGAGGATCATTCACAGATGTATTTAACAATATGGGCCCTATTTTATTGCCTATTGTGATAGCAGGTGTAGGGATTTTAGCCTCTATAGTAGGAACTTTCTTAGTGAGAATTTCCTCAAACGATGCTAAAGAATCTCAAGTGCAACGCGCATTAGACACGGGTAACTGGGTAGCCATTGCACTGACCTTAGTAGCCTCTTGGTTTTTAATAGATTGGATGCTTCCAGCCACCCTTCAGATGAATTTCTTTGGCGAGGGTATTAAAGACATTCCTTCCATTAACGTATTTTATGCAGCCTGTATTGGACTGGCGGTAGGTGCCTTAATTTCTTTTGTTACAGCATATTACACTTCATTGGGTAAAAAACCTGTCATGGATATAGTGGAGAACAGTTCTACAGGGGCTGCCACCAACATTATTGCAGGATTAGCGGTGGGAATGAAATCTACCTTTTCTTCGGTTATTTTATTCGCAGCCGCCATATACGGATCTTATGAATTGGCCGGTTTTTATGGGGTGGCGCTTGCGGCATCGGCCATGATGGCCACCACAGCCATGCAATTAGCCATAGACGCATTTGGACCCATTGCAGACAACGCAGGAGGGGTAGCAGAAATGAGTGAATTGGCCCCAGAAGTAAGGGAGCGTACAGACATTTTAGACTCGGTAGGAAACACTACTGCAGCCGTTGGTAAAGGTTTTGCTATTGCCTCTGCAGCACTAACTGCCTTGGCCTTATTTGCTGCCTACGTGACTTTCACCGGGATTGACGGTATCAATATATTTAAAGCAGACGTGTTGGCCATGCTATTTGTAGGAGGAATGATCCCAGTGGTCTTCTCTGCATTGGCCATGCAATCTGTAGGAAAAGCTGCGATGGAAATGGTACAAGAGGTGAGAAGACAGTTCCGTGAAATTCCAGGAATCATGGAAGGAACTGGTACGCCAGAATACGCTAAATGTGTAGACATTTCTACCAAAGCAGCCCTTAGAGAAATGATCTTGCCAGGTTTAATTACCATCATTACCCCAATTTTTATTGGACTGGTTTTTGGTGCAGAACCTTTAGGAGGGTATATGGCTGGTGTTTGTGTGAGTGGTGTTATGTGGGCTATTTTCCAAAACAATGCTGGAGGTGCTTGGGACAACGCTAAAAAGTCTTTTGAGGCTGGTGTAATGATTAACGGAGAAATGACTTATAAAGGTTCAGACGCGCACAAAGCTGCGGTTACTGGAGATACGGTGGGAGATCCTTTTAAGGATACCTCAGGACCTTCTATGAATATTTTAATTAAGTTAACCTGCCTTGTAGGTCTGGTGATTGCCCCTATTTTGGGAGAAGGACATACCTCAGAAGGATTGCATGAATCTCACCAAGAGATCTCAGTTTCTGTGAATGCGACTTCTAACGACCAAGACCAGGTGTCTGCAAGTGTAGTTTACACCATTACTGAAAATGGTGAAACTAAAACAGTAGAGCGTGTATTTGAAGGTACAGAAGCCAGTGTGCAGGAAGAGTTGGCTGCCTTTCAGGCCGACATAGACAGCCAATCCGGTAGTGAGATTAGCATTGAAATTCAAAAAATGGACGTGCGTAAATAAACACTCAAACATAAGGGCTTAGCCCCAAAAAGCCCATGGCCATTTGGTTATGGGCTTTTTTATACAACAGAAAAATATGTCATTGATTAAAACAGCCGTCTACCACCACTGTGAATCTTATTTGCGTCAAAAAGCCAAAGGCTATTTAAGTCAAGACCAATCTTTACTTGAATCTCTAGATAGTGAAGGGAAAAGCTCTGCCGGAGACAAACACGAAACCGGTCGTGCCATGATTCAGCTAGAGCGAGAAAAATTAGCACAACAACGCGAACGCAATGATCAAGATATAAAGACACTGGACGCTTTGAAAAATAAGACCACTACAGTACATATAGCTCCTGGTGCCTTAGTGAATACCAGTTTGGCTAGTTATTTTTTGGCCGTCCCGGCCGATGCCTTCTCCCACAACGACAAAAAAATCTACTGCATCTCTCCCCAAAGTCCCATAGGGCAATTACTACTCGGCAAAAAAGCTGGAGAATCCTTATCCTTTAGAGGAAATAGTATAAAGGTGTTGGAGGTTCTTTGAGTTTAAAACAAACCATTAATCTCCGCGTCTATTTTTTCAATGATGGTTCCCAAGTCTTCTGGTTTGGATACAAAATCTAAAGGGTCTACATCTATGACCAATAATTTACTATTGGTGTATCCGTGTGCCCACGCTTCATAGCGTTCGTTTAGTCTACTGAGGTAGTCTATAGAGATGGTATTTTCGTATTCACGGCCTCTTTTTTGAATTTGACTGACCAAATTGGGTACAGAGCTCCTAAGGTAGATCACTAGCTCTGGTGGTTGCACTAATTTTTCCATCAGTTCAAACAACTGTTTGTAGTTGTTAAAATCTCTATTGGTCATTAGCCCCATAGCGTGTAAGTTAGGGGCAAATATAAAGGCGTCTTCATAAATGGTCCTGTCTTGGATAATATTTTTACCGGATTCTCTAATCTCTAGAATTTGTCTGTACCTGCTGTTGAGAAAGAAAATTTGGAGGTTAAAACTCCACCTTTCCATTTGATTGTAGAAGTCATCTAAGTATGGATTGTCTTCTACTTCTTCAAAGTGTGCATCCCAGTTATAGTGCTTAGAGAGTAATTGTGTGAGCGTGGTTTTTCCAGCTCCAATGTTTCCGGCAATGGCTACATGCATACTTTTTGGTATTTGGTTAGGTTATTGTCTTCCTATATAATGGGGCAACAAGATACCTAAATTCTACAATTTTATAAAATCTAAATGACTAAAAGTATTTGCCATTTTTGGATGATAGGCTTTTTTCTATTTTGAAGGAGGATTTTTTTTATTTTAGATTAAACTTTTCACAAATCCTTTAGTCAAAGGTTAAACACTTAATCATTATGAACATATTTTTTAAGACGCTTTTTATAATCATAGTAGTGCAAACAGTTGGAGCTGCTCAAGACTTTCAGGGGACGGCTACCTATATGTCCAAATCAACGGTAGACATGAATTTCGGAGGCAGACAAATGCCTGAAGCCCAAAAGAAGCTGATTCAAGAGCGCATGAAGTCTATGCTTGAAAAGACTTTTGTGTTGAATTTTGACCGAACCAAATCCACTTATCAAGAGGAGCAAAAATTAGATCAGCCTGGTGCAGGAGGCGGAGGCGGAATGCGGTTTATGGGTTTAGGTGGTGGTTCTGGAGCCTATTATAAAGACATACAGGCCCAAAACCTATACAAACGAGACAGACATTTTTGGAAAGCCCTTTTTGGTAGAGGATACTTTTAAAGCCCTTGGCTTGGACCATGACCGCAGAAACAAAGCAAATAGGACAATACACCTGCTATAAAGCCACTGCTGTCAAACCACTAGACACCACCATGAGATCTATGTTTGGTAGAATGAGGCCAGGACAAAGGGGTAATAGCACAGCTGAAAATGAAAAAGGGCTTACTACTGAAAAGGATTCAACTAAAACCAATAAAGAAGGAGAAAATTCTTTGGCATCCAGAATAGAGATGCCCAGTGAAGTAATCGTGACCGCCTGGTATACTTTGGATATTCCAATTAGCCAAGGACCTGGAGAATATTGGGGATTACCGGGACTTATCTTGGAGGTTTCTGAAGGTAGAACCGCTATTTTATGTTCTAAAATCACTTTAAACCCCAAGGAAACTTTAACGATAGAGGCCCCTAAAAAGGGTAAGAAAATTTCACAAAAAGAATACCAAGAGACCATGACTAAAAAGGCATTGGAAATGTCGGAACAATTTAGAGGCAGGGGTAGGTCTGGAGGTCGCAGTATTATGATTCGCAATTAATGAAAAAAAGTTTAAAATATGTCTTGGCTACACTTTTGTTTGGCTTTGTACAATTGGTTCAAGCACAAAAAGTAACCATTACAGGAGTCGTTAAAGATTCTTTGGGTGTGGGTTTAGATATGGCCAATGTAGTGGCTATTAATGAGGCCACTAAAGCCTTAGATGGTTTTGGTATTACGGATCCAAATGGCCGCTATAAAATTATAGTCAATGCCAATACCACTTATAGGGTCAAGGTGAGTTATATTGGTTTCACACCAAAAGAGTATCTGGTTACGACCACTTTACAGGATTTTTTAAAGGATGTGTCACTAGACCCCCAGGCAGAGGCCTTAGATGAGGTGGAGCTTACTTATGAAATTCCAGTGACCATTCAGGGCGATACTATCGTGTACAATACAGATTCTTTTGTAAGTGGCACTGAGAAAAAATTAGCAGACGTCATTAAGAAGCTTCCAGGTTTAGAAATAAATGACGAGGGAGAAATAGAAGCAGAAGGCAAAAAGGTGGGTAAAATTATGGTGAACGGTAAAGATTTCTTTGACGGAGACACCAAATTGGCTACAAAAAATATTCCGGCAAACGCCATTTCCAAAGTAGAGGTGCTTAGAAACTATTCCGAGGTGAGCCAATTGAGTGGGGTGACTAATAACCAAGATAATGTGGCTATTAATATTAAACTCAAAGAAGGTAAAGAAAGATTTTGGTTTGGGGAAATTACCGCAGGTAAAGGTTTGGAGGACACTTTTTTAGCCCATCCTAAAGTGTTTTATTACAGCCCCAAATTTTCAGTAAATCTTATTACGGATGTTAATAATATTGGAGAATTGCCTTTTACACCAAGAGATTTTTTCAATTTTACTGGGGGCATGGCTAATTTTAGTAGGGCAGGGGGTACTCAGTTTAATGCCACTAATAATTCATTGGGCATATCATTGTTGCAAAATAACAGGGCCAAAGCCATAGACACTAAATTTGGTGCAGCCAATTTTAACTACGCTGCTACTCCTGCATTAGACTTGAGTGGTTTTGCTATTTACTCTTATACAGGAACCTTGTTAGAAACCATTACCGCTAGGCAGTTTATTGTGTCTAACCAAACGGAGCAATCTACCACCAATACGAACCAGAAAGCTAGCTTGGGATTGGGTAAGTTTAGTGCCAGGTATAAGCCCTCTTCACAATTACAGTGGGACTATGATGTGCTGCTAAAACAATCTTCTCAAGAAGAGGAGCGTATGCTTTCCTCTAGGGCTTTAGTCAATGAAGATATTGTAGAGAACAATACCCAAGATCCTATTACAATTACCCAAAATACAGGCTTGTATTACACCTTGTCAGACGCGCATATATTTGCTTTTCAAGGGCAGCATATGTACCAAAAAGAAGATCCATTTTACAATGCCGTGAGGACGCAGGAGCCCTTTAATGGTGTGTTACCTTTGGTAGGAAACGGTTTGGGTTTTAATATTAACCAAGGACAGGAAGTGACCACTAATAAATTAGACGCCAAGCTAGATTATTATTTAGTGACTGGTCCAAAGAGCAATTTAAATTTCACTTTAGGAACAACGCTTAGCCAACAAGATTTTAACTCAGATATTTTTGAAACCCTTTCTGGAGGCGCCATAAATAGTCTAGATGAAAACCTTTTTAAAAACAGGGTTTCTTTTAGTTTTAATGACATTTATGCCGGTTTTCACTACAAGGTGATTACAGGAAAATTTACTTTTAACCCAGGCTTTAATATACACCAATACAGTGCAAAAAATACTCAATTAGGTAGTACTGTGACAGACAATCTAACCAATATTGTACCGGATTTGTTTGTTAATTTTCAGATGAGAAAGTCCGAGAATATTCGTTTGAATTACAGTATTTCTAGAGAGTTTACGGACATCAATAACCTGGCTGCGGGTTATGTGTTTAGCAACTACAACGCTATTTATCAAGGAAATAGAGATCTAGAGAGCGCTTTATACCACAGTGCAAGTTTGAATTTTTTTAGTTTTAATATGTTTAATTTTCAAAACATATTTGCCAATTTTGCTTACAACAAAAGAATAGATGCTTTCAAAAATGCAGGAGTCATTACTGGGATAAACCAAGTAAATACGACCATTAATGCGGCTTTGCCAGATGAGACTTTTACGGGTTCTGCCAATTACCAGAGAACTTTTGGAAAACTTAAGGTCAGTAGTAGGGCCAATTTTTCTCAGTCTATACTAAACAATGTCATTAACAATACCCCTAGAGTGTCTAAATCTTTTACCCAGACGTATAGGGGGTCTTTAGCAACAAATTTCAGAGCGGCACCTAATTTAGAATTGGGTTATTCTTATACCGTAAATGATTATAACAATGCAGGTAGGTTGAGTACTTTTTATACAGACAGGCCTTTTGCTAAGTTGGATATGCTGTTTTTAAAATCGTTTATTTTTACGGCAGACTACGATTATTACCACTACAGAGATGCCGCTAAAACAGCAGACAACGAGTATGCCTTTTTAAATGCCAATCTGTCTTACCAGAAAAAAGACAGTAAATGGGAATACAATATTCAAGTAACCAATGCCCTGAATACAGATGCGTTGAACCAAGATGGATTCAATGATTTATTCATCAGTTCTTCTGCTTATATGGTACAGCCTAGGTATGTGGTGTTTAAGCTTAAATACGATTTGTAAAAAAAAAATTAGATATTGTGTTGTTTTTAAAAAAAACCTAGCATACATTTGTGCTTTATTTATTAAGAGGAAGGATTTGACTGATTGCAACCTCTTTACAAAGCTTCATAAGGCTTGTGTAAAAAAAAGTGCTAAAGCAGTTCACTACGTTTTTCAATGTAGTGACAAACCCCCGCTAAAAAGTCAAATTCGCACTCGTCAACTTTAAAAATTGATGCTATGGCTTATTTATTTACTTCAGAATCTGTTAGTGAGGGACACCCAGATAAAATTGCTGATCAAATATCAGATGCCTTATTGGATAATTTTTTGGCCTTTGATCCTCAGAGTAAAGTGGCTTGTGAAACCCTTGTGACTACTGGACAAGTGGTCTTGGCAGGAGAAGTGAAAAGCAATACGTATTTAGACGTTCAGCAAATAGCCAGAGATGTAATCAACAAAATTGGCTATACCAAAGGGGCGTACCAGTTTAGTGGAGACTCTTGTGGGGTAATTTCTTTAATACATGAGCAGTCTCAGGATATTAATCAAGGAGTAGACAGGGCAACTAAGGAAGAGCAGGGTGCAGGAGATCAGGGAATGATGTTTGGCTATGCGACCAAAGAAACAGAGAACTTCATGCCTTTGGCGCTAGATATTTCTCATAAAATCTTAGAGGAACTGGCTGCCATGAGAAGGGAAGCAACAGAGATTCCTTACCTCAGGCCAGATGCCAAGGCCCAAGTAACTATTGAATATTCAGACGACAATACACCGCAGCGAATAGACACGATTGTAGTTTCTACACAGCACGATCCCTTTTTAGAAGATGATCAGGCCATGTTAGACACTATTAAAAAAGATATTATTGAAAAGCTTTTTCCAAGAGTGATTGCGCAATTTCCCACCCATGTGCAGGCCTTGTTTAATGACCAGATCACCTATTATATTAACCCTACGGGCAAGTTTGTGATTGGTGGTCCTCATGGAGATACTGGCCTAACTGGAAGAAAAATTATCGTAGATACCTACGGCGGTAAAGGGGCCCATGGAGGTGGTGCTTTTAGCGGTAAAGACCCTTCTAAGGTAGACCGTTCGGCTGCCTATGCAGCCAGACATGCGGCTAAGAATTTAGTGGCAGCTGGAGTGGCTTCAGAAATCCTGGTGCAACTCAGTTACGCTATTGGTGTGGTGGAGCCTACGAGTATTTATGTAGACACTTATGGGACATCGGCCACAGGCCTAACAGATGGTGAAATAGCTAAAAAAGTAAGTGAAATTTTTGACATGCGTCCGCATGCTATTGAAGAGCGATTACAATTGCGTAATCCTATTTATTTAGAAACGGCTGCTTACGGTCATATGGGAAAAACCCCTAGAAAAGTAACCAAAGTTTTTGAGTCTCCTTACAACGGGAGGGTAGAGAAAGAAGTGACCCTATTTACATGGGAACAATTAGATAAAGTGTCAGAGGTACAAAAAGCCTTTGATTTGTGATATAAGTTGCTGTGAGTGGGTGTTTTAACTCACTTGCGGTATCTTTGAAATAAGTTCAAACAATTATTGAATAGTTATCAAGAAAGGTGGAGGGATTAGACCCTGTGAAGCCTTAGCAACCCTTTGTATTGTTCAAAGAAGGTGCTACATTCTATCTCATTTGAGAATAGATAACCGGAATGCTTACCGTCTGTAAGCGAACTTTCTTATATAACTTTTTCGATTTTTACCCATCTAGTGGCGCCGCTAGAAGGGGTTTGGCTTTTTAATTATTTTTTTAACATTAAAAAACAAAAATCATGAGTACCGAAAAAAACAAACAATTTGCCACAAACGCATTACACGCTGGGCACGATCCAAAATTAACTGGAGGCACAAGGGCTGTACCCATTTATCAGAGTACTGCCTATGTCTTTGACAGCGCAGAGCATGCGGCTAATTTATTTTCTTTGGCAGAGCCAGGAAATATTTACACCAGAATTAACAACCCTACCACAGACATTTTAGAACAGCGTTTGGCTGCTTTAGAAGGCGGTATTGCTTCTGTAGTAACTGCATCTGGAACCGCAGCCATTGCGACCTCCTTACTAGTGCTTTTAAAAGCGGGAGACCATATTGTGGCCTCTAATAGTTTGTACGGGGGAACCTATAATTTACTTAACGTAACCCTACCTAGATTGGGGATTACAACCACTTTTGTAGACCCTTCAGATCCTGCCAATTTTGAGTTGGCGGTACAGGAAAATACCAGGGCTTTCTTTGCAGAGTCTTTGGGAAATCCAAAATTAGATGTATTGGATTTAAAGGCTATTGCAGCTTATGCTAAAGCAGCTAAAGTACCCTTTATTGTAGACAATACCGTGGCTACTCCAGCACTGTTAAACCCTATTGCGCATGGGGCTAATATTGTGATTCATTCGCTGACCAAGTATATTAACGGAAATGGAACCGCTTTGGGTGGGGCCATTATAGACGCTGGAACCTTTGATTGGAGCAATGGGAAATTCCCAGAATTTACAGAACCTTCTGCGGGCTATCACGGACTTATTTATCACGAGGCTTTGGGGGCAGCGTCATTTATTGCTAAAGTGAGGATTGAAGGTCTTAGAGATTATGGGGCGGCCATTAGTCCTTTCAATGCCTTTCAGATTTTGCAAGGTTTAGAAACCTTGACCATTAGAATTGCCAAGCACTCTGAAAACGCATTGGCATTGGCTTCTTGGCTAGAAGCGCAAGAGCTGGTTTCTTGGGTGAATTATCCAGGATTGGATTCAAGCGCCTACCGTGAAATAGCAAAAACTTACTTGCCTAAAGGGCAGAGTGGTATTGTGACTTTTGGGGTAAAAGGCGGTTTTGAGTCTGCAAAAAAAGTAGCCAATGAAACCAAATTATTCTCTTTATTGGCGAATATTGGTGACAGCAAATCACTGATTATTCACCCTGCGAGTACTACACACCAGCAATTATCTCCAGACGCTCAATTGACAACTGGCGTAACGCAAGATCTCATTAGGTTGTCTGTGGGATTAGAAGATATAGAAGATTTAAAGGCAGATTTAACTGCTGTTTTTGAAACTATTAAAGCCACACAATTGGTGTAATTATTTTGTGCCTACTTTTTTAAAAGGGGTAGGCACTTTATTTTATTTTTTATGAAAAAACTCGCTATTAAAGCCTTTAAAACACAGTCGAATCATACTCAAGACATTATCTTGAGCTATGAGCACTTTGGTCTTCCATTAAATCAGGCCCCTGTTGTATTGGTTAACCATGCCCTTACAGGAAACTCAAATGTGGCTGGAGAGGGTGGTTGGTGGTCTGCCCTTATAGGACCAGATAAATGCATTGATACGAATCGTTTTGCCGTCTTGGCTTTTAATATTCCAGGCAATGGATACGACGGTTTTGTCATAGAGGAGTACAAACAATTTGTAGCCAAAGACATGGCTCAGTTATTTTTATTGGGACTGGAAGCCTTAGAAATTTCAAAACTTTACGCCATTATTGGTGGTTCTCTCGGTGGTGGAATTGCTTGGGAAATGGCTGCTTTAAATCCAGTGGTTACGTCGCATTTAATTCCAGTAGCGTCTGATTGGAAATCTACCGATTGGCTCATTGCCAATTGTCAAATACAAGAACAATTTTTATTAAATTCTAAGCAGCCGGTACACGACGCACGCATGCACGCCATGTTGTGTTACAGAACACCGGAATCTTTTAACCAGCGTTTTAACAGAAGTACCAATGAAGCACTTCAGGTATTTAATGTGGAGAGTTGGCTCACCCATCATGGGGAGAAATTACAATCTAGGTTTCAGTTGTCTGCCTATAAATTGGTGAATCAGTTGTTGCGATCCATAGATATTACTAAAAACGGCCCAGAGGCCTTTAAAAAATTACAAGAAAGCGATACCCATATTCACATTATAGGGGTAGACTCAGATTTGTTTTTTACGGCCAGTGAAAATAAAGAAACCTTTAAGCAACTGGCGCAATCTCAGTCCAATGTAACCTATGGAGAAATTACTTCTGTGCATGGGCACGATGCCTTTTTGTTAGAATTTGAGCAGTTAGAGGTACTTTTAACTGGTGTATTTAAGCCCCAAGCGGCAAAGGCCAAGGTGCAGGTGTTAAAGTTTGGAGGCACTTCCTTGGCTAATGGAGAGGGCCTTTCCAAAGTAATTGACATTGTGGCTGCTAAAAAAGAAGCCCAACAACCCGTTGCCTTAGTGGTTTCTGCCAGAGACAATGCCACTGACCAGCTAGAGCGTTTGTTGGAACTGGCGTCCCAAGGCCAGGATTACCATCCTGCCCTGAACTTTTTCAAAGCTCAACAAACCACGCCATTAAAGGAGCCTATTTTGGCCCATGACTTTGAACAACTGAGTCAGATTTTAGCCGGGGTAGCCCTCATTAAAGATTACAGTGAAAAGACCAAAGACCAAGTCATGTCTTTTGGAGAATTGCTCGCTGCAAAAACACTGGTTTATTTACTTTCACAGGAAGGAATACCCGCACAGCTTTTAGATACTAGAAATCTTATTAAAACCAATAGTGACTTTGGCAATGCATCTGTAAAAGAGTCCCTTTCTAAGCAATGTGTATTGGAAGCTTATGATGGATTGCAAGCAGGTGTTATTCCTGTATTTACTGGTTTTATAGGATCGAATGAAAAAGGAGAAACTACAACGCTAGGTCGTAATGGCAGCAATTATTCAGCCGCTTTATTGGCCAGTTTCCTGGAGGCTGGAGAGCTACAGAATTTCACCCATGTAGACGGAATTTACACTGCAGATCCGGGCTTAGTACCAGAGGCAGAAAAGATTGCAGCACTTTCTTACAGTGAGGCCAACGAATTGGCAAATTTTGGGGCAACCATACTCCATGCCAAAACCATTATCCCACTTATAGAAAAAAACATCCCCCTTAGAATTTTAAATACTTTCAAGGCAGACAACGAAGGGACTCTTATCAGTGCAACGCCTACTAAGGCTGGTATTAAATCACTGTCAGTCATTGCAGATGTGACCCTTATAAACATAGAAGGACGTGGGCTGTTGGGAAAAGCAGGTGTAGATGCCCGTATATTTAAAACCCTGGGGAATGCCCATATTAGTGTCAGTATTATTTCTCAGGGTTCTTCTGAAAGAGGCATTGGTTTGGTGGTTGCTGCAAAGGACGCAACCGAGGCGATTATTTCCTTAGAGCGAGAATTTGAACAAGATTTTTACGCCCAAGATGTCAATAGAATATATGCGGTAGATCAGGTGTCTGTTATTTCAATAGTAGGCCAAGACTTGAGTTCTTTTCACAAACCTTATAATGCACTTATCAACAATCAAATAGTGCCTTTGCTATTTAACAATACGGTCACGGGTAAAAATGTTTCCATGGTATTGCTTAAAAAAGACTTGAATAAGGCACTGAATGTCATGCATGCCCAGATTTTTGGTCAAGCTAAAAAGGTAAATATTGTCGTTGTAGGGGTGGGTCAGGTTGGCGGTGCATTGGTAGATCAGATTCTGAAGACAGCCCCACAAATAGAAGAGAGAAAAGGGATTAAACTTCAGATTTTTGCTCTTGTAAATTCTAATAAAATGTTGTTAGATGCTAAGGGTATTGGAAAAGCCACTAAAGATTGGCGGGCAGATCTGGCCAATTCAACAACTCTTTTGGATTTTGAAGCCCTCTTTTTGTTCGCACAGGAGCAGCATTTGGAAAATTTATTACTCGTAGATAATACGGCAAGCAGTACTTTTGTGCAACATTATGAAGGCTTTGTACGCCATGGTTATGACTTGGTTTCTTCTAATAAAATTGCCAATACACTGCCTTTTACACAATATAAAGCACTGAGAAAAACCCTTGGGGAATATCAAAAGCAATATCTGTATGAGACCAATGTAGGTGCGGGATTACCACTCATAGACACCATTAAATTACTGCATCTTTCCGGCGAGAACATCACTCAGATTAGGGGGGTATTCTCTGGCTCGCTCAGTTATATATTCAATACTTTTTCTACCACAGACCTTCCCTTCTCACAAGTTGTTCAAGAGGCTTTAGAGAAAGGTTATACAGAGCCAGACCCAAGAGAAGACCTCAGTGGAAATGACGTAGGGAGAAAACTGCTTATTTTAGCTAGAGAATTAGACTTAAAGAACGAATTTTCAGAGGGCGTTATTGAAAATCTAATCCCAGAGGCATTACAAGGCCTAGATGCCCCGGATTTCTTAGCACAAATGTCTAAATTAGATCCTATATTTGCAAAGATTAAAGCTGGTTTAGCTCCAGATGAGGTACTTCGTTATATGGGAGTTTTAGGAGGCGATTTGCAAAAGGATAAAGGACAGCTTAGTGCGGGATTGAGTAAAGTGCCCAAGCAAAGTCCCTTAGGGCAAGTTAAAGGCGCAGATTCTATTATAGAAATATATACAGAATCTTATGGAAATAGGCCTATAGTGATTCAAGGAGCTGGTGCTGGAGCAACAGTAACAGCAAGAGGGGTCTTTGGAGACATTTTAAGAATTGTGGAAAAGAATTAGTCATGGTTTAGGTCCAGTTGAAGGAAAATTAGTTGAACAAATCTATATGGAAGAAAGAGAATTTGAAACCAATGCCATAAGAATGCAAATGGACCGAAGCGGGAACCTAGAGCATTCAGCTCCTTTGTATTTAACTTCTAGTTTTGTGTTTGAAGACGCAGAAGACATGCGCGCTTCCTTTGCTGAAGAAAAAGACCGCAATATTTATTCTAGATATGCGAATCCGAACACTTCTGAATTAATCAGTAAGGTTTGTCAGATGGAAGGGGCAGAAGCAGGTTTTGCGTTTGCGTCTGGAATGGCTGCAGTATACAGTACTTTTGCTGCCTTATTAGAAAGCGGAGACCATATAGTATCTTGTAGTAGTGTGTTTGGTTCTACACTGAGCTTGTACCAGAATTTCTTCCCAAAATGGAAAATAAGCACAGATCTCTTCAATGTAAATGATTCTGCCGCAGCCATAGAGGCATTAATTAAACCCAATACAAAAGTGATCTATGTGGAGTCTCCTACCAATCCAGGCGTAGACATTTTAGACCTTCAAATGATTGGTGATATAGCAGCGAAACACGGTCTTATTTTAATTGTAGACAATTGTTTTGCTTCTCCATACTTACAACAACCCATTTCTTTTGGGGCTCATTTGGTGGTTCATTCTGCCACCAAACTCATAGATGGTCAAGGAAGGGTCCTAGGAGGAATTACTGTAGGGGAAGCGACTTTAATAGATAAAATTTATAGATTTTCAAGAATATCAGGACCAGCTATGTCTCCTTTTAATGCTTGGGTACTTTCTAAAAGTTTGGAAACCTTGGCGGTAAGAGTAGACCGTCATTGTGAGAATGCCCTAGGTTTGGCTCAATTTTTAGAAGCCCATGATTCGGTAAAAATGGTCAAGTATCCTTTCTTGAAATCTCATCCTAAATACGAGATAGCTAAAAAGCAAATGAAGGCCGGTGGTGCTGTAGTTGCTTTTGAATTAGAAGGTGGTTTAGAGACTGGAAAGGAATTCTTTAACAACATTCAAATGCTATCTCTCTCTGCAAATTTAGGAGATGCGAGGAGTATTGTTACCCATCCTGCCAGTACAACACATGCCAAGCTGAGCCCCGAAGCTAGGTTGGAGGCAGGTATTACAGATGGTCTAATTAGGGTATCTGTAGGATTAGAAAATATTGCAGACATTATCAAAGACGTATCACAAGCCATTGAAAAAGCGACCCTTTAAAAAATATTATTTTGAGTAACACACCCCAATCTACCCTAGAGAAGCCATTAGTAAAAGACCTTATTAGAGAAAAGGTCCTGGTATTGGACGGTGCTATGGGTACCATGATTCAGGAGTATAAATTTACAGAGGAAGATTATAGAGGGAGCCGGTTTGCCACTTACGAGCATCCGCTTCAAGGAAATAATGACTTACTCACCCTCACCCAACCAGAGGCCATTCAAACCATTCATGAAAAGTATTTGGCTGCGGGTGCAGATATTATAGAAACCAATACCTTCTCGTGTACCACCATTGCTATGGCAGATTATTACATGGAAGATTTGGTGTATGAGCTCAATTATGAGGCCACTAGAATTGCTTTAAAGGCAGCGGAAAAATACACCCTTTTGGATCCTTCAAAGCCCCGTTATGTGGCCGGAAGTATAGGCCCTACCAACAGAACGGCAAGTTTGTCTCCAGATGTAAACAATCCAGGATACAGAGCGGTTAGTTTTGAAGACCTTAGAATTGCTTACAGGCAGCAAGTAGAAGCCTTATTAGATGCAGGGGTAGATATTTTATTGGTAGAAACGGTTTTTGATACCTTAAATGCAAAAGCGGCATTATACGCTATAGATGAGGTAAAAGCAGAGAGAAATATAGCCACTCCAGTCATGGTAAGTGGTACTATTACAGATGCCTCAGGAAGAACCCTTTCTGGGCAAACAGCAGAAGCATTTTTAATCTCTATAGCACATTCAGACCTTTTGTCTGTTGGTTTTAACTGTGCTTTAGGAGCAAAAGCCTTATTGCCTCATTTAGAAGTCCTAGCTAAAAAAGCCCCATTTGGTGTTTCTGCACACCCAAATGCAGGCTTGCCAAACGCTTTTGGAGGCTATGATGAAAGTGCAGCTGAAATGGCCGCTCAAATTCAAGAATATGTAGATTTAGGATTGGTAAACATTGTAGGAGGTTGTTGTGGAACAAGGCCATCACATATAGAAGCTATAGCCGCCATAGCCGCCAAAGCGTCTCCCAGAAAAATAATTCAAAAACAACTGGGCCCTATGCAGTTGTCTGGATTAGAGCCTTTGATTCTCACTCCAGATTTGAATTTTGTCAATGTAGGGGAGCGCACTAATGTGGCAGGTTCTAAAATGTTCCTAAGACTCATCAAAGAGGAATTATATGACCAGGCCCTGGCAGTAGCCAGAGAGCAGGTAGAAAATGGCGCTCAAATTATAGATATTAACATGGACGACGGACTCATAGACGGAGAAGAAGCCATGGTTAATTTCTTGAATTTGGTTGTTGCTGAACCAGATATTTCTAGAGTGCCTATCATGATTGACAGTTCTAAATGGCCTATCATAGAAGCCGGGCTTCGCGTGGTTCAAGGAAAATGTGTGGTAAATTCCATTTCTTTAAAAGAGGGTGAAGCAGCCTTTTTAGCACAGGCCTTAAAAATAAAAAATTACGGTGCAGCCGTAATAATTATGGCCTTTGATGAGGTAGGACAGGCAGACAATTACCATAGAAGAATAGAAATTGCCAAACGCTCATACGACCTATTGGTTTCACAAATAGACTTCCCTGCCCAAGACATTATTTTTGATTTAAATATATTTCCTGTGGCTACAGGAATGGACGAGCATAAATTAAATGCTATAGATTTTATTAAAGCGACCAAATGGGTCAGAGAAAACCTTCCAGGAGTTTCTGTAAGTGGTGGGGTGAGTAATGTGTCTTTTAGCTTTAGGGGAAACAACCCGGTAAGAGAAGCCATGCACTCGGTATTTTTGTACCACGCCGTTAAGGCGGGCATGAATATGGGAATTGTAAACCCTGCTATGTTGGAGGTGTATTCAGACATTCCAAAAGACCTTTTAGCACATGTAGAAGACGTAATTCTCAATAGAAGAGAAGACGCTACCGAACGCTTATTGGATTTTGCAGAGGGATTTGTGGGCGCAAAGAAGGAAAGTAAGGTAGACCTTTCATGGAGGGAGGAACCACTTCAGAATAGAATTACCAGAGCACTTGTAAAAGGATTAGATGCCTATATTATAGAAGATGTAGAAGCCGCTAGAAATTCTGTGTCTGCGCCTATTCAAGTCATAGAAGGGCATTTAATGACAGGAATGAATGTGGTGGGAGATCTTTTTGGCAGTGGAAAAATGTTCTTGCCACAGGTAGTAAAGTCTGCCAGGGTCATGAAAAAAGCAGTCGCATATTTACTACCCTATATAGAAGAAGCTAAAAAATTACAAGTAGATTATGACGCTACGGCCTCGCAATCTGCTGGAAAGATACTCATGGCCACCGTGAAAGGAGATGTACATGATATTGGGAAAAATATAGTGAGTGTGGTATTGGCTTGTAATAATTACGAGATCATAGATTTGGGGGTGATGGTGCCACCAGATAAAATTATTGCCGCAGCAAAAGAACACCAGGTAGACGCCATAGGACTTAGTGGGCTCATTACCCCTTCTTTAGACGAGATGGTTTTCTTGGCAGAAGCCATGCAACGTGAAGGTTTTACTATGCCTTTATTAATTGGAGGAGCAACTACTTCTAAGGCGCACACTGCAGTGAAAATTGCCCCTCAGTATGGACAGACCGTGGTACATGTCAATGACGCCTCTAGAGCGGTCACTGTGGTAGGAGATTTACTGCAACCAGACACCTCAGCGGCTTATAAAACAAAACTTAAAGAAGACTACGATCAGTTTAGAACGCAATTTTTAAACAGGTCAAAAACCAAAGAATATGTTTCTTTAGCAGTGGCTAGAGAAAATGCCTTACAATTGGACTTTAAAAACACCCTTCCCAAAGCACCTAATACGATGGGTATTCAAGTCATTGAAAAGCAAGATTTAAGGGCCTTGGTACCCTTTATAGATTGGACCCCATTCTTTAGAAGTTGGGAGTTGCACGGACGCTTTCCAGATATTCTAACAGATGCCGTGGTGGGAGAACAGGCAAGCACTCTTTTTGAGGAAGCCCAAGCCATGTTGGAAAAAATTATCTCAGAAGAGCGATTTACCGCAAAAGCGGTGTTTGGATTATTTCCTGCGGAACGTTCTGGCTCAGACGACATCTCCATTCAAAAAGACGCCAATACTTCTTATGTTTTCAGAACCCTTAGACAGCAAATCAAGAAAAAAGAAGGGGTAGCTCACAGGGCCCTTTCAGATTATATAGCCCCTCCAAGTGAGGGCGTTCATGACCATATGGGTGCCTTTTGTGTGACCGCAGGTTTTGGATCAGAAGAAATGGCTCTGACCTATCAGGCTGCTTTAGACGACTACAACTCCATCATGGTAAAAGCATTGGCAGACAGACTTGCAGAGGCCTTTGCAGAATACTTACATTTAGAAGTGAGAAAAGAGCATTGGGGGTATGCAGCTCAGGAATCCTTAGACCCCAATGCATTAATAGCAGAAGAGTACAAAGGGATCAGACCAGCCCCAGGATACCCTGCCTGTCCAGATCATTTAGAGAAAACCACGCTTTGGGAACTACTAGAGGTAGAAGAAAAGATAGGTGTTAGTCTAACAGAGAGTTTGGCAATGTGGCCAGCAGCCTCTGTATCAGGGTATTATTTTGCCCACCCAGAAGCCAAATACTTTGGTGTGGGTAAGATTACCCAAGACCAATTGGAAGATTTTGCCTCCAGAAAAGACATTTCACTAGCCACCGCCAAGAAGTGGTTGGCCCCAAATTTAGCAGACCTATAGATATGAAGATTACCCAGCACATAGCAGCCGCAAAAGGGAAAACATTGTTTTCTTTTGAAATAGTACCCCCAGTTAAAGGCGGGAATATTCAGGAGCTTTACAATAATATAGACCCACTGATGGCCTTTAATCCCCCCTTTATAGATGTGACCACCTCAAGAGAGGAATTTGTCTATTTAAAGAAGGAGGGCTTGTTAGAAAAAAAACTCACCAGAATGAGACCAGGTACCGTAGGTATTTGCGCTTCTATTAAACATAAATATGGGGTAGACACGGTTCCTCATGTACTCTGTGGTGGTTTCACCAAAGAAGAAACGGAGTATTTATTGGTAGATTGCCAGTACTTAGGCATTGAAAATGTTATGGCCCTTAGGGGCGATGCCATGGCCGGACAACGTTATTTTGAACCCACTCCAGGGGGGCATACTTATGCCAAGGAACTGGTGGGGCAAATAAAAGATTTGGGTACTGGAAAGTACCTGCATGAAGAAATTGAAAGTGCCCATTCAAGCTCCTTTTGTATTGGTGTAGCAGGGTATCCTGAGAAACACATGGAAGCACCTTCTCTGCAGCAAGACCTCAAAAGACTTAAAGAAAAGGTAGACGCAGGCGCAGACTACGTAGTGACCCAAATGTTTTTTGACAACCAAAAATACTTTGAGTTCGTTGCTGCTGCTAAAGAAATGGGCATAGATGTACCTATTATTCCAGGGATTAAACCCATTGCGGTGGAAAAGCACCTACAACTACTACCTCAGGTATTTAGTTTAGACTTGCCGCAGGATCTCATAGACGCTGTCTCTGATGCAAAAGACAAAGCCGCCGTAAGACAGGTAGGAATTGAGTGGGCCATTGCGCAGTCTAAAGAACTCTTAGCTGCTGGAGTACCTGTTTTACACTATTATTCCATGGGAAAATCCAGCAATATAGAAGCCATTGCCGCTGAGGTGTTTTAGACGTATTACTTTTATTTAATTAAGTCCGGCTTCTATTATTCTCAGTTATAAAAGTGATTTGTGTTTAAATCCTCAATAAAAATTGTTTAAATAAGGTAATTCTAAAAAAATCATTTGAATTCAGTATATTTTAAATATAATAATTACATTAGCTTTTTGTAAAATAAATTATGACACTTAGTACGAATTTCTGGAGCCGTTTTTACTTCTACTTCTATTTTAATAGAAGTACGGGACTTTTCTAGGATATTGTGAACTATATACCTTATTAAGAGTCCCGCTATTGCGGGATTTTTTTTTGATTAAAATGAAAGAAAAAATGAAAATAGCCATTCAGGGCATAAAGGGATCTAACCACCATCAGGTGGCGATTGATTGCTATGGAGCTAACCAAGAGATGCTTCCTTGTATGTCCTTTCCTGCTTTGGTTCAAGCGCTTATTGAAGGAAGGGCAGACAAGGGTATCATGGCTATTGAGAATTCCATTGCGGGTTCAATTATTCCAAATTACGCTTTGGTGTATGACCATCATTTAAATATCATTGGAGAATACTACTTAAATATTCACCACCACCTTATGGCGCTTGAGGGTCAAGAATTAACAGATATTAAAGCGGTACATTCCCATCCAATGGCTCTATTGCAGTGCCATGAGTTTTTTAAAAAGCATCCCCACATTCAATTGGTAGAAGATGTAGATACGGCAGAAACTGCTCAGCGTATTCAATCTGGTCAGCTAAAAGGAATAGCCGCAATAGCACCTAAAGTAGCTGCTGGGTTATATGGCCTAGAAGTTTTGGCTTCGGACATACAGACCATTAAAAACAACGCTACCCGTTTTATTATTGTAAAAACGACTTCTAAGGAATTACCTCAGGAGCAAATAAATAAGGCCTCGCTTCGTTTTGTGTTAGATCACAAAAGGGGGAGCTTGGCGGCAGTACTCAATGTGATGAGTGACTGCCATTTGAATTTAACAAAAATCCAATCTTTACCTGTGATAGATGTTCCATGGAAGTATGCTTTTTTTGTAGACGTCACTTTTGACCATTATGAAGACTATACAAAAGCGAGGGCTATTTTAGAAATAATGGCTAATGAGTTTAGGGTATTGGGAGAATATAATAATGCGAGAGAATTATGAAAACAGCTATACGTTTAAATACGGTACAGGAATACTACTTCTCTAGAAAGCTAAGAGAGGTACGTGGCCTAATGGCAGCGGGAAAACCTATTATTAATATGGGTATTGGTAGTCCAGACTTGGCACCAGATCCAACGGTTACTGAGGCTTTAATAGCTGCCACGGCCGCGGAGAATGCACACCAGTATCAATCGTATCAGGGACTGCCTGAGCTCAGAGAAGCCATGGCTTCTTTCTATAAAAAACACTTTGGTGTTTCTTTGGATGCTGCCACTGAGATTCTGCCATTGATGGGTTCAAAAGAAGGGATCATGCATATTAGTATGGCCTTTTTGAATCCAGGAGATGGGGTACTTATTCCAGACCCAGGCTATCCTACGTATCAGTCGGTTTCTGATTTGGTTGGCGCTAAGGTCATTCCTTACAGGCTAAGAAAAGAAACTAATTGGTTGCCAGATATTGTGGCTTTAGAGCAATTAGATCTCACTCAAGTAAAACTCATGTGGCTGTCTTATCCTCATATGCCAACAGGAGCAGTGGCTTCTGAAGCAGCGCTTACTGAATTGGTGGCATTTGCTAAAAAACATGATATTCTCTTAGTCAATGACAACCCTTATGGTTTTATATTAAACAATGCTCCTCAGAGTATCTTGTCTATTCCTGGAGCTAAAGGACATGTGTTGGAGTTAAATTCCTTAAGCAAGACCTTTAATATGGCCGGCTGGCGCGTAGGAATGGTTTTAGGAGATTCGGAAATTATTAATGCCGTGCTTAAAGTGAAGAGTAATATGGATTCAGGAATGTTTTATCCTGTTCAAAAGGGGGCCATAGCAGCTCTTGAAGTGGCTGACGACTGGTACACAGCATTAAACAAAATATATGAAGTGCGAAGGACATTCACTTATGAATTGGCAGACGCTTTGGGCTGTACATACGATCTAAATGCGGTGGGCTTGTTTGTGTGGGCAGAATTGCCAGAGGACGTAACAGATGCAGAAGCTTTTATAGAGGCGTTATTACACGAAAAAGATTTATTTATTACACCAGGGACCATTTTTGGAGCAGGGGGCGCGGGCTATGTTCGTTTCTCCCTCTGTGTAGACGCATCGTTAATTCAAGAGGCTATTAAACGCGTAAAAAATTAGTTATGAAAGTAGTTTGTGTCATAGGAGTTGGTTTGATTGGGGGTTCTTTTTCTAAAGACATTCAAGCGCATTATCCAGAGGTGAAACGTATTGGGATAGACACAAATGACCACTACTTAGCGGAGGCTTTAAAGTTGGGTGTCATAGATGAAATAGGGCATTTAGAAGACGTAGCACTGGCAGATTTGGTGTTTATAGCCATTCCCGTAGATGCTACTTTAAAAATCTTGCCACAGGTATTGGATTTAGTGGCAGACCATACGGTCGTAATAGATGCAGGTTCTACCAAAGCAAGCTTGTGTGAGGCGGTTCAAAACCATCCTAAACGGAGGCATTATTTGTCTGCACATCCCATTGCTGGGACGGAATTTTCAGGGCCATCGGCCGCGATAGCGGGCCTATTTAAGGGAAAGACACAGATCATTTGTGAAGTGGAACAAACGGCTTTTAAATTACAGGAAAAGGCCCTCGAAGTATTTCATGCCTTGGGGATGCGAATTCGCTATATGAATGCAGCGGCTCACGATGTACACATTGCATATGTGTCTCATCTGTCACATATTAGCGCCTTTATGTTGGGAAAGACAGTCATGGAGAAAGAAGAAAATGAAAGGGATATCTTTGATATGGCTGGGAGTGGGTTTGAAAGCACGGTGCGTTTGGCGAAGAGTTCCCCTGCTATGTGGGCACCTATTTTTAAAGATAATAAAACCGCTGTGGTTGCAGCGCTCTCTGAGTATATAGATAATTTACAACGCTTTAAATCTCTGGTAGAAGCCAATGATTTTGAAGGCGTGTATGCGCAAATGGATCAGACCAACAGGATTAAGGATATTTTAAATGGGCTTACCCATCAAAACAAATAGGGCATTAGGCCTTTTAAAACCTAACAAGATTAAATAAACAAATAATGGAGAATTCAAAAGAAATGAGAAATTGGTTAGACGCCATGAACTTAGACCATCCGCTCGTAATTGCGGGTCCCTGCAGCGCTGAGACGGAAGAGCAGGTATTAAAGATTGCACACGAATTAAAAGACACAGATGTAAATTATTTTAGAGCAGGTATTTGGAAACCTCGTACCAAACCAGGAATGTTTGAAGGAGTAGGAGCACTAGGGTTAAAATGGCTTCAAAAAGTAAAAAAAGAAACTGGTCTAAAAACAGCTACTGAAGTGGCTAATAGAGCCCATGTTGAATTGGCTTTGGAGCACGACGTAGATCTTTTATGGATTGGCGCTCGTTCTACAGTAAGTCCTTTTATTATTCAAGAAATTGCAGACGCCTTAGCGGGTACCGACAAGATTGTATTGGTGAAAAACCCAGTAAATCCAGATTTAGCCCTTTGGTTAGGAGCAGTGGAGCGTTTGGCCAATGCCAATATTAAGAATTTAGGGGTTATTCACAGGGGTTTTTCTACCTATGAGAAAACCAAATATAGAAATATTCCGGAATGGCAAATTGCGATTGAATTGCAGCAGAAATTTCCAGATTTGCCTATTATTAACGATCCTTCTCACATTACTGGGAAGCGAGACATGATCTTTGACGTGTCTCAAACAGCTTTGGACTTAAATTTTGACGGTCTTATGATCGAAACGCATTTTGATCCAGACAATGCTTGGAGTGACGCAGCACAGCAAGTTACCCCAACGGCATTGGTTCAGATCATGAAAGACCTCAAGATTAGAAAAGAGTCTTCTGCTGAAACAGATTACAACGTGGAGTTAAATACTTTGAGGGCTCAAATAGATGTCATTGACAACCAGCTTATTGAGATACTTTCAAAAAGAATGAAAGTAGCAGATGCTATTGGAGGGATTAAGAAATCTCAAAATGTGGCGGTCTTACAGAGCAACCGCTGGAACGAGATTTTAGGAAAGATGATTTTAGAGGGAGAGGCCAAAGGACTCAGTGAAGAGTTTGTTTTGAAAATGTTTAAAGCCATTCACCAAGAGTCAATTAACCACCAAGAGAAAATCTTAAAAGCTTAAGCTGTAACATATCCTTAAAACACTTGTCTTTATTAGGTAATGATTTAATAACTTGCAACCTATGGTTGTGAAAAACAAAACCTATGAAAAAATATATTGTTTTAGTGACTTTTCTTTGCGGATTCTTTGCCATGGGCCAGGGGCTTTTGGAGCGAAATGTGGGAGATTTTCACGAAATTAAAGTGTATGATTTAATTGCAGTAAACCTCATTAAATCCAATGATAATAAGGTAATGATTAAAGGGCCTCATGCGAATGACATTCAATTGATCAACAAGGATGGGGTCTTAAAAGTGCGTATGATGTTGGAGAAGAAATTCCAAGGAGAGAACACTTTTGTAGAAGTCTATTACAAAGATTTAGATGTAATAGATGGGAACGAAGGGGCTCGCATTACGGCCAATGAATTAATTGCTCAAACATCCTTAAATTTAAGGGTGCAAGAGGGCGCAGAGATTCGCTTAGGTCTTGAGGTAGATTATTTGTCTTCCAAAGCAGTAACTGGCGGTATTATAGAAGTATCTGGAATGGTAGATGTACACGATGTCAATATGAATACCGGTGCTATTTTAAGGGCAAAAGAGCTCAGGAGCAGTATCACTAATATCAGACTAACCGCTGGCGGTGAAGCAGCAATTTTTGCTACAAAAAGAGTAGACATTAATGTCAGGGCTGGGGGAGATGTAGACGTTTATGGTAACCCAAAAGAAGTGACTAAAAAACAATTTGCAGGAGGTAGGATCCGTTTTAGGTCTTAATACGAATCATTTATGAAGGGAACCGTTTATAAATCCACAGGAAGCTGGTATACCGTTAAAGGTAGAGACGGTTCGTTTTACGAATGTAGAATTAAGGGGAAGTTTAGGATGGAAGGCATTAAAAGTACCAATCCAATTGCCGTAGGAGACGGCATCTCTTTTGAGTTAGAGCCTCAAGGAAGTATGGATGAGTCTGCCCCTCAGGGGATTATTCACGCCATTGATGATCGAAAAAATTATATTGTTAGAAAATCGGTTAATCTCTCTAAGCAAACCCATATTATTGCGGCTAATTTGGATCGGGTTTTTTTGATGATTACATTGAATAATCCACCAACACATACGGCTTTTATAGACCGTTTTTTGGTTTCTGCAGAAGCTTATGGAATTGAAGCCGTACTCTTGTTTAATAAAATAGACAGTTACACCCAAGACGAACTTTACGAAATAAAATATTTAACACATCTATACACCCAAATTGGTTATCAGTGTTTAGAGGTGTCTGCTTTGACAGGGCATAATGTAGACAAATTAAAAGCACTCATGAAAGATAAGGTGACCCTTTTTTCTGGGCATTCTGGGGTGGGTAAATCTACCTTAGTGAACGCTATTGAAAATAGGTTAGACCTTAAAACTGCAGCAATTTCAATGCAGCATATGCAGGGGCAGCACACCACTACTTTTGCTGAGATGTATGACCTGAGTTTTGGAGGGCATATTATAGACACTCCTGGAATTAAAGGTTTTGGTATTGTAGACTTGGAACCTCAAGATATTGGCAACTTCTTTCCGGAGTTTTTTGCTGTGAAACAAAATTGTAAGTTTCACAATTGCCTGCATTTAGAAGAACCTAAGTGTGCTGTAAAGCAGGGAGTAGAAGCGGAAACCCTATCCACTTCAAGATACAGGAGTTATGTGCAAATGTTACAAGATGAGGAAGGTAATTACAGACAAGATATTCACCAAGGATCATGAGGGTAGTTGTTCAAAGGGTATTGGAAGCTAGTGTGGTGGTTTCGAACACTGCAGTAGCGGTTATTTCAAAAGGGCTTTTGGTGCTGTTGGGGGTTGCGCATACAGATACCCAAGAAGACATAGATTGGTTGGTAAAAAAAATAAGCCAACTTAGAATTTTTGAAGACGCTTCAGGACAAATGAATGCTTCTTTACAAGATGTTCAAGGAGAGCTAATAGTGGTGAGTCAGTTTACTTTATTGGCTGCTACTAAAAAAGGGAATAGGCCCTCTTATATTAAGGCAGCAAAACCTGAGGTGGCAGAACCGCTTTATGAAGCTTTTGCTTTAGCTATGGAACAAGCCCTTGGTAAAAAAATTGGAAGGGGTATTTTTGGTGCAGATATGAAAGTGTCATTGATCAATGATGGTCCTGTGACCATTGTAATAGATAGCCAACAAAAAGAATAATTATGGATATTAAAAATGCGCAAGAAGTGGTAGACCACTGGATTAAAAATCATGGGGTGCGTTACTTTAATGAACTCACCAATATGGCACAGCTCACGGAAGAAGTAGGTGAGGTGGCTAGAATTATTGCCAGGCGTTATGGAGAACAATCTGAGAAACCCTCTGACAAGGACAAAGATTTAGGAGAAGAGCTGGCAGACGTGCTTTTTGTAGTATTGTGTTTGGCCAATCAGACGGGTGTAAATCTGCAAGATGCCTTTGACAAAAAGCTAGCTGTAAAGACAGAAAGGGACCATGACAGGCACCAAAACAACCAAAAATTAAAATAAGTATTTACCCTTTTTTTAAGACAGTTCTGATTCGTATTTTAGGGTCATTGCACTGTATTTAAACCGCTCATTTCAAGGCATTATTTTTATGACGTATCCTACATTTTCTTTACAAGGTCCTAGCAAAAACTTGTTAAAAGCACAGATTGCCATTACTGGATCTAAAAGTGAAACCAATAGATTGTTATTGTTACAAGCGCTTTTTCCTGTACTAAGCATAGATAATTTGTCCAATTCTGAGGACGCTCAGGCCATGCAAAGAGGGGTGGCTAGTTCAAAGGGTACGGTAGATATTTACCATGCTGGAACTGCCATGCGTTTTTTAACCGCATATTACGCCACACAGCCAGGAGTTTCTATAATACTTACTGGATCTGAGAGAATGCAAGAAAGACCTATTGGCATTTTAGTAGACGCACTGAGAAATTTGGGTGCAGAGATTTCGTATGTTAAAAACGAAGGGTATCCGCCTTTGGCGATAAAAGGAAGTGAAATTACCCAGGACAGCGTGCAACTCAACGCGGGGGTGAGCAGCCAATATATTTCTGCTTTATTACTTGTGGGCGCTCGTTTAAAAAATGGATTAACCCTAGCGCTAGAGGGTAAAATCACTTCAGTGCCTTATATAAAAATGACCCTTAAGTTATTGGAAAAAATTGGAGTTAAAACGAAGTTTGAGGGCCAAGAAATTAAAGTATTTCCAGCCAGCGATGTCTTTTCACAAAGCATGGTCGTGGAGTCTGATTGGAGCTCTGCTTCTTATTATTATTCATTGATCGCCTTGTCAGATGTTGGGAGTGAAGTTTCCTTGAGTTCCTATACCCCTGACAGTTTACAAGGAGACGCAGTGCTCCGGGATATTTACAGTCATTTAGGGGTTCAAACTACTTTTAAAAAGGACCAACTAGTATTGGCTAAAGTAGCCGCTCCAAGCGACGCCATTTTGGAAAAGGGTCTTGCTTGGGACTTGTCCAATGCACCAGATATTGCACAAACCATCGCAGTGAGTTGTTTTGGCTTGGGAGTGGCTTGTGATCTGACGGGATTACATACCCTTAAAATTAAAGAGACGGATCGTTTGGTGGCTTTAGAGAATGAACTGAGTAAACTGGGTGCTGGGCTTCATATCACAGAAAAGAGTTTGCATTTAGCTGCTTTTAATGGAAGTATAAAAGCGCATGTGACCATTGGTACTTATCACGATCACAGAATGGCCATGGCCTTTGCTCCCCTCGCATTAAGGGTGCCAATTGCCATTGAAGACGCAGGGGTGGTGAATAAATCATACCCTGATTTTTGGACAGATATGAAAACGCTTGGAATACAAGTAGTTCCGGTATAGGCCTTTGGTAGGCCCTATGAATCCTCATAATACGCAATTAAACCCGCTTTTGCTTGACAAGGCTATGCCTTGGGTTGTATATTTGCATTCTTTAAATTAGATAAAAAACACTATGAAATTATCCGCCTTTGGTTTTGAATTGCCTGAAGAACTTTTATCAGAGTACCCTGCAGAAAATAGAGATGAGTCTAAATTAATGGTGATTGATAGGGCTAAAGGTACTATTGAACACAAAATGTTTAAGGACATTATTGATTATTTCGATGAAGGAGATGTAATGGTGCTTAATAATACGAAAGTGTTTCCAGCGCGTTTATACGGTAATAAAGAAAAAACAGGTGCCCGAATCGAGGTCTTTTTATTAAGAGAGCTTAATGAAGAGCAGCGTTTGTGGGATGTGTTGGTAGACCCAGCTAGGAAAATTAGAATTGGAAACAAATTATACTTTGGTGAAGACGAGAGTTTGGTTGCTGAGGTTATAGATAATACCACTTCTAGAGGGAGAACACTTCGTTTCTTATACGATGGTTCATATACAGATTTTAGAAAAAAATTAAGGGACCTAGGAGAGACACCACTTCCGAAATATATTAAAAGAGAGGTTGAGGCAGAAGATGAAGAGCGTTACCAAACCATTTACGCCAAACATGAAGGTGCTGTTGCAGCACCCACTGCAGGAATGCATTTTTCTAAGCATTTATTAAAGCGTTTGGAAATTAAAGGGGTAGATTTTGCAGAGGTAACCCTGCATGTAGGGCTAGGTACATTTAACCCTGTAGAAGTAGAAGATTTGTCCAAGCATAAAATGGACAGTGAAGAGTTGATTATTGAGGAAAAAGCCACTGTGACCATCAATCATGCAAAGACCCAGAAGAAACGAATTTGTGCTGTGGGAACTACCGTGATGCGAAGTTTGGAAACAGCTGTTTCTTCTCAGCACACTTTAAATTCGCACCAAGGATGGACCAATAAGTTTATTTTCCCTCCCCATGAATTTAGTATTGCGAATTGTATGATTACTAATTTTCACTTGCCTAAGTCTACTTTACTGATGATGATTTCTGCGTTTATGGGCCACGATTTAATGAAAGAAGCCTATAAGATAGCGATTGAAGAAAAGTATAAGTTTTACTCCTACGGAGACGCTATGCTTATTATATAATTTTATTTAGTGTACAAAAAAGCCTGACATAGCCTAAGGTAAAGTCAGGCTTTTTGCATTTTATTAATACCTTTGGGTGGTGGAAGAGATTGTAAAAAAAGACATAAGAGCATTGGATAAAGAAGCCCTCAGGACATTCTTTGTGACTCAGGGCCAATCTGCCTTTAGGGGAAATCAGGTGTATGAATGGCTGTGGCAAAAAGGGGCCCATTCCTTTGAGTCAATGACCAATATATCTAAAGAGACCCGGGCTTTTTTGGAAACCCATTTTGTGATTAATCACATTAGGGTAGATCAAATGCAGCGCTCTAATGATGGGACTATTAAAAATGCAGTACGCCTCCATGACAACCTGGTGGTAGAATCTGTTTTAATTCCTACCAAAACAAGAACAACTGCTTGTGTGTCTAGCCAAGTGGGTTGTAGTTTAGACTGCAAATTCTGTGCAACTTCTAGATTAAAACGCATGCGTAATTTGCAACCAGACGAGATTTATGATCAGGTGGTGGCCATAGACCAACAAAGCCGATTGTACTTTAACAGGCCCCTCAGCAATATTGTTTTTATGGGTATGGGAGAGCCATTAATGAACTACAACAATGTGCTCAAAGCCATTGAAAAAATAACGGATCCAGAGGGTCTGGCTATGTCCCCTAAACGTATTATAGTGTCTACTTCTGGGGTGCCTAAAATGATCCGTAAAATGGCAGAAGATGGGGTTAAATTTAAATTAGCTGTTTCTCTTCACTCTGCTATAGATTCCGTTAGGACTACCATCATGCCTTTTAATGAAACATTCCCATTAGCGCAACTCAGAGAGGCCCTGCAATTTTGGTATGAAAAAACCAAGAGCAGGATCACTTACGAATATGTGGTTTGGAAAGGAATTAACGACAATAAAGCCGCTATAGATGCACTGGTTGAATTCTGTAAATTTGCACCTGCTAAAGTGAATTTAATCGAATACAACCCTATAGACGACGGTATGTTTTCACAAGCTTCCCAAGCAGCAATAGATGCTTACGTGAACACTCTAGAGCGGCACAACATTACTTGTACGGTAAGACGTTCAAGAGGAAAAGATATAGATGCAGCTTGTGGTCAATTGGCCAATAAACAAGATGTAAAAATAAATTAAAAACCCATGGCAAATATTGTAATTACTGGAACGAGTAGGGGAATTGGTTTTGAAATGGCCAAAATATATGTGGCACAAGGACACCAAGTGTTGGCACTTTCTAGAAATCCGTCGCCCATAGATGCGTTAAAATTAGACGGATTATATGCCTTTGCCTTTGACATTTGTCAATCTGAAGACATTCAGAAAGCCGCTCATTTTGTAGCTACGCAGTGGGGTGGAAAGTTAGATGTTTTAATAAATAATGCAGGTACACTGATCAATAAGCCATTTTTAGAAACCACCACAGCAGATTTTCAGCAGGTGTATGCAGTGAATGTTTTTGGAGTGGCTGCCCTAACCAAAGCGCTCATTCCTTTTATGGAAAAAGGGCATGTGGTGACGGTGAGTTCTATGGGAGGTGTTCAAGGAAGTTCAAAATTCCCAGGCCTAGCCGCATACAGTTCCAGTAAAGGAGCCGTAATTACTCTTACAGAATTGTGGGCAGAAGAATTTAAAGAAACGGGCCCGTCTTTTAATGTATTGGCCATTGGGGCGGTTAGAACAGAAATGTTAGCAGCGGCTTTTCCAGGATACGAGCCACCAACAACAGCTGAGCAAATGGGGGCATATATAGTAGACTTTAGCCTCAATGGGCACGCACTTTACAATGGAAAAATGTTGCAAGTGAGCAATTCAACGCCCTAGTTTGAGTAGCTTTTTATTTTAAATGCTATTTTCCTGGTGTATACAATTTTTACTGACTTGTTATAATACAGTGTCAAGTGATTTGTTTTAATACAGCGTTTATTGACTTATTTTTTAATCTTCAAGTACTCCAAAACCACCCGTGTGAAAATCCCTAATGGCCTCGGTAATTTCTGCTTGGGTATTCATCACAAATGGTCCTTGAGCGGCTATTGGCTCGTTTATAGGACTACCGCTTAATACAAGTAAGTCAGTAGCTTGGTTCGCAGTAATTTCAAAAGACTCCCCTTTGTTTTGGAAAAGCACTAAGTGGTTCTCTTCTATTGTTTCTTCATGTGAAGCGATACTGATATTTCCAGATAAGACTAAAACTGCTGTATTGTTTTGGGCAGGAAATGAAAAGCTGGCTTTCCCCTGGTCATTTAGATGTACATTATACAAATGTACTTCTGTAAAAGTAGTTGCAGCTCCCTTTGTTCCTTGGTATTGACCGGCCACTACTTTTATATGACCCATTTCATGGTCCAAATGAACTGTTGGAATATCTTTTTCAGAGAAGCCTTGGTATTTTGGTGGACTCATTTTGTGTGCAGCAGGTAGGTTTACCCAAAGTTGTACCATTTGAAATATACCGCCTTTTTTTGCAAATTCTGCTTCGTGGTATTCTTTGTGAAGGACCCCGGAAGCAGCTGTCATCCATTGAACTCCTCCAGGACCAATAATACCCTGATTTCCTCCGGAGTCATGGTGTGCCACACTGCCCTGGTAGGCCAATGTTACTGTCTCAAAACCACGGTGTGGGTGTACACCAACCCCTCTAGGGGTATCTGTAGCAGGAAAGTGAAATGGTGCGTTGTAGTCCAACATAATAAATGGACTCATCCTTTGCATGTCTAGGCCGTAGGCCGACGGAATAAAGTTTTGAACCCTAAAACCGTCTCCAACAAAGTGTGAATTTCTTGGAGGAATTACCAATTCTATTTCTTTTACTGCCATCTTTTTTTAAGTAAAGATAATTCTAAAAGCCTTAATTTAGAACCGTGAATGAGATTTTAGAAAAATACTTACCACTCCAGGCAGTAATCCCATGCATGTCTTTGATTCAAACCCATGAAGTGCATTTAAAAATTGTCAATACAAGGGTGACCAGGCATGGAGATTATCGTAGAAATGTCCAAGGCAAACACGCTATTACAATTAATGCGTCATTAAACCCTTACCGGTTTTTAATGACATTAATACACGAAATAGCCCATTTGGTGGCCTTCGAAGATTTTGGGTATGCTATTAAACCACATGGGATAGAATGGAAGCAGACTTTTAGGAATCTGATGTTGCCTTTTATTAGACCGGAGGTATTTCCTTCAGATTTGTTGCCTTATTTGGCCAGACATTTTAAAAATCCTAAAGCCAGTACAGACACAGATGCAGCGCTCTCTGTTGCTTTTTCAAATTATGACCTCAATCCCCCTCAAGAAAATTACATCTTTGAACTTTCAGAGGGAACCTTATTTAAAATTTACAATGGTAAAGTCTTTAAGAAAGGGCCCAAGAGGGTCAAGCGTTATGAGTGTATAGAATTGTCTTCCGGAAAAACCTATCTGTTTCAACCAAACGCCAAAGTAAGCTTTTTAATAGCAGACAATGCTGGCAGTTAAATAGGCATTTATTATTGGAGGTTGCAAGGGTTCAAGTTAATTTTGATGCTGAATAGAACTAGTTCTTGCCTTCAACATACATTTTCCTTACTTTTTTAAATAACTCAGAGGAGTAAACAAAATCTGTTACTGCTTCATTATCTGTTTTAAAGACGTCTTCTTTGGTGCCTTCCCAAGCTTTTAAGCCTTCTTTTAGGAATACTATTTTTTCTCCAATTTCCATAACCGAATTCATGTCATGGGTATTGATTACGGTTGTCATTTGGTATTCATCCGTAATTTCTTGAATGAGGTTATCTATAAGAATGGCCGTTTTTGGATCTAAACCAGAGTTGGGTTCGTCACAGAATAAATATTTTGGATTCATAACTATAGCCCTAGCAATAGCGACCCTTTTTTGCATTCCACCAGAAATTTCAGAAGGGAATTTGGATTCTGCATTGACTATATTTACCCGCTTTAAAACACTGTGGACCCTTTCTCTTTTTTCCTCATCAGTTTGTTTGGTAAACATATCTAATGGGAAGCGCACATTGTCTGCAACGTCCATAGAATCAAATAAAGCACTCCCCTGAAATACCATGCCCATTTTTTCTCTGAGTTTTCTTTTCTTTTTTAAAGTCAGGTTGGCATAGTTGTCTTGATCGTATAAGATATTTCCAGCATCTAAATTAAAGAGGCCCAGGAGACATTTTAGAAAAACTGTTTTACCAGAACCACTTTGACCAATGATCAAAGAGGTTTTTCCTTTTTCAAAGCTGGTAGAAATTCCTTTGAGTACTTTGTTGTCTCCGAAAGACTTGTGTATGTTTTCTACCTCTATCATTAGCCCAGTAAAAGTTGTGTGAGTATATAATTTGTAGTGATGATTACTACAGCCGTCCAAACAAAGGAAGTGGTACTTGCTTTACCAACCTCTAAGGCACCACCTTTCATATAATACCCGTGAAATGAAGGTACCGTTGCAATAATAAATGCAAAAAACATGGTTTTTATAAATGCATAGGCTACATGAAAAGGAACAAAGTCTATTCGAACCCCTTCAATAAAATCTGCAGCAGTAGAAAATCCACCAAAAACCCCAGCTAAAAATCCACCAAAAATACCCAAGTACATAGCAATAGCAATAACGAATGGATACATAAGTAGGGCAATTATTTTAGGAAACACCAAGTAGTTAAGTGAATTTATTCCCATGACCTCCAATGCATCTATTTGTTCAGTAACCCGCATAGAGCCAATACTAGAAGTAATAAAAGACCCCACCTTTCCAGCCATGATAATGGAGGTGAAAGTTGGTGCGAACTCTAGGATTACAGATTGTCTGGCAGCAAAACCAATTAAATTTTTTGGGATAAGTGGGCTGTTCAGATTAAGAGCGGTTTGTATGGTTACTACCCCTCCAATAAAAAAAGAAACAAAAATAACAATCCCCATAGAGCCATAAATAAGTTCATCTATTTCTTTGAGAATTAAGCCTCGCATAACCTTCCACCTCGTAGGCTTTTTAAAAACCTCTCGTATCATTAAAAAATACTGTCCAATTGCTGCAAGCTGCTTCATGATGCGTTTAAAAATCTAAGGTGTTTTATGTACTCTCAGAATCTCAAGTAAAAATACTAATAAGCTTTTAACTAGCCATGCGATTTTTCTTTTTAAGTCTATTTGCTATTTGATATAGATCTGAGGAGAATTATGTCTCAAAGGGGGTCAGTCTTTTTTCATGGAGGATTGTTTTTAGGGTTTTTGTTTTAACAATCATTTTACTTCAATACTTTATCAGGTAGCTACAAAATCCTTATTTTTGAGTAAATAATTATCATATGAAATCTCCTTTTAATTACCCCCTGTTTTGTTGCTTGGTAATCTTATTTTCTTTCGCTGCTAACGCCCAAAAAAAATCAGTAGCATCCAAGGAATACGAAAGGCCAAAACTGGTGGTTGGAATAGTGGTTGATCAAATGCGCTATGACTATATTTCTCGTTTTTGGAACGGGTATTCAGAGGGTGGGTTTAAGCGCTTGGTAAAAGAGGGCTTTAACTTTAAAAACAACCATTATAATTATGCCCCTACAAGTACGGGTCCTGGTCATGCGTCTGTTTATACAGGGACCACGCCAGCCTCTCATGGGATTATTGGGAATGATTGGTATGACAAAGAAATAGGCGCATCTGTATATTGTGTAGCAGACAATACCTATGCTTCTGTAGGAACTGCTTCTAAAGCAGGACAAATGTCACCAAAACAATTGTTAACCACTACCATTTCTGATCAGTTAAAATTACACACCCAATCAAGGTCTAAAGTAATTGCTATTGCTTTAAAGGACAGGGGAGCTGTTTTACCTGGTGGCCATACAGCAGACGCTGCATATTGGTTTCATGGAAAAGAGGAAGGCAGTTGGATTAGCAGTACTTTTTATATGGAATCCTTACCCTCTTGGGTGACTCAATTTAATAACAATGTACCCCAGCTATACAAAAAACCATGGGACCTGCTTAAATCTGAAAAAGCCTATACAAAGAGTGGTTTAGATAAAAATAATTATGAAGGTGCTTACAGGGGAGAAGCTGCGGCCGTTTTCCCACATGATCTCGTGTCACTTTGGGAGGCTAATGGCGCTTATGATATATTAAAAGCGACTGCTTACGGTAATAGCCTTACCACTGATTTTGCATTAGCAGCACTCCAGGGAGAAAATTTGGGCAAAGGCTTGGATACTGATTTTTTAGCGGTGAGTTTTTCGAGTACAGATTATGTGGGTCACCAGTTTGGGGTGAATTCACGGGAAATAGAAGACACCTACTATCGCCTAGATTTGGACATAGAAAGATTACTCAAAGCTTTAGATGCTCAGGTTGGGCCAGGCAATTATAGTTTGTTTTTAACCGCAGATCATGCAGCTGTTCAAGTTCCCACCTATTTGCAGGATTTAAAAATACCGTCAGGATATTTTGATTCAAAAGTATTTAAAGAAAACCTAAACACATATGTAGCAGACCACTATGGATCAGAAGACCTCATAGAAAACATCTCTAATTATCAAGTGTTTTTAAATAGGACTTTAATTGCTCAGTTAGATATTGATTTAGAAGACATCCAGGAAGATTTGGCACAATTTATTTTGCAAGATCCCGCTGTAGAAAGAAGTTATACTGCCTATCAAATGTGGGGGGAGGAATATACAAAAGGGATCCCCTATATCTTGCAAAATGGATATAATCCCAAAAGATCTGGAGACGTCCTTTTTGTCTTAAAGCCTGCAGTAATTAGTTATTCAAAGACTGGTTCTACCCACGGCTCTCCTCAGATATACGACACTCACACCCCATTGTTGTTTTTTGGTAAAGGATTTAAGCAAGGGGCTAGTTTTGAAAGATCAGAGATCCCAGATATTGCCCCAACTGTAGCTGCAATGTTAGGTATTGCTTTTCCAAACGGCACTACTGGCAAGCCATTGACAGAAGTTTTAGAGTAAACCCAATTAATTATAGTATTGGATCTTGGCTATTTAGGACAAGTTTGGGTCTGGGTGAAGTGTCAAATAAAGCAATCGCTAACCTAAGATTTTAGATCGCATATTTTTCCATCTTAAACGCCTGATAAAAACGCCCTCTTCATGGTTTACCATGAAAGGGGCGTTTTCTTTTTTGGCCTCAAAAAAGCCACCCATGTGGTGGAAGAAGGCCATAAAACGCTTTTGCTTCACAGCCATTTTAAAAGCAGCTATAAGGGTTATTAATAACCCATACCTCATGCCATACATGGCTTTGCCTTGGAGTAATTTGGCTTTTTTATTGTAAGCGGCGCCTATAGGTCTCAGGTGTTTTACCGCTAAATGTTCCTCTGTTTTTAATTCAAAACCGTGGTATTGGGCTAACAGTTCATCTACAGTATCCCAACCCATAGCAATCCTTAGACCACCCATTGCCGTAAAACAAGCTTTTGAATAGGCCTTAAACGCGCCCCGAATATGTGTTTTATCCATAGGGTGGTTTAAAAGCCATTGTCCTTTGTGGTCTTGTTCATAGGCAAATCCACCACAGATGCCTAGTGAGGGATTGTGAGAAAAACGGTCGCTAATAGTCTCTAAATAGTTTTTAGGTAGCAGTATGTCTGCATCTAATTTGAGCAAAATATCATAGTCTTTGTCCAGCTGTTTTAAACCGAAATTAAAAGCCTGTACCACTTTGCTTCCAGGCATATGTATATTAGAACTACTGTGGTTTACGGCAGTTATAAAAGGATGTTTTTCAGCAAATTCTTGGGCTATTTTATAAGTGTTATCTGAAGAATTGTCACTGACCACAATTAATTGTTGGGGAGCCAGTGTTTGAATGCAAAGACTTTCAAGGCAACCCTTTAAAAATGCCGCTTCATTATGTGCAGGAATGACAATAGATATATTCATTTATATTTTAAGATTTTTTTTCTGCATACACCATATAATACCTCGGTGTAAACCACCTTAAAAGGGGTCTTATACCAATTTTTTTTGTGGGATTGGTCCAGCGTTTGGTCGCTTTTATTTCCCAGCCTGTTTTTTCTAAGAGCCAGTCTAACTACCAGCTTTCAAATTCGTGGTAATGTCTGTCCCATAGGTCTGTTTTACTCCTGTAGGCAGGGGCAAACCAAAGTCTTAGTGGCACGCTAATGACTATTTTTTTAGACTGAATTTGCTGTAAGATTTGAAAGGGGTTTAACAGGTGTTCAAAAATTTCAAAGGCAGTAACCACTGAGGCGTCTGAGTTTATTAAAGCATTTTGATTAAAATCTAAATCTTCTCCCGCTGTGTTTTTAACGGTATATCCAAGCGCACGCATTTGTTCACTCAATGGATTTTCTACGCCCAAGTCTAGAAGGGTTTCCTGTGTAGAAAGGTGTTCTTGTAAAAAAGCTAGGGTTATTTTATACCTTTTTTTCTGGAAAGTATCTTTTGTACATAGGGCAAATTAAAGGAATAAGTGGGCACCATTACTTATAAATGAGGTGAAAAATACTCAGTGCTTAAAAAATGTTCGGTGCTAAAAATATGTTAGATACTAAAAATAGAGTTGATTTTTAATTCATCTACTATATCTCATATACAAATGCGTTAATATTCATTCCTGCACCCACACTGGCAAACATCACCACATCTCCTTTTTCAATCACATGTCCCTCTAATTGACCGCGTTTCACCATGTCAAAAAGGGTGGGAACTGTCGCTACAGAACTGTTGCCAAATTCATGAATATTCATGGGCATTATATCATCTGGCACAGGGGTTTTGTACTGTCTATAAAAACGCTTTACAATAGCAGCGTCCATTTTTTCGTTGGCCTGGTGGATGAATATTTTCTTGAGATCTCCAATATTGTGACCACTAGCGTCCAAACATTTCTGCATGGCTATGGGGACGTGGGTCACCGCAAATTCATAAATTTTGCGGCCGTACATTTTTATGTATTTCTCATTTTTGGGAGCGTCTTGTTTGTAAGAGCAGCCAAAAAATAGGAAATGGGCTTCTTCAAAAGAGTGGGTTTCTGAGGCATGAGATAGAATGCTTCCGCCCTGAGGGTCTTCTATGTCAAGAACTGTAGCCCCAGCACCGTCTGCATAGATCATAGAGTCTCTGTCATGAGGATCCAAAACCCTTGAGAGGGTTTCTCCGCCTATTACTAGGCATCTTTTAGCCATGCCAGCTTTCATAAATGCCTGCGCATGAATCACTCCTTCTATCCAGCCAGGGCAGCCAAATAGCAAGTCATAGGCCACGCAAGATGGGTTTTTAATACGCAGCAAATGTTTTACCCTAGAGGCCAATGAAGGCAAAGTGTCTCCTTGTGCTCCGGGAGCAGAAACGTCTCCAAAATTATGGCCAAATATAATGTAGTCAATGGTTTCAGGATCTATATTAGCGTCTGTAATAGCATCTTGAGCCGCTAAAAAACCTAAATCAGAGGTATTTAAATGATCTGGGGCATACCTGCGATTTTCAATACCAGTAATGGCCTTGAACTTTTCAATGATTACCCCATTTTCCTGCTCAAATACCTGGCCATTTTCTTGAAGGAACGCATGTGAATTAAAAGCTTCATTTGGGGTTATTAGAGGCGGAATATAGCTACCGCTTCCCTTAATACTCACTTTCATAGGTTACATAATTTATCACAAGATAAAAAAAATGTAACCTATGTAAAGCGTCATCACGTAAAATATACGATGTTCAGTATTATTTATGCCTCTGCATACGCTTCAATGGGCGTACAAGTACAGATTAGGTTTCTGTCTCCGTAAGCGTCGTCTACCCTTCTCACCGTTGGCCAGAACTTGTTGTCAGACACATATGGTAAAGGGAAGGCAGCTTGCTGCCTGCTGTAAGGGAAATCCCATTGGTCAGCAGTAAGCATGGCTTGTGTATGCGGCGCATTTTTGAGTGGATTATTAGGCGTGTCTATATGAGCGGCATCTATTTCTTTTCTAATAGCGATCATGGCGTCACAGAAACGGTCTAATTCTGGTAAATCTTCACTTTCTGTAGGTTCAATCATCATGGTGCCTGCCACAGGGAAAGATACAGTAGGGGCATGGAATCCGTAGTCCATGAGTCGTTTGGCTATATCTGTTACCTCTATCCCATGGTCTTTAAAAGGCCTGCAATCTATGATCATTTCATGGGCAGCCCTTCCTTGCTCTCCCGTATAAAGTACTTCAAAGGAGCCATTCAATCTGGCCTTAATATAATTGGCATTTAAAATAGCAATTTTAGTAGCATGGGTCAACCCAGCTTCTCCTAGCATTTTAATGTAACCATATGAAATAAGGCAGGCTAAGGCAGAACCCCATGGTGCTGCAGATATAGCAGTAATGGCTTGGTCACCGCCAGTAGCTATAACCGGATTGGTAGGTAAAAACGGCACTAATTGAGGTGCCACACAGATAGGTCCTACACCAGGACCTCCTCCTCCATGAGGAATAGCAAAAGTTTTGTGCAAGTTTAAGTGACAAACGTCTGCGCCAATAGTGGCTGGATTGGTCAATCCTACCTGCGCATTCATGTTGGCACCATCCATATACACCTGTCCGCCGTGCTCGTGAATGAGGCCAGTAATTTCTCTAATAGAAGATTCAAATACTCCGTGGGTAGAAGGATAAGTGACCATGAGTGCCGCCAATTCACTACTGTGGGCAATGGTTTTTTCTCTAAGGTCTTCTACGTCTATATTTCCTTTTTCATCTGTTTTTGTCACCACAACCTTCATTCCCGCCATCACTGCAGAGGCTGGATTAGTGCCGTGGGCAGACGCCGGTATGAGGCATATATTCCTGTGACTTTCTCCCCTAGAAGCGTGGTAGGCTCTAATAGTCATTAGTCCTGCGTACTCTCCTTGTGCTCCAGAGTTTGGTTGTAGCGAGGTGCCAGCAAAGCCAGTAATTTCGTTGAGCTGTAATTCTAATTGTTGTAAAACTTCATGGTAGCCAGCTGCTTGTTCAACAGGTACAAAAGGATGTATACTACCCCATTGCGCCCATGAAAGAGGCAACATTTCTGAGGCCGCGTTGAGTTTCATGGTACATGAACCAAGAGAAATCATGGAGTGATTTAAAGCCAAATCTTTGCGTTCTAACTGTTTTATATAACGCATTAGTGCCGTTTCAGAGTGGTAGGTATTAAATACTTTTTGGCTTAGAAAAGCTGTTTTTCTCGCCAAGTGCTGGGGCACTTTTGTTTCATTCCCAAGCGAAATAGTAGGTGGAGTTTGTCCTTTAGCGGCAGCAAAAATGGCTACAATCTCTTGGGCATCGGCCACGGAAGTGGCCTCGTTAATTGAAATCCCTACCTGATCCGCTCCAACGTATTGGAAATTGACTTTTTGGGCTTCTGCCAATGCTTTAATTTCTTTGGCTGGCGCCGACACCAATAGGGTATCAAAATAATTTTCGTTGTACTGGGTATAGCCCAAACTTTCTAGTGCCTTAGACACTGCAACTGTTTTATGGTGCACTCCATGTGCAATATATAACAAGCCTTGAGGTCCGTGGTATACCGCGTACATTCCAGCCATTACAGCCAAAAGTACCTGAGCTGTACAGATGTTAGAAGTGGCTTTGTCTCTTTTGATATGTTGTTCTCTGGTCTGTAGCGCCATTCGGTAGGCTGGCAATCCGTCAGTATCTTTTGTGAGTCCAATGATTCTTCCAGGAATACTTCTTTTATAATCTTCTCTTGTGGCAAAAAATGCGGCGTGTGGCCCCCCATAGCCTAAAGGAATTCCAAAGCGTTGTGTGGTTCCAACCACTACGTCTGCACCCAATTCTCCGGGCGCTGTAAGCATGGTTAAACTTAATATGTCTGCTGCAAAAGCCACTTTTATTTCTGTTGCTTTGGCTTTCTCCATGAACTGGTCTACGGCACCAATCGCACCGTTTTTACCAGGATACTGTACTATGGCACCATAAAAATGGGGCTCAAATGCAAATGCATCTATCGGGCCAACCTCTAATTGAATGCCTAG
The DNA here is from genome assembly GCA_000173115.1 of Flavobacteria bacterium MS024-3C. Lineage (GTDB taxonomy): Bacteria > Bacteroidota > Bacteroidia > Flavobacteriales > Flavobacteriaceae > MAG-120531. Next base: position 76,823 of record ABVW01000002.1, read on the forward strand.
TGGCGTTGCCCTAGTTTCTAATAAGGATAGGGTTTGTGGTAAAATATCTTCTGAAACAAAAAAGGACATGGCCTCCTGTTTTTTCTGGTCTCTCGTTCTTACATCATAGAGCATGGTCATGGCTTCTGCTGCTGCGGTGCTCTCATCTAATAGTGAAGCGTTGGCGAGATCCATTCCGGTCAATTCACACACCATGGTCTGGAAATTGATTAATGCTTCTAACCTACCTTGTGCAATTTCTGCTTGGTATGGTGTATAGGCAGTGTACCATCCCGGATTTTCTAAAATATTTCTTTTGATTACAGAAGGGGTAATGCTCTGGTGGTATCCTTGGCCTATATAAGTTTTGAATACCTTATTCTTTTGAGACAGTATTTCAATATGAGAAAGGTATTCGTGTTCGCTCATGGATGGTGCTAAATCCAACGCTTTTTTAAGACGAATGTCTGCAGGAATAGTTTCCAGAATAAGCTGGTCTAGATTCTCTACACCAACTGTTTTTAACATTTGGGCTTGTTCTTCTTCTTTTACGCCAATGTGGCGTAATGCAAAAACATCTGTTTTCATAAGCGAAATCGTTATATTAGATCTATAAAAAGCTGCACAAAATTACTAATAAAAAGAATAATTATACTGCCTTTTATACAAGTCTTCACTAAACTTTTTAACCAATTTGAGGGCTTATAAACAGTTTGTTTACTTTTGTGGAATGCGCGGTTTGAGAAGATTTTTTGATTTTTATTTAAAGGCCAGTGTCCACGTGGCTTTTGCCGTGGTATCCCTCAGTTATGTGGGTGCTAAAGGCTTAAACATTTTATGGTCTAATGCTTTGGGGATTGTGTTGTTTTCGGGAACTGTTATGGGCTATAATTTTATCAAATATGGCTTAGGCGGTCCCTTTTATTTGAAAGTAACCCATAAGTCCTTTATGCCCATACAAATTGTGAGTTTTTTTTGTGGAGCACTCGGCTTATACGGGATGCTGTATTTAAACCCATTGGCTTATTTGGTATTACTAATGTTAGTTGTTTTTACGGTCCTTTACGGGCTGCCTATATTTCCAGCCCAAAAAAACCTTAGGGCTATAAAAGGTATGAAAATTTATATTGTTGCTATTGTTTGGGCCCTGGCGACTGTGGTATTGCCACTGTCTACATTGGGAGTTAAAATAGTTTTACAGCTTACTAATCCATCAGATCCTTTTGGGTTCGTGGGTGTTTTAGGATTGTTTCTATCTCATTTTTTCTTAGTCCTGGCCTTAATGGTTCCTTTTGAGCTAAGAGACTATCTGGAAGACACCCCTCAATTGGCCACACTCCCACAGCGCTATGGGTTGCAAAAGACCAAATACATTGGGATTTTTTGGTCGCTCCTTTTTTTAGGAGGCCATTTATTTGCTGGGGCAATATTGAAATGGCCTATACAAATAGTGGGGGTTTCTCTAATTATTACGCTGCTGCTGATCATAGGGATTTTCTATTCTGGCAAGCATTCAAGTAGCTATTTCACCAATTTTTGGGTAGAAGGAATTCCCATTTTGTTTGCCTTTCTTTGGTGGGCTTTTGAATCGTTTTTGTAATTTTATAATACAATAAGTGTTTTGGCAAAGCCTAACTCATTTAAAATTTCCCCAATGGAAAAAGCTTCATATCTATGAAAAAAGTCCTTTTTAGCCTATTATTTTTATGTAGCTTTTATGCTTTTGCACAGCATAAAGACAGAGATATGTCTGAGGCTGCAACCAAAATAAACAAGCGTAGCCTGCTAATAGATGTCAGAACCCCTGCAGAATTTAAGGTAGGCCACCTGCCTCATGCGGTTAATATAGATTGGTTGTCTGCTGACTTTAATAAGGCTTTTGACAGCATAGGCAAACGCAAGAAGATTTATGTGTACTGTCGTAGTGGTAAGCGTTCCGCAATGGCAGCTTCCAGACTAGACAGTCTTGGTTATAAAAGGGTTGTGAACCTTAAAGGCGGCTATAAGGCTTATGAAAAGACGCAGTAGCTGTGGTGGTTTAAAAAACACAACTTCTAAGCTTCATACAATAGGCTTGATCCTTACTTCAAAAATACCCTAGCACTTTGCTTGATTCAATAAACCTGCTTGTTACTCTATTAACGCTTCTATACTTTGCTTAATTCAATAAACCCGCTCTTTTCAGTAGTGCCTCAGGCTTTGGTTCGCTGCCCCTGAATTTTTTGTACAATACCATAGGATCTTCTGAACCTCCCTTAGAGAGCACAAATTCTTTAAAGTCTGCTGCTACTATTGCATTAAAAATACCTGCTTCTTTAAATTTTTCAAAGGCGTCTGCATCTAATACCTCTGCCCACTTATAGCTGTAGTATCCTGCCGCATATCCCCCTTGGAAAATATGAGAAAAAGCGGTGCTCATGCAACTTCCAGGCTGAGAAGGGTAAAGGTCTGTCCCTTTAAATGCATCATTTTCAAAAGCAGCAACATCTATTATTTTCATTGGATTACTGCTGTGCCAGGCCATATCTAATAACCCAAAACTCAGTTGTCTCAAAGTGGCCATTCCCTCTAAGAAGGTAGCTTGTTCTTTTATTTTTTGGACCAATTCCATAGGAATTAAAGTGTGGTCTTTATAGTGTTTTGCAAAAAGTGACAAGGCTTCTTTTTCATAACACCAGTTTTCCATGAGTTGGCTGGGAAGTTCAACAAAATCCCAAGATACAGACGTCCCTGAGAGACTTGGGTAAGTGGTGTTGGCTAGCATGCCATGTAAGGCGTGGCCAAACTCGTGAAATAAGGTGGTGAGTTCTTGAAAAGTAAGTAATGCAGGCGTCTTGGAAGTAGCAGAACTAAAATTACATACTATGGCTATTTGCGGTCTGAAGTCCTGGCCGTCTTTTTTATACTGTGATCTAAAGGAGGTCATCCATGCGCCCCCCCTTTTTCCGGGTCTTGGGTGAAAGTCTGTGTAAAAATAGGATACAAAAGTTCCCTTGTTGTCATACACCTTATAGGTAGACACCTCTTTGTGGTAGACCGGTATGTCTTTGACCTCACTGAAGTTTAATCCGTATAATTTGTGGGCAATGTCAAACATACCCATTACGCAGGCATTTAACGGTAGGTAGGGCTTGAGTACTTCTTCTTCAAAATTAAAAGTCGCTTGTCTGAGTTTTTCTCCTACAAAGGGGCCATCCCATTTTTCTAGGTTTTCTAAACCAAACTGTTCTTTGCCGTACGCTTTTAAGGCCTCCATTTCTGCTTTTGCAGCTGGTAGGGCTTTGTTTAAAATGTTTTGTGAAAAATTAAGCACAGCAGCTGGGCTTTTGGCCATTCTTTCTTCTAAGACATATTGGGCGTGGTTTTCATACCCCAGTAATTGGGCCCTTTGGTGTCTGAGTCTAACAATTTCTAAAACAATGGCCTCGTTGTTGTTTTCGTTCTTTTGAAATCCTTTGCTGGTAAATGCTTTATGCATTTTTTCACGTAGTCCGCGTTGGGTAGAAAACTTCATAAAAGGCACATAGCTCGGGTAATCTAATGTGAAGATCCAGCCTTCTTTATCTTTGCTTTTTGCCAGGTCTTCTGCAGCCGTTTTAACACTGTCTGGTAATCCGTCTAATTCAAGTTCATCTGTAATGTGAATGGAGAATATTTGGGTGTCTGCCAAGACGTGTTCCCCAAATTCCAACTGAAGTCTAGAGAGGTTTTTATCTATTTCTCTGAGTGTTTGTTGTTCGGCTTCATTGAGTAGTGCGCCATTCCTAACAAAAGATTTATAAGATTTGTCTAATAATCTTTGAGATTCTGTATCTAGAGATAGGTTGTCTTTCTGTTCGTAAACGGCTTTAACCCTTTTGAATAAGTCAGGGTCTAAACTCAGGTCATTGCTAAAGGCACTGAGAAGTGGAGACACTTCTTGTGCAATTTTTTGCATTTCAGGGGAGGTTTCTGCTGAATTGAGGTTAAAGAATATGCTGGAAATATTTCCCAATGTCTGTCCTGCATAATCTAGGGCTACCACGGTATTTTCAAAAGAAGGTGCTTCTGATTGCTCCTTTACAGCAGTAATCTCCTCTTTGGCAAGGGCTATAGCGGTCTCAAAAGCGGGTTTGTAATGCTCGTTTTTAATCAGGTGAAATGGAGGCGTTTCAAATGGAGCTAATAAGGGATTTTTAGACATTGGCTGACAGGTGTTTTTGTGTGAATATTCAGTTTTAAGCAAGAGCAGCTTGCTCTTTATTACTGAATTGGTTTAGCGTCTTCGCTACTTTTTATGACTGAACTGATTTTGCGCCTTCGATCACTTTTTCTTTAAGGGCTTCCTTATAAGCAATTATTTGATCGAGAATTGCAGGATCACTGCTCCCGAGTATTTGGGCGGCGAGAATGCCCGCATTCTTGGCACCATTCAGTGCCACGGTGCCAACAGGCACCCCGCCCGGCATTTGTAATATAGACAGCACAGAATCCCAGCCGTCTATAGAATTGCTGCTTTTAATGGGTACACCTATCACTGGTAAAGGAGATAAAGAAGCCACCATTCCAGGTAAATGTGCTGCACCACCGGCACCCGCTATAATAACACCAATACCCTCAAGGTGCGCGTTTTTACTAAAGCTAAATAGTTTTTCAGGGGTCCTATGGGCAGAAACAATGTCTACCATGACCGCTATATTTAAAGATTTTAAAAAGTCTATGGCTTCTTGCATTACAGGAAGGTCGCTGGTGCTTCCCATGACTACGGCTACTTTTTTCATGTATTTTTATTTAGAACTATTTTTAACTGAGACTTCTAATTCCAATACCCAGTATTATTTTTAAATATTGGGCGATTGTTCCCAGCCTATATTTTATTTTCACTAATTACGGCAATACTCTTTTTAACGGTTTCTGCCATTTCTCTTGCAGTTTTCATATCTGGATGTACAATAGTAACATGGCCCATTTTTCTAAAAGGCCTGGTTTCTTTTTTTCCATAAATATGTGGTGTTACCCCGTCAAGACTTAAAATGTGTTTCATGTTTTTATAAACCACAGCGCCAGTGTGTCCTGCTGCGCCAACGAGATTGACCATAACGGCAGCTACTTTACTAGCGGTGTCTCCCAAAGGAAGGTCCAATATGGCCCTGAGGTGTTGTTCGTATTGGTTTGTGTAACTTCCCTCTATAGAGTAATGTCCTGAATTGTGTGGTCTTGGGGCAACTTCATTGACTAAAATATCGCCATCTTTTGTCAAAAACATTTCAACAGCCAAAAGACCTACATGGCCATAGGCTTCAGATGTTTTTAAGGCCACTTCAATGGCCTTCTGGGCCAAATGATCTGTGATTCTTGCAGGACATAAAACGTATTCTACCTGATTAGCTTCAGGGTGAAATTCCATCTCAACAACGGGGTAGTGTACACTTTCTCCACTAGGGTTTCTACAGACAATTACGGCCAACTCTTTCTCGAAATCAATGAGGCTTTCTGTAATGCAAGCTACGTTGGGTAGCCCTTTTAGATCTGCTGCTTGTCTAACTACTTTTACGCCCTGACCATCATAACCAAATTGCGCAGACTTCCACACAAAAGGGAAAGACAGCCCTCCATGAGCAATACTGTCTTCAATTTCTGAGCTGTAGGCAAATCTATTAAAAGTAGCTGTTGGGATCTGATGGTCTGTGTAAAAGAGTTTTTGGGTGCCTTTGTTGGCAATACTTCTTAGGCTATCTGAAGAGGGATATACAGTGACACCCTCTTTTTCGAGTGCTTCTAAGGCGTCAATATTTACATTTTCAATTTCTATGGTGAGTAGGTCTACTGTTTTTCCAAAGTTAAAAACAGTCTCATAATCCATTAAATTTCCTTGTTCAAAATGGTTGCAAGCCAATCTAGACGGAGCGTCTGGAGAGGGATCTAATACTTTTGTTTGAATGTCCCATTTTCTGGTTTCTTGTAAAAGCATTTTACCGAGTTGTCCGCCACCGAGAATGCCGAGAGTGAAATTAGAAGAAAAATAGTTTGTACTCATCAATAAGGCCCTTAGGGTTATTTTGTGCTTGTGCTACAAAAATACGAGATAATTATTATAAAGCCGGTCTGTCCCTTTAAAAAAGCGAAATCAAAACACTATATTTGTGCCTTTAATTAACTAAAAAAAACCCCATGAAAACCAACCTTGTCTTGTTTGGGAAACCAGGCGCAGGAAAAGGAACCCAAGCGGCCTTTTTAAAAGAAACCTACCAATTAAAGCATATTTCTACTGGAGATGTTTTTAGGGCTAATATTTCTCAAAATACTCCTTTAGGTCAATTGGCCAAGTCTTATATGGACAAAGGAGATTTGGTTCCAGATTCAGTGACCATACAAATGTTGGAGGCTGAGGTGAATGAAAATCAAGCTGCTGCGGGATTTATTTTTGATGGATTTCCCAGAACAACGGCACAAGCAGAAGCATTGGATGCTTTTTTAAAGACCAAGTCAATGGCCATTTCAGCGACTATAGCCTTGGAGGCAGATGAAGATGTTTTAACTGCTAGGCTCTTGGAGCGAGGCAAAGAAAGTGGAAGACCGGATGATTCGGACGAAGCAAAAATTAGAAATAGATTTCAGGAATACAACTTAAAAACAGCCCCTTTAGAGGCTTTTTACAAGGCCCAAAATAAGTTTTATACTGTTAATGGCATTGGAGAAATTTCAGAAATAACAAAGAGAATAGCTGCTATTATTAGTGGTTTATAAAAGAAAAGCGCTGTTTGAAGCATCGGCCTAGAATAGGCCAATTTAGCCCATAAATTATTTAATCATTACCCCATGACAGAAGGAAATTTCGTAGATTATGTAAAGGTTTTTTTAACCTCAGGAAACGGAGGAAAGGGATCTATACATTTACACAGGGAGAAATTCATCACCAAAGGAGGACCCGATGGTGGCGATGGAGGAAGAGGGGGCCACATTATTTTAAAGGGGAACAAGCATCTTTGGACGCTGGTTCATTATAAATTTAAAAAGCATTTTACTGCAGAGCATGGGGGACATGGCAGTAAAAACAGGAGTTTTGGAACAGACGGAAACGACGTCTATTTAGAAGTGCCTCTGGGAACTGTTGTTAAAGATGGAGAAACCCAAGAGCCATTATATGAAGTGACCGAGCACGACCAAGAGATTGTGCTTTTGGACGGAGGAAAAGGGGGGCTAGGAAACTGGCACTTTAGGTCTTCTACCAATCAAACACCCAGATATGCCCAACCTGGAATTCCAGGAAAAGAAGGCTCTTTTACCCTTGAATTAAAAGTATTGGCAGACGTAGGATTGGTTGGTTTTCCAAATGCAGGAAAATCTACCTTACTCTCTGTGATTACCTCTGCAAAGCCAAAGATTGCCTCTTATGCCTTTACCACCCTCAAACCCAATTTAGGGATTGTGGAATACAGGGATTTTAAGAGTTTTGTCATGGCAGATATTCCTGGAATTATCGAAGGAGCGGCAGAAGGCAAAGGTTTGGGCCATTATTTTTTAAGGCATATTGAGCGCAATGCGACCCTTTTATTTTTAATTCCAGCAGACAGTGAAGATATTGTAAAAGAGTACGGTGTTTTGTTGGATGAGTTGAGAAGATACAACCCTGAATTGTTGGACAAAGACCGCTTGGTTGCCATTTCAAAGAGCGATATGCTGGATGAGGAATTAGAAGCTGAGATTTCAGGCTTGTTAAAACCCGTATTGGGAAATACCCCATTTTTGTTCTTCTCTGCTGTGGCACAAAAAGGCATTATGCCGCTCAAAGACACCCTTTGGGAAATGATACACGATCAAAAGGAATCCATGGGTTCTGGAAAATAATACTATGAGAATACATTTTATAGCCATTGGAGGAAGTGCTATGCATAACTTAGCATTGGCATTACACGAAGCGGGTCATGAGATTAGCGGCAGTGACGACGTCATTTTTGAACCCTCTAAAAGCCGCCTAGCAGCGGTTGGTTTACTTCCCTTAGAAATGGGTTGGCAGCCTGAAAACATTCACTCAGATATAGATGTAATTGTTTTAGGCATGCACGCAAAACCAGGGAATCCTGAGCTTGAAAAAGCCCAGGAATTGGGTTTAAAAGTGTATTCTTATCCTGAATTTTTATATGAACATTCAAAGCATAAAACACGCGTTGTCATAGGGGGGAGTCACGGAAAAACAACCATTACTTCTATGATCCTTCATGTGATGCACTACCATGAAAAAGAAATAGACTTTATGGTGGGAGCCCAATTAGATGGCTTTGACAAGATGGTTCATCTCACAGAGGAGAACGATTTTATGTTATTAGAGGGAGATGAATACCTCTCTTCTCCCATAGATGCCCAATCAAAGTTTTTACATTACAAGCCGCATATTGCGCTCTTGAGTGGTATTGCTTGGGACCATATTAATGTATTCCCCACTTTTGAATCTTATTGTGCGCCCTTTGAATCCTTTATTGATAGTATTGTAGCGGGAGGTAGCCTTACTTTTAATCAAGAGGATCAGGTACTTAATGAAATGGTTGAAAAAGCCACCAACACCATTCGCAAAATTGCTTATACCACCCCAGAGGCTTCTATAGATAGTGGTGTAACTTATCTAGAAACGGAAGAAGGTCCTTTGCCATTAGAAATTTTCGGAATGCACAACCTCAATAATCTGGCAGGTGCCAAGTGGATATGCCAGCATATGGGTATAGACGCCCTAGATTTCTATGAGGCCATTAGTAGTTTTAGAGGCGCTTCTAAACGATTAGAATTGGTCGCTAAGAACAATCAAACAGCTATTTATAAAGATTTTGCTCACGCACCGAGTAAGGTAAAGGCCACTACTGCAGCGGTTAAGGAGCAATATCCTGATAGGAAGTTGGTTGTGGTACTTGAGTTGCATACCTACAGTAGTTTAGACGCTTCTTTTCTCAAGGAGTATAAAAATGCTTTGGCCAAGGCCGACGTCGGTATGGTTTTCTATGAGCCAGCCGTACTAGCCATAAAAGAAAGGGAACCTATCTCTGCGGAGGTTATTAAAAATGCTTTTGGTTCCGCTGCGCTTCAAATAGAAACCACGCCTGAAGGTTTGGCTGTTTTCTTGAGAGATTTGCCTTTAGAAGGAACGGCGCTGTTATTCATGAGTTCAGGTAATTACGGAGGCACGGACTTTAAAGCACTGGCCCAGCGAATTTCTTAAGGTTTTACCAAGGTTTTTTTAGATTTTTGGCTATGGCTTTTTTGACCGATTATCTAGTCAGGGGGTAGTTTGTCTGGTTTGCGTTTCTTTTTGAGCCACACAGGCTATCTTTACTCATGGTCTATATTAAAAATTCGGGTATGAAGGCTTGGTCTGTGGAAGACCAGCCTAGAGAAAAATACCTGCGTTTGGGTGGACAAAAATTGACAGATGCAGAGCTTCTTGCCATAGTTTTAGGCAATGGTTCTGTTGGTCAGTCTGCCCTTTCACTGGCCAAGACGCTATTGATTGCATGTGACAATGACCTTCAAAAACTATTTGAACTTTCCATAGAGAAGCTTATGGATTTTAAAGGAGTAGGGAAGGTGAAAGCCATTAAAATAAAGGCGTCACTAGATTTTGGATACAGATTGTTGCATGTCAATGCTACCGTCCCCCTATCTCTTTCTTCTAGTGGAGCTGCATTCTCTATTTTGAAGCCTGTTTTAATTGGTTTGACTTATGAAGAGTTTTGGGTGCTGTATTTGGATAATTCTAATGTGCTTATTGAGCGTTCCTTACTTGGTAAAGGTGGTTTTACAGCCACAGTTGTAGACATCAGGTTGGTTTTACAACAGGCTATAAGATGGGGTGCTACGGCTATGATTGTAGCCCATAATCATCCCACAGGCAACCTAAAACCCTCCCATTCAGACAAAGCTTTGACACAGAAATTAAAGGAAGCCGCTAAGGTTTTAGATATTAAATTACTAGATCATATAATAGTAGGTAAAAATGAATACTTCAGTTTTGCAGACCAGAATCTGCTATAATTGTTTATTTTTAAGCCTAGAATAACCGTTCCCTTACTGATCTATTTTTGAATCATACTTTCTTGTAAATGCTCCTGATATACACCTATAAAATAACCCCTAGATTTACTTATATAGCCAATCATATTTGTAAACGTTTGTTGGGTTTAGAAGTTGCTTTCACTACTGAAGTGTCGGACTTTATAAAGCATGAGGGGCCAAAATTAACCTATACGAAACAGGCTTTGCAAAATGAATTCTTTATAAGGTCTCATGCGCTGTTATTCGAGCAAGGTATTAATGACCATGCTATTAAAGTAAGTGATTGGAACGGAGTGCCTTGTTTCTTTCCCTCAGGAGACAAAAGTGGTATTCCTTTTGATGTTTTTGCAGCTAGTTTTTATATGCTGTCTAGGTATGAAGAGTATTTGCCTCATGTAAAAGACATTCACGGACGCTTTCCACCAAAAGAAAGTGTGGGTTATGTGAACGGTTTTTTAACCTCACCTGTAGTGGACCAGTGGGCAAGCCTTTTTTTTAATGCCCTTCAAGATAAATTTCCCGACCTTAAAAGGGCAAAAAGAACGTATTGCTTTACCCCATTAATAGATGTGACTAGCTCTCATGCATTTGCTTATAGGGGCCTTATTAGAGGTGTGTCTGGTTTTTTTGTAGATTTAGCAGGCTTTAAATTAAGCAGGCTTCTAACCAGGCTAGGCGTGTGGCTGCGCTTTAAAAAAGATCCCTATGATAATTTTGACTATTTAGGCATTCTTTTAAGGCAGTATAAGGCCAAAGCCATTTTCTTTTTTCAATTTGCTGATTATGGTACTTATGACAAAAATGTGTCTCCTTATAACAACTCATTTAAAGCCCTTATAAAATCTGTAGCGGACCACTTTGAAGTGGCTTTGGCGGCTTCATACGCATCTTTTGGCGCTCCTAAAATTTTAATGGAAGAGCAGAAGCATTTGGCCAGTGTAGTTAATAGACCCATTAAAGCGTCTAGAATGCGGTATAATAGGGTAGACATACCTGTATCTTACAGGGACTTGGTAGACGCTGAAATTCACAACGACTATTCTATGGGCTATACCCATGAGCTTGGTTTTAGGGCGGGAACAGCGACTCCTTTTTTCTTTTATGATATTTATCTGGAGCTTCAGTTGCCTATTAAGGTGCATCCGTTTGCAGTGCATGACTACGCTTTATTAAAGGAGAAGAGCACTTTAGACGCATTAAAAATAATGACCCCACTTTATCTGGCCACAAAAGAGGTGAGCGCCCATTTTAATGTGGTTTTCTCTAATGAATTGTTGGGAGGAGAAAAATCACTGGTGTGGAAAGAAACTTTTCAAAAGCATTTGGCTCAGTTTAGTAAGTAGCTTTTTGCTTTATACTGTAAGTAGATTACAATATGTAATTTGTATTTCCATAAATGAAATACAGTTCAGAATTTGTGTAACTGTAGATCTATTAAAAATTATACAGGCTGTCTCTTCGCTCAGTCAAAGCAAAATTAAATAGTACCTTTAGCAAAAAAATACTATGCTTAGAGGTAAAATTTCAGATATCTTTTTTGATTTAGACCATACCCTTTGGGATTTTGAAAAAAATTCAGCCCTTACTTTTGAACGTTTGCTCACCGAATATGGTGTAGACATTCCATTAGATACATTTTTAAAAGCCTATATTCCTATTAACCTTCAGTATTGGCGTATGTACAGAAACGGTAGCGTTTCTAAAGAAACCCTTCGTTACGAACGTTTAAAATTCACCTTTGACACACTTGAATATCCCGCTACAGATGCATTGATTCATGAATTGGCAGACCAATATATGGAAGTGCTCACTACTTACAACCATTTGTTTCCCGGTACCATAGAGATATTAGCGTATTTAAAGCCACATTACAATTTACATATCATCACTAATGGTTTTTCCGAAGTGCAAGGAAAGAAAATGAAAAATGCCCATATTGATCATTATTTTGACGTAATCATGGATTCTGAACTGGCAGGAGTAAAGAAACCACATCCTGAAATTTTTGAATTGGCACTAGAAAAAGCAAATGTCACCGCAGATAAATCGTTGATGATAGGAGATAGCTTAGAGGCAGATATTCTGGGCGCTAAAGAAGTTGGCTTTGAGGTCATTCATTTTAACGCTCACGGAGAATCTGCACATGAGCATTGCACAATAGTACACAGTTTAGCGGAATTAAAGAAGTTCCTCTAATAATGTAGGGATTTCTTTAGTATTCGTATTTGTCTTTCCAACGGTTTTTAAGAAAATCCCGACTTCCTTTTTCTCTGGGATTGTCTCCGGGTTGGTAAAAAACTGTTCCTGACAACGCTTCTGGAAGAAACTCTTGTGCTATGAATGCATTTGGACCGTTGTGAGAGTATTGGTAGCTGTCTCCATAACCCAATTCTTTCATCAGTTTGGTAGGTGCATTTCTCAGTGCGAGTGGTACTTGTAAATCTCCAGTTTCTTTGACAGCAGCAATCGCTTCGTTTATGGCCAAATAACTACTATTGCTCTTTGGAGAAGTCGCTAAATACACCGCACACTGACTCAAAATAATTCTGGCCTCTGGGTGTCCAATACTATGTACCGATTGGAAACAAGTATTTGCAAGTACAAGGGCAGTTGGATTGGCATTCCCAATATCTTCAGAAGCCAATATAACCATTCTCCTAGCAATGAATTTTACGTCTTCTCCGCCAACGATCATTCTGGCTAGCCAGTAAACAGCTGCATTGGGATCTGAACCTCTAATAGATTTTATAAATGCAGAAACTATGTCGTAATGTTGTTCTCCCGACTTGTCATAAAAAGCAGTGTTATTTTGTGTGTTGCTGGTTACAAACTCATCTGTGATGACTACTTTTTTATCTGGATTTTGGGTGACAAGAAATTCAAAAATATTAAGCAATTTTCTGGCGTCACCACCACTTGCCCTAAAAAGGGCATTGGTTTCTTTGAGGGTAATTTCTTTCTCTTGAAGCCATGGATCTATCTTTATGGCGTTGTTTAATAGCGCTTCTAAATCTGATTTTTCAAAAGCTTTGAGCGTGTAAACTTGGCAACGAGAGAGTAGGGCAGCATTTACCTCAAAACTCGGATTCTCTGTGGTAGCTCCAATTAAGGTAACCCATCCTTTTTCTACTGCTGCTAAAAGGGAGTCTTGTTGAGACTTACTAAATCTATGAATCTCATCTATGAACAAAAGTGGGTTTTTTGTGGTAAATAATCCTCCAGATTGCTTGGCTTTTTCAATCACTTCCCGCACTTCTTTTACCCCAGAATTAATAGCACTAAGGGCATAAAAAGGCCGTTCTGTTTGGGCGGCAATAATATTTGCTAAAGTGGTTTTTCCAGTACCGGGTGGTCCCCATAAAATAATAGAAGGGATAATACCCGCTTTTATTTGCTTGGTCAATACACCAGCAGGACCCACCAAATGAGTTTGACTCATATAGCCCTCTAGGGACTTTGGGCGGACTCTTTCTGCTAGTGGTTCATTCATGTTATTTTCTTTGTCTCACCGCTTCGTATAAGAAAACACCGCAGGCCACAGATACATTTAATGAACTAATAGGTCCTTGCATGGGTAATTTGGCTTGGGCGTTGGCGACTTTCAAAATGGAGGGTGTAATTCCCATGTCTTCAGAACCCATAACAATGGCGGTGGGTCCTGTAAAGGATACTTCATATAAGTCGTTCTTTGCTTTCTCTGTGGCTGCGATTACTTGAATACCGCAGGCCTGTAAATGAAATACGGCGTCTTTTAGGTGATCTACTTTAATGATAGGTACTTGAAAGGCTGCACCTGCTGAGGTTTTTATAGTGTCTGCTGTCACTGGAGCAGTACCTTTTTTTTGAATGATAATACCGTCTACTCCCGTGCAAGAAGCAGTTCTTATAATAGCACCAAAATTCCTGACATCTGAAAGTTGGTCTAATAGTAAAAATAAAGGGGCTTCTTTTGTTTCTAAAACACTTTCTACAAAAGGATCGAGTTCGTGGAATTCAATGGGAGAAATGCTCGCTACAACACCTTGGTGGTTGTTGTGTTGTTTGGCCAAACGATCTAATTTTTCTACGGGCACATATGAAGTGTTTAACCCCTGTTTTCTAATTAGGTTTTCTAAAGTTTTAATTAAGTCTCCCTGCAGTCCCTTTTGAATAAAGACCTTGTCTAAGGTTTCTTTGGCTTCTATAGCCTCAATAACAGCTCTAATGCCGTATATATACGTTTGTTTCTCCATGATGCAAAAGTAAACAAAAAACCCCCTGCTTTTGGCAGGGGGTTTTTGAATATGTGCATTTTTTATAAGAATAAGTTATTCTTATTGATTGAGTGCCTTAACTAGATTTATTACATCCTGAATTTTATCTAATTTGTATTTCTTGGTTTTTCTTTTTTTTTGTTTTGCTTTCTGGGTTAAATTTTATTAAATGATAAACGAAATTTTTGAATATATTTTTATTCTTAAACAACTTACCTTTATATAAAACTTGATGTAATGAAAATATCTTTTCTTTTCCTTTTGTCTTTGACAATGATATCTTGCTCTATCAATCAATTGCAAGAGGCTGATTTTTATAATGTTATTTCTACTTCAGTGCCTATTGAAGGTGGTGAAATTGTCTTTAGCGATAATCCCCCTTACGAAACTGGCCAGACTATTACCATTACCGCTGTGGCAGCGCCTAATTATAAATTTTCTCATTGGTAAGGTGCTTTAACGGGATTAGAAGTGTCTAAGCAACTTGTTTTGAGCAATAATATTGAGGTTGTAGCTTTCTTTACACCATTAGAGCGTTTTGCTCAAGAGAACATTGTGCTTTACAATGAGCAAGGGATAGATCAAAGTGGGTATGTTTTATGATGGAAAACGGACAAAAAAATGCTTATTTGGTGAATCATGAGGGTGAAAAGCTCAAAGAGTGGGCTTTTGAGGAACGTTTTGGAAATGACATAGAAATAACGCCATCTGGTGGTTTGCTCGCTTGTTTTAAGTCTTCAGATCCAATCATTACTTTTGGTGGTTTTGGAGGTGTCGTGTCTCTCATGGATTATACTGGAAAGGAATTGTGGCGTTATGAGGTGAATACAGAAAATGAGATTGCCCACCACGATGCGACCCAATTGCCCAATGGCCACGTGATGATCATGGTTTGGGAAAGAATCACTGAATTACAATTAGAGACCGCTGGTCAATTCCCAGGGCATGATATTTTCTTAGAGAAATTAATAGAGGTAAACCCTCAAACCAACGAAATTGTTTGGCAGTGGAGGAGTTGGGATCATATGGTCCAAAATACAGCTGCTGACAATGATTTATATGGCCAGCTTTCTGATTTCCCCAATAAAATTGACCTTAATCACAGTGATTTAGAGAATGGGGATTGGATGCATGCCAATGGCATTTTCTATGATGCGGCTACTGACCTTATCTATATGAGTGTTAATTTTTATTCTGAGGTTTGGGTAATTGACCACAGTACTTCTTCTGAAGAAGCTATAACATCTCAAGGAGGTAATTATAATAGGGGAGGAGACCTAGTGTATAGATTTGGCAACCCTTCTTTATTTGAAAACACTATTGCTCCACAATTTTTATTTAACAACCATCATCCTTCTATTGTGCCTGATAATTATCCAGGCAATGGAAATTTTCTAATTTATAATAATGGGAGCAACTTAGAGCAGTCTATTGCCTATGAACTGGTGTTACCTGCTTTTTCTACAAATAGTATGCAAAATTATATTGCTCCCTTGAAGCAATGGTCATTTACGAATACAGACATGTATTTTGATAAAATCTCCGGTCTTCAGAGGCTCCCTAACGGCAATACTTTAATTTGTGAGGGTGACTATGGTTATTGGGAAGTATCTGTTCAAGGAGAAGTTGTTTGGAAGTACGACGGTTTGGGTAAAAGCTTTTGGCGCCCTTATTATTATTTGAAAAGTGATTCGCGATTGTTGAAATTAAATCTTAATTAATTGAAATGATTATTTAATCTCTTTCATTTTTAATTTAGGTTAATTTATTCCATAAAAAAGGCCCGCATTTGCGGGCCTTTTCTTTATTATATTAACAAGATGTTATTGGCAAACACTCAATACTTTAGTTCCTCCTGCAGAAGAAGGTCCGTCTGATAAAGCAGTTTGTGGAGATGTTCCATCTAACTTAGTGTATGAAATTACATAGCTAGCTTCACTATCCCAATCACCATTTGTGTAGGCAAAAGACATTGTAGAAGCTCCAGCTGGAATAGTCACTACATGAGTAGCATTAGCTCCTTGAGCAGCCGTTACAGTGTAAGAAGTTGTAGTTCCATCTATAGTAACGTCTACTGAGGCTCCATTCCAACCATCTCCATAAGAATCGACCATTGCAATGGTGTAGATTCCTGCTACAGCACTAGTTGGAATACATTTAATTACTGTGTTGTATCTAAATGGTGAGGAGAAGTAAGATCCTTGAAGAGATCCAGAAGCGTCGTCTCCGGAGAATACTCTACCATCAGTGAGTACCAATTCTAATCGAACAGGTAATGCGTCACCTCCAGTGTATTGACTAGAACTTAATCCTAAAGCCGCAACAGCTTCTGATAAAGTAACTCTAATGTTCGCTCTAGGTAATCCAAAAGGACCAGTTGTGAAAGAAGAAGCTGTAAGTGTAGTGGCTAAAACTTCTGTACCCTTAAATCCAAGGTATACATTCACTTTTTCCATTAATCCACCATTTTGCTCGTCTTGTACTTCAATATCAACATCAAAGGCTGAATTAAGATCATAACTATTAAATTCTCCACTATTTAAAGATACTGTTCTAATAATAGCACCTTTAGTAGTACCGTCAAATACTGCGTCAATTGCATTGTCTGACTCTTGACAAGCTACCATAAAAATAGCCACTGAAAAGGTCATTAATTTTAATATTCTATTTTTCATTGTATCTATTATTTAAGGTTAGAAGGTCCACTCGCATTCCAGAAAACTCTCTCTGTAAGATCAGTTCTCTGACTTACATTTGCATTTGTAGATGCATAATTATCTGGATAATACATCACTAATGGGAAAGCACCTGGATTAGGTTCAATATTCTGTTGTAATGTACTAGGTAGACCAGTTTTTCTATATGTATTATATGCATCAATACCGTTTCCGAACATTGAAATATAATATTGTTTTGCCCATAATTCAGCTCTGTCAGAAGTAGAAGCTGCATCATAATCTGCGGCAACAAGTGCAACATATGCTTCCACATCTGCAGCTACTAATGGAGTCCCACCTAAAGAGTCTGCTTTTTCAATAGACTTTTTAACACCAGCAAGCGTAGACGCTTTCATATCAGATGGATTCATATAAGCGTTCATAAAGTCCATCCAAGAAGACAACATAATAGGAGTTATCCCTCTTCCGCCTTCACCACCGCCGTTAACTTGTCCTTTGAAGGATCTGTCATCATACTTTCCACCTGCAGGATAAACACCATGTAGGGTTCTTGTGAAACCATCTGGTGGAATACCATTGTCATTCCCATGATCTCTACCCCAATATCCATCATTTAATCCACAATAAACTTCGTTACTGGCTAAATAATGAGAAGGTGCTGTGTATAAACTACACTCTAAAGTTTCTTCATTTGGATCAGCTCCAAAACCTGGAGTAGCAGATACCTGTCTGTAGAAGTAATAAGCCATTCTTGGATCTTTTGTAGAACCGTGACCTATTTGCATAGTATTCATTAACCAGTTAGACATATAGGACCCACCACCTGTAGCCGTGTATGACGACCTGTAAGATGGGTGCCTAGTATCTGGCTGTACTTCATTTACTCCATATTTAAATTGAAAATCCTCTGCTTCTGTTTTAATATAATCAGTAATTCCATTAAAACCTGCTGTGTTACCAGTTGTGTAATGAATCTTCTTTTTAATTGAATTGGCAGCTTTAATCCATTTAGCGGTATCACCACCATAATACATATCTAGTGATGGCTTAGGACCTCCTGCATTAAATTTAGCTACTGCACCGTCTAATAATTCCAATGCTGCAGCATATACAGATTCTCCTGAATCTGCATTTGGCGCTAAATTATCTGCACCCAATAATGCTTCAGAATAAGGAATGTCTCCAAACTGATCTACTAAAGTCACCAAAATATAAGCTTTCATTACGTCAGCCATTCCCATATGATAATTCAAACCTGCTTCAGATGCTAAGTTTGTCATTAACCTCATATCTTCCATCATACCTTGGTATGCACTAGACCAGTTTCCATTGAAACTCGTAGGAGCGTATACGTTCGGATATGATCTTCCTGACATATAATTAATTCTAGTTAAGGCAGCACTTCTACTACCTATTCCATTTACCCAAAATGCAAAATTCACTTGAATTGAATTCAAAAAGAAAGTAGCATCTGCCTGAGCAGGACTCAGTGCATTAGGGCTATCTACTAGTTCCAGTTCCATAGTCTCGCAAGACGTAAATGAAACCAAACCAATCATAATAACTGCTATTAATTTGTTTATTTTCATGATATATTTTTTTATTTATTAGAACGACAATTTAAGACTCAACCCATATTTTTTAGCACTTGGTCCGTTTAGGTAGTCAAAACCTCTACCATTACCAACACCTGTACCAGCTATGTTTGGATCCCAGTTCGCACCATCTGGTGTGTTATAAGCATCATACCAAAGGTTGTATCCAGAGGCTGTTAAGTCTATACTTCCAAAAGGTGTTTTATTTAACAAGCTTTGAGGTACTTTATAAGTCAAAGAAATCTCTGCCAATCTCCATACTGATGCATCATATACCAACATTTCATCTGGTCCGTAAAGAACATTAGAGAAATAATAAGTGGAGTTGTTAATCATTACACTATTTTGTGTTCCGTCTGCCTGTACTCCAGGAAGGATAAAAGACTGCGCTCTATCTGCAGTTTCTTTTAGAACTCCCCTACCTAGTAATGTTGCAACCGAGTAGGTAAACACGTCTCCACCATTTACATGGTTTACTAAGAAACTCATTGATAAGTTCTTATAAGAAACTGTGTTACTAATATTTAATAACCAATTTGCATTAGCATTACCAATTTCATTAGTTCCGTAGGTGACGTCATAAGAACCTTGAGAATTCACTAAGAATTCACCATTTTCATGTCTTGTAATTGCAGAACCTACAATTGTACCTAATGATTTTCCAACCTTAGCAACGTTTCCTAAAGAAGAAAAACCTGCATAAACAATTTCCTCAGTATCTTGACCTAGATCAGTTACTATAGCGTCGTTTGTTGACCAGTTTACAAAAGTATTCCATGTTAATCCATTTGGATTACTAAACCAATCCATACCTAAATCAATTTCAATACCCTTATTTTCAATTTCTCCAATGTTTGTTTGGGTATTTGTATAACCTGTAGATGGATCTAAAGGTCTTGAGATGATTAAGTCTTTTGTGATTTTGTTGTAGATTGAAATATCTGCTGATAATTTATTGTTGAAAAATCTTCCTTCAACACCAAATTCTAATTCCCCAATTAATTCTGGTTTTAGGTTTGGATTACCTAGTTGAGATCCAGAAGTATTTGAAATCACCATATTGCCGCTTTGATCTTGAAAACTTTGCGTATTTAAACTCAATACCGAGGCAATAGGATAGCCGCTTGGAAAGTTTGCAGAAGTTCCATAACCAGCTCTTAATTTAAGGTAGTTTACCATATCTGATTTTAAACCATCAAAAGCTGCAGTAGGTAAAAATGAAATACTTGCAGATGGGTAAGTAATAGAATTGTTTTCAGAGGCTAAGTTAGATACCCAATCTTTTCTAGCTGCTACAGTTAAGAAAGCCATACTCTTATAGTCTAAAGCTGCTTGTCCGTATGCTCCAATAATGTTTCTTTTTTCAAAATATTGGATTTCATCTTGAAGTTCAAAGTTAAAGTGTCTTAGCACTCCAAATACTTGTTGACCAGTAGAAGAAACACCATTTCTGTCATAAGTATCTGATCTAGAGGTTGCCCCTAAGGCAAATGTAAGACCTAAATCATCATTGATTCTGTAATCTCCATTGATAGCAAAATTATGATCAAAAATTGTTTTAACATTATTCCAAGTGTCATAAACACCGCTTTGTGTTGCTACTGAGCCGGTTTTCCCACCTTTATTGGAGTAGTTAACGTTGTTTTCGTTATAAACATCTATACCATAACGGTAAGTAGCATTTAAGTTATCGTTTATTTCGTAATTTAATGCTGCTCCTCCAAAAACTCTATTTACAGCCTGGCTGTTAGAAGCGTTATCTACAGTCCACAATGGGTTTTGAATAGAGTTGTTTTGTCTGTAATAAATAGACTCTCCAGTTACAGGGTTTTGATATGGTTGTCCCATTAAGTCTACAGATCTTGGTGTGTAAAATATGTTAGCAAAAATAGATGCACCATCACCACCTACGTTAGAACCATAACCAGCTGCTACCGGTGGAGATTTAAATTTTGTCCCCGTGTAGTTTAAAGTACCATTTATAGAGAACTTATTACTTAATTTTGCGTTACCACCAAAACTTAATGTATTTCTCGATAATTTGTTACCAGGTGTAAATCCTTCGTCAGCAAGATTACCATAGTTAATATTGTAAGATACCGTACCATCTGCACTAGCACCTCTAACATTTAGGTTGGTATTCCTTACTTCTCCTTTTCTAAAGAAATTTTCAACAGATTTGTAAGGTTTCCATTCCTGTAATGCATCTGGAGCAATTCCTAATGCATCTAATACAGCTGGAATTCCAGTTGAAGCAGAAGCAGTTGTGTAAGGATGTCTCAAGAACCCTGGAGTTCCAGAAGTTGTTCCGTTAATCGCATTTTGATTACCCCAACCATCTACACCTTCTTGTCTAAACGCAGGACCCCAGTTGGAGAAAAACCAACCAAAAGATTGGTCAAAACCTCCACCGTAATCATTTTGATATTCAGGCATAGAAGCCATTTCATTTATAAACATAGAAGTGTTTACAGTAATTTCGGTTTTTTTAGCACCCGTACCGGACTGACCAGCTTTGGTTGTTATTAAAATCACTCCGTTTCTACCTTGTGTTCCATAAAGTGTAGAAGCCGCTAAACCTTTAAGTACACTTACGTTTTCAATATTGTTAGGATCAATATCCAAGAAACGTGAAGAACCGTTATTACCATCAACAAAGCTACCTTGGTTGTTGGTTTCAGTAGAAAAAGGAATTCCATCTACAATAAAAAGTGGTTGGTTTCCTTGAGAGAAAGAGTTAAAACCTCTAATTACAATTGAGGTACCTGATCCAGATAAACCTGATTGGTTAGTGATATTTACCCCAGATGCCTTACCAGAAAGCACCCTACCAATATCTCCATCTGCACGCTGCTCTAATTGGGTTTGGTCTACTTCAGATACTGCATAACCCAAAGCTTTCTTTTCGCGCTTGATACCTAGAGAAGTAACAATTACTTCATCTAGTTGCTGAGAATCAGTTTCTAGTGTTACATTAATCGTATTTGAAGCACCAACCACAACCGTTTTAGCTACATAGCCAATAAAGCTGAAAGAAAGTGTTTCTCCTTCATTTGCAAAAATAGTGTAGTTTCCATCAAAATCTGTGGAAACACCATTTGTTGTACCTTGAACAATTACAGTAGCACCTGGAAGGGGAATTCCATCCCCATCAGAAACCGTACCTGAAATTGTCTTTTCTTGTGCGAACAGAAGCTGCACAGCAAACACTAAGGCTAGTGTTAAAATTCCATTTAGTTTTGTTTTCATTGTTAGTTAATTTGAATTAGCAAACGTAAAAATCTTAATTTAATGTTAACTAAACAAATTATTAAGGGTTAATTTTCATTAAATCGTATCATTTTAATAATTGCATTGATTATTTGTAGTCAAAAGTCTTTATTCTTTGACAGTTATTTAATTTTTGAACATTTCTTTAATGTTAATTTTTTCACACAAAAAAAAGCCTTGTCATGTATGACAAGGCTTTTTTTGAAAAACATAGGTTTTTTTATTCTTTTTCTAGGGCAGTGAATACAACTTTTAAAATCTCCATGTCATTACCTTTTATGTTTAATAACTTTTTAGCATCACTCTTATTTTTAAATAATTTTTTTAAACTTCCTTTAGATGTGTTAAGGTATTTAGGAGTTTCTCCTCCTTTGGAGAAATAAAAAACCTGACTGTCCACAAACCTTGGAGGGAAAGATCTTTCTAAAGAGGTTCGTGCAGCTTGTTGTTTCATGAAAACCTTGGTTTGGTTCAAGTAAACATTATATTTTTCTCCTTCAAATACTGTTTGTAGGTAGCCTATTTCTGGATTCCCACTGGATTTACTTATGAAAGGAAGAAGTTTGAAAGTGACACCTTCTACTTCACAATAAACTTTATTTTCTTTTATTAAAATTTGATCTGAAGCGTATTGATATGGAGAGATGGCCATTTCTAATTCATCTGTGTAAGCATTGTGTCTTATATAGATATTTTTACCTTCCTCGAACTTTCCTCCGTAATATACTTTGGCTAGTTTGAATTCCTCTACAAAATAGGGTGTTCCTTTAATGTCCTTAACGCTGAGCATTTTTTTTGGTCTACTAGATAAGTTTGTGAAAAAATCTACAGCTGCAGCATCTGTTTGCCCCCAGCCCAATCCTTGACTTGCGCCTCCCGCTGTTCCATTTAATACTGACTGAGAATAAGCTAGCGAACCTATCGCCAATGAGAATATTATAAGTGTTTTTTTCATTATTATTATTTATTATTTTCAAAATTAACATAATTTATTGAATTGGCATTTTTTTAATTTAATATCATCAGAGCATCGGCCGAAGGCCAAAAATAATCGTTACCTTATTATATATACTATTAATTTTTTATAAGTTTTTTTGAAAAATGATAAATCATTGATTTTGAGAAAAAAAATGAAATTTTTTTAAAGCGTCATTTGATTATCAATAATTAATTCCTACATTTGCCAGCCCTTAAAAAGGGGTAATAGTTATTTATATACATTATATATGCCAACAATTTCACAATTAGTACGAACAGGAAGAGCCACAATTACTAAGAAGAGTAAATCGGCTGCTTTGGAATCGTGTCCTCAAAGAAGAGGGGTATGTACGCGTGTTTACACCACTACACCTAAGAAACCAAACTCTGCAATGCGTAAAGTAGCAAGGGTAAGGTTAACGAACGGTAAAGAGGTCAATGCCTACATCCCTGGAGAAGGTCACAATTTACAAGAGCACTCGATAGTATTAGTAAGGGGCGGAAGGGTTAAAGATTTGCCAGGAGTTAGGTATCACATTGTAAGGGGCGCCTTAGACACCGCTGGTGTTGCAGGAAGAACACAACGTAGATCTAAATACGGAGCGAAAAGACCTAAGAAAGCGTAAGACAGTTTAAAGAGAAATCATGAGAAAAAAACAGGCCAAAAAAAGACCTTTATTACCGGATCCTAAATTTAACGATCAGTTGGTAACCCGTTTCGTCAATATGATGATGTGGGATGGTAAAAAATCCATTGCCTTTAAAGTATTTTACGACGCTATTGCGATTGTAGAAGAAAAAAAGACTGATGAAGAAAAAGCTGCACTAGAAGTGTGGAAAGACGCCCTTTCTAACATCATGCCTCACGTAGAGGTAAGGTCTAGAAGAGTTGGTGGAGCTACTTTCCAAATACCTATGCAAATCCGTCCAGACCGTAAGATATCTACGGCCATTAAATGGATGATTAGCTATGCGCGTAAAAGAAACGAGAAATCAATGGCCCAACGTTTGGCGTCTGAGATTTTAGCTGCTGCCAAAGAAGAAGGTGCTGCTGTTAAAAAACGTACAGATACCCATAAGATGGCAGAAGCCAATAAAGCATTCTCTCACTTTAGATTCTAATCAGGCATGGCAAGAGATTTAAAATATACAAGAAATATTGGAATTGCAGCGCATATTGATGCTGGAAAAACTACCACCACAGAACGTATTCTTTACTATACTGGGGTGAGTCATAAAATTGGTGAGGTGCATGATGGTGCGGCTACTATGGACTGGATGGAGCAAGAGCAAGAACGTGGTATTACCATTACTTCTGCTGCTACTACTTGTTCTTGGAACTTTCCTACTGAAAACGGTGCTACTTTACCAGAGACACTACCTTATCACTTTAATATTATTGATACTCCAGGTCACGTAGATTTTACCGTAGAGGTGAATCGTTCTTTACGTGTATTGGATGGGTTGGTGTTTTTGTTTTCTGCAGTAGATGGTGTTGAGCCTCAATCTGAGACCAACTGGCGTTTGGCAGACAACTATAAA
Source organism: Flavobacteria bacterium MS024-3C (assembly GCA_000173115.1). Lineage (GTDB taxonomy): Bacteria > Bacteroidota > Bacteroidia > Flavobacteriales > Flavobacteriaceae > MAG-120531. The sequence goes on from ABVW01000002.1 coordinate 101,138, forward strand.
GTGCCACGTATTGGATTTGTAAACAAAATGGACCGTCAGGGATCTAATTTCCTTATGGTTTGTAAGCAAGTTCGCGAGATGTTAAAGTCTAATGCGGTGCCTATTGTATTACCTATTGGTGATGAGGCAGACTTTAGAGGTGTAGTAGATTTAGTAACCAATCGTGCTATTATCTGGCATGAAGACAATATGGGGGCTACTTTTGATGAAGTGCCTATTCCTGAGGAAATGGTTGCTGAAGTAAAACAATACAGAGCAGAATTAATAGAAGCTGTTGCAGAATACGATGAGACTTTAATGGAGAAATTCTTTGAAGATGAAGATTCTATTACAGTAGAAGAAGTAAATGCAGCCCTTAGAGCAGCAGTAATGGATATGAGTATTATCCCAATGATCTGTGGTTCTTCATTTAAAAATAAAGGGGTCCAATTTTTGTTAGATGCTGTTTGTAGGTATTTGCCTTCTCCTTTAGATAAAGAAGCTATTGTGGGTATTAACCCTGATACTGACCAGCCTATTACTAGAAAGCCAGATGTTAAGGAGCCGTTTGCTGCTTTGGCCTTTAAAATTGCTACGGATCCTTTTGTAGGACGTTTGGCATTCTTTAGAGCCTATTCTGGAAGACTAGATGCAGGTTCTTATGTGTTAAACAACCGCTCTGGTAACAAGGAACGTATCTCTAGAATTTACCAAATGCACGCCAATAAGCAAAATGCCATTGATTTTATTGAGGCAGGAGATATTGGAGCAGCTGTTGGATTTAAAGATATTAAGACAGGAGACACCTTGTCTGCTGAGAAATCTCCAATTATTTTGGAGAGTATGGACTTCCCAGATCCAGTTATTGGTATTGCTGTGGAGCCTAAAACAAAAGCAGATGTAGATAAATTGGGTATGGCTTTGGCTAAATTGGCTGAAGAAGATCCAACCTTCCAAGTGAAAACAGATGAGGCTTCTGGCCAAACGATTATCTCTGGAATGGGTGAGTTGCACTTAGATATTATTTGTGACCGTTTAAAAAGAGAATTTAAGGTAGACGTTAATCAAGGACAACCTCAGGTGGAGTACAAAGAAGCTTTTACAGCTGCTGCAGACCACAGAGAGGTGTACAAGAAGCAATCTGGTGGTAGAGGTAAATTCGCAGACATTGTATTTACTATTGAGCCAGCACCAGAAGCTAAGGCGGGTCTTGAGTTTGAAAACAAAATTAAAGGAGGTAATGTTCCTAAGGAATTTATTCCTGCGATAGAAAAAGGTTTTAAAGAAGCCATGAAAAACGGTCCTTTGGCTGGTTTCGAAATGGATTCTATGAAGGTGACTATCAAGGACGGATCTTTCCACCCGGTGGATTCAGATGCACTATCTTTTGAATTGGCAGCTAAAATGGGTTACAAAGCGGCAGCAAAAGCAGCGCGTGCGGTAATTCTTGAGCCAATAATGAAACTAGAAGTATTGACCCCTGAGATAAACATGGGAGATATTGTAGGAGATTTAAACAGGCGTAGAGGACAGGTGACTAACATGGACGACAGAGCTGGGGCTAAAGTGATTAAAGCTACGGTGCCACTTTCTGAGATGTTCGGTTATGTAACAGCACTTAGAACTATGTCTTCTGGTAGAGCCACTTCTACTATGGAATTTGACCACTACGAAGAAACTCCTTCTAATATTTCAGAAGAAGTAATCAAAAAAGCTAAAGGTATAACTGCATAATTAAGTACGATGAGCCAAAAAATTAGAATTAAACTTAAATCCTACGACTTTAACTTGGTAGACAAGTCTGCTGAGAAGATCGTAAAGACGGTAAAGTCTACTGGTGCAGTGGTTACTGGCCCAATACCTTTGCCAACTCATAAGAAAATATTCACAGTTTTGCGTAGCCCGCACGTGAATAAAAAATCTAGAGAGCAGTTTCAATTGAGTTCTTACAAAAGACTCCTTGATATTTACTCTTCATCTTCTAAGACCATTGACGCTCTAATGAAATTAGAGTTGCCTTCTGGAGTAGAAGTAGAGATTAAAGTGTGATAATTGGCCTTAGGCCAATAACACGGAGATGGTATCTCCATTACATGTCCTGCGCTTTGTGCAAAGGAAAAACGGATAAAAAATAATCAGGGTTGAATTATTTTTGACCCTGTTTTTTTAGGGATGCGTCCCAAAAATAGATTGAATATAAATTAATTAAATACTAATAATTATGTCTGGGTTAATAGGAAGAAAGATTGGCATGACCAGTATTTTTGACGAGAATGGAAAGAATATTCCATGTACCGTTATTGAGACTGGCCCATGTACGGTTACCCAAGTCAGAACCGAAGAGGTAGACGGGTACAATGCCCTTCAACTTGGTTTCGATGACAAGGCAGAGAAACACGTTACTAAAGCGGCCGCAGGTCACTTTAAAAAAGCGGGTGTTTCTGCTAAAAGAAAAGTTGTTGAGTTCCGAGATTTTGAAGGAGATTACAAATTAGGTGACACCATTGGTGTAGATCTTTTTGTTGAAGGTGAATTTGTAGATATTGCTGCAAACTCAAAAGGTAAAGGTTTTCAAGGGGTTGTTAAAAGACACGGTTTTGCCGGTGTTGGACAAGCGACTCACGGACAACACAACAGGCTAAGAGCGCCAGGATCTATTGGTGCTGCTTCCTACCCAGCAAGGGTATTCAAAGGCATGAAAATGGCTGGAAGAATGGGTGGTGTCAGAGTATCTGCTTTAAACCTTAGAATTTTAAAAGTTGTTCCAGAGAAAAACCTTTTAGTAGTAAAAGGATGTGTACCTGGTCATAAGAACGCTTACGTAACTATTGAGAAGTAATGAAAGTAGCAGTTTTAGATAGTAAAGGAAAAGATACAGGTAGAAAGGCAGACCTTTCTGATGCTGTATTTGCAATAGATCCAAACAATCACGCTATTTATTTAGATGTTAAGCAGTACTTGGCACACCAACGTCAAGGAACACACAAATCTAAAGAACGTGCTGAAATAGCAGGTAGTACGCGTAAGATCAAGAAACAAAAAGGTACTGGTACCGCTCGTGCAGGTAGTATAAAATCTCCTGTATTCAGAGGTGGTGGTCGTATTTTTGGCCCTAGACCAAAAGATTACACCCAAAAGCTTAACAAGAATGTAAAGCGTTTGGCACGTAAATCTGCTTTGTCTATAAAGGCTGGTGAGAAATCTATCGTAGTGGTAGAAGACTTTAATTTGGATGCGCCAAAAACCAAAGATTTCTTACAAGTATTGAAATCATTAGGGATAGACAATAAAAAATCCCTAGTTGTGTTGGGCGATTCAAATAATAATGTATATTTGTCGTCACGTAATTTGACCCAAACTGATGTTGTAATCAACTCAGAATTAAGCACTTACAAAATACTTAATGCTACAAGCATTGTATTGTTGGAGGGTTCAATTGCAGGAATTGAAACAAATTTAACAAAATAGAGGAACCATGAGTGTGTTGATAAAACCAATCATTACGGAAAAAATGACAGCAGATAGCGAGTTGTATAATCGCTATGGCTTTATCGTTGATCCTAATGCGAATAAGATACAGATAAAAGAAGCTGTTGAAGCTTCTTACGGTGTTTCTGTGAATGCAGTACGCACCATGAACTATGGTCCTTCAAGAAAATCTCGTTACACTAAAACAGGGGTGCAGCACGGTAAAACGTCTGCTTATAAAAAAGCCATTGTAGATGTTAAACAAGGAGATATCATTGATTTTTACAGTAATCTATAAAGACAAGAAATGTCAGTTAGAAAATTAAAACCAATCACCCCAGGGCAGCGTTTTAGAGTAGTTAACGGTTTTGACGCCATTACTACTGATAAGCCGGAAAAAAGCTTGCTTAGTCCGATAAAAAGAACTGGGGGTAGAAACAGTCAAGGAAAAATGACCATCCGTCAAAAAGGTGGAGGTCACAAGAGAAGGTATCGCGAGATAGATTTTAAACGTAATAAGTCAGATGTGACTGCTACGGTTACTTCTATTCAGTACGATCCAAACAGAACTGCATTTATTGCACTACTTACCTATGCAGATGGGGAAAAGAGATATGTGATTGCTCAAAACGGTTTAACCGTTGGACAAACTATATCAGTAGGTGCTGAAGCAGCTCCAGAGATTGGTAATGCGTTACCATTAAGTGCTATTCCACTTGGAACTATAATTTCTTGTATTGAATTACGTCCTGGACAAGGAGCGGTAATGGCAAGATCTGCTGGTACTTTCGCTCAATTAATGGCGAAAGACGGCAAGTTTGTTACAGTGAAAATGCCTTCAGGAGAAACGCGTTTAATTCTTTCAGGATGTATGGCAACTATAGGTGCTGTATCTAACTCAGACCACCAATTATTGGTTTCTGGTAAAGCTGGTAGAAGCAGATGGTTAGGAAGAAGACCACGTGTTAGACCAGTAGCTATGAACCCGGTAGATCACCCAATGGGTGGTGGAGAAGGAAGATCTTCAGGAGGTCATCCAAGATCTAGAAAAGGTATCCCAGCTAAAGGATTTAGAACCCGTTCTAAAACCAAGAGTACCAACAAGTATATCATAGAACGTAGAAAGAAATAAAAGAAGAAAGACATGGCACGTTCATTAAAAAAAGGACCTTTTGTTCACTATAGTTTAGAGAAAAAAGTTCAAGAAAATATAACAACAGGAAAATCAACAGTGGTGAAGACTTGGTCTAGAGCCTCTATGATTACTCCAGATTTCGTAGGTCAAACTATCGCTGTTCACAATGGGAAACAATTTGTTCCTGTTTATGTTACAGAAAACATGGTAGGTCACAAACTTGGAGAATTTTCACCAACACGTTCCTTTAGAGGGCATGCAGGTGCTAAAAACAAAGGTAAAAAGTAAGCTATGGGAGTTCGTAAAAGAAACATGGCAGAAGCCATTAAGGAAGGAAAAAAGCAAATTGCTTTTGCAAAGTTAAACAACTGTCCTACTTCACCTAGAAAAATGCGTTTGGTTGCTGATCTAGTGAGAGGAAAGCAAGTAGAGCCAGCTTTGGCTATCTTGAAATTTAACCAGAAGGAAGCTTCAGGTAAAATTGAAAAGTTGTTGTTGTCTGCAATTGCTAATTGGCAAGCTAAGAATGAAGACGCTAACATTGAAGACGCAGATCTTTTTGTAAAAGAAATTCGTGTAGATGGTGGAAGTATGTTGAAGAGACTACGTCCTGCGCCTCAGGGAAGAGCACACAGAATTAGAAAACGCTCCAATCACGTTACTTTGGTTTTAGGAGACAACAATAACATACAAAGCTAGGATACGAACTATGGGACAAAAAACAAATCCAATTGGAAATCGTCTAGGAATCATCAGAGGTTGGGAATCTAACTGGTATGGTGGTAATGATTACGGAGATAGACTTGCAGAAGACGACAAAATCAGAAAATACGTTTTTGCACGTTTGGCAAAAGCGAGTGTTTCTAGAGTTATTATAGAGCGTACACTTAAATTAGTCACTATTACAATCACAACTGCTAGACCTGGTATTATTATCGGTAAAGGTGGTCAGGAAGTAGACAAGTTAAAAGAAGAGCTTAAAAAGATCACAGATAAAGAGGTTCAAATCAATATTTTTGAGATCAAAAGACCTGAGGTCGATGCCAATTTAGTTGCTGCTAGTATTTGTAGACAAATCGAAGGAAGAATTTCTTATAGAAGGGCTATTAAAATGGCTATCGCTGCTGCCATGAGAATGAATGCAGAAGGAATTAAAGTGTTAATTTCTGGTCGTTTGAATGGTGCTGAAATGGCGCGTTCTGAAGGATATAAAGACGGTAGAATTCCACTGTCTACTTTTAGAGCAGATATTGACTATGCATTGCATGAAGCACACACTACTTATGGAAGATTAGGTATAAAGGTGTGGATTATGAAAGGCGAGGTATATGGGAAGCGTGAATTGTCTCCATTAGTAGGAATGGCTACCAGTCCTTCTAAAGGAGGTAACCAAGATGGACCAAAGAAACCACGTCGTAGAAAGTAATTTTATAAAGAAACAGAACAATGTTACAACCAAAAAGAACCAAATTTCGCAAAGCCCAGAAAGGGCGTATGAAAGGGATATCAGGTAGAGGTCACCAGCTTTCTAACGGTATGTTTGGTATTAAGTCCTTGGATACTAGTTTTATTACAGCGCGTCAGATTGAAGCGGCTCGTATTGCAGCTACAAGGTATATGAAGAGAGAAGGTCAGTTATGGATTAAGATCTTTCCGGATAAGCCTATCACGAAGAAACCTCTTGAGGTACGTATGGGTAAAGGTAAAGGTGCTCCAGAATATTTCGTTGCAGTGGTTCTTCCAGGTAGAATCATGTTCGAAATTGGTGGTGTATCTCATGATATAGCTAAAGAGGCTTTGCGTCTTGCAGCTCAGAAGTTACCGGTAAAAACCAAATTCATTGTTGCTAGAGATTATTCAGCATAACTTTTAATTTAGGAATCATGAAACAATCAGAAATAAAAGAATTATCAGCTGAAGCGCTAGTAGAACAACTGGCTGCATTTAAGAAGCAACATTCAGATTTAAAATTAGCTCATTCTGTTACCCCTTTAGAGAATCCACTTTTGATTAGAAAAGTGAGAAGAACGGTGGCAAGATTGGCTACAGAGTTAACTAAAAGGGAAAACCAATAACAGGTTCTGCTTTATGGAAAAAAGAAATTTAAGAAAAGAAAGAGTAGGCGTTGTTACCAGTAACAAAATGGAGAAATCCATTGTGGTTTCAGAAGTGAAACGTGTGAAGCACCCTATGTACGGAAAGTTCGTGTTAAAAACTAAGAAATATGTTGCGCACGACGAGACAAACAATTGTAACATTGGTGATACTGTAAAGATCATGGAGACACGTCCTTTAAGTAAGACCAAATGTTGGAGATTAGTTGAAATTTTAGAAAGAGCTAAATAATATGTTACAGCAAGAATCCAGACTAAAAGTTGCAGATAATACCGGGGCAAAAGAAGTTTTGACCATTAGAGTACTTGGAGGTACTAAAAGAAGGTATGCATCTGTAGGAGATAAGATTGTGGTTACAGTAAAAGACGCCACTCCTAATGGGAGTGTGAAGAAAGGTGCTGTTTCTACTGCGGTAGTAGTTAGAACAAAGAAAGAAGTGCGTAGAGCAGATGGTTCTTATATTCGTTTTGACGACAACGCGTGTGTGCTTTTAAACCCAACAGGTGAAATGAAAGGTACCCGTGTATTTGGTCCCGTTGCTAGAGAGCTTCGTGACAAGCAATTCATGAAGATTGTTTCATTAGCTCCTGAGGTGCTTTAATTTCCAATAAGATGACAAAAATCAAAATAAAAGTAGGAGATACAGTGAAGGTAATCGCTGGGGACCATAAAGGGGACCAAGGGAAAGTTGTTTCTGTAGATCTTAAGAAAAGTAGAGCTATAGTAGAAGGAACCAATATGGTTTCAAAACACCAGAAGCCTAGTGCTCAGAATCCACAAGGGGGGATTGTTAAGAAAGAATCTCCTATTCATATTTCAAATCTATCTTTATTAGACCCAAAGTCTGGTGAGGCAACAAGAGTTGGTTATGAAGTTCGTGGTGAGAAGAAAGTAAGGTTTTCTAAGAAATCTAATGAAGTAATTTAGTTATGGGGTACATTCCAAGATTAAAACAAGAGTATAAGGAGCGTGTAATGGCTGCTCTAACAGAAGAATTTGGTTACAAAAATGTAATGCAGGTTCCTAAATTAGAGAAAATAGTTGTTTCAAGAGGAGTTGGTGCTGCTGTTGCAGATAAAAAACTTATCGATCACGCCGTAGAAGAAATGACCTTAATCACAGGTCAGAAAGCAGTGTCTACCATCTCTAAGAAAGATGTCGCTAATTTTAAGTTGCGTAAAGGTATGCCAATTGGAGCCAAAGTAACATTAAGAGGAGAGCGCATGTATGAATTCTTAGACAGATTAATCACAGCAGCCTTACCACGTGTAAGAGATTTTCAAGGAATTAAAGCGACTGGTTTTGACGGACGTGGAAATTATTCTTTAGGGGTTACGGAACAAATTATTTTTCCAGAGATTAATATTGACAAGATCAATAGAATCAATGGTATGGATATTACCTTTGTTACCTCTGCTGACACGGATCAAGAGGCAAAATCATTATTAACGCAGTTAGGACTTCCTTTTAAAAAGAATTAGTATGGCTAAAGAATCAATGAAGGCCCGTGAAGTTAAAAGAGCAAAAACGGTAGCCAAATACGCAGAAAAAAGAAAAGCTTTAAAAGAAGCTGGTGATTATGAAGCTTTACAGAAGTTGCCAAAAAATGCTTCTCCTGTTCGTATGCACAACAGATGTAAATTAACTGGTAGACCAAAGGGTTACATGAGAACTTTTGGTATTTCTAGGGTTTTATTTAGAGAAATGGCCAACAATGGTCTTATCCCAGGCGTTAGAAAAGCGAGCTGGTAAAAAATTATTATTAATTGGTTCCAGGTTTAACAAATGTTAAAAACCGTTACCGCAAATATATACCTATGTTTACAGATCCAATTTCGGATTACCTAACAAGAATTAGAAACGCAAACAGCGCTGGCCACAGAGTGGTGAGCATTCCTGCATCTAATCTTAAAAAAGAAATCACTAAAATATTATTCGATCAAGGATATATTTTAAGCTACAAATTTGAGGAAGAAGGACCACAAGGTTCTATTAAAATCGCCCTTAAATACAACACGGCTACCAAAGAGCCAGTGATCAAAAAAATTAGTCGTATAAGTAAGCCTGGTTTACGTAAGTATGCTGGAGCTACAGAACTACCTAGAGTATTAAACGGTTTGGGTATTGCTATTGTGTCTACTTCTCACGGAGTAATGACAAGCAAACAAGCTAAGTTAGAAAAAGTAGGTGGCGAAGTTATATGCTACGTTTATTAATATAGTAAAGAGCAAGAATAATGTCTAGAATAGGTAATAATCCAGTAGCGATTCCTGAAGGGGTAACCGTAGAGGTAAAAGACAATGTGCTTACCGTAAAAGGTAAACTAGGTGAGTTAACACAAGATTTTTCTGGTGTTGCAATCACTGTAGAAGAAGGTAATGTTCTAGTGACAAGGCCTTCTGATTCAAAAGAACACAAAGCAAAACACGGTCTATATAGGTCTTTAGTATCTAACATGGTACTTGGGGTTTCTATAGGTTGGACCAAACAATTAGAATTAGTTGGTGTAGGTTATAGAGCGAGTAATCAAGGTCAAAAATTAGATATTGCACTTGGCTTCTCTCACAACATTGTTTTAAATGTTGCTCCTGAAGTAATTGTGGAGACTATTTCTGAAAAAGGAAAGAACCCTATCATCAAATTAACTTCTTTTGACAAACAATTAGTGGGTCAAGTGGCTGCTAAAATTAGGGCTTTCCGTAAGCCTGAGCCATACAAAGGAAAAGGGGTTAAATTCGTAGGAGAACAATTAAGAAGAAAAGCAGGTAAATCGGCTTAATACATAGCATCATGAGATTATCGAAAACTGAAAGAAGATTAAGAATTAGAAGAAGAATCCGTAAGGTTTCCTCTGGTACCGCTAGCACACCAAGACTGGCTGTGTTTAGAAGTAACAAAGAGATTTACGCACAGTTAATAGATGACGTTAATGGCGTTACATTAGCTGCTTCATCTTCTAGAGATAAGGACTTTAGCGCTGCTAAAGGAACTAAAATTGAAATTGCTACCCTAGTGGGTAAGGCAATCGCAGAAAAGGCAAAGACCATTAAAATTGAAACAGTTGCTTTCGATAGAGGTGGAAACTTGTACCATGGTAGAATCAAATCTTTGGCAGAAGGCGCTAGAGAAGCAGGACTTAAATTCTAAAATATTATGTACCAAAATTATAAAAACGCAGAAACGGTAAAGCCAGGTGGTTTAGAATTAAAAGATCGCTTAGTTGGTGTTCAAAGAGTGACTAAAGTTACAAAAGGGGGTAGGGCATTTGGCTTCTCCGCAATTGTAGTTGTCGGAGATGAAAACGGAGTAGTTGGACACGGTTTAGGGAAATCTAAAGAAGTTGCTACAGCTATTTCAAAAGCCATTGAAGACGCTAAGAAAAACTTAGTGAGAATTCCTTTGAACAAGGGAACCTTGCCACACGAGCAAAAAGGTAAATATGGCGGAGCTAGGGTTTATGTTCAGCCAGCTTCACATGGTACCGGGGTTATTGCTGGTGGTGCAGTTCGTTCTGTATTGGAAGCAGTAGGAGTTCATGATGTACTTTCAAAGTCTCAAGGATCTTCAAACCCTCACAACGTAGTTAAAGCAACTTTTGACGCTTTACTACAAATGAGAGATGCTAAAACGGTTGCTTCGCAACGTGGCGTATCTTTAGAAAAAGTATTTAAAGGATAATTCAAGCATCATGGCAAAAATTATAGTAAAACAAGTAAAGAGTAGTATTAAAAAACCACTCAGACAAAAACAAACCTTAGCTGCTTTAGGTCTTAGAAAGATTGGTCAAGAAGTATCTCACGATGCGTCACCAGCAGTGATAGGAATGATTAATAAAGTAAAACACTTAGTTTCTACAACAGAAGCTTAATATACCACATTCATTATGAATTTAAATAGTTTAAAGCCTGCCGAAGGTGCTATTCACAGAGAAGGAAAAGTAGTAGGTAGAGGTCAAGGATCTGGAAAAGGTGGTACTGCCACCCGTGGTCACAAAGGTGCCAAGTCTAGATCTGGGTATTCTAAAAAAGTTGGTTTCGAAGGGGGTCAAATGCCTTTACAGAGACGTGTTCCTAAATTTGGATTTAAGAACATTAATAGAAAAGAATACGCTGGGATTAACTTAGATAAACTACAGCTCTTAGTAGACAACGGTGTTATTAAAGATGCCGTTAGTCTTGAAGTATTAATTACCAACAGGGTAGTTGGTAAAAACGACTTAGTTAAGATCTTAGGTGGAGGAGAGTTAAAAGCAAAACTTTCTGTAACTGCTCATAAATTTACGGCTACTGCTAAAGCGGCTATTGAAGCTGCTGGTGGTGAAGCAATAAGTTTATAATATACAGATTATGAAGAATTTTATAGAAACTTTATCAAATATCTGGAAAATAGAAGAACTTAAAGGACGTATTCTCGTTACTTTAAGTCTTTTGTTGGTGTACCGTTTTGGTGCGCAAATTGTTTTGCCAGGTATTGATACTACGCAATTGGCTCAATTAACATCCAACACAGATAGCGGTATTTTAGGAATTTTAAATGCTTTTACAGGAGGTGCATTTGCAAATGCTTCTGTTTTCGCCTTGGGAATTATGCCTTATATCTCTGCATCTATTGTGGTACAGTTAATGGGTATTGCGATACCTTATTTACAGAAGCTTCAAAAAGAAGGTGAAAGTGGTAGAAAAACCATCAATCAAATTACCAGATGGTTGACCATTGGTATTTGTGTGGTTCAGGCACCTGCTTATTTGTATTCTTTAGGAGCACTTGGTGTGCCAGATTCTGCTTTTGTATTAGGTAAAGGATTAGATTTTATCATTCCATCTGTAGTTATTTTGGTAACAGGTACTGTGTTTGCCATGTGGTTGGGTGAGAAAATTACGGATAAAGGTATTGGTAATGGTATTTCTCTTTTAATCATGGTCGGTATTATAGCCAACATGCCTCAGTCATTTGTTCAAGAGTTTATCTCAAGAACATCTACTACGAGTGGTGGTTTAATGTTTGTATTGATAGAAGTTATTCTTTGGTTCCTAGTGATTCTTGGAAGTGTTCTGTTGGTGATGGCTACAAGACAAATACCAGTTCAATATGCAAGAAGAACTGCCTCTGGTGGTTTTGACAAAAATGCAGTTGGAACAAGACAATACATTCCATTGAAATTAAATGCCTCTGGAGTAATGCCTATCATTTTTGCTCAGGCAATCATGTTCGCACCTGGTTTATTAGGAAAGACTTTCAATAACACTGCATTGGGTCAATGGATGGAAGTTCAGTTTCAAGATATTTTTGGTTTGGCTTATAATATTTTATTTGCTTTACTGATTATTATTTTTACTTACTTCTATACCGCCATTACAGTTCCTACAAATAAAATGGCAGACGATCTTAAAAGAAGCGGTGGTTTTATCCCTGGAGTTCTTCCTGGGAAAGAAACTGGCGATTTTTTGGATAAGATTATGTCATTAATTACGTTACCTGGATCTATTTTCTTAGCTTTGCTCGCAATTTTGCCGGCCTTGGCTGTGAAATTGGTAGATATTCAACCGGGTTGGGCTTTATTCTATGGGGGTACTTCACTGCTTATTATGGTAGGAGTTGCTATAGATACAGTACAACAGGTGAATGCGTATCTTTTAAATAGACACTACGACGGATTAATGAAGTCTGGTAAAAATAGAAAAGAAGTATAATATGGCTAAACAAGCTGCAATTGAACAAGACGGAACTATTATAGAGGCATTGTCAAATGCTATGTTTCGTGTAGAATTGGAGAACGGACACGTTGTAACGGCACATATATCTGGTAAAATGCGAATGCATTATATTAAACTTTTACCAGGAGACAGGGTTAAATTAGAAATGAGCCCATACGATTTAACAAAAGCGAGAATTACATATAGATATTAAGTATATAGGATGAAAGTAAGAGCATCAATTAAAAAGAGAAGTGCCGACTGCAAGATTGTACGCAGGAAAGGCAGGTTGTACGTAATTAATAAAAAGAATCCTAGATTTAAACAAAGACAAGGGTAATTATGGCAAGAATTGCAGGGGTAGATATACCCAAACAGAAAAGAGGGGTTATTGCCCTTACCTACATATTTGGTGTTGGTAGAACTAGAGCAAAAGAAATTTTAATTGCAGCAGGCGTTAGTGAAGACACTAAAGTTTCTGATTGGAATGACGACGAAATCTCGAAAATCAGGGAAGCAGTTTCTGCTTTTACCATAGAGGGAGAATTGCGTTCTGAAACGCAACTAAACATTAAGCGATTAATGGATATTGGTTGTTACAGAGGTATTAGACACCGTACTGGTTTACCATTAAGAGGTCAGCGTACTAAGAACAATTCTAGGACTCGTAAAGGAAAAAGAAAAACAGTTGCTAACAAGAAAAAGGCAACTAAATAATAAGTAGCGTATTATGGCAAAGGCAAATACAAAAGCAACAAAAAAGCGTAAAGTTATTATTGAGTCTGTTGGAGAAGCACACGTAACTGCATCTTTTAACAATATCATTATTTCTTTAACCAATAAAAAGGGAGATGTCATTTCATGGTCATCTGCTGGTAAAATGGGTTTCAGAGGTTCTAAGAAAAATACTCCTTACGCTGCTCAATTGGCATCAGAAGACTGTGCTAAAGTAGCACATGAAGCTGGTTTACGCAAAGTTAAGGTGTATGTGAAAGGACCAGGAAATGGTAGAGAATCTGCTATTAGATCTATTCACAACGCTGGAATTGAAGTAACAGAAATTATTGACGTTACTCCAATGCCGCACAACGGTTGTAGACCTCCAAAAAGAAGAAGAGTTTAATTAATTAACGCCCAAGGGCATTTCACAGATACTGTAGATACGATTATCGAAGGATAGCCTTAATTCATGATCACAGTATCAAATTTTTAGAAAATGGCAAGATATACAGGACCAAAAACTAAGATTGCACGTAGATTCGGTGAAGCAATCTTCGGAGAAGACAAGTCTTTTGAAAAAAGAAACTTTCCTCCAGGACAACACGGTAACAACAGACGCCGTGGAAAAGAGTCAGAATACAAAGTACAGTTAATGGAAAAGCAAAAAGCGAAGTACACTTACGGTATTCTTGAAAAACAATTTAGAAATATATTTGCTAAGGCAAATAGAAGTAAAGGAGTTACCGGTGAGGTTTTACTTCAATTTTGTGAATCACGTTTAGACAACGTGGTGTATAGAATGGGTGTATCTACTTCTAGAAGTGGCGCAAGACAATTGGTTTCTCACAGACATATTACTGTGAACGGATCTATTGTAAATATCCCATCCTATTCCTTGAAAGCCGGAGATGTTGTAGGCGTTAGAGAAAAATCTAAGTCTTTGCAAACAATATCAGATGCACTTTCTGTAAGTTCTAATGTATACGAATGGATTACATGGAATTCAGAAAAAATGGAAGGTAGCTTTGTTGCTGTTCCAGAAAGACTACAGATTCCTGAAAATATTAAGGAACAATTAATCGTCGAGTTATACTCTAAATAAACACAACTGATCCAATTATGGCATTATTTAATTTTCAGAAGCCCGATAAAGTAATCATGATTGATTCTACCGATTTTGAAGGGAAATTCGAGTTTCGCCCTTTAGAACCTGGTTATGGATTAACAGTTGGGAATGCACTTAGAAGGGTGATGCTTTCTGCTCTTGAAGGTTTTGCAATCACTTCTGTTCGAATGGACAAAGTAGCGCACGAATTCTCTGTGATTCCTGGAGTGGTAGAAGATGTAACCGAAATAATCCTCAACTTGAAACAAGTTCGTTTCAAAAGACAAATAGAAGATGTTGACAATGAAACAATCTCTATTGCTCTTAGTGGAAAACAACAATTAACTGCTGGTGATTTTCAGAAATTTATTTCTGGTTTTCAAGTGTTAAATCCAGACTTAGTGATCTGTAATATGGATGCTAAGGTGAATATTAACATGGAACTTACCATTGAAAAAGGTAGGGGTTATGTACCAGCAGAAGAAAACAAAAAATCAGGTGCTCCAATAGGAACAATAGCTATTGATTCTATATTCACTCCTATCAAGAATGTCAAGTACAGTATTGAAAACTTTAGGGTTGAGCAAAAGACGGATTACGAAAAATTAGTTTTCGAAATTGTTTCAGATGGTTCAATTCATCCAAAAGATGCTTTAACTGAGGCTGCTAAGGTATTAATTCACCACTTTATGTTGTTCTCCGATGAGAGAATTACATTAGAGGCAGATGAGATAGCCCAAACAGAAACTTATGATGAGGAATCTCTTCACATGCGTCAGTTGTTAAAAACTAAGTTAGTAGATATGGATCTTTCGGTTAGGGCATTAAATTGCTTGAAAGCTGCAGAGGTAGATACTTTAGGAGATTTGGTTTCTTTTAACAAAAATGACCTAATGAAGTTTAGAAACTTTGGTAAGAAATCATTAACTGAATTAGAAGAGTTAGTGATTAATAAAGGATTGAGTTTCGGAATGGACCTATCAAAATATAAATTAGATAAAGATTAATTAAGCGCTGCGATTTATCACAGCATTCATATAGAACAATACCATGAGACACGGTAAGAAAGTTAATCACTTAGGGAGAAAAACAGCACATAGAAAAGCTATGTTAGCCAATATGGCTTGTTCTCTAATTGAACACAAAAGAATCAATACAACAGTTGCTAAGGCCAAAGCTTTAAAAGTATTTTTAGAGCCTATTATTACTAAATCCAAAGCAGCTAACAATCAATCGGTAGATAAAGGAACGCACAACAGACGTATCGTATTTAAGTACTTACGTGACAAGTATGCGGTAACTGAATTATTCTCCACTGTTGCAGATAAAGTTGCAGACAGACCAGGTGGTTATACACGTATCATTAAACTAGGTAATAGACTTGGTGATAATGCAGATATGGCTATGATCGAATTGGTAGATTTTAATGAGTTATACAGTAACGCTAAAAAAGCTACTAAGAAAACCACCCGTAGAGGTAAATCTAAAGCAGAGGCTCCCGTTATAGATGCTGCTGCTGAAGCTCCAGTTAAAGAAGCACCAGCTGCAGATAATGACAACACTGAAAATACAGACGATGCTAAAGCATAAACTGTTATTAAATGTTTTATAATTTAAAAGGATAAGCTTTATTGCTTGTCCTTTTTTTTTGTTTTTTTGTTTATATAAAGAATTTGAACACAATGAAGTATCAGAAAAAAAGAAGCGCTATTATTTTGTTGGCAGACGGGACTATTTTCCACGGAAAAGCTGTGGGAGATAAATCAGGTACTGCTTTTGGAGAAGTTTGTTTTAACACAGGAATGACTGGTTATCAGGAGATTTTCACGGACCCTTCTTATTTTGGCCAGTTAATGGTAACTACTAACGCCCACATAGGGAATTATGGAACCAATCCAAATGAAGTGGAATCTGACGGTGTTAAGATTGCTGGACTCATATGTAAAAACTTTTCTTATGAGTTCTCCAGAACAGATGCGACTGCTTCTTTAGAAGACTATTTAGATGGTTATAATCTCTTTGCTATTTCAGACGTAGACACGCGTGCTTTGGTAAGTTATATTAGAGATCACGGTGCTATGAATGCGGTAATCTCTACCAGAGTAGATGAAATAGACACGCTTAAATCTGAACTCTCTAAGGTTCCTAGTATGCAAGGATTGGCATTGGCCGGGGAGGTCTCCACTAAAGAGGCATATTACATTGGAAACCCTGAAAGTACTTTTAAAGTAGCTACGCTGGATATTGGTATAAAGAAAAACATTCTTCGAAATTTAGAGAAGCGTGGGGCTTACGTCAAAGTATTTCCCCATAATACACCTTTCCATGAATTAGAATCTTGGGGTGCAGATGGTTATTTTATATCTAATGGACCTGGAGATCCAGAACCTTTAACGGTAGCTATAGAAACAGCAAAAAAAATGATTGCTAGTGGTCTACCATTGTTTGGTATTTGTTTGGGCCACCAAGTAATTGCGCTAGCAAATGGAATTCCTACTTATAAAATGTATAATGGACACAGGGGTATTAACCATCCCATTAAAAATTTAAAAACAGGTAAAGGGGAGATAACTTCTCAAAACCATGGTTTTGCCATAGATAAAGAAGCCACTGAAAAGCATCCGAATGTTGCTATTACCCATATTCATTTGAATGACTTAACTGTGGCCGGAATTGAAATGACGAATAAACCTGTTTTTTCTGTTCAATACCATCCTGAGGCAGGGCCAGGTCCAAATGATGCTACGTATTTATTTGACCAATTTTTTGATTTAATGAATGCCTCAGTTAAAGCATAGATTAATACATCTATACGGAATAGTTTTAGGTAAAACACCTGTGTACTAAAACGTTATAGTGATATTTTTTAGCTAAAAACCCTTTAAAAAAGCCAAGCAGATGCTTGGCTTTTGTATATTTGAAATATATTTTAAAAAGTACAATTATGAGTATGATCATTAGCGTTCACGCTAGACAAATATTAGATTCTCGAGGGAATCCGACAGTAGAAGTAGATGTAGAAACTGAAAATGGTGTAGTTGGAAGAGCTGCGGTCCCATCTGGCGCCTCAACTGGAGAGCACGAGGCTGTTGAATTAAGAGATGGTGGGAGTGCCTACATGGGTAAAGGAGTTCTTAAGGCTATTGAAAATGTGAATACGCATTTGTCTGATGCACTTTTAGGCGTATCTGTTTTTGAACAGAATCTAATTGATCAGATCATGATAGATTTAGATGGAACACCTAATAAATCTAAATTAGGCGCCAATGCTATCTTAGGCGTTTCATTGGCTGTTGCTAAAGCTGCAGCTGAAGAATTAGGTATGCCATTGTTTAGATATGTTGGCGGGGTAAGCGCAAATACTTTGCCTGTTCCTATGATGAATATTATTAATGGAGGGTCTCACTCAGATGCACCTATAGCGTTTCAAGAGTTTATGGTCATGCCTGTTAAAGCAGAATCTTTTTCTCATGCCATGCAGATGGGGACTGAAATTTTCCACCATTTAAAGAAAGTACTACACGACAGAGGTTTGAGTACTGCTGTTGGAGATGAAGGTGGTTTTGCACCAACTTTAGATGGTACAGAAGACGCTTTGGATACCATAGCAAAAGCAGTATCTAATGCAGGTTACACCCTTGGAGACAACGTGATGATCGCTTTAGATTGTGCAGCAGCAGAATTCTATGTGAATGGTAAATATGACTATTCTAAGTTCGAAGGACCAAACGGAGCCGTTAGGTCTTCTGAGGAGCAAGCACAGTATTTAGCAGACTTAGCCGCAAAATATCCTATTATCTCCATTGAAGACGGAATGGACGAAAACGACTGGGCTGGTTGGAAGTCACTTACAGAAAAAGTGGGAGATTCAGTACAGTTGGTAGGAGATGATTTATTTGTAACCAACGTAGAGAGACTATCGAGAGGTATTTCTGAAGGTATTGCAAATTCAATCTTAATTAAAGTAAACCAGATTGGTACTTTAACCGAAACCATTGCAGCAGTAAATATGGCTAAGAATGCCGGATACACTTCTGTAATGTCTCATAGATCTGGAGAAACCGAAGACAATACTATTGCAGATTTAGCCGTGGCACTGAACACGGGTCAAATTAAAACTGGATCTGCTTCAAGATCGGATCGTATGGCTAAATACAACCAATTATTGCGTATTGAAGAAATGTTAGGTGAGACCGCCTATTTTCCTAAGTTAAATGCGTTCAAGATTAAGAAATAACTCCCTGAGTTAGCTATAATTTTAAAAGGCCCTAAAGGGGCCTTTTTTTTTGAAATAATTAGCCTCTTTCAGATTGTTAACATGGTCGCTTTTTAGTAAATTTGCAGATATAAAAAAGATTTTTGAATATGTCAGATAAAGCGCTTTTACAATACCAAGATAAAACTTTTGAATTTCCTGTCATTCAGGGTTCAGAAAATGAATTGGCTATAGATATTAAAACCCTAAGGGCTCAAAGTGGGATGATTACTATTGACCCAGGTTTTAAAAACACAGGATCTTGTGAGAGTGCGATTACTTTTCTAGATGGTGAAAAGGGTATTTTACGATACAGGGGCTACTCTATTGAAGACCTTGCTGAAAAAGCAACTTTTCTTGAGGTGGTTTATTTGTTAATCTTCAGGGAACTTCCAAAAGCAGATGCTTTAGCTGCTTTTCAGAAAGATATAGTGGCTGAATCTCATGTAGATGAGGAGATGAAAAAAATCTTAGATGGTTTTCCAAAGTCTGCCCATCCAATGGGTGTTTTGGCATCTTTAACTAGTGCACTTATTTCTTTTAATCCTAATTCCGTCAATGCATCTTCTGATAAAGAAATGTACGCAGCTATTGTACGAATAGTAGCTAAATTCCCTGTGCTCGTAGCATGGACCATGAGAAAGAAAAAAGGCTTGCCTTTGGATTATGGAGACGACAGTCTTGGTTATGTAGAAAACATTCACAAAATGATGTTTAAAAAGCCAAGTCAAGAATACACAAAGAACAAAGTCATTATAGACGCTTTAAATAAACTATTGATCTTACATGCAGACCATGAGCAAAACTGCTCTACTTCTACGGTTAGAATTGTTGGTTCCTCTCATGCTGGTTTATTTGCTTCACTTTCAGCAGGTATTTCTGCTTTGTGGGGACCTTTACATGGTGGTGCCAATCAGGCTGTACTTGAGATGTTAGAGGCTATTGAAGCAGATGGTGGAGACACCAAAAAATATATGGCTAAAGCCAAGGATAAAAACGATCCATTTAGATTAATGGGCTTTGGTCACCGTGTGTATAAGAATTTTGATCCAAGGGCTAAAATCATCAAAAAAGCGGCAGACGAGGTATTAAATGATTTAGGCATAGATGATCCAATCCTTGCCATTGCTAAAGGCTTAGAAAAAGAAGCTTTAGAAGACCCGTATTTTGTAGAAAGAAAATTATACCCTAATGTAGATTTCTATTCCGGTATTATTTATAGGGCATTGGGCATTCCAACAGAGATGTTTACGGTGATGTTTGCATTGGGACGCTTACCAGGTTGGATCGCGCAATGGAAAGAGATGCGTGAAAATAACGAGCCTATTGGAAGGCCAAGACAGGTGTATATTGGAGAAAACTTTAGAGATTTTGTTCCAGTAGAAAATAGATAACCCTATATTACTTTATAGTAAAAGCCTTGTTGTATTTTTGACAAGGCTTTTTTAGTTAAAAAATACAGTGCTTATGATAAAGCTTAACGTGGTTGACGAAACCGCTCCATTAAAAGCGGTTGTGTTAGGTATAGCCAAGCATAATGGACCCGAGCCAAAACTAGAGGATGCTTACGATCCAAAATCTAAAGAACACATTATAGCGGGGACTTATCCTGAAGAGTCTGATATGGTTCGTGAGATGGAAGGTTTTGAAGCAGTATTGGTTAAACATGGCGTAAAAGTATATAGGCCCACAGTAATTCCAAACTGCAATCAGATTTTTTCTAGAGATATTGCCTTTGTGATTGAAGATATCCTTATAAAAGCCAATATTCTTCCAGATAGAGAAGAAGAATACCAGGCCATTAAATATTTAATAGATCAGATAGATCCCGCTAAAGTAGTTTATCCTCCACAGGAGGTCCACGTAGAAGGCGGAGATGTTATGCCTTGGAACGATTATATTTTTGTGGGAACTTATACCGCTCAAGATTATCCGGACTACATAACTGCTAGGACTAACAAAAAAGCTGTTGATTTTTTAACTACTTTGTTTCCTAACAAGACGGTGAAGGCATTTGAACTTAAGAAATCCAATACCGATCCTAAAGAGAATGCGTTACATTTAGACTGTTGTTTTCAGCCTGTAGGAAAAAACATGGCCATATTACACAAAGCTGGTTTTTTAATTGAAACAGAATATGAGTGGCTTAGAGACTTTTTTGGAAGAGACCATGTTTTTGAGATTACCAAAGAAGAGATGTATCAGATGAATTCTAATATTTTTTCTATTGCTCCCAATGTGGTGGTTTCAGACCAGCGTTTTACAAGATTAAACACTTGGCTCACTAGTAAGGGCATTACAGTAGAAGCCATTGAATACAAAGAAATTGCCAAGCAAGAAGGATTATTAAGGTGTAGCACCTTACCATTAATAAGAGACTAATGAAACAATTGACCAATCATATTTTAATGATCAGACCTGCACAGTTCAGGATGAACGAGCAAACGGCTGTGAATAATTACTTTCAGGCACAGGCGGGAATGACGCCAGAGGCTGTAGTGAAAAAAGCCCAAGAGGAGTTTGACGCTTATGTGTCTGTATTGAGAGAAAAAGGCGTTCAAGTTTCTGTGGTTCAAGATACGCTAGACCCAGATACGCCAGACGCACTATTCCCAAACAATTGGGTGTCTTTTCACCAGGATGCCACGGTAGCCCTTTATCCTATGTTTGCAGAAAACAGGCGTTTAGAGCGAAGGGAAGCAGTGCTAGAAATTCTGGAAGAAGATGGATTCATTATTGATCAGGTTATGGATTATACTGCTGCAGAAGACTCAGGCATTTTCTTAGAAGGTACGGGAAGCCTCATTCTAGACAGGGTTCACAAGAAAGCCTATTGTGCATTGTCTTCCAGAGCAGACGAAGAACTATTTATAGAATTCTGTGAAGATTTTGAATACACTCCCGTCATTTTCACGGCCAATCAAACGGTAGAAGGAAAACGCTTGCCCATTTACCACACCAATGTAATGATGTGTTTGGCAGAGACTTTCGCTGTGATTTGTTCGGACAGCATAGACGACAAGAAGGCGCGTAAAGCGGTATTGAATCACCTAAAAGAAGACGGGAAAGAAGTCATAGCAATTAGTGAGGTCCAAATGCACTCTTTTGCTGGAAATATGCTTCAAGTACTCGGTTCAAACGAAACCCCATATTTGGTCATGAGTACTACCGCTTATGAGAGCCTACAACCCGATCAGTTGTCAAAAATTAGAAAGCACTGCGAGATCATTCACGCAGATCTTTCTACGATTGAAACCTGTGGAGGCGGGAGTGCTCGTTGTATGATGGCAGAGGTGTTTTTGCCCAGGATGGAAAATTAATGATAGGTTTGATTAGGGTCATTGGCTATTTTAGCATCTAAAATTCTTTTAAAGTATTTTTGAATCCCTTTGGTGTCTGCTTTTACTTTGACAAAATAATCATCCATATAGACGCTATACACCCCTATATCTCCCTTGAAAATAGTGAGCTTATAAAATGGTATAACCAGTGCGTAGGTTTCTAAAAGAGACCTAAAACGCAATATAATTCCTTTAGGTCTAAGCTCAATAGAGCTGTAATTGGTGTTGTGGTCTAGACTTAGTAGTGAATAAATGGTCGCACTGCTAGAAACTATCTCCATTTTTGGAGAGCCAATACCACCCATTTTAAAACGTTCTCTAATGGAGTATGGCGTTCCGACCATTTCATTGATGGTTTTGGTTTGGCTTGGGTTGTTATAAGAGTCGTTACACAGCATTTTTTTTAGGTTAAAGGTACTATATTTAATCACTGACTAAGCGGTCTTATTGCAAAAGAGCCCGTATTTATTGAGAATAAAATCTTAATTTTGCCCCTTAGAATTAACCATTATGAATGTACTACCCCTGATTGAAAAAACCGTCCTTTCTGGCGTTGAAAAAATTTTTGGCAAGCAATTGTCTTCCGTAGAATTTGTGCCTACTAGAAAAGATTTTGAAGGAGATATTACAGTGGTGGTCTTTTCTTTGCTTAAAGAGATTAAAGGAAACCCGGAAGTGATTGGAAACCAGATAGGAACTTATTTACAAGAGCAACTTAAGGAGGTAAAGTCATTTAATGTGGTCAAAGGCTTTTTAAACATCAGCTTTACGGATCGTTTTTTTCTCAGCGCTTTCACCGATGCTTTATTGGATACCTCTTATGGTACGGTAAAAGAGAAAGACCCCCATGCAGTAATGGTGGAGTACTCCTCTCCAAATACCAACAAACCCCTGCATTTAGGGCATATTAGAAATAACTTATTGGGCTATTCAGTGGCTAAAATTCTTGAGGCTTCCGGTAAAAAAGTATACAAGACCCAAATCATCAACGACCGTGGCATTCATATTTGTAAAAGTATGTTGGCTTGGGAGAAATTTGGGCATGGAGAAACGCCTGAATCTACAGGTCTTAAAGGAGACGCATTGGTGGGTAAATACTATGTGGCTTTTGATAAAGCTTATAAGGCAGAAGTAGCTGCTCTTATAGCTGGAGGCTTGGAGCAATCCGAAGCTGAGAAATCAACAATGCTATTGCAAGAGGCGCAAGAAATGCTCATTCGTTGGGAATCTGGAGATGCTGGGGTAGTAGCCCTATGGAAAAAAATGAATGCATGGGTCTATAAGGGGTTTGAAGAAACCTATAAGCGTTTGGGCGTTAGCTTTGACAGTTATTATTACGAGAGTGATACTTACTTACTTGGGAAAGATATTGTTGCCAAAGGTTTAGATCAAGGCGTGTTTTTTAAGAAAGAAGACGGAAGTGTTTGGATAGACCTCACCGAGGAAGGCCTAGATGAGAAAATTGTATTGCGTTCAGACGGTACAGCCGTTTATATGACCCAAGATATTGGAACGGCTATACAGCGTGTGGCAGATTATTCAGATGTGAATGGCATGGTTTATACCGTGGGGAATGAGCAAGATTACCACTTTAAGGTATTGTTCTTGATTCTAAAAAAATTAGGATTTAGTTGGGCCCAGCAATTGTTCCATTTGAGTTATGGGATGGTAGATTTGCCTAGCGGTAAAATGAAGAGTAGGGAAGGAACGGTAGTAGATGCAGACGATCTAATTACGGAAATGACTGCTACAGCAGAAAGTATCTCGGAAGATTTGGGTAAATTATCAGGATACACTCAAGAGCAGAAAACAGCTCTTTATGAGACTATTGGTTTGGGAGCACTCAAATATTATATTTTAAAAGTAGATCCTAAGAAGCGAATTTTATTTGATCCAAAAGAGTCTGTGGATTTCCAGGGGAATACAGGACCTTTTATGCAGTATACTTACGCAAGAATTCAATCCATTTTAAGAAAAGCAGATTTTGATACATCTGTTGTGCCAGATTTTGAAAGGCAAGAATCTTTTTTACATGAAAAAGAAGTGGCCTTATTAAAGCAATTGTTTTTATTCCCGGAAACCATTCAATTGGCTGCGCATAATTACAGTCCTGCTTTGGTGGCTAATTACACCTATGATTTGGTAAAGGCTTTTAATAGTTTTTACCAGAACGTTTCTATTTTGGGGGAGTCTAACGAGGAATTAAAAGTATTTAGGGTAGGGCTCTCCAGAAAAGTGGCTCAAGTGATTCAAGATGCTTTAGGCCTTTTAGGGATTGAAGTTCCAGAGCGTATGTAATTTTTTTGGTATGCTATTTTAAAAAAAAAAGGCGGCCCATGGGCCGCCTTTTTACTGTATCTATATAAAGATTATTTTTCTTCAGACTTGGCCACTGCCAATCCGTAAATAACCAATCCAAATCCAATTTTATTTACAGCATCTCCAATGTTGTAAACAATATCTAAATCTAATCCTCCAAAGATACCATCGTACCATCCTGGAGTACCAGCCATGTATCCAATAGGATAGATAGCCCATCCTACAAGTACAAACCAGCATAAGGTTTTGTGCGCACTTAAGACTGCACCACCTGCTGCTTCTGCTAACTTTTTAGCTTCACCAAACCAAATATCATAGACTATAGCAAAGTAAGCCAATCCTGAGATTAGTCCCCATATTTGAGCCATATCTCTATTTACTGCTTCTCCAATATATCCTGTTACTAACATGATTACAGAGAAAAAGATCATTCTCCACATCAAGGATTTTTTAGCACCTGCAGCTTTTAAGATTAAATAGAATTCTACACACATTAATGGAACTGTAAGAATCCAGTCTACGTATCTAAAGAAAGTTGGAGATTCTCCAAAATCTGCCCAATAGTCTCTCATATACCAATAGTGAACTGCGGCAATGAAAGTAATTAGTCCAGATACAAGGATAGAAGTTCTCCATTTTTTGTCAAATCCGTTCATGGATAAGAAGAAAAATGCAGAAGCAGCCATCATAGCCATACACCCTACAAAGAATGTGAAGCCAACATAATCATCAGTTGCCATTTGGGCAGCTAAAGGAAGGGATGCGAATAAATTTTGCATAATAATTAGGTTTTTTTGGTTAATAATTCCGATCTCAATACAATGTTTAATGAAACCGGGTTAAAGTTAAACATTAATTTGATAAAATCAACACCTATTAAATAATATTTTAATAATTTTGGTGTTAAATGTTTATCATATTGAAAAATACAAAATTAATTCTAACTTTTTTCACTCTTTGGCTATCAATTTTTTTTAATGAAAAGCTGGAAGATTATACCGCTTACTTTTGTATTCTAAGTTTGGGGATTCTTCACGGTGCCAATGACCTTGGTATTGGGAAAAAAACCCTTCATGCGCATGCGTTTATTTCAAAAAAATGGATTTTACTCCTTATATATGTATTGGCCATTTTTAGTGTTGCTTTTTTACTTATGCAATTCCCTACAATGACCCTTACATTATTTGTTTTGTTTAGTGCCTACCATTTTGGAGAGCAGCATTGGGAGTCGTTAATATCCAATAAAGGGGTATTTGCTAAAATGTTTATGACTGCTTATGGGATGTCTATTTTTACACTACTCTTTAGTGCACACAGCCTTTTAGTATCTGATATTATTCAAGATATTAGCAATGTTAGGTTATCTCCCACGCTTATTCAGATGTCAATGTACGCGAGTTTGGCCATTACAGCAATCTTATATGCTATTAAATACCAAAAGACATTTGAGTATTCCTTTACACTACGTCAGATTTTTTATCTACTAGTTTTCTTCGTTGTATTTAACAGTACTACCTTATTGTGGGCTTTTGCCATATATTTTATTTTCTGGCACTCACTTCCCTCGTTGGTTGATCAAATGAATTTTTTATACGGTCGTACTGATTTTAAAGGCTTTGTAATGTTTGTTAAGTCTAGTTGGTTGTATTGGGCCATGGCAGTTTTATCCTTGGGGGCCTATTATTTTATTTTAAAGCAATATTTGGTTTTAGAACTCTCCATGTTTTTTGCTTTCCTAACAGCTTTAACCATGCCCCATATATTTCTGATGTACTTTTCAAAGAAAGTAGATTAGAACTATCTTTTTTCTCGGGTGATTTCTTAAATTTGCCCTTTAATATTCAGACCATATGTTCGATAATTTAAGCGATAAACTAGACAAAGCCCTTCATGTTTTAAAAGGGCATGGTCAGATTACAGAAATTAACGTTGCAGAGACTTTAAAAGAGGTAAGGCGTGCCTTACTAGATGCAGATGTTAACTTTAAAATCGCAAAAGACTTTACCAACACCGTTAGAGAAAAGGCATTGGGTCAACAAGTACTCACCAGCCTTCAGCCAGGTCAGCTTATGGTTAAGCTGGTTAAAGATGAACTGACCCAGCTTATGGGCGGGGAATCTGTAGGTTTAAACTTGGCAGACAATCCATCGATTATTTTAATGGCTGGTCTTCAGGGATCTGGTAAGACTACTTTTTCCGGTAAGTTGGCTTTATATTTAAAATCAAAAAAATCTAAAAACCCACTTTTAGTAGCCTGTGATGTTTACAGGCCAGCGGCCATTGATCAATTACAGGTTGTGGGAGATCAGATAGGCGTTGCAGTATATTCCAATAAGGAAGAATCTAATCCAGTGGCCATTGCCCAAGCAGGTATAGCCCATGCTAAAGCAAATGGACATAATTTAGTAATTATAGATACTGCTGGTAGATTGGCGGTAGACGAGGCTATGATGGCAGAAATTGCCAATATTCATAAGGCCATTACGCCTAGCGAAACTTTATTTGTCGTAGACGCTATGACGGGTCAGGATGCAGTGAATACTGCAAAAGCATTTCATGATGTTTTAAATTTTGACGGGGTTATTTTAACCAAGCTAGATGGAGATACTAGGGGTGGAGCAGCAATTTCTATTAAATCTGTAGTAACCAAGCCTATAAAATTTATTGGTACAGGTGAAAAAATGGAAGCCTTAGATGTGTTCTATCCAGAGCGTATGGCAGACCGTATCTTGGGAATGGGAGATGTGGTTTCCTTAGTAGAGCGGGCTCAGGATCAGTTTGACGAAGAAGAGGCTAGAAAGATTCAGAAGAAAATTGCAAAAAACACCTTTGGTTTTGACGACTTCCTTACCCAGATTCAACAGATTAAGAAGATGGGTAACTTAAAAGACCTTATGGGAATGATCCCAGGAGCAGGAAAGGCCCTCAAAGGATTAGATATAGACGACGACGCTTTTAAACATATAGAAGCGATCATTCACTCTATGACCCCATTGGAGCGAAGCCAACCCACTAGGTTAGACGCTAGTAGAAAAAAGCGTATAGCCAAAGGCAGTGGCAGGACCATACAAGACGTAAATCAATTGCTAAAGCAATTTGATCAGATGTCTAAAATGATGAAAATGATGCAAGGTGGTGGCGGTAAAAAGATGATGCAAATGATGGGAGGCCTTGGTGGCATGCGTTAATATAAAATAAAGAGGATTCTATGGAATTATTAGACGGAAAAAAAGTGTCCAATGACATTAAAGATGAAATAGCTATAGCTGTTTCTGACATGAAAGCCAGAGGAGAAAAAGTGCCACATTTAGCTGCGGTTATTGTTGGAAACGACGGTGCTTCATTAACATATGTTGGAAGCAAAGTGAGGTCTTGTGAGCGTGTTGGTTTTGAATCTACGATGTTGCGATTGCCCTCTACTACCTCAGAAGTAGAACTCTTAAAAGAAATCAAGAAGCTCAACGAAAATCCAGAAATTGACGGTTTTATTGTACAGCTTCCTTTGCCAAAACAGATAGATACCCAATCTGTATTAATGGCTATTGACCCAGATAAGGATGTAGATGGATTCCATCCTATGAATTTTGGAAAGATGGCATTGGATATGAGTACTTTTATCCCAGCTACGCCATTTGGGATATTAGAGCTTTTAGAGCGATATAATGTAGAGACAAAAGGGAAGCATACCGTAGTAATTGGAAGGAGCCACATTGTAGGTAGGCCCATGAGTATCTTGATGGGGAGGAAAGGATGGCCAGGAAATTCAACAGTTACACTAACACATAGCCATACTAAAAATATTACTCAAATTATCTCTCAAGCAGATATTGTGATCTCTGCATTAGGGGTGCCTAATTTCTTAAAAGCAGAAATGGTTAAAGAGGGTGCTGTAGTGATTGATGTAGGAATTACAAGAGTTGCAGATGACAGTTTGGAGAAAGGTTATTATATTACTGGAGATGTAGATTTTGAAAATGTATCTAAAAAAGCCTCACATATCACCCCAGTTCCTGGAGGTGTTGGCCCAATGACCATTGCCATGCTTCTGAAAAACACCCTCTTAGCAAGAGAACGCCACAGAGCAAAAAGCTAAAAAAAAAAGCCGCCCATTGGGCGGCTTTTTTTTACTTCGCAAACAATTGATCCATGTCTTTAAAGGCTTTAAATTCTAGTGCATTTCCAGCTGGGTCTAGAAAAAACATGGTAGCTTGTTCTCCTACCTGTCCTTTGAAACGAATATAGGGTTCAATGACAAAAGAGACGCCTCTTGATTTTAGGCGCTCAGCAAATGTGTCAAAAGTTTCCCAAGGAAGTACCACGCCATAATGAGGCACGGGCACGTTCTTGCCGTCTACTGCGTTAGTGTGTAAGTCATGGTCTGGGCTTTTTTCTTTGTAGTGTATGACCAATTGGTGACCGAATAAGTTAAAATCTACCCAATGGTCACTGCTTCTGCCTTCTTCGCAATCTAATATTTCTCTGTAAAAAACACGACATTCGTCTAGGTTGTGAACCGGAATGGCAATATGAAAAGGGGTTACTTTTTGTTCCATAATATAAAGTTTAAGAGGCTTCTAAAAATGAAATAATCTGATCGTTCACTTGGTCTTGGTGTAGGGAATGTCCTAGACCTTCCGTAGTGATAAGCTGGGCATTTTTCCAATTGGCTTGTATGGCTACAGCTGCTTGGTAAGGGGCTATCCTGTCTTCTAGGTCGTGAACTATAAGTCCTTTTTTGTCGACAGATTTAATGAGTTGGGACATAGAGAATTCATCTATTCCAAAAGAGAAACGCTCTTTAAAATAGCGGTCTAATCCCAGCAAAACTTTTTGATTAAAACCAACGAGTTTTTGGTAGTTATTCATAATGTCTTCTAAGTCAGATGGTGCACCTAGACTCACTACTTTTTCTACAGATGCTTGAGGAGATTTATACTGACTGTACAATAGTGCTAGACCTCCTATAGAATGTCCTATGACATATTTGGGTTGGTATTTTTTGATCAGTTCACTGGTACATGCTTCATAAATTGGAACATGTAAATGCGCACCGGAAGAAGCTCCGTGCCCTGGTGCGTCAAAGGTAATAATATGAAATCCTTTGGTTTTAAGCTTTTCGATGAGGTTTCTCCACCTAAAAGCATTACTCTCCCAACCATGGCAAAGCAGTACAATAGGTCCTTGACCCTCTTTCCATTGGTAGGTTTGAATTTGGTGGTCAACCACAGAAACCATTTCTTTTTCAAATTGGTTGAGGTAGTCCTTTTGGTGGGGGAGTAGTTTGCCTTTTCTAGGCGTGCAAAATAAGGCAAATGCTTTTATGGCCGCTTTTTTCTTTGAGAAAATGGCTATTGTGTTAAAGTAGGTGCCGTAGGCAAGTGCGAGTATTTTTAATGCTTTAGCACTCATATTAACGTTGCCAGCTAATCATCAGGTTTTTTATAGGGGCTTCATCAGGAATTTGAATAGGATCTAATTTTTCAATATTTCCATATCTCAAGTCTTCAGGAAGCGCTTTTCTGTCAATAGTAACGTACACTTCTGATCCTTTAAATGAGACAATTACACTGCTAAAAGTGGTTTGGATGTTGTCTATCGTGTACGCATTTGAAACTTCTTTAAAAGTACTTTCCAAACTAATTCCTTTATCTGTTTTAAATCGCTTGTCTAACACCCTTACACTCCCAATAACGGATATTGAATCTTGAATAGGATTCAAGTGAAGCAAGGGCGCCCCTCCTTTTTCAAAAATGCTAATTCTAGATCCTACAAGTCCATTAGCAATAGCGGTAGAATCCCCCACAATGGAGTCGTTGGCATAAATAGTGTACAAATCTTTGATAGCGTCTGCTTTGTGAAATTTACCTACCCTTCCTTCAGAAATTGAGAAAGGATCATTTTGAGAAGTACAGCCTATTATAGTTAGACCAATAGCGACAAATAGGAGAAAATATTTATTCATGAAAGAAGGCATTTAATTAGATAAAATAGTCCTGTAAAAGTAATCTAATTCTAATATCTTTGCGGCATGAAAGAGCAGGATATTTTAAGCGCGGTGAACAAGGGTATATATTTGCCTTTAATGGAGGCATTTTACACTATTCAAGGGGAGGGCTATCACAAAGGCACTGCCGCTTACTTTATTAGGGTGGGGGGTTGTGATGTGGGTTGCCATTGGTGTGACGTAAAAGAAAGTTGGGACGCAGAGAGGCATCCGCCAACGGCGATAGAAAAAATCATACAAGACGCTAGTCCATATAAAACCATTGTAATTACTGGTGGAGAGCCACTTACCTGGGACATGGGACCTGTAACAGCTGGCTTAAAAAAGGTTGGTTTACAAACCCATATTGAGACCTCTGGCGCTTACACACTTACAGGTGAATGGGATTGGATTTGTCTGTCTCCTAAAAAAAATAAGCTGCCATTGGCACCCATCTATAAAGAAGCCCATGAGCTTAAAGTAATTGTTTTTAATAAACATGACCTGGAATTTGCCCAAGAGCAGGCAGCTCAAGTAGGGCCTAATTGTCACTTGTATTTACAGCCAGAATGGAGTGTAAAAGATAAGGTAGTGCCTATGATTGTAGATTTTGTAATGGCCAATCCAGCTTGGAAAGTATCCTTGCAAACACACAAATACCTCAATATTCCTTAGGGTGTTTTAGGATAAACTCAATTTTGCCAGGTAGTTGTCTTGCGGTCCCTCCAGCACTAAATTCGTTTCAAATCCGTGGTATTGTGCCGCTCTTGCTAGGGTGTTATAATCCAAATAGAGCCAAGGGAATTCTGCTGTTTTTTGATCCTTATATTGCATTGTAAAGCGCAGTTCTCCGTAATAATCTACTTGGTCTGGGATCCAATACCCTCCGTCTTCTTCATCGGATTCAAACATATATAAAATATCGGTGCCTTCTACTAGAATACACCCATTTGGATTCAAGAGTTTTTTAAGCTGCTCTAAAAAAGGCCCCAAATTTTTTAATGTTCCAGCCAGACCAGTACCATTCATGAGAAGAAGTATGGTGTTGTATTTAAGCTTGTGATCAAATAAATCCTCACAAATCACGGTTTTAATACCCCTCAATTTACACACTTCTGCAGCGCCTTTTGAGAGGTCTAAAGCCGTAACGCTCTTCTGTTGTTTTTGTAAATACAAGCTATGAGATCCTGCACCAGCACCGAGATCCAATATAGTTCCTTTGCATAGGCTAAGTGCTTTTTTTTCTAATGCAGGCATTTGTTTGTAGTCCCTAAATAAGTAGTCAAGTGGAATTTCATCTGTATCTCCTAGATTGGAGTGTGTCAAAATATTTTCTGTGGCTATTCCATTCCAATAGTCTAATAAGGCATTTCCAAAAACATCCATGGGTTTAAATTTTTTGAGCGCTACAAATGTCTTATTTTTAACCCAAATGATCACGACTAATTTCACAAAGGCGTTCTTTTTCTATGGATGAATTTTTAAAAAAATTACCTAAACTGGCCAAAGAGTCTTCTAAAGAGACGGCTGCCTATTTTGCAAAGCTTAAAAAAAAGCCCCCCAAGCAATTGGACTATGCCATGCAAGAATTACATGATCAAGTGTTTAAAAAGGTTGATTGTTTGAGTTGTGCCAATTGTTGTAAGACTACTGGACCCCTCTTTACCCGTGCAGACATTGATCGAATAGCCAAGCACCTAAAGATGAAATCTGCTCAGTTTGTGACACAATATTTAAAAATAGATGAAGACAATGATTATGTGTTGCAACAAGTTCCCTGTGCCTTTTTAGGGGCAGATAATTATTGCAGTATATACGATCACAGACCCAAAGCTTGCAGTGAATTCCCGCATACAAATCGCAAAAAGTTTCATCAGATCACTGCTATTACCCAAAAAAATATTCCCATCTGTCCTGCTGCATATCAGGTTGTTGAGGCTATGAAAATTAAAATAAAGTTGTAATTTTAAAATAAAAAATTACTTTGGAACAGATTATCTCTTATTTTGAAACCATTCCACCCTTGCACAGAAGCCTTATATTGGTGGGTGGAATTACTTTTTTTTGGATATTAGAATATATTTTGCCACTCTTTAAATTGTCTTATCATAAAGGCAAACATGCTGGGGTAAATATTTTCTTTACGATTACCACCATTTTAGTCAACTTTCCATTGGCTTTTTTACTTTTATACACCAGTGATTGGACGGCAAAAAATTCGTTTGGTTTGCTTTATTGGTTGCCTGAAATGCCGCTTTGGATGGCCGTATTTGTAGGGGTATTGTTCCTAGATTTAATTGGGGCTTGGCTGGCTCATTTTGTAGAACATAAGGTACGTGTATTGTGGGGCTTTCACCTAGTGCACCATACGGATATGGAAGTAGACACCACCTCTGCCAATAGGCACCACCCTTTAGAGAGCATAGTACGATTTTTATTTACCTGTTTAGCGGTTTTTGTAGTAGGTGCTCCTGTGGCCTACATTATGTTGTATCAAGGTTTATCTGTAGTTTTTTCTCAGTTTAATCACGCCAATATAAAACTGCCCGCTAAAGCAGACGCCCTCTTGAGTTGGGTCATTGTATCTCCAAATATGCATAAAATACACCACCATTATCAACTGCCGTACACAGACAGCAATTACGGAAACATATTTTCTATTTGGGACAGACTTTTTGGTACTTTTTCTACCATGCCTATAGATCAGATTGTTTACGGGGTAGATACTTATCCAGATCCAGCAGCCAATAAGTCACTCAAAGAACTTCTCAAGATTCCTTTTAACGCTTATAGAAAGTCTGAGATTCCTGGAGAGTAGTATCCTTTATTTAAGGTCCTATCCATTTTATATTCCAGGGACTGGATTTCAAAAAAGTCTTTTTAATACCTGAGGTATTTAGCTCTAATAGCTTTGAAGGCGTCCAAGTCTTTTTGCCAGCTTTTTCTGATCTCAGCTACACTGAGTCCTGCTTCTATTTGTTTTTGAAGTCTATCATTTCCAGCGTGTTTGGTGAATCCTGAAGTGAGGAAAAACTGTGCTTTCTTACTGCTATTCGCGTATGCTTTCACCAGCCAATTGAGATCTACTGAATTAGGAGGATTTATCTCAGCTAAGTCTTCTCCAAAGCAAATTTCGCCACTGTGTTTTGGGTATTTTGCCCCAAAATTGGGTTCAGGGGTATAGCTAAAAGACATTTTATTAGAAAGTTCTGGTGCGCCGTAGCGGGTGAATTGCGCTTCTGTTCCCCTTCCTGCATTGATGGTGGTTCCTTCGAATAATCCTAAACTCGGATAGAGTGCAATGGACTGGTCGTTGGGTAAATTTGGGGAAGGCCTAATAGGGAGTGAGTAGGAGACGTCTCTATTGTAATTTTTTAGACCCACTACCGAAAGTGCTGGATGTTTGTCTGTTCCGAGCCATCCTTCTTCTGTGTTGACCATACTAGAATATTCCCCAATGGTCATTCCATAAACGAGCGGTATAGGGGTCATTCCCAGAAAACTCTGGTGGGCTTTTTCCATCGTTGGTCCGTCTACATAATGTCCATTTGGATTGGGCCTGTCTAGTACAAAGAGGGGAATGCCTGCGTCACCACAGGCCTGCATAACGAGTTGAAGGGTCGCAATATAGGTGTAAAATCTAACCCCAACATCTTGAATGTCAAACAAGACTAGGTCTATATTTTGGAGGCTTTCAGGACTTGGCTTTCTTTGATTGCCATAAAGAGATATTATGGGTATACCTGTAGTGGCATCTACACCATCTGCCACCTTTTCTCCAGCATCTATATTTCCTCTAAAGCCATGTTCTGGAGAGAATACCTTGACTATATTCACCCCTAATGTCAATAAAGAGTCCACTATATGAGTGTGGCCTTGTGAATGCCCACTGTTTTTGAATATCACAGAGGTGGGATTAGCCACAACAGCTATATTTTTTCCTTTGAGATAGGGCAAATAAGTCTCTGTCCTGTTGGCGCCAACTATTAAAGGTAATTGCGATTGGCTGCTGCATTGTATAAAAGGTACTGAAAGGACGAATAGAAGTATAAATAAAGTGGTATTTTTGGGTGTATTAAAAGTCTTATTCATTTGAATATATCGCTGTTTATAGCCAAGAGGCTTGTTTTGGGAGGTCATGGTAAAAGCCATATTTCTGCTCCTATTATCAAAATTGCTATTGCGGCTATTGCAATTGGTATGGTGATGATGCTTATATCTGTCGCCACTGGACTTGGATTGAATTATAAAATTAGGGAAAAAGTAGCTGCTTTTAATGGAGACCTACAAATAATTAGCTACGAAACAAATACTGCCCATATTTCGGGATCACCTATTTCAAAAAAGCAATCCTTTTATCCTGAATTTAAGTCTGTTCCTGGAATTACCCATATTCAAGGAATCATTACAACCCCCGGTATTATTAGGACAGAAGAGACTTTTGAAGGTATTGTCGCTAAAGGGGTTTCTACGGACTACAATTGGACTGCTTTTAAAGATTTTTTAATCAGTGGTCGTTTGCCAAATTACGGAGACGTACTAAATAATGAAGTGCTTATTTCTGATTTAGTAGCCCAAAAGTTAGCCCTTAAGACAGGAGACACTTTTAGAACTTTCTTTATAAAAAACGATCAAAAAAGCAGTGTCCCAAGTCAGCGAATTTTTAAAATAGCGGGGATTTACGACTCTGGTTTTGAGGCTTTTGACAGCAGTTACATTTTTGTAGATTTGAGGCATTTACAAAGAATTTCAGGCTGGGAAGCAGACCAAATAAGTGCTTTTGAAGTATTTGTATCGGATTTTGACCAAATAGACCAAAAAACAGCAGAAGTCTATGCAGCCACCCAATCAGATTTAGATGTGCGCTCGGTAAAAGAACGCTATTACAATATTTTTGAATGGATTTCTCTTTTCGATTTTAACATGATTCTCATCATTGGGATAATGATATTGGTTGGAGGAATTAATATGGTTACGGCACTTTTAGTCCTCATTCTTGAGCGCACTCCTATGATTGGTATTCTCAAGGCTTTGGGAGCTGCAGATTGGACGGTAAGAAAAGTATTTCTGTATCAGGCCATTTATTTAATTGGCTTTGGGTTGTTGGTTGGTAATACTATAGGCTTAGCAATTATTTATCTGCAAGACCGCTTTAAGTGGCTTCAGTTTCCGAACCCTAAAGAATATTACATTAGAGAAATTCCAGTATTTATGGATGTATCTATTGTTTTGGGTTTAAATGCGCTGGTACTCTTACTTTGTTCCTTAATGCTATTACTTCCTTCTGTTATTGTGTCTAAGGTTTCTGTGGTTAAAGCATTAAAATTTGACTAAACACTTTAAAAGCTTTGTACTAATTTTAGTAAATTGAACCTCTAAATAACAAATGAACCACCATGAGTAAACCATTCTTAGTCTCACTGCTACTTGTAAGTTTTATTTTTCACTCCCTAAACGCCCAAATACAAAACAAAATAGAGGAGCAGCTTATCGCTTCGGTATCTGCAAACAATTCAGAGGCTATTTTATTTTTAGAAAAGGTCGTTAATATCAATAGTGGCACATTAAATCTCAAAGGGGTAAAAGAGGTAGGGTCTGTTTTTAGTAGTGCTTTTGAATCTATTGGAATGGAACCTAGGTGGATTTCTATGCCTGACTCCTTAAATAGGGCAGGGCATTTATTTGCAGAAACACCTGCAGTTAAAAAGCCAAAGGGGAAAAAGTTACTTCTCATTGGTCATCTAGACACCGTATTTGAAGAAAACAGTCCTTTTCAAAAATTTGAGAGAATCAATGATAGTATTGCCTTTGCGCCAGGGGGGAATGACATGAAAGGGGGAAACGTTATTATTCTCTATGCTTTGAAAGCCCTGAATGAGCAAGGATTACTTAAAAATACTCAGGTAATTGTAGCCTTTACCGGAGATGAGGAGAGTTCAGGGAAGCCGCTTTCTATCAGTAGAAAGGATCTCATTGACGCAGCTAAAAAATCAGATATTGCCCTAGGTTTTGAAACATCTACAGGATTTAATTACGCCACAGTGGCTAGAAGAGGTGCTTCTGGATGGAAAGTTACCACCACTGGAAAAAGAGCCCATTCCTCGGGTGTTTTCAGTGAACGCACTGGAGCTGGTGCCATTTTTGAAATGGGCAGAATTTTAAATGATTTTTACCAACAGGTTAAAGGCCCAGACTTACTGACTTTTAACCCAGGAATGATGGTAGGGGGAACCTTTACCAGTATTGACCCACTTACAGGAAACGCTACCGCTTTTGGAAAAAGTAATGTAGTGGCACAGACGGCTACTCTTCAAGGAGGGTTGAGGTTTATTACCGAAGCTCAAAAAGACAACGCTAGAAATAAAATGAGGGAAGTGATTACTAGAAACCTCCCACAAACTACTGCGGAAATATCTTTCACTGACAGTTATCCGGCCATGCCACCCACACCGCAGAATATTGCGCTTTTAGCCCAGTTAAACCAAGTAAGCTTAGACCTAAATCAAGGAGCCGTTTTGGCTTATGATCCTGGAAAAAGAGGGGCAGCAGACACCTCATTCGTGGCTAATTATGTAGCCTGTTTAGACGGATTAGGCACTATGGGAACTGGCGCACATACCCCTCAGGAAACGGTGAACTTAAAAACTATAGAGGCACTGACACAAAGAACAGCTGTCTTAATTTACAGACTTTTACATCCATAATTTTATGTTTAAAGAAGCACTAGAACAACATTACGGTTTTCTTTTTGAGCCACCATTAATGAAAGAAATTCTTGCATATGGGAGTTTAAAGAAAGTAGCCCCAGGACAGCAGCTTATTGAAATAGGCGAGATTATTAGCCACATGCCTTTATTGCTTTCAGGCGCCATTAAAATCATGAGAGAAGACGATCAAGGAGATGAGCTGCTCCTCTATTTTATTGAGAAAGGAGACACCTGCGCCATGAGTTTTTCTTGTTGTATGGGAGGAACTAAGAGTGACATTAGAGCTGTAGCGGAAACAGATGCGGAGATTATTATGGTTCCCGTAGCTCAAATGGAGCAATGGATGGCTAAATATAAGACCTGGCAGCAATTTGTATTGGACAGCTATCATGCGAGAATGAAGGAATTATTGCATACGGTAGATACTTTGGCATTTCTTAGAATGGACGATCGTCTTTTAAAACACCTTCAAGACAAAGCTAAAGTCACAGGAGATGATCATATTCATGCTACCCACCAGGAAATAGCTTATGACTTGCACACCTCTAGGGTAGTGATTTCAAGACTTTTGAAAAAGTTAGAAAATGAAGGTAAGATTTCCATGCACAGAAATGACATTACCGTGATTGATTTATAAAACACCTTTGGTAACAGATGTTACAAAGCATACTGACTTTATTGAATACTTTTGACAATAACAAAACATAAAAGGCATGAAAATAGAACAAATTTATACCGGATGCTTGGCGCAAGGCGCTTATTATATAGAGTCTAATGGTGAAGTAGCCATTATAGATCCCCTTAGAGAAGTAGGGCCTTATATTGAAAAAGCCAAAGCCAATAATGCAAAGATTAAATATATTTTTGAGACCCATTTTCATGCAGATTTTGTGAGTGGGCACGTAACTTTGGCTAAAGAAACTGGCGCCACCATTGTTTATGGACCGCTGGCCAATCCTACTTTTGAAGCACTTATTGCTAAAGATGGTCAGGAATTTAAATTAGGAGATCTTACTTTTGTGACTTTGCACACACCAGGTCACACTATGGAGAGTACCACCTTTTTACTAAGGGATGCCCAGGGGAAAGACCATGCAATTTTTTCTGGAGACACCCTCTTTTTAGGAGATGTAGGGCGTCCAGATTTGGCACAAAAAGCGGCCCACATGACCCAAGAAGATTTGGCTGGAACACTATTCGACAGCCTTAGGACTAAAATCATGCCTTTGGCAGATAGTATTACCGTATATCCAGCACATGGAGCGGGATCTGCTTGCGGTAAAAACATGATGAAGGAGACAGTAGACAGTCTAGGAAACCAAAAGAAAATGAACTATGCCCTTCGGGCCGACATGACTAAAGAAGAATTCATCAAAGAAGTTACTGACGGCTTAATGCCACCCCCAAAATACTTTCCTTTAAACGTTAAAATGAACAAGGAAGGCTATGAAGATTTTGACAAAGTACTAGAGCGTGGCATAAAACCACTATCTCCAGAGGCTTTCGAGGCAGCCGCAAACGAAACAGAAGCCATTGTTTTAGATGTGCGTCACCAATCAGACTTTGTAAAAGGATTTGTACCTAGATCTATTTTTATAGGATTAGACGGCTCGTTTGCTCCATGGGTAGGCGCCCTAATTGCAGACGTAAAACAACCTATCTTACTCATTGCCCCACAAGGTAGAGAAGAAGAAGCCATTACCAGACTCTCCAGAGTTGGATTTGACCATACCATTGGTTATTTAGAAGGCGGTTTTGACGCTTGGAAAGCTTCTGGAAAAGAGGTAGATCAAATTCACTCCATTTCAGCGGCAGAAGCGATTGAAAGAATAGAGCAAAACAACCAAGCCGTTTTTGACGTACGAAATACACCAGAATACCTTTCTGAACATGTATTATCTGCAGAAACAGCGCCTTTAGACGCTTTAAATGATCACTTATCATCCTTCCCCTCTGAAGGGGACTTCCTAGTGCATTGCGCAGGAGGCTACCGTTCTGTAATAGCATCTTCTATATTGAAGAGTAGGGGAATACACAACCTAATAGACGTAGCTGGAGGGTTCAAAAGCCTACAAGAATCAGGTGCTAAGACCTCTGATTATGTGTGTCCCTCCACACTTTAAAAAAAAATATATCAGCCTTCTCCTTGAGAAGGCTGATATTTATCATATTTCCTTTTCATCCCCCTTTATATCTTTGAGTTATTAAAACACAAGGAAATGAGATCACTTATATTACCATTAGTAGATTGGAGTAACGGTATTGTTATGATAGGGGTATTTGCCGCTGTCTGTATTGTATTAATACTTGTCTTATTGGGCTTTATTTTTGGGCAAAAGAAATAAATTATTTTTAGACCTTATTTTTGCTTTCCCACTTTTTCAGTTGTGTTTCTACTTGGAAAATCATGAATGCTACACCTATTAATAAAACAATGAGTCCTGCTCCAGTAGCTATTTCTGGTGAAAGATCCATAAAGTACCCAGGAAGACAAAGCAATAAAAAATACCCTCCGTACTTCATCATTACTTCGGCACTGTACACTTGGGAATAATCCCATATTTTTTGATTTTTCATGGATCTAGGTGTTCTGTATCCATAAAGGCCATTGATCTCCTTTGGTGGATTTTTGCTCATGAAATATCCCATGACAATAAAAATTACGCCACAACTTCCAAGGGTAATAAATAAAGGATTGAATAGCACTTCCATAGTATTAAAAATAACAAAAATAAAAAAACCCATTGTTAAGTTATTGATATTGACAGTTACTTTAAGGTTAATGTTTAACGATTAAAAATAATTTAAGGCTTTTAGATAAACAAATAGCCTATCATTACACACTTTAATTTTATTATAAAAAATTATCATGAACAATAAACTCATTAAACTACTACCCTTGTTTCTTTTTTCATGCTTACTAACTAATGCGCAAGAGCCAGATAAAAAGGATTACCCTTTAAAAGCAGATGTAGAAACCATTGATGGTATCATTAAAGCATATTATGAAATTATGTCTGGTCCTGCTGGTGAACTAATAAACTTCAAAAGAGATAAATCTTTACATTATAAAAATGCTTTGATACTATTTTCTTCTAGTTATGACAAAAAAATCTATAATGATATAGAGAATGTGTATGATCTTCACGAAAATTCAGCAAAAACTAAATCAGGAATTTGGGAGTATGAAATTGAAAGAGATACTCACCAATTTGGCAACATCGCAAACGTTTGGAGCACTTTTGGAATAAAAGAAAAAGCCGATGGAATATTTCTAGAAAAAGGCATAAGTAGTATTCAATTATATCACGATGGGAACAGATGGTGGATTCTTTCTTGGTTGTCACAAAGTGAAAAGATAGCCCCTTAATAGAAGCCTCTTCAGATATATATTCAAAATCCGAACTTTGGCAAGATAAAACCTTTTTAAAATGCTAATCATTAGATCTGTCAAGAAGTTTTAATGGACTTACATTCCACCACCAAGAGCCAGGAAAAGGAAAATAAGTCCGTAAGGTGTTACGATAATTAATCCTAAAGATTTTAAAAATGAGAATTTTTTAACTTTAACATCATAAATTTCTTCTTTAGTAATTGTTTGTAGTCCAACTTTAGTTTCTAAAACAATTAATTTTTCATTTTTAGAAATTAACTTCCCCTTAATATTTTCTTTATCTAGCTTTAAGACCTTGAACTTTTGTTTTTTTTCGTTTTCTATGTTATTGTAATCTATTGATTTGTAACCAGAACAACTTTGAAATAAAGTAGAAAATAATAATAATAAGAATAGCTTTTTCACACGGTTATTTTAATTTAAAAAAGAAAAAAAGTTTGTGAATTAGAGGAAAGTGATGCACTTGTTATATGAAAAAGATAAAAGTTAATATTATTATGCCTAAAATTGATAAAGAATTAAATGCTAAAATTATAAATTTTGTGAAGTTCATTCTGTGAAGTTAGGTTATATAAACTCCTTAGAATAAATAATATGAATATGTTATGTTTAATCAACCAAAGGTGTTCAATATGAAAAACACATTTACACTTATCTTCTTTATTAGTTGCTTTTTAATCTCCGCTAAATCATTAGCACAAGTAGACGAAAAAGATGCCAAATACACCTACAAAACAGGTGATTTTAATGGCATAGGGAAATGGTATATGGGCAGAGAAATTGCCTATGTAATGGGATTTCAAGGAATTGATTGGCTGGAGAGATCAGAAAGAGAAAAAGAAGAAGATGTTTCTGCATTGATAAAAAACATGAAGATTAAATCTGTTGATCATATTGCAGATATAGGTGCAGGTTCTGGATATCACGCCTTTAAGATGGCGTCATTGGCTGAAAATGGTTTAATTTATGCTGTAGATATTCAATCTGAAATGTTGCATGAAATTGAATTAAAAAAGAAGTCAAATAGGATCTTGAATATTGAGACAATTCTTGGATCTGAGAAAGGCATCCATTTGCCTAAGCACTCGCTAGATAAAGTTTTATTAGTAGATGTATATCATGAGTTCAGTTATCCTTTAGAAATGATTGAATCTATAAAAAATGCTTTAAAGCCTAATGGATTACTTTTTTTAATAGAGTACCGAGGTGAAGATTCAAATGTCCCCATTAAAAAAATTCATAAAATGACAGAAAAACAATCTGTTCTAGAAATGAATGCAGCTGGATTTAAATTAAAAGAAAACATTGATAATCTTCCTTGGCAGCACTGTATGATTTTTGAGAAGAATAAATATGAATAAAATCATATAAAATTTCAATTTCTTTTTTAAGTAAAAGAACTATTTTCCTAAATCTATGTCCAACAGTTTAGTTTAGTAATGTTTTAGTTTTAAAATTTATTGTACCGTACAAATACTGTACAATATAAAATAAAAAAGCCCACAAACACTGAGTTTATAGGCTTTTAAAGTGGAGCCGGAGGGAGTCGAACCCTCGTCCAAACAAGCAATTACAATGCTTTCTTCATGCTTAGTTTTCGATTGATTTTCGTGAGGTGCCTGACCGAAAACCGCCCAACACAACCTTAGCTTCTTTATTTTTAAGAGATTACCGAAGCCTTAATCTCTCTATGTTGCTTTTGATGGTGTTCCGGATTGAGACGCCAACAACAAGGGCTTCTCAGGAAC
Organism: Flavobacteria bacterium MS024-3C; assembly: GCA_000173115.1. GTDB lineage: Bacteria > Bacteroidota > Bacteroidia > Flavobacteriales > Flavobacteriaceae > MAG-120531. Next base: position 143,100 of record ABVW01000002.1, read on the forward strand.
ATCTGGCCTCCCTACCTTGTAAGGACGTGGCTAAATCCTACTATAATTCGGATTAAGCAGCTAGAGCGTAGTTATTCTCGCCTATTAAAAGTGTGAAAAATGAGATTTACGAGCTGTAATTCAGCGCTCGGCATGCTTACATCCCAATTGGCCTCGCTGTCAAAACCGGTCGGCCCCGTAGGAACTGGCAAAGTTAGTAAAAAGTTTGCCAAGCCAGCGAAATCCTCTTAAATTAGAGGAATAAAATAAAGCCTATGACTTCTTTTGGTATTATCAAAGAGCGAAAAAATCCACCGGACAAAAGAGTTGTACTTACGCCTGAATTTTGTCAAGTCATTAAGGATGAGTATTCTAATGCACAAATAATTGTAGAGCCCTCGGATATAAGGGTTTTTAAAGACCATGAATATCAAGAAAAAGGGCTGCTTGTTTCCGCTTCAATGGAAGACTGTGAAGTGCTTTTAGGGGTTAAAGAAGTTCCTATTGAGGCGCTTATTGCGAATAAAAAATACTTTTTCTTTTCTCATACGATTAAAAAGCAAGCTTATAACAGGGATTTATTAAGGGCGGTGCTGGAAAAAAACATCAGTCTTTTTGACCATGAGGTCATTACGTCGGCCAGAGGCCAAAGACTCGTTGCTTTTGGAAGGTATGCCGGATTGGTAGGTGCTTACAATGGACTAAGAGCCTATGGTTTAAAGCATGAATTGTTTGAATTGCCTAAAGCCAGTGATTTAAGGGATCTAGAGGCACTTATAGCTGCTATTAAGTCGGTTACACTCCCTCCAATTAAAGTAGTACTTACAGGAGTAGGAAGGGTTGGCAGTGGTGCTGCTGAATTATTAGACGCTGCCGGGGTATTGAAAGTGTGCCCGGATCATTTTATGGGAAGGCATTTTACAGGCCCTGTTTATACGCAGATAGATGTCTTAGAATACAACAAGCGAAGTGACGGACTTGTTGGCGACAAAAAGGATTTTTTTGACAATCCAGAAGCTTATGTCTCGAACTTTTTACCTTACACCGAAGAAGCAGATGTTTTTATTGCAGGACATTTTTACGGTCAAGGGGCTCCGGCATTTTTTAAACTCAAAGACATTCAGGGTCCTCATTTTAAAGTGTCTGTAATAGCAGATGTGAGCTGCGATATTGGTCACCCAATTCCAACAACCCTTAGGGCGAGTACCATTGCAGATCCAATTTATGGCATAGATAGAGAGACAGGTAAAGAAATAGATTTTATGCACCCAAATGCCATAGCTGTTATGGCAGTAGACAACCTTCCTTGTGAATTGCCAAGAGATGCCTCTGAGGGTTTTGGCGCTGCTTTTTTAACCCATGTAATTCCTGCATTTTTTAATGGAGATAAAGACGGTGTTTTAGCAAGGGCTCAAATGACCAAAAACGGAAAGCTCACAGATCGCTACAGCTATCTAGCGTCTTATGTCAATGGGAAATAGGCCTACTTAAGGCCCTTAACGGTTTTTCTGATAGCCACTAAATTGGTCAGTAGTCTTTCTAGGTGGTCTATATGAAGCATGTTCGCTCCGTCGCTTTTGGCGTTAGAGGGGTCAAAATGGGTTTCAATAAATATGCCGTCGGCTCCGGTAGCAATTCCGGCCCTTGCGATGGTTTCAATCATGTCTGGTCTGCCGCCAGTCACGCCGGAAGTTTGATTGGGTTGTTGTAAAGAGTGGGTTACATCTAATACAACAGGTGCGTAGGCTTTCATGGTGGGTATTCCCCTAAAGTCTACCACCATATCTTGGTAGCCAAACATGGTACCTCTGTCGGTAATGGCTACTTGATTATTTCCACTGTCCAATACTTTTTGAACGGCATGTTTCATGCTCTCTGGGCTCATGAACTGCCCCTTTTTAAGGTTCACTACTTTTCCTGTTTTAGCAGCTGCCACCACTAAGTCTGTTTGTCTTACTAAAAAAGCAGGTATCTGTAATACGTCTACGTATTGTGCGGCTAAAGCGGCATCTGATATTTCATGAATATCTGTAACTGTGGGTACGCCAAAGGTCTGAGATACTTTTTGTAAAATTTTTAAGGCCTTTTCATCTCCAATACCGGTAAAAGAATCTACCCTAGAGCGGTTGGCTTTTTTAAAACTTCCTTTAAAGATATAAGGAATCTCTAAAGCGTCTGTTATACGAACAATTTTCTCTGCAATTCTAAGCGCCATATCTTCTCCTTCAATGGCACAAGGACCAGATAAAAGAAAGAAATTATCACTTTTAGTGTGCTTAATCTGTGGAATTAAATCTAATTGCATAAGAACTGTTTTAAAGGGCAAAGATATTCCTTTTTTATCTATTTACACCCAAGGGTTTCTTTCACTCAGGCAAACTAATCCCGCAACGAACAGGCTTAAAACAATAAAAAAACAAATTAATTAACCACCTGATTAAAAATAGGAGTATCTTTGCGCGCGCTTAGCGAAGCTAAGTAATCTATAAATAAGCACTTTATGTCTAATACAAAGAACATTGCCATTATTGCCCACGTAGACCACGGAAAGACCACCTTGGTAGACAAAATCATGTACCACTGTCAGTTATTTCGTGAAAACCAACAAACTGGAGACCTCATTCTAGACAACAATGATTTGGAAAGAGAACGTGGAATTACCATTGTATCTAAAAACGTTTCAGTTCAATACAAAGGAACTAAGATTAATATTATTGACACTCCAGGTCACGCAGATTTTGGCGGAGAGGTAGAGCGTGTGTTAAATATGGCAGATGGTGTGTTGTTATTGGTAGATGCCTTTGAAGGGCCTATGCCTCAGACTAGATTTGTATTGCAGAAAGCTATTAACTTAGGCTTAAAGCCTTGTGTGGTGATCAATAAAGTAGACAAAGAAAACTGTACGCCAGAAGAGGTGCACGAAAAAGTCTTTGACCTCATGTATGAATTGGGTGCAGAAGAGTGGCAGTTAGATTTTCCAACTGTTTACGGTTCAGCTAAGAACAACTGGATGAGCGACGACCCTAAAAATATTACAGAAAATATAGAGCCCCTTTTAGATATGGTTATTGAGCATATTCCAACCTTTGAAGTGAAGGAAGGAAATACGCAAATGTTAATTACCTCTTTAGATTTTTCTTCATTTACGGGAAGAATCGCGATTGGTCGTTTACAGAGAGGGACTTTAAAAGAAGGCCAGCCCATTTCTTTGGTTAAAAGAGATGGAAGTATTGTGAAATCAAGAATTAAGGAATTGTATACTTTTGAAGGTTTGGGCCGTTTAAAAGTACCAGAGGTAATAGCTGGAGATATTTGTGCCCTAGTAGGTATTGAAGGATTTGAGATAGGAGATACTGTGGCAGATTTCGAGGCACCAGAAAAATTGGCGTCTATTGCCATAGATGAACCCACTATGAGTATGTTGTTTACTATTAACGACAGCCCATTCTTTGGAAAAGATGGAAAGTTTGTAACGTCTAGACACATCAAAGAGCGTTTGACCAGAGAGCTAGAGAAGAATTTAGCCCTAAGGGTAAACGAAACAGATTCAGCAGACAAGTTTTTGGTTTTTGGACGTGGGGTATTGCACCTTTCTGTACTTATTGAAACCATGAGAAGAGAAGGCTACGAGCTTCAGATTGGTCAGCCTCAAGTAATTATCAAAGAAATTGACGGTGTTAAATGTGAACCTATTGAGTTCTTGACTATTGACTTACCAGAATCAGTTTCTGGAAGGGCAGTAGAGATGGTTTCAATGAGAAAAGGAGAAATGACTTCTATGGAAGCCAAAGGAGAGAGAATGGTGTGTGAGTTTTTAATCCCTTCTAGAGGTATTATTGGGCTTAGAAACCAATTATTAACGGCTACTGCAGGTGAGGCTATTATGGCGCACAGGTTTTTGGAGTATCAGCCTATGAAAGGCGACATTCCAATGAGACAAAACGGATCACTAGTTTCTATGGAATTAGGAAAAGCCATCCCTTACTCAATAGATAAACTTCAGGATAGAGGTAAGTTTTTCGTAGATCCAGGAGAAGATATTTATGAAGGCCAAGTGATTGGTGAGAACTCTCGTGGAGACGACATGGCGGTTAACGTAACTAAAACAAAGAAGCTCTCTAACGTACGTTCTTCTGGAGCAGACGACAAGGCTAAGATTGTACCTGCTATTAAATTCTCTTTAGAAGAGGCTTTAGAATACATCCAAAAAGATGAATACGTAGAGGTAACACCAAAGTTCTTAAGGTTGAGAAAAATACACCTTACAGAAGTAGATAGAAAGAGAAATAAAATTGCCTAATCGCAATTTGAATGTATAGAAAAGGCCCGCTTTTAGCGGGCCTTTTTATTTTTAAAATAGTGATATGACTATTTCTGTACCGCGCCCATAGCCGCACCAATAATCCCCGCCTGATTTAAAAATTCAGCAGGTAAAATAGGGGTTTCAATAGAGATGTGTTCAGAAAATCGTTCCCAATCCTTGGAAGTTCCGCCCCCAACAATAATGAGGTCTGGTGCGCATATAATCTCTACGTATTCTAGAAAAGTATTGAATCGCTTGGCCCATCTTTTAAAGGAGAGCATTTCTTTTTCTTTGGCTGCCGCCGATGCCCACAACTCAATCTTATCGTAACTTTTATAAGGAATCTGTCCCAACTCAAAATTGGGAATGAGCTTCCCGTCTAGAAAAGCGCCACTGCCAAGTCCCGTTCCAATGGTGACCATCATGACCAGTCCTTTTTTGTCTTTACCGGCTCCAAAAGCCATTTCTGCAGTGGCTGCAGCGTCTGCATCATTGTTTACAAATACCTTAGCGCCTGTATGTCTTTCAAAAAGACCAATGATATTAACGCCTACCCATGATTTGTGAAGGTTTCCTTTGCTCTTGCAAATGCCTTTTTTTACAATACTGGGAAAACCCACGCCAATGGGTCCTGAATAATCGAAGTGTTTGGCAATTTGTGCTACTACCTCTGCCATTTCTTCTGGCTTTCTGGAGCTAGGTGTAGGGATTCTAAACCGATCTGTAAGCATGGCCCCAGTTTGTGTATTGACCAATGCGCCTTTAATTCCCGAACCTCCAATGTCTATTCCTAGTACTTCCATGTATGCGTAGTGCTTTAGCAAAACAAAGAAACAAAAAAAATATCACAGCGCTTTTTGAACCACCTCAAAGATTTTGCTGTCTTCGCATTTTAGGGTTTTGAAGGGGAATTTTAAAAGCAGTGCATAGTCATGGGTGACCATTAAAATGGTTTTGCCATTTTGGTGAATCTCTGTGAGGACTTTCATGACCTCTGCACTTGTTTGAGGGTCTAGATTTCCAGTAGGTTCATCTGCTAAGATCAATTCAGGGTCATTGAGTAGCGCCCTGGCAATGGCAATTCGTTGTTGCTCCCCGCCGGAGAGTTCGTGGGGGTATTTAAAGCCTTTGGTTTTCATGCCTACTTTATCCAATACATCATTGGCTTTTTCTTCCATCCTTAAAGTGTCTGTCCAGCCGGTAGCTTTGAGTACAAAGAGCAGGTTGTTTAAAACAGATCTGTCTGGAAGGAGTTTAAAGTCTTGGAATACAATGCCTATTTTACGCCTTAGAAAAGGAATATCGGCCTCTTTGAGGCCAACCAAATTAATGCCTACAATATGGCCAGAGCCCTGCTTTAGAGGAATTTCTCCGTAAAGCGTTTTCATTAGGCTGCTCTTTCCGCTTCCTGTTTTTCCAATCAGGTAAGTGAAAGTCCCTTTTTCTAGGCGAAGGGAAACATCCTGAAGGACCATATTTTGATCCTGAAAAATTGTCGCGTGTTGAATGTCTAAAATTGGCGTGGGCATCTGTTAAAATTGTGGATATAAATGTACTAAGTTCTTTTGTAACCCGCTCTAGGTTTTTTAATTTTCCGTTCCTTTATACTTTAATTAAAAATGAAGCGTTTAGATTGTGAGTTCCCTTTTTAATAGTGTTATGTCCATGAGATTGTCTCTTTTTAGTCGTTGTTTATTAGTGCTGTTATTAGCACCTATCTCCCTTTTAGCACAAGTTCATTTAGGAGATTCTCATGCCCAACAACAGTTGAATGTGGCCCAACAATGGCTTCAAGGCAAACGCTATTCTGTGGTGGCAGCGATAGTGGTTGATTTAAAAGACCATCCAGATAAAGTGGTGGCCCAAAAAGCGGCAGAAATAGAGGTGTTGGCTGCCATTGGCATGGAAGATTCTAAAGCCATATCTCTCGCCTCAGATTTTGTAAAAAACTACCCGAATGCCTTAGGGGCCAATCAGATTTATTTTAAAGCAGGGGGGGCTTTTTTTAAGGTAGGCCAATATTCAAAAGCATTGCCTTGGTTTCAAAAAGTCACTATTGGAGGTCTTTCCACAAAGGAACAACAGGATTATTATTTTTATTATGGCTATTGTAAATTCGCGAGTAAAGACTACAAAGCCGCAGAAGATCTGTTTAGTAAAATATTAGTTAGCAGCGATTATGCAAAAGCAGTTGTTTATTACAAAGCCTATATGGCCTATGCCTCTGGAGATTATAAAATTGCTAAGGATTTGTTTCAAAGTGATTTTTCAGGTTTAAAAACAGACAGGCTTCCTTATTTTATGGCCGACATTTATTTTAGAGAAGGCAACTATCAGTCTGCCATTCAGTCTGCAATAGGCTACTTGCCCAAGGCCAATAGATCGGAAGTCTCCCAGTTGAGTAAGGTATTAGGAGAGGCGTATTTTAGCCTTCAGCAGTATGAAAAAGCCATCCCGTATTTACTAGATTATAGGGGGAATAGAAGGGTTTGGCGTGCAGAGGATTACTATCAATTAGGGTATTGTTATTATATAACGGGCCAATCAAAAGAAGCCATTGCCCAGCTCAATAAGATTCTCAGCCAAGAAACAGATTTGGTTCAGAACGCTTATTATTTGTTGGCTGCAGCTTATTTAAAAGAAGGCCAAAAATCGCAGGCACTCAATGCATTTAAGCGAGCGGCAGACCTTAATTTTAACATAGAAATTCAAAAAGAAGCCCGCTATAATTATGCCCAACTCAGCTATGAAATTGGGAACCCTTATGCATCCCTTCAGGAAGTTTTTGACCAATTTATCAGGGCTTATCCCAAAGATTCAAGAACAGCATCACTAGAGGAATTACTTCTGGAGGCCAGTTTGTCAGAGGGGGACTTCAAGGGCGCTTTGGCGCTTTTGGCCCAACGGAATCCAAACGATATAAAGGCCAGACAACAGATAGGCTTACAGGCAGGACTCATGGCCATTGACCAAAAGCAAATGACTTTGGCTCAAGGCTATTTTGAGGCACTTATTGCCCTAGACACCTATTCAGAAGCAGCGGTAGAAGCGCTTTTTTGGCAGTCCGAACTAGCCCTAAGAACCTATGCGTATTCTAATGCATTTGACTATTTAGCAGCCATAAAAAATGAATCGCTATTGCCGGATCGATTGCGCTTATTACTCCCCTACCAAAAGGGATATGCTTTTTTTAAAACAAAAGAATTTACAAAGTCCATTACTGCTTTTAAGCAATTTATAAGCCAGACCCAGTCAATGACTGAATTGGAGACAGAGCGGAACCAAGCAGCCCTGAGAATAGCAGACGCCTATTACAGCAGTGGCCAATTTTCAAAAGCCATTTCTAGTTATGTATCCGTAGCGCGGGAGCAGCCCCAAGCAGTCCCTTATGCTTTATTCAACGAGGCTATGGCACAAGGATTAAATGGAAACACAGCAAAAAAAATAGCCTTATTGGTATCCTTTTCTACCCGTTTTCCAGGGCACAGTTATCTGCCAAAAGTCTATTTAGAATTGGGACTTAGTGAAGCAGCACAAGAAAGAAACTCAGAGGCAATCACTTATTTTGACCTTCTTATAAAGGAATTCCCCAATAGTGACCTACTGCCTCAGGCCATGCTTAGAAAAGGATTGTTACAGTTTAATTTATCACAAGCAGACGCGTCTTTAAAAACACTCCAAGACTTGGTGAATCGTTTTCCAAAATCGGCTTCTTTTTCTCAAGCTGTTTCTGCAGCCAAACGAATTTATATTGATCAGGGGCGTTTAAGTGATTACAGAAAATGGGTGGGCCAGTTTAATTTGCCCCAAGAATCTGAAGCCTCTTTAGAAAAACAGACCTATGATCAATTAAACAGGACTTTGGGATCTCTGAGTCAAGCAGAACAAATCAGCAAATTCGAACAGTATTTAAAAGATTTTCCCAATGGAGCAAATGCTTTAAGTATCAGTTATAATTTAGCGCTTTTATATACCGAGACAGCTCAAGATAGCAAAGCATTTCCGCTTTATGATATTGTTGCCAAGGCACAGTCTATACACGCAGAAGCAGCTTTAGTGGCTTATATAAAACTGCAATTAGAAAACGGCTTAGGGGAAAATCCAGAAACCCCTTTAAAACAATTGTTGTCTAGGTCACAAGACCCAGCGAACAAGGCCTATGCCTTGTCTAACCTCATGCGTTTGAGTTATGAGGACCAATCTTTAGAAGCTGCCTTAACCTATGCCCAAGAGGTTATGGCTCTTGCTGAGGTGCCAGAAGAAATAAAGCAAGACGCACAAATTACGTTGGCTAGAGGAGCAAATAATAAAGGAGATACTCAAGCGGCCATTGCAGCTTATGAATCACTTAGAGGTTCCGCTTCAGGGGCCTTGGTGGCAGAATCTTTGTATTGGCTGGCCTACTATAAAAATGCGTCGGCAAATTATGAGGCTTCCAATGAATTGGTGCTTGAACTGGCCAGTGATTATGGGTCCTTTAAGTTGTGGTCTGCTAAAGGGCTGTTGCTTATGGGAGATAATTTTTATGCTTTAGAAGATTTATTTCAGGCCCAGTATTTGTGGCAGAATGTATTAGAAAATTTTCCACAATACCCAGAATTAATTAGGGAAGCAGAAACAAAAATAGCCCAATTAGAAGACGCCAAATTAAATGATGATACAGATGCTTAAACAGAATATATACTTTTTAGGGTTCTTTTTATTGGCTTCAAACCCTCTTTTGGCTCAGGACCAAAACATTGGCACAGAGTCTGTGACTGTGGTGAAGAACTATGCGCCAGTCATTTTAATAGGGGCTAAGCCCCTTATAGCACCAATCCTGAAACAGCTTTCTTGGGACAAAAAAAGAACCCTAGTGTACCCCATTAAAGAATTTCCTGTGGCGTCTAATTTTACCCCACAGCTTGCAGCCCCAGATGCTTTGCCCTCTGAGAAAGCGCCAAAGACATATAATACCTTAGTCCATTTAGGTTTAGGGAGTAGGAGTACGGCAGAACTTTGGGCAGACAGTCAGATAAAAAAATCTAGATACAGCCATATTGGACTGCAACTCATGCACAACAGCATGTTACAAGACCTACCTGCTGTAGATTGGGACAGCAATTTTTTTAACACCCAATTAATGGGGCGTTATCATTTTTCCAAACGTAAAAAACATTACCAGGCTGGGGCGTCGCTCCAACATATGGCCTATTCCTGGTATGGAATGCCAAGCATGCAAGGCGGAATAGCGCAGCTGTCCATAGCGGTTCCGGTATATGATTTGCAACAAAACTATTTCTCTTCTGAAATCTTTGGGTCTTTTAGTCAAGACAAAGGCGCGTTGGAGTCCTTGAGTATCATGGGGGGCGATTTTAGAGATGCCACCCAATCCAACGCCCAGAAAATTAATGTTCATGGGAATGGACGCTTAATGCTTGGAGATAAACCACTGTTTTGGAATGCCAGTTACAACTTTAGGGGAGGGCAGTTTAATACCCCACCCTTGTCTTCTTTTGATCAAAGCAATGGATTGGACTACCAATTCCATAAACTGGCCTTAAATCCTGTTATTGAATTGGCTGGCGCCGATGCCTTGTTTAAGCTAGGATCAAAAATAATCTACTCCAATGGGCTAAAAATTTACCCAGATATTTATGGACAATACGCCCTTTTGACAGATTTCGTTACTGCTTTTGCCAGTCTTAGCGGAGATTTTAACTTAAATGATTACGCCTCATTTGTTATGGAGAATCCCTTTGTGTCTCCTTCCCTAGAAGTGCTTCCTTCTGACCAGCGTTATGCATTTGAATTAGGTATAAAAGGAGGGGGGTCTGCTTTTTCTTACGCCTTGTCCTGGATGGAAAACAGCACAAACAACCAGGCATTGTTTGTTCAGAATCCCAAGAATTATTTAAATACATTTGAGAAACAATTTAATTATGGCAATAGTTTTGAGATGGTCTATGATGCAATAGATACCCAGCGCTTGGGCGTTTCTATAGCAGCTGCTCCATTGCAGGGCTTAAGCCTTTCTGGACACTACCACCGTTTTAATTATACTAGCGCATCAGCCCAAGAGGCTTGGCATTTACCCAAAGAAAGCGCGAGAATTCAGTTGGAATACGACTTTTTAACCCGATTTACATTAAATGGCTCCTGGAATTATACAGGAGTGAGGACTGCCAGGTCCAGTCAGATGGTGCAATTTGTTGTTCCTGGACCATTGCCTTCTGAAGTTTTCGAATTGCCAGGATTTCACAGATTAGACGCTCAATTGTATTATCAGGCCAATGAAAGGCTGTCTGTTTTTGTCAAAGGCAGTAACCTCACAGGCAGTACCTATGCACTCTGGTCTGGTTTTGTTGCTCCCCCGAGGATTGTAATGGCAGGAGCACAGTACCGATTTGATTTATAGGTTTTCTTTTTGACCTCAGTTCCCTATCTTTAGTTGCTTTTAGCAGTGTATTTAAATTATTAAACCAAACCCCTATAACATGACATTGTACAAATCTTTATTTTTTATTGCAATTACTGCACTAGCCGTTGGCTGTAGCCCTAAAGAGTCTGTAGACCTTTTGGTGGTGAACGCCAAAGTTTATACTGTAGATGATGCTCAAAAGACCGCTACTGCTTTTGCCGTACACCAGGGTCGTTTTGTTGCTGTAGGTGAGACAGAAACGCTCCAAAAGCAGTATAAAGCTTCAAATGTTATAGATGCCCAAGGTAAAGCCGTTACGCCCGGATTGATTGACGCCCATTGTCATTTCTACGGTTTGGGGCAAAACCAACAAGTGGTAGACTTGGTGGGGACAAAAAGTTACCAAGAAGTACTGGACAGGGTAGTGGCATTCCACGACGAAAAACCTGCAGTATTTATTAGAGGTAGGGGATGGGATCAGAATGACTGGGAAGAAAAAAAATACCCTACTAAAGATGCATTGGACGCCTTGTTTCCAGATACACCAGTTGCCTTAGAACGGGTAGACGGACATGCGTATTTAGTGAACCAGGCCGCATTGGATTTAGCTGGAATTACTATAGATACTGAGGTAGTTGGAGGGAGTATAGAAAAGGAAAACGGCACACTTATAGGGATATTGGTAGACAATCCAATGGCACTCGTAGACGCTGTTATGCCAAAGCCAACGGTACAAGATATAGTTACCGCCTTAAAAGACGCACAGCGTATTGCCTTTTCTTACGGGTTAACCACTGTAAATGACGCTGGTTTGAATAGGGATGTCATAGAAATCATAGACAGTTTACACCAAACGGGAGACCTTAAAATGAGGATTTATGCCATGGTGAGTAACAGTCCAGAAAATTTAGATTACTTCTTGCCTAAAGGTGTTATTGAGACTCCAAGACTTAGGGTGGGGAGTGTCAAAGTATATGCAGACGGAGCGCTTGGATCTAGGGGAGCTACCCTTAGGGAAGCTTATTCAGATAGAGACCACCACTTTGGTGCTATGGTCACAGGTGTTAAAGAGATTGAAGCTTTGGCCAAAAGAATTGCAGCCACTGATTATCAGATGAATACCCATGCTATTGGAGACTCTGCAAACATTGTAGTACTTCGTGCCTATGCAGAGGCACTAGTAGGAACTACTGACAAGCGGTGGAAAGTAGAACACGCTCAAATTATCAGTCCTCAAGATTTTGATTATTTTAATGGGGGGATTATCCCATCAGTACAACCCACACATGCAACCTCAGACATGTACTGGGCAGAAGACCGTCTGGGTTCAAAACGAATGGCAGGGGCTTACGCTTTTAAGACTTTGTTAGACAAGGCTGGAACAATAGCTCTTGGTACAGATTTTCCTGTAGAGCAGGTTAGCCCTTTCTTGACTTTTTTAGCAGCAACAGCCAGGCAAGATACTTCGGGTTATCCTGAGGGTGGTTTTCAGATTCAAGATGGCTTGACTAGAGAAGAAACTTTAAAAGGGATGACCTTGTGGGCGGCTTATTCGAATTTTCAAGAAGCAGAACGCGGGAGTATTTCAGTAGGTAAAATGGCAGATTTTGTCTTGTACCAGCAAGATATGATGGAAGTGCCTTTAATCGAAGTCCCTAATACGCAAGTTTACAGGACCTATGTGGGAGGAGAATTGGTGCACGAATAAATTGGCTTACTTATAGCTATAAAAAAAGGCGCTTTTAAAGCGCCTTTTTTTATTGTTAGATAGGATGCTACTGCATAGAAATGGGTAAGTGAACCCTTGTGGTGTTCCAGCCCATTGACAATTGTAGGTTGTCATTTTCCTCATGGAATACCATGCTAAAATACTCTAAAGCCTCTGAATCTTCACTGACAATGGCTTTAACCCTTAAAACGTCTGCTTTTTCGTCATAAGAGTAAGACCCCCATTGATTGAGATTGCTATTTAAAATGATGGTCCAGCTATTTTCACCAGGAATAGTAAACAAAGCATAGGTACCTGCTTTCACGTTTTCACCACCAAACACTACATCTTGGTAGAAAGTAATTTCAGAGGCTTCGTTGGCACCTGTTCTCCAAACAGCGCCATTAGGTGCTAAGGTACTTAACGACCTACTTTTCAGTTGAGGTCTGTTGTAAATAACCCTCATTTTTTTGTTGGCGTCCATGTGTTTCGCAGGAAACCAGGCAATGTCCATAGGGCTTGCGTCTAATTTCCCAAAGTCTTGAGCACTTAGGTTGCTGCTCCATAGGAGACTAAAAAGGCAAAGGCTGTAAAATAAGTTTGTTTTCATAATGAGTGTTTTATTGGTGTTTACTTTTTTGTATTAAAATTTAGGACACTAAGTTCCGCATTTAAAACGAATATTGAAAGCGCAGCTTTCAAATGTAAGTTCACTAAGCTGTTATAAGCTTATTTGCTATCTATTTTATGCTAATTGATCTATTAAAGTAATAAATTGTAATTAAATAGGTCTTTTTGGTTTTATAAATTAATGTTTTTGTTCATTTTTGTTGTCTCATTAAATAAATAACAATTATGTGTGGTATTGTATGTGCCTTTGATTTAAAACAAACTGCTGGAGATTTAAGGCCTCAGTTGTTAGAAATGTCTAAAAAAATTCGTCACAGAGGTCCGGATTGGAGTGGTATTTATGACCATGAGAATGCGATTATGGCCCATGAACGATTGGCTATTGTAGATCCAGCTTCTGGAAAGCAGCCACTGCTCAATGCAGACGGTTCTTTGGTTTTGGCAGCCAATGGAGAGATATACAACCACCGTGAGTTAAGGGCTCAATTTGAGGGCAAATACGATTTTAAAACACAGTCCGATTGTGAAGTTATTTTGGCACTCTACCAAGAAAAAGGAGTGTCTTTCCTAGATGAGTTGAATGGAATTTTTGGCTTTGCGATTTACGACGCACAAAAAGATGAATATTTTATTGCCAGGGATCATATGGGGATTATCCCATTGTATATTGGATGGGATATTCACGGCACCTTTTATGTGGCTTCTGAATTAAAAGCATTGGAAGGGGTGTGCTCTAAAATAGCATTATTCCCTCCAGGTCATTATATGCATTCCAGTGATGGTGAAATGGTCAGGTGGTACGAAAGAGAATGGATGGACTATGAGGCAGTAAAGGACAATGAAACCAGTATTCAGGAGATTAAAGATGCTTTGGAAGCGGCGGTGCACAGACAGCTCATGTCTGACGTTCCTTATGGAGTGCTTTTATCTGGGGGTTTAGACTCTTCAGTGACGTCTGCGATAGCCAAAAAATACGCCCAAAAAAGGATTGAGTCGGGAGATACTACAGACGCTTGGTGGCCTCAATTACACTCTTTCTCTGTAGGCTTAGAAGGCTCTCCAGATTTAGCAGCAGCAAGGAAAGTGGCCGATCATATTGGTACGGTACACCATGAAATAAAGTTTACCATCCAAGAGGGTTTAGATGCTATTAAGGATGTGATTTACAACTTAGAAACCTATGATATTACCACCATTAGAGCTTCTACGCCTATGTATCTTATGGCTAGGGTGATTAAATCTATGGGTATTAAAATGGTGTTGTCTGGCGAGGGCGCCGACGAGCTTTTTGGTGGGTACCTTTACTTTCATAAGGCGCCGTCTGCTAAAGATTTTCACGAGGAAACCGTTCGTAAATTAGACAAACTTCATATGTATGACTGCCTTCGTGCCAATAAATCATTGGCTGCTTGGGGAATTGAAGGAAGGGTGCCATTCTTGGATAAAGAATTCATGGATGTGGCCATGAGAATTAACCCAAAAGACAAAATGATTAATGGGGAGCGCATGGAGAAATGGGTGCTGCGTAAGGCTTTTGAAGCATATTTGCCAGAATCTGTTGCCTGGCGTCAAAAAGAACAATTTTCTGATGGTGTTGGATACGATTGGATAGACACCCTAAAAGAAGTTGTTGCAGAAGCTGTTACGGACGAGCAGTTGGCCAACGCGTCTTATAGGTTCCCATTGCAAACCCCTACATCTAAAGAAGAATTTTATTACAGGTCTATATTTGAGTCTCATTTCCCCTCAGATGCTGCGGCGCTTTGCGTTCCATCTGTTCCGTCTGTTGCTTGTAGCACACCTATAGCATTGGAATGGGATGAAGCGTTTAAAAACATGAATGATCCTTCAGGTAGGGCAGTGGCCAAAGTGCACTCAGATGCCTACAGTAAATAAATTTATTTAAACAATGGTTCGGGAGTTATTTCTGATATTAAAGCCTTTCATAACGAAGGGCTTTTTTGTTCTCTATATTTGTTTTAAACCCTTCATTTTCCACAATAATTGTTAATAACTTAGGGGCTTCTAAACCATATTAAACCCCCATTTGATAGGCTATTGGTTATATTTGTAGGATTGCTTAATAAATAAACAAATAACGCTTAGGATTTATGAGTGAAGAACTTGAAAAAAAGAATTATTCCGCAGATAGTATTCAGGCCCTAGAGGGTATGGAGCATGTTAGAATGCGTCCTTCCATGTATATTGGAGATGTAGGGACTAGGGGGTTGCACCACTTGGTTTATGAGGTAGTAGACAACTCTATTGATGAGGCTATGGGAGGTCACTGTGACACTATTACCATAGATATAAATGAAGACAATTCCATTTCTGTCACAGATAACGGTAGGGGTATTCCTGTAGGAATGCACAAAAAAGAAGGGGTTTCTGCCTTACAGGTGGTGATGACCAAGATTGGTGCTGGAGGAAAATTTGACAAAGATTCTTATAAAGTCTCTGGAGGTCTTCACGGTGTGGGGGTCTCTTGTGTGAACGCACTTTCTGTAAAGCTGCAAGCCACAGTTTATGTAGATGGTAAGATTTGGGAACAAGAATACGAAAGAGGTAAAGCTGTTTATCCTGTAAGGTCTATTGGAGAAACTGACAAGAGTGGGACTACCGTGACTTTCTGGCCAGACCCAACCATTTTTACCCAAACGGTTGAGTACAGTTATGAGACGCTTTCTAATAGAATGCGTGAGTTGTCTTACTTAAACAAAGGGGTTAAGCTAACGATCACAGATAAGAGACAAAAAGAAGAAGATGGTTCTTTTGTGAGCGAAGTATTTTATTCGGATGAAGGACTTAAAGAATTTATTAAATTCTTGGACGGAAATAGAGAGCAACTGATTAAAAACGTCATTTCTATAGAAGGAGAAAAAAATGGGATTCCTGTAGAGGTAGCCATGGTTTACAATACTTCTTATACAGAAAACCTTCATTCTTATGTGAACAACATTAATACCCATGAGGGTGGAACACACCTCTCAGGATTTAGAAGGGGTTTAACCACTACTTTAAAGAAATATGCTGACGCTTCTGGTTTGTTGGACAAGCTAAAATTTGAAATTTCTGGAGACGACTTTCGCGAAGGGCTCACAGCTATTATTTCAGTTAAAGTAGCGGAACCTCAATTTGAAGGACAAACCAAGACCAAACTAGGGAATAGAGAAGTGTCTGCTGCAGTGAGTCAGGCGGTCTCTGAAATGTTGGCTAATTATCTGGAGGAGAATCCAGACGACGCCAAAATCATTGTTCAAAAAGTAGTTCTAGCCGCTCAAGCAAGACATGCTGCAAATAAAGCCAGAGAAATGGTGCAGCGTAAGACGGTGATGAGTATTGGCGGTTTACCTGGTAAACTATCAGATTGTTCAGAACAAGATCCAAGTTTGTGTGAGGTATTCCTAGTAGAGGGAGACTCCGCAGGTGGAACGGCCAAACAAGGACGTGACAGGAATTTCCAAGCAATTTTACCTTTAAGAGGTAAAATTTTGAATGTGGAAAAAGCCATGCAACACAGGGTGTTTGACAACGAAGAAATCAAAAATATTTATACTGCTTTAGGGGTTTCTATTGGGACAGAAGAAGATTCTAAGGCCCTTAACTTGGATAAATTAAGGTATCATAAAGTAGTTATCATGTGTGATGCAGACGTAGATGGAAGCCACATTGAGACCCTAATCTTAACATTCTTTTTCCGTTATATGAGGGAGCTCATAGATGGAGGGCATGTATATATTGCCACCCCACCGCTATATTTGGTGAAAAAAGGCGCTAAAAAGCGTTATGCTTGGAACGACAAAGAGCGTGATGCTATAGCTGAGGAGTTTAACGGCTCGGTAAGTATCCAACGATACAAGGGTCTTGGAGAAATGAATGCGGAGCAATTGTGGGACACTACTATGAATCCGGAATTCAGAACATTAAGACAGATTACCATAGACAATGCCACGGAGACGGATAGGACTTTCTCTATGCTAATGGGAGACGAAGTACCGCCTAGAAAAGAATTTATCGAGAAAAATGCTGTGTATGCTAATATTGACGCATAATCAGAAAAATTATAAACATATAAATTAGAATTAGAATGAAGATTACAGTGGTAGGAGCAGGTGCTGTTGGTGCAAGTTGCGCAGAGTATATTGCTATAAAAGATTTTGCCTCAGAAGTAGTGTTGGTAGACATTAAGGAAGGTTATGCAGAAGGGAAGGCGATGGATTTAATGCAAACGGCTTCTTTGAATGGTTTTGACACAAAAATTACAGGAACGACTGGTGATTATAGCAAAACAGCTGGGAGTCATTTAGCGATCATTACCTCTGGTATTCCAAGAAAACCCGGAATGACAAGAGAAGAACTTATTGGTATTAATGCTGGGATTGTGAAGACTGTGGCCCAAAGCATTTTGGCACATTCTCCAGAGGTTATTATTATGGTAGTGAGTAATCCAATGGATACCATGACTTACCTGGTTCATAAAGCAACAGGATTACCAAAAAATAGAATAATAGGTATGGGTGGTGCTTTAGATAGCGCCAGATTTAAGTATCGTTTGGCAGAGGCTGTAGGAGCACCTATATCAGATATTGATGGAATGGTTATTGGAGGTCACTCAGACACTGGAATGGTGCCATTGAGCAGATTGGCTACAAGAAACTCTGTGCCTGTGTCTAATTTTGTAAGTGGAGCGCGTTTGGATCAAGTTGTAGAAGATACCAAAGTTGGTGGAGCAACCTTGACCAAATTGCTAGGTACTTCTGCTTGGTATGCTCCAGGAGCTGCTGTGTCTGCTATGGCACAGGCCATAGTGTGTGATCAGAAAAAAATGTTCCCTTGTTCTACCCTATTAGAAGGTGAGTACGGTTTGTCTGACATCTGTATTGGTGTACCGGTAATCTTAGGTGTAAATGGTATTGAAGAAATTGTTACAATTCCATTAAACGACCAAGAGAAAGCCAAGTTGGCAGAGAGTGCAGAGGGGGTAAGAAAAACAAACAGTCTTTTAGACGTATAATAATCACAACTGGTATATAAGCGCCACCGCAGGAGGCGCTTACTAATTTTGTGATTTAAAACAAATTATTGTCAGTTCCTATTGGAAATGATATATTTGCACGCAAATTATATACCAAATAATAATTCATTGAACTAATGCAAAATAAAGGACTTATAAAGCTATTTGCTTTTTTATTCGGGATAGTGAGTATTTACCAGCTATCTTTTACCTTCATTACCAGTAAGGTAGAACAAGATTCAGTAGCTTTCGCTGCCGCTAAGATTGCAGACACTGACGCAGATTATCTCGCAAAAAGAGGGTCAGAAGAAACCGCTTTCTTAGATTCTGTAAGTAACAATCCAATCTTTGGATTTACCAGCTATGCAGACGCAAAGAAAAAAGAATTAAACAAAGGATTAGACCTTAAAGGAGGGATTAATGTGACTTTGCAGATTTCTGTAAAAGACATATTAAAAGGATTGGCTAACAATTCTAAGAATCCTGTTTTCAATAAGGCTTTAGCAGATGCAGATAATGCGTCTAAAAGTAGTGACGACACTTACTTAAACTTATTCTTTGAGTCATTTGACGCCATTAAAGGAGACACTAAGTTAGCAGATCCCTCTATTTTTGCAAACAAAGCCCTTTCTGACGCGATTAATTTTCAAATGTCAGATGATGAGGTTAGGCCTATTCTAAGCCAAAAAATTGATGAGTCTATCGTTTCTGCTTTTGAAGTATTGAGAGAGCGTATCGATGGTTTTGGGGTGACACAACCAAATATTCAGAGAGAAGGTAATTCAGGAAGAATTCTGGTTGAATTGCCAGGTGCTAAAGACATCGCTAGAGCACAAGATTTACTATCTAGCACCGCACAATTGGAATTTTGGGAAACATACCCACCGAACAACCAAGATATTGCTTCTTTCTTTGTAGCTGCTAACGAGCGCTTAAAGTCACTAGTAGTGACTGAAAAAGAAACACAAAAGCCTGCTTCAGAGATTGATTCTTTGTTGGCAGACGTTGCACAAGATTCATTGGCTAACCAACAAAATCCATTAATTGACTTAATTAGAGGTCAAGGTCAAGGATACGAAACGTTTAAGTTTTCAGTAAGAGATACTGCTACGGTAGGGGCTTATTTAAGAATGAAAGAAATTCGCAGACTCATTCCAGCTTCTTTAGCTAATGTAAAGTTTGTATGGGAGCGTCCTTCTGCCAATTCTGAGGTTGTAGGTTTATACGCCTTAAAATCTAACAGAGACAATACTCCTAGAATTAGTGGAGATGTGGTGAGTGATGCTAGAGATGATTTTGACCAATTTAGCCGTCCTGCAGTATCTATGACTATGAATACTAAAGGGGCCAAAGAGTGGGAAAAATTAACCGGAGACGCATTTAACAACCAAACAGGTATTGCGATTGTTTTAGACAACAAAGTATACACTGCACCAGGCGTTTCTTCAGGTCCTATCTCAGGAGGTCGTTCTGAAATTACAGGGTCATTTACTGTGAATGAAACCAAAGATATATCTAACGTTTTACGTGCAGGTAAACTACCCGCTTCTGCTGAAATTATTCAATCTGAAATTGTAGGTCCATCACTAGGTCAAGAAGCTATTGATAGTGGGTTCAACTCTTTTTCTTTAGCCATGGTATTGGTATTGCTATGGATGATTTTATACTACGGTAGAGCAGGTCTTTTTGCAGACATTGCCCTATTGTTAAATATCGTACTTATTTTTGGTGTATTAGTGAGTTTAAATGCGGTATTAACCCTTCCAGGAATTGCTGGTATTGTATTGACTATTGGTATGTCTGTAGATGCAAACGTACTGATCTTTGAACGTATTAAAGAAGAATTGGCTAAAGGGAAAGGAAAAGCTATTGCTATTGCAGACGGATTCAGCAATGCCTTGTCTTCGATTTTAGATGCTAACATTACTACAGGACTTACAGCGATCATATTATTTGTATTTGGTTCAGGTCCTATTAAAGGATTTGCAACTACTTTATTAATAGGTATTATCACTTCTTTATTCACAGCGATTTTTATCACTAGATTATTGATTGATGGGTACACGGCTAAAAAGTCTGCATCTTTAGACTTCAATACGGCCATTACTAAGAATTTATTCAAGCAGCCTAATATAAACTTCCTAGGAAAGAGAACCATAGCTTACGCTGTGTCTGGTGCTTTTGTTTTGGTGTCTTTAGGTTCATTATTTACACAAGGCTTACAACAAGGCGTAGATTTTATTGGAGGCCGTTCTTATACGGTTCGTTTTGAACAAGCGGTGAACCCCTCTGAATTATCTTCTGAATTGTCAGATGTGTTTGGAACAGGAACCAATGTGAAGACATACGGAGAAGACAATCAAGTAAAAATCACTACAGCTTATAAAGTAGACGTTGAAGGAATTGAAGTAGACAATGAGATTCAAAATTCATTATACACTTCACTTCAGAAATATTTACCTGCTGGAACCAGCTATGAAGATTTTATTGTTGGAGATGGTAGCGGAACGGTGGGTATTATGCAGTCTTCTAAAGTTGGACCAACGATCGCAGATGATATTAAAAACAACGCTTTCTTAGCGATCTTAGGATCTTTATTGGTTGTATTCTTATACATCTTATTGAGGTTTAGAAAATGGCAGTTCTCATTGGGTGCTGTTATAGCGGTATTTCACGATGTGTTAATCGTTTTGGGTATTTTCTCTTTATTAGGAAAGTATATGCCATTCAATATGGAAATTGATCAGGCATTCATTGCGGCCATTCTTACCGTAATTGGATATTCATTAAATGACACGGTGGTTGTATTTGACCGTATTCGTGAAATTATAGCAGAAAAAGGATGGAAGTCTGGTGAAAACACCAACTTGGCCTTGAACAGTACACTAAGCCGTACTTTAAATACCTCTTTAACTACTTTAGTGGTATTGTTGTCTATCTTCATCTTTGGAGGTGAGTCGCTTAGAGGGTTTATGTTTGCTATGATTATTGGGGTGTTAGTGGGAACCTACTCATCACTCTTTATTGCAACACCAATTATGTTTGACTTCTTAAAGAAGAAGGTTCAATCAGGAAAATAATTTGAACCTAAGTTCAATGCAAAAAAAAAGGCGGCCATTTGGCCGCCTTTTTTTTAGATTATCTTAGCAACACTTCCTTGGGGTGTTTTGTAAAGTACTATTCGTTTGGCTTTCTTAAACTCGTGTTCCTCTATATGAGACACCAAAACAATGGCAGTGTTTGTTTGCTTGGCTATAGTGTCTACTAATTGTATGTATTGCTTACTTTGAGTGGAATCTAGTCCACTAGTAGGTTCATCTAAAATAAGTAATGCAGGAAATTTTATCATGGCCCTTAAAGTCATTACCATTCCTTTTTGTCCTTCAGACAATGCATGGAAAGGCATTTTATCTATAGCAGAAAGTCCAACCAACTTTAGCCATAATCTGGCTTTTTGAGTCATTTCTTCAGAAGGCACACTGTATAAACCCACTTGGTCTAATACCCCTCCTAATATCATTTCTATTGCGCTATGTGTGCCAGGAAACATTTGAACCATAGATGGAGCGTAGTAGCCCAGTTGTTTCTTAATTTCCCAAACACTTTCTCCACTTCCTTTTTTGTGGCCAAACAGCCACAAGTCTTGGCCGAATCCCTTTGGATTGTCTCCGGTTATCAAGGAGAGTAGGGTTGTTTTTCCCGACCCATTTTCTCCTTTTAACTGCCAGAAATCACCACTTTTAATGGTCCAGTTAATTTTGTGTAATACCTTTTTATTGCCATAGGAAACCTCGACATTCTCAAGTCTAACTAGTATTTCTGGGACTTTTTTCTTTAAATCATTTTTTTGAAAAATACGCCAAAGCTTTTGATCAGAATTTGTAAGTTCTGTTAAGAATAATTCATTTTGAACGCCTAAAGCTGAATCGTATTCTAGATAAGATTTTTGACTAATGAATTTAGGGATCCATTGTTCATTTGAAGTGACTACCACAAGATTGATTTGACCACAGATTCGATCTAGTTCTTCTTCTATAGAGCGCCTGTTGGTTACGTCTAAATGAGCCATTGGGTTAATTAGCACAATGGTTTCTTTTTGTTGACTCAGGATATGCTTGAAAAATGCCATGCCTTGTTGGCCACTAGACATACGCTCTAGCGATTGACCATAAGAGTCTGTAAACCATTTTAAATCATGGATACGTTCTTCTAAAATAAGTGCTTCAATGGCTTTTTTAGAAAACCATGAGGCTTTTTTTGTTTTAGGATAGACTTCTTTGAGATACCTATAGACCCGATCCTCATTAATGTGCTTTCCTATGAAAAGATGGAGATGCGAAGGCATCTGATTTTATTTTTTTACTGGGCGCAGCATATAATATGCACCTATGAGTATAAAGGGAATACTGAGCCATTGTCCCGTACTTAACAAGCCCAGACTTTCCTCAAATCCTCCTTGACTTTTCTTTACGTACTCTACAAAAAACCTGGTGGCCCATAGTAGGATAAAGAATAGACCAAAAAGGTACCCTGCTTTATCTTTTTTAGCAGTATTCCAAAATATATAGTACAATAAAATAAAAATTGCTAAATAGGCAATCCCTTCATAAAGCTGAGCAGGGTGTCTAAATGGAATGGCTTCTAAGTATGCGGCAAAGTCTGGATTTGTTTCAATCATAGCATAGGCAGCCTCTGGGGTGCGCTCTCCTGTAATCCCCATAGCTTTATAGGCAGACATGTCTTCAGAATCTCGGATGAATTTAGTGGCAAAAATAAAGTCGCCACTAACTATTTTACCGTTTATTTCAGAGTTGAAAAAATTCCCTAGTCTAATACAGAAAGCACCAAGCGATACAGGTACCACCAGCCTGTCAAACAGCGAAAGCAATTTGAATTCCGGATTCTTTTTTATGTAGAGCATCATCCCTAGGATAATACCAATAGCTGCTCCATGACTCGCTAAACCTGCAAATCCTGTGAATTCATATCCTCTGATAAGACCAAATAATGCTCCTTTGCTGCTTTCTCTGATCGGTAATAATATTTCTAATAAATGGTCTTGATAATAGGCCCAATCATAGAAAAAAACATGTCCTAATCTAGCGCCAAGCATAGTAGATAAGACCGCATGAATGAAAAGGGAATCTAATTGCTCTAAGGTTTTTTTCTCAGACAAAAAGATCTTTTTCATTAAGTACCAGCCTAATGCGAAGGCAATAATCCAAAGTAAGTTGTAGTATTTTATCTGTAATCCCCCTAGGTTAAATAAGGTTTCATTTGGGTTCCATATAATTCCTAAAATATGCATGCTTATAAAGTTTATGCTAAGATAGCAAAATAGATGGCTTTATTCGTTCAATTTATTTTTAGGGCACTGGGTCATGTCCATGACCTCCCCAAGGATTGCAGCTCAAAATTCTTTTGGTAGACAGCCATGCTCCTTTAAAAAGCCCATATTTTTGGAAAGCCTCTAAACTATAGCTAGAGCAGGTAGGGGAGTACCTACAGCTGGGTGGCGTAAGTGGTGAAATGAAGTTTTGGTAAAACCGAATCAGGAGGACAAAAGGTAAAATAAGAAATTTTTTCAAACGCAGTTGTTTTCGTTTATTCGGTTTACATGAATGGTTGCAATTGGTTTTTTTACTGTGCGCCCGTCGTATTTTATTAAATGCTATGACAAGCTAAAGGTAGTTCCCTCTGCACCGTCCTTTAACTGAATGCCTAGAGCCAATAATTGGTCTCTAATCGCATCTGAAGTAGCAAAGTCTTTATTGTCTCTAGCTTCTTTTCTCAGTTTAATGAGCATTTCTACTAATGCAGGGGTTTGGCTGTTTGTAGCCATTTCCACGCCTTCTTTTAAGCCTAAAACATCCAATACAAAAGCCTTTAATAAAGCAGTAAAATGTGCTTTATCTGCTTGGCTTATTTGGTGATTTCCTTCCTTTAATAAATTAATTTCTTTGACCCCTTCAAATAAGTGGGCAATGAGTATGGGTGTGTTAAAGTCATCATTCATAGCAGAATAACACTTGTCTTCCCAGCTTTTTAAGTCAAAATCTGTATGGTTTCCCACGACTACACTGTCTAGTTGCTTAAAAGCCTCCATTAAGCGAGCATGTCCCTTTTCAGAGGCCAATAAAGCTTCATTACTCAAGTCTAAAATACTGGTGTAATGTGCTTGCATCATGAAAAATCGTAATACAGATGCAGTGAAAGGTTTTGAGAGTATATTGTTTTCCCCACTAAAGATCTCTCCCGGTAAAATATTATTATCGGTAGATTTAGACATCTTTTTGCCATTTAGAGTGAGCATATTGGCATGCATCCAATATTTTACTGGAGATACCCCATTGGTAGCTTCTGCTTGGGCAATTTCACATTCGTGGTGTGGGAATTTTAAATCCATCCCTCCCCCGTGAATATCAAAGGTTTTTCCTAAATATTTTGTGCTCATCGCAGTACATTCAAGGTGCCATCCTGGGAAACCGTCGCCCCATTTAGAATGCCATCTCATGATGTGTTGTGGCTCTGCTTTTTTCCAAAGGGCAAAATCTTGGGGAGATTTTTTTTCGTCTTGAGCTGTTAGACTTCTGGTGTTGGCCAACATGTCTTCTAGTTTCCTGCCACTTAGTTTACCGTAATCATTGGTTTCGTTAAATTTTTGAACATCAAAGTAAACAGATCCATTGACATGGTACGCATAGCCTTTGGCTATAATTTCATCAATAATCTGTATTTGTTCAATGATGTGCCCAGTAGCCGTGGGTTCAATACTCGGTGGTAATAAGTTGAATTGCGTCAAGATATTATGAAAGTCAACCGTATATTTTTGCACCACTTCCATAGGTTCAATCTGTTCTAATCGGGCCTTTTTTGCAATTTTGTCTTCGCCTTCCTCTGCGTCATTTTCTAAGTGCCCAGCATCTGTAATGTTTCTGACATACCTCACTTTAAACCCCAAATGCTTGAGGTATCTAAAAATCATGTCAAACGACATAAAGGTCCTACAATTTCCAAGGTGTACTTGAGAATAGACGGTTGGTCCACATACATACATACCTACATAACCCGCTGTAATAGGGGTAAATATCTCTTTTTTTCCACTCAGGGAATTGTATATTTTTAAGGTGTTGTTTTGTGGTGCAGACATGCTTTTTTAGACTAGAAATTAACCGGAAGATTTAGGAAATTTATGAATTCTTTTCTGGTAGCAGCTTCTTTAAAAGCACCTCCGTACTCTGCTGTAACGGTACTAGAATCTATATCTCTAATCCCTCTAGAGTTTACACACAGGTGTTTTGCATCTATGACGCAAGCCACATCTTGTGTGCCGAGTACTTTTTGTAATTCCCTGACAATTTGTATGGTCAAACGCTCTTGAACTTGGGGTCTTTTGGCAAAATAATCTACAATTCGATTCATTTTTGACAATCCCACTACGGTTCCTTTGGAGATATAAGCCACATGTGCTTTACCAACAATAGGGAGCAAATGGTGCTCGCAAGTAGAGTAGAGGGTAATATTTTTTTCAACAAGCATTTCTCCATACTTGTATTTATTACTAAAAGTAGAGGCTTTTGGTCTTTTGTTTGGATGCAAGCCACCAAATATTTCATTGACAAACATTTTAGCCACCCTATTTGGTGTGCCTTTTAGACTGTCGTCTGTTAGGTCTAAACCTAGGGTGTTTAATATGGCAGTTACATGGCCTTTAATATTTTCAATTTTGGCCTCATCTGAGAGGTCAAAAGCATCTGATCTTAGCGGAGTATTTTCTGCTGCAGACAGGTGGTCCATAGAAAGGTCTTCTTGGGCCTCCATAGCGTTTTGGTCTATTTTCATTCTAAATTTAGTACGTTTCTGATGCAAATATAGGGCAATTCTACCGGGATTTATAGCTTTTTTGACTTAGAAGAACAGCGTATAAGTCATGCTAGCAATATTTCTGCGTGTTTCCATTTGAAAAGCCGTGCCTTCAGGAAAATTTAGAGGAGAAACTGACTGGCTTTGTTCCCATTGACTGTAAGCAAAATCAATTCTTCCTCCATTGAAAACCCATCCCAATCCAGAACTTGTATTAATGGTGTTAACGGTATTGTTTACAAAAGGACTGTTTTGGGCACTATAGCCCACTCTAAAAGACCATCTTGAAAGATTAAATTCTCCTCCAATGTTTAAACTATTGACTGTGCCAAGGTCATTGTTGGCAGCACTATTTAAATTACTGAAATAAGGATCGTTAAGGGGTCTAAATCTTGCAGTGGAGAAATCTTGTTGGCTATAGTCTACACTAATTAAACCTCTTTTGCCCACTACCAAGGCTCCACTAAGCGTTATTTTTGAAGGAATCGTGATCCTGTAATCTTCAAATAGGTTGATCTGGTTTTGGTCAATGAATTCAATATCTACGTCTTCCAAATTGCTCCCAATTTGTTGGTGTGTTTTTTCGGATAAGGTATACCAAGTTGGGGTTTTATAACTCACTCCAAGTCTCAAAAATTGAGAAACTCTGGCTATGGCACCTAGACTTAGGGCAACACCATTTCCGTCTGTTCTTATAAAATTGTCAAAATCTATGTATTGTATGGGACTATTTGCACTGTATCCATCTTCATTTATCCTTCCTTGTTTTTCGAAAACCAAGTTTTGAAATTCAAGTCCAGCTCCCAAAAATAAGAAGTCTTTGTATTGTGCCGCTGTGGTAGCAACAAATTTACTATTTCTTCCTTTGGTTTGAATATGATGGTTCTGCCGTACTTGCTGGTATAGGGCATTGGATACATAGCTGCTGATACTGTTATTGTCTAGTTCAGCTGGGTCTAACACGCCACTGTAATAACCTAAAAATGCTTGTTGCGCTGCATATCCAATTTGTGAACCAATATTGAGATAGGCTTCTTCTAGTAGTTCACCGTCTAACTTTAGAATGTCACCAAAAGGGGTGCCGTTGGCGTAATGAAGAAAGTATTGGTCTAGACCGTTGGATGTATTTCCTTTTGCATTTACCCTTGATTTGTATTGGTTGCTATTGTCTGAGTTTAAGGCCAAACTGATTTTTTTCCAAGGGCTGTTTTTACTGTTGTCGTACACAAAAACAATACCTGCTTGGTTAAAACCCAAATGGCCTTTATTGGCTTGGGTATTTGTCGCATTTAATTGGGTGTTGTTTTCTGTCTGAAAATGAGAGAGTCCAAAGCCCATTTGACTGTGATTGAATACGGCAGCCCCTGCAGGATTAATGGCAAGCGCAGAGAAATCTCCCCCTAGGGCCCCAAAAGCACCAGCCATGGCTTGGAATCTTGCTGTTCCTGTCCTTTGCTCTAGTCCAAACAATGGAAGGTCCTGAATTTGTTGTGCATAGGTCAATAAGCCTGTGGCTAAAAAGACCCCTAATAATACTTTTTTCATTTATTGTAAATGCTATTTAATTTCTCCTTCCACTAGATTTGCTGCTAGAAGAAGACCTGCTAGAAGAACTGGATCGGTTACTACTACTGCTCCTTACATTATTAGAAGATCTTACAGCAGGAGCGCTGTTAGTGTTGCTAGAGCGATTAATGCTAGATCTTTTTACAGGACTACTTTGGGTATTATAGCTCCTTCTAATAGGACTTACATTTCTAACACTATTTGTGCCAGTGCTTCTTGTAGCATTGCTATTAAAATTACTCGTTCTAGGCGCTAGATTTCTGTACAGTTGGTTGTTAGGACTCTGAATACTTCTCACAGTGTTGCTCCTTGTTGCGCGAGGTGTTCTTACAATACTGTTGTTTCTTATTGCGTTAGAAGTGTTGTAAGTACGGTCCCTAAGGTTGTTAGATAAATTATTAGCAGAGACCATTCTCGTGTTTCCATTAGAGGACACAGTTCTTGTATTAGAAGTTGTTCTTCCAATATTGTTTCTAAGTCCGTTGTTAGAAGTTACTATTCCATCAATAGACCGATTATTGTTTTTGTAAGCGTCTATTACCCTGCTGTTGTCAGTGGTTCTGAGATAATTCCTCAACCCACTCACACTTAAAGTATTTTTTCTGAGGGCATAGCTGCTATTGCTTCTTTGGGTCTGGTTGTTTTTGCCTCTTCTGGTCGCATTTACCGCAACATTAGTTCTGTATGGACTCCTGTTGAATTGGTTGCTTCTACCAAATCCATTGACTCTAGCATAGTTGTAAGGTCCGTAAAATGCCACTGGGTTTTGAAAACCCCATCCGTTCCATCCCCATCTGTTCCAACTGTTCCAGCCCATATTGTTCCAATTGTTAAAGCCCCAGCCCCATTGATCAAATCCCCAAGGGTTCATGCCCCATTGGTTAAATCTCCAGTTTCTCCATGGGCGAAATCTTATGTTACTCATATTGGCAAAAGAGGAGAAATAAAGCCCTTGCATGCCCATAGGAACTATCCCTGGATTGCCAAAAAATGGATCTCCTGGATAAAAATGATCAAACCAAGGATTGTTGTGAATTTGAATGGTCACTGCAGACGGGCTGCTTCCCCAACCCGCTTGAGCATTATTTTGACCCGAAGACACTTGATTGTTTTGGGGTTGGTATCCCTGACTTTCGTCATAGTTTTCATTGTATTCTCCAGAATTGTATTGGTCTGCAGAAGTGAAATTGTCTTCTTCTAATAAGGAGGCGTAAGTGTTGGCGCGATCTGAAAAATAAGACCCAAATTCATTTGGGTTTTCGTTCACCAACGGAACAGCTGTTTC
The DNA here is from genome assembly GCA_000173115.1 of Flavobacteria bacterium MS024-3C. GTDB lineage: Bacteria > Bacteroidota > Bacteroidia > Flavobacteriales > Flavobacteriaceae > MAG-120531. The sequence goes on from ABVW01000002.1 coordinate 171,848, forward strand.
AGTAGCAGCCACTGTTCTTACTACTCCATTGGGATTGCTATAAATCCCATCTTGTGCATAATAAGATGCTTGGGTGAAACTTCCACATGAAGTCAAAAACAAGCTTACTGTTATTAGTAATCCTAAAGATCTAAAACCGGAAGTAAATGTTTGTGTTTTCATATGGCTATAATTTAATTGTTATGCTCTTTAAAAATAGTTAGTTTTGTGCCAAAGTGCCAGACTAGTAAAATGGTTTTAAAAGGCGTAGTACTGAGAATTATATACTAACTATAGGCTAAATTACAAGATTTGTGCCAAACTCTAAGTTATGAGTAAAAATTTAACCAAAAGAAGTGAAGACTACTCTAAGTGGTATAACGAATTAGTAGGAAAAGCAGACCTTGCAGAGAATTCTGGCGTAAGAGGTTGTATGGTTATAAAACCATACGGATATGCCATTTGGGAAAAAATGCAGGCCGCTTTAGATCATATGTTTAAAGAAACGGGCCATGAGAATGCCTATTTCCCCCTGTTCATTCCCAAGTCATATTTTAGTAAAGAGGCAAGCCATGTAGATGGTTTTGCTAAAGAATGTGCTGTAGTAACCCATTACAGGCTTAAAAATGCAGAAGATGGGAGTGGTGTAATTGTTGATCCTGATGCTAAATTAGAAGAAGAATTAATTGTCAGACCTACTTCAGAAACCATCATTTGGGATACCTATAGAAAGTGGATACAATCATATAGAGACCTTCCCTTGCTAATTAATCAGTGGGCCAATGTAGTTCGCTGGGAAATGAGAACGCGTTTGTTTTTGAGAACATCAGAGTTTTTGTGGCAAGAAGGACATACCGCTCATGCTACCAAAGAAGAGGCTATTGCTGAGGCTGAGCAAATGATGGAGGTGTACGCTACATTTGCACAGGAATTTATGGCGGTTCCTGTGATTAAAGGATTAAAAACGGAGTCTGAACGTTTTGCTGGTGCCTTAGAAACCTATTGTATTGAAGCCATGATGCAAGATGGAAAAGCATTACAGGCAGGTACGTCTCACTTTTTAGGACAAAATTTCGCCAAGGCTTTTGATGTGACCTACGCAACAAAAGAAGGAAAACAAGCGCATGTATGGGCCACTTCATGGGGAGTTTCTACCCGACTAATGGGTGCACTTATTATGACCCATTCAGACGACAACGGATTGGTATTACCCCCAAAATTAGCCCCCATACAAGTAGTTATTGTACCTATATATAAAGGTACAGACCAATTAGACGCTATAGCAGAAAAAGTAGCACCTTTAGTAAAGGCGCTTAAGTCTAAGGGAATTTCAGTGAAGTTTGACCAAAGAGATACACACAAGCCAGGATTTAAATTTAATGAATACGAACTCAAAGGGGTTCCTATTCGTTTGGCTATTGGACAAAGAGATTTAGACAACAATACGTTTGAAGTAGCCAGAAGAGACACCCTAACTAAGGAAACAGTCGCTTCAGACCACTTAGTGGAGCATGTAGAGCAGTTGTTAGCCGTTATTCAAGACAATCTATACCAACGTGCCCTTGAATTTAGAGACACCCACATTACCCCTGTAGACACTTTTGAAGAATTTAAAAAGGTCTTAAATGAAAAGGGTGGTTTTATTGCGGCGCATTGGGATGGCACTATAGCCACAGAAGCGAAGATAAAAGACGCTACAAAGGCTTCCATTAGGTGTATTCCTATCGATGCAAAAGAAGAGCAAGGCCTGTGTATTCTTACGGGCAAGCCCTCTTCTAAAAGGGTCTTATTTGCAAAGGCCTATTAAAAAAAGAAAAAATTGTAGCGGACTCTTGCAATAGTGAAAAATAGTTGTATTTTTGCATCCGCAATTGCGCAAACTAATGGTCCGTTCGTCTAGGGGTTAGGACGCCAGGTTTTCATCCTGGTAACAGGGGTTCGATTCCCCTACGGACTACAAATTTTATCCGCAGCAGTTGCTGCAAACCGGTCCGTTCGTCTAGGGGTTAGGACGCCAGGTTTTCATCCTGGTAACAGGGGTTCGATTCCCCTACGGACTACAAAAGCGAATGGTAACATTCATAACAATTACAAATTAAAACTATGGCTAATCACAAGTCTGCATTAAAGAGAATTAGAAGAAACGAGGCGGTGCGTTTACGTAACAAGTACCAGCACAAGACCATGCGTAACGCCCTTAAGAAATTACGTTTAGAAGAAGATAAGAAAGCAGCTTTAGAGATGCTTCCATCTGTAATTTCTATGATTGATAAGTTGGCGAAACGCAATATCATTCATTCTAACAAAGCTTCTAACTTGAAGAGTAAGTTAACCAAACAAGTAGCGACTCTTTAAGTAGAGATCTCTTACTCGTTTTACCTTATACGCCTGTGGTATTTTTCAATACCACAGGCTTTTTTTGTGCCCTACTTAAGGGTGTCACAGGTAAAAAAAAACGCCGCGGAGAAATCCGCGGCGTTTTAATATATTTATCAGAAGTGATTATTGATTCATGGTCAATAAGAACTCCTCGTTGTTTTTAGTTTGTTTAAAGCGCTGCTCAATAAACTCCATGGCTTCAACAGGGTTCATGTCTGCAAGGTATTTGCGCATGATCCACATACGTTGCACTGTTTGCTCGTCTAATAAGAGGTCATCTCTACGTGTACTAGAAGAGGTAAGGTCAATGGCAGGGAAAATTCTTCTGTTAGATATTTTTCTATCTAATTGAAGTTCCATATTACCTGTTCCTTTGAACTCTTCAAAAATCACCTCGTCCATTTTAGATCCAGTCTCTGTTAAAGCAGTGGCTATAATAGTAAGAGAACCCCCATTTTCAATGTTTCTAGCGGCTCCGAAGAATCTTTTTGGTTTGTGTAGTGCGTTGGCGTCTACCCCTCCACTGAGCACCTTACCTGAGGCAGGTTGAACGGTATTGTAGGCTCTGGCTAATCTGGTGATTGAATCTAAAAGAATCACCACATCATGGCCACATTCTACCAATCGTTTCGCTTTTTCTAAAACAATATTAGCCACCCTTACATGTTCTGTGGCTTCCTTATCAAAAGTAGAAGCTATGACCTCTCCTTTTACATTTCGCTGCATGTCTGTCACTTCCTCAGGGCGTTCATCTATTAACAAGATAAGTTGGTACACCTCAGGATGATTGGCTGCAATTCCGTTAGCAATGTCTTTAAGAAGCATGGTCTTACCCGTTTTAGGTTGGGCTACAATCATTCCTCTTTGACCTTTACCTATAGGGCAAAATAAATCTATGATTCTATTGGATATATTACTCTGTCTTTCAGATAGTTTGAATTTTTCTTCTGGAAATAAAGGGGTCAAATGCTCAAAAGCTACACGGTCTCTAACGACTTGTGGGTCTTGACCATTAATTTTATTTACTTTGATGAGTGGGAAATACTTTTCACCTTCTTTTGGAGGTCTTACTTCTCCCAATACAGTATCTCCTGGCTTTAAACCGAACAGTCTTATCTGAGATTGAGATACGTATATATCATCTGGAGAAGATAGGTAGTTGTAATCAGAAGATCTCAAGAAACCATATCCATCCTGCATAATATCTAAAACGCCTTCAGAGGCAATGATACTGTCAAATTCATAGTCAGGATCCTTGTACCTATTCTTTAATTCTTTGTCGAAATTAAAGTTTTTTTCTGGACGGTTTTGATTGGGATTTTTTCTGTTTTGCTGTTTGGGCGCATGTTGGGGATGGTTCCTTTGCTCTGTAGATTTTTCAGTTGGTCTAGCTTCCCTGTTGTTCTGCTTACCTTCTGGTCTTCTATTGGGGCGGTTGCTTTGAATCCTTCCGTTATTTTGCTCCTCAGCTTCAGGTGACTTTTTGTTTGGGATTCCCTCGGGCTTGGTTCTCTCTGGTCTGGCCGTAGCTTCTGTAGTTTTATCTGATGATTGAGTCGCCACTTTAAAAGATACCTGATCGTTTTCTTCTTTAGGTTTCCTAGGTCTTGGATTTGGTTTTCTTCTAACTACTTCAGCATTTACAGACGCTTCTTTAGTGGTTTCAGTAACGGCTTCAGAATTGCTTTTAGATAAAACATCATCTGTTTTTCCCTCTAGAACTGGTGTTGCAACAGCAACTACAGCCTTAGGGTTTGTGGCCTGAAGGTCTAAAATCTGATATACTAAATCTATTTTTTTTAAGGTTTTAAACTTAGGAACCTTTAATCCTTTTGCAATTTCCTGAAGCTCTGGAAGCTTCATGGTTTTTAGTTTTGAAATTTCAAACATTCAATAATATAAATAGGTGGATACTTGAGATAAGTAATTGTTGTAAATAATTGAAAATGGGAAAAAGAACTTCCCAGAGGTAAGTGTGATTATCTCTATAACTGAATCACATTACAATAATACAAATAAAAATTAATATTCTCTTTAAAACTTAAAAAAGACCACTATTTTTGTGACCGAACAAGAATGCATCTTATATGATACAAAGAATACAATCATTTTATTTATTTATAGTAGCTGCAGTAAATTTATTCGCTGTTTTTTTTGTGAATATCGTTGCTGAAGTGTCTGAAAACACTATCTTTACTTTAGCAAACGCCTTAAATAAAGGTACGTTCATCTTGTTTGTAACACTTACTTTAATAAGTGTTTTTTCCTATAAAAAGCGAATTAATCAGTTTGTAATGAACCGATTAAACATCATATTAAACTTTTTTTTACTAGGATTTTTCGTTTACCGATGGCTAAGTTTATCTGGAGAAAGTTTTCTTTCTGAGAAGGGTATTGGGATGTTTGTTCCTATTATTTCTATCGTTTTTTTATCTGTGGCCAATAAAGCCATAAAAAAGGACGAAGATCTCGTAAAATCTGTCGATCGTTTACGTTAAACCTAACATCTTAGTAGTATTAGTGCGTAAAACCCGGGCTTGTTACCCGGGTTTTTTTACGACTTTTTTCCCCTCAAGCCCAATTCAATGACCTCTAAATCTTTTAAAGTACCCTGGTCAATAGAAAAACGCAGCATGGTTCTCATATGGTGAAAGCCAGATACGCCGCAAGCTCCAGGATTTAGGTGCATGCATTGAATGGATTTATCCCACTGTACTTTTAATATATGTGAGTGCCCTGCAATAAATATTTGTGGGGCACTTTGTTTTATTTCCGCTCTAATACGTTGGTTGTATTTGCCTGGATAACCACCAATATGAGTGATCCACACTTTCATACCCTCACAGTCAAATTTTAAATCCAAGGGGAAGGTGCTTCTGGCTTTGTGGTCATCTATATTTCCGTAAACTGCCCTTAGGGGTTTTAAAGCAGCTATAGCATCTGTTACCGCCAAGTCCCCAATATCCCCAGCGTGCCATACCTCGTCTGCCTCGGACACAAAATGTAATATTCTCTCGTCTATATGTGAGTGGGTATCTGAAAGCAGTAAAATTTTTTTCATTTAAAGTAAATTCAAGTGGCTATACGGTATATTTGCACACAAAAGTAAGAGATTGCGTTGAGATATTTTGTACACTTTTCATATCTAGGAACAGACTACCACGGTTGGCAAAAGCAACCGAATGCCTCTAGTGTCCAAGAAAAAATGGAACAGGCATTTTCACTGTTATTGGCTACACCAATAGAATTAATGGGTGCGGGACGAACAGACGCTGGTGTACACGCTAAAAAGATGGTTGCTCATTTTGACACAGAATTAGGCTTTGACAAGCAAATCATCAAGGATAGGCTGAACGCCTTTCTAGCTGCAGATATTTCAATTGATCAGATATTGGCAGTTACCCAAGAAACCCATGCCCGTTTTACCGCTACCAGTAGGACTTATGAGTACATAGTGGTCAATCAAAAAGACCCCTTTCAACATCATGGAGCCCATTATGTATTTCAGCCCCTTGATATTCAATCAATGAATAAAGCGGCACAGATATTATTGGGAGAAAAAGATTTTGAGTGTTTCTCAAAGTCCAATTCAGATGTACATACTTTTATTTGTGACATCACCCACGCAAAGTGGGTAGCTACAAAAGGACAATTGGTTTTTACCATAACAGCCAATCGATTTTTACGAAATATGGTTCGCGCAATTGTGGGAACTCTTTTAGAAATTGGTACAGGAAAGCGGCCAGTGACAGATATTCCACTTCTTCTAGAGACCAAGTCAAGAAGTAAGGCTGGGCCATCAGTGCCAGCGAAAGGTTTATATTTAACCCAGATAAATTACCCAGAAAACATTTATGTCTGATCATAAACAAAGCGGAAAAGCATTCGACAAAAAACTGTTTAAGCGATTGTTGCAATATACCAATCCTTACGCATTCACTTTTTATGGGGTAGCGTTTGCTGCAGTTGTACTTTCTGCATTTGCGGTATTGAGACCAGTTTTGGTAGGGGTTTTGGTAGATGAGGCCATTAAAATGGCCGATGCCGAAAAGCTCCTACACCTCACCCTCATATTACTTGCCGTATTAATAGGGGAGGTAATGAGCCAACTCACTTTTAACTATTTTGCCAATTGGCTTGGAGAGTCTGTCATTAGGGATGTAAGGGTGAAGCTATTTGATCATATGACGCATTTTAAAATGGCTTATTTTGACACATCTTCCATTGGGATATTGGTGACCAGAGCTGTAGCAGACATGCAGCGAATAGGTGAGATATTCTCTCAAGGATTTTTTGTTATTGTGTCAGATTTACTTAAAATGTTTGTAGTAGGTGGAGTGATGCTCTATTTAAATTGGAGGCTATCTTTAATCGTATTTGCCGTGCTGCCTATTATTTTATACGCAACAAGATTGTTTCAAAGGGCTATGAAAGGAGCCTTTACAGAGGTGAGGGCTCAGGTTGCACAACTGAATTCATTTGTTCAAGAGCGTATTTCTGGAATGAAAATAGTACAGCTTTTTAATAGGGCGTCTGCAGAGAAAAAAGCCTTTGAACAAATTAATGAGAAGCACACCAAAGCTTGGTTAAAGACCGTGTGGTATAACTCTGTTTTTTTTCCAGTAGCAGACATAGTTTCTTCTATTACAATAGGTATGATTGTATGGTACGGCGGCCTTCAAAATATTTCTGGTATTAGCGCCAATGAATACGGGACTATATTCACATTTATTTTGTTGTCAGAGATGCTTTTTAGGCCACTGAGACAAATAGCAGATAAGTTCAATACATTACAAATGGGGATGGTCGCTGCTGCAAGGGTATTTAAAATTTTAGATACCCAAGACCAAACAGAAACAGGAGGATCTATTGACTTAGCTCAAATGGAAGGCGCCATTGCTTTTGAAAATGTTGTTTTTGGTTACCTCCCAGAGGAAGCTGTACTCAAAGGGATTTCTTTTGAAGTTTCTAAAGGAGAAACACTTGCTATAGTAGGCGCAACTGGTGCTGGTAAGTCTACGATTATAAATCTATTAAATCGTTTTTATGGCATTCAATCTGGCCGTATTTCTATTGACGGCCATAACATTAATGCGTTGTCCCTAAAGGGACTTAGAAGTCATATTGCCGTTGTATTACAAGACGTGTTTCTCTTTGCGGACACTATTGAAAACAACATTTCTTTGGGAAATTCTGAAGTTAGTCTTTCCGAAATAGAAGCTGCGGCTAAAGAAATTGGCGTTCATGATTTTATTGAGAGCTTACCAGGAGGGTATCAGTTTAATGTAAAGGAACGCGGGGGAATGCTTTCGAGTGGCCAAAGGCAGCTAATTGCCTTTCTAAGGGCTTATGTGACCAAACCCTCTATATTGGTCTTAGATGAAGCCACTTCTTCTATAGACAGTGCCTCAGAGCAACTCATTCAAAAGGCTACAGATACCATTACAAAGGGAAGGACTTCCATAGTGATTGCACACAGATTAGCGACCATTCAAAAGGCCTCTAATATTCTGGTAATGGACGCAGGGGTGATTGTGGAACAAGGCACTCATGAGGCACTGCTCAAAAAAGGGGGTTATTACAAAAACCTTTATGAAGCGCAGTTTTTATCTGTAGCTGTAGTGGAATAATAAAGTTGTGAAAGCGCTTTAGGGAAAAGACTATTGGCTGAGGTCGCTGCGAAGCAGTTGTTCTAATTCTATGCTGTTCTTAAATAAAATAAACCCACCATTTTTAATATAAGAAATGGCTCCAGTCTCTTCAGACACCACCAATGCTAAGGCATCGGTTTTTTCAGTAATACCTACAGCAGCTCTGTGTCTGAGACCAAACCTAAGTGGAATGGTTCTTTCATCAGATACCGGTAATATGGCTCGAGTCGCTACAATATAATTGTTCTCTATAATTGCGGCTCCATCGTGAAGTGGACTGTTTTTATAGAAAATGCTTTCAATAATTGGTTGGCTCAATTCTATATTCATGCGATCTCCAGATTGTCTCACAAAATCCAAAGAGTTGTTTTTTTCAAATACCAATAGGGCCCCCGTTTTGGTTTGACTCATTTTTTCTAGCGCTGCTACTACTGCTTTAATATCAGTCTCCAGTGGCTGTAGGTCTTGCTTTAAAAATTTAAAGTGTTTTAAGTAGGAGCGTTTGTTGGCTAAATTAGTAGATCCTAACATGAGTAAAAACTTTCTGATCTCTTGTTGGAAAACAATGATCAGTGCAATGAGACCAATATTCATGAATCCTCCGATGATATTTGAAATCATTTTAATTTCAAGTAACTCTGTGAGTTTCCAAAGTCCCCACTTCAAATACAACCACAAAAAAAGCGATTGCAAGGGCAAATGGCATTAGTACAGGTAAATCTAAAACACCTACACTAAAATACTCTTCCAATTTAAAGGAAAAACCCACTGGATCATTCAGCTTTATAAAACCGCTGACTATGAATAAAACCCCTACAAGGATTCTAGATAAATGCGTGATATATTTCATAAATGATCTATTAAGATTCTAAATGAATCAATGCAAAGACAGCATAATTAAGCATATCTTGATAATTAGCATCTATTCCTTCGCTGACGAGTGTTTTACCTTGATTGTCTTCAATTTGCTTAACCCTGAGTAGTTTTTGTAGAATAAGGTCTGTAAGTGAGCTCACCCTCATATCTCTCCAAGCCTCTCCATAATCATGGTTTTTTGCCTCCATAAGAGATTTGGTCAGTGCTATTTGCTTGTCATAGGCTGCTAAGGCTTGGGTCACATCCATATCTGGCTGCTCCACAGTACCTTTTTCCATTTGTACAAGTGCCATGACAGAATAATTAATGATGCCCATAAATTCAGAAATCTCACCCTCTGCCACCCTCTGTTCTGTGTTTTGTTGAAGCCCTCGGATCCTTTGCGCTTTTATAAATAGCTGATCCGTCAAGGAAGGAAGTCTTAAAATACGCCATGCAGCACCATAGTCAGACATCTTTTTTTCAAAGAGGTCTCTACACATTTTAATCACTGCATTATATTGGTCCGAGGTATTGGCCATGTCTTTAGTTAATTTGCGTAAATTTCGCACAAATAATTAAACCCAACAACCCTATCCCTTTGAATCTTAAGATCTCATGGCAAAAAACACAAATTCTGGTCCTACAGTTCCCTTTTCATTAAATTGTAAGGGGAATTTAATTTTTTTAGACAGTCCAAAAATAATGGGTGTGCTCAATATTACCCCAGATTCTTTTTACGATGGAGGGCGCTATAAAGAAGAAAAAGCCGTATTGGACCAGGTAGATAAAATGTGCACACAGGGCGCTACATTTATAGATATTGGTGCTTACAGCTCGAGACCAGGCGCTGCAGAAGTTTCTGAAGCAGAAGAGCAGAAAAGACTGTATCCCATACTACAAGCTATTCTAAAGCGGTTTCCAGACGCGCTTTTATCTATTGACACTTTTAGAAGTGGTATTGCAAAGGCCGCTGTAGAAATAGGGGCTGCCATGATCAATGACATATCTGCAGGACAATTAGACCCTGAGATGATTCCAACTGTAGGAAAACTAGGGGTGCCATATGTGATGATGCATATGAGAAGTACCCCAAAAGACATGCAAGAGCATACCCATTACGATCACTTTTTACAAGAAATCCTTAGCTACTTTTCTCAGAAAATTGACAGCGCTAAAAAACACCAAATCACAGATATAATCATAGATCCAGGCTATGGCTTTGCTAAAACCACCCAGCAAAACTTTGAACTACTCAGGGAAAGTCAGTTATTAAACACTTTTGGTGTTCCTGTATTGACCGGACTGAGTCGCAAATCCATGATTTACAAAACATTAAATGCAACTGCAGAAGAGGCCCTTAACGGTACTACTGCCCTTCACATGCAAGCACTCCTCAATGGAAGTTCTCTGTTAAGGGTGCACGACGTAGCCGCTGCTAAAGAATGTATCCTTTTATATGAAGCCCTTCAAAAGGCTTAAAAAACAAACCAACTCTAGGGTATTTATATTCTAATTAGCTATTTTTACAAAAAAGTATCCTTTGGAATTTTTCAATTTTCTTGAATTTAAAATTACTGACGCCATAGATATTCTCTTGGTGGCCTTATTGCTTTTTTATATTTATAAATTGGTGAGAGGCACCG
>ABVW01000001.1 GCA_000173115.1 Flavobacteria bacterium MS024-3C
GTTATAGGCCTTAGTATTGGCCTCGATAATAGCAGGTTTTAGCTTGTCTGCTTTGGTGAAAATAATGCAAAATGGAATTTCATTTTCTCCCATCCACCTCATAAAATCAAGGTCTACTGGCTGCGGCTCGTGTCTAATGTCTACAAGTACAAAGGCACAAACAAGTTGGGTTCGTTTTAAAAAGTATTCTGTAATGTATTTTTGAAAAGTCTTCTTGTCTCTTTTAGATACCCTGGCGTATCCATAACCAGGTAAATCTACTAAAAACCAATTTTGATTGATTTTAAAGTGGTTTATAAGCTGTGTTTTTCCAGGTCTTCCAGATGTTTTTGCCAAGCTCTTTTTTGAGGTAAGCATATTGATCAATGAAGATTTCCCCACATTTGAACGCCCAATAAAAGCGTATTCAGGAATAGGGTCTTTGGGGCATTTTTCTACATGAGCGTTGCTCATTACAAATTCTGCGGAAGTAATTTTCATGAATGCTTTTTTCTGTGTGATAATTGGCTTTTAAGCGGGTTTAAAACCCCCTAGCCACCAGCCAGTTCTCCAATAGTGTATTGAAGGTGTCTGGGTGTTCCATCATGGGTGCATGACCGCATTTTTCAATCCAAAACAGGTCTGAATCAGGAAGCAGCGCATTAAATTCATCTGCACCAATGTTGCTGCTGCTGAAGCTGCCATGGTGTTTTTAACGTTGTGGGTGCCCTCTAAGGCCAATGTATTAATCTGCATGCTAAATGTTTTTTGGTCTAATGCTATTTCTATGTTTTCGCCTTTTTGACAGGCGCCGTTTTTAATTATTTTTTGTGTACTAAATGCAATTCTTTTTCCGGTCTCAGGAAACTGATCCAAAGCAGCTCCAATCACCTCACAATCTGCGTCATAGATTAAATAATCCGTAGGCAATTGGTTCATTGATATGCGAAACTTTGCCGCCGTATATCGGTCCATCTCATAGCCATATCGGTCCAAATGATCTGGAGATATATTGGTGATTATAGCGATATGTGGCCTGAAATTTTCAATGTTGTCTAATTGAAAACTACTGAGCTCTAATACGTAGTAATCTATCTTTTCAGCCTCTGGTAAATGGGCTTCATACACCAATTTTGCAAAGCTTACGCCAATATTACCGCCCATTGCTACTGCTTTTCCATCCGACTTCAAAATATGATGGGTCAACATGGTCGTGGTGGTTTTGCCATTGCTGCCAGTAATACCTATCAACACAGCCTCGGTGTAACGAGCCGCAAATTCCACCTCATCTATCACCGAAACACCCTTCTGGCGCAATGCCAAAACCAAGGGTACCGTGTCTGGAATACCAGGGCTTTTTACCACAAGATCTGCTGCGAAAATAGCGGCTTCACTGTGTCCGTTTTCCTCCCAAGGAATCTCATTTTGTACAAGAACGTTTTTAAAGACAGCGTGAATTGTGCCATGATCAGACACCAGCACACGGTACCCTTGTTGCTGCCCCAAAAGGGCGGCACCAACACCACTCTCCCCCGCACCTAAAACCACTAGAAATTTCATTATCTCAGTTTTAAGGTCACAATGGTTAGAACGGCTAATAATATCCCCACAATCCAAAAACGACTCACGATTTTACTCTCGTGATAGCCTAATTTTTGGTAGTGGTGGTGCAATGGCGACATGAGAAAAACACGTACCCCTTCACCGAATTTTTTCTTTGTGTATTTAAAATAGCCCACCTGCAACATGACAGACAGTGACTCGGCGAAAAAGATGCCACACAATAACGGAATGAGTAATTCCTTTCTAATAATAATGGCAATGACAGCAATAATTCCTCCAATAGTCAAACTACCCGTATCTCCCATAAAAACTTGAGCCGGAAAGGCATTGTACCATAAGAATCCTACCAATGCACCTACAAAAGCAGCAATAAATACCACCAATTCACCCACTCTAGGAATAAACATAATATCTAAGTAATCAGAGAAAATTACATTCCCTGAAATCCAAGCAAACACTCCCAAGGTCACAGCAATAATAGCAGAGGTACCCGCAGCCAAACCGTCTATACCGTCGGTGAGATTCGCTCCATTAGAGACAGCAGATACTATAAAAATGACCACTGGAATAAAAATGAGCCAAGCGTATTTCTCGGCACCTTCACCTGTCCAAGAAATCCAGTCACTATAGTCTAATTCGTTGTTTTTGGTAAAAGGTATGGTGGTTTTTGTAGACTTTATTTCAGGACCTAAAAAACGACTCTTCACTACTTCTGTCTTAGGTACAGCAACCGCCTCTTTCATGGTAACGCCTGGATGAAAATATAAGGTAGCCCCAACGATAAGTCCAAGAACTACTTGTCCCAATACTTTAAAAACTCCTTTTAAACCAGCTTTGTCTTTTTTGAAAATTTTAATATAATCATCCACAAAACCTATGGCGCCCATCCAAAGGGTGGTTACGATGAGTAATACAATATAAATCTCGGCTAATTTAGCAAAGAGAAACACAGGAACTAGCGTAGCTATAATGATGATTAGACCTCCCATAGTTGGGGTTCCAGCTTTTTGTTTTTGCCCTGCTAAACCAAGATCCCTCACGGTCTCCCCTATCTGCTTTCGCTGGAGGTATTCAATGATTTTTTTTCCAAATACTGTTGCAATTAGAAGAGAAGTAATGATCGCCAATGAAGCCCTAAAGGTCAAAAAACCAAACAGGCTAGCTCCAGGAAATTGGTATTGCTTTTCTAAAAATTCAAATAAATAATACAGCATAGTACTTTTCTTCTATTGACTTAGATTAATGGTCTAAAAGGTCTAAATGATTCTTTACAATTTCATAGTCATCAAAAGGGGTCTTCACACCTTTAATATCCTGATACTTTTCGTGTCCTTTTCCTGCAATTAAAATGATATCCTTTGGAGTGGCCATCATACAAGCGGTTTTAATGGCTTGTTTTCTGTTTTCAACCACCAAAACTTTTTTTATATCTACCGGAGAAACCCCCGCTTCCATTTGTTCAAGAATAGCTATGGGCGTTTCAGATCTGGGATTGTCAGAAGTGAGAATTACGGTATCGCTCTTTTCTGCTGCAATAGCACCCATTAAAGGTCGCTTTCCCTGATCCCTATCTCCTCCGCAACCTACTACAGTAATGAGCTTTTCATTCTTTGTTCTGATCTGGCCTATCGTTTCTAATATATTATCTAAGGCATCTGGCGTATGGGCATAATCCACAATAGCCGTAATCTGGTTTTTGGAAATAAAATATTGGAACCTTCCTGCCACATTTTCGAGGGTACTTATGTGTTGTAGTACCTCCAATGTATTTAATCCCAAAAGGGTTGCGGTTGCGTAAATTGCCAAAATATTATACGCATTAAACTGTCCTAAAAGGGTGGTCCAAACTTCTTGCTGGTCTATTTTAAGCAATTGACCCGAAAACTGATTTTCTAATATTTGCGCCTTAAAATCTGCTACTCCTTTTAGCCCATAGCTCATTTTCTTAGCCTTGGTGTTTTGGAGCATAAATAGTCCGTTTTTGTCGTCCGAATTTACCAAAGCAAATGCAGTAGTGGAAAGCCCGTCAAAAAGCAATTTTTTTGTATCCCTATAATTGGCAAACGTTTTATGATAATCTAAATGGTCTTGGCTTAGGTTGGTAAAAATAGCCCCTTCAAAAGTCAATCCCTTAATGCGCATTTGCGCAATTCCATGTGAGCTCACCTCCATAAAACAGTGAGAAAGTCCTTCTGACACCATTTCCTGTAAATACGCGTTAATGGTCCACACATCTGGTGTAGTGTGGGCTGTTTCATATGCTTTCTCGCCCACTAAAATTTTAATCGTAGAAATAAGTCCTGAAGGATATCCTGCTTTAGTAAACAATGCGTAGAGTAAGCTAGTGACTGTAGTTTTACCGTTGGTACCTGTTACTCCAATAAGTGATAGTTTCTTTGAAGGATGGTCAAACCAATTGGCCGCCATAACACCTAAAGCCTCTTGGCTATTGGGCACCACTACGTAGGTAACCTCAGCATGAGTAAGGCCAGGTAGGTCTTCACAAACCACCACAGTAGCGCCTTTTTCTATAGCCGTTTCAATAAAAATATGGCCATTTACCTGAACTCCTTTGGTAGCCACAAAAAGGGATTGAGCCACTACTTTGCGCGAATCAAAATACACGCCCTGCACTTCCTTGAGCGTGCTACCCTGTAACTGATCTATAGAGACGCCGTATAGTATGTCTTTTAATACTTTCATGAGCGAGATAATTCTAATGCCACTTTAGTACCTTTTCCTGTAAATGTTCCCGCATGAATAGATTGTCCCACTACCTTACCCTGGCCGTTAACCTCCACCACAAAACCTAAGTTTTCCAATAGGGCTATAGCATCCATTCCTGGCATTCCCTTTACATCAGGAATGGTCTGGGTAGTTAACTCAAGTGCCTCCTGATAATTTTCATAGGATTCATTAACGGCTAGAGATGCTATGGCCTCTTTAGCTACTTGCACCTCCATAAGCTTAGAGGTGTACATTTTTTGTGCAATGGCCTTAAAAACAGGCCCTGAAACATCTGCCCCGTAATAACCCACAGATTTATCTGGCTCGTGAATCACTACAATGCAAGAATACTCTGGATTGTCTGCAGGAAAATAGCCTGAAAAAGTGGAGATATATTTTAACTTATTAGGGTCTCCTGAAGTATAGTCTTTTTGGCAAGTACCCGTTTTACCTGCCATTGAAAAATTCGGATCGTACAAACCATGTCCTGTACCCCCTTTTTTCTCAACAATATCTTTTAAAATCTGTTTTACTTGCGCGACCGTTTCTTTAGAGCATATAGAAGGATTGATAATGGTTTTACCAAAACGCTTCTCTACAATACCTCCTTTTCTAATTTCTTTAATCAACCTTGGCTTCACCATTTCTCCTCCGTTGGCAATGGCATTATAAAAGGTTAAGGTTTGCAAAGGGGTCAGAGACACCTCATACCCATGAGACATCCAAGCCAATGAAACTCCAGACCAACCTTTTTCTCCAGGATACCTGATCACAGGATCTCCCTCCCCTAAAACAGGAAGTCCTAACCTCTCATGTAAATTCATATTGCGCAAACGATCTACGTAATCACTGGGTCTGTCTTTATAATTTTCATGGATGAGTTTAGCAAATGCTGTATTGGAGGAAACCTTTAAAGCCTTGGCTACAGAAATTTTCCCATAACCCCCATTTTTGGAGTCATTCACCGTCCTGTCATACACCCTGTATTTGCCTCTTTCGGTATCTATTACCGTGGCAGTGTCTACAATTTTATCTTCCAATGCAACGACCAAAGACATGAGCTTAAAAGTAGATCCAGGTTCATGAGACTCCCCAATAGCGTAGTTAAGTCTTTCGTAGTAATGCCCATTGGCATTTCTCCCTAAATTGGAAAGGGCTTTTATTTCTCCTGTTTTGGTTTCCATTACCACCACAGTACCGTGGTCTGCTTTGTATTTTTCTAGTTGAGTCAATAGCGCATGGTGCGCTATATCTTGAATATTTATATTAATTGTGGTAACCACATCTGCACCTTCTTCCGGTTCTTTTAGGTTGCTAGCACCTATGGGCTTCCACTGACCTTTGGCAATTTTTTGCTTGAGACGTTTGCCTTCTACCCCTTTTAAATAATCATCAAAAGCCCCCTCTAAACCTACTCGAGTAATGTTTCCTTTAGCATCTGAACTCACAAAACCCACACTTCTGGCAGCCATTTCTCCAAGCGGATGCTCTCGAACAGTCTTTTGAGTCACCACAAAACCACCCCTATAGGGTCCTTTTGAAAACAATGGAAAAGACTTTATCCTTTTGTAAGATTCATAACTAAGGTTGGAGGCTATTAAGGCATACCTGTTTTTATTGGCCTTGGCTTTTCTGAGTTTTTGCTCAAAATAATTTGCGGGTTTTTGGAGCAATACGCCCAAAGAATCTGAAAGTGCTATGAGATGTAACTCAAAATCTTTGGAGGGAACTGTTACTGCGTCAAATCTAATCTCGTACCTGGAAACAGAGGTAGCCAACAAACTGCCGTCGTCTGAATACAAACTCCCCCTATTCGGTTCAATCGTTACAATTTTTTCGGTCCTCTCTAAAGCGAGCTTTCTGTATTTAGCCCCATCCGAAACCTGGGTTTGAACCAGAGAAGCGCCAATTGCAATGGAAAACACCACCAAGAGGGCTACCACTACATACAGACGTGTTAAAATTTTTTTCTCTCGCACTATTGTTATTTTTTATCAGAAGTTTTTACCACGATTTTCACTGCAGGCTTATCTGGAGGAAATATCCCTAAATCTGCTACTTTTCTAGCCACACTTGTCTCTAATTGAGCGCGCTGCAATCTTGACCTAAGTCCCACATATTCATTTTTCAAAGCTTTTACTTCCTGACTCAGCTGGGCAATTTCATATACCTTACGCTCAGATTCATGTGCTGCGCTAATCATGAGGGCACCTAAAACTGCTAGGTAAATAAAAAAACGCCAGTGTTTTGGAGCATCGTCTCCAATAAGAAAAGAACCTTTTAGAATATTAAGTAGCGATTTTCTCACTTTCTATTGGGGGTGTTTTTTGGTTTTTCTGCCACCCGAAGCTTGGCACTTCGAGAGCGGGTGTTTATACGTTGCTCTTCTTTTGTAGGTATCTGTAAGCCACCCACTTTTTTTAGAGGCACCTCAAAATGTCCAAAAATATCTTTCTCTGGCTCTCCTTCAAATTGTCCTGCTCGAATAAAGCGTTTCACCAATCTGTCTTCCAAAGAATGGTAACTCAATACACTTAATCGACCACCGGGAAACAACAGATCTGGGACTTGCGCTAAAAATTCTTTAATCACTTGAATCTCTTGATTCACTTCAATCCTAATGGCTTGATATATTGGCGCCAAAATTTTAGCATCATTAAATCCTTTTAAAAACGGCGCCAAGGCTTCTTTTAACTGAGCAGTAGTTTCAATAGGCTGGATTTCTCTAAAAGCAATGATCGCTGCTGCAATGGCTTTTGAATTCCGCAAGTCTCCATATTGAAAAAACATATTGGCCAGGTCATCATGCGCATAGGAACCCACCACTTCTTTAGCCGTGATTGCCCCACTCTGATTCATTCGCATGTCTAAGTCTCCCTCAAAGCGAGTGGAAAAACCCCTTGAACCTTCGTCAAATTGATGTGAAGACACGCCAAAGTCTGCTAATATTCCATGCACTTGTTTAATGCCGTGAAAACGCAGAAATTGTTTTATAAACCGAAAATTTTCTGGAATGAGGGTGAATCGAGCATCGGCCAATGTATTGGCCAAAGCGTCTTTATCTTGGTCAAAAGCAAACAAACGTCCCTGGGGACCGAGCTGTCGTAAAATCTCTTTGCTGTGTCCTCCGCCACCAAAAGTAACGTCTACATAAACCCCTTTGGGATCTATGGCCAAACCCGCCACAGTTTCCTGCAGCATGACTGGATTATGATAAGTTGTTTTCTCCATCTCCCATGACTTCTTCTGCGAGACTAGCAAAGTCTTGCGCTGTTTCTTCTAATACCTTTTCATATTGCCCTTTGTCCCAAATTTCAATAATATTGATTGCTGCACTCAACACCACTTCCTGACTTATCTGCGCAATACCTATTAAATTCTTTGGAATGAGCAAACGACCACTACCATCCAACTCTACTACTTTTACGCCAGCAGTAAACCTTCTAATAAAGTCGTTGTTCTTTTTTACAAATCGGTTCTTCTCATTCATTTTCTCCATCAACAATTGCCATTCCGCCATGGGATACAACTCCAGACAATCTCTAAAAACCGCTCTCTTAATAACAAAACCTTCTTTCAAAATAGGGGTCAACTGCGACTTTAACGCAACAGGAAGCATTATCCGCCCTTTTACGTCTGCCTTGCAATCATATGTACCTATTAGTGAGACCACTATCTGTGCTAGTTTTAATTAATAAGTTCAAATATAAAGGATTTTATCCCACTTTTTACCACATTCTACCACTTTGTTAATAAGTTCTGTTTACTTCTAGCGAAAAAAAGATAAAAGCCTATATTCAGCTACACATCCAAAGCCAAGAAAAAGAAGCTATTGGTATTTAAATGAAATGCCTATATTTGCCAACTTAGGCGTAAACCAAGTCATGACACACCCAATCATTAAAGACGGAAAATACCAATACGTATCCCTAGGAGATGGCGCACCTATAGTCATATTACACGGACTTATGGGCGGGCTAAGTAATTTTCAAGGCGTTATGGATTACTTTCCTGAGAAAGGTTATAGGGTCATTGTTCCAGAATTACCTATTTATGACATGCCGCTCCTAAAGACTACTGTTAAAAGCTTTGCCGTTTACGTAGATGAGTTTTTAAGGCATTTAAACCTCAAAGATGTGATCCTTGTGGGGAATTCATTGGGCGGTCATATTGCCTTATTGGAAACCAAGATGGATCCTGAGATTGTGAAAGGCTTAGTGATTACTGGAAGTTCTGGCCTTTATGAAAGTGCCATGGGTGACGGGTACCCTAAAAGAGGAGATTACGAGTTTATCAAGAAAAAAGCAGAGGAGGTTTTTTACGATCCTGCTGTGGCAACCAAAGAGATTGTTGACGAAGTTTTTGCTACTGTTAATAACAGGGTAAAACTGGTGAAAACATTAGCCATTGCGAAGAGTGCTATTAGACATAATATGTCTAAGGATTTACCCCTAATGAAAACACCTACCTGTATTATTTGGGGAAGAAACGACGGCGTGACCCCTCCGAATGTTGCAGATGAATTTAATGCGCTGCTTCCTGATTCAGACCTGTTTTGGATTGAAAAATGCGGTCATGCACCCATGATGGAACACCCAGACACCTTCAATACACTATTGGAGAACTGGCTGGTGGCTAGGGGGTTTTAAACCCGCTTAAAAGCCAATTATCACACAGAAAAAAGCATTCATGAAAATTACTTCCGCAGAATTTGTAATGAGCAACGCTCATGTAGAAAAATGCCCCAAAGACCCTATTCCTGAATACGCTTTTATTGGGCGTTCAAATGTGGGGAAATCTTCATTGATCAATATGCTTACCTCAAAAAAGAGCTTGGCAAAAACATCTGGAAGACCTGGAAAAACACAGCTTATAAACCACTTTAAAATCAATCAAAATTGGTTTTTAGTAGATTTACCTGGTTATGGATACGCCAGGGTATCTAAAAGAGACAAGAAGACTTTTCAAAAATACATTACAGAATACTTTTTAAAACGAACCCAACTTGTTTGTGCCTTTGTACTTGTAGACATTAGACACGAGCCGCAGCCAGTAGACCTTGATTTTATGAGGTGGATGGGAGAAAATGAAATTCCATTTTGCATTATTTTCACCAAAGCAGACAAGCTAAAACCTGCTATTATCGAGGCCAATACTAAGGCCTATAACGAAAAGCTCACTGAAGAAATTTTCGAACTAGCCCCGGAACACTTTATTACCTCATCTTCTAAGCATTTGGGCAAAGAAGAATTATTGGGCTATATTGGCGCTATAAACGAAGCGTACTTTAAAGCGCAAAAATAAAAGGTGTTTGCTTAAAGAGTCAACTGAAAACCGCAACGGCTTTGTCTTTAATCAAAGATTTTCTGTAATCTTTAACCCTTAGGATCCCTTTTTAATCTCTAGTTTTTCAGCAAAATAATCAGAAAACTCACGCATGGTTGCTGTCATTTTTTCATCTTGAGTGGCTTTCAAAAAAGTGTCAGACATTGCCACTAAAGTTTGGTGGAAAAATATTTTCATTTCATCTACGGGCATGTCTTTAGTCCAAAGGTCTATTTTAAGGGATTCTTTGTTCTCACTATCCCAAACGGAAAGCATCATGGCTTTAGCGTCTTCTTTATCTACGCCTCCGTCTTCTGCTGTCCATTGCAATTTTTCAGGAACTTGGTTTTCGTCCAAAGTAACTTTTAAAATAATTTCTGAAGTGTGGGTTTTTTGACTCATTTCTTGGGTTTATAGGAAGCCTCTTTCAATAAATCTATTGAAGAAACTTCAAGGAGTTTTTGTAAATTCTTGTCGTGCTTTTTATAATAGGCTTTGGCCATTTGAAGGCCTATAAACTGTGCAATTCTTGGCGAAGATTCCCGGTCTAAAGCCAGCTGAAATTTAGAAAAGGGTGCAGGGAATAAAAAGCGGTACTCCAATGAAGTGTCTGTACTGTAAAGGTATTCCCGCTCCATAAAATAACGCCACACCTGTGCTTCGTTTGCTACAGCCCATTCGTATTGGGCTTCACTGTATTTTAAGTGCTGGGCCTCTGTAGCGTGGGGCCAAATAAGGGTTTGAAGAAATGTTTTTTTACCCTCAATCACCATTTTATCTAAAAAGTACCCATTCGTATTCCCAGACACAAAAGGAGCCATTAGTGCAGCAGACATGTCAGAGACTAAATATTTGGCATCTAAATCTTGTTTTATATAGGAAGGAAATGATTTGTAATACTCGTGCTGAGGGCCCAAATAATGGTCTAAAGCAATCAGCCACATGCTGTCTGCAACCACCACCCTATTTTGAATGTCTAAGCCTGAAGACAAAGTGCTTAAGGCGTACACTTCTGGGGTCTGTAGGGCCGTTTGAGTAAGACCCAACTCTTGGCTTAAAAGCTGGTTGAAATGAGCGTTGAGATGGGACAGTTCAGTGGCGGTTTTTTTAAAATTTCCAAAAACCCGATTTATCTCTCTAGAAATTTGCTTTTCAACAGTGTCTTGTAACTTAAATTTCCATATACTATCCGGAGTTTGGCTGGGAAAAAAGAAAGGGTATTTGTCTCTTAATCGATCAAAATCTGCCACATTACCCTGCCCAAATTCAAGGTCAAATCGGTGTATTTTTAGATCCGTTTCTAATGCTTTTACTTCACTTTCAAGACTGTTGTCATTCGCACACGAGGCTAAAAAAACACCACACATAAACACCAGGAGTGCGCGAAGAGAAAAAGAATTGGTCTTTTGCTTTATTATTCTCAAAGTAGGGCTTAATTTTATGGCTCAAAGTTAGTCGTTTTTAAACAAAACCACCCCTTATGCAAACAGAAAAAATCATTGATCACATAGTAAATTGGCTTAAGGAATACGCTCAAAAAGCAGGTGCTAAAGGATTTGTCATAGGAGTTTCCGGCGGAATTGATTCTGCGGTAACCGCTACACTTTGTGCCAAAACAGGACTTCCCCTTTTATGCTTAGACATGCCCATCCATCAGGCAAAAAACCAAACAGATCGGGCCAGTAAACACGTGTTGTGGTTACAAGAAAATTACCCCAATACCACTAAGACAACAGTGCCGCTCACCCCAGTTTTTGACAGCCTAGTTCAGGCATTTCCAGCTGTAAAAAACGAAGAAGATCGATTTATGAGCCTAGCCAACACAAGGGCCAGACTGAGAATGACAAGTTTGTATTACTTTGCTGCATTACACGGCTATTTGGTGGCAGGAACGGGTAATAAAGTAGAAGACTTTGGTGTTGGATTCTACACCAAATACGGAGACGGAGGGGTAGACCTAAGTCCCATTGCAGACCTGCTAAAAACAGCCGTTTTTGCCCTTGGAAAAACACTAGGAATTAATGAAGACATTTTAACGGCAGCCCCTACAGACGGCCTTTGGGGAGACAACAGAACAGATGAAGACCAAATAGGCGCCAGCTACCCTGAATTAGAATGGGCCATGGATATGCAAGACAAAGGAAAAAAGGAGACAGACTTCAAAGGAAGAGAAGCTACAGTGTATGAGATATACACCAGATTAAACCATGCCAACCAACACAAAATGAATCCTATTCCAGTCTGTGAGATTCCAAAAGAGTTTCTTTAAGCCTTTTGGTCTCTTTAAACCTTTTTGTTTCTTTTAGACCACTCTAGAAAAATCTATTTTGGCTCCAACAGAGCAGACATAAGTTTTTGCTCTAGGGTACATTAATTTGAATAAATTGTAGGAATTTACCTATATCATGTGATTTTTTTATACATTTAATGTATACTATTTTTCAAGAATCCCAAATCTTAAGAAAAATTAACCATGATAAAAATTCTTATTGCAGATGCACATCCTATAGTAATGATGGGTCTGAGTATGGTAGTGAACAGTGCTGAGGAGTTTCAGCTACAAGATGCCGTTGCAACGACCACCCAACTTTTTACAGCTGTAGAAAAACAAACGCCCGATATTGTAATTTTGGAGATGGACATTCCTGAAATCAATGGAATTGCCACTGTTAGAAAGCTTAAGGAAATAAACCCAAACATTAAAGTACTTATTTTTAGCAGCCAATCAGAAACAGTTTATGCCCTAAGTGCCATAAGAGCAGGCGCTTGCGGCTACCTTTCTAAAACAGCAAGAATAGATCAGATACTCACTGCGCTTACGCAGCTTAAGGAGGGGAAAATATACCTCACCCACTCATTATCAGAACAACTCAAAAAAGAAAAATCAGGAGATAAAGAAAAATCTGCGTTTAGAAAACTGTCTTCCAGAGAGATTGAGGTATTAAAATTACTGGCTTCAGGGAAGAAAAATAAAGAAGTTGCCGGTGGATTAGATATTAATGAAAAGACGGTGAGTACCTATAAATCTAGGCTCATGAAAAAACTGAATGTCACTAATATTGTAGACATGCTGCAACATGCTAAAGCCTTACAGCTGTATTAATTCAATAATTCCGCACAACCCCATGGCTTTGCCCCATTGAGGAACTAAGAAAGTACCCTGTTTAATTTTTTATTTAACAAGGCATACAACTGCAGGTAGGAGACCAATTCTTCCTTTACTTCTTGGTGGTCTTTTTCTTGATCTCTGGTCGTTTCCTGCATGACCCCCATCCGCTTTTTAATCAAAAAACACCTCAAACTCAAAATGGTTTCTGTCACCAATTGAGACACCCCCAAAGCCTTGTCTTTTGGGAAAATATCTTTCTTCTCCCACTGCCCAAGCACATACTTCTCTTCCTCCATTAGAATGGAAGATATGGACGCAGAAAGTTCTTCTGATTGGTTTCTAATAAAAACTGGCAGGTCAAAATTTTCTGACTGATTAAAAGAGGCTATAAGTTCAAAGTAAATCCCTTTAAAATGGTCCTGCGTGAGCTCAATTTCGTCTTCTTGTAAATCCAAATACACCTTTTCAAAAACTTTTTGCTCTACCTTTTTAGGCGTTAAAACCAATTCTCCAGCCTCGTTAGAGGCTAAAATTAAGTCTTCAAATGTGGCCTTATGATTTCCATAAAGCAACAAAATTTCAATGATTTTCTTCTCTAGCACCCACTGAACATTAAGTTTTTCTACCTCAGGGGCTTCTGGCTTAACTACTTTAAAACGTTCTTCAGGGACACCCCCGCTTTTTTGGAGCACTCCCTTAGCACTGGCCGCTGTTTTAGAAACTTGCGCCAGGGTATTGTAAAGCACTTGCTCAGAAATGTCCATAATTTGTGCGCAAGACTGCAAATAGACTTCTCGCTGTATAGCATCTGGTATTTTAGCAATACTCCCAACAATATCTCGAATGGTTTCTGCCCTTTTCACAGGGTCATTGGCCGCCTCTTTAACCAAGATAGACGCTTTAAATTGTATAAAATCTTGCGAATTAGTCTCCAAATACTCTGTGAGCAGCTCTAGAACATGTTTTTTAGAAAAACTATCTGGATCTTCACCTTCAGGAAAAGTGCAAATTTTCACATTCATCCCCTGCTCTAAAATAAGGTCAATCCCCCTTATAGAAGCCCTCAATCCGGCAGCATCTCCGTCAAAGAGTACCGTAATATTTTTAGTCAGGCGACTCAAAAGCCTAATCTGATCCGAAGTAAGTGCCGTTCCGCTAGAAGACACCACATTGTGAATTCCAGACTGATGCATTTGAATCACATCCGTATAGCCTTCTACCAAATAACAATTGTCCTGCTTGGCAATGGCTTGCTTGGCTATATATATTCCATAAAGCACTTTGCTTTTATTGTAAATATCACTCTCTGGTGAGTTTAAATACTTGGCTGCTTTTTTATCCTGCGTTAAAATCCTACCTCCAAAACCAAGCACCCTACCACTCATAGAGTGAATGGGAAACATGACCCTCCCTTTAAAGCGATCAAAAGTTTTGGCCGTGGCCTGCTCATTGGTCGGTTTCACAATAGTCAGTCCTGTTGCTTCAAGGTATTTTATATCGTATTTATTTTCAATAGCAGATTTGGTAAAACCATCCCATTCATCCAAACAATAGCCCAGTTCGAATTTCTTTATGGTCTCATCCGTAAAACCGCGCTCTCTAAAATAAGAAAGCCCTATAGCTTGGCCTGCGGCCGATGTCAAAAGGACTTCCGAAAAATAACGCGCTGCATATTCAGACACCAAATACATACTCTCCCTTTCATTGGCGGCCTCCTTTTGCTCGTCGGATTGAATGGTTTCCTCAATCTCAATTTGATATTTTTTAGCCAAATACCTAATGGCTTCAGGATAGGTAAAGTGCTCGTGTTCCATGACAAATGCCACCACATTACCACCCTTGCCACTAGAAAAATCTTTCCAAATTTGTTTTACAGGAGAAACCATAAAACTTGGAGAACGCTCCTCTGTAAATGGACTGAGTCCCTTAAAATTAGCGCCAGATTTTTTTAATTGAACAAAGTCGCCAATGACTTCCTCAATTCTAGCGGTTTCGTAAACTTTATCTATGGTATTCTTTGAAATCAATTCAAATGCATTTAGTCCATAAAAGTAACAAATAAAGACCGCTTTAAAAAGGAATAAAAAAAGCCGCTTTATCTTAAAGATACTGTAAGATTAAAAAGGTGATAAAAAATTATTTTTCTCGCTCTACCACAAAACGAACCATAGTGATTAAAGCGTTTTTATAGACTGAGTCTGGATAGCCTGCCAATAATTCAAGGGCCTGGTCTTTATAGGCATTCATCTGCGTAGTAGCATATGAAAGACCTCCGAGTGCTTTGACAAGCGCAATTAGCTCATGTACCCTTTTTCTGTCTGTATGGTGGTTTTTCACTGTATTGATCATCCATCTTTTTTGATCTGGGTCTGCTTGTTGCAAAGCGTGAATTAATGGAAGGGTCATTTTTTGCTCCTTAATATCTATCCCAGTAGGTTTTCCAATAGATTTTGTGCCATAATCAAACAAGTCATCTTTAATTTGAAAAGCCATGCCTATAAGGCTTCCAAATTCCCGCATCTTTTCCACCTCTTCAGATCCAGGGCTTACAGAAGCCGCGCCCAATGCGCAGCAAGCTGCTATGAGTGTAGCCGTTTTTTGGCGGATAATATGGTAATACACTTCTTCAGTAATGTCTAACCTTCTGGCTTTTTCAATTTGTAACAGCTCTCCTTCGCTCATTTCTCGAACGGCAACAGATATTATTTTTAAGAGATCAAAGTCATCATTATCTATGCAGAGCAACAAACCTTTTGAGAGTAAATAATCACCCACCAATACGGCAATTTTATTCTTCCAAAGGGCGTTAATTGAAAAGAAACCGCGCCGTTTGTCTGAACCATCTACCACGTCGTCATGCACTAAAGTAGCCGTATGAATAAGCTCTATTACTGAAGCACCGCGATAAGTACGTTCCTGAACGCTGCCACCAGAAAGCATTTTTGCTGTTAAAAATACAAACATGGGACGCATTTGCTTCCCTTTCCTATTGACTATATAATAAGTAATCCTGTTGAGCAAGGCTACTTTTGAACTCATAGACTGAAAAAACTTCTCTTCGAAAAGAATCATTTCTTGTTCAATAGGCGCTTTTATTTGGTCTGTGATTTTCAAAAAATAGGATGTTTTATAGCGAATTGACGCCAAGTAAATTTAGGTAATTCAAGGGAAACAACCCGAATATTACGCCACTAATTAACGTCCCTGATAAGCTGCAATACGGACCCTGAAACCGCTGCAAAAAACCAAATAAAATTAGAATCAGCTGCCGCTACAAACCGCTATTAAAAAAAATAGCCCGGCGGAGCCGGGCTAAATAGATTAAATATTTAAGAAATCCTAGGCCAACATTGTTACTGGGTTTTCTAAAAATGCTTGTAATGTTTGCAAAAAGGCTGCTGCCGTAGCACCATCCACAGTTCTGTGGTCACAAGCCAAAGTAATTTTCATAGTATTTCCAACCACTATAGCGCCCTCTTTTACAACAGGCTTCTGAACAATTGCGCCTACAGATAAAATAGCAGAATTGGGTTGGTTTATGATAGAGGTAAATTCTTGAATACCAAACATACCTAGGTTAGACACTGTAAAAGTACTTCCCTCCATTTCAGCAGGAGTTAATTTCTTGTCCCTTGCTTTTCCAGCCAGGTCTTTTACTGCAGCGCCAATTTGAGACAGACTTTGTTGGTCTGCAAAACGAACTACAGGCACCACCAAACCATCTGGAACCGATACCGCAACACCCATGTGAACATGACTGTTAAAACGGGTAGTGTCTCCCTGCCAAGTCGTGTTAACTTGTGGGTGTTTTTTAAGTGCCATAGCAGACGCTTTTAAAACCATATCATTAAAAGATACTTTTGTGTCTGGCAAACTATTGATCTGAGCTCTAGACGCCATAGCGTTGTCCATAGCTACCTCAACGGTTAAATAATAATGAGGTGCTGAAAACTTAGACTCCCCTAAACGCTTGGCAATTACCTTACGCATTTGAGAATTTTTAACCTCTGTGTAATGCTCTTCGCCAGCAGCCATTACTGGTGCCTGGGCTGAAGCAGTTGCTGAAGTAGTCGCAATTGATTGTGCTGCTGCAGGGGTGAAACGTTCTATATCAATTTTTACAATCCTCCCTTGCTCTCCGGTCCCTTTCACTTCTGACAAAGAAATTCCTTTCTCTTTGGCTAATTTTTTTGCCAAAGGCGATGCGAAAATTCTTCCTGTCTGAACAGATGCATTGACCGCAGTAGCGTCTGCTACTGGAGCTTTTGGCGTTGGAGTTGCAACTGGCGCAGCTGCTGCGTCATTTACCGCTACTGGAGCGGTTGCAACTGTTTTAGCAGCTACTGGAGCAGCTACTGGATTGAGTGCTGCTGAGATATCGGCCCCTTTAGGGCCAATAATAGCTAATAAGGAATCTACCGGAGCAGCTTCGCCCTCACCTATACCAATATGTAAAAGTGTTCCAGCATTAAAAGACTCAAATTCCATAGTGGCTTTGTCTGTCTCTATTTCTGCTAAAATATCTCCTTCTTCAATCACGTCTCCTACTTTTTTAAGCCATGTAGCTACCGTTCCTTCTTCCATAGTATCTGAAAGTCTTGGCATATTCACTACAATAACTCCTTCCGGCAAAGCCGTAGCTGTGGCAGTCGCGACTACTACTGGAGCGGTTACTTCTGCTGCTGAAACGGCTGCTTCGGCTGCTTCGGCTGCGCTGGCCTCAGAAGCCTCTTGGGCTGCTGGAGCACCACCAGATAACAAGGCACTAATGTCTTCACCTTTTTCTCCAATAATGGCTAAAAGCGCATCTACCGGGGCAGCGTCTCCTTCTTGAATGCCTATGTGAAGTAAAGTACCTTCATTAAAAGATTCAAATTCCATGGTGGCTTTGTCGGTTTCTATTTCTGCTAGAATATCTCCTTCAGAAATAACGTCTCCAACTTGCTTTAACCATTTTGCCACAGTACCTTCTTCCATGGTATCACTCAGCCTGGGCATATTTACTACTATTGCCATATCTCTTATTTATGTGGTAAAAATGGATAATCTTTTTGTTCGTACACCATGTCGTACAATTGCTGTACTGGTGGGTAATCTGAAGCCTCCGCAAAGTCTTCACATTCTTTCACTAGGTCTTTAACCCTTTTATCAATCGCTTTGACCTGAGCGTCAGTAGCGTATTTTTTCTTCTTAATCACATCGAGAACCTGAGTGATAGGGTCAATTTTCTTGTACTCCTCTACCTCATCTTTGGTTCTGTAATGCTGTGCATCTGACATAGAATGCCCTCTATATCTGTAAGTTTTCATTTCTAAAAACGTTGGCCCACCACCACTTCTGGCGCGCTCCACTGCCTTACTTACTTCTTCTGCAACTTTAACAGGATCCATTCCATCTACCGGACCACATGGCATTTCGTAACCAAGACCCAGTTTCCAAATATCTGTACTGTAGGATGTTCTCGCAACAGAGGTTCCCATAGCGTAGCCGTTATTTTCACAGATAAAAACTACGGGTAATTGCCACAACATAGCCAAGTTAAACGTCTCGTGCAAAGATCCTTGTCTTACTGCACCATCTCCCATATAACAAAGCGTTACCCCATTTTGCTTAAAGTACTTGTCTGAAAAAGCCAGACCAGCACCCAATGGAATTTGACCACCTACAATTCCGTGACCACCATAAAAACGGTGCTCTTTAGAAAAAATGTGCATGGAGCCACCCATACCTTTAGAGGTACCTGTTACTTTTCCAAATAATTCAGCCATTACTTTTTTGGGATCTACTCCCATACCTATGGGCTGAACGTGGTTTCTGTAAGCAGTGATCATTTTGTCACAGCTCAAATCCATTGCGTGCAATGAACCGGCTAGTACAGCTTCTTGACCATTATAAAGGTGTAAAAAACCCCTTACTTTTTGCTGGATGTAAACGGCAGCTAATTTGTCCTCGAACTTTCTCCAGAACAGCATGTCTTCATACCACTTAAGGTATACCTCTTTTGTTACTTTTTTCATATACTTATATTTATATGTATTCCGTTGGATGGAAAGCAAAAATACAGATAAAATGGCTTCTGCAAAAAAGATTGATTAAAAAGATAACACAAAAGCAGCATTAAAATACCAATTGGTATTTTAAATGACACAATAGATTATTATTCAACTGTTTAAATATAAATAAGGCTGGAATTTATTTTAAGTATTTACTGCTAAAAGCGAAGGGAAGTAAGTCTAAAACACTGTTGCAGCACACAATTTTCCCACTAGCCCCCATAAATATAATTGGAATTGAATTTGACTGCTTCTGCTCGTATTCTGCAAGGGTTTGTCTACAATTTCCGCAAGGAGATGCCGGTGTTTCAGAGGGATCCAAATGGGTGTTAGCGGTCACTGCAATGGCTTTGATAGAAACACCTGGATACTGTGCGGAGGCATAAAAAATAGCAACGCGTTCTGCGCACAGTCCTGAAGGATAGGCGGCGTTCTCTTGATTGTTCCCTCTTATA
This sequence comes from Flavobacteria bacterium MS024-3C, assembly GCA_000173115.1. GTDB lineage: Bacteria > Bacteroidota > Bacteroidia > Flavobacteriales > Flavobacteriaceae > MAG-120531. Next base: position 19,212 of record ABVW01000001.1, read on the forward strand.
ATCAGTCCGTTTTCTAGTAAAACAGACGCCCCTACATTAAAATTTGAATAAGGAGCGTATGCATTTGCTCTAGCCAAAACAGCCTCTTGCATTAAGGATTGAAAAGAAGGGCTTAATTCCTCAAGGGTTTCATAAATAGTATATTCAAAAGTATGGGTCTGCTTAGGCATAAATAAACTAATTAGGGGAGTTAAATGAAAAAGAAAATCTCAGGGTATTTTCCAATGGATTTCTAATTTGCGATATAGAAAAAAGATACGACAAATCTATTTGAAAACTTTTAATTGTAACACCTGAACCTAAGGTAAAAAACCGCCTAGATCCTGTAAATTTCGATTCTGTAAAATACCCTGTTCTGAGCATGAATATCTTTCTCAAGGTATACTCCAAACCAAGCCCTAAACGCCACTCTTTGAGTTCGTCTGAAAAACCTCCTGGTGCATCTGAAAAAGAATCCAATATACCACTCACAAAATCTATTTGTTGAAATTCAGCCAAGTCTGCACTGTCTAATAATCCGTCTTCATTATAATCTTGGGGCATTGGCACCAAATATTTATTTAAATCAATAGATAATGCCAAAACACTGTTAGGACTATACGCAAAATCGTAGCCTATCCCAAGTCCTAAATTTGACGGTAAAAAATCTTCCTGACCATTAGCGTCATAAGCAATTTTGGGACCCAAATTTGAGATATTTAATCCCCACCTCCACCTACCGTCAAAGGCTGGAAAAGATTTAAAATCTCCCTGATAATATGCAGATACGTCTACAGAAAAACTGTTTGCAGCCCTACTGTCTATACTGGCCTCTTGTGGGAATTTTAAATCAGATCGAATAAAACGTCCAGCCACCCCCATACTCATTCTTGGAGACAACTTTAATGCGTAACTTCCATCTACAGCTATTTCATTGGGTTTTGTAATCATTCCTGGATCTGAAGCAAACTGCCTGAGCTCTATATCGCCTAAAGTAAAATACCGCAATCCTATGGAAAAAGCTGATCGGTCCGTAGGTTTTTTAAAATAGTATCCGCTTAAGAGCGCTATATCAGAAATAATACTTTCTAAGTAAGGTGTATATCCCAAACCAATTCCTGAATTTGCAACAGAAAAAACATATTTAGAAGCGTTCCATTGCATGGAAAATGCATCTGGAGCTGTAGCCACACCAACATCACCCATTCCTGAAGAACGGGCATCTGAAGCGATATTTAAAAAGGGTACCGCTGTGGTTATCACAGAATTTTGTTCCTGAGACAAAGCCCTAGTAAATCCTAAAAAAACAAAAAGTGCAACAAAAAATGACTTCATAAATGGTTTAAAAAAATAACGCTAAGAAAGTGACTATATTGCATAGCCCATTTACAATAAATTGCTTTTTAAATGTAACATAAATTAAAGAATTACATTAGCTGTAGCTTGGAAACTAAAAATTGTAAAATACAAATTACAGTTTTAAAAAATAAAAGTGCTATTTATTATATTGATTATTCTTTATAATGTATATAGTGTACTATATTTGTATAGTCAATTTATAAATATGAAAATAACTTTCAGATACTTAAATATAGTCATCACAAGCTTTTGCTTGTTAATCTTGACAGCATGTAGCAAGTCTAATTCCTCGGGTAACGTATCTAGAGGGACTGGCTGGAAATTAGATAAAGATAATTCTTTTAAAGACCAAGAAACAGCGCCTGGGCTAATTTTTATTGAAGGAGGAACATTCACTAAGGGGAAAGTACAAGATGACGTAATGCGTGATTGGAACAACACCCCAACACAACAAAATGTCATGTCTTTTTACATGGATGAGACTGAGGTTACAAATAAAATGTATCTAGAATACATTAAATATCTAAAGAAAGTATATCCGCCGGAAAAACCAGAATTTACAGGAATTTACGAGAGTGCTTTGCCTGATACCTTGGTCTGGAGGGGAAGATTGTCTTACAATGAAGATCTAGTTGTGAACTATTTCAGACATCCTGCTTATGGAGAATTCCCAGTTGTTGGGGTCAATTGGTTTCAGGCCAATAGTTATGCTAAATGGAGAACCGACAGAGTTAATGAACTAATTTTAGAACGAGAAGGCTTTTTGTCGAACGAAGCGAGAGAAGCCCCGTTAGATGGAGAGGCCAATGTTTTTAGTACTGAAACATATCTTAGAAGGCCAGAACTAACATATGGCGGACAAATTGATTCTTTACAGGGTAAAAATAAAAAAGACAGTATTTCTGTATTTGCAAGTGTTAGTGATGGAATTATTCTTCCAGGATACAGATTACCTACTGAAACAGAATGGGAATATGCTGCGCAAGCGCAATCAGGAAATAGAGAGTACAATAATTACAAGGGAAGAAAAAAATATCCGTGGGATGGAGAATACACCAGAGATAAGGATAAAAGAGGCGTAGGGGACCAATTGGCCAATTTCAAAAACTCTAAAGGAGACTATGGCGGAATTGCGGGTTGGTCAGATGACGGTGGGGCAATTACTGTACAGACAAAATTTCATCCACCAAACAGTTTTGGCCTTTATGGTATGGGAGGAAATGTAGCTGAATGGGTCGCAGATGTTTACAGACCTATTATTGAAGATTCTCTCAGTGACTTTAATTACTTTAGAGGTAATGTCTTTACAAAACCACTAAGAGGTCCTGACGGTAAAATAACCATTGCAACTGATGAAGCTGAATTTCAAATTTTACCCAACGGAAAGAAATTTGCAAAAACCCTTCCAGGAGAAATCAAAAAAACTGCTATTGACAAAGACGACACCTATTTGAGAACTAACTTTACTCAAAGTGATAATAGGTCCTACAGAGACGGTGACTTAGCTTCATCTAGGCAATTTGGTCAAAACATTGCAGAAGGAGAGGAGCAGAAAAAAATGTATAATGCCCCAGAAAATGCTGTCAAAATAAATGACCAAGGTGGCTTAGTCAAAGAATATGACACCTCTGATTACCGAAGTACTTTAATTAGCGATGAAGTTAGGGTGTACAAAGGAGGCTCTTGGAAAGATAGGGCATATTGGTTAGACCCCGCACAGAGAAGGTTCCTGCCACAATATCTGGCTACAGATTTCATAGGATTTAGATGCGCAATGTCTAGGGTAGGGAGCAATACTAAAAGTCAGAACAAAACACCAAAAAACAAGCGTACTAAATAATTTTCATGGAGATTTCTGCACTCCACAAGCTTTTTTTACAAACAAAATCAGTCTCCACTGACAGCCGTAAAATTGAGTCTAATAGTATTTATTTTGCCTTATCCGGTGAGCGGTTTAACGGCAATGACTTTGCCATAGATGCGCTAAATAATGGTGCGCTATACGCGGTTGTAGACGCTGCTAAATACAAAGACCATCCTGGCTGTATTTATGTTGCAGACGTCCTAAAAGCGCTTCAAGCACTGGGAACTTACCACAGGAATTATTGCAAGGCCAAAGTGATTTCATTGACTGGTAGTAACGGAAAAACAACCACTAAAGAGCTTATTTACAAGGTGCTATCTCAGAAATACAACACCTCAGCTACCTTAGGGAATTTGAACAATCATATTGGCGTACCCTTGAGTCTTTTAAACATTAAAGAAAGTACTGAATTTGCTGTGATTGAAATGGGTGCTAACCACCAAAAAGAAATTGAATTTCTTTGTGCATTGGCACAGCCAGATTTTGGGTGCATCACTAATTTTGGCAAAGCACACTTAGAGGGTTTTGGAGGAGTTCAAGGAGTTATAAAGGGGAAAAGTGAATTATACCAATACCTCATTGCGAACAATAAAACCATTCTTTACAACAACGAAGACCCTATACAAGCGGGGGCTTTAAGGCAATACGATCATAGCATTTCATTTGGAAAAGACCAAGAGAGCACTTATACAACCAGTATTCTTAAAAGCAATACGTCTGTAAAAATTCAATTTCAAGACACTACAATAAATACTTCCTTATACGGAGCGTATAATGCAACAAATTGTATGATTGCTGCCAGTATAGGAAGACATTTTGATGTTCCAATTCAGGACATTAAAAATGCTATTGAAAGCTACAAACCAAACAACAACAGGTCTGAATTAAGACAAATTGGACCACATATGCTCGTGTTAGATGCTTATAACGCCAATCCTAGCAGTATGGAAGTAGCTATTAAACACTTCTCAGAGCTGACTCATTCTTCGCTTAAAAACAAAATAGTGGTCTTAGGGGATATGTTCGAATTAGGAGAAACAGCAGCTAAAGAACACCAGGCTATTGTAGCTCAATTAAAACTTTCTAAAATAAATAGGATTATTTTAATAGGGGCTTTGTTTCACAACACCCAACATTCTTTTGAAAGCTATCCTAACTTTGATGCTTTCAAACAAAAGAACAGCCCCTTCAAATCCGACCCTTCACTTATCCTAATTAAAGGATCTCGAGGGATGGCTTTGGAAAGAGTGCTTCCGTTACTAGAATAATAAAATTGTCTTATAAAATTAATAATAGTTTAAAAATAGAACTATTATAAATTGGTAAATTGATTTTAAACACTTAGTATGCAATGAATTACTCTTTATAGGTAAGTGCTGTTTTTATAACAATAACTCCTGCGCCACCAATAAATCCGTATTTATTTGTTTCAGATAGAGACCGCAATACTTTTACATATCTTATTGTAGTGAGGTCTAATCCAGCGGGTGGTGTATCACGAACAGCACCATCTACATCCCAAACTGCATAAGGAGACCCAGTGTTCATAGAACTCCTGTCTCTAAGGATCACATTATTGCCTTGAACCCTAGCTGCGCCCAAATACTGCCTTATAGCCTGAGCCACTGTTGGTGCATTTATATCTATCCTAAATTCATTAAATTTTTTGGCTTCAGCTTCTGCTTTTATTCGCTTAGCCCTTTGTTTTGCTAACTTTTTAAGCTCCTTCTTAGTAGGCTCTTTACTATTCTCCTTATTATCTTGAGCTACTGAAGTAGTTAAAACGCTCAAACAAATTAATACAGTCAAAAAATATCTCATCGTTTAGATTTTTTAGTGCTTTTTCAAATATAAAACAATATTCATGCCAATCCCCTCCAAGGCCAAAAATTCAGACCAACTGCTCAAAACCGGGGATTAAGTGACTTTTGGGTATAAAAAAAGCCCCTCATAAATGAGGGGCTTTTTGTGGGCCCTACTGGGTTCGAACCAGTGACCCCCTGCTTGTAAGGCAGGTGCTCTGAACCAGCTGAGCTAAGGGCCCTTACTTTACTCCTTTGCAGAAGCGAGTGCAAATATAGGATTGTTTTTTAGTTCCCAAAAGAAAAAAATAAAAAAAGATGCATTTTTTTAAACCACCTCAGCCACTACAAAATTACTTCCTCCAATAAAAACCAAGTCTTCTTTTTTAGCTTGCTTTTTTGCCGCTTTAAAGGCTTCATTTACAGATTCATAGTGGTTGCAAAAAAGATTGTACCGTTTTGCTTGTTCAATAAAAACTAAAGGATCTAAGCCCCTTTGAATGGCTGGCGCAGCAATATAGTACAAGGCATCTACAGGCAGCAAAGGTAAAATAGTATTTAAATCCTTGTCTTTCACAAAACCCAACACCATATGAAGGCGTTTGTGGGGGGTCTTTAAAAGTTGCTTTACCACTATTGAAATACCCGCTTCATTATGCGCCGTATCTGCAATGACAAGTGGTTTGTGTTGCAACACCTGCCACCTACCTAATAATTCCGTCAGACCAACCACATTAGACAAACCCATCTTAATATGATTAGAGGTAACATTAAATCCTGACAAGTGCCTTAAGGCAGCAACAACACCTTTTGTATTTTTTTCTTGATAAGCGCCTTTTAAATCCGTTGCATACCGCTTTTCAATAAGATCACTAGCAAAATAAATAGGCGCACCTACAGCAGCAGATTTTGCCTTAAAAGCAGCTTCTGTGTCTCTATGCCACTCACTAATGACCACAGGAACGCTAGGCTTTATAATTCCAGCTTTTTCAATGGCAATTTGAGCGAGCGTATTGCCCAACAAGTCCATATGATCAAAACCAATATTGGTAATTAACGAGACTTCAGGTTTAATAATGTTGGTGGCGTCTAAACGCCCTCCAAGGCCTACTTCTATAATGGCAATGTCTACCCTAGCTGATGCAAAATAATCAAATGCCATAGCCACAGTCATTTCAAAAAAAGACAGGGCATTTTGGCTCATATAATCTTTGTGGTTCAACACAAAAGAAACCACTTCATCCTCAGAAATTTCAAGACCATTTATTTTAATACGCTCTCTAAAGTCTTTTAAATGTGGTGAGGTATATAGCCCTACTTTATAGCCTGCTTCTTGTAAAATAGCGGCCAACATATGAGAAGAAGATCCTTTTCCATTAGTACCAGCCACATGAATGCTTTTAAATTTTTGGTGTGGCTCTCCCAAATAAGCACAAAAATGTGTAATCCCGTCTAATTTAGCATTAAGGGCCACAGCCCCTTTTTGCTGGTACATAGGTAATTGATCAAACAACCATTGAGTGGCTTCTGTGTAATTCATTACTGTTGCCCTCCCAGCTTAAAATTAATGACTACAAAACCAATTTGCTTTTCAGGCGCCTCAGCATCTGGGGCCCACTGATACATAAATGCAGTTGCTTTGGCAGGGGCTAAAAGGCAGGGGGCGTTGTTGGTAGAGCCTTTCACTCCCGGATCTACTGCAATTACTTTTCCTGACCTGTCCACCGTAATAGCCACAACCACCCTGCCCTCTTCGTTGCAATCAGGCGTTACAGATCCTTTAGAAGCCAAACTTCTACCTGCCAATCCAAAGCCAAAGCCTTGAACTTCTCCTGTAGTACTACCATAAAATGAATTCGCATACTTAGATCCATCAGAAAGTCCTTGATTGGCAGATTTTTCACCATTTCCTAAACCTGACCCTTGGGCTTCTTTAGCGCCTAAAATATTTGCCAGGGCCGCTTTTGTAGCGGGCGATGCCTGTTGGATTACTTTCTCTGGTATTTTTTCTGGTACTGTTTCGGGCACTTTTTCTGGCACTGATTCGGCCGCTTTTTCAGCGAGCTCTTTGGGAAGAACTAGCTCGGAATCTGCTGAAGTTAAAACTTCTTCAAGCGCTTCTGAAACCACTTCCTCTACCATTACTTCTTTTACTTCTGGAGCTGCATTCATCTCAGGTACAATTGTTTCTTCTGTAGTGGCTTGTATTGGAGGTGCTAGCGTTAAACTATTACCGGGATCTATATTTCCAAAAGCAATGAGTATGCCATTTTCTGGCGGCGGATCTAGGTACCTAAGACCTGCAAAAAAAAGGAGTAACAGCACCGCTAATAGAATAAAAGCAGTGGTCCAAAAAGATTTTTTCTCGTATGTGGTTTGTAAAAATGCCATTAATTTGGCCTTACTGCAAGGATTACCTTGAATTGGTTTCTGTTGGCTACATCCATGACAAATACAGCCTCTTTTATCGCAATGGATTCTGCCGCCCTAAGTATAATTGTAGGGGCATCTTGTGCAGACAGTTCTTGAATTAAAACAGCCTCTAACTGGCTCTTTTCCACTAACTTTTCATTTAAAAAATACCTTAAATCTGCGTCTATACTCACTGAAACCTGTTGGGTATTAGTGGTCTTACCTTTGGCTTTTGGCAGTATTAAGTCTAACGCATTAGGACTGTTGGAGGTAAGTAAAAAAAATATAAGCAACAGAAACACAATGTCCGTCATAGAAGACATACTAAATTCTGGACTGATCTTATTTCTACCTTTTAATTTCATAAAAACTAGACAGGTTCGTTCAATAAGTCTAAGAAGTCTACTGCGTTAGCTTCCATACTATGCACCACTTTATTGGTCATATTAACCAAATGGTTGTAGCCAATATAGGCTATAATACCCACGACTAAACCACCTACCGTAGTAGTCATTGCGGTATATATACCTGAAGCCAACGCCCCCATTTCTGCCTGACCACCAGAGGTAGCCATTTCATGAAAGGCCAATATCATTCCAATCACCGTGCCTAAAAATCCAATCATTGGAGCGGCACCTGCTACTGTAGCAAGCACGCTAACATTCTTTTCTAATTTATACACCTCTAAAGTACCTGCATTCTCAATGGCTGTATTAATGTCGTCCAAAGGCTTTCCTATTCTAGACACCCCTTTTAAAGTAAGTCGAGCAACAGGTGAGTCTGTTTGAGCACAAAGTGATTTTGCGGCATCTATTTTACCATTACTGATATAGTCTTTTATCTGGTTCATGAAGTTCGCGTCTATTTTAGCTGCTGCTTTTATAGCAAAAAGTCGTTCAAAATAGATGTAAAGTGCTACCGCCAAGAGGACAAAAAGTAAGCCCATAATAAATACGCTCCCTGCACCTCCATTAAAAATAAGGTCTATAATGGATAGGGTTTTCTCACTAGAAGCCGCAAGCTCTAGGGTATTTTCAGCCAAGTTATCTTGCATAAAATAGAATCAAATTAATTTATAAGCTAACGTAAGAAAATGCAAAAAATTATGCGTTCAACACAAAATCACGCAATAAAATGAATGTTAAACCACCACTTAAGAAGCCAATTAATGCCAACCAAGCAATATTTTTAAAGTACCAGAAGAAATCTATTTTCTCCATCCCCATAGCTACAACACCAGCAGCGGAACCAATAATAAGCATACTGCCCCCTGTTCCTGCAGAATAAGCAATAAAGTGCCACAAAGGATTGTCTAATCCTTCAGAGAACATACCAATACTAGCGGCAACTAGAGGCACATTGTCAATCACTGCAGAGCCTGCACCTAATAACAGCACCACAACATCTGAATTGGGAATGGCTGCGTTTAAACCCTCTGCGAAATGAAATAACATTCCAAGAGATTCTAAAGCTGCAACAGCCAACAATATCCCTAAAAAGAATAAAATACTTGGCAACTCAATTTTAGACAATGAGTGGTGCACTGGACTGTGGTGACCAGCCGCCTCACTCTTACCATCTACGTCAGATAAAGAGAATTTTGAGCTAGAATATATCTCAGCAAAAGTGGCTACTACAGCCAAAGATAGCATCATACCCACATAAGGTGGCAAGTGTGTAATGGTCTTAAAGAAAGGTACGAAAACAATTGCTGTTAAACCCAAGTAAAGCATGGTAGCACCATGTCTTGATTTAGGGCCATCTTCTTCTGTGGGATCTATATCTAGGTTTCCTTGAAAAGCTTTAAAGCGGGTAGCGATTAAAGTAGGGATTACCATACAAACAATTGAAGGTAATAATACATGTTCCACCAATTGTAGGGCAGACACCTTGTTGGCAATCCACAACATAGTTGTAGTAACATCTCCAATAGGAGACCAAGCCCCTCCAGCATTTGCAGCAACAATCACCATACCAGCAAACCACATACGCGTTTCCTTTTCCTTAATTACTTTTTGAAGGATCGTGATCAGTACTATTGTAGCCGTTAAGTTGTCAATAATCGCAGATAAAATAAATGCCAAAATGGAAAACAACCAAAGCAATTTAGATTTTTTCTTATATTTTATAAAACCTTTAATGGTAGCAAAACCATCAAAATAATCTATAATTTCCACAATAGTCATTGCCCCTAAAAGGAATACTAAAATCTCTGCAGTTTTACCGAGGTGGTGCAATAAAATCTCCTCTATATGGGTAGGAACCAATTGGCGGAGTGCCGTGTCTACCTCAAAAACATCCATATGAGTTAAAGCTATAATCGCCCATAAAATAGCCATCATGGCCAAGGCAGGAATTAGTTTGTCAATTTTAAGGTTGTGCTCTAAGGTAATGGCCAAGTAACCTACAATAAATACAATCAGGATAATAGTTTCCATAAAATATACGGTGTTTTTGAATTTTTCAACTTAACTGAGACTCAAAAGGAATCCCAACATCTACGCTAACAAATATAAAAAAATGAGCAAGTAAAAATCATTAATTATCAGATTGCTTTAAAAATAATTATTGCGCTTATACTTGAAGGTCTAAAAATCAATTGATTTCAAAAATCATTGTTTTCATATTTACTATGCATGCATAGTAAATATGATTATATTTGAATAGATTAAAAATAGTTTTCTATGGATTTTAAATTGAATGAAGAGCAAAAACTCATCAAAGAAGCTGCTTCAAACTTTGCGCAACAGGTTCTCCTTCCTACTATTCTAGAAAGGGACGAAACCCAAACTTTTCCTATCCAAGAAATTAAACAACTGGCAGAATTGGGGTTTATGGGAATGATGGTAGACCCTAGCTATGGGGGAAGCGGATTAGATACTATGTCTTATGTATTGGCCATGGAAGAACTCTCAAAAATAGATGCTTCTGCCTCTGTAATCATGTCTGTAAACAATTCATTGGTCTGTTGGGGATTAGAAAAATATGGAAACACCCAGCAAAAAGAAAAATACCTACCCGATCTATGTAATGGAAAAAAAATAGGGGCTTTTTGTCTTTCTGAGCCTGAGGCTGGATCAGATGCCACCTCTCAAAAAACTAGGGCTGTGAAAAAGGGTGATTACTACGAAATTACAGGGACTAAAAATTGGATCACCAACGGAAGTAGTGCGAGTATTTATTTGGTCATAGCACAAACAGACCCTAAAAAAGGCTCCAAAGGTATTAGTGCTTTTATTGTGGAGAAGGAAAGTCCAGGTTTTGTGATAGGGCCAAAAGAAAATAAATTAGGTATTCGCAGTAGTGACACCCACTCCCTTCAATTCAATCAGGTTAAAGTGCATGAGGAAAATAGGATCGGAGAAGAAGGATTTGGTTTCACCTTAGCCATGAAAACACTCTCAGGAGGAAGAATTGGTATTGCTGCACAGGCACTCGGTATAGCTGCTGGCGCTTATGAATTGGCCTTAAATTACGCCAAACAAAGGGAAACTTTTGGGAAACCCATTAGTCAGCATCAGGCCATTGCCTTTAAATTGGCTCAAATGCATACTAAAATTGAGGCTGCTAGGCATTTGGTCTACAAAGCAGCTTGGGAAAAAGACCAGGGACTCAATTACGATTTATCAGGAGCAATGGCCAAACTATATGCCTCAGAAGTAGCTATGGAAGTTAGCGTAGAAGCCGTTCAGGTCTTTGGTGGAAATGGTTTTGTAAAAGAATATCATGTAGAGCGACTCATGCGGGACGCTAAAATCACTCAGATTTACGAAGGCACTTCTGAAATCCAACAAATGGTAATATCTAGGGCTATTTTAAAAGACTAAACAAAGGCCATTATTGAAATCTCATTTAAAAGTGGCCAAAATTATCACATTACATTTATTTCAACGTTTTTTTAAAAACACTGAACTTTTTTGTTATAAATGACTACATCATTGCCGTAAATTCAACATATTGGATATTTTTGTGTAAACATCCAATACTTATGAGGCTAAAAAAACAGGGGCTGTATTCCCCAGAATTTGAACATGACAATTGTGGCGCAGGATTTATTTGTAGTCTAGAAGGAAAAAAATCCAATGATATTATCCACAAAGCACTCGAGATTCTAGAAAAACTAGAACATAGAGGCGCAGTGAGTTCAGATGGTAAAACTGGAGATGGTGCGGGAATACTCATTGACATTCCCCATGATTTTTTTGTAAGTGAGTGCTCGTTTAAATTACCAGAGCCAGGAAATTATGCGGTAGCTAATGTATTTTTGCCTCAAAAAGACAACCAAAGAAATTTCTGTACAAAAGAATTTGAGAAAGAAATAAAATCTCAAGGGTTGGTCCTTTTAGGATGGAGAGAAGTCCCTGTCAATAAATCCGTGCCAGGAAGAATTGCCATGGAAACCATGCCTTTTATAGCCCAAATCTTTATTGGAAAAGAGCAGCCTGAGCAGGACACAGCTACTTTTAACAGAAAATTATTTATAGCTAGAAAAAAAGCAGAACACACCATATACAACTCAAAACTATCTGAGCAAGGGTTCTTTTATCTGCCTAGCCTTTCCACCACAATCATTATTTTCAAAGGCTTGCTCATGCCAGAAGACATTAGTCTTTACTTTAGAGACCTACAGGATACTAGGGTTGTGACTAGGTTGGCCTTGGTGCATCAGCGATTTTCCACCAACACCTTCCCTACATGGGATTTGGCACAGCCTTTCAGGTATATGTGTCACAATGGGGAAATAAACACTTTAAGGGGGAATGTCGCTAGAATGCGTTCCAGAGAAGAACTTTTAGAGAGCGACCTTTTTGGCGAAGACATAAAAGCGATCCTTCCCATTATATTACCCAACAAATCAGATTCAGCCACGCTAGATATGGTCGTAGAATTACTGCTTATGACAGGAAGATCTCTTCCAGAAGTCATGATGATTTTAGTGCCTGAGGCTTGGGAAAAAAACGACAATATGTCTGCGGCTAAAAAAGCCTTTTATGAATATTATTCCTGTATGATGGAGCCTTGGGACGGACCTGCCTCAATTCCTTTTACGGATGGAAATTATATTGGTGCAGTTTTAGACAGAAACGGTCTTAGACCCTCTAGATATTCTGTGACAAAAGACGGTTATGTAATTATGTCTTCAGAAACTGGCGTAGTAGACATTGATCCTAAAAATTTAGCGCATCATGGACGTTTAGAACCTGGTAAAATGTTCTTAGTAGACATGTCTGCAGGGAGAATCATCAATGATGAAGAAGTTAAAGAACAAATTGCCAAAAAGCATCCTTACGAAAAATGGGTCAAAGACAACCTCGTACATTTAAAAGACATTCCATATAACGACTGCCCCTTATTTATTGGAGAAGCCCCACTTGCCCAAAGAAAAGCAGCCTATGGGTACACCTTAGAAGACATAGACACCATAGTAATGCCTATGGCAGAAACAGCCAAAGAGCCTATTGGTTCAATGGGAACAGATACACCCATAGCTGTATTATCGCAAAGACCACAATTGTTGTACAACTACTTCCAACAGCTCTTTGCCCAAGTGACCAACCCTCCGTTAGACGGCATTAGAGAGGAGATGATTACGGACATTAGCCTTACCCTTGGTAGCGACCACAATATATTTGAGGAGACCCAAGAACACTGTAGAAAATTAAAAATTCAGAATCCTGTAATTTCTAAAGAAGATTTAGACAAGATTAAGAATTACGATATAAACCCACACTACAAGGTTACGTCCCTACAAATGTTATACACCCTAGAAAGAGGGCATAACGGATTAGAGGAGGGACTTGAATCTTTGTTAGCAGAAGCCAGCAAAGCCATTGAAGAAGGCAGTAATATCATCATCCTTTCTGACAGGTATATCTCAAAAGACAAAGCAGCCATCCCTGCCCTACTCGCTTGTTCTTATGTAAATAATGGCTTACAGCGTTTGGGAAAAAGATCTAAAGCGAGTATAATCATTGAATCTGCAGAGCCTAGAGAGGTACACCATTTCTGTTTGCTTTTTGGGTATGGCGCCAGTGCCATAAACCCTTATTTGGTTAATGAAATTATTGCAGAACAACTCAAAGAAAACGATATTACAGCATATACTTTTGAAACTGCCATACAGAACTACAACAAAGCAGTAGGAAAAGGCATTTTAAAGGTAATGAACAAAATGGGGGTGTCTACCTTAAACTCCTACAGAGGGTCTCAACTTTTTGAGTGTATTGGGATTAACACCAAAGTAATAGATAAATACTTCCTGAGAACCACCTCTAGAATTCAGGGAATTGACCTCCATGAAATTGAGAAAGAACTCAGCAAAAGACATGCTAGGGCATTTTCAGAAAACCAACCAGAGGCTTCTTTAGACTTAGAAATAGGCGGAGATTACAGGTGGAGAAGAGAGGGCGAAAAGCACTTATTCAACCCACTTTCTATTGCTAAATTACAAAAAGCAGTAAGAAACAACGAAACGAGCACTTACAAAGAATACGCCCAATTGGTCAATGATCAAGCCAGAGACCTCATGACCATTAGAGGTTTATTAGAATTCTCTAATTACGACCCAATTCCTCTAGAAGAAGTAGAGCCGTGGACAGACATCGTGAAAAGATTCAAGACAGGTGCTATGTCTTACGGATCCATTAGCAAAGAGGCTCATGAGAACTTAGCCATTGCCATGAATAGGATTGGCGGAAAAAGCAATTCCGGAGAAGGGGGAGAAGACGCAGAAAGATTTTATAAAAATCAAACTGGAGATTGGAAGAACTCTGCTATTAAGCAAGTAGCTTCGGGACGTTTTGGCGTGAGCTCAAATTACCTGACCAACGCTTCTGAAATTCAAATAAAAATGGCCCAGGGAGCCAAACCTGGAGAAGGGGGGCAATTGCCTGGTCCAAAAGTCAATCCAGATATAGCCAAGACAAGAAACTCAACCCCATATGTGGGTTTAATCTCCCCACCACCACACCATGACATTTACTCTATTGAAGATTTATCTCAACTTATATTTGATTTAAAATCTGCCAACAGAGAAGCTCGAATTAACGTAAAACTAGTCTCAGAAGTGGGGGTTGGAACAGTCGCTGCTGGGGTTTCTAAGGCCAAGGCCGACGTTATACTGATTTCAGGTTTTGACGGTGGTACGGGAGCTTCTCCTTTAACATCTTTAAAGCATACCGGACTTCCATGGGAATTAGGGATTGCAGAAGCACAACAAACCCTTGTAATGAATGACCTTAGAAATAGGGTTAGGTTGGAGTGTGACGGACAGTTAAAAACAGGTAGAGATGTAGCTATTGCTTGTCTATTAGGCGCAGAAGAATTTGGTTTTGCAACAGCTCCATTAGTTGCTTCAGGATGCATAATGATGCGTGCCTGTCACCTAAACACCTGCCCAGTAGGTATTGCCACACAAAATCCAGAATTGAGAAAAAAATTCAAAGGACAACCAGAACACGTGGTTAACTTCATGTACTTCATAGCACAAGAGCTCAGAGAAATCATGGCAGAACTTGGATTCAAAACCATTGACGAAATGGTAGGCCAGGTGCAAAAACTAGACAGAAAGAAAGTATTAAACCATTATAAGTCCGCAGGTATTGACCTAAGTCCAATTTTACATCAGGTAGACGTTATTCCTGGAACAAAACTGTACAATACCACTAAGCAAGAACACCATATTGAAGACTCCATAGAGTTTGACATTATAGAAAAAGCCCACCCTGCACTCTATAGAAAAGAGAAAATGAGTTTAGATTTTCCTATTAAAAATACGGACCGTGCCGTTGGAGCTATTATCTCAAATGAGATATCTAAAAAATATGGCGCAGCAGGAATGCCAGACAACACCTTGAAACTTAATTTTACAGGAGCAGCAGGACAAAGTTTTGGTGCATTTGCCACCAAAGGTTTAACCATGACGGTGTATGGAAACACAAACGATTACCTTGGAAAAGGACTTTCTGGGGCAAAATTAGTCGTGAAAGTACCTGTAGAAGCTACTATTGTTCCGCACGACAATGTCATTACAGGAAATGTGACCTTATACGGTGCTACGGCAGGAGAAGCCTATATTAACGGTAAAGCAGGGGAACGTTTTTGTGTGAGAAACTCAGGAGCTATAGCTGTAGTAGAGGGTATTGGAGACCATGGTTGTGAGTATATGACCGGAGGAACAGCGGTAATACTCGGGGCAGTAGGAAGAAATTTTGGCGCAGGTATGAGTGGTGGAATTGCCTATGTCTATGACCCTAATAAGACCTTTAAGTCTATTTGTAAAGAAGAGGGATTAAATCTACTGGCTGTAGAAGATCAGACAGACATAGACCAATTAAAGACACTGATAGAAAATCACTATCACGCCACACAAAGTCCTAGGGCTCAAGAAATATTAGAACAATGGGAGTCTCAGCTGGGGCATTTCATTAAAGTATTCCCAGAAGAATACCGACTCGCACTAGTTAGAATAGCAGCAGAAACCGCTCAAACTTTATAGGAAAATGGGAAAGATAACAGGATTTTTAGAATTCGACAGAAAAGTAGAATCTTACGAAAAGCCAGAAGAGCGCGTAAAGAATTATAAAGAATTTACGGTTCCTTTAGAAGAGAAAGACCTCAAAGATCAGGGTGCAAGATGCATGAACTGCGGTATACCATTTTGTCACAGTGGGTGTCCATTAGGAAACTTGATTCCAGATTTCAATGACGCCGTTTACAAAGGAAAATGGGAAAAGGCAGCTAAGATATTACACGCCACCAACAACTTTCCTGAATTTACAGGAAGGCTGTGTCCCGCACCTTGTGAAGAAGCCTGTGTATTGGGTATTAATGAAGATCCAGTAACTATAGAAAATATTGAAAAAAGCGTAGCAGAAACAGCCTTTGCAAAAGGCTGGGTTGTGCCTCATAAACCAGCCATAAGAACTGGAAAAAAAGTGGCTGTTGTTGGATCTGGTCCTGCCGGACTAGCTGCTGCACAACAATTAAACAGGGCGGGGCATTTAGTGACCGTTTACGAAAGAGACTCTAAACCAGGCGGATTATTAAGGTTTGGTATACCAGATTTTAAGATGGAGAAAAATGTCATAGACAGACGTTTGGCTATATTAGAAGAAGAGGGCATTGTTTTTAAAACAGGCATTGAAATAGGAAAAGACCTAAACGCAGCTGATCTTAAAAAAGACTACGATGTTGTATTACTAAGCGGTGGTGCAACTATAAGAAGGACATTAGATATTCCTGGAGCAGACCTAAAAGGGGTGGTTCAGGCCATGGACTTTTTAAAACAAAGCAATAAACGCGTAGGAAAAGAGACCTACACCAATGAAGACATTTTAGCTACAGGGAAAGATGTCATTGTAATTGGCGGAGGAGATACAGGATCTGATTGTATTGGAACCTCTATTAGACAAGGGGCTAATACCGTGTCTAACTTTGAAATTATGCCTAAAGGCACTAGCGAACGACCAGAAAACCAGCCTTGGCCATTTTTTCCAATGCGACTCAAGACAACTAGCTCTCACCAAGAAGGTGCCTCGCGTTTCTTTAGCATTAATACCAAAGAATTTGTTGGAGACGCGAATGGAAACCTCACAGGTTTAAAAACCATTGAGGTACATTGGGAGCACAGCCCAGGACAGCGTTCAAAATTGGTAGAAGTAGCTGGAACAGAGAAAATATGGAAGGCAGAAATGGTTTTATTAGCCATGGGCTTTACAGGCTCTGAGAATACAGTAGCAGAACAGTTGGGGGTAGCAATGGATCAAAGAACAAATATTGCTGCAACTGAGGACAACTATAAAACCAATATAGCGGGTATTTTTACTGCTGGTGATCAAAGAAGGGGACAATCACTCATTGTTTGGGCCATTGCAGAAGGAAGACAGGCTGCACACCATATAGATAGCTATCTCATGGGGAGCTCTAACTTACCATTAAAAGGAGAAGGCGATTTACCGAGAATCTAACTGGACCATCAGTAATTGCTTTTTAAAGGGAACCCGTTGGGTTCCCTTTTTTTGTGATTGCAAATGTGACTATACTTGATATTCCCTTGGGAATAGGACAAAAAAAATCCCGAACACATTGCTGTATTCGGGATTCAAAAAAAGGCAACGACCTACTCTCCCACTTGGTATAGCAGTACCATCGGCGCTGATGAGCTTAACTTCCTTGTTCGGAATGGAAAAGGGTGGGCCTCATCGCCATGATCACCTTAAATCTTGGTAGCTTTCTTTGGCTTTCGCCGCAGATACACTACGCTATTTCTTAACATACTAGGACAGTGTGAGGAACAAGTTCCACACTCATTTAATAAAAATACTTCAATAACATAAGAGTAAAAGTCTGTGCAGCTCCCTAGCCTAAACCAGGGAGCGTGCGTGCGCAAGCCTATGGGCTATTAGTATCACTCGGCTACATACATTACTGCACTTATACCTATGACCTATCAACGTAGTCATCTCCTACGACCCTTTAAAGAAATCTCATCTTGTGGCGGGTTTCGCGCTTATATGCTTTCAGCGCTTATCCCATCCCGACATAGCTACCCAGCAATGCTCCTGGCGGAACAACTGGTGCACCAGAGGTCAGTTCAACTCGGTCCTCTCGTACTAGAGTCAAATCCACTCAAATTTCTAACGCCCGCAGTAGATAGAGACCGAACTGTCTCACGACGTTCTGAACCCAGCTCGCGTGCCACTTTAATGGGCGAACAGCCCAACCCTTGGGACCTTCTCCAGCCCCAGGATGTGACGAGCCGACATCGAGGTGCCAAACCCCCCCGTCGATATGAGCTCTTGGGGGAGATCAGCCTGTTATCCCCGGCGTACCTTTTATCCTTTGAGCGATGGCCCTTCCATGCGGAACCACCGGATCACTATGCTCTACTTTCGTACCTGATCGACTTGTAGGTCTCTCAGTCAAGCGCCCTTGTGCCATTGCACTCTACACACGATTACCAACCGTATTGAGGGCACCTTTAGAAGCCTCCGTTACTCTTTTGGAGGCGACCACCCCAGTCAAACTACCCACCACGCACTGTTCTCTCTCTCGAGAGTTAGGCCCCAAATAAGCAAAGGCTAGTATTTCAACAATGACTCCACAACGCCTGGCGACGCCGCTTCAAAGTCTCCTAGCTATCCTACACATTACTTATCCAGGGTCAATACGAAGCTATAGTAAAGGTGCACGGGGTCTTTTCGTCCCACTGCGGGTAAACGGCATCTTCACCGTTACTACAATTTCACCGAGCTCATGGCCGAGACAGTGTCCAGATCGTTGCACCATTCGTGCAGGTCGGAACTTACCCGACAAGGAATTTCGCTACCTTAGGACCGTTATAGTTACGGCCGCCGTTTACTGGGGCTTCAATTCAATGCTTCTTCCGAAAAATAACATCTCCTCTTAACCTTCCAGCACCGGGCAGGTGTCAGGCCCTATACGTCATCTTTCGATTTAGCAGAGCCCTGTGTTTTTGATAAACAGTCGCCTGGACCTCTTCACTGCGGCCCCCCATAAGGGGGCGACCCTTCTCCCGAAGTTACGGGTCTATTTTGCCTAGTTCCTTAGCCATGAATCTCTCGAGCGCCTTAGAATACTCATCCCAACCACCTGTGTCGGTTTACGGTACGGGCTGCTTCACTTGTTTTTCTTGGAGGATGATAAGCTGGATTATCACCTTGGCCGAAGCCTCAGTGTACTATCAGTAGCTTCCGCTACCTTCAACGAAGAATTCCGTCTCTTCGCACCAACGCCTCATCCCCGTCACTTTTAATGTGAGCAGGTATCAGAATATTAACTGATTGTCCATCCACTACCCCGTTCGGGTTCGCGTTAGGTCCCGACTGACCCCCAGCTGATTAGCATAGCTGGGGAAACCTTGGTCTTTCGGCGTGCGGGTTTCTCGCCCGCATTATCGTTACTTATGCCTACATTTTCGTTTCTATGCGCTCCAGCACGGCTCACGCCAGCACCTTCAATGCCCATAGAATGCTCCCCTACCCCTTGTCATAAGACAAAGTCATAGCTTCGGTGGTATACTTATGCCCGATTATTATCCATGCAAAACCGCTCGACCAGTGAGCTGTTACGCACTCTTTAAATGAATGGCTGCTTCCAAGCCAACATCCTGGCTGTCAATGCAGTTTTACCGCGTTTTGTCAACTTAGCATACACTTGGGGACCTTAGCTGATGATCTGGGTTCTTTCCCTCTCGGACATGGACCTTAGCACCCATGCCCTCACTGCTCAACAACATTTTATAGCATTCGGAGTTTGTCAGGAATTGGTAGGCGGTGAAGCCCCCGCATCCAATCAGTAGCTCTACCTCTATAAAACTAGTTAAACGCTGCACCTAAATGCATTTCGGGGAGTACGAGCTATTTCCGAGTTTGATTGGCCTTTCACCCCTACCCACAGGTCATCCCAAGACTTTTCAACGTCAACGGGTTCGGTCCTCCACTTTGGGTTAACAAAGCTTCAACCTGCCCATGGGTAGATCACACGGTTTCGCGTCTACTACTACTAACTATGGTCGCCCTATTCAGACTCGCTTTCGCTACGGATCCGCACCTGAAGTGCTTAACCTTGCTAGTAAAAGTAACTCGTAGGCTCATTATGCAAAAGGCACGCCGTCACCCCTTACGGGCTCCGACCGCTTGTAAGCGTATGGTTTCAGGATCTTTTTCACTCCCTTATTCAGGGTTCTTTTCACCTTTCCCTCACGGTACTGGTTCACTATCGGTCTCTCAGGAGTATTTAGCCTTAACGGATGGTCCCGCTTGATTCATACAGGGTTTCACGTGCCCCGCACTACTCAGGATACCACTATAATTAACGCTCTTTACTTGTACGGGACTATCACCCTCTTCGGTCACTCTTTCCAAAGTGTTCTAATTCATTACGCAATCAATGTCGTGGTCCTACAACCCCAGTATTGCCGAAACAACACTGGTTTGGGCTAATCCGGTTTCGCTCGCCACTACTCCCGGAATCACTTTTGTTTTCTCTTCCTCCGGCTACTTAGATGTTTCAGTTCACCGGGTTCACTTCCCTTACGGGATACTATACCTTCAATATAGTGGGTTGCCCCATTCGGATATCTGCGGATCACAAGTTATGTGCACCTCCCCACAGCTTTTCGCAGCTTATCGCGTCCTTCATCGCCTCTGAGAGCCTAGGCATTCCCCATACGCCCTTATCTAGCTTGTCGCCAGATCTTTTGCCGCAATATGTACCTCGTACATATTGCTGAGCATTCTCTTAATTATTATTTATTACAATACATATTCGAAAATATATATCGCTCGTATTTCCATTTTTTATCGTGTTGCAATCCCTGAAGATTACAATCACAATGTCCCAATATGTCAATGAACGTTTTTAATCTACTCCATAGTTCATGCCGTGTAGCAATCCCTATAGTATCTGCAATTAATCGTGGAGAATATCGGAGTCGAACCGATGACCTCCTGCGTGCAAGGCAGGCGCTCTAGCCAGCTGAGCTAATCCCCCATTTAAAACTCTAAAGTCTTTCAAGGTTCTAAGCATGTTACCTAAGGTAACACCCCGTAACCCAACTTCTAAAATTTCCTAATTTTTATCTCTATGAACGTAATTTTGATAAAACTCTAACAATAACATTTTTAGTAGTAAGCCCTACAGGCTTTCTACAAGATTAATTACTTTGAAAATAGAAAATATATTTTCTATTTATTTAAGTAATAACTTGTAGTCTCAGGCAGACTCGAACTGCCGACCTCTACATTATCAGTGTAGCGCTCTAACCAGCTGAGCTATGAGACTGCGCATTGTTAAATTTCTATCTCTAATATGATGTAAGCAACTATACCTACATAACACTAGTAATATATCTTAATTAAAAAGAACAGCAAGATTGAATAAACTATCCAAAAGAGTAAGGTACTTAAATCTTTTGGTTGTTTTTCTCTAGAAAGGAGGTGTTCCAGCCGCACCTTCCGGTACGGCTACCTTGTTACGACTTAGCCCTAGTTACCGATCTTACCCTAGGCCGCTCCTTACGGTGACGGACTTCAGGCACTCCCAGCTTCCATGGCTTGACGGGCGGTGTGTACAAGGCCCGGGAACGTATTCACCGGATCATGGCTGATATCCGATTACTAGCGATTCCAGCTTCACGGAGTCGAGTTGCAGACTCCGATCCGAACTGTGACCGGTTTTATAGATTCGCTCCGCCTTGCGACGTGGCTGCTCTCTGTACCGGCCATTGTAGCACGTGTGTGGCCCAGGACGTAAGGGCCGTGATGATTTGACGTCATCCCCACCTTCCTCGCGGTTTGCACCGGCAGTCTCGTTAGAGTCCCCATCATGACATGCTGGCAACTAACGACAGGGGTTGCGCTCGTTATAGGACTTAACCTGACACCTCACGGCACGAGCTGACGACAACCATGCAGCACCTTGTAATCTGTCCGAAGAAAACTCTATCTCTAAAGCTGTCAGACTACATTTAAGCCCTGGTAAGGTTCCTCGCGTATCATCGAATTAAACCACATGCTCCACCGCTTGTGCGGGCCCCCGTCAATTCCTTTGAGTTTCATTCTTGCGAACGTACTCCCCAGGTGGGATACTTATCACTTTCGCTTAGCCGCTCAGAACTCAAGGTCCCGAACAGCTAGTATCCATCGTTTACGGCGTGGACTACCAGGGTATCTAATCCTGTTCGCTACCCACGCTTTCGTCCATCAGCGTCAGTTAGTACTTAGTAAGCTGCCTTCGCAATTGGTGTTCTATGTAATATCTATGCATTTCACCGCTACACTACATATTCCGCCTACTTCAATACAACTCAAGATGACCAGTATCAAAGGCAATTTTACAGTTGAGCTGCAAACTTTCACCCCTGACTTAATCATCCGCCTACGGACCCTTTAAACCCAATAATTCCGGATAACGCTCGGACCCTCCGTATTACCGCGGCTGCTGGCACGGAGTTAGCCGGTCCTTATTCTTACAGTACCGTCATCACCTTACACGTAAGGCTTATTCTTCCTGTATAAAAGCAGTTTACAACCCATAGGGCAGTCTTCCTGCACGCGGCATGGCTGGATCAGGCTCTCGCCCATTGTCCAATATTCCTCACTGCTGCCTCCCGTAGGAGTCTGGTCCGTGTCTCAGTACCAGTGTGGGGGATCTCCCTCTCAGGACCCCTACCCATCGTTGCCTTGGTGAACCGTTACTTCACCAACTAGCTAATGGGACGCATACTCATCTTTTGCCGTAACCTTTAATTATTAATAGATGCCTATCAATAATACCATGAGGTATTAATCCAAATTTCTCTGGGCTATCCCTCAGCAAAAGGTAGATTGTATACGCGTTACGCACCCGTGCGCCACTCGTCAGCAAAATAGCAAGCTATTTCCTGTTACCGTTCGACTTGCATGTGTTAGGCCTGCCGCTAGCGTTCATCCTGAGCCAGGATCAAACTCTTCATCGTTGTTTGTTAAATAATTTCTAACAACCGTAATAAAAAACCTGTTCCCTAACTCTTTTTAAGGATAATTTAATTCAATCTTATTGTAAAACCATATCGCTATGATTCTACGCGCTGTCTTTTCAATATGTCTATGAACTTGTTTTTTTTATTCTCACTCTGTCTCCCAAAGCGGGTGCAAATATAGAACGAGTTTTCTGGTTTCACAACAACTATTTGTAAAAATATTTAATCTTTTTTTAGACCACTGCACACTGCCCTATTTTACAAGTAGTTAGACCAAATAAAAAAATGAAAGAAATGGGGAAAAGCATCGGACAGAGGCCAAAAGAGCCTATTTATAAAAAGAAAAAAGACCGTAAAAAAGCGAGTTGGCTATTTAAAGAAGTTCCAAACTAATCCAAAACGGACCACAAAATCTCTAAAAGGGTATCCGGGTGCTACGTAATAATCGTAACCGGTAATGGGCGCATTAAAATGCTCTGCCTTTAAATAGATCCTGGTCTGTTTGACCTTCCCATTCATAAAAAAGTCTACCAGCGGGTAACCGCCATTGAAAGTGCTGTTCTGGGTGTAGAATTCTCCCAGCACCGGGCTGTAGCCATTCATGAGAAAGGAAGAGAAATACTTGAAAGTAAGTCCTGTTTGGAAAAACATGGCACCGTTAAAGATATCTTTAGAAAAATACAAGGTATTGCGCGTGGTGATCTCAGGCACAAAGAGGGCACCATTTTCTTGAGACACCTTCTGGTACATGACCGTATTGTTGAGTGCAAAATGACCCAATCTAAATTCCTTCTGGTATTTTACCTTGATAAGTGCCAGATCTGCTGCCTCCTGTAAGGGCGTTATATAAGCGTTGTCCAAGACTTGTTCAAAGACATAGTCTTCTGTACGCTGCGCAATAGGAATCACAGGCTGCTGGCCTGCAAAGTAGGTGTAGTTACCAATAAGTGTGTAACGGGCATCTAGATTTCCCCATACGGGAGAGTCCAACTGAACAAAGGCAGACTTATGGTCTTCCATCTCAAAATCTGCCGTGTGCTGCCAGTTAAAATTTTGGTAATCACTTTGGTAAAGTAAGAAATTAAAGTCTGGCATTCTCAGCTGGCTGTTCAGCCCCACACTCAGTCTGTGCTTCTTTCTGTGTATATAGGACAATGACATATAGGCTTTGTGCGCCGACAATTCTCCTACCAAGGTGTAATCCAAATTGCCTTCTAATTCAAAAGAAGGCGTCTTTTTGAGGTATCTGGCCCCCACAGCCACTTCCTGACCTGTGAGCGCAGATTCAATGGTCTGCGTTTCAGTAACCAATAGACTATTAAAGTAATACCTGTAATCGTATAGACGGGCCTGCGTTTTTAAAATTCCAAGCAATGGATTGCTAAAGGTAGCAGACACCTCTTGGGTAAGCGTTTTTAAATGGGACTTGTCTTGTATGATATTCCTAAAGGCGTCTCCAAAATAGGTGTTTTTAGAAGATTGTATAAACTGGAAAGACCTGGTTTCATAAGCAATACTGTGGCCCAACACCAGGCTACTCTTTCTTGGCTTGGCTAAGGAGTCTTTGGATCTGGAGCGGGTAAGCCTGTAGGTCTGGTCCAAAAACACGCGTTTTCCACTGGCTACAGAAAGGGCGTTGGTAAAGTACAAGTCTATCCTAGAACGGTCCAAAAATCGCGGATTGGCAGACTGAAACTGTCTTTCCCTAAAGGGCAACCCACCGTGCTCTTCTCCTTCAATATTTTGAGCGGCGTAATGCCCCCTGACTGTGTAAGCGTTGTCCTTAGACTGGTAGTTATAGGTCGCAATAAAACTTCCGGCACTCATTTCATCGTAGGCATACTTACCCTTGGACCTGAAGCCCCGGTTGTAGATGGAGAAATTGGATTTTCTAGACGTATTGGCCGTGAGTAAGAAATCTAAAAACTGGCCTTGCTCTAAGGAGGTCTTAAACATCATCTCCGTGAGCGGTGTGGGTACATTGTAATAGGAAACGTCTTCTAATTCCTGATAACCAAAATGCCTGGCCTTTGCCCCAATAGAAGGCATATAAGACTTGGTATCTAATTGCGCCCCTAAAGCGGTGTAGGGTTGCCCCATATTGGCCATAGGCATGTATTCAAAGTCGTCCCTTCTGAGGTAATTGTATTTGTAGTCTTTTTGAATGGTTAGGGTGGTGTCTACAAAAGTGGTGTCCCTCTGGTGGGAGATAATCTGGTAATCTTTAATGGTGATTCTAATGGTGTCTATCTTAATGGCTTCTCTACCCGCCATTTTTTTTACCAGTAGCTTAAGACTGTCTGCCTTGGTTAAGACCTTTGTGCTGTCGGGAAGTTTATTAGGCAAAGAGTCTCGAACTTGCAGTGGCAGGGAATCTGAAGTTTTTACAGGAATGGTGTCTGCGACTTTTACGGGAATAGTGTCTGCGATTTTTATGGGAATAGTGTCTGTTCCCTTTACAGGGATGGTGTCTGTTTTGGCCTCCGGCAAATGCGCCTTTGACTGCGCATGACCCACAAGCAATCCCAGCGAAAAAAATAGTAAAACGGCACTTAGAACACTTCTCATTAAAAACGCTTATTAAAAGGGCAAAGGTAATGGTTTTGCAAAAACATGGTTGGTAAAATAAAGCTAAAAAAAAACGGCCCCCAATTGGGGGCCGTTTAATATCATAAGTGATAGAAACTTAGTTCTGCTCGCTCAAGTTTGGATTAAACGTGATCTCAGCCTGCGGAATCTCATAAGTCAAACGCTCGTCTGTATGAGAGAAAGACTCTCCAGCGTTGTCCAACCAGTTAGCACCTCTTGTTCTAGTCTCACGTCTTCTCTTCATAATAAAGTAAGACTGGCCTTCTGCAAAGAGCTCTAAACGCGCCTGTAAAGCAGCTTCTTCAGCCAAAGCTTTTCCAGACAAAGCGTCTACATAAGAACTGTCTCCAATTCTTAAATCTAACAAAGCTTTTAAGCTTGATCTAGCCGCTCCGTCATTTCCGTTTTCAGCAGCAGCTTCTGCGTGTAATAAATACATTTCAGCTATTCTCATATAGTGAGAATCAGAATCAATATTAGACTGTGGTCCAGAGAAAGGTCTAAAGTTATTAGCATCTGCTCCTTTGTAATAAAATTTACCTGTTGGCATTAAAATAGAGTTAAACTGGTACTTTCTAATATCGTCTGCTTTAAAGTTAGCGTAAAGGTCTGAATCCATTCCTTTTCTATTACCAACTGCAGCGTAAGAGTAGCTATAATAGTCCATGAAACCCCACCATGAGAATAGAGAAGCTAATCCCTGTCCTGCTGGTGTAATATCAATACCCCACATGACTCCATTAATTGAATTAATATCATTGAAACCACCAACTGCACCACTTTCTCCTGGCAGTAGAGCAACCTCATCAGCCGTCATAATCGGATATTTTCCTGAAGTAACTACTTTAGCAGCATATTCTTCAGTTTTAGGCCAGTTATTCAGTACTCCGTAAGTTTTAGCCAATAATCCCCTTACCACATCCTGGTTTATTTCAATTTTGTCTGTTCTTACATATCCCTCTAATAAAGTCTCTGCAGCAGTTAAATCACTAATCACTATATCAAAAACATCTTGCAAAGAACTCTTAGGCTGGTCTAAATCTTCTGCACTTGTGTAAATAGGTAATACTGCCTTACCCATATCTGTAATATCGTTTACAAATACATGTGCTAAAAAGAAATAAGCATAACCTCTAAGGGCTTTTGCCTGTCCTAAAGTATGTCTTGCAGATTGAGAATCTGGTACAGCATCATTGCCACCCGCACCATCAATCACTAAGTTAGATAGGTTTATAATTCTGTATAAGAACCTCCATGGTCTGTAGTTGTAGTCGTTATCTGGATCTTGGGTTGCAGTTAGTTCAGAGATAGCCGTCTGGCGGTTATAACTCTTTCCTAAGTGCGCCATGTCTGCAGACAACATGTCTAATTGAATATACTGTGTAGTGATACCAAAATCTTCTTGACTTGAAGTTCCACCACTACCCCTACGGTATAAGTTCTCATAAATTCCTAAAAGTGTTCCTTTTCCAACACTAGGATTTACCTCAGCGGCTTCATTCACCTGCTCCTGAGACAACACATTTGTTGGGAATGTCTCTAAGAAATCTTTCTCACATGCAATAAGTGAAACAAAGACTCCTGCTAATGCTATTTTTTTTAATGTTTTCATAATCATTATAAGTTTAAGTTAACACCTAATACAATGGTAGATAATGGATTGTATCTGTAAATACTTGTTCCTCCAGTTATGGCTGTAGAAGGATTGAATCCTTGTCTCGCAGACATTAACCATAAGTTGTCTCCAGTTACAAATACATCTGCCTTTTTAAGTCCAATTTTAGATGTAATAGATTTAGGCACACTATAACCAATTCTAATATTGTTTAAAGCTATGAAGTCAGATTTAGTTAAAAATCTTGTAGAAAGAGAATTTTGCTGAATCTGCTTACGAACATCCTGTCTTGGAATATTAGTTACATCTCCAGGTGCTTGCCAACGGTCTCTAATGTCAACGTGGAAGTTGTTTGTACCATTTAAATCATTATCCATTAAGCTAGCATAAGCAGAGTCATAGGCCCAACCACCCAATTGGTAGTTAAACAATGTACTCAATGAAAAATCACCAAACTGAGCGTTTAATCTGAAAGCTCCTCTAAGGTCAGGAATAGCGGTCTTATTGATGAATTTATCTGTAGCTTCTGCATATACCTCAGTCAATTCCTGTGCTACATTAGCAGAAGGATTGTCATTTAAATATTGGGTTAAAGAAGTAATTTGCGTATCTCCTTCGTCAAAAGTACCGTTGCTGTTTTTGTCATCAAAGTTACGCTCCCACTGAGCAGCTCCAGTTTCTGCGTTTACTCCTGAGTAAACTGGCATATACCAGTCATATTTAGAACGACCAACTTCATAAGCATAGGAACCATTGATGAACTTTTGTTGCTCTCCAGTAGCTGGATCAATTGGCAAAGCCAAAAATTCGTTTGTCAAACTCTCTCCATTAATACCTAAGTTTAATGAAAACTTACTGCTCTTAACCAAACTAAAGTCAAAATCAAATTCTATACCTCTAGTTATCAACCCTCCATCATTTACTTGAATAGATGAATATCCTACAGATGGACCTACGTTTCTAGCAAAGAACATGTCTGATGTTTCCTTAGTATAATATTCTATGGAACCTTCTAGAAAACCAAACATTTCAAATTCAAACCCTGTATTAAATTGGTTTGAGCTCTCCCAAGTAAGGTCTTTATTCCCTTTTGTTGTAAATGCCAAAGAAATATTGTCATTTAAGTTGTTAACAGAATAAAGATTGTAGCCTGGATAATATCCTACTCCAGCAGATTGTCCTAAGACCCCATAAGAAGCTTTTACTTTTAAGAAGTCTACAAAGTCTACACCAGACATAAAGTCTTCTTGTGTTAATACCCATGCAGCACCTACAGAATAAAAGTTACCCCATTTGTTATTTATAAATCTTGAAGAGGCATCTCTGTTAAAAGTGGCATT
Organism: Flavobacteria bacterium MS024-3C; assembly: GCA_000173115.1. Classification (GTDB taxonomy): domain Bacteria; phylum Bacteroidota; class Bacteroidia; order Flavobacteriales; family Flavobacteriaceae; genus MAG-120531. Next base: position 47,656 of record ABVW01000001.1, read on the forward strand.
TAAGAAATATTTGTTTTTAAAGTCTGTAGTTACATTGGCAATGTAAGATTCTGTTCTTTCATTGTCTGTGTATCCATCAGATGGGTTGTTAATTACACCATTAGCAATATCAGGTCCAAAAGGCGTTACTAATTTTGAACGCTCAGCCTCTAAGTAATTGAACTGATAAGCAGTAGCAACGTGAGAGACAAAAGCAGACAAATTGATGTCTTTAAAAGACTTATTGTATCTTAATCCAGTTCTGATGGTATAGTTTTTAGTTTCTCCACGGCTTCTGTTAATTCTACCTCCATCTCCTTTTGCTGGAGAATAAAATGGCTCATTTAAAGAAGTGCCATCACTCATAAAGTACTGGTAAGCGAAGTTGTTTTCAAACATCAATCCGTCTGCTAAAGTAATTTTAGTATCGTTATTGAAGTTTACAGAATTCGCTTTACTATTACTGATATTGATTTGAGAATCTGCTACACCATTGGTAGCAAAACCAAATCCACGACCATCTTCCAAACCGTAGTCAAATAAGTAACCTCCGTAGATAGGGTCATCTATTTTTTGACCAGCTGCGGTTCTTCTATAAAGAGGGTAAATAGTAGGAAGGTTATCTATCCACCAGAATTGAGAAGAAGAAGAAGAACCAGTACCATTATTATTAGTTTCACTTTGAGTATAGTTTAATGAAGTGTTCATATCAATAAAATCTCCAAAACTATTGGTTGCAGCCACACGAGCATTCAACCTTTTATAATCTGTGTTTGAAGCGTATCCTATGTCGTCTATAAAACCTACTGAAGTATACAAAGAGGAATTTTCGCTAAAATTAGAGATCGTTAAGTTTGCCTCTGTTCTGTTAGAATTTTGAAAAGCAAAATCTTCCCATCTTTCTGGATTGTACCTTCTAGAAACCCCTGATCTAACCATTCCTGTTGCTGGATCAATTAATTCAGATACACCTTGCGAACCTGAATCTGATACATTCCACATATTATATATAGAAGAAATATCTGACCCTGAGAAAGTGTTGTCATCATTTTCAAATAAGTTGGCATTAGCAAATGCAACAGCAGCTGCATTGTCACCGTCATTTTCTAATAAACCTCTTTGACGTGTTGCTTGCCAGTTAATCCCAATATACTCCTCTGGAGATTTAATGGTCTCATACCTTCCAATACCTTGGTAGTTTGTTCCTGTTTTTACAGACACATTGATAGCATTTCCAGCATCCCTACCTCTTTTGGTAGTAATTACAATTACCCCATTAGCACCTCTTGCCCCGTATAAAGAAGTTGCAGAAGCATCTTTTAATACAGTAACAGACTTAATGTCATTCGGGTTAATGTCGTTTAAGGAACCTCCAAATGGCGCGTCATCTACAATGTACAAAGGTGCTTCAGAACCATTTACAGATCCAAATCCACGAATACGAATTGTAGAAGAACTCCCTGGCTGTCCAGAAGTGTTAAATACAGCCACACCTGCCGCTTCTCCAGCCAAAGCTTGAGATACGTTAGTAAATGACTTGTTAGAAATGTTTTCACCAGATACTACCTTAGCAGAACCTGCGAAGGAAGTTTTAGATACATTTCCGAATCCTGTTACAATTACCTCTTCTAATGCCTGAGCATCTTCTGCTAATTGAACATCTATAGTGTTAGAAGATCCTACCACTACATCTTGGGTTTTTTGCCCTATATAGCTAAAACGCAAAGTAGCCCCTTGCGCAACAGATATAGAATATAAACCGTCAAAATCTGACTGGGTACCTGTTGTAGTACCTACGACCAATACAGAGACCCCTGGTAAGGGTGCACCATTTTGATCCGTCACTTTTCCTGAAACTGTCTTTTCTTGAGCGAAAGAAAAAACAAAGCATAACATCATAAAAGATGTTAAAAGCTGTGTTAAATTTAATTTCATTGATTGTTTTTTTAGTTAATTGCCAACAAAAATGAGTAAAATTTGTTGTTAACGCAAATTTAACATGCCGTTAATCAGCTGTTTTATGCACTTAATCGTCATTTTTAGGGAATTGTAGTGGAAAAAACGAAAAATCCTCTTTATATTCAATAAAACATCGATAATATATTGTAATAATCGGATAATATGTTAAAATAATTACGAAATCCATAACACTAAACATAAAATACCCCAATAATGCTTCGGTATTACAATCAAAAATTACTCATTGCTGGAACTGATGAAGCCGGCAGGGGCTGTCTTTCAGGCCCTGTTACTGCAGCTGCAGTGATACTTCCTAAAAATTTTTACCATCCCATGCTTGATGATTCAAAAAAATTAAGCGCCAAACAACGGGCTATTTTAGCACCCATCATTAAACAAGAAGCTGTTTCCTATGGAGTAAGCCACGTTTTCCCACATGTCATAGATCGCATTAATATACTACAGGCGTCCATTTTAGCCATGCACAAAAGTATCGCTAAACTCAAAACAATTCCTGAAAAGATTATTGTTGACGGAAATAAGTTTAATCCTTATTTAAGCATACCCCACGAAACTGTTGTCAAAGGAGATGGGAAGTTTTATGCTATTGCAGCAGCATCTGTTCTAGCAAAAACAGCCAGAGATGAATATATGATGGAACTACACCAAAAATTCCCTTTATACCAATGGAATAAAAATATGGGTTACCCCACTGCTAAACATAGAAATGCCATAGCAACTTATGGAATTACACCCCACCATAGAAAGACTTTTAAAGGCGTCAAAGACCTTTAATAATTTAGCCCAATAGGGTTTTGTATTATTTAGGCCCATAAATAGTACCTTTGAAATGTTATAACAGAATACCATTCCATGAAATCTTACCTCATCATTTTAACCGCATTGTTCTTGGTGCATTGTACTCCCAAAACTACAGACAAGGAACAACCTTTATTGACATATCTATCCAATCAAGATGATTTTATTATCAGAACAGCGCATTTAAACCAGTTAAAAGCAAACCTCAGCAATAACAGTCAATTTTTAAACTTTGTAAATAAGGGGGCGTTTAAAAACACCCAACAACGCATTGAGCTACTTCAAAAAATTGATGTAAATGCCAAAGCGCTCATTAGTATTAGAGAAATTGGAAAAGAAGACATTGATTTTTTAATTATCACTGAATTGAGCCAAAGCACCTTAGCTCCCTCTGATCAAATTTCAAGTAAAACCTATCAAGAGCTTGTAATAGAAAAGAGAATTTACACCTCAAAACAAAAAGAAGAGATATTGTACAGCGTCGTTTTAAATGAGACGCTGTTAATTAGCTCTTCTCAATTACTCATTGAAAATACCATAAGGAATAAGAGCCAACAAATAGCTCCAGAATCACTGAATGAACTCTTTAAGGTAACCGAAGACAATAGTGTCTATTTTAAGTTAGATGCAGGAAGTTTTTTGCTGAAAAACAATTTTTACCCATCCTTCACCAATAGCTTTGGAAAATGGGGCGCCTTACGTATTGACTTGGCCAATAAAAAAATGGCGTTTCACGGTTTTAATTCAAGAAATGACAGTTTACCCTATTTTTTAAATCTTTTTAAAGCTAGTAAACCCATAGTGTTAAAATCGCCTAATTATATTCCAGAGGTGGCTTCCAGTATAAAAATGTATGCCATTGAAGACCTAGAGCAATTTAACAGCACTCAAAACAAAATCAAAAATAGGGAGCTCGTTTTAGACACTATCTTTAATAAGGTAGAAGAAATAGCTACTTTCAAATTAAAAGAAAACGCCTTAGCGCTCATTCATTTTACAACATTTGAACCCGATTACCTTTCAAAAATAGCAGAGAATAACACGCCTGAAACGGAATACAGAGACTACCCAATATACCGCCTAAACAATGCTTCTCTTCTAGAAAATTCGTTTAGTTCGCTATGGGACGAGCTAGAGGTAAACTATGTAATGCCCATAGCACAAAGTCTTTTATTTAGCAAAGATGTTAATGATTTAAGGACCGTAATTGGCAATCTCAATACCGGAACAACCCTAGGAAACAGCCCTTCATTTACAAGTACCAAAGCGTCTCTGGCGGAAGCTTCTACTGTGTTGTTTTACGAGGCTCAAACAAATAGTTTCAATCCAAAAAAAGCGGGGGACTATTTTTTAGCAGCAAACAAAAAGGAAGACAAAAACACCAAAGTTTTTGCTTCTCAATGGGTAGGAGATCAAGATTTTTTTCACCAACACTTGGTGTTTTTAGACCTGCAACCAAAAAAAGACCAAGGAGGTGTTTCTCCACTTTTAAATTTGCAACTAGAAAACCCTATATCCTATGGGCCTCAGTGGGTGAAAAATCACATCAATAAAAAACAGGAAATATTGGTTCAAGACAATCAAAACCAATTGTATCTTTTTGACAACAGTGGTAAGTTACTTTGGAAAAAACAACTTCAAGGGGCTATCCAAGGAAAAGTATCTCAGGTAGATTTGTATAAAAACGGCCGCTTACAATTGGCATTCACTACCACAAACCAATGGCTCATTTTAGATAGAAACGGGAATGAAGTGCCCCCGTTTAATAAAACTTTTAAAGACGGAAACTTAAGTCCGTTGGCTGTATTTGATTATGACAACCGCAAAGAGTATCGTTTTGTTTTTGGCCAAGGCAAGGATATTTATATGTACGACAGAAATGCAAAGAGTGTCAATGGATTTAAATACAAAAAGACCAAGTCTTCTCTTTTAGAGGCCCCTAAGCATTTTAAAATAAAAGGAGATGACTATTTAGTGTTCAAAGGAATAGACGGAAGTGTAGCTATTTTAAATAGAACAGGTAAAACAAGGGTGAAAACAGCCGCAAATTATTCCTTTTCTGACAATGAAATAGCCCTTTTGGACCAGCAATTCTCCTTTACAGACCTTCAAGGAAATCTCCTTCAGATCAACACCGAAGGCAAAGAGAGTAAAAGGCCTTTAAAAGTAAATGCCGCACACAAAACGGTCATGAAATATAACCAATTGGTTGTTCTAGAAGACAATGTTTTGTATTCAAAAGGGAAAAAAGCCGTGCTCGATTACGGCATATACACCCCTCCTAATACCTTTAAAATAAACCAGCAAATCTATATTAGTATTACAGACACTCAAAACAAAAAGGGGTATCTATTTGACAGTGAACTTACAATGCTAAGTGGGTTCCCTGTATATGGAAGTGGCGAAATTGACCTAGTGGAATCTTCAGAGAATGGTGTATTGAATTTTGTCATTAAGGACAAAGAAAACAGCCTTGTAGTATACCGGCTTAAAGAGCCAAAGACCATCAATAAATCACAGTAGGTCCTCAAGTGAGGCCATGTACTTAATGTTCCTATAAAATATAAGCTATATTAAAATATTAAGCCTTTAATTCAGCCTCAAAAAGTGCCAGAAAATGCTTTAAAAGCCTGGTTTTTACCGCAGCCATATCTTGGGGAACTCCATTGAGTTCTGCGGTCATAGAAGTAACCGCTTTACCTTTTATACCACATGGGATCATGAGGTCAAAATAACCTAAATCTGTGTTTACATTGAGTGCAAAGCCGTGCATGGTAACCCACCTACTGGCCCTAACACCCATGGCACAAATTTTGCGTGCGAAAGGCGTGCCTACATCCAACCAAACACCAGTCTCCCCAGGAGATCTTGTTGCCGTTATTCCGTATTCAGCCAAAGTTAAAATGACCGTCTCTTCTAAAAGCCTTAAATATTTATGAATGTCCGTGAAAAAGTTCTCTAAATCCAATATGGGGTAGCCTACGATTTGTCCGGGGCCATGATAGGTAATGTCACCACCCCTATTAATTTTATAAAAGCTGGCTTCTTTCTCTCTAAGCACTGCTTCAGAGACCAACAAATGGTCTAAATTACCACTCTTACCCAATGTGAAAACATGGTGATGCTCTACAAAAAGGAAATGATTGGGAGTAGGTAAATAAGTGGCTTGCTTTTTATTTTGCACTTTTAAAGCCACTGTTTTCGCAAACAAGTCCTCTTGATAATCCCAAGTCTCTTTATAGTCCTTAAGTCCAAGGTCTTTTATAATAAGCTGCTTATTCATAAGACAAAGATACTATTTCAAAAGTGTATTTATTCGTTGGGATTGTTCAAAATTACAAGTGCAGCAATGACTCCTGGAACCCAACCACAAAGCGTTAGAAGAAAAACAATTAAAATAGATCCACATCCCTTTCCAATCACAGAGAGTGGTGGGAACAAAATAGCCAATAAAACACGCCAAAAACTCATAAAAATTATAATTTAACCTAAGTACTACCTATTTATGACGTTAAAGTGATTCAAATGTTACATGCATGCTCTGTAAATTAGCACGAAGTACTTATATTTGCCCTTCATAATTCGCAACCATGCAACTGACAGAACAAGAAATTGTAAGAAGAGAAAAATTAGTCAAACTAAGGGCCTTAGGCATAGATCCCTACCCAGCTGCTTTATATCCTGTAAATACCATGTCTACAGCTATAGAAAAGTACTATAAAGAAGGAAAGCAAGTGATAGTTTCTGGCAGGCTGATGCGAAAAAAAGTACAAGGCAAAGCCTCTTTTGCAGAAATTCAAGACAGTGAGGGCCGCATTCAAGTGTATTTCAATAGAGATGAAATAGACACCACTCCTGATAGCCAGCAGTACAATGAGGTATTTAAAAAACTCATTGACTTAGGGGATATTCTTGGTATAGAAGGAACCCTCTTTACCACTCAAGTAGGAGAAAAAACGGTCCTGGTAAAAAAATTTACCTTACTGAGCAAAGCTTTGAGGCCACTACCCCTGCCTAAAGTAGACGCAGATGGTAAAGTGCACGATGAATTCAATGACCCTGAATTGAGATACAGACAGCGTTATGTAGACTTAATTGTAAACCCGCAGGTCAAAGACACCTTTATTAAGAGAACAAAGATCACCAATAGTATTAGAAAATTTTTCAATGACAAAGGCTATTTAGAAGTAGAAACTCCTATACTGCAGCCTATTCCTGGGGGAGCGTCTGCAAGACCATTTATTACCCACCACAATGCACTTAATATGCCATTGTACCTAAGGGTGGCCAACGAACTTTATTTAAAGAGATTAATCGTAGGTGGTTTTGACGGGGTATATGAATTCTCTAAGGATTTCAGAAACGAAGGAATGGACCGCACCCACAATCCAGAGTTTACCGTAATGGAATTGTATGTAGCCTATAAAGACTACCATTGGATGATGGACACTACCGAGAAATTACTTGAAACCATCGCCATGGAATCTAATGGTAGTTCAAAGATAACTGTAGGCAAGAATGCGATCGAATTTAAAGCACCCTACCCTAGGGTTCCTATTCTTGAGGCCATTAAAATTCATACAGGTCACGATGTTGCAGGATTGAACAGGAATGAATTAGCTGGTGTAGCAAAATCACTAGACATTGAAGTCACGGACAGTATGGGTGTTGGAAAACTCATCGATGAAATATTTGGAGAACGTTGCGAACACCATTATGTGCAACCCACCTTTATTACAGATTACCCAAAAGAAATGAGTCCACTCACTAAAGAGCACAGGTCCAATCCAGCCCTTACCGAGCGATTTGAATTAATGGTTAATGGAAAAGAATTGGCCAACGCCTATTCAGAGCTAAATGACCCTATAGACCAAAGGGCGCGTTTTGAAGACCAACTAGCCCTCTCTGAAAAAGGAGATGACGAGGCCATGTTTATTGACCAAGACTTCCTGAGAGCACTTGAATACGGAATGCCGCCAACTTCTGGAATTGGAATTGGTATAGATAGATTGGTCATGCTTATGACTAATAATGCCTCCATACAAGAAGTATTGTTTTTTCCTCAAATGCGCCCAGAAAAGAAAGCTGTTGAACTTTCCGAGAATGAAAAAATAGTTCTAGAGCTTTTGAAAAAAACCAATCCTATGCCTTTATTAGATTTAAAAGAAGCGAGCGGATTGAGTAATAAAGCTTGGGACAAGACCATTAAAAGTTTAACCAAAATACAAATGGTGGTTGTGGCCAAAGAGGCCGATGCACTTACTTGTACCCTCAAAGATTCATAGATTCTTAATACCAAAGATTAGAATTCTTGAACTGAGGACTTTCACCACCGTTTTAACGAAAGCGCCTTTTATATCACAGATAAAAAAACTAGCTTAGGCTAAATTTTTTTAAGATGAGTAACAACAAAAAAGTGGGGCTGTTTTTAGGACCTGTATTTTTCCTATTAATACTGTTATGGCCACAGCCATTATTAAGCACCCAAGGAGATGCAGTAATAGCTGTTGCACTATGGATGGTCACTTGGTGGCTTACAGAGGCAGTCTCTATTTCTGTGACGGCCCTGCTTCCCCTGCTTTTGTTTCCCTTATTAGATATTATGCCTATTGCAGAGGTAGGAAATAATTACGGAAGTCCTATTATCTTTTTGTTTTTTGGCGGTTTCGTTATGGCACTTGCCTTAGAAAAGGTGAATCTCCATAGAAGAATTGCACTCAATATTATTCGCATTACAGGCACTACGCCAAACAAAGTAGTCCTTGGTTTTATGATCGCCACAGCTTCTTTGAGTATGTGGATTAGCAATACCGCTACAGCTGTTGTTATGCTGCCCATTGCCATGTCAGTGATTAAGCTTTTAATAGACGACGTAGACGGTTTTACCAAAAAAGATCGAAATTTTGCAGTAAGTGTGCTCTTGGGAATTGCTTTTTCTGCAAACGCAGGAGGTATAGCCACGGTAATAGGCACCCCACCAAATTCTATCCTTATTGGTCTTTTGGAAAATGAATACCAAATAGAAATATCCTTTTTAAAATGGATGGTATTTGCCCTACCCTTCTCAATCATTATGATTGGTCTGAGTTATACTACACTTGTACACCTCATTTTTCCGAGTAAGGGCCTCAATTTCTCTGCCTCTAATGAAGTGATTCAAGAAGAATTAAGAAAATTAGGCCCTACCCGATCAAAAGAAAAGATGGTATTGGGCATTTTTGCAGTGACTGTATCCCTCTGGATCTTTAGGACCTTAATCAATAGTGTCTTTCCCTCTTTAGGGTTGTCAGACACCATGATCAGCATGTTTGCAGCAATAAGTCTATTTGCGGTCCCTTTTAACCTAAAAAAAGGAGACTTCATACTGGATTGGAAAGATACTGAAAAACTGGCATGGGGCATCTTAATATTGTTTGGTGGCGGATTGGCTTTGGCCAAAGGAATGTCTGTTTCTGGAATTGTAGATCAGGTTTCTCAAAGTATTGCGGCAGGTAATTTCAGTATTACTGCCACAGCCAGTTTACTGATTTTATTAATGCTATTTATGACAGAACTCATGAGCAATGTAGCCTTAGTGGCTGTATTAGCGCCTGTAGTCGCTGGAATAGCCATTGGTCTTGGAATACCTATGGTGTACCTACTCATCCCGGTGACAATGGCTAGCAGCTGTGCTTTTATGCTGCCCATGGCTACCCCGCCAAATGCCATTGTTTTTGCCAGTGGTTTTATAGAAGTAAAAGATATGGTCAAAGCAGGTATATTACTCAACCTAGTAGCCGTACTAATCCTCATTGGGCTGTTTGAATATATTATCCCATTACTTTTTTAGCTTTAGTGATTGATCGAACTATAAAATCATTAGATCATTTGAATATGTGGTTCCATTACTCTTTTAGCTTCAAACATAAAAACGGCCTTAAAAACTTAATTAAATGGAGAAGTTGTAAGGTGTTGGCTCATAAATAAAAGCGCCATCTTATGATTTTGTTAACATTTCATTAGGACAATTTTTCGGTTATTTGAGAAGCAATAAAATAAAAAACCCACCTAATGATCAAAAAAAATCTTCAGTACCTGTTGTTTTCACTCCTATTGATTGGAAGTGTCAGCACAAGTGAAGCCCAGCTTTTCAAGAAAAAAGCTAAGGCAAAAGCGCCTACAGAGGCAAAACCAAAAATAGATAAAGACGCACCACAGCCCTATGCTAAGGTCATTACTAAAGAGGCCAAGACAGATAAAGGGCTTTTTGACGTACACCAAATCAAAGACAAATTTTTCTATGAAATACCAGACAGCCTTTTAGGTAGAGAAATGCTCATGGTGAGCAGAATTTCTAAAACTGCTTCAGGGATTGGATTTGGGGGTGGAAAAATAAACACCCAAGTCATGAGGTGGGAGAAAAAGGGAGATAAAGTGCATTTAAGGGTGGTTAGCCACGAAGTAGTTGCAGCAGATTCGCTCCCTGTTAAAGAAGCTGTAATCAATTCAAATTTTGAGCCGGTATTGTATTCCTTTGCCGTAAAATCTAATAGAAAAGATTCTGTTGCGACGAGTACTGTCATAGAAGTAACACCGCTTTTTGAAAAAGATGTGAACGCACTTGGAATGCCTGAGGGGTATAAAAAAAGATATAAAGCGACCAGATTAGATTCGGAGAGAAGCTTTATTGAAGGCATTAAGAGTTACCCAATGAATATTGAGGCCAGACATGTGAAAACTTATTTTGCGGGCAGTCCTCCTTCTAATTCAAGCTTGGGATCTATCTCTGTAGAGATTAATAACTCAATGATATTACTTCCTGCTGAACCTATGAAAAGACGTTATTTTGACAAGCGCGTAGGTTGGTTCGAAAGAGATCAGGTAGATTATGGATTGGATGCTCAAGAGAGTAAAACAGTGAAGTTTCTAGACAGATGGAGACTCGAAGTTAAAGAAGAAGATCTAGAGAAATTCAACCGAGGGGAATTGGTAGAACCAAAAAAACCAATCATTTATTACGTAGACAGGGCCACACCAAAACAATGGGTGCCTTTTATTAAACAAGGAATTGAAGACTGGCAAGTAGCTTTTGAAGCCGCAGGATTTAAAAATGCTATAATAGCTATGGATCCTCCAACGCCAGAAGAAGACCCAGAATGGTCTCCTGAAGACGTGCGCTATTCTGTAGTGCGTTATTTAGCTTCCCCAATACCCAATGCAAACGGACCCCATGTAAGTGATCCAAGAAGTGGCGAGATCTTAGAATCTGACATTAACTGGTACCACAATGTAATGAGTCTATTGCGCAACTGGTACTTTGTTCAAACTGCGGCCATAAATCCAGAAGCACAAGGCGTGGCTTTTAAAGATGAAGTAATGGGCCGTTTAATACAATTTGTTTCTTCTCACGAAGTAGGCCATACTTTAGGACTTCCCCACAATATGGGTAGTTCTGCTGCATATCCTGTAGATTCTTTAAGGTCTGCAAGCTTTACCAGTAAATACGGAACAGCACCTTCCATTATGGACTATGCCCGTTTTAACTATGTGGCCCAGCCAGAAGACAAAGGGGTAGCCCTAATGCCAAATATTGGTGTTTATGATAAATACGCTATTGAATGGGGTTATAGACCCATCTTAGATAAAAGTGCTGAAGCAGAAAAACCAGTACTAGACAGCTGGATTATGGCCCATGATGGAGACCCATTATACCGTTTTGGAAGCCAACAAGGAGGCGACGTAGTAGACCCGAGTTCTCAGACAGAAGATTTAGGAGACAACGCTATGAAAGCGAGTATGTACGGAATCAAAAACCTACAGAGAATTGTGCCTAAATTAATTGAGTGGACTGCAGAAGACGGTAAAAATTACGATGACTTAGAAACCCTTTACGGTCAAGTACTGTCTCAGTTTAACCGCTATATGGGCCATGTGTCTAACAATATTGGTGGGGTTTACGAAAATCACAAAACTTATGAGCAAGAAGGGGCTGTTTATACACCAGTAGCTAAGGGGCATCAGCGGGACGCTATGAAGTTTTTACAACGTGAATTGTTTCAAACACCTGAGTGGATGCTAGACCAAAACATCTTTAACAAAATTGAGTACTCAGGAACGGTAGACCGTGTTCGTGGTGTTCAGGTAAGAACGTTAAACAATGTACTTAGTCTGGGTAAAATGGCCAGACTCATTGAACATGAAACAGCCATAGGGTCTAAGGCCTATACTTTAACCCAAATGATGTCTGAACTCAGAAGAGGGATCTGGTCTGAGATTTACAGTGGTGGCGCTATAGACACTTATAGAAGAAACCTACAAAAAGGACACATTGACCGTTTGGCCTATTTAATGACTGCAGACAGTCAGAGAAAATTACCGAGCTATGGTGGGTACCGAAAATCTACTGCAGTGAATACGTCTCAATCAGACATTCGTTCAGTAGTAAGAGGTGAATTAGTGACCCTTAGAGCACAATTGAGAAATGGATTGGCCAACGCGGCTAATACCATGTCTAGATACCATATTCAAGATGCCATTGCTAGAATCAATGACATTTTGGATCCTAAATAATCCAATCAAACCAATTTTTAAAAAAGGGAGGCTTTCAGCCTCCCTTTTTTTTTTACTTCACATAAGCCAAAAGCATTACAGTAAATCTGGTGCCACTTTTTCCAATGCAGCAATGGTGAAATCCAAATCTTCATAACTCAAGGCGTCATTTAAAAAATAACTCTCATAAGCAGAGGGGGGCAAATAAACCCCTTGTGCCAACATACCATGAAAGTATTTTTTAAAAGTTTCATTGTCTCCCGCAGCTGCAGTCATAAAATCTGTCACAGCGTCCTGACAAAAGTGAACAGAAATCATAGAACCTAGCCTATTGATCGTATGAGAGATACCGTGCTTGAGTAGCACGCCTTCTATTCCTTTATGTAAATAGGCTGTTTTTTCTGCCAAGCGTTTAAATACTGCTTTATCTTTTGAGAGCGCTTGTAACATAGCCAAACCTGCACTCATAGCCAGCGGATTTCCGGACAGCGTTCCTGCCTGATACACCGGTCCGTCTGGTGCCAAATAATTCATTATTTCTGCCCTAGCTGCAAAAGCACCTACCGGCAAACCACCACCAATTACTTTTCCAAAACAAACAATATCTGCGGAAATATCCAAAACCTCTTGGGCCCCACCTGCTGCCAATCTAAAACCAGTCATAACCTCATCAAAAACAAGCAATATGCCCTCATGACTACAAAGTCTTTTTAGGCCTTGAATAAAACTAGCTTCTGGTGGAATACAGCCCATATTACCGGCTACTGGCTCAATAATAATTGCAGCAATGTCATTCTTGTGTTCTTGCACCAATTGTTGCACCCCTTCCAAATCGTTATAATCTGCCAGAAGGGTGTCTTTTGCCGTTCCTTTTGTCACACCAGGACTGCTCGGTGCACCAAAAGTTACCGCACCACTACCTGCCTGAATTAAGAAGGCGTCTGAATGTCCGTGGTAACAACCCTTAAATTTTATAATCTTGTCTTTTTTTGTGAACCCCCTGGCCAAACGAATGGCGCTCATACAGGCTTCTGTGCCTGAATTGACAAACCTAATTTTATCTATTCCAGGCACCATACTAACCGCGAGTGAGGCCAATTCTGTTTCAATAGCGGTAGGCATTCCAAAAGAAGTGCCCAAAGCAGCTTTTTCTGTCACGGCTTTTAAAACAGGCTCGTAAGCGTGTCCTAAAATAAGTGGCCCCCATGAGGCAATAAAATCTACATACCTATTCCCGTCTACGTCGTATAGGTAAGCCCCTTTGGCACGTTCAACAAAAATAGGTGTCCCTCCAACTGCTTTAAAAGCCCTTACTGGAGAGTTCACGCCTCCTGGTATTACTTTCTGTGCCGCTTCAAAAAGGGCGCTACTTCTCTGATAATTCATCTATTTTATACTTATTATAAGTGAGGTACCCACCTGAATGTCATTGTTCTTAAGCCCGTTAATCTTCTTGAGTGTGTCTACACTAAGACCGTATTTTTTGGAAATTCCAAAAAGAGTATCTCCTTTTTGAACCTGATGAATACGGTCAGACAAATAACTACTTATTGGGTTTTCACTATTTTCTTTAATAATTCTTTTTGCCTTTCTAGGGTGGTCGTATTGGTCTAAATTATATTTTTGAATCTGGGCAATGAGCTTGGCGGGGTATTTTGGATCTGTGGCATAGCCGGCTTTTTTCAATCCCCTAGCCCAGGCTTTATAATCGGTGGTTCGATAGTCAAACAAAAACGCATATCTGCTGCCATTGGCTAAAAAAAGACTGTGGTCTCTGTAGGACTCTCTGGGGTGTAGGTACTTCCTAAAACACTCCCCCTTTTCGTCGTCGTCATGGGTGGTGGAAGGGCCCCGCCATTTGGTGTGACACTTTATCCCAAAGTGGTTGTTAGACTTTCGAACCAAATTACTGCTCCCAGCACCACTTTCTAACAATCCTTGGGCTAAGGTAATGCTGGCAGGAATACCATAGGCCTCCATTTCCTCTAAGGCAATGGGAGCGAATGTACGTATATACTCTTCTGCAGAATTAAAGGTATAGGTGGTAAATCCGGCTGTGTTTTCATCCGGTAGTGCGTTTGGTTTTGACCCTTGAGCACTTGATTTTTCGTAGGCTTTTTTTGCCTGGGAATAGCTGCGCTTCTTTTTTGCGATACAGCTACTGAGCAATAACGCAAAAGAAACCACCCATAAAAAAGATTTCAATCTCATAGCAACCATTCTATATCTTGCTTTCGCAGTTTTTTATTCATGCCTTCAATGGCTTGTAAACCCCCTGTATGAATCATTAAAATATGGTCTCCAGAGACAAAATAATCTTTAGCAATGAGGTCCAAGGTGCCAAAAACCATTTTTGCAGTGTAAATAGGATCCAAAACAACCCCTGTATCTCGCCTAAATTGATTGGCAAAATTTACCAACTGAGGGCTGAGCTTTGCATAACCCCCAAAATGATACGATTCAAAAAGGGTCCAATTGTTCTGCTGTGTAAAATTACAAATATCTTTTTGCAAAAAAGCGCCTTTTAGGGCTGGAAATCCAAGAATTTCTTGGTGTTCAAATGCAGCCTCTGCCAAACCAGACAGCGTACCTCCAGTACCAACAGCCACACAAATGTGCGTATATTTAGCGTCCAACTCCTGGAGTATTTCTGCACATCCCTTGACCGCTAGTGCGTTGGTACCTCCCTCTGGAATGAGATAAAAATGGCCAAAAGTCTCTTGTAGTTTGGCCACAAATTGTGGCCGATGCTTTTCTCTATACACCTCTCTAGAAACAAAGTGAAAAAACATTCCATTTAATTTCGCTCTCTCAAGGGTAGGATTCAAGGGTTGTCCTGCCAATTCTTCTCCACGAATTATGCCAATGGTCTTAAAACCATGGATTTTTCCTGCATAAGCTACCGCGGCAATGTGGTTTGAAAAAGCACCACCGAAGGTGAGCAGCGTATGCTGCTTTGCCGCTTTAGCCGCCTGAATATTGTATTTTAACTTTCGGTATTTATTGCCAGAAATACCCGGAAACAACAACTCCTCTCGCTTAAAAGCGAGTTGAATGCCTTTCTCTCTAAGCAAAGGCAGGTCTATTTTGGTGTATGTAGCTATTTCGTTTATCAATGGACTAAGTAGAGAATTGAACGCAAAATTCGTATTTTTAACATTCACAAAATAGCTTTTATACCCTAAATCTCAATTGCCAAACTAATGATGAAAAAATATATTCCTGTAGAAGAAGGTGATTTTTATCACGACCCCAGTGGTTATAGGGTGTTTACTGCCCAATACCACCTGAAAAGAGGGTATTGCTGTGAGAGTGGTTGTAGGCATTGCCCCTATGGTTATGACCCAAAAACAAACAAGCAATAGCACTGCATTCTCAAAGTAGTACTGTTGCGCTGCGCTTATACCGTTCAATTGTATTTCACCAGAAGAATAATGGAAAAGAATGGCATGCTTTTTGATTTTAGGGTGATATATTAAATTTTTAATCTTTTTAAAACTGGATTTATGATGAGACAAAAACTATTATTCGCATTACCGCTATTCACCTTAATGATGTTTCTCCATAGTTGCTCCAGCATAAAGGTCATTACAGATTACGATCCCAATGTATCATTTGATCGCTACAAGACCTACGCTTTTTACAAAGCGGGAATAGATCAGGTAAAAATTTCTGATTTAGACAAGAGAAGGATTTTAAAATCTTTAGAAAACACCCTCCAAGAGAAAGGCTTTTCTGCCAGTGATATGCCAGACATACTCCTTAACTTTTTTACCAAAGAAGAGGCCCAAGTAGACATTTACAACAATGCCGGATTAGGATGGGGATGGGGCTGGAATCCATGGTTTTGGCCAGGAATGGGCATGCAAAACACCCAAGTGACCACCAGAGCAAAAGGGCGTTTGTTTATAGACGTGATAGATGCTAAAACCAAAAGATTGCTGTGGCAAGGAAGTGGCGTAGGCTTTTTAGAACCTCAGGACGATCCTTTAAAAAAACAGGCCAATATTCAAAAATTTGTCAATGAAATCATGGCTGCTTATCCGCCATCACTTGAAAAAAAATAAGTCACACACCAATATTATTTTCAAAGATTAAGCGCTTTTTAACTTGTAAAAACGTACTTAAATTATGGAAACATATGGGGGTATTGCCGTTTAATTTTTGCCATACGCCTACCCAATGTTTGCAGGAATTTTTTATGTGCCTCAGCGGTTGGATTAAAGGGTCTGTGGTCCAAACCATTTTGGATTGAAACCACTTCTTTTAAAAGTATTTTGGTGGCTGCTTTAAAAGTAACTGCTACCAAAGATTCCCATATATACGCTATGGCCAATTCATTGGGATGAATTAAATCCATTTTATAAAAACGATAGTCCCGCAGTTCATCCATTACAATTTCATAAGATGGAAAATAAGAGACTGATTTTGAATCCTTGGCTTTTTCCTTTTGTGCATGAATACCTGCCAACAAATGGGCTTTACCGATAGAATTCTCTGTAAAACCATCTTTTAAATGCCGCACAGGAGAAACGGTATACACCACCTTCAGATCGGGATTCAGATACATCATGGCAGCTTGTATTTGTTCCAAGGCATTTTCAATCAAAGAAATTGAAGCCAACTCTTTGTGAAATAACGAGGCGGACTGCTTGTGACAATTAGTGACAATGGTGTTATTCAACCTATAACCCCAGGCAGTTCCCAAAGTAATAAAGACATGGGAAGCTTTATTTAAAAAATTATGGGTGAGATCCAATATTTCATTGGCATTTCTAAGTGCTTCAGAGAGATTTGTTCGGCCCATACTAGAATGAAGTTCATAAGAATGCCATTGCTCTTGATGAAAAAAAAACGCGTCTTCAGTAAAATAATTCTTATGCACTATTCTTTGTATTAGGGAAGCGAGCGGAATAGGATGAAATATAATACCAAAGGGATTGCTTATCGTATTGAATTGGTGCTTTGAAAACAAAGCACCTATATGGTCACTGAAACATGATCCCAGGAGCAATATTTGGGCATTGTAGTCTATTTGAAAATTCAAATGAGATAGTGGCACCTTAGTTTGCAGCTCCATTTAAAGGGGGTCTATGGGGTTATAAAGTCCTTGGCATGTGCAATAGCTTCTGCTATTCCTTCGGGGTTTTTACCTCCTGCTGTAGCAAAGAAGGGCTGCCCTCCACCACCACCTTGGATATACTGACCAAGTGTTTTCACAACTTGCCCTGCATTTAAAGACTTTTCGGTCAAGAGTTCTTTAGAGATATAACAAGCCAACAATGCTTTCCCCTCGTATTGCGCACCTAAAAGCAAAAAAGTATTTGGACTCTGGGCGGCCAATTCAAAACACAAATCTTTCATGGCTGAGGCGTCTAAAGAGACTTCTGCTGCCAAGAAACGCACCCCGTTAATTTCTTCAAAGGATGCCGCTAATGATTTTCCTACATCACCCGCTTTTTCTTTTTGAAGCGCTGTTAGGGTAGTTTTTAACTGTGCAAATTCCTCCTGAAGTTTTGTAATAGCCGTTACTGGGTCAGTATTTATTTGCAATTGGTTCAGGACCTGCTGTAAGGTCTGATCTGTTTTTAAATAATAATCTTTAACCGCATCTGAAGTAATGGCTTCGATCCTTCTGATTCCAGAGGCCACAGCAGATTCCCCCGTAATTTTAAACTGCCAAATGTCGCCTGTATTCTTCACATGAGTTCCACCACAGAGTTCAATAGAATGGCCAAAACGGATACTTCTTACCGTATCTCCGTACTTTTCTCCAAATAAGGCCATAGCACCATCTGCTTGAGCCTGAACCAAAGGTCTATTTCTATGCTCCTCTAAAGGGATGTGTCCGTCTATTCTAGCGTTTACATAGTCTTCTATCTCTTTAAGTTGTTCTGAAGTTACTTTTGAAAAGTGAGAGAAATCAAAACGCAGGTACTTGGAGTGAACCGCAGAACCTTTTTGGGCCACATGAGTGCCAAGTATGGCTCTTAAAGCCTGATGCAATAAATGCGTGGCTGTATGGTTTTTTGACGTTCTGTCACGCTGTTTCTTGTCTACAGATGCTTTAAAAGAAACCCTTGGATCTTTGGGGAGTGTGCTAGAAAAATGAATAATTTCATTGTTTTCCTTTTTGGTATCTACAATATAAGTCACATCTCCGTTGGGTGCCTCTAAATAGCCTTTATCTCCAACTTGTCCTCCACCTTCTGGATAAAAAGGAGTTAGATTAAATACCAATTGGTACATTTCTCCTTCTTTTTTTGAAGTAACTTTTCTGTACTTGGCAATTTTAACCTGCGTCTCTAAAAGGTCATAACCAATAAACTCTTGGGTGTCGTCTTCTAGCAAGACTTCCCAATCTTCTTTGGATACTTCAGAAGCCGCCCTTGAGCGCTGTTTTTGTACTTGCATGGATTTTTCGAATCCTGATTGGTCTAGCGCATAACCTCTTTCTGAGAGTATTAGAGCGGTTAAATCAATGGGGAAACCATAGGTGTCATATAATTCAAAGGCTTTCTCTCCAGCTAGAACCTTATCTTTTGCGGTAAGAATGAGCGTGTCTAATAACTGCAAACCTTGCTCTAAAGTTCTTAAAAAAGATTGTTCTTCTTCCTTAATTACATTTTGAATTAATTGCTTTTGGGAATTTAATTCAGGGAATGCATCTCCCATGGTTTTAGAAAGCACCTGAACCAGTTTAAACATAAAAGGCTCTTTGGTGTTTAAAAAAGTAAACCCATAACGAATGGCCCTTCTAAGTATTCTTCTAATAACATAGCCTGCGCCTGTATTACTTGGCAATTGACCATCTGCAATAGAAAAAGCTACGGCCCTTATATGATCTGCAATAACCCTAATGGCAATATCTGTTGGGGTATCTTTTCCGTAAGAATGGCCGCTAATCACCTCTATTTCTTTGATAATAGGCGTAAATACATCTGTGTCATAATTGGACTGAACCCCTTGTAAAACCATACAAAGCCTTTCAAATCCCATACCGGTGTCTACGTGCTTTGCAGGCAGTGGCTCCAAAATACCATTGGCTTTTCTATTGAACTGCATAAAAACCAAATTCCAAATCTCTACAACCTGTGGGTGGTCCATATTGACCAAACTAGCTCCTGAAACGGAGGCTTTCTCCTCTGGCGTACGAATATCTACATGGATTTCAGAACAAGGACCACAGGGACCTTGGTCGCCCATTTCCCAAAAATTATCTTTCTTATTCCCAAATAAAATTTGTGATTCGGGTACAATCGCTTTCCATAAAGACAATGCCTCTGCATCCATCTCTAATTGATCTGCGTCTTTACTGCCCTCAAAAACTGTCACATACAAACTATTGGGATCTATTTTAAAAACGTCTACCAATAAAGACCAGGCCCATTGAATGGCTTCTTGTTTAAAATAACCATCTACATTATTCTTTGCCACACCAAAACTCCAATTACCAAGCATCTCAAACATGGTATGGTGGTAAGTATCCTTACCTACTTCTTCCAAGTCATTGTGTTTTCCGCTCACCCGCAAACATTTTTGAGTATCTGCTACGCGCTGGTTTTTAGGAAGGGTATTGCCCAAAAAATACGGTTTAAAAGGGTTCATCCCTGCATTGGTAAACATGAGGGTTGGGTCATCCTTAATAACCATTGGAGAAGAAGGAACTATTTGATGGTTTTTATCTTTAAAGAAAGCTAAAAACTGGGCTCTAATATCTTGAGATTTCATGGGCACTTAATGATTTAATTGGTGTCAAAAACACCTGAGAACAAAATGTTAAAAATGCAAAGATTTCTTAAGCTTTACGCAAAACTATGAGCGAAAGAAAAACAATGTTTATATTTGTTTTAATGCTGTTAACAACGGCACAAAAATAGCATAAATTCCAGAGATGTCTAAAGTAAAATACTATTACGACGCAGATACACTTTCTTACCGTGAAATAACGGACAAGAAAACCACTCGTTTTAAAAAGGCGGTATTGTTCCTTTTGGCCTCTTTTTTATTTGGAATGATTGGTTTGCTGTTTCTCCTCAATACATCAATAGTAAATACTCCCAAAGAATTGAGTCTGTCTAGAGAGCTTAAAAATTTGAACTTTCAATTTGAGCAACTCAATAAAAAAATGGATGAAGCCACAGCTGTTTTGGCAGATGTTGAAAACAGAGACAATACAATTTATAGGGTGTACTTTGAAGCAAATCCAATTCCTGAATCTCAAAGAAAAGCAGGATTCGGAGGACTAAACAGGTATGCCACTCTGGAGGGATATGCACATTCAAATCTTATCGTAAATACCGCGAAAAAACTAGATATACTTCAAAAACAATTGGTGGTTCAGTCTAAATCTCTGGATGAAATAAGTACACTTGCTTCTAAAAAAGAAGCGCTACTTGCTGCTATTCCCTCCATACAACCAATCTCAAACCAAGACCTTACCAGAATGGCTTCTGGCTTTGGATGGCGCTCTGACCCTTTCAATAAAGTGAGAAAAAAACACTGGGGAATGGACTTTACAGCCCCAAGAGGCACCCCAATTTACGCTACTGGAAATGGACGAATCCTCAGAGCAGATCAAAGAGCTACTGGGTTTGGGAAACACATTCGCATAGACCATGGCTTTGGTTATGTGACCATCTATGCGCATTTAAGTCAGTACAATGTGAGAAGGGGAGAAAAGGTTAAAAGAGGAGACATTATTGGCTATGTGGGGAGTACTGGACGTTCGCAGGCCCCTCACCTTCATTACGAAGTGTGGAAAGACAAGAAAAAAATAAACCCGATTAACTTCTATACCGGCACTTTAAGCCCTGCAGAATTCGAGAACTTACTGCGTTTTGCCAACCAAGAAAACCAATCTTTAGACTAATGCACAACCTGCCCGATAAAAGATATTACAGCATAGGTGAAGTGGCCAAAGCGTTTGAGGTGAACACCTCTTTAATTCGCTTTTGGGAAACTACTTTTGACATTCTCAAGCCTAAGAAAAACGCCAAGGGTAACAGAAAATTTACCCCTGAAGACATTAAAAACCTACAGCTTATTTATCATTTGGTCAAAGAAAAAGGCTACACCCTGGTAGGTGCTAAGGCCCATTTGAAAGTCTCTAAAAATAAAACGCTAGATAATTTAGACCTCGTGAAGCGATTGTCTTTAGTGAAAGAAGAACTTCTGAAAATAAAGTCACAACTGTAATATTCTAACCACCGTAGCGCATACTTCTGCCCCCTGGTTTCTGGCCGCCAAATTTGTCTAATTTATAACTAAAGCTCAGCATAAAATACTGCTGCAATACCGTGCCTTGAAAATCTTCAATAAAATCTTCTGCAGTAGTCCTTCGCGTATTGATGTTTTGGTTTAAAATATCATAAGCCAATACTTTCAAAGTAGCCTTGTCTTCGAGTAGCTGAACCCCAATACTCATGTTCCAAAAATAGGCGTTCTTATCAAACCCTGGACCTACATTTGGATTGTAACTATAGGTAATGTCATTGCCCCAAATAATATTTTCTGGCCAAAAAGTGGTTGTTTTTAAAGTTGCATTGTGGTTCAACACAGATACCTCTGGAAGGTTCTCCAAATTATAAGTACTCCTAGAATACCCTAAAGAATATCCCGGCTCAATTTGAAACTTGTCATTGAAATTAATTGAAGTAGACACGGAAGGATTCAGACTATAAGAGGTCGTTTTAAATAATTGCCCATTTGAGAAGCCTACATTCTTAGAGAAATTCGCGTTGGGCCTAATATTCAAATTCATGGAATAAACACTGTCTTTTTTAATCTGCTTGGAATAACCTACCCCAAAATAACCATTGTAATTACCGTTGACGTTCGTAAAAGTAGTATTCCTTAAAAAGTTTTCATCTGTTGTGGTTACCGCACTCACCCTATTGTCTGTAAAAGTAGCACCTGCATATACAAAAACGCCAGAACGTTCCCGCCAATTGTAGTTATTGTAATTAAATCCTATCCTGTGGTTTAGGGCTGGATCCAGATCTGGATTACCCACCACAATATTCAGTGGATTGTTCAAATTAGGCACTGGCTGTAATTGATTTAGATTAGGTAGGTCTAAGTTGTTGGAATACCTTAAACTAAGGCTCTTGTTTTTTCCCAAACTATAACGGCTATAAAGGTTAAACAGCAGCTTCTTGTAATTTTTTGAAAAATCTGAATTTTGCAGAAAATCTTCATTACTTAGTGTAGCGTCTGTATAACTAGCGTTCAGCCTTAAACGCCATTTATCGCTATTGTTCCTAAGACCAATAGAAGGTGTTTTTTGCACTGTTTTAAACCTAAAATCTGAGCTCTGTACTGTGTTAAAGCCGTCGTACAAACCAGTTTCTAAGTCCAAATCAAAGATAGATAGCTTGTTCTCTCTTGTGCTTACATCGTAAGTCATTCCGGCTTGCACAAACAAATCTTTTGTGAGTGCTTTTCTGTATTCTAGTTCTAAATTATATGCATTGGTTATATTCTCTGAACTGTTCTCTTGGTCCAAAAGTGTTTGAGTCACCTGGTCTTCATTATAGATCTCTCTGAGGGAATTTAAATTGGTGCGGCTTTCATTTTTATTTTGAGAAATATCAAAATCCAATGAAATATACCCACCAATAGTATCTAGTTTTTGGAAAAGACTGAACTGATTAGAAAAACTTCTCAAATCACTTCTGTTGGCGGTTTTTACCCTGTTCGAGTTAATTAAAAGCCCTTCACTATTTTTAGAAAGCGTATTCTGATCGTTAGAGGCTGTGGTGAAACCCACATTCACATTGGGTTCAAAACTGATCACCAAATCCTTGGTTAAATTAAACTCCAAATCTGCAGAACCCCTATTGTTTTGGTTGGTCCCTTTAAAGCTAGACGTTCGCTCTGTAAAAAACCTGCTGTCTGGAAGGATGTTTTCTCTAAAGGAAGCTTCATCATTATAGGAATCTGAGTAAGAAAAGAAATGATTCCCCTCTACTTCGTATTTTCCTTTTTTTGCATCGGCGTAGCTGGCCCCTACGGTAGAGGAAGTAGCAATCCCTTGACCAAAGCCAAAATTAATTCCCCCTACATTAAAACCACCACCAAAATTTCTTCTGCTCGAGCCTCCGCCTCCGAGCATATCAAATACCTCATCATAGGAAAAACCTGCATTATTAATGTTGTTGCTGCTCGCTAAAACACTCACGCGCTGTTTGTTTTTAAAATAATTGAGTAAACCGTTTAATTGGTAGCGCTCATCTGTTCCATACCCTCCAGCCATTCTGGTCAGATAGCCCTTGTTTTTGTCTTCTTTAATGGTGAGGTTTATGGTTTTATTCTCGCTTTGGGCGTCGTCTCCAGTGCGTTCTTCTGTTTTTGTTTTGGTATTGGTAATCTGAATTTTACTGATAATATCTTTGGGCAGACTCTTGGTGGCTACTTTGGGATCTTTACTAAAAAATACCTGACCGTTAACCAGCACCTGATCTACCTCTTGGCCGTTTACCGTAATGGTGCCATTGGCATCTATAGCTACCCCTGGTAGTTTTCTTAGCACATCTTCTACATTGGCGTCTGGTCTAGTTTTAAAAGAACTGGCATTGAACTCTAGGGTGTCTTTCTTTACTGCAATTGGAGCGCGTTCTGCTGACACCAACACTTCCCCTAATTGTTCTACTTGTTCTTCTAAATACAAGGTACCCATCTGAAGCTGAGGGACAATGCTAATTTCTTTCTTAAGACTTTTATATCCATTGAAAGTAGCGTAAAAAATAAGTTTGGTTTGGTTGGTTTTGCCCTCTATTATAAAACTTCCGTCTGTATCCGTAATACTATATGCCACTAGGGTAGAGTCTGCTATAGTCTCCACGTAAACCGTGGCAGCATCTAGAGGACTTTTAATTTGAGCGTCTAATAACTTTCCTTTGAGGACAAATTCTTGGGCTTTAACGGAAAAAAAACTACAAAAAAGCACTAGTAGTGCAAAAAATCTTAAACGCATAGTAATGATATTGTGAAAACCTTAAGAGGATTGCAAAAATAGCTCCAATTGTAATGAAGGAACTTACATTAACATAAATTTAAGAGTACAGCGTCTGCGCCAAGTAAAAATATTCAAGGCTATCTCACTGAAGTGATGGTTAAAGAAGTGATCAAAAACCTTTCTTATTTTTTTCTCATAAAAATAGAGATTGGTACCCCTGAAAAAGAGTAATGCTCTCTAATTTTATTTTCTAAATAACGCTTATAAGGTTCTCTAACGTATTGTGGCAAATTACAGAAAAAAGCAAATTGAGGGTAAGGAGTGGGTAATTGTGTACAGAATTTAATCTTCACATACTTCCCTTTATAAGCTGGTGGGGGGTAGTGCTCAATGAGGGGCAACATAAACTCATTGAATTTTCTCGTTGGGATTTTTCGAGACCTATTTTCATAAACCTCCACGGCTGTTTCAATGGCTTTAAAAATACGTTGCTTGGTGACTACAGACATGAAAATAATAGGCACGTCTACAAAAGGAGATATGGCTTCCTGTATTCTTTGGGTGTAAGCCTTAACGGTATTGGTTTCCTTGTCTTCTACCAAGTCCCACTTATTCACTAAAATGACAATCCCTTTATTGTTCCTTTGCGCCAACCAGAAAATATTTTCTACCTGTCCGTCAAATCCACGGGTTGCATCTAAAATTAAAATACAAACATCTGAGTGCTCTATAGCACGAACGGAGCGCATGACTGAATAAAATTCAAGGTCTTCTCTTACTTTGGCTTTCCTTCTAATACCTGCGGTGTCTACTAGGTTAAATTCAAAACCAAAGCGATTGTAACGGGTATCTATACTATCCCTTGTGGTTCCAGCTATATCTGTAACAATATAACGGTCTTCTCCAATTAGGGCATTGATAAAAGAAGATTTACCTGCATTTGGACGTCCCACAACGGCAAATCTTGGAAGGACCTCTTCCTCTTTTTGCTCCACTTCTTCAGGTAAAGCCAATACAAGCGCGTCTAGCAACTCTCCTGTTCCGCTCCCGCTAATACTAGCGATAGTGAAAAAATCTCCCAAACCTAGGTTGTAAAACTCTACAGATTCTTCTATTCTTCTGGCATTGTCTACTTTATTAACAGCCAATAAAACAGGTTTTTTTACACGCCTTAATAATTTAGCCACGTCTTCATCCATCCCTGTAATGCCTGTCTCTACGTCTACCATGAAAATTATGGCGTCTGCTTCGTCTATGGCCAATTCAACCTGCTTGTCAATTTCTTTTTCAAAAACGTCGTCGCTTCCAAGCACGTAACCACCAGTGTCTATAACAGAAAACTCCCTTCCATTCCAATCACTTTTACCGTAGTGACGGTCTCTAGTCACCCCACTCACCGCGTCTACAATGGCTTCACGCCTTTGAATTAAACGGTTAAAAAAGGTAGACTTTCCTACATTTGGTCTTCCAACAATGGCTACAATAGCACTCATATTCTTAAATTTGTTGCAAAAGTACTACTTAATTTTTAAGGAATACCCATTGCGATTAGGCAAGTGTGAGATAATTATTTCTTGTAGAGGGGTTTAGGGCCTATTTTTGGTGGTAACCAAAACGACGCAATTGATGGGAATTACTCCGCCAATTCTTGTTTACCTTAACGTATAGTTCAATGTGTACCTGCTTGTCAAAAAACTTCTCCAAGTCTTTTCTAGCTTCCATTCCCACCCGTTTTAACGCTGCGCCTTTGTGTCCAATAATAATACCTTTTTGAGAATCGCGTTCCACCATAATCACGGCACGCATTCTAATAATGTCGTCGTCTTCTAAAAACTCTTCTGTTTCTATCTCTACGGCATAAGGAATTTCTTTCTTGTAGTGTTGTAATATTTTCTCCCTGATGGTCTCATTGACAAAGAAACGTTCGGGCTTATCGGTCAATTGGTCTTTGGGATAATAAGGGGGTGCTGCAGGCATTAGCTCTACCAATCTCAAAAACACTTCTTTCACATTAAAGTTGTGAAGTGCAGAGATAGGATGAATTTCTGCATTGGGCAATTGTTCTTGCCAGTAGGCAATTTGCTCCTCTAAAATAGATTGTTCAGAAATATCCATCTTGTTGAGCAACAATAAAACGGGGATTTTTGATCCTTGGAGCTTCTTAAAGAACAGCTCATCTTTTAGGGTCTTCTCTCCCAGTTCAACCATATACACCAGAATGTCTGCGTCTTCAAAGGCAGATTTTACAAAGTCCATCATTGAAGCTTGTAACTCATAGGCTGGCTTTATAATTCCAGGGGTGTCTGAGAGGATCATTTGAAAATCTTCTCCATTGACAATCCCCAAGATCCTGTGTCTTGTAGTTTGGGCTTTAGAAGTAATAATAGACAACTTCTCCCCTACAAAGGCATTCATGAGGGTAGATTTACCTACGTTAGGATTCCCTATAATGTTTACAAAACCTGCTTTATGTTCACTCATTGTTGTGCTTGGCTAAATATTTTTTTGTGGCAGCATTTACCTTAGGGGCCAGATAAAGGACCGCAATCATGTTTGGAATACACATGAGTGCAAAGGAGAGATCTATTAAATTAATCACAAGATCTAAAGACGCTACCGCTGCAAAGGTAATACTAAGCACGTAAATGTAGTTATAGTATGGCCCTATTTTAGCGTTGGTCAAAAAAGAAAGGCACTTTGTTCCGTAATAAGAGTAGGTAAATAAGGTAGAAAGGGCAAAAGCACTGACCACCAACATAAGCAATACATCTCCGTAACCATACAAAGAGGTCTTAAAGGCCAAAAGGGTCATTAAAATTCCATTGGTCTCCTCTGACAAGTATGCGCCACTAACAATAATGACAAGGGCGGTAAGGGTGCATACAATAATGGTATCTATAAAAGGACCTAACATGGCCACCAAGCCCTCCTGAATGGGTTCATTGGTTTTAGACTGTCCATGAAACATAGGTGCTGTTCCTACTCCAGCCTCATTAGAAAAAACAGCCCTTCGAATACCAATTATAACGAGGCCCCAAAAACCACCTTTTACGGCTGTTTCCATATTAAAAGCCTCTGAAAAAATGAGTTTAAAGGCAGGGAAGATTTCACCCGCATTCTGAAACATAATAAAAACCACCGCTAATAAATAAACCACCACCATAAACGGCACAATGGCTGTAGCTACTTTAGCAATTTTTTTAAGCCCTCCAAATACCACAAAAGAAGTGGCAATAGTAAGTATTATACCTATAAGCACCTTCCAATGAAAAACAGACATCTCATAAATATTGACCTGTGGCCTAACAACGTCAATCAAGGTTTGGGTAAATTGGTTGGCGGTAAAAGCAGGAAGGACGCCAAAAAGCCCCGCAATAGAAAAGAAAATAGCCATAGGTTTGGCCTTTTTTCCCATGCCTTGGATCATATAATACATGGGGCCACCTTGTAAAGTGCCTAAAGAATCTGTTCCCCTAAACATGACCGCAAGGCTACAAGAGTAAAACTTAATCCCCATACCAATCAATGCTGTAATCCAAATCCAGAATACCACACCAGGACCGCCCAAGTAAATGGCAATAGCCACACCCGCTATATTTCCCATACCTACTGTGGCCGCCACGGCCGACGACAATGCCTGCAAATGAGACACCTCTCCCGGATCATCCTTATGGTCGTACTTCCCTCGGGTAATATCTAGCGCATGCTTAAAATACCTAAATGGCAGCAACTTGGAGTAAACCGCTAAAAACAGTCCACCACCCACAACTAAAAAAAGCATGACCCATTCCGTATAAGGCAATACACTGCTTAAAAAATCATTCACCAATTCCATCTAAAAGTTTTAGTTAAGGGCAAGATAGGAAAAGTGGGTAGAACTCCCATAAGAATCCTATATTTGAAATGATCAAAAGCCTCCATGATGAAAAAATTAATTCTTTTAGCACTCTTTTCTTTCGTGTTTTTATATGCCTGTAAAGAAACTCCAACCAATCCAAAAATAAGCACTAGCATAGCAGCCGTTGGTACTGATATGGCAGAAAATGCTGTAATTTATGAGGCCAATATAAGACAGTACTCTCCTGAGGGCACTTTCAATGCATTCACAAAAGACATTCCCCTTCTAAAGGAATTAGGGGTCAAAATTATTTGGGTCATGCCCATAAATCCCATCTCCAAAGTAAAACGCAAAGCCAAAGGAGATTTATTCACTTCTGACATTGAAGACCCCGCTGAGAGAGAAAAATATTTAGGAAGTTACTATGCTGTGTCCGACTACAAAGCCATTAATCCAGAATTTGGAAGTTTAGAAGATTTTAAAGATCTGGTAGCAACAGCCCATAAAAATGACATTTATGTTATTTTAGACTGGGTGCCCAATCATACAGGCTGGGACCACCCATGGATTTATGAGCACCCAGATTACTACACCCAAAATGAAGCAGGAGAAATCATTGACCCTTCCAACCCAGAAACGGGAGCATCTTGGGGTTGGACGGACACGGCAGATCTGAACTACAGCAATCCAGCAATGAGAACAGCCATGATAGACGCCCTTAGGTATTGGGTTAAAACCGCAGATATTGATGGCTACAGAATGGATGTGGCACACCAAGTACCTGTAGCCTTTTTTGAAAAAGCCACCGCAAGTCTCCAGGAGATAAAACCAGTATTTATGTTAGCAGAGGCAGAACAGCCCAATCTCATGGAAAAAGCTTTTGATATGCATTACGCCTGGGAATTTCACCATTTGTTGAACGACATTTCTAAGGGCCACAAAAACCTGACAGAATTAGACGCATATTTAAGTAAAATGGACACCGTCTTGGCGGCAGACGACATTAACATGAACTTTATTACCAACCATGATGAAAACTCTTGGGCGGGTACTTTAGCAGAGCGTATGCCAGCGCAAAAAGAAATATTTACGGCCCTAATATATACCCTACCAGGTATGCCGCTAATTTACAGTGGCCAAGAATACGACTTGGACCACCGTTTAAAATTTTTTGAAAAAGATTCTTTTCCCAAAACCAAGGGCGCCTATTTTGAGCTTCTTAAGAAGCTCGGTGCGCTTAAAAAATCGCACCCCGCCTTAAACGGCGGAAAATCTGCTGCTGCCTACAAGAGATTGAAAACGGAAAATTCGAATATTTTTGCTTTTAAACGAGGAAAAGCGGGGAGGGAAATGTGTTTTATAGGCAATTTCTCCAACGAGACACAACAAGTACAAGTGGGCTATGGAAAACTGTATACAGATTACCTGCAAGGGGAAACCTTATACCGTGAAAATGCCCCAATTGAATTAGCGCCTTGGGGCTTTAAAATCATTATAGAATAAGGGTTTTAATTTAAGACTAATAGGTTGTTTTAGAAAAAAAGAGGTATTATTTTATACCTTTGTACTTTACTCAAAAAAAACATTTCGCGCTTGAATTCTAAAAAATACTCCGAGATCATGTCTAGTGTACGCAAAATTGTACGCGCCGTAAACTTAGAATCTAAGCGTATAGAAAAGAATTTTGGTATTAGTATTCCCCAATTGCTAACCCTTAAGTACTTAAACGAATCTCCTGAATACAGAAGTACCATGAGAAATCTGAGGGAGGTGCTTTCTTTAAACGCCAGTACGGTTACGGGAATTATTTCTCGATTAGAGTCTAAAGGCTACATTGCGAGACTACCAGACCCAAAAGACAAAAGAAGTACGCCCATAATACTTACTTCTAAAGGATCTGCCCTAGTGAAAACGACCAATGTTTCCCTACACGAAAGAATTTCTAAAAATCTAGAAGCCACTTCTGACGCCGAATATCAAAATATCCTGGGCTCTTTTGAGACCATTATTAACTTTCTCAATATTGAAGATTTAGATGCTGCACCTATTATCACTGGTCCTGCAGATATTTCAGAGTATTAATCCCCTATTAAGCCGTATTTCTTAAAATTTTATTAAAGCCCCTAAGGCCAGTCTTAGCAGGGGCTCACAAGACTATATAGTTTCTACAGAAAACAATATAGTGCTATAATGTTTTCTATGGAAACTAAAATGAGTACTTTTGTGCAAAATTTAATTTTCATGAACAACAAAAACAAACATCTACTGCTTTTAATGCTAACTATTTTTATGAGTATTTCCGGATATTCACAAGACATAATCAGCGGAGTAGTAAGCGACAAAGACGGAATTCCAATGATTGGTGCAACGGTATTGATCCAAGGCACAAACCGTGGAACAACGACAGATTTTGACGGTAAATTTTCAATAGAAACTACTGAGGCAGTTTCTTTAAAAATCACTTATGTTGGGTTTAAAGCAACTTATATAAAAGCAGTCCCTGGAGCGGTGCTTCAAATTACGCTAGAGGCATCTAATGCCTTAGATGAAGTAGTACTTACAGCGCTTGGCATAAAGAGAGAAGAAAAAGCTTTGGGGTATTCAGTACAAGGAATTACCGCTAGCGAAATTAGCCAAGTAAAAGCCACCAATGTAGTGAATGCCTTGGCTGGAAAAGTAGCTGGAGTGAGCATTACGGGATCTTCAGCTGGTCCGTCTGCCTCTTCTAATATTACCATAAGGGGTGCTTCTTCTTTAATGGGAAACAACCAACCATTATTTATTGTGAACGGCATGCCTATTACCAATGACCTCTATACTTTTGACGACGGTCTAAACGGCTCTACTAGTATTGACTTTGGAAACGCTGCGCAAGTAGTGAACTCAGACGACATTGAAAATATTTCTATTCTTAAAGGACCTGCAGCCTCTGCCCTATACGGGTCTAGAGCAGCCTCTGGAGTAATCCTTATCCAGACAAAAACCGGAAAGAACAATGGAGATCCATTCAGCGTTGAACTCAATAGCTCTGTATTATTTTCTAGCCCATTAAAGTTACCTAACTACCAGAACGAATACGGTGCTGGTGGAGGGGGTAAATATTCTTACCTCAACGGGTCTACCTATATAGGCGCCAATGAAAACTACGACGCCTATGGTGAAAACTGGGGGCCTAGAATGAATGGACAACTCATTAAACAGTTTAATTCTGACGGAGAAGCGGTGCCATTTACACCAGCGCCAAACAACATTAGAGACTTTTACGAAACGGCGCTTACCCATATTACCAATGTTGCTGTAAACACCAGTTCACAGGACGCTAACAGTAGGTTTTCTTATACCCATTTAGGGAATGACGGCCTGATTCCTAATACAGGTTTAGAAAGAAATACTTTTCAAACCAGTATTAATAGGTCTTTGTTTGACAACAAATTAAATATTGGCTTTAACAATATGTTTGTGAGGTCTACCTCAGACAACATACCAAATTCTGGTTACGATGAATCTTCCTCTGTAATGTACGGATGGCTATGGCTGCCGAGACAAGTAGCTATTAATGACCTAAGAGATTACTGGCAGCCAGGACAAGAAGGGGTAGAACAGCGTTATGCAGAAAACCTCTGGGTCAATAATCCTTGGTTTATTGCCTATGAAAATACCAATGCTTTTCAAAGCAATAGAAACATTTCTAACATTAACCTGGACTATCAAATTAACGACTACGCTAACTTGCGTTTCCGTTATGGAGTAGATTATGTAGACGAGCAAAGACAATACAAAAGGGCCCCTTCTACAAAAGGAGTGCTCAATGGAAGTTATAGGGAAGATGAGATTAGTTTTAGAGAGAGCAACGCAGAATGGCTGTTGTCTTTAAATCCCACACCCAACGAATCTAATCTGATAGATGTAGATTTAAAAGTAGGTGGAAACCTCATGTCACAACAAGCAAATTTTTCTGTGGCCAACAACCCAGAGCTACAAAACTTTGGTACAGATCCATCTGTGTATACCTTATCTAATGCCAGATCTGGTGTACTTGTGGAATCTCAAAAAACCAACGCCAAGCTAAATTCTGTTTTTGGTTTGTTGAGTCTGGATTACGACAACAAGGTATATCTAGATCTTACCTACAGAAACGACTGGGCTAGTACTCTAGTTAACCCACTCACTGGGAAAGCCAACTCTTCATTTAGTTATGGTTACCCCTCTGCCTCTACTTCTGTATTGGTTTCTGATATATTTAATATGCCAGAAAGTATTCAGTTTTTAAAATTAAGGGCTTCTTACGCAGAAGTGGGTAATGGTGCGCCAGCTTATTCTTTTGGAAACAGCTATACACCACAAGCCCCTTTTGGAAACCAACCGGTTTTCACCACAAATAGCAGTATATCCGATCCAGATTTAAAAAACGAATCTACAAAAGCCAAAGAAATTGGGCTAGATCTTAGAATGTTTGACGGTTTAATAAACTTAGACATGGCGGTCTATAAAATGAATAGTTACGATCAGATCATTCAATTGCCTGTTGCCAAAACAAGCGGATACGATTACACCCTGACCAATGGAGGGGAAATTAGCAATGCTGGTATTGAAATTGCACTTGGAATTGAAGCCATTAGAAGTGAAGACTTTAATTGGAGCTCCCAAATTAACTTTAGTAAAAACAGGGCCATAGTAGAAACCTTACCAGAAGTCATTCAAGGAGGAAGGTATTCAATTATAGCAGATGTTTTCCCTGGAGATGAGGGCGGTTCTGACTTAGAATATGTAGCAGAAGAAGGCCAATTATTAGGCCAATTATACGGTCTTGGATTTCAGAGAGGTCCAGATGGACAGATTATTCATGAAAACGGATTGCCTTTACATACCACGGAAAAGGTATCGGCTGGTTCCTACCAGCCAGATTTTAGACTGGGGGTTTACAACAACTTTCAATATAAAAATTTGAGCTTGGGTATTTTATTTGACGGTCAAGTGGGTGGTCAAATTTACTCTAGATCTCATGCTTTATACGCTACTGCTGGAACTATCGTCAATGACGACGACCCTAACTTAGCCCTTTCTACCTTAGAGGGTAGAACCACATATAGCGTAGATTATGACAACTCCGGAAATCCGGTATACACCTTAGAACAAGAAGGCAGTGTTGTTGGTCCTGGTGTTATGTACGACGCGAGTGGTAACCTTGTACCTAATACAGTAGCTGTTCCAGCTGGTGGTGCTGGGTATACGGGGTATTTCTACAACTACTACGGAAATGGATTCAACCGAGATAATATTGAGGCGGCTACCTATGACGCAACCTACTTTAAATTACGTGAACTGAGTATTTCTTATGACGTGCCTGAAAAAGTATTCAAAAGCCTTGGTTTAAAGCAGGCTAGAATTTCTATTATTGGAAGGAACTTATTGCTCTTTTCAAAAGTACCTTCTATTGATCCAGAGACCTTCTCTATCAGAAATGGTGTCTTTGTCAATGGGTTTGAGAGTACCTCAATTCCAAGCCAAAGAAGTATTGGTGT
The DNA here is from genome assembly GCA_000173115.1 of Flavobacteria bacterium MS024-3C. Lineage (GTDB taxonomy): Bacteria > Bacteroidota > Bacteroidia > Flavobacteriales > Flavobacteriaceae > MAG-120531. The sequence continues at coordinate 81,260 of ABVW01000001.1, forward strand.
AAACGTAAATTTAAAATTTTAAGAAGATGTTGATAAAGAAAATATACAAACCATTATTATTGTTATCCCTTGTTTTTCAGGGATGTAACGACTTTGAAGACCTAAACACAAATCCCAATGAGCCTACCGCAGTTTCTAGTGGAGTTTTGTTTTCTTCTGCCATAAGAAATAGTGCACAAACACAGTCCAATGAATCCTTTTTATTAGGGAACAATATTGCCCAATTGTCTGCCAAAACCATTAGAGCAGAAGTAGATTTTTACGGCTGGAATGCTTTCCCAACAGTATGGGAAGGGTTCTACGAAAGTTTAACAGATGTACAACAAGTTATTGACATTTCTGTTGAAACGGGAGATACGGCAACACAAGCTGCGGCAGTAATTTACAAATCATGGATTTATTCTGTACTCACAAATGCCTACGGCGATATTCCTTATTCAGAGGCCATGAAAGGCTTAGAAGCCAATTTCACACCTGCTTATGACAGTCAAGAAGCCATTTATGCAGACTTATTAAACAGCCTCCAACAAGCTGTTGGCATGTTGTCTAACGGTGGTAACGTACAAGGAGATTTGCTCTTCGAGGGCGATACCCAAAAATGGGTGCAATTCGCCAATAGTTTACAACTAAGATTACTCATGTACCAAAGCAACAAACAAGATGTGTCTGCGGCTTTTGCTAGTATTGTAAACAGCGGAAACATCATAAATAGTAACGAGAACCAAGCTGCGGTTACTTTTTTAAGCTCTTTTCCAAACCAATTCCCAACCATCCCCTTAAAACAAGGAGATTTTGACGCGGTAGCTATTTCTAAAGCTGCTGTAACAGTATTGGAAGGTTTAAAAGACCCGAGAATTTCAAGATACGCTAGACCAGACAACCAAGATTTCAATGCCCCTGTATTTACAGGAGTAGAAAATGGGGTGGGTGGTCAGACAGGATCTAGACTTGGTTTGGCATACTTTAACTATCCGGGACAAGTGACTGCAGACCAGATGGGCATTCAATACGCAGAGGGTCTCTTAATGACTTACGCAGAGGTGTGTTTTCTAGTAGCAGAAGGAATTGCCAAAGGATGGGTTTCTGGAGATATAGCCACAGAATACAAGAAAGGAATTAAAGCGTCTCACGACTATTACCAAGTTAATTATACCCCTTTTGGATGGAATTCTTTTGAAGATTACTACGAAAATTCAGGAGCGGCGTTCGTTGAAACAGAAGATATTTGGAAACAAAAGTGGCTTTCGCTTTATTTTTCGGGATTAGAACCTTATTTTGAGCTCAGAAGGTGGTACAACGAAGTGAACGGATGGGATGGATTGTCATTTGTCAGCGCACCCATTGGCACCAACCTCAACAATTACGAACTTCCTAACCGTTTTTTATACCCTGGTCAAGAGCAGAGTTTAAACAACGCTAATTACCAAGAAGCCTCTTCTAGATATGCAGGCGGAAATACGATTAATGGTAAAATGTGGATTTTACAATAGGGTCGTCTATAAAATAGACGTGGACTTTACAATGGACTATGAAAAAATATTTTGATGTTTACCCAAGGGTTTTTTACCCCGCTTTAATACTTATTTTAAGTTTTGTTTTAGTAGCCATATTAGGAGGGGATCCTGTAAAGAATTTCTTTACAGAAGTCACCCACACCGTAACTACTTATGGAGGTTGGCTATTTATCCTAGGGGTAAACATCTTTATTGTTGTCTGTCTTTGGGCTGCCTTTGGGAAATTTGGGAAAAAACGCCTAGGAGGTAAAGGCGCCGTTCCAGAATTCACTATGTTTTCCTGGTTTTCCATGTTATTTTCTGCAGGAATGGGTATTGGTCTTTTGTATTTTGCGGTCTCCGAACCCATCACGCATTTTATAAATCCGCCATTAGACACCCCTCAGCTTAAAGACCAGGCCATACAAGCGCTTAACTTTACCTACCTGCATTGGGGCTTGCACGCCTGGGCCATTTATTGCCTAGTTGGATTATCCTTGGCTTATTTTTCATTTAATAAAAACTTACCCTTTTCGCTTCGCTCTATCTTTTTCCCAGTATTGGGTAGAAAGATTTTTGGTTGGCGGGGGGATATTATAGACATTATTGCGGTGGTGGCAACCTTATTTGGACTAGCCACTTCTTTGGGATTTGGGGCAAGACAAATTGCGTCTGGCGGAAATTTCCTTTTTGGTACAGACCCGGGCATGTCTTCTCAAATTACTATTATTATAGTCATTACACTTATTGCGACCATCTCTGTGGTCACAGGGCTAAAAAAAGGGGTGAAATTACTCAGTAGGCTAAATCTAATTGTCGCTGTTATATTTTTAGTGTTTGTTTTTTTATTGACAGATCCAGTAGGGATATTAAACATTTTTGTAGAGAGCACTGGGATGTATTTCCAACGCTTTATAGAACTAGGTAGTTGGTCTTCTTCCTTCACGGACAATACATGGCAAGGGGATTGGACTATATTTTATTGGGCCTGGTGGATAGCCTGGTCTCCTTTTGTGGGTATGTTCATTGCTAGAGTATCTCGGGGAAGAACGGTCAGAGAATTTGTGTTAGGGGTATTGTTTGTTCCTACACTCATTACTTTTATATGGATGTCTACCTTTGGTGGTGCCGCCCTACTCCTTGAAATAGAGCAACCTGGATTATTATCCGGTCCAATTATGGCAGACTCTTCTACCTCATTATTTGTATTTCTAAAACAATTTCCATTGACTGCTGTCACTAGTTTTATAGGGATCTTTATGGTCTCTGTATTCTTTGTAACCTCATCAGACAGTGGTTCTCTTGTAATAGACAGCATTACTTCCGGCGGAAAACTAAACGCGCCTGTAGGACAACGAATTCTATGGGCCTTTATGGAAGGTGCCGTAGCCATTGCACTTCTTGTAGGAGGTGGTTTAAAAACCATGCAAGCCGCTTCTATCTCCACAGGAATCTTATTCTTAATAGTGCTATTTATTATGTGCTGGTCTTTAGTTAAATCTCTAGGACGTGGGCACAAAAAAAGATTGAAGAAATTTAAGCAAAAGCACCCCAATGCTTGGGTAGAGTCTGACGCTTAATAGGTTACCCATAGGGGTATTTAAAAATATAGATGCGCAAAAATATCTACTTTTTCTCTTGGAAAAGAAACAAAAAGAGTTGTATCTTTGCCATCCACATCGCGGGATAGAGCAGTAGGTAGCTCGTCGGGCTCATAACCCGAAGGTCACAGGTTCGAGTCCTGTTCCCGCTACTACTTTACAAAAGGCTTTCAGTTATCTGAGGGCCTTTTTTTATTGGGGTTACTGAAAAATAGCTTCAGAATTAATCAATAAAAACTAACGATTAATATTACCTCTAATTTAATAAATTTAGGCTTCAAAACACTCTTTTCTGTCAGTTTTCTGTCCATAAAAAGTGTCTATTTTACTCAAATTTGACGTGTATTAGTGTCTAATATTATTTTAGACGTAAATCAAATTTTTTCTAAGCTGATTTGCGAATTCAGATAATTTCAACCCATTTCAAAAAAAAAGAGGCTTAAAGCCTCTTTTTGTATTTACCCTGTGATACTCTAATAATCTTTCCTTGCTTTATAAGAAGGTTAATATAATTACTAATAGTTTTATCACTTGGCGGATTTGTAGTTGACGAATATATTTCGCTTATGTTGCCTCTATTAAAATTAATAGGAAGCGTGTCTAACAAATATTCTACTCCTGACAGGTTTTTAGTCTTGCCGTATAGTCTTCTCATAACATTTATCTGGTGTGGCAAGTAAACCTTAGTCACAACGTTTAAAGCAAAATTGAAGTCATCGTCATTACATACAAAGTCCTCTTTTGAATATCTAAATCCAGATAGAGTCATAGCTAACTTATAAACCTTTAAACCGGCTCTTTTAAGCTGGTCTAAAGCTTCAGGATATGATTTACCTATAGATATACTCAAATCTTCAAAACAAGTGTTAAAAGCATCTATTTGACTCTCTTTTAGCCTAAACCTCCTTTGCTTGCTTTGACTTAATAGGTCGCATATTTTAGCATTAAGTTTATCAAAGTAAATCTGCTTAGTTGGTTCAATATCCATTAAAGTGTTTTTCCACTTAAACTCAGTCGCAAAAGAATAAAAAAGGAACCTACTAAACAGGCCGTCCTCCGTTGAGGTTATTAGCCTACCCACTTGCTCATTAGTTCCTGTAAGGCATATTGAAAACTTGGGCTCATTAACTTCAAAGTATTCGTTGTTATTCCTTCTGGCTTGAGAAATATATTCATTATGAAAAGCCTTTCTTAATACATCTGAAAATGACCCCCACTCCTGTTTCATAGAGTTTGAAAGAGTATCTGCTTCAGTTTCAAAAATTAAACCAATACCACCGTTAGCTTCTAACATCTCATAAATCTTTGACGCTGAATTATTAGCAGGGATAAAGAATACCTGATCATCAAATTCACTTGAGCCTCTAATAGCTTCGTGATAGCACTTAAGTATTTCTTTTGAATACTTTATTGAGCCTTTACCACTTGCAGCGGGAGCAGTAACAAATGAAAATAGATTTGGATAAACAACTCCCCCATCGTATACACCAGTAACGTTGTGCATTGTTGAACTAAGCGTTGTTATTAAACCGGTAAGGAAAACATCTTTTTCTCTACCAGAAAATTGATTACAAGCTTCCCTTAAAACTTCAGGTAGTTTTGAATAATATTCCTCTGAAATAATAGGTGAGTCTTCAGACTCAAAATCATAATTCACTAAGTTATAATCTCCAGAGTTATCTGAAGTATATGTTTTGGAATCTTTGGAACTTTTGGTAACCCTTCCAAATTTTCCAGATTCAGAAACTGTAGCCTTAAAAGCTGAATTAACTGTTGAAAGGATTTCATTTTCTGCAAGGTCATCACATCTATTAACCAAATAGGTATAAGTATCTGTTTCTGTAAGACTCCATCTATTAGCATTACAAGAAAAAAGGTGAATGAAACGATTTCTGCTACCTTCCTCGTAGATAACTCTGTTGGATGTAAAATCCCATAAATTTTCTAAATCTGATTCACATTTCGATTCAACAATAAACTTAGCTGAATTTTGATTCAAAAATAAATTAGGGTCGTCAGATACAAAGCATAATCTGGTAATATCTTTAACTTGTCTGTCAGAAACAACTTGCAATATTCCATCATAAAAATCACTTAACTGATTAAAGCAATTATTGTGGTTGGACTCATTGCTATCGGTCCTAACAAATATTTTAACTCCAAAAGAAGGACTAATAAAAGAGCAGTAAGTGTAGGGAATTTTATTAGCTAAATCCACTACCCCTTTTGCTTTATCCTCATCCTTTAAATCATAATCTAAATGGATTATCGAATTATAATTTTCAAGATTAGGGACAATACGCTTGTCATTAAAAGATCCTGATACAGTAAAGCAAGCCAACTGTTTTTTGTAGTGGTTAGCCATTTCTTTATCATTCTTTAGCATATCTCTATATATAGAAATATCATTAGCGTATTCACCACCTTTAATAGAGTCAAACACATTTGTTATTTTAGTTTTTACTCCAAGCACTTTTAATGAGCTTGAAAAATTAATTATATTCATTATTTAGTATTTTATTTTCTCCATTTTGGTAGTGTTACCAAAACTTCCAAAGCTTCCAATCGAACATAGGGAGGTTGATTTTAGGGTGTAGGAAGTCACCTCAAGTTTTAGCACTTAAGTGCAATTGAGTTTAATAAGCTACTATGCTTTACTTAATTAAATGGGTGTAATGCTACGTTTTCATAAAAGGAAATATTTTGGTTAAACATTAACCAACCATATTTGCTGTTTTGAAAAAAGTGAAGTAAATTTAGATTTCCAAATAGAAATGTATCCACATTTTCAGCCAGCAGAAATGTTGGCTTTTTTTATTTCTTTAAAGGTACATTCAGTTGTGCAAATGGCTAAAAAAAGTTTTTAACGAGTAATGTTGAAAAATGACATTAAACCAGGTATATCTGGATTTCTGATGGATTAAAATTTATAACCTTTTTTCGCATCGAGTTAATAATCAATAAACAAAACGCCTTAATTGATGGTAACTCTTATTTAAATCTTTAGTTTACAATTAAAACCTTATTTTAGTTGAATTAGTTTCCCAAATTATGAATCTATCAAGTTACATAGACAATATAAATCAACGCTACAAATTAGGCAACGCGACTGAACACACTTTTAGAGGCGATTTACAACAACTTATTGAATCTATAGTGCCAGGAATTAGAGCTACTAATGAGCCTAAAAGACAATCCTGCGGAGCACCTGACTATATTCTTACTAAAAAAGAAATTCCCATTGGATTTATAGAAGCTAAGGATATTGGAGACAAAGACCTTGAAGGAAAAAAGAAATCCGTAAATAAAGATCAATTTGACCGCTACAAAGCATCATTAGATAATCTGATTTTTACGGATTACATTGATTTTCATTTATACAATGATGGAGAATTTATTACCAAAATTGCCATTGCAGAAATAACAGAAAAAGGAATTGTTGCACTTCCTCAAAATTTCGCAACATTTCAAAATCTTATCAAAGACTTTTGTACACACATTGGACAAAACATAAAAAGCTCAAAAAAATTAGCAGAAATGATGGCAGGCAAAGCCCGCCTCCTTTCTGATGTTATTGAAAAGGCTTTGACAAGTGATGAAACGCATAATGAAGACAGTACGCTTAAAGAACAAATGACTGCTTTTAAAAGTATTCTGATTCACGATATTACCCCTAAAGGATTTGCAGACGTTTATGCTCAAACAATTGCTTACGGAATGTTTGCCGCTCGTTTACACGACCCTACTTTAGATACTTTTAGCAGACAAGAAGCTGCTGAATTGATTCCTAAATCAAATCCGTTTTTAAGAAAGCTATTTGGTTACATCGCTGGACCTGATATTGACGACCGAATTAAATGGATTGTAGATAATTTGGCAGAAATATTCTTAGCCTGTAATGTTGAAGAAATTCTAAAAAATTACGGAAAGACCACAAAAATGGAAGACCCAATCATCCATTTTTACGAAACTTTCTTGGCAGAATATGACCCAAAACTAAGAAAAGCAAGGGGTGTTTGGTACACTCCTGCTCCTGTTGTTAATTTTATAGTTCGTGCTGTTGATGATATTTTAAAAACAGAATTTGATTTGCCACAAGGTTTAGCGGACACTTCTAAAACAAAAATTAAAGTAAACACTCAAATGCCCGATAAAAACTTTAAATCGGGTTATAAACAAGTTGAACAAGAAGTACACAAAGTGCAAATTCTTGACCCAGCGACAGGAACAGGAACTTTTTTAGCCGAAGTAATCAAACACGTAAACAAAAAATTTAAAGGACAAGAAGGAATTTGGAACAATTATGTTGAAAATAATTTGCTCCCTCGCTTAAATGGTTTTGAATTGCTAATGGCAAGTTATGCAATGGCTCATTTGCAATTGAACTTATTACTAAAGGAAACTGGATTTGAACCTACAAAAGACCAACGGACAAGGGTTTACCTCACTAATAGTTTAGAAGAATATCACCCAGATACAGGAACTTTATTTGCCAATTGGTTAAGTAGTGAAGCTAATGAAGCCAACCATATAAAACGTGATACTCCTGTAATGTGTGTTATTGGAAATCCGCCATATAGTGGTATTTCTTCTAATAATGGTAAATGGATTAGTGATTTAATTGAAGATTATAAATATGTTGACGGTGTACATTTCAATGAACGTAAACATTGGTTAAATGATGATTATGTGAAATTTCTACGTTACGGACAGCATTATATAGAAAAAAACGGTAGTGGTGTTTTAGCTTTTATTAATCCCCACGGGTTTTTAGACAACCCTACTTTCAGGGGTATGCGGTGGCATTTGTTAAAAACGTATGACAAAATTTATACAATTGATTTACACGGAAACAACAAGAGAAAAGAAACAACAAAAGATGGAGGGATTGATCAAAATGTATTTGACATTATGCAGGGTGTTTCAATTAATATATTTATCAAAACAGGAAAAATGAAACCAAATGAGTTAGGTGAAGTTTATCATTATGATCTATTTGGAAAGCGTGATTTAAAATATGATTTCCTTACAAATAACTCAATAAGTAATATTCCTTTTTTACAACTAACACCGAACGAACCTTTTTATTTTTTTATCCCACAAAACAATGAGGGTATTGAAGACTTTAACAAAGGTTTTTCTGTTAGTGACTTTTTTATAAAAAATACAAGTGGTATACAATCATCGAGAGATTTTTTAGTAATCGATAGTGATTACGATAAATTAGAAACAAGACTTAATTCATTTTTAGATGAAAATAAAAGTATAGATGAAATAAGGGAAGAATTCTTTTCTAATTCAACAAGTAAAAAATATGCCAAAGGTGATACAAGAGGGTGGAAAATTTCCGAAATAAGACCTGAGCTTCAAAAAACTGACTTTAAGAAATTCATCACAAAAATATCTTACAGACCATTAGATAAGAGAAATATTTGTTATACAAGATTATTAGTTGATTGGACAAGAGAAGACATCCAAAAAGAAATGTTAAAAGACAACTTAAGCATTACATTTGGCAGACAAGGTCAAGCAACTGGAAAAGCTTTGTGGAATCTACTTTTTATCCAAAATACTATCTCTGATTTAAATCTATTTTACAGAGGAGGTGGTATAGTTTGTCCTCTTTACTCATATTCAGAAAATAACGGTCAAAAATCAACAGAAGAAACGGCCCGAAGAACCCCAAACTTAAACGCAAAAATAATAAATGAAATTGCTAAAAAATTAAGTTTAACATTTACAAATGAAAAAGAAACAGCAGAAAATACTTTTGCACCCATAGATATTTTAGATTACATCTATGCAGTATTACACTCCCCAACCTACAGAGAGAAATACAAGGAGTTTCTGAAAATTGATTTCCCAAGAGTCCCATATCCAAAAGACAAAAACACCTTTTGGAATTTAGTTAAATTGGGAGGGGAAATACGACAAATTCATTTATTGGAAAGTCCCACTATTGAAAAATTTATCACACAATATCCGTTAGACGGAGACAATTTAGTTGGGAAACCTGAGTATAAAGATGGAAAAGTCTTTATAAATGATAAACAATACTTTAACGATGTTCCCAAAGTTGCTTGGGAATTTTACATAGGTGGTTATCAGCCCGCTCAAAAATGGCTTAAAGACCGAAAGGGAGTAGTTTTAGGGTTTGAGGACATATTACACTATCAGAAAATAATCGTTGCTTTAAGTGAAACTAACAGATTGATGAATGAAATTGATAAAATAGAAATTAGCTAATTATGGATTTGTATAACTAAATAACTTTAATGGAACTAAAAAAAATAAAACATCAAACAATAGTAAATGAAGGTGATATTGAAAACATTTGGCATATAATTGAATATCTTACTGAAAAAGTTCAGAAACTTCAAAATGAAATAACTGATTTAAAAAAAAGAAATTAAAACCTAATTACAACTCTTCATTTTAATCATTTTTCCAAGTATCGTAAATCCCATAAAAAAATGCAATTAGAGATAAAGGTATACATACATACTCAATTATGACTTCTTGTAAAGAGGGGATAAATACAAGAAAACCAACAGGTGCGCAGACCAAAAACGCGTACATAATTCCCTTAAGAATAGCCATTATAAAATTTTTCGTAATCCAAACCATTATATCATCTATAATCTTAACTCTAAGTTTAAACAAATGATTAACTAAAAAAAGTCCTAAAAAAGAAACATTAATAATTGCACCATACTTAAAAAACCCAATTATAATTTGACCAATTAAATCTAACATATTACAATATAAGACAATACATCTGAAATTTTAATTTTTAGTTTAATAGGAGATATAATAAGCTACTGTAATGGTTAAAGAACCAAAGACCTAAATCCTTACCTCTTCTATGTATAGCTTTATATATATTCTACCTTATTTTATTTAAAAACCTAAACCATAGGCATATCCTTCTCCTCTAACTCACTTACTTCAAGTCCTCTTAAATAAGTCAAACTAACAGCTAAAGAACTATGTCCTAAAGCCTTTTGAAGTTTGCTTAGAGACCCTGTTCTTTTATAGATTTCTATAGCTCCTGAATGCCTAAAGGAGTAAAGCGTTTGGTCTTGTTCAAGTAGCTTAGAAACCTTCTTAAAACGCCCCCAAATGGTCTTGAAGTAATCTGGGTTGGGGGCGTTGGTTGTTCCTGTAAATATGTTGAGGTTATTATCTTCTTTATTCAACAATTCTCTAACGTATGAAGGCACAGGAACTATTCTATTTCTTCCTGATTTATTTCTACTTCCCGATAATTTAATATAAGATAAATCTGCCGTGAAGTCGCCCCAAGTAAGTTCTCGGAGCTCCTTGTGTGGCCTCAAAAGGCAACCGTAAGTCATTAAACAACATAGGTGAAGATTATCGTTAAACATAGAAACCTCTTTTAATACCTCAGCAATATTGTCAATTGGCTTATGCATTACACTAACTGGTTTATGAAGCTTTACTGCATTAGTAAGTTGTGGCATAGAAAGCAATGGACTTAGCGTTGATTTAACTGTTCTCTGGGTTTTAGGGCTCCAATTAGGCCTTATAAGAAACTTAGATAAATGCTTAGAAGTCAAGGAGTCTATTTTAAGATTAGTGATACTGTTCTCTTTCTCAAATCTCTTCCAAAGAATCAAAACCCTATTTATGTCTTTAATATATCTGTCTGAACATCCCTGAGACTTCTTAAACGCAATACCCTTTATTAATACCTCTATAACTGTAGGATTTAAAACTTCTTGCTCTATTGACTTTGTTTTAGGTCTCCAACCATCTAATAGCTTTAATTCAATAGCCGCTTTCAATAATTCTGGATTGTCTTTTGATGATAATTTTAACCCTATTGCTTTACCATTCCAGAATCTAATTCTTCTTTTTTCATAATAAAGATTTACAAAATGTTCACCCTTTTGGATTCCAATAGTTAATTTCCAATTACTCATTACTGTCAGTTTTTACTGTCAGTTTTTACAAACAATTCTTAAACCCCAATAAAATCAACGCTTTCAATGGTTAGCTCGTCGGGCTCATAACCCGAAGGTCACAGGTTCGAGTCCTGTTCCCGCTACAACAGCCCTTGTTAATCATCTGATTTTCAAGGGTTTTTTGTTTTAATTATCTTTTTCTGGCATCATATTGGCATCAAATGCAATAATAAACCCGTTTCAGGCATAAATATTTAAAAACCAAAAAAAATTCAGTGCATCGCTTAATTTAAAGAGAGGGGTGGGCTATATATAAACCGTTTTCTTTTTTGAGTTTGGTCGTGATATCTGTATATAACCTAAAACCTGTACCTAAGCATTAATTCACTCGTATTGGCTCTTAACTGCTATTTTTTATATACGTTGTTGCCAACAGTTCTCTAATCTAAATAAGTATTTACAGCAGTTGCTCTTTCAACAACATGTGAATTAAGTATACTTATAGCAGTTTGAAATTCTAAACTATTGTTTAAGAACGTATAACCATCTAATTCTGTAGTAGCATAAGGTTGGATCAATGCTGAGTAAGTGGCATATTGCGATTGAATATTACTTGCGCTAAATGAATTGTCTGTTATTTCCTGAACATAGGTGTCGTATTGTTCTTTATAAACATCATCTGCATATAAATATCCTATTAATGGCCATTCTGATGGATTCATCCCTGAAAAATCTAATGGTAATGAACCTCCCCTTTTACCTAATTGCAAGGCTTCGTTATTATCCCAAGGGATCCAAGTTAATTTATTGGTGTTTGGATTATTATACAGATAATAGTTATGTGTCATTTTACCATATGTGTCCCAATTTTGAATCACGGTATTGGCTGCCAAATACTTTAGGAAAACGTGTGTATCAAAAACATCATCAAGGTTTGTTCTCCAAGTTACTGCGTCTGTTGTTCTAGAACTGTGGTGAAGAATTGACAATAAGTTTGAAACATCACTAAAATCAGCTTCATCTTCATTGTTTTTCTTTTCATACTCATCCTCATCATAGGTGCCCATTGCAAAACTTGCAGCATCGCCATCTGGTTTATATAAATTGCCATCATCATCACCAAAATCATCATCTAAAAGTGTATTTTCTACATCTTCAACCATGGTATACAATCCAAAATATATCGGCCCATCGCCATGATCTATGTATACTGTATAAAACGCTGTGCGCGAACCTGCTAAACCTGCATTTCTAAACACATCTCCTGCTATTTTTTCTCTTAACATGGATTTATCATCATAATTGTTTTTTAGATGCAGTTTTTTGAATCCATAAAAACGTTGGTTGTCTATTTGTGGATAATCGTCTTCAAACTCATCAAAATCAAGTTTAAATGACAATTTAAAATTACCACTTTGCCAAGTCGTTTGCAAGCTAGAATTTCCTTTGAAACGCACACCTACTCTGTACCATTGTATTCCGTCATAATATACTTCTGCAGGCACAAAAATAGGATCTTCATCTGTTTCGATTAATCCTCCTCCAGGACCTCGTGAACCAGAACCAAAAGTTCCATAGGTGTTGGTCATATCATCCAACATGCTTTGCCAACGCGTCTCTGTAATTACGATATCTATACGTTTTACGGCTTCGTCTTCAAAAACCTCATCATAATTTGGGTCTACATTTTTACTGTGCGTAGCATCCGTCCAATATGTCGCTTCAAAATCTGTATCATCTTCTACGATTTCAGAATCATTATTTAAATCGTCATCCTTATTACATGAGATTAATCCTAAGGATAGGCTAAAGATGAAGATTAGAATTATATGGAATTTGTTTTTTTTCATATCTGTTGTATTTATAATGTTTATTTGGAAATAAAATTTATAGTTGGATTGAATAATTCGAAAATATAGCCATAGCGTGTACAACAACCCTTGTTAATCATCTGATTTTCATGGTTTTTTGTTTAAATAACCTTTTTTTGGTATCATATTGGCATCAAATGCAATAATAAACCCTTTTCAGGCATAAATATTTATAATCCCAAAAAGTTTCAGTGCATCACTTGATTTAAAGAGGGGGCTGGGTTTTATAGAAACAATTTTCTTTTTTTAGGTTTGTTGCGATATCTATATATAACCTAAATGTTCAACATAGTTTTTCTTTTATATAAAGCTCAATATCTTCTATATCGTATCTTACAACTACAAGTTTTATGTTATTTTTCGCAAGGTAATTATACTTTATAACATCTCTTTTTTGAGTCTCTTGCAAACCTTTTAAACCGCCAAAAACAGAAATAGGTTCGTAGTGCTGTAATCCGTTATATTCAATTACTGTATTGGCACTAGGAATATAAAAGTCGCATTTTAATTTACTTCGATGCTTCAACCCCTCAAAAGTTTTTTGCTCTTTAAATTTAATATTTAGTTTTTGCAAAATAATTCGTATTGCATTTTCTCCACGACTACTTTGGCATTTTGGACACCCAGAACCTCTATAATGATCTCTTGGTTTCTGATAAAAAACTCCATGGTTATTACAGCTTATTAAAACAGGAGTAAAGATGTCGATATAATCCTCTTCAAAGTATTTATATCTTGAACCATGCTTTAATTGAGAACGTTGCTTAAATTCTTTGAAATCGATTTTTTGTTTTTCGTGTACTTCAATAATAGCACATTTATTGCATCCAGAACCAGAGTAATGCTGATGTGGTTTCTGTAAAAACCAGCCATGGATATGGCATTTAATTTTCATCTTCTCACTTACATTCTTATAAGTAGATGCATCGTATGAATATCTATCATCATGAACCTCTTTAAACATATTTAAAACACTGGACCATCCCTTCTCGTTTGATGTTGCAGCTTGAATGATACCACATTTCGGGCAACCAGCACCCATGGAGATATGAGAGTGTGGTTTTTGATTGAACCATCCATGTTCAGGACACTCGATTCTCGTCTTAGTAGTGAAATCTTTGTAGCTGTTTTCGTCGTATATATATCGTGAACCATGTGTTTTTACTGCTCGATCTAGAAACTCTGAGTAATTAACCGCAATTTTTTTATTTGCTTCTATACGACCGCAAACAGGGCATCCCTGACCGTTTGCATGACTATTTGCCTTCATCATAAAAGAGCCGTGAATTGGACAAATGATTTCTACTTTGGTTTGACTATTAAAGTATTTTACCTTCGAATAATCGTATTTGGTTCCATGAACATTTTTCACGCTAGTTAAAAATTGTTTAAGAGAATATTGCTGTGAAGCTCCTCTTGATAGTTGACCGCACTCGGGACATCCATGTCCACCTATGTGATTACCCGGTAATTGACTGAATTCACCATGTAACTTGCATATAATGATAACCTTATTATTCTTCCCCTTAACTACGGTTTTTGTGTAAATGTAATTATCACCATGAGTCTCTATTGCACGGTGTAAAAATGATTTCTGATCAAGTTTAACATATCCGTTACAAATCCGACAGCCTTGTCCAATTAGGTGCTTTTGAGGCGCTTTTAAAAATTCCCCATGTTCAGGGCAAATAATGATCACCTTATCTCTGCTATTTTTATAAATTACTTTTGAATAATCATACTTAGTACCAAAAATTTTATTTGCCTCAGAAATAAATTCTTTAACAGTCTTTTTAGCTGGCATATTTATAAATATAAATTGTTTCTAAAAATCATATGAAATAAAAGGTATGATCCTGCTTATGCAGTTTTAAAATAATAGATCTTTTATTTTCCAATAGAGGTCATTTATTTTAGAATTAAATCCATTCTCTCTATTGTTTTTCTAATTTGCAATTCCCCAAGGGCTAAACAACGTCCAAAGCATTAATACAAGTCCGATTAGCACAACTGTTAAAGTCATGTCTGTTGACCATATGAATTTTGGTCTAAGGTTCCTTGATTTAAAAGTAACCAATTCTAGTTTTTCTAATGGCTGAGGAGTTGTCAATTTACTAACAAGCATTAAAATTGAACCACAGAAGAGGAATAAAAATAAAGCAAAGTGCAAAAAGTTTATGCCTATAAAAAGTCCCAAAAGGGAATCTTGTGCAACAACTATAGTTCCTTCATTAGAAAGAAACTCTGTTACCAATCTGAAAACCCCAACAATAAAACCTAACCACAACGATATAATTGCACCTTTTGCATTTATCCATTTATAAAATAATCCAAAAAGAAAAACAGCAGCAATTGGAGGAGAAATATAAGCCTGAACACTTTGTAGATAGTGAAAAATCCCACCGCCCATTAATGATTTCATAAAGGGTATCCAGCCCAAACTAACTATTACTAAAACAATGGTAGCAAATTGACCAAAACGAACTAGATCTTTTTGAGATGCTTTTGGTTTATATTTCAAATAGAAATCGATGGTTAAGAGTGTTGAGCTAGAATTAAATGCTGAAGATAGCGAGCTCATTAAAGCAGCTAACAATCCTGCTATCGCAAGACCTTTTAAACCCGTAGGAAGAAATTGATTGATCATAGCTGGAAGTGCCTGATCTGCATTATCAAGTGAAAAATCAATGACTCCTTCTTGTAAAAGAGCATATGCAATTACACCCGGAATAAAAAAGATAAATACCGGTAGTAATTTTAAATATCCTGCAAACAAGGCTCCTTTTCTAGCATTATTTTCATCTTTAGAAGAAAGCACTCGCTGAACAATGTATTGATCCGTACACCAATACCAAACCCCTAAAATAGGCGCTCCAAATAGCATTCCTGTCCATGGATATTCCGTGTCAGCCATCGGTCGCCACAGATTAAAAAACTGTTCTCGTGGTGGGTTCCCGTTTATTGACGAAGCTTCAGTAAGTATGGTTAATAAATTATCCCATCCTCCAAGATAATAAAGTCCAAATCCTGTAACACTCAGGGTTCCAATGAGTAAAATAAACGCTTGAACCATATCAGTGTAAATCACCGCTTTTAATCCTCCTAAAACAGTATAAAATCCAGTTGCGACAACAGTAATAATTGCACCGGTCCAAAAAGAAACTCCAATGGTTTCGAACACCAATGCACCTGCAAAAATGATTAAAGAAATCTTGGTGATTACGTAAGCCAAAATAGAAATTACTGAAAGGTAATTGCGACACGCTACAGAATACCTTTTCTCTAAAAATTCAGGCATGGTAAATACGCCTGTTCGTAAATAAAAAGGAACGAAAACCCAACCCAATATTATCAATACTAAGGATGCTATTATTTCAAAATTTGCCATGGGCATATTACCTCGAGCTCCTGCACCCGAAACTCCCAGAATAATTTCTGATCCAATGTTTGAGGCAAAAAGAGATGCTCCGATCACTATCCAACCGGAGTTTTTACCAGCTAAAAAATAATCAACAGCCCCCTTAGATTTACTTTTATTTTTTGAAGCCCATTGGGCTATCCACAAAATAATTCCAAAATAGATTAGTATGATGAAAATGTCTAATAAATTCATTGATGTTAGCATGTTATAAGCCTTTATTTCGTTCTATTTTTTCTTTTACCAGTTCTCTAGTCCCAAAAGTTTTTTGCCTAATTTGGACAATTCAGCCGTTTTGTATTTTTCCTGCTCCCAATTTCTTGGATCACCAGGAAAGGCATAACCTACTGGTGCGACTCTATTCTTCCAAGAATTTATCCTCCAATCTTTGAGTTCTTGATTTTCTTCTTCAGCGGGCATCATCGAAATATACTGTGCAATTCTAACTTTTTTCCCTGATCGGTTGGGCCGGATTCCATGGGGTTCTGTACTATTAAAAATAAGCAAATCTCCAGCTTCCATTAACACTTTTACAAGCTTGTCTTGCAAGGAATCTAGATTGGGCTGAAAACGATGTCTGTCTTCGGGCTGGGTTAATTTCCAAGTATCATAATTTCGGTACAACCATGGAATACATTGAAACCCTCCCATACTTTCGTCCATTTGATCGGCAAGTGCTAGGACACCCTGTACGTTTTGGGGTCTAGTTTCTGGATCGTAATCCCAATGAATGAAGCCCTCTTTTTCTTCTCCAGGTCGCTGTGGAAAATTCAAGTTGACGCGATCAATCGTTACCCATAATTTTTCGGTGCCCCATACATCTACAAAGGCATCGTATACCTTTTGCATCTGACGGTTGTTCCAAAGAGTTTGATGGTTGTATGCTTCGACCATGCCAGTTCCTGCCAATTCCTTCATTTGCATTTCGGCCCTCGGTTTTGCATACCAGGTCGAAGGGTCGTTTGGATCTTTCTCATCAAATTCCCATATAAAATCTGCAGTAGCTTTTGCTTGATCTTTAGGAATTGCGTTTTTTATTACGATATATCCATTGTGCATCCAAAACCGCCAATCTTCTTCCGATAAAACCCGCAAGGGCTTTCCGTTCGAACGGTCGTTTAGCTTTTGATTGCTGCTGGTGGAAACGGATGGGTTTCCTGGAATTTCTTCATGGGCTTTATTAGCCATTGTTGTTTTTACTTCTTTCTTCATACTTCTTCCTTTAAGTTAATTTGGAAACATGTAGTTCAAATCTATAAGTATAAAAACAAGGCTACAACCTTGATATTGATTGTAATTTGAACTATATTGATAAAATTGCATGAATTAAGTGCTATAAATGATAATTTAATGAAAATTCAACTTGAAAATATTCAACCCGACGACAAGAGTTCGTTTCGATTATTACATGATCCTAAATTGAATGACTTGTTTTTTTGGCATTTTCATCCAGAATATGAACTCGTATATATTGAAGGAGCAGATGGTATTCGACACGTTGGAAAACATCGCTCCAATTACCAACAAAGCGACCTGGTGTTGATTGGATCAAATATTCCACATTTGAATTTTGATTACGGAATCAAGACTGCATACAGAAAAGAGGTTTTGCATATAAGCCCACCATTTAAAGAACAGGTCTTTAAGCAGGTTCAAGAGCTTTCGGGGATTTATACCTTATTTGAAGAATCACAACACGGGATTGCCTTTTATGGAAAAACAAAGAAGATTGTCGGAGAGCAAATAAAAAAGCTCCATTTGTTGAATACTTTTGATCAATTCATTGCGGTTATTCAAATCTTAAAAACGCTTGCTTCCTGTAAAGAGATTGAACTTTTACACAAACAACCAGTATATAACACCTCAGATAAAAAGCAGCAGCAACGCTTACAAAAGGTATATTCTTTTATTGATGAACACTACATCCGAAAAATTAAGGTTGAAGAAGTGGCGCAATTGGTTAATCTCAGCAAAGAAGCTTTTTGTAGATACTTTAAAAAACACAGTGGAAACACCTTTACGTCCTTTTTAAACCAATATCGAATATCACAGGCCAAACGCCTTCTCCTTGCAGGAAAGAATGTAAGCGAGGCTTGCTATGGGTGTGGCTTTGAAAGTTTATCGTATTTCAATCGGACGTTTAAGAAAATAAGTGGAGAAAATCCATCTGCCTTTAAAAAATAACCCTACTTCCGTCGGTTAATTAATAAAAGTGAATGTCACTTTTCATCGTTTATATATACCCTGAAAATCAACACACTTCTCCGCAACCAGGCACAACAACATTCTAATCAAAACAATTAGAAATTCTTTGTTCAATGCCTCTTTTGTCAATAATAGATTAGGCATTCTCTAAAAGGGCATTATAGTCTGATTTATAGGTTGGACTATTTATTCTAAAAAAATAAATAGAATATTAATTGGCATCAAAAATTGCACTTTAATGAAATATCATGCAGTCGTATGCAACTAGTAGAATATATAAAAAGCTCTTAAAGTATTGTAATTATTGATATTATACAATAAAATAGCTTTAATGTAATTAATGTGATATTTCAGCCATGTAGTCCTGTTCCCGCTACTATAACAATAAAACGGTTATACTTTTATAAAGTGTAACCGTTTTTTAATTATTAACGAGAGCTATTCAATTAAGGAAGTATGAACAAATCTTCAACTGAACAATTTAAAGTCTTTGAAATTTTCAATGCTAATAAGGTAGATGGGACATACACTCCATTTTCTATGGCATTAATACTCTTTCTTGAAACCTCCGCTTTTATAGATAATTCTTGCTGAGTTAAACTACAAGACTTCCTCAGTTGTTCTAAATTATTTAAAAGTTTTGTATGGTTCCTTCCCATAGTTATTCCTTTTCATATTTTTCAACGGCATCAGTTAATTCCTTTCCAGTATTTGGATAGAGGTAGCCTGCAATCATTGTCCCTACTCCGATAAATCCAACCAAAGCTCCAACGCCTTTTAGGATACTTCCAATTGCATAATATCCCAAAAGGTATAGACCAATACCAACAAAAATTGTGATGACTCCGTTTCTACGATAATCTATTGGCTCCTTTTTTCTTTCATCAAAAATAGATAGTAATTCTTCTAATTTTGAAGAGTCATCTATATTTTTGGAAATCTCTATTATAGTTTTATTTTTCTCTTTACCTTCTTTATATTGCCAGTAAAATACCGACACTGGTATTATTACTCCAATTAGCATTCCAAAAAGCGGTATAATATTTTCCATAATTTTATATATCTTATTAATGTAACGCAAACGTAATATTTATTATTATGATACGCAAACGTTACATTTAATAATTTGGTAATTTTTAAGAATCAGTAATTCTATCTGATTTGCAGTATCGTCAAAATCTCTTGGCGTAAAATAAATGTTCGATATTTCAATAGAGTTATCTACTAAAACAATAAAACGGTTATACTATTATATAGTGTAACCGTTTTTTTTATTTATGCACAATAATAAAAAGAAGTCGTCGTTTTAAAAAAAACTAGAATCCGATGAAAAAATCAATTTTACTATTTACTTTCTTACTAACGATTCTTAGTAGTTGTGAAAAAGATGATAATAAAAATCCAGAGGAATGTTACTCAAATAATAATGCACAGTCCATAGTTAACGATGGTATCAATAGAGAATATGTTTTATACATACCTAATTCATATGATGGAAAATCTTCTGTTCCACTAATGCTTAATTTTCATGGGTTTGGTGGTAGTGCAAGTGATTATATGCAAGAAGCAGATATGCGCTCATTGGCAGAAGCTGACACTTTTATTTTAATCTATCCCCAAGGTAGTTGCTTAGATGGCTCTTCCCATTGGAATCCTTGCCCAACAGGTGGAGACAATAAAAGTACTGCTGATGATTTAGGATTTGTTGAATCTATGATTAGTGAGATTTCGTCTCAGTATAATTTAGATATGGAAAGAATTTATGCTGCGGGATACTCAAACGGGGGCATGATGGCATACGGGCTTGCGAATTATAAAAGTGATTTAATTGCTGCGGTGGCATCTGTTTCCGGAACAATGTTAGATTGTACGGGACCTACAAATCATCCTATGCCGGTAGTACATCTTCACGGAACATCTGATGGAGTACTACCATATAATGGGAACAATGACTGGAACTCTGCACAAAGTACATTAGACCACTGGATTAATTTCAACAATACAGTTTTAACCCCTACTATAACAAGTGAAAATAATATTGAACGTTATGTGTATGACCAAGGAGATAGCTCAGTTTCTGTTGAGCATTATAAATTCATAGGAGGAGAACATGTTTGGTTTAGCGCCACTTACCAAGGTCAGAGCACATCTGAATTGGTTTGGAATTTTGTATCGAGATATGATATTAATGGATTGAGATAAAGAATAAAGGTCACACTAATGGATGTAAATTCTTGTCTTTTGATATGGTCCTTGTTATTAAAATTGTTTCTAAAAAATCTCTTGGTGTAAAACTTAAGTTCGATATTTCGAATGAGTTATCTACAAAGAAAAACAAGAAAGCACCCATTAGGGTGCTTTCTTTTTTAAAGCCTTTGCGTAGAGCTATAATCCAAATTCTTCAACTCTAAATTTTTTATATTTATCTAAAAATTGTTCAATAAATGTTTCTGCGGTCAATTCATTTGTTAACTCATTATGCTTTTTTGTATTCTCTGTGAATTCAAATTCAACATGTTTTATAGACCATTTCTGTAACTCATATATAATTGGGTAAAGATCTATGCCTTTATCTGTAAGATAATATTCTTTAATTTTTTTATCACTTTCCTTCCTTCTGAAATTAATAATGTCTAAAGAAGTTAATTTTTTTAGCCTATCTACTACAATATTACTAGCTATACCCTCACGTGACTCATTTAAAAATTGAGAAAATCTATTTTTACCTCTAAAAATATCTCTAATAATTATAAGCGTCCACCTATCTCCAAGAATGTCTAGGGATACAGCACAGGCACAAGCTTTTTTACCATAAAATATTTTATTGCCTTCTACCATTAGTGAAAAAATTTAAAATCAAATTTACAAAAATAAATGAATTATTTTAATTAAAACTAAAATTGCAATTTTAGTTTTAATTATTATATTTACGGAATAATCAATTAAAATAAACTCAAAATGAAAAAATTATTAATGTTTTTGGCTGTAGTTTTTACTGCGTCAGCGTTTGCTCAAAGCCAAGAAGTTGTATATGAAAGTATTTATTTAATTCCTGAAAAAGCAAATGAAATGAAACTTATTGAAGGTGTTAAAAAGCACAATGATAAGTTTCACAGCGAAGGAAGATCAACTGCTTCTCTCTATAATGTGTTAATAGGGCGTCGTTCAGGACAGTATGTTTGGCTGCTTGGCCCAATGGAGCTTTCTGATTATGATGCTATGCCAGATGAAGTTCATATGTTAGATTGGCAAAAAAACATCAGAAATAATGTTTCCTCTGAATCTGTACAATTGGGCAAATTAAATTGGGAAGCAAGTTATTCTCCACCTTCTTGGGGAAGTCCTAAATACTTGTTACATCGTACCATTAAAATTAACCGCAAATATGGTAGCTATGAGAAAGTTCTTGAGGCTGTAACTAAAATTGGAAAAGTATTGGCTCAAATTAATGCGCCTAATCCTAGAAGGGTATATGAAAGTATTTTTGCTAATGAAAATGGTGAAAACATAACATTAGTTTATCCATTCAAGTCATTTACAAGATTTAATGATGGAAACGGATTGCCTGCAAACTTTCAATCTGAATATGAAAAAGTAAATGGGCTTGGTTCATTTAGAAGAGATGTATGGGATGTTCTTTCAGAATTTAGTGATGGCTTTTCTGATGAAGTCCTTCAATTGGTAAATTAATAAAATATTAAAGAGAGAAGTCTCTTTTGTTAGTTGGTGGTTGAAGCCTTCCTTCTGGAGGGCTTCATTTCACATCAAATTAAATATAAACTTAACCTAAAAAACAAACTCAAAATGAAAAAATTATTATTAATAATAGCGCTAGTAATTACTACTTCTACTTTTGCTCAAAAGAAAAATTCAAACGGTAAAATATATGATAAACATCCTGCCATAAATACCGTTGAAAGTTTCACTAAAGCATTCGTTGAAGGTAGTCAAGAAGAATTAAAAGCATTAGTTTCTGATGACTTTAAATGGTGGCAAATGAATGCTATGATGCCAAAGCCTTTAACAATTGAAAATTTAATTGCTCGTTCGGAATATCTTGCGAAAAATGTTTTAGGCTTTAGTGTTACTAATAGAGGAACGTCATATTCTGATGCTTTAGAATTTGGAAAAGATGGAGTAAATGTATATGCTTATCAAGTTTTAAAAGGATTTGATAAAAACACAGGCTATAAACTTGAAATTCCAAGAAACTCAATTTTCTTTTTTGACAAAGAAGGTAAAATAAGTGGGTTAAGCGTTTCAGATAGTCAATTAAAATGGAAAAAAGCTTACGATGCTTGGGGTACATCTAAGAATGGTGAAATATATAAAGACCATCCTATGATATCTAAAGCAAGATTATTATATGCTTATTTAGAAATAGGTGATTTAGATTCTATGAAAGATTTATACGCTGAGGATGCTAAAATATCTGATGCAATGAATTCAGATATAAATTCCTTTATTTCTGTTGAGGAAGAGATTAATAATTTAAAAGAATTTTATAAAACTTATGAGATTTTAAGGGTAAGAGAAAGAGGTTATCCAGATTTACTTAAATATGAGGGAGATGATACATCGACTATAATTTCTTGGTGGAATGTTACTGTAAAAAACAAAAAATCTGGAAAAACTAAAGAGGCAGTTCATCATTCTCAAATAGTTGTAAATAGTGATGGTAAAATTGTTAATGAACAATATTATTTCAATGCGTCTGCACTACCTAATTAATAAACTAATCAAATTTATCTAAAATGAAAAAAATAGGAATCATATTGCTTTTATTTATTTCTACTAATCTTATTGCTCAAAATAACTTTAATGATGAGACAGAGATTATAAAGTTAATCAAAAGTAATTGGGAAAAAAATAATAAAGGAAAAATAGACGTAAGGCTTATGTCAGAGGATGGTTACTATGCATTTAATTCCTCCGGTGGGTTAATGGTTTACGATAAAAACCCAAACATTAAAAAAAACGAATGGGATGTAGTTAATTTAACACCCAAACATATTAAAGTAGTTTCTCTTGTCCCTGGTAAAGCCGCAGTAGCTATGTATTATAGCGAAGGTAGTATGACCCCAAAAGGGAGTGCAGCGGTACCTCACTATATGACAAGAGTGTCTGAAACATTTATAAAAGAAAAAGGTAAATGGGTAATGAAAACAGCTCATTATTCTCCTATATCTGGCGGGAGTGGAACATCTCAAATAGGTCCAAAATCTATGGATAATAAATAACCAATTTATATGTTAACTAATTAAAAAAAACTCAAAATGAAAAAATTATTATTCTCTTTAATTGCTGTTAGTTTAATTTCTTGTCAAGCACCTAAAGAAAAAGAATCAGAACAATCCAGTGAGCCAACTGTTATTGGATATGAATTTAATGATGAGGGAGAAAAGCTAAATGTAATAGCTGGAGATGCGGCAATAACTGATATTTATTTAGAATATATCCAAGCTCACAATGACAAAGATTTAAGTAAAATATCAGAAATAGATATGGATAACATAGTTGTTAGAGCTGCAAATGGTGCTATAATAAATGGGAGTGATTCTCATACAGATCAATTAGACATTTGGTTTAATGCAAATAACCCCTCTTGGAAGGTAAAATTTATGGTGGCTAATAATGTCCAAGGTAATAATGGACAAAATCAAGCTTGGCTAACAACTGGTGTAGATGTCGTTCAATCAATAGATGGGAACAATGTAACAAGCCACCATATAGTAGATGTTAACTTTGTTGATGGAAAAGTTAAAGAGTTAATAGTATATGATAGGGCAAGTGGGCAGGAATAAAATTTTATAAACCACACCTATTAAAAGCCTATCAATTATGATAGGCTTTTACTTTTAAACCATATACATCCCCCTAATCCAACTCACTTACTTCAAGACCTCGTAGATAAGTTAAACTAACTGCTAAAAAATGTACTAAAGCCTTTTTTAGTTTGCTAAGGAAGCCTATTATTTATAGATTTCTATAGCCCAATACAAGTTGATTTGATTTATATTTATTGAATAGAAAGAGATATGAAAATAAACTTATTATCTTGTTTTGCTCAGCGACCTGACAGAAGAGCCATATCAAAATGTCTTGTAGAAATTTCTCATAACACTAATGAAGCGTTGTCTGAAGAACTAACCGATATTCTTTTAGAAGGAGACGCTGTAGAAATTGAAATAGGAGATAAAAGCTCTGGATCTGCGTTAAGAGCTTTACGGAAATTAAGCGTTGAGTATGAATTTATAGCGTAAACTATTACTTATGAAAAATCTTATTATTTTGTTATTTCTAACAATTATTAGTTGCAAAAATAATGACGTTAATTATGAGAGTATTGTAAAAAATGATGAATTCAGAAAAGAGATTCTTTCAGAAAAAGGAGGTGCTTTCATTGAGCTCTCCGATGGATTCACATACTATCATGAAGAAAATTCAAGTAGTAACTTAGGAACCATTATGTTAATACATGGTTTTTCAGTTCCTTCATATATTTGGAAACCAACACTTAAACGTCTATCAAGCACAGGGTACCGTGTAGTTGCTATGGATTTATATGGTAGGGGATATTCAAGTAATCCAGATTTGCCTCAAACAGATAATTTAAGAGCAAATCAGGTTTTAGAATTAATGTCTAAGTTAAATATAGATTCAGCGATTGTTTGTGGATTGTCAAATGGCGGCAGAATTATTTCTAAAATGGCTAATATAAATTCAAAAAAAATACAAGGACTTATTTATGTTTCATCTTCAAGTTTTGAAACACACGCAGAATTTGAAAACAAAAAAGTCTCTCAGAAAGAGATAAATAACTATATAGCTACTTATCCTAAAAAAGCAAAAGGACAACTTGAGGACTTTTATGAGCCCGAAAAATTTCCTGACTGGCCAAAGCTTTACGAAGAACTTCTTACACATAAAGGGTTTGCAAAAGCCCTAATTTCAACAAGCAAGAACTTAGTTACTTTAGATAATATTCATAAACAAATTAATGATTTAAACATTCCCGTTTATACTATTTGGGGGCTTCACGATAAAGTAGTTGTGTATGACTCCTTTAAAGATAAATTGAAGTTGTTATTACCAAATAGGAAAGAATTTTTCATTGAAGATTCTGCTCATTTGCCTCAAATGGAAAATTCAAATCAATTCGAAATACGCCTATTAGAGGCCATAGAAGAAATAATTAAACCATAGGCCATTTCACTTTCCTCCAAATCACTTACTTCAAGACCTCGAAGATAGGTTAGGCTAAACGCTAAAGAACTATGCCCCCAAGGCCCTTTTTTGAGCAGCGCGAGAAAAAGAATCCTGTTCCCTTTTACTAAAACAATAGAATGGTTATACTTTTTTAAAGTCTAGCCGTTTTTATATTTTTACAGCATGTTAAAAAATATTATTTACATCTTTCCCTTGCTTTTGTTAGCCTCATGTACAAAATTGACAAACACTTCTTCTATCAAGGTTGTTGGTAAAATGAGTGATGTCATGTGGAAAGGAGATTTAAAAGCAAAGATTGTAACAGATTCATTAAATAACAAAGCAACCTATGGGTTGGGACCTATTGAATTTTTGAAAGGAGAAATAGTGTTGTTTGAAGGACAAACATTTGTTTCAAAAGTAGTCGATAGTATTTCACATAAGGTCTCTAAAAGTCCATCTGCTAGTGCACCCTTTTTTGTGTACACTACAAATAGTAATTTAAAAGCAGTTAATCTTCCTTCGACATATTACGCACTACACAGCATAGAGAATTACATAGATTCAGTGTACAAAAATTATGACCAACCCTTATTGATTCGTATTGATGGGGTTTTTAGTAAAATGAAACTTCATAGTGTAAATTTACCTGAGGGTGAGCAAGTGACTTCACCAGATGAAGCTCACCAAGGATTAACCCAGTATGATTTCAAAAATATTAGCGGATCTTTAATAGGTTTCTTTTCTCGAAATCACAAGGCTGTTTTTACGCATCATGATAGCTTTTTCCATGCGCATTTTATCTCAGACGATCGTCAAGTATTGGGACATATCGATGAACTAGACTTTAATGCTTCTAAAGTAAGGCTAAAGGTTTCTGAGTAATTTACGCGTCAAAATAAAGGAAATCACAGTTTTAAAGCCCCACGCTTCAATAAAGAAACTGATCAAATAACAGCTGATTATAAATTCCCTACTAGAAATATCATAGTTCAATATTTCATTCTAAATCGAGGTGTACTTCGTTAGAAAACTTTTTCCATTCCTTTAATAACTCATTATATATTTCAGGATTTAAAGATTTAACATCATTCATTTCTGCTTGGTCATGAGCAAGATTGTAGAGTTTAAAATTTGATTCATTAAATGGCTCGGTAATATTTGTGATTTTCCAATCTCCTCTTATTAGCATAGCTTTCTTGTTATGCTCTAATTCAAACACAAACTCAGATTCTTTTATTTGGTTAGATTTTTTAGACAAATAAGTAAGTATTGAATTGCCTTTAAGGGGGTACAATTCGCTTTCATTGTATGTCTTTGGGTAATTTATATTAGCCATTTCATAAAAAGTAGGCGCAATATCCATTAATGTTAGAGAGGCATGATGAATTTCATTTTCTCTATTTATATTTGGGCCAGTAATTATCATGGGTGCTCTGACTCCGCCTTCTGTTGTTAATCCTTTATAAAACTTAAATGGGGCAGAACTCGCCTCAGCCCATTGTGGTCCATAAGACACGAAAGAATTAAGATTTCCCATATTGTCAAAATCATTATTAAAATATTCTCTTATATATTCACTGTATTTGGGATTGTTATATAAATCTGCCGGAGCAGCACCATTATCAGACATAAAAACTATAAAGGTATTCTCGTACTCTCCTATCTTTTTCAAATACTTAATTAACCTTCCAATATTAAAATCGAGATTATCTACCATCCCTGCATATAACTCCATTTTTTTTGCTTCTGATTTTTTCTCCTCATCAGATAATAAATCCCATGATTTAATATCTTCATGGTTGGGAGGCATTTCTGAATCTTTCGGAATCATTCCAATTCTCTTAAGATTTAAAAAGCGTTTTTCTTTTAGTTTTTCATAACCGTCATCATAATATCCTTGATATTTTTGAGAATATTTTAGATCAACTTGTAGCGGCCAATGTGGAGATGTATAGGCTGCAAAAGCAAAAAAAGGATTGTCATCATCTAAATTTGAATCAATAAATTCAATTAATTTGTCTGTATAAAAATCCGTTGAATAATTACCGTCTTTCCATTTTGCAGGTTTTCCATTCTCAGTATAAGGAGTTATTCTATTTTCAGCGAACAAACCCTTATCATTATAATGATTTCCAGCACCTAATAAATTAACAAAGGATTGATCAAATCCTCGATTAAAAGGATTGGCTTCAGGGTCAGTTCCTAAATGCCATTTTCCTGCCATATAAGTGTGGTAATTCTGAGTTTTTAATAACTCAGGAATTATAGCTACACGATTAGTCAATCGTTTTTCATAACCAAAATTCTCAGTCCTCTCAAACATACTTCCCATTCCTGCTATATGATTGTCATTACCCGACAGTAACATAGCTCTAGTTGGGGCACACAAAGGCGAAGCATAAAACTTGCTAAATCTAATTCCTTCATACGCAATGGCATCTATATTTGGTGTTTCAATTTCACTGCCAAATGACCCTAAATCTGAGTAACCAAGATCGTCTGCAACTATCAAGAGAATATTGGGTTTTTTATTTGCTTCTTCGCTTTTGAGCCCAGAACTACAGGAGAAAAAATTAAATGCAATAAAAGATATGACGAAAAATATTAATAGTTTCTTGTTCATGTAGAGATATTTTATGTTTTAATTTAAAATAATTTAATTAATTGAACCAGTAATTTTAAAACTTAATCTTAGCCTATTTTAGAAATATGAAATACATTCCCCAAAAAACCTATCCCCATAAATACAAAAATTTCATTTTTGATTCATTCTGTTTAAATTATTTGTACATTCGTTAAACAAAATAAAGGAACAAAATGAAAACTACCTTTTTTATATTACTCTCTGCTCTGTTCATAAACAGTGGACCCTTTACAGCATCGACTGAAAGTCAAGACTTTCAAGGCAAAGCTTACTATTTTTCTCAGTCTAAAATGGAATTAGGGAATTGGGGGGCTCGAATGAGTGAGGCACAGAAGAAACAAATGAAAGAAAGGCTTAAAAATAGGCTAGAAAAGACCTTTGTGCTCAGTTTCAATAAAGAGGCGTCATTCTTTAAAGAAGAGGAGAAAGTAGACGCCTATTCAGGGGCTACAGATTCTTGGGGAAGTAATTTCTCAAGAGGGGCACAATACAAAAATATTCAAGACAACAGCTTGGTTCAAGAGCAAGAATTTTACGGAAAAAAGTTTTTAGTGAAAGACAAACTCCAAGAAATTAATTGGACCATGGGCGCTGAATCCAAATTAATTGGGCAATATATGTGCTTTAAGGCTACTGCTTCTATTCCTACAGATGAATTGAGTTGGTACGATTTTTCTTGGGGTAATCTCAATGAAAGCACTGAAGAAAAAGCGGTGGAATACACCCAGGTTGAAGCTTGGTACACCCTGCAAATTCCACTCAGACACGGACCCGCAGAATACTGGGGCCTTCCTGGTCTTATTTTGGAAGTTAGTGCGGGTAACACCACTATGTTGTGTTCACAAATAGTACTGAATCCTAAAGATGGTATAGACATTAAAATTCCTGAAAAAGGAAAAGAGGTGACTAAAAAAGAATACCAAGAGACCGTTGTGGGCAAAATGCTCGAAATGAGAAACAACAGGGGCAGAAGATCCAACTAATTAAATAATACCTTTTTGTATGAAAAAGTGCCTCTTATGGGTTGCCATACTGCTACCTGTCTTAATGTTGGGTCAAATAAAGTTGCAAGGGGTTGTCATGGACAGCCTAAACAATCCATTAGAGCTTGCCAGTGTGGTAGCCATTAACAAAAAAACAAATGGGTTTGAATCCTATACCATCACCAATAAAGACGGCGCTTACACCCTGGAACTAAAAAAGAATAGTGACTACAGGGTTCAGGTAAGTTATATTGGGCTTAAGACCCAGAACGACTCCATTAGCACAACGGATATAGACCTCAATAAGGATTACAACCTCATTCCTGAGTTTGCCCTAGATGAGGTAGAGCTGGTTTATAAAATGCCGGTCGCAGTTAAAGGAGACACCTTGGTGTACAACGCAGACTCTTATACCAATGGATCTGAACGAAAACTAGAAGATATTATAGACAAGCTTCCTGGTGTAGAGATCAATGAAAATGGACAAATAGAAGTTGAGGGAAAGGTGGTGAATAAACTGATGGTAAACGGAAAAGATTTTTTTGACGGAGACACCAAAGTGGCCACCAAAAACATTCCTTCCAATGCAGTAGATAAAATACAAATCCTTAAAAATTATTCTGAGGTGGGCCAATTGAGTTCGGTGAGAAACAACCAAGACAATGTGGCCATAAACATTAAACTCAAAGAGGGAAAAGAAAATTTTTGGTTTGGCAATGTCACCGCAGGAAGTGGTGCGGCTCCTGAGGAAACCCTCTATTTAGCACAACCAAAATTATTCTATTACAGCCCAAAATACAGTATTAATTTTATTGGGGATTTAAATAACATTGGCGAAATAGGGCTATCTAGAAGAGATATTAGAGGCTTTGGGGGTGGTTTTAATCCACCGAGCAGCACCAGTGGAACCAGTATTAACTTGGGAGACAACAGCCTAAATTTCCTGACTAACCAAAACAACGCCCTTAGAATAGAAAACAAACTGGCCACAGCTAATTTTAGTTACTCCCCAAATAAAGCCTTAGACATTAGTGGTTTTTTAATCATTAACAGCAGTAAAATTCTTTCTAAGGAAGTTAGTCTCATCCAATATACCAACCCAGAGTTGGGCATACCAGATGAAGCTACGGACCAAGAGGGAAACGAAAGATCCAATCAAGCCTTAGCAAAACTCAGCCTTTCTTACAAACCAAACTTTAGCAATCAAATAGATTACGATATATTGGGAAGGACTTCTAACGACACCCAAAACCAATCTATTTTCTCTTCCGTTATTGGTAGTACCGTTCAAACAGAAGAAGTAAAACCCTTTAATATTAACCAAAGTCTTAAGTATTATTACACCCTAGATGAGAACAATATATTCGCTTTTGAATCCCAGCACCTCATCAAAGATGAAGATCCTGTTTACAATGCCATTCTAGACAACAGCAGTGGGGTTAATCCTTATATGGTTACAGCAAACGCGATTGGATTCAACAGTGGCTTTTCTGATTATAACATAGGGCAAAATAGAAGAATCAAGAGCAATCAATTAGACGCTAAGTTGGATTATTACCACATTATAAATTCAAAGAGCAATATTAATATTACCCTAGGAACCATCCTGAGCTACCAGCAATTCAATTCTACTATATTTCAGTTTTTAGAAGACAATAGCCTACTGAATCCAAGCCCAAACTTCAATGAAGGAAAAACAAGCAATGACGTGAGTTATGCTTTTAAGGATTTTTATATAGGAGCACATTATAGGTTTAGGACCGGAAAATTTACCTTTACACCAGGCTTTTCTATACATGCTTACGGGAACAACAACACCCAATTTCAAGAAACTTTCACAGATAACTTCATAAAACTTCTGCCAGATTTTGAGACTAGAATTCAGTTAAAAAAAGGAGAAAGCCTCACCTTTAACTACAATATGAGAAACCAATTTACAGACGTTACTCGTTTGGCCCAGGGATTGGTTTTAAACAATTACAACAGCATTCAATTTGGAAATCCAGACTTGCAAAATGCCCTTTCCAACAACTTGAGCTTGCTGTACAGCAGCTTTAACTTATTCAATTACACCAATGTATTTGTAAGGGCGGCTTATTCGAATAATATTGACCAAATCAGAAGCCTTACAAACTTTGAAAATGTAATTAGAACCAGTACTTTTTTTAACTCTAGTTTTGCAGATGAAAACGCCAATATTTTTGGGAGAATTCAAAGGACTTTTGGGAAAATTAGGGCCAGTTTTAACTCCAGCTTAAACTACAGTAAAATAAACCAGTTTATTCAAAATCAAGTATCCGTAAATGAAGGAATTACACAAACCTACACGCCCGGAATTCGCACCAATTTTAAGGTGGCACCTAATGTGAGTTTCAACTATAGGTATGGCGTAACCACCAACAACCAAGGAAGCCGTAAAACTACTTTCACGAATCGCGCTCCATCCGTGAATTTTGACGCGTATATATTGAAAAAAATCACCTTTAGAACAGATTACACCTATACCTCACAAGACATAGGAAATGGACAATCGCAATCTTTTCAAAATTGGAATGGGACTATTTCATACAGAAAAGACAAAGATGCCAAATGGGAATACCAATTAAGCGGCACCAACCTACTCAACATAGATGCCCAAATTAGAAACAACGCCAATAATATTTCTGTCTTTACCTCTGAAACTTTCATACAACCAAGGTTTGTAACTTTTAGGTTTATTTACAGCTTATAAACTACCTTTGCACCATGAGTGCACTCGTTCAAATTGTCATAAAACCGCAACAGCAGGAAGACCTAGAATTCATTTACCGCCTAGGGCTTCAGAAGGCCAAACTAAACCCGAATGAGGTAATTGATTGGCGCATTAGAAAACGTTCCTTAGACGCCAGGAAAGCGTCTATTAAACTGAATGTACAGCTGGAGTTTTGGAAGGTGGGCGAAGTAAGAGAAGTAGCACAGGCTTGGAGAGCAAAAACAGTAAATCCAGAGAAAAAAGTGGCCATTATTGGTGCTGGCCCTGCAGGATTATACGCAGCACTCAGGGCTATTGAAGCAGGAATCACTCCAGTGGTGTTCGAAAGAGGAAAAGATGTGCGTGCGAGGAGACGGGATTTGGCCGCCATTAACAAAGCACAAACCGTAAACCCAGAATCCAATTATTGCTTTGGAGAAGGGGGTGCTGGAACCTATTCTGACGGTAAATTATACACCCGATCTAAAAAGAGGGGTAATGTACTTAAAGCCTTAGAGTGGTTGGTGCACTTTGGTGCCTCTGACGACATTCTAGTGGAAGCACACCCTCATATTGGCACCAATAAATTACCCGCCATTATTACGGCCATGAGAGAAGCCGTAATTGCATACGGAGGCGCGGTGCATTTCAATGCCAAACTCACCGATATTAAAATAGAAAACAACAGCATTAAAGGACTCGAAATAAACGGAGATACCTGGCATGACTTTTCAGAAGTAGTCTTAGCTACGGGACACTCCGCAAGAGATATTTTTTACTTGCTCCACAAAAGAGGGGTCACTATAGCTGCCAAACCTTTTGCGCTTGGGGTTCGTGTAGAACACACCCAAGAATTAATAAACGACATTCAATACCATGGAGACCACCAAAATCCATACCTCCCTCCGGCGTCTTACGCTTTGGTAGAACAGGTAAACGGAATGGGTGTCTATTCATTTTGCATGTGTCCGGGTGGGATTATTGCCCCATGTGCTACAGAAGCAGAAGAAGTGGTCACCAATGGTTGGAGTCCAAGCAAGCGAAACAATCCTTATGCCAACTCCGGTATTGTGGTGAGTGTTTCGCCAGAAGACTTACCTAATTACAAAGAAAATGATCCTTTTGTATGCCTAGATTTTCAGAAAAAAGTGGAGTATGACTGCTGGGTTGCCGGAGGTAAAACACAGCGAGTACCCGCCCAAAGAATGATAGATTTTGTACAGGGTAAAACCTCTGTAGACTTTCCAAAAACCTCTTATCAGCCTGGGATTGTCAGTGTTAATTTAGCAGAGGTACTGCCGCCACTGATTGCAAAAAGACTGCAAAAGGCCTTTGTGAAGTTTGGTCGTAAAATGAATGGTTATTACACCAATGAGGCGGTTTTACACGCACCTGAAAGCAGGACCTCTTCTCCAGTCTCTATTCCTAGAGATCCCAACACCTTAGAACACATAGACATTAAAGGGCTATATCCTTGTGGGGAGGGTGCTGGTTATGCTGGTGGCATTATATCTGCCGCCATAGACGGCATTAACTGTGTAGACGCCATTGCCCAAAAATGGGCCTTATAAAAGAAGTGCTTAAAAATCTGTATTTAACAATTGTC
Source organism: Flavobacteria bacterium MS024-3C (assembly GCA_000173115.1). Lineage (GTDB taxonomy): Bacteria > Bacteroidota > Bacteroidia > Flavobacteriales > Flavobacteriaceae > MAG-120531. The sequence continues at coordinate 114,952 of ABVW01000001.1, forward strand.
CCGAAAGTTGCAACAACGCATACTCGGCTAATTTAGCATTGTACTTGGCCGCATTACTGCTGGTCTCTGCGTTTAACAAATTCAACTGCGCCTGTCGGAATTCAATGGCGGTAATAGTACCCAATGCGTATTGTTCCTCGGTGCGTTTAAAATTGACCGCAGATGTTTTAACTAGTGCCTCTTGCAGGGCAAAAATAGACAAGCTGTTTTCATACACCTGCCAGGCGTTCATGAGGTCTCTTTCAAAACTCAAATCTTGCTGTGCTTGTAATATTTCTTGGTTGTCTAGGGCCAATTTGGCATTTTTTATCCTGGTCAGGGTCTGGCCTCCACTAAATAAATTCCAAGTAAGATTGGCCCCTAAAGCGATATTGTAATTGGTGTTATTTACCCCAGGAAAAAAAGCCGATGCCGCACTTTGGTTCAAGTTCCAACCATAGCTTCCCGTAAGTCCAACCCTAGGTAAAAATCCAGACTGGCTCACCTTTAGGTCGTATTCGTTTATCCTTGTATTGGTCTGAGCAAGCAATAATTGCACATTGTTTTGTTTGGCACTTTCTAAAAGGGTCTCTACCCTTTGCAAGGGTAAGAAAACCACTGTGGTGTCTACCTTAAAATCCTGTTGAAGGTCACTGTTGATCAGTACACCCAAGTCTCGTTTGGCGGTACCTAAGTTTTGTTGGGCATTCAATAGCGAAATACTGTCATTAGCCACATCTACAGCCGCATTTAATACAGCTAATTTATTGGTCTGACCCAATTCAAAAGCATATTCTGCCCTGGTGAGCCTTCGCTTAGAAAGACCCAAAATATTCTCCAAAACAGCACTATTTTCTGACAGCTGGGCCACCCTAAAATACACAGAAAAAAGCTGAATGACTGTATTCTCTATGGTCTCCCTTAATTGGAATTCACTAAGCGCATACCTGTTCTTTAAAGCCTTGTAATTGTAACGCCTTCCCATACCGTCAAACAAGGTGTAATTTAATTGCAGCCCTGCGTTATAACGCTGTGCCTCTGCCTGGTCTAAGGTTAAATTTGGCCTTGGGCTGCCGTCTTCAAGAAATTGTCCTGGAAATTCAATGGTACTGTTGTCTTGGTTGTAATTGGCTGCAGATATAGCAGACACAGTAGGTAAAAAACCACTGTTTAAAACAGATGCATTGTTCTTAGCAATACTGAGTTGGTTTCTAGAGACTTGAATGCCAAAATTCTTATCTAAGGCAGCAGAAAATGCCGCTTCTTTATCTAAACGTGTGGTCTGTGCCTCGGAAATCCAAGCCCCAAGAAAGCAAACCAAAAATATTACACGACTTTTCATATTGTTTTATTTAACGCTGAATTAATGGGTATCTCCCTCTAAATCTTTTGCTTCTTGCACTTCTAATACGGCTCGTTCTACAGATTCTTTAGTGGGCATATTTCCTGACCACAACCATTTAACAGTCGTTTTTAAATTATTGTTGAACGATAAGAAAACTGGAAGCAAAACAAGGGTAAGCAAGGTGGCAAATCCTATCCCATAGGCAATTGAAATGGCCATTGGCTTTAAAAATTGCGCCTGTCTGCTCTTTTCTAAAAGCAAGGGGGCTAATCCAGCTATGGTTGTAACAGAAGTTAAGAAAATGGCCCTGAATCGGGATTTTCCAGCCTCTAATAGTGCGGTATCAAAGGGCATGCCCTCTTTGAGGTTGGTATTAAAACGACCAATAAGTACCAAACCATCGTTCACCATAATTCCAATCAGCGCAATAATTCCTAAAAGGGAAATAATATTGATGGGGAAATCATGAATCCAATGTCCCCAAGCCACTGCAGTTAAACTTATAGGTACCATAATCATTAGCAATAATGGCTGGGTATAACTTCTAAACGTAAAGGCAATAGTGAGGTATATGAGAAATAAAATAGGAATACCTGCTTTGTTTAAGGACTTGGTCAGTTTATTCGCTTCCCTATTTTGGCCTTCATAAGAAGGGCTTACGGAAGGGTATTTGGCTTGAATATCTGGCATGATATGAAGCTTAATTTCTTCCATAATATCACTACCACTGGTGGTATTTGGGTTTTTTAAATCTGCTGAAACCTGAATCTCTCTTCGCCCGTCTAGGTGGTTAATAGACACATCTCCTCTTTCAATGCTATAAGATGCAATCTCTCTTAGCGGCACCTTAGCCCCAGTTGGGGTTTGAATCCTCATGTCTTCTAAATTTGAAATAGAAGACCTGTCCTCCTTGTTATAGCGCACCCATACCCGAATTTCGTCTTGACCCCTTTGAAAGCGCTGTGCTTGCGATCCAAAAAACCCTGAACGCACCTGCGCCATGACGTTTCTAACATCTAATCCTAAAACATAGGCATTGTCTTTGAGCTCCAGTCTAATTTCTTTTATCCCTGCTGGATCATTGTCTACCACATCTTTGAGCAAATCATTTTCTACCAAAGCGGTTTTGAGCTCCTGCTTGGCAGCTTTTAGTTCTTCTATATTGTTTCCTAAGAGCGATACAGATACAGGACTGCCTCCGAAATTACCCCCTGAACCGTAAATCAGTTGTTCTACTCCAATCACTGGGCCAACGAGTTCAGCCAATCTTGTGGTGACCATGTCTGCCCTAATATTGTCTGGACGCTCTTCTCCGGGGAGTAAGTTTATCTCTAGGCTGGCTCTAGAAGCCCCAGGCCCTATAGTCTTAATGGTATTTTCAAATAAAGGTTTTCCTTCTGGCTGCAAGTATTTTTCTGTGAGCTCTCGGTTCACTAAAGCAGATTTTTCTTCAATAACACTGATAATAGAATCTGTGATTTTTTCATTGGTTCCATTAGGCATAACAAGCGTAATCTCAACCCTATCACTGGCTATTCTTGGGAAAAATGCGGTTTTAATAATACCACCTCCAACAGAGCCTATGGTGAGAATTAAGGCCATGATGAACAAGGCAAATGTGAAGAATTTATGCTTTAAAGAAAAATCTAAGGCAGGAGCGTATAAAGTATCTCTCATCCAATTCATGATCTTTTCACCCATAGCATTAAAGCCCCTGAGTTTAGCAAATACGCTTGCCAAACCATCCTTAGGTGTTTCATCTAAAGGCTGTAATGCTTTAGAGTGCGCCAAGTGGGCAGGTAGTATAATGAGTGCTTCTACCAAAGAAACCACAAGGGTCAGTATCACAATCACAGAGACCTCTCCAAAGAATTCTCCAATCCTACTGTCTAAAAACAAGAAAATAGAGAAGGCCAAAACAGTGGTTATAATCGCAGATATAATTGGAGGTATTACCTCTAAAATACCATCTATAGCTGCTTCAACTGGTTTTTTTCCGCGTTCGTAGTGTTGGTATATGTTTTCTGCAATAACAATTCCGTCGTCTACAAGAATTCCAATGACAATAATCATCCCAAATAGCGACAATACATTAATAGTCACATTAAAGAATCCCGCAAAAGCAAACATGCCCAAGAAAGCCACTGGCAAACCAAAAGCCACCCAGAAAGCCAACCTGGTGTTCAAAAATAGGGATAAGAAGAACAACACCAATAGCATACCCTGCCAGGCATTTTTAACCAATAATTCTGTTCGTTGTGTCAATGTAATGGATTGATCACTCAGCACACTCAAGTGTACCCCGTCATGGGTCTGGTTGTACTGAAGGGCATATTCTTTTATTCTGGTTGCTGTAGAGATTAAATCTTCGGTGTTGGTACTATTAATGGTGATATTAACGGCTTCTTCTCCGTCGTAAAAAGTAGCATTGGGAGATTCCGCAAAACGATCTCTAATTTCAGCTACTTCACTTAGTCGAACCAATGTTCCATTAGACTGAGTGGTCACTATAAGATTAGAGAGCTCTTTCCCAAAATAGTATTTATTGTTTGCCCTGATCAGAAAGTCTTCTTCTGCTGTTTTAACCGTACCACCAGTGATTAATAGGTTGGCGTTAGCCACTGCTTGTGCTACCTCTGTGAAACTTAAATTATAGGCCAAAAGCTGGCTTTCATTTACGGCAATTTCAATTTCTTCTTGGGGGTAACCAGATACTGTGATCTGTGATATTCCCTCCATGGCCCTAATGTCGTTTTCAATACCCCTACCCAATTGTTTCAGGGTCTGAAGTGGGACATTTTTACCACTTAAAGCCAAAGAGATTGTGGGTCTAACCACTTCTTGTTTGGCCACCACTAACGGCTCCATACCAGTAGGATAAGAGGGCACTCTATCTACGGCGTTTTTCACTTCTAAGAGCATGAAATCTATGTCCAGCCCTTTTTCTATTTCTACGGTAATTCTACCGCTGTTTTCATTGGCTACCGCGGTTACCCTGTCTACCCCTTGCAAGCCTTTTAAATTGTCCTCTATTTTTAGTACAACACCTTCTTCAATCTCTAAAGGAGAGGCTCCAGGGTAGGCAATACTAATTTGTATAATCTTGGATTCTGTCAGGGGGAAAAAAGAAGACTTCAAAGCCTTTGCGCCAAAAATTCCAAAGAGAAAGAACGCCAATACAAAAATGTTTACCGCTACTTGGTATTTTATAAAATACGCTACTAATTTTCTCATCTAATGGGATTTACGGTCATGCCTTCATAAGCCCCTAAAAGTGGCTTGGCTAAAATTTCTATCCCCTCTGGAATACCTGAAACCACTACTTGGCCCTCTGAATAATGCAAAGGCAGTACAGGAATAGCTTTTAATGTGTTGTTATCTACAGCAAATACTGTATTGGATTCACTGACCAATGCTCTAGGAAGGGATATGGCATTTTGAATGGTGTTACCTTCTAAAACCGCTTTGAGATATACGCCCTCGTATAAGCTTGGGTCTATAATTTCTATAGTTACAGCGGTAGTCTGTGTGCTTGGGTCTACTGTTGCATTCAAACGCACCACTTGTCCAACAAATGAAAGATCTCCCTCCATGTTATTGAGGGTCACCCTAGCGCCCTGATTTAGTTTTAAAGCGTAAGATTTAGGAAGAGACACCATAAGTTCATAGACTCCAGGCTGAATATATTCTCCTAATTTTTGTCCAGCCCTTACTAGTGTACCCTCTGTCACTAAGGCCTCTGTTAGCACCCCGTTAAATGGCGCCCTTACTTGGTACTTGGAGAGTCTTTGCTCTAAATTTTTAACGGCGTAGTAAGCCCCTAACACCCCCCTGCCAGAAACAAACAGCTTTAGATTATCATCTGACATTTGTGGTAATTCTGGAAGGGTTTTATTAATATCAATGGCGTTTAAAAAGGCCCGCCAAGTGGGGTATTCTTTTGAAAAATCCAGTCTAATATCTGGAAGTATTGCTGCAATTTGATTGTATAAATTAGTTCTTGAAGATTTTACATTCGCTAGGTATTCAGCGGCATCTATTTGAAGTAAGATTTCATTTGATTGGTAAGACTGACCTGTCCTAAACAATTGAGCCCCCATTCTAAAGACCCCTTGTACCTCAGAATAAATCTCAATACGCTTTTTGGCTGTCACCAAACCTTGGGCAGGAACACTAATAGTTACTGGTCCATTTAAGGCTTTTTGCACCACCACCTCTTTGATGATTTTTCTGGCTGGAACCACAACTGAAGCCTTATTGTCAATCAAATTTTTAGCTAAAAAAATAGATAGCGCTAAGCCTATTAGGGCCAAGCCAGCAAGGATTACTCCCCTTAGTTTTTTTAATTCCATGAAGTCTTTAGTTAATTAAAATATTAAGACGCCAAAACTATCCATAAGTAAAGAGAACAAATGTTAAAAAAAACTTAAATTAAAAGTAACACTTGCAGTTTAAAACAACTCTAAATCTAAACTCACTTTTTCCCAATCTTTCATGGCCTGTTGTAATGCTTTTTTATCCTTTTGATAGCGGTCAAAAAAGGCTGGATCAGCAGCAGTTTTTTCATAATCATCTTCCAAAGACTTGTCTTTAGAGGCGATTGATTTTTCCAAGTCTGAAATTTTAGTCTCTAAATTACTCCGCTTATTCTGTAATGATTTATGGGCTTTTTGCTGTTGGTAATCAAGGGCTGGTTTTTGATTGCTTTGGACCTTCTTCTCAGTTTTTACCTGCTGCTTTTTTTCAATAGCCCTAAAATCTTGGACCTTTCGCTGCTCTAAATAAAAGTCAATATCTCCCAGGTACTCATTGATCTTCTGGTCCTTAAATTCGTACACTTTATTGGTAAGGCCTTGTAAAAAATCCCTGTCATGAGACACCAATAGCAAGGTCCCTTCAAAACTTTGTAGCGCCTGCTTTAGTACATTTTTAGATTTAATGTCTAGGTGGTTGGTGGGCTCATCCATGACCAAAACATTGAGTGGCTGCAAGAGCAATTTGGCCAAGGCCAATCTATTGCGCTCTCCTCCAGAGAGCACCCTTACAAACTTATCTACTTCTTCTCCCCTAAACAAAAATGACCCTAGGATATCTCTAACTTTGGCCCTGTTTGTCTCATTGGCAGCGTCTATCATAGTATCTAAAACAGTTTTACTACCGTCTAAATACTCTGCTTGGTTTTGGGCAAAATACCCAATTTGTACATTGTGTCCCAATTTCACCAAGCCATTAGAGGCCTCTAATTCAGCTACAATGATTTTAGCTAAGGTAGATTTTCCCTGTCCATTCTGTCCCACAAAGGCAGTTTTAGAATCCCGTTCAATCAAAAGATCTATTTCTGACAACACTTGGTTGTCTCCGTAGGATTTAGACACACCGTCTATCTCTAGCACCACTTTTCCTGGAGTGACAGAAATGGGAAAACGAAGTTTCATGACGCTATTGTCATCTTCATCTACCTCAATTCTGTCAATTTTATCCAATTTTTTAATGAGCGATTGGGCCATGGTGGCTTTAGAGGCTTTGGCCCTAAACTTTTCAATTAATCGCTCTGTTTGTTGGATTTGCTTTTCTTGGTTTTTTTGTGCGTTGAGTTGTAATTCTTTTAGCTCAGATCGCAGCACCAAATACTGAGAATAAGGCTTGTTGTAGTCGTAAATCCTTCCCAGGGAAATTTCTATACTTCTGTTGGTTACATTGTCAAGAAACATCTTGTCGTGAGAAACAATCACCACAGCACCTGAGTACTGATTTAGAAATTGTTCCAACCAAATAATAGATTCTATGTCTAGGTGGTTGGTAGGCTCATCTAATAAAAGCACGTCATTGGTTTGAAGCAGCAACTTGGCCAGTTCAATACGCATTCTCCACCCTCCAGAAAACGTCTCTGTTTTCTTGTCAAAATCTGCCCTTTTAAAACCCAATCCCTGAAGAATTTTCTCGGTCTCTCCCTGATAGTTATACCCTCCTATGAGCTCATATCTATGGGTTAAATCACTGAGGTCTTCAATAATCGCAGAATACGCATCACTCTCATAATCTGTTCTGGTAGCCAACTGATGGTTTACCTCATCCAATTGCAATTCAAGAGATTTAATTTCTTCAAAGGCTTGCTGGGCTTCTTCCAAAACAGTTCTCCCCTGAACAAAATCTATATCTTGCCTTAAGAATCCCAATTGAAGGTCTTTTTCACTCGCTATCACGCCAGTATCTGGCGCCATATCTTTAGAGAGTAGTTTCAGTAGTGTAGATTTTCCAGCACCATTTTTTCCGATAAGACCTACGCGATCTCCAGCATTTAATCTAAATGAGATTTCTTCAAAGAGGTATTCTCCACCAAAACCTACAGATAACTTGTGTATATTGAGCATTCTTTTGTGACTGTTGTTACATTAAAAAACCCCGGATTGAGGTATTTTTACAAAAATATTTTGCAAATGTTAAAAAAAGGAAACAAACTAAATAGCATTTTAACAGGAAGTTGTCCCAGATGCCAAGAAGAAAACATGTATTTGGACAAAAACCCCTATCATTTGGGCAAATTATTTAAAATGCAGGAACGTTGTGGCCATTGTAATGCAAAATATATGATGGAACCTTCCTTTTTTTACGGTGCCATGTATGTAAGTTATGGTGTTGGAATTGCATTTGCTGTAGCGGCATTTATAATCTCTTATTTATTCTTAGGGAGTTCTCTAAAAACAGCCTTTATAGCTATTGTAGTAACCATGATTGTGTTCTATCCCATAGTTATTAGGATTTCTAGAAATATTTGGATCAACATTTTCATGCATTTCGATCCCAATGCAGTGGCTGATTTTAAAGCAAAAATCTAGCCACATCCATTTCAGGATCTATTGCAAGCCCCTCATAAATATATTTATATAAAGCATTTGCAGCAGTAGGTGCCGTCATAACCCCCCTAGAGCCCATTCCATTTAACACAAATAGATTGTTGTGTTCTGGATGCTGTCCCACCAGAGGCCTTCTATCAGAGACTGTAGGCCTCACTCCAGACATATGTGAGACTATTTCGTAAGGCAGGGTCATAAAGCGCTCTAAACGCTCTAAAAGAAAAGTTTTAGCTGCCTCAGTAGGTCCCTCTGTCTTATCTCGCCAGAAATAAGTAGATCCTACCCTGTAAAGGTCCCCTCCTAAGGGAATAATAAAAACACCAGATTTTACAATAGCACCCTCGTTTAAACCTGGAATACGCATCGTAATCACCTCCCCCTTTGTTCCCTCTAAAGGCAAATAATTAAAAAATGGATTGCTCTTAAGCCCATATCCCTCTGCGAAAACCACACGCTTGGACTTCCAGGACTTATAACTAACTCCAGAAACTTCCACAGATAAATGTGTGTAATCAAATGATTCATTTCGCCAATGATCCTGCTGTTCTAAATAGGTCTCATAGGAATTAATCAATGCTTTGGTAGCTACTCGTCCACTGCCTTGAACCAAACCAAATTTATGAGGAATGGAAAGACCTTGATTATTGTTTTCTAAGAGCTTTAAGGATAAAAATGGATTTAGACCTGGTTTGTCCGAGGCCTGAAACCATAAGTTCTGCTCCTCAATACTGGCGAACCTTCTCAATATAGGCAATTGATAATCTAATTTCAAGCCCAATTTACGTTCAAGATTTTCATAAAAAGGCAGCGCGTAATCCAATTGCGCAGCACCATTCCAAGCTCCAGTAAAACGTTTGAGAATAACAGGGTTATACAAACCGCCTGCTACCATAGAGGCTTGTTGGGAACGGTCAGAGAAAACCACAAAAGATTTTCGTCTATTTAGCAAATGCTCGGCATAAGCCAAACCAGCCAAACCTAAACCAACAATAATAGTGTCTATGTTTTTAGCCATACGGAATTAATAACTCCACATGTCCTGCTCCTTATCTCTTATAGCCTCTTTAATTCTATTGGATTCAAGCAATTGAAACAAAGCATTTTTAACAATGTAATCTTTAATATCTCTGTCACCAAATTCATTGTCTTCTCTATAAATCATTGAATTAAATCTTCTGGCATTGAGCAACATGTCAAAAGAGACAGGACTGGAAGGGTTTTTCTGATTAAATACCCTCGCTTTATGAAGTATATCTCTTACAGAAGGATACCAGACCCAGAACAAAGGCACTTTATTTTCTTCTGGATCAACAGAATCATCATCTATAAAGTTTACATCAGGAGCCACTGGAGCTATTCCAATAAGCCTGTACTTAAGTTCTCCGAGTCGCTTGTCAAAATACCACATCCCTTTGATTAAATACTGCTCAATATCTGCTGCAGTAATATCTCTTTTATTAATGTATTCAGCTGGTATAACTTCTCCTGCATTCAAGGCTTGAAATCCTAAATCTGTAGTATCTATTTTCTGAAGCGTTGCTTTAAGGTCTTTAAAAGCCCTTTTTTCAGTAAAATAGGAATCTACGTAAACTTCTGACAACTCTCCACTCTTGATGCTCTTAACCAATACATCGTAAAGGGATCTTCTGGACACATCCAATGCAACAGTATCTACAGGGTAATATAAAGAAAAATTAATGCGTTCATCCAAATCAATCACTTCCCATACGGTTTTAGACCATAATATATCTCTTTGATCTACATAGGCATACTGCATAGGCTTGTCTGCCAAAACACTTGGAGACAATTCAGCTTTTCTCATCTCTTCAGGTGTTTTTGCATTCAACACACCTTGTTGGGCGTAGATTGAAATGCTGAGAGAAAAAAATACTAAAAATATATAATTTAACTTTTTGAACTTCATTTTGAATTAATTTACAAGCTCTACTATTACAGACGTTACTGTCTTTAAATTATAAGATCTATTGTTGGTAATGTAAGCTTTTATATCAAATATTTGAATTAAATCTCCTCTGGAAGCTCTTTTAAGTGCAGCTTTAGCGCTGGCATCAAACTTATTGCCTCGCACAACTACACTTGGCTGTCCAGGAATCTTAAGCTTAAACTCACTCACTGCTATGTCTAGGTCAAAATCAAAATCCTCCAAAACAGCACCAATAGTGGAGATCTCTAGGTTATTTCTAGGCATTTTTATAGTACCAGATTCTCCCCTAATAGTTCCTTGAGGTTTTGGAATTTCTTTAATTCTAAAACTAGTCGTTGTTTCTATAGACTTCCCATCAGGTAATTTACCAGTAGCTGTAATAGCTACTTCTCTTCCAGATGTTGGACTTAACAGATATTTACTCCCAGATAACTTTGACAATCCATTTGCAGAAGCTTTGACATTATTATCTGCCACTCCAGGAATTGAAATAGTCATTGGATTAGGCAAGCCTCTGTAAACAACATTCATTTTATCTGCAGAAATTACTGCCGCATTCGGTTTCGTGATAGTAGCAAAAATAGATTGCACTGGAACTTTAGTTTCCTGACCATCTTGAAGAAAAATTAAATTTCCTTTAATCTCGTGATCTCCTGGAGTTCCTGCGCTGATAGTTAGTCTAACTTTACCGTCTTCAATAACAAAATCCTTACCCTCCATCATAGGTCTTCCGTCTAACGATAGCTCAACCCGATTAGGCCTTGTAGTGGCATCTTTTCTTCCCAGTACAATGCTTCCCGAAAAAGCTTCCCCCTGATAAAAAGCAGATTTCTCTTGCTCTAATAAGGTGGTGTAATTGGTCATTGACAATTCTGAAGTGAGTTGTCCTTCTAGCATACCCTTAAAAGCTTCCTGCTCTGTTACCTTTATATCTGATTGTAATTGAGCAAAACTCGCTAAAGAGCTTACCATTGGGTATCCCTCATAATGGTAATTCAACCAAGGAATATTTTTTCCTTCTCTATTTTGAACCATCCCCTCAGAATCCCCTGTCGAAAACCTTCTTTTTAAGGCATTAAGCACATTGATTAAATTAGATGGAATTGCTCCATTTAAAGTAGCTTTAAAAGCATTCAATTGTGCTATAAATTCTTTCCCTTCTTTGGAGTAGTTGTCACCATTAAAGAACAATTGGTCTAGATAGTCCGTTCTATCCATCCTTTCATAATCTTGCTTGTCTTCGTATTTTGCCGTCATAGATGTCTTTAAACCCTCCAAATAGTCAAAATAGACTTGTGATGCTATTTTAATTTGGTTTGCCTGTTCTAATAAAGGACCAAATTTATCCGGGTTTTCAGCTGCCTTAATTTGCAAACCATCAAAAAACTGTTGGTTCACCAAAGTCATTTCTGCATTGGAAAATTCGAATTTTTCTTTCATCATTCCAAAAGCAGTCAACACCTCTTTACTCATATTTAAAGCCAACATTGCAATAAACACTAAGTACATAAGATTAATCATTTTCTGCCTTGGAGACAATTTACCTGACGCCATATCTTATTACTTTCTATTCATGGCATGTAACATACCGTTATACACCCCGTTGAGTGCTTCTAAATTAGCCGTCATGGCTTCCATTTGAGCCTTTAATGCAGCAGCATTTTGCGCAATAGTGTCTTGGACCGCTGCATGGGTATCTGCACTCTCTAATTGTGACTTGTATAAATTATTTAAAGCCTGCATTTGTGAAGCAGCTTCTTGTAATTCCTGAGCGTAATTTTCTGTAGATTCTATAGCGGCAGAAGTAGGCGCTATATTTCTTGCAGCTCCTTCAAAGTTTTTAATACCACTTCCCAGGCGCTCCATTAAAGCAGCGTCTAATTTCGCATCTTGAAGTAATTGGTCTAGTTTTTTAGACAGCATACCATCTGTATCTGCAGGATGGGCTAAGCCGCTCTTTTGCCCACCTACTAATTCAGGATAAGCGAGGGTCCAATCATACTCATCTTCTGGTGTTTCAAAAGCAGAAAAGACAAAAATTCCTGCTTCAGTAATAAGTCCGACAGCCAATAGCACTGTACCATTCAAAGGACCAAGTTCCCAGTGAGTTAATTTAAATAATGCTCCTAGAATTACTACCGCAGCTCCAAGGCCGTATACTAGGTTTTCTGCTTTCTTTTGTTTGAGTGACTTTGCCATGCTTCTTATTGCTTATGTTATCTAAAAGTTAAAGGTCTAAATAAAATTATTATAGAACAATTTTTAAATTCTTAATTTTTACATTCATGATTTTCTTAATACCTTTCTTTTAAAACTGTATCTATGACACATTACTATCTTCTATCTTTTTCTCCAGTTTCGCCAAGATAATCTTGGACTGTTCGAAAGCCTATATAACTCCGAGCACTGTCTTGATATTCAAAATCTCTAGTACTCACTTGTAAAAAGTAAGCCACGTCTTTCCATGAACCACCTCTAATCACTTTTTTAGGATTATTCCTATCTCCAGCAAAAGGGTTCATGGTAGAAATGTAATCGTATGATCCTGGATCGTAAGAAGAAGCAGTCCATTCTGATACATTTCCAGCCATATTATACAGGTTATAATCATTGGCTGTATAAGATTTTGCTTCCACGGTGTAAAGGGCAGTATCCAAAGCGTAATTTCCTCTTTGAGGCTTAAAATTAGCCATAAAACAACCATTGTCTCCAACCAGGTAAGGGCCTCCCCAAGGATAAGTCCCACCTTCTATACCGCCTCTTGCAGCATACTCCCATTCAGATTCTGTGGGGAGTCTAAATGGGCTCACAGTTTGTTCTCCTCGAGCAGTTTGATCGTCATTTTTAACTTTGGTCCTCCAATAACAAAAAGCCACTGCTTGATGCCAGGTAACCCCAACTACAGGATAATCTGAATATGCATCATGCCAAAAGTAATCATTGTGCATTGGTTCATTGTAGGCATAAGAAAAATCCTTGATCCAAACTGTTGTGTCTGGATAAACCTTTGCCACTTCTCTTCTAATATATTTTTTCCTATCTTCTGATTTTTCTTTTATTGCAGCGTCTGTATCCAACCAATTATAAGCAAATTTTAACTTCTTCACATCAAAACTTCTTCTTCCATTGTAATTTTCTTCCTTAGAAAGAAACAATTTATCCATAACCTCTGCGTAATTCTCATCAGGATAGTCCGCAGTGTTCCAAATAATGTCCTCTTCCCTGTTTAAAGTATAAGCAGCATATGGGTTACTGTCATCAACAGGTGTATTATAAAATTTATATTTTTGATAAGGGGTCATATCTGTGGTATCTGCCTGCATAAAAGCATATAGTCCAATTCCCTCATCCTCTGGAGTCAAACCCAAATCATCTGCAAGTATTGCCAACTCAACACGCACAATCGAATCTTTTACCCAATTTACGTATTGTCTGTATTCCCCATTGGTAATCTCGGTATTGTCTATATAAAAAGACTTCACCGTAACTGTTTTGGTTGGGGCGTTTAAATTTGAAGCAATGTCCTCTATGGATTTACCTGTCACATAAGAACCGCTTGGAATGAGTTCCATTCCATAAGGTTTTCCTGCAAACCATTTTTGGCCTGGATCGCCTATCAGCTCTCCATTAGTATTATTCGACTTGCAGCTTAAAATTAAAAATGCAAATATAGCTACAATATGTAATTGCCTCATTCTGATGGGTGATTTACGATCTTACAAACTTATTAATAAAACTCATTAAATACAATTAACTACAAAAATAGCATAATGCTACTTAAATAAAACCTTTTTTTTGCGCTTTAAACCACCTTTCTGGAATATTGTGATTACAAGCCGCTAAATAATCTTGTTCTGTGCAGGGTAATAACGCCGTAGCTGCGGCTTTATTATCCTCAGTCTCTAAAAAAGATACCCCAACCCACCAACGCTGTGTAAACTGGCTTTTATAAAAAACCAAGTCCCTGTCTTCAAAAGGGAGGGTGTATTTAATAAAGTTATCTGGTGATTCCAAAGGAGATTCAGGATGTCTAAATCCATACCCCTCCATAAAGTACCATATCATTTGAGCAACCATCTGGGTGCTCTGAGGATGATTGTCACTTTCAAAAATTCCAAAAACAGTCACAGTATCACTCAAACCAGCATACCTAGAAAGCGTGCAAATTTCTCTGCCATCAAAACCATTGGGAGAGAAATCACTGCCTCCGCCCATTTCAGAGGCCCTAACAGCCCTTGCGTCTACACCTACAATGTGCGCCCCTCTCAAAACAGGTTCCGCCACGCTTAAATCTTTGGTTAGACTTCCCAATCTGTAAGCATCAAAAAAAAGTCTATCCATCAAATCCATGGCCTCCTGAGCGTTAAAATAGCTCTGGTAACCAAGGTTTGAAAAATTAAATAAATTATTGGGCTTTTCGGTGATAATCTTACTCATATAAGAGTGAGATGAAATCAATTCATCTTGGCTGCCAAAGTCAAAACGACTGTCTACGGAAACCATATTGACCATTTTCCCACTCAGATCAAAAGACCTGTAAATAGGGTAGGTAATATCTTGAGTAGCCCCAACAATAATGGGTACTATGCCCTTAGTAACCAATTCAGAAACTACCTGATTCAACACATAGTAGGTATCTGAAACCTCAGCACCTTCTGGCACATCTCCAAGATCCACCACAGCACTATTCCAATTGCCAAACATGAGCTTGTACCATTGAATTCTAATGGCGTCAATAGCTAATCTATACGGCTTTTTTTCAAAGGCATTTCTGGATTCATGTACCCCTAAAAAAACCAATTGAACGCCATCTAAAGGAGGAATCCCTGATTTTTGCGTATGTACTTTTATTTTATTTCCAATAGCCTGCTCCGGTAAAAGTGCACTATGTGCCAAAACTTTATCTGAGACGGGGAGTAAAAATTCTAAGGCCATGTCAAAAGATGATAAGGGAAATTAAATACTATTTTTTAGCCGTTGCTTTTGGCTTGGCTTTAACAGCCGATGCCTTTTTAGTGGTCGTTTTCTTAGCAGCCGTTTTTTTCTTAGGGGCCGCTTTCTTCTTAGGGGCCTTTTGTTCTATGATGGCCTCTGCTTGTTCCAAGGTCATGGCTTCCACCGCCACTTCCTTTGCCAGTTCAATTTTTACTTTACCCTTCAAAATATTATGGCGTCCCCACCTGGCTTTTTCAATTCTAACCCCAGCTTCCGGCCAGTCATGTATTACTTTTTCAATTTCTTTTTGCTTTTTTAACTCAATGAGTTCTGCAATGTCTGCAGTAGATAAAGCATCAAAATCATATTTTTTATTCACGTTTATAAATAGCCCATTCCATTTTATAAAAGGACCAAAACGACCTGTCCCTTTAGTCACTTCATGGTTATCATAGTGTGCGATTGGGGCGTCTGCTTTTTGCTTCTCAACAATAAGTTCTACGGCCCTATCAAAACTAACATCCATAGCGCTTTCTGCCCTATCCATAGAAACAAACGCTTCTCCAAACTTAATGTATGGACCAAATCTGCCCACATTGGCTAGAACTTCTTTACCCTCATAGGTGCCTAATTCACGGGGCAATTTGAATAAATCCAATGCCTCTTGAAAAGTGATTGTACCCAGTGATTGTTCTGGCAAAAGACTGGCAAACACGGGTTTCTCCTCGTCGTCTGCATGGCCTATTTGTGCCATAGCACCAAATTTACCCAAACGAACAATAAGGGGTCTTCCGGACTTGGGGTCGTCTCCCAAAAGTCTTTCTCCAGAAGCCCTTTCCGCATTTTCCTCTACATTGAGTACTTTGGGATGAAAGTCTTGATAGAAATTTTTCATCACTTTTTTCCAATCCTCTGTGCCTTGAGCTATCTCATCAAAATCTTCTTCTACTTTAGCCGTGAAATGATAATCCATAATAGAAGCAAAGTGATCCACTAAAAAATCATTGACAATCATGCCAATGTCTGTTGGGACCATTTTGCCCTTGTCAGAGCCTACATTTTCAGAAAGTGTACTGGCTTTTAAGACGTCTTTAGAGAGCACCAACTGTTGGTATGCCCTTGCGGTTCCTTCTATAGTACCTTTTTCAACATACCCCCTATTTTGAATGGTAGATATGGTTGGCGCATAGGTAGATGGTCTTCCAATACCTAATTCCTCAAGTTTCTTTACTAAAGAAGCTTCTGAATACCTGTAAGGAGGTCTTGAAAAACGTTCGGTAGCTGTAATGTTTTGATAATCCAAGCTTTCAGATAGACTCATTGCAGGTAACATACCTTCTTGTTCCTCCTGATCTTCGTCATCTACTCCTTCCAGATAAACCTTTAAAAAACCTTCAAAAGTAATGACCTCTCCACTGGCTGTGAATTGTTCGTCATGGGTGTTGGCCGCAATTTTAACATTGGTTCTTTCTAATTGAGCATCTGACATTTGAGAAGCCAAGGTACGTTTCCAAATAAGGTCATATAATTTGGCTTGGTCCCTGTCACTCACTGGATTTTGAACCATCATATTTGTCGGTCTAATGGCCTCGTGAGCCTCTTGAGCTCCTTTGGTCTTACCCCTAAAATCTCTCGGATGAGAGAAAGATTTTCCATAATTTTCTATAATCGCAGCAGCAGCAGCTTCTTTTGCCTCTTTGGAAAGATTAACGCTGTCTGTTCTCATATAAGTAATGTGTCCAGCCTCGTAAAGTCTCTGGGCTACTTGCATGGTTTTAGATACAGAAAAATAAATTTTTCTAGAAGCCTCTTGTTGTAATGTAGAGGTGGTAAATGGTGCAGCAGGTGTTTTTTTCGCAGGCTTCTTTTCCAATTGCGCCACTGAAAAATGAGCCCCAATATTTTGATTTAAAAAGGCAGATGCAGCCCCTTGGTCAGCAAAGGTCTTGTATATTTTTGCAGAAAACAATACCCCAGCCTGGGTCTTGAATTGGGCCGTAATTTTAAAGGAAGCTTCAGGATTAAATGAGTCAATCTCTCTTTCTCTCTCTACAATAAGTCTTACAGCAACGGATTGAACCCTTCCTGCAGAAAGTCCTGGCTTAATTTTTTTCCACAACACAGGAGACAATTCATAACCTACCAAACGATCTAAAACACGCCTGGCCTGCTGTGCATTGACAAGATTGTAATCTATCTCTCTAGGGTTTTGAATCGCATGCTGCACCGCAGATTTTGTAATAGAGTTAAATACAATCCTCTTGGTTTTGGCTTTATCTAATTTCAAAGTTTCTGACAAATGCCAAGAAATAGCCTCTCCTTCTCGGTCCTCATCACTAGCCAACCAAATGATCTCTGCTTTATTGGCCAATACTTGTAATTGTTTTACCAATGCTTTTTTATCGGAGGAAACTATATATTTTGCTTCAAAATCATCATCCACTGCTACCCCCAATTCCTTGGACGGAAGATCTGCAATATGCCCATAACTAGAGGCTACTTTAAAATCTGGTCCTAAAAATTTTTCTATGGTTTTGGCTTTTGCCGGGGACTCTACAATTACTAAATTCTTTGCCATTGATCGTATTTATGGAAACAAAAGTAGGTCAATTTTTTTATTTTAACCGGTCTCAGTCATATCTGTTTTGAATAGCACCTTTAAATAAAGCCCTACTAAGGACCAAAAAATCCATGACAAAATGTCACTAATTTGAATTTAGTACTATCTTTGTAAACCATTTTAAATACCGCTTACTCCCCTATGGAAAAAACTATTGATCCAAACATACAAGGAACCGCATTGAAGCTAAACCTTCAAGGCTCAAACGCAAAAAAACTTTATATAGAAAGTTATGGTTGCGCCATGAATTTTTCAGATTCCGAAGTAGTTGCGTCAATATTAGCCGCTGAGGGGTATCACACCACAGAGGTATTAGAAGAAGCAGACCTTGTGCTGATCAATACTTGCTCCATTAGAGATAAGGCGGAACAAACCGTGAGAAAACGCTTAGAGAAATTTCAGGCCGTGAAACGCAGCAACCCACAAATGAAAGTAGGGGTGTTAGGGTGTATGGCAGAAAGACTCAAAACAAAGCTACTCGAAGAGGCCAAAATTGTAGATATGGTAGTAGGCCCAGATGCC
Organism: Flavobacteria bacterium MS024-3C; assembly: GCA_000173115.1. GTDB lineage: Bacteria > Bacteroidota > Bacteroidia > Flavobacteriales > Flavobacteriaceae > MAG-120531. The sequence continues at coordinate 133,152 of ABVW01000001.1, forward strand.
TATAAAGACATTCCTAATTTACTTAAAGAAGTGGAGGCTGGAAGAAATGCCGTCAATGTGATTTTATCAAAAGAGGAAACCTATGGGGACATTGCTCCTGTGAGACTGGCCAGCAATAAAATTACCGCTTTTGTTTCCATTACAAGAGGCTGTGACAATATGTGTACTTTTTGCGTAGTCCCATTTACAAGGGGGAGAGAAAGATCCAGAGACCCACTTTCCATACTTACAGAAATACAGGACCTCTGGGACAAAGGCTATAAAGAAATGACCCTTTTAGGGCAGAATGTAGACAGCTACCTTTGGTACGGAGGTGGTTTAAAAAAAGATTTTAATAAAGCCACCCAAATGGCTCAGGCTACAGCAGTAAATTTTTCACAGTTGTTAGAAAAAGTAGCGCTAAAGTTTCCTGAAATGAGAATTCGTTTTTCCACTTCAAATCCACAGGACATGACCTTGGATGTGGTTAGAACCATGGCGGCACATTCAAATATTTGCAAGCACATTCACTTGCCCGTACAAAGCGGAAGTAACCGTATTCTAAAAGCCATGAACCGCCAACACACTAGAGAAGAATATATGGCTCTTATAGACAATATTAGGGCTATAATCCCTGACTGTGCTATTTCTCAAGATATGATTATTGGGTTCCCCAATGAAACCGAAGAAGACCACAAGGACACCCTAAGCCTTATGGAATATGTAAAATATGATTTCGGTTATATGTACTCCTACTCAGACAGGCCAGGAACTGCAGCTGGAAAAAACTTAGCAGACAATATCCCGGAAACCTTAAAAAGCAAAAGACTTGCAGAAGTCATAGCCGTCCAACGCAAACATGCTGCCATGCACACTCAAAATAGGGTAGGTAAAATTGAAACCGTGTTGGTAGAGGGGGTATCAAAAAAATCAGAGAAAGACCTCATGGGAAGAAACAACTACAATGCCGTAGTGGTATTTCCAAGAGAAACTTATAAAATTGGTGACCTAGTTGCAGTAAAAATTACAGATTGTACCTCCGGAACCTTATTAGGAAAAGCCATTTCACACACCAAACTTTCATCATAATGGAAAACTTGCAAGCCATTAAACAACGATTTGAAATTATTGGAAATGACCCTACATTAAATAGGTCATTGGAGAAAGCTATTCAGGTAGCCCCTACAGATATCTCCGTATTGGTTACAGGAGAAAGTGGGGTAGGAAAAGAATCTATTCCAAAAATCATTCACGGACTTTCCCACAGAAAACACTCAAAATACATTGCCGTAAACTGCGGAGCTATTCCAGAAGGTACCATAGATAGTGAACTTTTTGGTCATGAAAAAGGCGCTTTTACAGGCGCAACAGCAACCAGAAGTGGCTACTTTGAAGTGGCAGATGGTGGAACTATTTTTTTAGATGAAGTAGGAGAATTGCCTTTAACCACACAAGTGAGACTCCTTAGGGTACTAGAAAATGGAGAATTCTTAAAAGTAGGGTCCTCACAAGTCCAAAAAACCAATGTAAGAATAGTCGCTGCTACCAACGTAGAAATGACCAAAGCCATTCAAGAAGGCAAATTCAGAGAAGACCTTTATTACCGATTAAGCACTATTGAGATAGGGGTTCCTCCATTGCGCACTAGAAAAGAAGACATCCATCTTTTATTTAGAAAATTTGCATCGGACTTTGGACAAAAATATAAGATGCCTACCATTCGACTTTCAGAGGAAGCGGTTCAAATGCTCATAAAATACAGGTGGCCAGGCAACATTAGACAACTCCGAAACATTGCGGAACAAATATCTGTATTGGAATCTTCAAGAGAAGTAAATGTCAAAACCCTACAATCCTACCTCCCACAGGTGCACAGCAGCCAATTGCCTGCAGTCATTGGATCTGAAAAACAATCTAGTGATTTCTCCAATGAAAGAGAAATACTGTATAAGGTACTCTTTGACATGAAAGGAGACCTCAACGACTTGAAAAAACTGACTTTAGAATTGCTAAAAGGAAAAGATGGTGCTTCAGTACAAAAAGAAAACGACAACCTCATTAGAAAAATATACGGTAATGAGTCTCAAAAATCCGCGCAATTAGAAGCACTTTCCTCTTATCAAGAAAATGAGGACAATTATGACGACGAGGCGGTTTCAGACAATGATTATGAACCCCTTCCCTCTAAATCAATATTAGCCATTCAAAACAGTGCTTCTGAAAAAGACCATATGCCTGATTCAAATCCTTCCGACAAGTACCATTTTGCAGAAGAAATTGAAGAAGAAGAAACCCTATCTTTACATGACAAAGAAATTGAGCTCATTATTAAAGCCTTAGATCGCAATAAAGGGAAAAGAAAATTAGCAGCATCCGAGTTAGGTATCTCAGAAAGAACACTTTACAGAAAAATCAAACAATACAACCTCTAATGCGCCATTATACATTTAAAACTTTTAGGTTAGAAATTAAAATAGCCCTAATCATAATCATTGCACTAACACTAAACGGCTGTGGAATTTACAATTTCACAGGAGGGAATGTGGGTACAGCTAAAACATTTCAGGTAAACTTTTTTCAAAACTACGCCTCAGACAATCCAGGCTCTACCATAGAACCTGGCTTAGACAATACTTTTACCCTAGCATTGCAAGATTTCATACAAAATCAAACCAGTCTAGACCTCACAAATACCAACGGAGATCTTATTTATGAGGGGGAAATTGTAGAGTTCAGGGTATCTCCAATGTCTGCAACTGCCCAACAAACTGCGGCTCAAAACAGGTTAACTATAGGTATTAATGTGCGTTTTTTCAACACGACCAAAGAAGACGCAGATTTTGAAAAAAGATTTTCGTTTTTTTATGACTACCCAGCAGATTCCATGCTAGACAGTGTCAAGAATGACGCTTTTGATGCCATATTTGAAAGGATACTCCAGGATATATTTAGTGCCTCTCTAGCAGACTGGTAAACCATAGACAACTATTTAAAGGGAACTCCTTATATTAGCCACATGCAAGTAAGTCGCTTTACAGATCTATTAGAAAAACCTTTGGAAATAATACAAGAGTCAGACCTGTCTGCATTGCGACAGATTGTGGAAACTTACCCTTATTTTCAGGCAGCCAGAGGAATGGAATTAATAGGCTTAAAAAACGCTAATAGCTTTAAATACAACGCCGCCCTAAAAAAACATGCTGCCTACACCTCAGATCGCTCTTGGCTTTTTGAAATAATCACACAAGAAGCTTTTAACAGCCAGACAAAAGTGAAGAAAGCGCCTCAAACCTCGCTTTCTAAAGAAACAGACCTAGCAAAACAAGGCGCAGAACCATCGGAAATACCCACTATTACTCAAAAATATACTGAAGAAGATTACACGGAACAAACTTCGGATAAAAAAAACGACTCTCAGCAAGTCAAAGAAGCAAACTTTTCTTCCCTTGAGCTCGGTAAACCACTAGAATTTAACAAAAATGATCGATATTCTTTTGAAGAGTGGCTGCAATTGAGTGCTAAAAATTCTGTTGAGAACAAAACTGAAACAAGCATTGTAAAAACCTCCGATACGCCCAAAAAAGCAGCTAAAATGGCACAAATTAATGCCTTTATAGCCACAAACCCTAAGATGAGTACTCCTTTGACAAACCCAGAAGAAATAACGATTAAAGACGCTCAGAAAATAAACAAGGAAGCGTTAATGACAGAAACACTAGCCAGGGTTTACTTAGAGCAAAAAAAATATAAAAAAGCCCTTCAAGCCTATAAAATATTAAGTTTGAAATATCCAGAAAAAAATAGTTTCTTTGCAAGCCAAATTAAAGTGGTACAAAAATTAATTAAAGAGAATTTATAGTCATGAGTACATTTACCATATTTCTAATCCTGATCCTTATTGTTAGTGTTTTACTAATGCTTGTTATTATGGTCCAAAACCCTAAAGGTGGCGGATTGTCTTCTTCATTAGGAGGAGGTTCAAGCCAAGTAGTTGGTGGCGTTAAAAAAACAGGCGACTTTTTAGACAAGAGTACTTGGACACTTGCCACGCTTTTAATTGTTTTAATTTTACTTTCAAACGTAGCTTTAAAAGGCAATTACGCGGGTGCAGATTCTAAACTTTTAGATACTGAAATTAATACTGCAGCTCCAGAAGTACTCCTTGAAGAAGCTGTTGAAGTTCCTGTGGAAACTTTAGAGGTTCCAGCAAAATCAGAAGATACTCAAGAGTAATACCCTGAAAGACAAAAGGTCTTTTTTAAGATATTTAAAATGCCAGCTTATGACAAGCTGGCATTTTTTTTTACGGTTTTGTCATAAAACTGAATTGGCACAATTTATGACACTAGTTGTACATAAAATTAAATTATCTAAATAATCATATTATGGCTAAAATTAACATTAAACCATTGGCAGACAGGGTACTGATTGCCCCTATGGCCGCTGAAACCAAAACAGCTTCTGGAATATACATACCAGACACTGCTAAAGAAAAACCACAAAACGGTAAAGTAGTCGCGGTTGGTCCTGGCACCAAAGATGAAAAAATGACCGTAAAAGTTGGAGACACTGTACTGTACGGAAAATATGCAGGTACAGAACTTAAGCTAGAAGGCGCAGATTATATTATGATGCGAGAAAGCGACATTTTAGCTATTGTTTAATTAGAAACGAAAAAGAAATCATGGCAAAAGACATTAAATTTGATATAGATGCAAGAGATGGCCTTAAAAGAGGGGTAGACGCACTTGCAAATGCAGTAAAAGTAACTTTAGGCCCAAAAGGCAGAAATGTAATTATTAGCAAATCATTTGGAGCCCCTTACGTAACAAAAGACGGGGTTACGGTTGCTAAAGAAATTGAATTGGCAGACCCTTTAGAAAATATGGGTGCTCAAATGGTAAAAGAAGTTGCTTCTAAAACCAATGACCTCGCAGGAGATGGAACTACCACTGCAACTGTATTGGCACAATCCATCGTTAAGGAAGGCTTAAAAAATGTTGCTGCTGGAGCAAATCCAATGGATTTAAAAAGAGGTATTGACAAAGCGGTAGAAGCTATTGTAGAAGACCTTGCCAAGCAATCAAAAAAAGTAGGAGACTCTTCAGAGATGATCAAGCAAGTAGCTTCTATTTCCGCCAACAATGACGAAACTATTGGGGACCTCATCGCGCAGGCATTCGGCAAAGTGGGAAAAGAAGGTGTAATTACTGTAGAAGAAGCTAAAGGCACAGATACTTATGTAGATGTTGTGGAAGGTATGCAATTCGACAGGGGTTACTTATCGCCATACTTTGTGACTGATTCAGAGAAGATGGTTGTAGAACTAGAAAGCCCTTATATCTTGTTGTTCGACAAGAAAATCTCTGCTATGAAGGATTTACTCCCTGTATTAGAGCCTGTAGCACAATCTGGAAAACCATTATTGATCATTGCAGAAGATGTAGACGGAGAAGCATTGGCTACTTTAGTGGTTAATAAATTAAGGGGGTCACTTAAAATTGCTGCAGTAAAAGCGCCAGGTTTTGGAGACAGAAGAAAAGCCATGTTAGAAGACATTGCAATTCTAACTGGAGGAACTGTTATTTCAGAAGAACGCGGCTTCTCTTTAGAAAATGTCACTATGGATATGTTAGGGACTTCTGAAAAAATAACCATAGACAAAGACAATACGACAGTTGTAAATGGTGCTGGTGATAAAAACAACATCAAGACAAGGGTCAACCAAATTAAAGCACAAATTGAATCTACTACTTCTGACTATGACCGTGAAAAGCTTCAAGAGCGTCTCGCTAAATTAGCTGGAGGGGTAGCGGTACTTTATGTAGGTGCGGCTTCTGAAGTAGAAATGAAAGAGAAAAAAGACCGCGTAGACGACGCCCTTCACGCTACAAGAGCAGCGGTAGAAGAAGGTATTGTAGCTGGTGGTGGTGTAGCTTTAGTGAGGGCTAAATCTGCATTGTCTAAAATTAAAGCACTTAATCCAGACGAGGAAACCGGAATTCAAATTGTGGCCAGAGCTATTGAAGCACCACTGAGAACCATTGTTGAAAACGCTGGAGGAGAAGGTTCTGTTGTGGTTTCTAAGGTAATGGAAGGTAAAGCAGATTTTGGATATGACGCCAAAACAGAAACCTATACCAACATGCTTAAAGCAGGAATTATAGATCCTAAGAAAGTAACTAGAGTGGCCTTAGAAAATGCTGCCTCAGTTGCTGGAATGATCTTAACTACAGAATGTGCTTTGACTGACATTAAAGAAGAAAGCGGTCATTCTCACGCTGGACCAGCAATGGGCGGCGGCGGAATGCCAGGCATGATGTAATGTTTTAATACCATATAAAAACCCCCTTTGGACGTCCAAAGGGGGTTTTTTATTTTAAAAAATCAGAGAATACGCTAAACAAGCATGGCCAAGGCCATAGCAATCATTATTGCATTTTCAATAAAAGTAGCCTGTGTCATGGGTAGCTTCAACGCAGTTCCCAAGCAAGCACATTGGATTTGCTGCTTACTTAAAAGAGATTGTACCACCCCAATCGTAGTGGCCCCTAAAATAATTAAAGTAATGACCAATACTTGGAACACCCCTATTCTCATTAAAAGCAACACCCCCAATGCCAGCTCTATAAAAGGATATATTTTTCCATAAAAAGAAAGCCGCTTGGCAATAGGATCGTACATGGCAAAACTTGCTGGAAAGCTCTTTAAATCCAATAATTTAAAAAAGGCGAACACCAAGTAAAATAAAGCCATAAAATCCAACATCATTTCAGACCACAATAAGGCAAAGCCCAATTCGCGAATGTCTGCAAAATAGGCTAGAAAAACGCCGCCAATCAAAAATCCAAAGATTAAATAGAGGGGCTTAAGCTGCTTCCAAGGAGAATCAACAACATTTAAATGGTCGCTGTTATTGTGGTGATCTACCTCAGAAACAGGAACCGTAATTTTATCTTGCTCCAACGTTTCAACACGATATTTCTCTCCTAATAATTTTTGAATATCGGCTGCTTTAGGGCGCAGCTTGGCTTGAATAAAAGCACGATTCAAAGTTAAATCTACTATGACATGCGACACCCCTTCCATGGCTTCAATGGTCTTTTTAACATTTGCTACACAGCCCATGCAAGTCATTCCTGCTACACTATAAATTGTTGTTGCATCCATTAATTGTCAAAATAATAACGGTTCATTTGCTGTTTTTTATAATCTATCACATACAGTTTTTCCTTATAAATGATAGCGTCTATAGGCTTTTCCAACCCAGTCTCAATGATTTGAGCCAATTGTCCGTCTTTAAAAAACACCAACAACCTATGGTTCTCAAAATCTGTTACAAAAACCTGCGTTTCGCTCACGTATAAACCCGTAGCAGCATTCATTTTCTGATCCACTCCAATCATTCTCACAAAAGTACCACGCTTGTCGAACAACTGAATTCTATTATTATAGGCGTCTGCCACCCAAATATTTTGGTCCGTAATCTGAACATCTGTAGGGTAATAAAACTGCCCAGCGTCTTTTCCTTCGGTACCTATAGAAATCCAGTCTGCTCCATTAAAGTACAAAATCCTATGGTTGTAGAAATCTGCAATAGCGCGCTCTTCTCCAAAAACAGCAATGGATGCAGGTGCATCTAAGGAGTCCTTTAAAATTAGAGGCAGCGGAGACTTTGAAGGTAGCTTAAACTGTGCAATGGTGTCAGATCCATATTGTGGCACCCACAATCCTTGCGCATTCGCATCTATATGCATGGGTCTGTCCAATCCCAATATACTGTCTTGAACTTGCCCTAAACTATTTACAGCAATCAGTCTATTGTGGTCTCCATCAGAGAGCCAAAACTGGTCCTCAAAGACCCCAATACCAATAGGATTAATCCCCGGAAGAGATAGGGAATCTTCCAACACCCATTGCTGGGTAGCTGGTGTCTTGCGCTCACAACTCACTAGAGTGATGAGTGCCACTAAAACAATCGAAAAAATATATTTTACCTGTCTCATACTATTTGTCTTCTATTCGTTCGTATTTACAACACATTGGCAATCCGTCATAAGTGTTTTCACTAGCTTTATGGTCTTTGGTGTCATGTCCTGCTGCTGCAATTGCTTTTGAAATAGAGGCTAAATCTAAAGCTGCTGCGTCATAAGAAATGTCTAGCATTTTTGTTTTGGCATCCCAAGCGGCAGCTGCAACTCCTTGCAATCTAGAAGTGGCCTTTAATATTCTCGCTTCACACATTTCACAGTTTCCGGCCACAAACATTTTTTTAGACACCACTCCTGCAACCCCTTGATCTACAGCAGCTAAAGGTGCATCTGTCTCTACCAGTCCATTGGCTCTGGTAATCACTGTTTTCATAGGTGTGTAACCCGCTTTTTCTACCTGTTGTACTACAGCAGTTAACGAAAGTGACTTTTCAGAAGGGTATTGAAAACTAAAATCTCCCGTTTCAATATCTATCTGTACTCCCTTAATTCCTTTGAATTCTTTGAATTTTTTCTCCAGGCCATAAGCGCAAAAAGGACAGCCTAAACCGTCTACTTGTACTTGAAAATCATCCATACTCTTTTGTGCAAATGCCAGGGAGCTACCGAGCATTAAAAAGCTAAAAATTGATATAATTATTGTTTTCATAATGGTGTTTTTAAAAGGTTAAAAAGTAAAGCGAGTTCCCAAGAACAAGCTTCTGTTAAAAGTCATGTTTTGAGGCATATCGTTAATCATTGGAAGCTGATATGCCAAGTCAAAGGTGATATTTTTTCTAGCGTATTGTATGCCTTGGGCATACAAAAGCTGATACCCCTTTTGCTCCCACAACCACTGCTGGGTATACTCAAAAAATAAATTAATCTGCCTATTGGGGTATTGTGGCTTAAGAAGTGGCAAACCAAATCCCAATTTGTGCTGCAGAAAATCTAAATCTCCTTCGGGAATATGATTGAGTCCCAGCTCAAATGAGATGCCGTATTTGAGGCTTTCATAACCTGCTACAAAACCGTAATACCCTTGGTACAAACCACTGCTGAGTTCCATGACGCCTAGTGCCTCTCCGGTTGGAAGCGTCTGAAGTGTTTTGGCGACCATCCTAAAGGTCTTGCCTGTTCCATCTATTCTGAGGAATTGATATTTGGCTAAGAGCTTGACATCGGCCAGGGACTGGCCAGAAGTTCCGTCTGCCAACTCATAAGAAACTTTAGGGATGTGAATGGCTACAAGTGCATTTGAACTGATCAGATAATGCAGCATTATAGGGGTGTATTTAAAGGTCCCCATAGCGGTTTTTCTGTGTTCAATTAAAGTTTTGGCCGTAAAACTTCCACCACCCAACATAATGGGTTTGTCTGAAGTAATTGGGGGTCCTTGAGCGAAAAGACTGACTGAAAAGCACCCAAATATACCTAGGGCGTAGAGGTATTTAATACAATATTTCATCGTAGATTTTTTTAAATTAATAGCACTGCATCCAAAACATTTGGAAGAGAAAATTTTAAAAAAGCCTAACTGATCTAGATTAAAAATTGTTGGTGAAGTATGAAAAGTGAGTGACCCTGCTTGGGTGGAGGTGGCTCAAATAAAAGCACCTTTGTTAAAGGCCTGATCCAAAAAACAACTTCATATTTAATGTCAATTTGAGGAACAAAGTCTGCCAATACAGGAATAAAAATAGCTTCAACTGCCTGTTTAAATAGTGGCGTTGGTTCAACCACTTCTGCAATTTCATTACAACAAGAGGGCTTTGACCATTCGCCTTCTTCTTCCATCTCCATACCACAAGTTTCCGGTGTACCAAAAAGAGCAGAATCTACTTTTATAGTCCCGCAATAATGGGTCCCAAAAGTCCATGAAGTAGACGCTCCTAAAACCAAGAGTGCCAAAAGGGTAGAAATGAATATAGAAAGTCTATTTTTCACCTTACAAAAGTACAAAAAAACCGAGAAAAAGAACGTATTTTTGTTCTTTGATTAAAACCCTTAAAATAGGGTAATATACAAATACAATTTTAAGTGACTAAGTACATGTTTACCGCACTCTACCCTAAATTAGACAGCATTTTTGCTTGTACTCACGATAGTGAAACTAAGTTAAAAACCATCTGTACCCTTTTAGAAAAAAATATCCCACACTACAATTGGGTCGGATTTTATTTTAGAAATGGCGAAAAAGAAGAACTTTTGTTGGGTCCTTACGTAGGGGCTCCTACAGACCATACGATAATCCCTTTTGGTAAGGGCATCTGTGGCCAAGTAGCCGTAAGCAATAAAAATTTCGTGGTCCCAGATGTAAAGGCTCAAGACAATTATATAGCCTGCAGCATTTCTGTAAAGTCTGAAATTGTAGTGCCAATTTTTGTTCATGGAAAAAATATTGGGCAAATAGATATTGATTCCGAAACCATTGATCCATTTACCAAAGAAGACGAAACCTTTCTAGAATACGTATGTAAAGGAGTTGCTTCATTTATTTAAAAATATTGTTTATTAATCCTCTTATATCCTTTTAATTCCAAACGCATGAGTAGTTCAAAAAAAGCCACCGCAGCCCTAATTTCAGTATTTCATAAAGATGGACTAGGTCCTATTGTAGCGACCCTTCACGCCCAAGGTGTTGTGTTGTATTCTACTGGAGGAACCGAAACATTTATAAAAGAAATGGGTATTCCTGTGGTTGCTGTTGAAGACTTAACGAGCTATCCTTCTATTTTAGGTGGCCGTGTTAAAACACTACACCCAAAAGTTTTTGGTGGTATTTTAAACAGACAAGACAATGAAGGAGATGTAGCACAGTTAAAGGAATTTGAGATCCCTCAATTAGACATTGTCATTGTAGACTTATACCCTTTCGAAAAAACAGTAGCCAGCGGAGCGAGTGAGCAAGATATTATTGAAAAAATAGACATTGGCGGAATCTCGCTCATTAGAGCAGCTGCCAAAAACTACAAGGATGTTTTATGCGTGTCTGATAGGGCAGACTATGCAGATTTCTTAGAAATATTAAAAACACAGGACGGAGCCACTACTTTAGCACAGCGAAAAGATTTTGCAACCCGATCTTTTAACACCTCTTCTCATTATGACACAGCTATCTTCAATTATTTCAATGGAGGCAGCGAAATAGATAAATTAAAAATTTCTGAAACCAAAGGTCAGGTGCTTCGCTACGGTGAAAATCCGCACCAAAAAGGGGTGTTCTTCGGAGATTTTGAAGCCATGTTCACTAAACTTCACGGTAAAGAACTCTCTTATAATAACCTGCTCGATGTAGACGCAGCGGTTCAACTAATGGGAGAATTTAAAGAAGATGGTCCTACATTTGCTATTTTAAAACACAACAACGCTTGTGGTCTAGCTACAAGAGATCAATTAGTTACAGCTTACAAAGATGCACTTGCTGGAGATCCAGTGTCTGCCTTTGGAGGGGTACTAATCGCCAACAGACCTATAGACCTAGATACCGCTTCAGAGATTCACAGTTTATTTTGTGAGGTGGTTATAGCACCAGGATTCTCTCCAGAAGCACAAGCTTTACTGCAAGAGAAAAAGAATAGAATTTTATTGATTCAAAATGAGGTAGCCCTACCACAAACGCAATTACGTACTTGCCTAAACGGTTTCTTATTACAAGAAAAAGATGGAATTACTGACGCCTCAAAAGACTTGCAATACGCCACAGAGACCCAACCAGATGCAGCTGCCTTAGAAGACTTAATATTTGCTTCTAAACTTTGCAAGCATACCAAATCAAATACGATTGTTTTGGCAAAAAACAAACAACTATGTGCCAGTGGTACAGGACAAACATCACGTGTAGACGCTTTAAACCAAGCCATTCACAAAGCCAATAGCTTTTCATTTGACTTGAGTGGAGCTGCTATGGCGAGTGATGCTTTTTTCCCTTTTCCTGACTGTGTGGAAATAGCAGGAAATGCCGGAATCACCAGTGTGATTCAACCAGGAGGATCTATCAAAGATCAATTGAGTATAGATTATTGCAATGAAAATAAAATTGCCATGGTACTTACTGGGACCCGCCATTTTAAACATTAATTTTATTACCTTCGTTATCACTAACTTAGACCAAGCAATTTAACATCTTTCCCATGGGCTTTTTTGATTTTTTAACTGAAGACATTGCCATAGATTTAGGAACTGCCAATACGCTGATCATTCACAATGATAAAGTAGTGGTAGACAGCCCATCTATTGTCGCTAGAGATAGGACTACTGGGAAAATTATTGCCGTTGGTAAAGAGGCCAATCTCATGCAGGGTAAAACCCATGAAAACATCAAGACTATCAGACCGCTTAAAGATGGGGTTATAGCTGATTTTGACGCTTCTGAAAAGATGATTAGCATGTTCATAAAGAACATTCCATCACTCAAGAAAAAATGGTTCCCACCAGCACTCAGAATGGTGATTTGTATCCCTTCTGGGATTACTGAAGTAGAAATGCGTGCGGTAAGAGAATCTGCGGAACGCGTAAATGGAAAAGAAGTCTACCTTATTCACGAACCAATGGCTGCTGCCATAGGTATTGGTATAGATATTATGGAGCCTAAAGGAAACATGATTGTAGACATAGGTGGTGGAACCACAGAAATTGCTGTAATTGCGCTTGGTGGGATTGTATGCGACAAATCTGTTAAGATTGCGGGAGATGTTTTCACCAATGACATTGTGTATTATATGCGTACGCAACACAACCTTTTCGTAGGGGAAAGCACTGCTGAAAATATTAAAATTACTATTGGTGCGGCCACAGAAGACTTACAGAGTCCTCCAGAAGAAATGTCTGTGCAAGGAAGGGATTTACTCACAGGGAAACCCAAACAAGTGCAAGTATCTTATAGAGAAATTGCGAAGGCTTTAGACAAGTCTATATTGCGAATTGAAGACGCAGTTATGGAAACACTATCAAATACGCCGCCTGAATTAGCCGCAGATATTTATAATACTGGTATATTTTTAGCCGGAGGTGGGTCTATGTTAAGAGGTCTGGACAAACGATTGTCTTTAAAAACCGATTTGCCTGTTTATATTGCAGAAGATCCTCTTAGAGCCGTAGTTAGGGGAACAGGTATTTCCTTAAAGAATTTAGAAAAATTCAAAAGTATTTTAATGAAATAGCCGCAGGCTAAAAGAAAACACCAACCCATGCAACGCATTATAGATTTTTTTCTTGGCAATAAGCTGCGTTTGTTGTTTTGGTTTTACCTACTCATTGGAATTGGACTTACGACCAGTCAAAATCTTTATTTTAAATCGAGCTACCTAAATACAAGTGGCCAGATTAGTGGTGGTATTCATTTGTTTTTTAGCGGTATTGGAGACTACTTTTCATTGGCTGCTGAAAATAAATTTCTCAGCGAACAAAACAAAGTACTGCTGGAGCGATTAACAGCGCTAGAAAAGCCTGGTTTAAACCAAAACCCTGCGGAATTAAAAAAGAATTTTGAATATATTAACGGAAGGATACTAAAAAACAGCTTTACAGGATTAGACAATTACCTCACCCTTTCCTTAGGAAAAAAAGACAGCGTTTTTACTGACATGGGTGTGGTGAATGAAAAAGGCCTACTGGGTATTATAGAGTTCAGTGGAAATTCTTTTTCTACCGTTCAAAGCATCTTACACAGTAAGTCTAAAATTAATGTCAAAGTAAAAGGTACTGACTATTTTGGGTCTTTAATATGGGATGGAAAAAAACCCAATAGGGTGCAACTGACAGATATTCCCGATCTAGCACCCATAAAAAAAGGAGATACCATTATCAGTGGCGGAATGTCTAGTATTTTCCCTGAAAATATTCTTGTAGGCACCGTTGAAGACTTTGAACTAACAGCGGCTAAAAATTATTACCTCATTCAGGTTCGACTCTTCAATGACATGCAAAATATTGGGCCGGTTTACGTAATTAAAAACCGATTCAAAAAGGAGATTAAAGCGGTAGAAAATAATTCGGATGAATAGAGAACTTCCTATATATCTGCCCATTAAAGTGATCCTTTTGATCCTTATTCAAGCTTTTATATTCAGTAAAATGGCTTTGTTTGGGTTCATTAGCCCCATGATATATATAATACTTTTGTATATCTATCCCACTCACAAAAATAGAAGTCTTTGGATCACATGGGGGTTTTTATTTGGTCTTTGCTTAGACATTTTATTAGATACCTTGGCGCTTCATGCCACTGTTTTGGTTTTCATGGCTTACTTAAGACCAAAAGTGATGCGTGTTATTTTTGGATTAAATTTTGAGCAAAAAAGTTTTAGAATCCAACAAGCGCCTATAGCACAACGATATGCATTTATAGCTACAGCAGTCTTTTTACACCATTTAATCTATTTTAGTTTAGAAGCATTTAGCTGGTCTAAATGGATGCTGGTCCTTGAAAAAACTTTTACCACTGGACTCTTTAGTTTTATTTTTAGCCTGCTCTTAATTACCTTATTAAGCCCGAAAAAAAAATGAGAAAACTATTGCTTTTCTCCGTCTTAGTAGTAGCTGCCATAAGCTTTATCGTTAAACTTGGTAGCCTTCAAATTAGTGGCTCAAATCCAGAGGCTTTCAAAACGGACCCCGCTATAAGTGCCCAAACAATCTACCCAAGCCGCGGATACATCTATGACAGAAATGGTTTATTATTAGTAGCCAACCAGGCTGCTTACGATCTTATGGTCGTACCCAGAGAGGTATCTCTGATTGACACTTTGGCTTTTTGTCAATTACTGAATATTAGCCAAGAGACTTTTATTAAACAGATGGAAAGGGCCAAAAGGTATTCGCCTAGATTGCCCTCTGTTATGGTCTCAAAACTGTCCAAAGAAACTTACGCTGCTTTCCAAGAAAAAATGAGAAAGTACGAAGGTTTTTATATTCAAAAACAAAACTTAAGAGACTATAAAACAACTTCAGCAGCCAATGTACTTGGTTATATCAGTGAAGTAAATCCTTGGGAAGTAAAGAACAATACAGACTACAACTCTGGAGAACTCATTGGCAAAACAGGGGTAGAGAAACAATATGAGTCTATTATCAGAGGTAAAAAGGGGGTCCAGTACTTACAAAAAGACCGATTTAATAGAATTATAGGGCCTTATAAAGCGGGGGCACACGACCAAACACCCAAAGCTGGAACCAACCTACAGATTACCTTAGACAAAGAGCTTCAAGAGTACGGAGAGCTGTTGTTTAAAAATAAACGGGGGGCCATTGTCGCCATTGAACCCAGTTCAGGTGAAATTTTAGCACTGGTTACAGGCCCAAGTTTTGACCCTTCCTTATTGGTTGGAAGAAATAGGTCCAGGAATTACACCAACTTATATTATGACTCAATTGCAAAACCTACTTGGGATAGAAGCCTCCTAGCACAACCTTCCCCTGGCTCACCATTTAAATTAATCAATGGACTTGCTGCATTAGAAGAAGGGGTCATAAACCCGCTAGAAACCATAGTATGTTACAATGGCTACTATGTAGGAAAAGACAAGAAAAGCTGTCACTGTGGGGGTGGTTCTAGAAATTTATATTCTGCTATATCCGAGTCTTGCAACGCTTATTTTGTAGCTATATTTAAAAAAATATTCAATAAATACCCTAATTCAGACGTTGGCCTAGAGGCCTGGGTAGCGCATATGAAAAGCTTTGGCTTAGGCGATTTTTTAGGCACAGACTTACCCACAGGCGCCCCAGGAAGAATTCCCGGAGTATCTTTTTATGATGCCTATTATGGCGACAATAGGTGGGGACCTACTTACTTTATTTCCAACGCTATTGGGCAAGGAGAAGTGGCTACCACACCAATTCAATTGGCCAATATGACTGCTGCAATAGCCAATAGAGGGTTTTATTTTAGACCGCACATTCTTAGAGAAATTGAAGGTAAATCCTTACAGGACAGTGTGTACACAAGTCCCATCTACACCAGTATTGGCAAAGTGCATTTTGACCCAATTATTCAGGCCATGCAAAAAGTATATGAGTCTGGAACCGCAAAGCACTTGAAAGTCAAAGGACTTACCATGGCAGGAAAAACAGGAACTGGAGAGAACTATACCCGAATTAATGGGGAACGAAAACAACTGACCGACCATTCTATTTTTGTGGGATTTTCGCCAGTAGAAAAACCAGAAATTGCCATTTCTGTATATGTAGAAAACGGGTATTACGGCTCTAGATATGCCGGCTATATTGCCACACTAATGATGGAAAAATACCTTAAAGGAAGTGTTAGCAACAAAGCCCAAGAAAATAAAATACTACAAAGCAGTTTGGAAAAAGAATACGCTAAACCTCTGAGCGGGAAGCCCTTTAAAATAAATGAATATGCGTGGTAGTATAGGAAAAATAAGGGTAGACTGGGTCTCGATTGGCCTTTACCTGCTTTTGGTGTTTGTGGGATGGATAAATATTTACTCTAGTACGGTTACGGAAAACCACAGCAGTATTTTTGACTTTAGCACCATTTATGGAAAACAACTTTTTTTTATTGGGATTAGTCTATGTGCAGCAGGATTCATATTTATAGTCAACACAAAAGCCTTTGAACGCTTTACGGCCATTTATTATTTCACAGCGCTTTTATTACTGATAGGACTCTTTGTTTTTGGAAAAACAATTGCAGGAGCTACTTCCTGGTACAACCTTGGTTTTTTTAATTTCCAACCTTCGGAATTGGCAAAAATAGCTACAGCCTTGGCCCTTGCAAAATACCTAAGCGACATACAGACTGATATTAAAAAAAACCTTCACGCTGCCATAGCATTTGCCATTTTATTGATTCCTGCTTTACTCGTCATTCCCCAACCGGATCCTGGTTCCGCATTGGTGTTTTTTGCTTTGTCTTTTGTGCTGTTTAGAGAGGGCTTTTCCCTAAAATTATTTTGGGGCGTTTTCGGAGCCATTTTATTATTTATAGCCGTATTAAAATGGGGCGTAATCTGGAGTATTGGAGGCCTTGTTTTAGGGGGTGGTCTGGGATTTATTTTAAAACCGAAGCGCATAAAATGGTCTTGGACTAAATTAGGCTTAGGAATCCTGACTTCAGTAGTTTTTGCCACCAGCGTAAATTATGTTTTTAACGGTGTTTTTGAGCAAAGGCACAGAGATCGTTTTAGCCTTTGGTTGGACCTTGAAAAAGACCCTGAAGTTTTAGAAAAAATCAACAGATCTATTGGATATAATACCTACCAATCTACAGAGGCCATAAGGGCTGGCGGATTTTTTGGAAAAGGGTTTTTAGAAGGCACCAGAACAAAAGGAGATTTTGTTCCGGAGCAACACTCAGATTATATTTTTAGCACATTGGGAGAAGAATGGGGCTTTGTAGGCACTACAGGAGTAGTCCTATTATTTACTGCACTGTTGCTTAGGCTATTATTTTTAAGCGAGAGACAAAGCCATTCCTTTAACCGTATTTTTGGGTACGGGGTGGTGTCTATTTTAGGCATTCACTATATTATTAACATTGGCATGGTACTAGGTTTACTCCCTACTATTGGAATTCCGCTGCCTTATTTAAGTTACGGAGGTTCCGGAATGCTCGGATTTACATTATTGCTTTTTATATTTTTAAAACTAGACGGAAATAGGTTAAAAGAATGGGATTAGAAAATAAGGAAATTATACTAGGAGGCGGATGCTTCTGGTGTGTAGAGGCTGTTTTAGAACTTGTCAATGGGGTAGAAAATGTGGTGCCTGGTTATATGGGTGGAACCGTACCTGGAACCCCTACCTATAGAGAAATTTGCTCAGGACTTACCGGACACGCAGAGGTGATTAAGGTAGATTATGACCCTACTATTATTTCGTTATCTGTACTATTAGAAATATTTTTAACCACACATGATCCAACAACCCTTAACAGACAAGGGGCAGATGTTGGCACGCAATACAGGTCTGTTATTTTTTATGCCTCTGAAGAAGAACGCGTTTGCGCAGAAACAACCATTCAAAGTCTTAAGGAATATTTTGACCAACCTATAGTCACTTCTTTAGAACCAAAGGCAGTATTTTATGAGGCAGAAAAAGAACACCATAATTACTACAGCAACAATCCTTTTCAAGGGTATTGTCAGGTGGTAATTTCTCCTAAAGTAAGTAAGCTAAAAGCGCAGCATTCAAAATGGCTTAAATAATAATTATGATACCCTTTCAACCGGACCATTTCATACAGTCATTACCCCAAGATCCTTCTTTGGATGAATATCCCCGTGCGGTTCAGGGCGCATTGTACTCATTTACGCAGCCAAAAAAAACAGCTTTTCCTCAGAAAATACACCTAAATACAAATTTATTAAAGACTTTGGGAATTAAAGAAGACGACCCAGAACTCGTTCAACAACTTACTGGAAATAAAATCAGTGAGGGCCACATCCCTTTTGCAATGAACTATGGCGGGCACCAATTTGGCCATTGGGCTGGACAGTTGGGAGACGGACGCGCCATTCACTTAGGAGGCCTAAAAATTAGTGGTGACACAAAAGATTTAAACTGGAACAGCCCGTCTAACTGGGCTCAAATTCAATTAAAAGGAGCTGGTCCCACGCCATACTCTAGGTCTGCAG
Organism: Flavobacteria bacterium MS024-3C; assembly: GCA_000173115.1. Taxonomy (GTDB): domain Bacteria; phylum Bacteroidota; class Bacteroidia; order Flavobacteriales; family Flavobacteriaceae; genus MAG-120531. The sequence continues at coordinate 151,702 of ABVW01000001.1, forward strand.
ATGGATTGGCCGTATTGAGGTCTAGTATTAGAGAATATTTGTGTTCGGAAGCCATGTACCATTTGGGTGTTCCTACTACTAGGGCTTTGTCCTTATGCCTCAGTGGCGATTTAGTCAATAGAGACATGCTATACAATGGCAATCCCGGTTTAGAACAGGGTGCAATTGTCGCTAGGGTTGCCCCAAATTTCATTCGATTTGGCTCTTTTGAATTACCCGCATCTAGAGGAGAAATAGGGCTTTTGAAAACACTGATAAAACAAACCATCAAATATTATTACCCAGAAATTAAAGCCCCTTTAAAAGAAGCTACTACCCTTTTTTTTAAAAAAGTTTGTGAAGACACCGCAAAAGTAATCGCAGCTTGGCAGCGTGTAGGTTTTGTTCATGGCGTACTCAATACCGATAATATGTCTGTACTGGGACTTACTATTGATTATGGCCCTTATGGTTGGATGGAACCTTATGATTTAGACTGGACGCCCAACACAACAGATGCTAAAGAAAGTCGCTATAGGTTTGGAAACCAACATCAGGTGGGTCTATGGAATTTGTATCAATTGGCTAACGCCCTCTACCCTATCGTAGAAGATGCCGCTCCTTTAGAAGCCGCCTTAGACCATTTTAAAGAGACTTATGAAACAACCTACGCTCAGATAAGAAAAGAGAAGTTGGGGCTTTGCCAAAGCAATGGTGTTGTTCTAGATGCACTTATAGAGGACCTTGACCCACTACTGTCTCTTATAGAAACAGATATGACGCTATTTTACCGGGAATTGGCCCTATTCAAATCAGATCAATTTTTAGAAAAAATTAAAACGACTCCTGTACACACTAACTCCGACAGCAGCACCCATGCCAACACGACCCATAGCACCTTAAGCATTGACAACCATGCGCTCTTTGGCTCTTTGATAAAAGCTTTTTATGATCCAAGAGCACTAAATGGTACTGTGAAAAACAAATGGATTTTATGGCTGAGTAGTTATGCGAAAATTAGATTGACTCAAAAATTAGCTGATCAGGTCGTTATAGAAAAAATGAATGCGGTAAATCCCAAATATGTCTTGAGAAATTATATGGCTCAAATGGCTATTGAGGCTGCAGAAAACAGCGATTATTCCATCATTGAAGAGCTGTTTCAACTACTGCAAAATCCCTATGAAGAACAACATGAATTTAACAAATGGTACGCCAAAAGGCCTGAATGGGCCAGAAACAAAATAGGCTGTAGTCAATTGTCTTGTAGTTCTTAACAACAACACATTAAAATCCAATACATTAATGAACCCCATTCAATGCTCGTAAAAGCTATTAATCATTAGCCTTTAACAGAAGCTAATTTCAATGGATTGGTAAACCTTATTTTTAAATCTTGGAGTACATTTACAGCCTCTTCTACATAAACATCTTTGGCTAAATCCCTGTGCCAACGGTCTCTTTTCTCTCTGAGCTCTGCATCTTGGGCTAGCATTGTTTTCTCTACGTCTAAAGATTGAAAAGTCAATTTAGAATCGTACTTAGCTATTTGCTTAAAATAAGCCGCTTTCTCTTTATCTAATTTTACCTCTGTCACATAATCTTCGTAAAGCAAAGAAACTTTTTTATTGTCTTGTTGGGATTTTAACCACTTAGCGTTCTCCTCAATAAGCATTAATTGCGGATTGGCTTCCATTCTCTTTTTAGAATTGGCAATGGTGTTTTCAAAATCAATATATCCTTCCCAAGGGGCATAATCTGCTGCAGGAATTTTATCCCAAGCCATAGGGTGGTCCATATCTCTTTCGCCAATATCTAAATAACTGTACTTGTCTGGAACAACCACATCACTCATCACTCCTTTTAATTGGGTAGAGCCTCCGTTAATTCTGTAAAATTTCTGGGTAGTTAACTTTAAAGCCCCCAAATCTCCAAATTCACTGCTCCTGACAATATTATTTAAAGGCACTACATTCTGAACCGTTCCTTTTCCAAAAGTCTGTTTACTTCCTATCACTACAGCCCTTTTGTAATCTTGCATAGCAGCTGCTAAAATTTCTGAGGCAGACGCAGACAATTCATTAACCAATATGACCAAAGGACCGTCCCAAACCAAACGATTGTCTGTGTCTTCGTACAATTCTATTTTCTCTTGTCCTGTTTTAACTTGTACAACTGGTCCGTCTTTAATAAATAAACCTGCAATATCTACCACTGTTTTTAAGGACCCCCCTCCATTGTCTCTTAGGTCTAAAATAAGCCCTTGAGCCCCTTCAGCTTTTAATTTTTCTAATTCAGCCGCAATATCGCTAGCCGCATTTCTCTCGTTATAATCTTCAAAATCTACATAAAACTTGGGTAAATTGATCAGACCGTATTTGTAATCTCCTTGATTAACCGTAGCTGTTTTAGCAAAAGTCTCCTCTAATTTAACCACATCTCTGGTAATAGAAATCACTTGTATGGAACCATCCACTTTTTTTACGGTCAGATCTACCAATGAGCCCTTTGGACCTTTGATAAGCTTTATAGCGTCGTCTAATCGCATTCCCACAATATCTACTGGGTCCTCTCCTGATTGTCCCACTTTAATGATCTCATCCCCTACCTCAATGTTTTGGTCCCTCCAAACAGGACCGCCAGAAATTATTTCCACAATTTTCGTTTGGTCTTTACGCTTTTGAAGCCTGGCGCCAATTCCTTCGAATTTACCCGACATATCCATGTCAAACCTGTCTTTTTCTTCTGGAGCAAAATAAAAAGTGTGGGGGTCATAGGTCTCTACAATACTGTTCAAATACTGCACAAACCAATCTTTTCTTTCTAAGTCTGCTACAAAATCAAAGTACTCTTCAAGGCTCTCTTTTGTTTTTGCCCTTGCCTCTGATTCCAGCACAATCACATCTTTAGGGGTATATGCTGTATCTTCAGTAGCTTTCAAGGCCTCATTCTCTCTTGAGGCAAAATAGGTGCCTAAAGACACATATTTTAATTGCAACCTCCAACGGGCCTCCAATTCTTTTTTGGATGCTGCATAAGGCAATAAGTCATAATCTACAACCAGTGAATCTACTTCTGAAAAATCATAAGGCGCATTAAGTACTTTCTGATAAAGGTCTTTAGACTCGTCTATTCTATAGATTAAACGCTCGTAAACTAGGTTAAAAAAACTAATGTCTATTCCTTTAATCTGATCGTCTATTTGGGTTTTGTACGCCTCGAATATTTCTAAGTCGGAAGCTAAAAAATAACGCTTCATAGGGTCTAACCCTCCTATAAAATTATCGTAAACTCGTTCTGAAAATGCGTCATTTACTGCTGTAGATTCAAAGTGTAGCCTTTCCAACACATAACTAATCAGCTCTAGTAAAAGTTTGTCTTTATCTGAAGTCTCACTAATACTTTTTGTGAAACTACAAGAGACAAAAGCAAATAAAACAACGGAACAGACTAATATAAAATTCTTTTTCATCTTCTTCATTTTTTAGCAACCAGCCTTTGAAAGGCTTTTAAAGTCCTAAGATAAGTAAAAGTGCTAGCAATTATTAGGCGTTCACAAATAATTTTTTGTTAAAATAGTCCCGGTAGTAATGCCTATAATTATTGTATTTTTGTTCACAAATAGCCCACTATGCAAAAACCACTTATCCTCATTACTAACGACGACGGAATTACTGCTCCAGGAATAAGGCACCTCATAGAATTTGCCAAAGAAATTGGTGAAGTAATCGTTGTGGCTCCGGACAGTCCTCAATCTGGAATGGGACACGCAATTACCATAAATAGCACCTTATATGCAGAGCAAATAGTCATAGATAAAAACAATCCTGAACAAAAAGAGTTTAGTTGTAGCGGTACGCCCGCTGACTGCGTGAAAATAGCACTTCAAGAAATTTTACACCGCAAACCGGACCTCTGTATTAGTGGAATAAACCACGGTTCAAATGCTTCTATAAATGTCATTTATTCAGGTACAATGAGTGCTGCTATTGAGGCAGGAATAGAAGGAATCCCTGCCATAGGATTCTCCCTTTGCGACTTTAGTTGGGAAGCCAATTTCGCAAGTGCCAAACCCTATATCCAACAAATTATTAAGGAATCCTTAAGCAAAGGGATTCCGTCTGGGGTAGTGCTCAATGTAAATATTCCTAAAATAACGGAGCATACACCAATCAAAGGAATTAAAGTGTCTAGGCAGGCCAAAGGAAATTGGAAAGAGAAATTTGACAAAAGAACCAGTCCAATGGGAAGGGATTACTATTGGCTAACAGGTGTTTTTGACCTTCAAGACAAAGGAGAAGATACGGATCAATGGGCTTTAGATCATGGATATATCTCCCTTGTACCTACCCAATTTGACCTTACAGCACACCATGCTATTCAAAATATTAATACTTGGGAGCTCCATGCAAAGTAGTGGAAAACACCGCTATAAAATAGCCCTAGGAATAGGAATAGGGTACCTAGCAAATACGCTGGGAATTATCCTATACATCTTACTTTTTTCACCGCTAAAAATAAGGTCTACCCTCCAAATGGCTTATTTAAACGGATACCTTGGGTCAATTATTGGATTGGGCGCTGTTTTAAATTTATTGGCTTTTTTTGCATTCATTAAATTAAAAAAAGACCCTGAAGCTAAAGGGGTTTTAGTTGCTACAATTACCGCAGCACTCAGTATTTTAATTTTAAAAGCTTTGGGGCTATGAAATATTACATCATTGCAGGAGAGGCCTCAGGAGACCTTCATGGAAGTTATTTGGTAAAACATTTAATGAAAATAGATGCCAATGCACAGATTAGGGCTTGGGGAGGAGATCTCATGGAAACTCAGGGTGCGTCCTTGGCCATGCATTATAAAGAGATCGCTGTAATGGGCTTTATAGATGTTTTAAAAAAACTCCCTCAGATCTTTAAAAATATTTCCTTCTGCAAAAAAGACCTTCTTGAATTTAAACCAGATGCCGTTATTTTTATTGACTTCTCCGGTTTTAATTTAAGAATTGCCCCATGGGCAAAAGAAAATGGCTTTGCCACACACTACTATATAGCCCCTCAAGTTTGGGCTTCCAGGCCCAATAGAGTTCAAAAAATAAAGTCTAGCATTGACCACTTATATGTCACTTTGCCTTTTGAGCCTGAGTTTTACAAAAAATACCACTACAGTCCAACTTTTGTTGGGCACCCGCTTTTAGACCCTATCTCGGACTTGAAAGCGCCAGAAAAAAATTGGGCCAAAACACAAAATTTAGCTTTAGAAAAACCCTTTATTGCCCTCTTACCAGGCTCAAGAAAAGGGGAGATAAAAGCCGTTTTACCCCTTTTAGTAAAGACCTGCAATACATTTAAAGACCATCAGTTTGTATTGGCTGCGGCCCCAAATATTTCCCTTAAAATGTACACAGACATTATAGGGGACGCTCCAATAAAAATAGTTCAAGGCCAAACTTATGCCCTACTGCAACACGCAAAAGCGGCGCTAGTCACCAGTGGAACAGCCACCTTAGAAACCGCATTGATTGGGGTGCCACAAATCGTGTGCTACAAAACACAATGGCTTACTTATTGGATTGCAAAAAAAATCATCACCCTTCCATACATCTCATTGGTCAATCTAATTTTAGACAAAGAGGCGGTACCGGAACTGATCCAAAATAATTTAAATGTCAAAAATTTAAACGCACACCTAAATAATATTCTAGTGGGTGCGGAGCGTGAAGATCAACTAGAAAACTATCAAATTTTAAAACAAAAACTCGGTGCAGGTGGTGCAGCAGAAAGAACAGCCAAAGCCATAGTTCATTCGCTCAAGTCCAGTAAATAAATTGTATATTATACCCTAAAGCATCTGTCAATAGCGATAACTTTTATCCTATTTTTATTGTTTTATTAGCTACTCCCCCCTTTTTTTACCAAAAAAACCTAGTGACCACAAGGAACTATGTTTTTTAAGCACACTTCTCATCTTTTATTGCTCATCTTAGGATATAGCCTAGGGATCATAGTTATTTATTGGAATTTTTTTTCTTTTTACACAGGCAGTCCGCTGTTAATAAGCCTATCTATTTGTACCTTTTTATTGGCCTATTTCACCAAAACAAGGCCCTATGTTTTCTGGCTGTTTTGCTTTTTGGCCACTTTTTTAATGGGAAGCTTGCGCATGGAAATGCATCCAAGTCAGCGACTTTTTAAAACACTCCATCATGAAGGGAAACAAAAAAATACGCTAGAGACCATTAACCCATTCACGTTGGAGATTAATGGAAATAAACCACAATATTATCAATTCGTCATTGAAGCACCACTAAAAAGCCAGGGGAAGCAGTACAGGTATGTGGCCGAGATCAGTCCAATAAAAATTAAGGACTGTACAGTTTTGGCGAACAATCACCTTAAATCCAATCCTATACAAACAGTCAAAGCATTGCTTTCTCATGCCAAAGACACTTTAAAAGAAGCCTTGAAAATAGGACAGGTTGGTCTTGCTAAGGGCTATTTAAACATCCCAAGTGCCACACAATTACCAAGGGGGTTTAGTTATAAAAACTACCTCAGGACACAAGATATTCATTTCACCCTTTACATAAGCCATTGGAAAAAAATAGACAATTCAGGCCCGAAAAGCGGTTATAAATACCTCGCTGCAATGGAGAATATAAAGCGTGACATATTAGAAAAAATAAAAACAACTGCCATGGATTCAGCGGCAATTCAAGTATATAGCGCCTTGGTGTTTGGGGAGAAAAAAACACTAGACCCGGGCTTACGAACTGCATACCAAAATGCAGGAGCTGCACATATTTTGGCCATATCTGGCTTACACATAGGAATGATTGCAGCTATGCTGTTATTTATATTAGCCCCACTTCAAAGGCTCCCTAGAGGAAAAGTACTCTCTAGCGTACTACTTATATTTTGCTTGTGGATCTATGCGGTGTTTTCTGGAAGTTCCCCATCTGTAGTTAGGGCCGTTGCTATGTTTGGTTTTTTATCTGTTGGCTGGATTTTTAATAGGCCCATGTTTTCGTTGCACTACCTAGCCATTTCATTTTTTTTCATGGTTCTGTGGAACCCATTGGTGCTTTTTTCCTTAGGCTTTGTGATGAGCTACGCTGCAGTCGCTAGCATCCTTCTAGGAATGCCCCTTGTGGAATCGTTGGGGGTTCCCAAAAACAAGTACGTCAAAAAAATCTGGCAGCTTTTGGGCATCAGTCTTTTGGCGCAATTGGGAGTATTAGGGCCCTCCTTATTTTCATTCCACCAATTTCCCTTACTATTTCTAGTAACCAATCTTTTAATTATTCCCTGGATAGGCATACTTCTTGGCTTAGGGATATTTACTGGAATCTGGTGGGCATTTGCTAAGCCACCAGACCTATTGGTATGGCTCTTGAACAAGGGTTTTTCAATCTTAAACAATACGGTGGAATGGATTGGCGCTCAAGAACAGTGGATACTCAAAAGCATTTACTTCCCGAGTAGTTACCTTTGGGCAATGCTGCTTTTAATGGCAGGGTTTCTAATATGGCAGCACCAAAAATACCACAAGCCCAAAAGCATACAGTACTTTTTTTGCGCTGTAATGATTTTTCAAAGCATTGTAATGGGCCAAAAAATATATGACCATAAGACCAATGAGCACTACATCATAAAATCCTATGGACAGCTGTCATTGCTTTCTATAACACCTAGAACCATCCATTACTTTAGTGAAAAACCCTTAGACAAAAACACCTTAAACAGCTTTAAAAACAATTACGGTATTCATGAAATAATCCATAAAGAATGGGCAAACAATTATCAATTGGAGGAATTTAAAATTATATTTCCAAAAACAACGAACCACATTAAAGGCCCTATCAGTCATATTATTATTGACTCTAGCGCCAGAGCATACCCCTCGCATTTTAAACCAGAGCAGCTCAAAAATACCCAACTCATTACAAGCGGGTTTTACCCTACCAAAGAGATGAATGCTTGGGAAAAATGGGCGCCTTATCTGGAAGATAGACACCCAAGGTTTTTATAGTTTCAAAAAAGACCCAGCACCTTAAAATTACCTGGGCCACAAATAGGCCTTAATAAATCTTAGTGTACGTTACCCATCAGTCTCTTAATAAAGGGCGATGCGATTAAAACCAGCACCCCTGCTCCAATTGAATACATGGCAATTAATTCAAATCCGTCGGTATAGACCGTCAGTGTTTCCAAACCGCCCACATTGGCATTATCACTCTCTACCGCCAATTCCTTGCTAATAAATCCTACCACTTGAAAGGCATAGGCAGAAGACAAGAACCAGATTCCCATCATAAATGCCACAATTCTTTTGGGCGAAAGATCCGTGATTTTTGAAAGACCCACAGGAGACATAAACAACTCTCCAATAGACAACATAAAATACATCACCAATAAATAGCTAAAAGGGACCATGCCGTTTTCATCTGCTTGAAGCCCACTAATAGATAAAATATAAAAACTCAAACCTGCAAAAAGCAAGCCTAAACCAAATTTATAAGGCGTTCTTGGGTTTCTTTTTGTTTTAGCCAAATAAGCCCACATGAGTGAAATTGGAATGGCCAGAATAATAATAAACATGGAGTTTAAGGAATTGGTCTGGGCCGCATCCATCAGGCTTAAATTCACATTTCTGGCAGCAAACAAAGTAATAACACTTCCTGAAAGTTCGTGAAAACCCCAAAAAATAGTCATAAAAAAAGTAATCAAAATAGCCACAATTAATTTTTTGCGCTCTTCTATGGTGGCGTCTATTAAAACTTTAGCTAAATAAAAGAGAATCACTGCGCCAATGGCTTTAAAAATAATATTAACTAAATTCTGGTCTCCTAAGAAGGTTTCTCCGTTCATAAATGGACCGTATGAAGACAATAAAAATGCAATCAATGGCGCCGTTAGAAAAGCAAGAATAGGGATCATTTTTCCTTGAGAAACCCCTAGTAAAGGTTTGTCAATGGCTTCTTGAGAAGGGGGCAATCCCTCTGATCCAAAAACCTGTCTTTTAATCCCGTTCCAAAAGAATACCAGTCCTAATAACATACCAAATCCTGCCAATCCAAAACCGTAATGCCAACCGTAAGTAGCCGCCAACCAGCCACAAAGAAGCGGAGCGACCCAGCCACCAATATTAATTCCCATATAAAAAATGGTGAATCCAGAGTCTTTTCTCACATCGCCGTCCTTATAGAGGGAGCCCACAAAAGTGGAAATATTGGGCTTAAAAAAACCATTCCCTACTACAATAAGACCCAAGGCCAAATAAAAGGCATAGGTATTGTCTACAGCCAACACAAAATGTCCCAGAGACATGAGAATACCGCCAAGAAAAATGGACCTTCTAAGACCCAGTGTAGTGTCTGAAATCTTACCACCAATCACGGTAGAAGCATACACCAGTGAACCGTAAGAAGCATATACAGCCGCAGCAGCTACATCCCTTGTGCTTAGGGCTTCAAATATTTTATTCACCATATAAAGGGTCAATAAAGCGCGCATTCCGTAGAAACTAAAACGCTCCCATAACTCGGCAAAAAATAGATAAAAAAGTCCCTGAGGGTGTCCTAAAATATCTTTAGGTGTTTGGGTAGGTGTAGTCATATAAGTTGTTTGTGTATTAAAGGTTGTTTAAAATAAAATGGGTCATTTTAGTATAGAGTTGCTCCCTAGTTTTGCCACAAGGCAAGCCCCTGTATTTTCTGGTAAAAGCTCCTAAAAATAACATTTTAATACGAGAATCTTTAAAGAAACTACAAATAGGTCATAAAATGGGATTTAACTATCTTAGCAGGACAAAAAAAAATCTATGTCTACCCCCATTCAAGGATTCTCAAAACTTTCTAAAGAAGAAAAAATAGACTGGGTATCTCAAACGTTTACCCAAGGGGATCCTGAAACAAAATCCCTACTCACCCAATACTGGCATGAGGACAAGACCTTGCAAAAATTACATGATGAATTTATTGAAAACACCCTCAGTAATTTTTATGTGCCCCTCGGAATTGCGCCAAATTTTTTAATCAACAACAAGCTTTATGCCATTCCAATGGCTATTGAAGAAAGTTCCGTTGTGGCTGCAGCGAGTAAAGCAGCGAAGTTTTGGGGAACGCGAGGCGGATTTAAAACCGAAGTACTGGGCACTGAAAAAATAGGCCAAGTACATTTTTTCTTTCAAGGGGAACCCAAAAAATTAAAGGCCTTTTTCACCCATATAAAACCCATTTTATTGGCAGACTGCGCCCCACTCACTGCTAATATGGAAAAGCGTGGCGGTGGTATTAGCGACCTGATGTTGAGAGACAAAACTTCAGATTTGGCCCATTATTTTCAAATACATGCTGTGTTCCAAACAGCAGATGCTATGGGCGCCAACTTCATTAACTCTTGTTTGGAGCAATTTGCTACAAGCTTAAAAAGAGAAGCACAGCAATACCATGGATTTTCTGCAGAAGAACAATCTATAGAAGTAGTCATGAGCATTCTTTCTAATTATGTACCCAACTGCACCGTGAGGGCTATTGTATCTTGTCCTGTAGGAGATTTAGAAGGCATTGATGGGGCATCCGGTGTTATTTTTGCACAGAAAATGGTGCAAGCGGTTGCTATTGCAAAAGCTGAACCACATAGGGCTGTCACACACAACAAAGGCATTATGAATGGCGTAGACGCTGTGGTATTAGCAACGGGGAATGATTTTAGGGCTATTGAAGCTGGTGTTCACGCCTATGCCGCTAAAGATGGCAGCTATTCAAGCCTTACCCATGCGAGTATAGAAAATGGTGTTTTTAGCTTTTGGATAGAACTGCCTTTGGCGCTAGGAACCGTTGGAGGACTCACCAATTTACACCCTTTAGTGAAATGGTCTATGGCTGTCTTACAAAAACCTTCTGCTAAGCAACTTATGGAAATTGTTGCTGTAGCTGGACTCGCTCAAAATTTCGCAGCCTTGCATTCTTTAGTGACCAGTGGAATTCAAAAAGGCCATATGAAAATGCACCTTTTAAATATCTTAAACCAATTAGGGGCAACAGAAGCTGAAAAAGTAGAATTGGTGGCCTATTATAAAGACCAAACCGCAACACACAGTCATGTAGTCAGTAGCTTTAAAACTTTGAGAAAAAATGGATCGCTATGAATCTAATTCCTGAGACAGGCAGAAGAAATAGATTGGCCAACAGGTTCTACAGCCACGGAAAACTATTGCTCACCAGTGAGTATTTGGTACTAGATGGTGCAGAGGCTATTGCTATTCCTTGCCGTTTTGGTCAAGACCTTGAATTCGAATCCACCCAAACAGGCTGTGTACAATGGAAAGCCTACTCAAATGACCAGAGCATTTGGGGAGATTTCAATTTTTCTCTAGATCTTTTAGACCAACCCAAAGAAGAGAACAGCAATAGCGAACTTAAATTTTTAATTCAATTGCTGCAAACCGCCAGAAAACTAAACCCCACATTTTTAAAAAACAGCCCTGGTATTTCCGTAAGTACCCATTTAGAATTTCCGAGAGATTGGGGACTGGGAAGTTCTTCTACACTCATTCATAATGTGGCGCTCTGGGCTGAAGTAAACCCCTATGAATTGTTGTCCCTAACCATGGGTGGTTCAGGCTATGATATTGCATGTGCCGGTGCAACACATCCCATATCTTTTGTCATTAATCCCGGAAAAACACCCTTAAAAATAGCGCCAATCACTTTAGGGAAAGCAATACAAGAACAATCTGTATTTGTACACTTAAACAGCAAGCAAGACAGTAGAGAAGCTATAAGTGCTTATTTAAAACAAAAGGAGTTAGCAAACTTCTCCCTGAAAAATAGTCTCAAAGAAATCAATGAATTAAGCGTTCAATTGGCCAGAGCTAAAAACGCAAAACAGCTCGAAAATTACATCAGGCTTCACGAGTCTTTTATTGGGAATATCATTCAACAGACCCCGGTCAAGGAGCGGCTGTTTAAAGACTTTAAAGGCGCTGTAAAAAGCCTTGGAGGTTGGGGAGGCGATTTTATTATGGCAGTCTCAGAGACGTTGTCGCCTGCTGAAACAAAAGAGTATTTTTTAGAGAAAGGATACCCAACCAGCTTTTATTATACTGAAATGATAGGTTAATTCGCAGCAATAATCTCATAAAAAAAGCGGCCTAAAGGCCGCTTTTTTTATCAATTTGTGTGCTTTCTACTAATAGAAAACTGCCCTGTTGTCTTCAATAGTGGCTGTTTCTTTTAAGGCATTATAACTACTAAAAAATATACTGTTTTGGGTTCCTGCCTTAAGCGCTTCTGCGTAAGTAGCATAGCTATCTAACGCAACGGCTTCTTGTTTTTTATTGAGCTGTACCAAGAATACACCTGTCTCCCCTACTAGCAAAGATGAGGTGGCTCCTTCAGTTAAATTAAAGGCCTTACCTACCACATAAGCTTCTCTACCTGCACCAGGAATAATCGGGCTCTTCACGCTTAATGCAGAAGCTGTTTCTACTGATTGTCCTGAAGCGGCTGCAAAAGACTCAAGTGTATTGCCTCCTTTATTCTTAAGAATCCAAACGGCTTTCTTTTCCTTTCTCAAGATTGGAAGCGCTGTAGCAGAAGCATCTGCAACAGTCATGGTTCCTGAACGGTATCTGGCTGTAAGTTGCACAATGACATAACCATTGTTTACATTAAATCTTTTAATAGCACCTAAATCTGTGTCTTCGTTAAAGGCCCATTGAACTACCCCTCTTTGTTCAGCAAGACCAGGAAGATTTTCATCCATAGCCAATAACTTATTGACACTTCTTACGTCAAAATTACCTTCTTTGGCAATACCTACATATTCTTTAGGGTTTTCAGTAACCTCCATTTCAAACTTGGTCGCTTGAGTGAAAATGGTATTGATTGTTTGCTCAGAAGGAGCAACATCTCTACTCAGCGTAGCAATTTGGAAAATATCCTGTTTGTCGTCTACCCTGACAATATGGAAACCAAATTCTGTTTCAACCAATCCAATAGCGTCTACGCTATTAGAAAACACAAAATCATTGAATTTAGGTGTCATTTGTCCTTCTTGGAAAAAGCCTAAATCTCCACCTCTTGAAGCTGTAGGTCCATCTGAATTATCTCTGGCCAATTCAGCAAAAACAGTAGTTGATTTTTTAGCTTCTATAAGCAATCTGTTGGCCTCTTTTCTTGCTTCCTCTTTTGTTCTTGTTACAGTTGGGCTTACACGCTCAGCTCCAACAAAAGAAATTAAAATATGAGATGCTTTTACGGTACCATTATTTTTTTTAGCGACTAGCTTAGATACTTTGTAAGCATTATTTTCTTTGTAAGGCCCAAAAGTTTGTCCTGGATTTAAACTGATAATTGAGTCTTTAAAAGTGCTCACAATTTCATTCTTAGCCCTAAAAATAGTATCGTAAGTAATGTCTGAGTTGCGTTCTAAAAACGCCCCTAAATCTGTTGTGTTTAGAAAACCAGCTACTTTCTCAGTAGTTCCTGTGTTTTCATTGTACTCCTCTGTGTCTGAAAGCAAACCAACTACAGCGTCTTTTACGGCCTGTTCGTCTTCTTTAGATGCTTTCTCCTCAAAGTAAACCAAACGAATATCTCTTGCTGGCTCCTGCTTGAATAAAGCTGGATTTTTACTAATGTAAGATTCAATCTCTCCAGCAGTTACTGTGATGGTTGTATCTGGCACAGCAGAGAAAGGCATTCTCACATAAGAGATGTCTACCTTGTCATTCGCTAATTTATAGTCAAATTTACCCTCTTCCAAGGTAGTTCCTACGCCTGCCTTAACTAGGTTAAAATACATTTGTTCTTTAGCAGACTGCATAATGGCTAATTCGTCTTGCAACCAAAGAGAATATCTGTAAGGGTTATTGGCTTTCCAATCTGCAACTGCAGCAATGAACAAAGATTCACTAAAAATACCGTTCTCATCTTGAAACTCTGGTTGGTTTGAATAAGATGGTGTATTCTTTATAAAATTCATGATCTGATCTCCTTCTACTGAGATACCCAAATCTTCAATTTCTTGATTTAGCAAACTTGTTCTCAAGGATGAATTCCAAACTTGGTTCACCAATTGAACAGTGGTTGCTTGGCTTCCCGCCCTTTGGGCAGCAACTTCTAACTTTTGACGAAAGTCATCTATAGAAATCTCTTCTCCATTGACACTTCCAATGGCTGATCCTCCCATAGGAGATCCGCTTCCGCTATTGGTAAATACTCCTGAAATTACAAAAGCAAATAACGCCAATCCAATGATAAGGATTAACACCGTGGTTCTCTGTCTTATTTTTTCTAATACTGCCATTTTCTAAATATCTTTTAATCAGTTGGCGAAAATACCATTTTCTTTTTAAATTTTATTCGCTTCTTCTAATTTTTAAACTTTTATAAAGTGCTTTATTCCTTTTCAAGCACCTCTAATGAGACCAAATCTATTTTATTACCTGAAACCTCCAAAATAGTAAAACAATAAAAGCCAATAATAATACTTTCATTTAAGGTAGGAATCTCGCCTGTCACATGAACAATTAACCCACCCAAAGTACCGTATTCGTCTCGCTCTTCAAGATCTAAATGATAGGTTTCATTGAGATAATCCACTTCTAGTCTTGCAGAGAATTTATAGGTGTTTTCAGACAATTGTTCTTCAATTAAGTCTGTGCTGTCATGCTCGTCTTCTATTTCTCCAAACAATTCCTCTACAATGTCCTCTACGGTAACCATCCCTGAAGTTCCTCCGTACTCATCCAATACAATGGCTATGCTCTTTCTCTTTTTGGTCAGTACATTCAATATATCATTAATTAACATGGTCTCTGGCACATACTCAATAGGCAAAAGCATGCTCTTAATCGTTTGGGGCTTTTTAAAAAGCTCATAGGAATGAACGTAGCCAATAATATTGTCTATGGTATCTTTGTACACCAACAATTTTGAAAATCCTGTCTCTGTAAAAATCTTCACTAAATTCTTTGGACTTTCATGTATTTCCACTGCGCACAAATCTGTCCTTGGCACCATTACATCTCTAGCTTTTACTGCAGAGAATTCTAACGCATTTTGAAATATTTGAATTTCCGAATCTACCTCGTCCTCGGTCGCAACTGCCTCCATTTGCTCCGTAATATAGTCGCCAATTTCCAATTTACTAAAGGCCAATGGAACTGAATCTCCAGAAGTTTTAAAAATCACCCTTAAAATCAAATCTGAAATAAAGATCACAAAATTAGATACCTGTGAAAAAATAAAATAAAACACATAGGCTGGAAATGCTAGGGCCTTGATCAAAGTATTGGCATAAATCTGAAACAGTACTTTAGGCAAAAATTCTGCCGTGAGTAAAATAACTAGCGTAGAAATTACCGTTTGTGTAAGTAAACTGAAGTCTGTAAAAAATAAACTTAATGCTGGAGATGTTAAAGGTGCCCATTTTTCAAATAGTCCCATGAGTAAGTCTCCCATGAATAAACCGTATATAACCAAGGCTACATTATTACCAATCAACATGGTAGCGATGAATTTCGAAGGTCTTTTGGTTAACCTAATCAGGATTTTAGACAGAAACCCCTCTTGTTTTTTTTCTATCTCAATATGAATTTTATTCGCTGAAATAAAAGCAATCTCCATCCCAGAAAAAAAGGCGGAAAAGAAGAGAGATACTACAATAATTATGACGTCTGAGTCCACTATTTTTTATTTTCGTTTTGTCTTTTTTCAAATTTCAACCTGTAATTTCTTCTAAAGAAGAACATCCCAATTGAAACAGCACCAAAGAGCAAGAAAATACCTATTTCCTCTAATGAACTTCCCCAAAGCTTGATCACTTTAACTAGGGAGAAAACAGCCACTATTAAATATAAGTACTCGGTATATTTTAAAATTCTAATCATCGCTTTCTGTATCTTTAATGGTCATATACCCAAAAGTTTTGTGGGCATTTAAAAAACTAAAATCTCTATTAAAGTCCATACCTTTTCCATCCATAATGGTTTGGTTTTCTGGATTGGTATAGGTGAATTTTTCTTCGGTAAAAATCCATTCTCCTATTTGATCATAGTATAATTGTGGGGTTTCCAACTGCTTCCCGTCATGTGTAGTAATGACCACATTACCCCTCAAATCTATTACATTTGTAGCAGAATAAATAATCCCATAATCGGATTTAACCACGCTTTTCTTGCCTTCTGAATCAAACACCTCCAAAACGAGTCCATCTGGAAAAGTCCTGTATGGGAATGCCAAATGTTGGTAATCCATACTTTTTGAACTCCTCAAAATAGCAATAAGCCTGGCATCTTTTTTTAATGCCCCGCCCATGGCCACTTCCATCGGTATTTCAGAAAACTCAGCTGTTTCAGTATAATACAATATAAAATTTTCCGCTACCCCCTGAGGAGACACCTTTGGGTCTTCAAAAACAACTGTCCCTTCATTTGAATTACAACTAAAAAAAAGTATTGCCGTTACAAATGTAATGGCAATACTTTTTAAATCCTTAAAGGTCTTAATGTCTTTCATTTATAGGTTTGGCACCGCAACGCTACCACCTACCCAGCAGTTAAAAGTAACTGTTTTTCCCGCCAAACCTGAAGAGAAAATATCTGTTTTAGATGGCGCTAATGCCATATAACGTTCAATCGTTTGGTTTGCCCTACTTCTTAGAGATAAGTCTACACGAGCTGCTTTTTTAGCCACTTCAGCTGCCTTCCAATAAATGGCTCTTTTCTCAAAAGTAGTGCTTCCACATTCGTTAGCAGATTCTGCGTACAATCCAGCAATGAGTAAATAAGCTTTTCCCATTGAAGGATTATTGTCTATAGATTTCTGAGCGTAGTTTCTGGCCAAACTCTTATTGCCCTTCTTATAAATTGTGGCAATTTTATAAAGTATGTTGGCTTTCTTTTTAGTGTCAGACTCTAAACTTACCGCCTTATTAAAGTCTGCTACAGCTCCTTGGCTATTTCTTGCATTCATTTTAAGTAAGCCCAAATAAAAATACGTATCTGAAGTTGGGTCTAAAGCGTTTTGGGCTTCAACTAATTTAACAAATAATGGGTCTTCAGTACACTCTTTGCTGTACATTCTACCTACAGCAGATTTAACCCATTTTACATCAGTTTTCTTTTCTTCAAAATTCTTCTCGTAAAGCGGAATTAAGTTTTCACAGTTGGCTAAATTCCCCAGCTTAGTGTCTATACTTTCATTGATCTTTACAAAAGTTTCTGATTTACTCTCTGCAATCGATAATTGTCTTTTTTCTCTAGAAGATATATTACCAGCATCTTCTTTGGCCTGTAATTTGTTTACCATTTGATTAAGAGACTCTACTTCTTCTTCTATTTTAGAACCTACCTGATCATATGTCTCAAACACAGCGTCTAAATCTTTTATACCCGCAGCATTCAAATCTACTAAGTATGAAAAATACACATAAAGTGCTTTCGCATTAGTAAAATGAATACGGTCTTGGTTAAATGCCTGGTCTAAAATCGAGAAAATTTCTTCTGTAGTGGCAATCTTCTCGTCATTTTTTAACATGGCTTGGTCAATAAGCATGTCTGCCAAAGCCTCTCTTTCAGGGAAGATTTCTCTGTATTTTGGATACAAAGCAAGTAACTGATCTACAAAAGCTTTCTTTTCATCTCCTGCGCTATTTTGAATTTTATACTTTAAAATTCGTTCCCCGTACACAAAGTTAGCAGGATTTAATTCTGGACACGCCTCGTATACTATCTTCCATGGCTCATAGGCTGAATCGTAATTTTTCACTTTTACAAATTCTGAGTAGATAGATAAATTGGTTGCACAGTCTTGCGCCTGTAATTTAAAAACGCCAACGAAACCAATTAGGGCTATGGTCAATATGTGCAGTTTCTTTTTCATGGTGGTGTTATGTATTGTGGTTAATTATAAAAATAAGGGCTAAAAATAATTAATTTATTTTTCTTTTCAAGAACCATCTGTCATTTAATGAGAGTCCAACGCGAAGGCTCAAGTAATTTTCTTTAATCAAACCGGCCTTTGAGGTACCTAAAGCACCCATTTCAATCCCGATGTTCAAATTAGAAAAAGTGCCTCCCATTGGTAAACCTACACCAATATTTGTGCCAAAATCCTTAATAGCCTGATTGTTTACCTGCATCCCTGTATTGACTAATCTAATTCCAAAGCGATAAGTCGCTCTCTTAAAAAATGAAGCGAATGGAGCGTAATCAGGCACATAATAACCGCCCACCCTAAGGGTAGATGCTTCAGAATATGCCACATTTGATTGGCTTAGAAAAGTACTGCTAAAACTACCCATCTCCTGAATGGTATAAGAGGCCCCTAGTAGCCATTTTTTGTTTTCTCCTATCCCAAGACCTAAAGTTGTAACAGAAGGAATTTTAACGGTATTGTTTTTTAAATTGGCGGCCTCCAGGTCTAAGTCAGAGACTTCTAATTCTGACCCATTAACCAATGAGAGCGAACCTACTTGTTGCGTATTACTCGCTTTCAAGTCCAACCCTGTTGTATGAACAAAAGAAGTGTACAAAGTCAGTTTATCTGTAATATTTGGCGTGTAATTGGCCGCCATCTGAAAATTAAAACCATTCATTCTTGAAGTTCTTCGGTCTATGGTTCCAAACAATACAGAACTCAAAGACTGTACCCTTTCTTTATTTACAGTCCCAAAATTAGCAAAGGCAGAAGCCCCTACCGTAAAGTTTTTTATTGGCGCAGCACCTAATGAGAAATATATTTTACTGAGCCCTCCGTCTCCTGAGAAAACATTTGTAATGGTTTCACCATTGGCATTTTCTGCGCTAGAATTTAAAATATACCCCATAGAGGTAACTGGTGTAATACCAAAACCAATACCAATGTTTTCCGCTATGGGCATAGCTACAGACAAATAATCAATAGCTGTTAAGGCAGTGCTTTTTTCTTGGGTATCTGAAGTCAAGGCCATTCTACGGTGAGAAACACCCACAGTATAAGTGGTGAGCTTCAAGAGACCATAAGAAGCTGGGTTCTGAAGGTTTACATGAATGGAATCCCCATAGATACTTAACCCCCCCATGGCATTGTTCTCCACCGTATTCGCAGGATTAAAAGTGCCCAAACCAAAATATGAATAGGGAGAAACCGTGCCGTCTTGGGCGTTAGTTTTTATAAATAGACAAATAACAAGGGTGAAAAATAACTTTTTAAACATCTAAAGCGTGTTATAATCAAGCAATTGGCATAAGCCTTGTACCAGAAAATTAGAATGGGCAAATATGGTATTTTTTAGTCGTTTAGACAAGAATTGTGCGTCTCCACCTGTTAAAATAAGTGTTAAATCTTTATGTGTACTCCCAAAACTGCTTTGCCAACCTTCTATTTCAAAGACCAATCCGTTGACAGCTCCAGCTAAAATGCTGTTCTGAGTATTTGTGCCTAGGGCAATAAATGCCTCATTTAAAGTAACAAATGGCAATTTGTTTGTATAATCATGCATGGCTTTAAAACGCATTTGTAACCCTGGGGAAATTGCGCCACCCCGGTAGATTCCATCTGATGAAATAAAATCATAGGTCACACAACTGCCCGCGTCTACCACCAAACAGTTTTTCCCTGGGTATTTGAACGAAGCTGCAGCTACCAGACCAATTCGGTCTGCCCCTAGAGTTTCTGGGGTCTCATATTTGTTTTCAAATGGTAGCTTCATTTCACTATTCACCTCCAAAAGAATTGTTTTTTCCTTCAAAAAAAGACGAGTTTTCGGATCAACAACGACTACAGAGCACAAAATAGCCTGTTTTATATATGGAAAATCAAAAAACAAACCAACAAGTGTTGTGTACATGTCTTTGTGCTCAAATTGAGCTCTAAACACCTCATCTTCTTGCCTGTAGATCACCAACTTACCAAAGGTATTACCTATGTCTAGCACTAGTTTCATGCTACAAAGATGTGAAATCTAAAAAAACAATTGCCTTTTTTTCTCTTTTTGTTTGTATATCCTAAATTAGAAATTATATTTGCATCCGCTTAATAGCATGGTGCCTTAGCTCAGTTGGTAGAGCAATGGACTGAAAATCCATGTGTCCCTGGTTCGATTCCTGGAGGCACCACTTAAAGCACAAAAACCCACTCCTAGGAGTGGGTTTTTTTATTTCTATAAGTGTCAAAAGCTTGCTTTTGTAAGCGAAGAGGGATAAAAAAACATACGCTTGCGAAGCAAGTGGTTTTTGTATTTTCAACAGAGGGGCCAAAGGAACAGCGAAGCCTGTAAAGGCGAAGCTATCTCCTGGTAGGGAGAGAGGCGCAAGGGATCTCCTGGTAGGGAGAGAGGCGCAAGGGATCTCCTGGTAGGGAGAGAGGCGCAAGCTATTTTTAAAGTACCTATGCAACATAAACACCTTTATTCAATTTAATCTGAATTAAAAAACAATAACTTTAACAGATGAAAAACTATCTTTTATTGCTTTTTGCTTTTGCCTTGCTTTGTGGTTGTGTGAGTAGAACAAACCAAGACAAAGATCAAATACACGCCAAAAACACCATGAGAGAATCCCTGCGACATATTGTGCTATTTAAATTTAAAGAATCTTCTAGCAGTGCTGATCTTAAAAAAATTGAGTCTGCCTTTATTGCTTTGCCTTCTAAAATAAAGGAAATAAAGGATTTTGAATGGGGCTTAAACAATAGTCCCGAAGGATTAGACAAAGGCTTTACCCACTGCTTTTTTGTGACTTTTGAAAGTGAAGCGGACAGGGCTACTTATTTACCTCATCCAGATCACATGGCTTTTGTGGCCTTATTGGATGGGCATGTAGATGATGTTTTGGTGTTGGACTATTGGAGCAAATAATGGTGCTTTGTGCAAAATTGTCTCGCGAAAACCAAATAAGCATCGGCCGTAGGCCTTAGCCTAAAATTTTAGTAAGGCGTATCCCTTGAGTTGGTATGTGGTAAGTACGGTAAGTGCAGAGGTGGCCATTTCTAAACCGGGGGCCAATTCCTCTGGCATTATTTTTCTTTTAAACATAGACTGGGAACAAACGGCAATTTTAACGCCCTGAGCCAAGAGTTCTTCAAATAATGGACTGTGCGGGTTGGCAATTCCATATCGTTTGGTGTAAGCTTGATCGTTCATTACGGACCATATGGCGGAGCCGTGAATGGCTACAACCACATTTAATTGCTCTGGAGGGACACCACCCATGACGTGAAGGTTCATGAGTCGCGCTAGATTATTTAGCGCAAAGAAAACTTGGCTTTTGTCTTCATCTCCAGTAGCCACATCTACCACAATGTTATACACCATATTGGGGTCTGGCTTTTCAGCGGCCATGGGTGCGTCGCCAATAGTTCCAAAACCTTTAATCACAGGATTAACCAGTGTTTGGCCCTGGAGTATACCTATAAATGAAACGCAACATAAGAACGTAAAAAAAGGGATTTTCATAGTGGTGTTTTTTGCATATATTTGAGTGAAAGTAATTAAAAACAAGCAAATCCCATCATGAAAAAGCCCCTTTGGAACAAAAACACCAAACGATTGCTGCTATTTAGCGCGATTAAAAAAGTGGCTTTTTTGATTTGGTTTTTATACTTCTAAATCCTGGTTTATGATAAAAACAGTCTAATCCTGCCCCCAAATACTATGAATTGGGGTGATTTTTAAGCCTTTAAAAACAGCCTTTTCTGTGCCTTTATTTTCAATTTTCAATTGATTGTATGGGTTGGTATTAAAAAACTGTGCCGTCATGACTTTTTGACCACCATTCAAGAAAACCTCTATAGAAGATTGGTCTAGAAATATAGATACTGAAATTTCCGTATTGGGCAAATCTCCAATGGGCCCTATTTGAATATTTTTAAAATCTTCTTGAAAGTCTACTAATCCACTAGCGCTTCTGTCTATAGACATCTGCTGGTTTTCTGGATCTAAATGAACACTTAACAACTCCTGTTTCTGATTCACAAATGAGAAACTCATGGCAGAACCATCCCAAACAAAATCTATTTTAGATTGGTTTAGGTCTTCTGAATAAGTGACTATACTTTGCCCTGCTGGTACGGAAACATCTTTTCCTTTTTGGTCTTTTCCAATATTGTCCCATACCGGAGCTGGAGTGCTAAAGAGTGTTGGAACGCCTTCTATGTCTTTTAAAGAAAGGGTTCTCGGTAGGGTCATTGCGCTGCGCCATCTTTCTGTGGGGGTGTTTTGAGCATACAACCAATTACTCATCCAGCCTATAAACAACCGCGCTCCATCTGGGGTGTGGTTATAGGTCACTCCGGCATAATTGTCAGTACCCCAGTCTACCCACTGGTCTTCTTCTTGATCAGAGGTGAAAGTCTTGCCATCAAAATCTCCCACAAAATATTGGGTGCCACTCCCACCATTGGGTGCACCTGGATTGATGCTTATAAACAACACCCATTTTTCTGCTCCACTGGTTTCATCTGTAAAGGAAAATAAGTCTGGACACTCCCAAACACCTCCGTGGGCCCCTTGGTTTTTACCAAATTCACTCTGCTTGTTCCAATCTATTAGATTTTCAGATCCCCAAATTTGCAAGTGATCTCCTGCTACTAAAAGCATGGTCCATGCATTGGTTTTTTCATTCCAAAAAACTTTAGGGTCTCTAAAATCTTTTATCCCTGGATTGCCTATCACTGGATTTTCCTGGTACATTTCCCAGCTGTCTCCCCCATCTAAACTGTATGCAATCCCTTGGGTCTGGTAATCTGTTTTTCCTGCTTTTTCGCCCTCCATCAGGTGGTAAGTGAAAATAGCAACCATAGCCGGGTTTTCTATTGTTCCTAAACCAGAAGTGTTTTCAAAATCTACCACGGCAGATCCTGAAAAAATATAACCGTGTTGGTCTGGAAAAAGTGCTATGGGCTTGTGCTCCCAATGCAACAAGTCTGTAGAGGTAGCATGCCCCCAATGCATGGGACCCCAAACAATATCTTCAGGATAATACTGGTAAAACAAATGGTACAGTCCTTTGTAGTAGACCAAGCCGTTGGGGTCATTCATCCATTTTTCTTTGGGGGTAAAATGGTATTGGGGCCTGTGGGGCTCCTGGTATAATGGGGTGTCGTAAGTAGTCATAGAATCTAAAGGTTTACTGCTATTTTTACAGCTACCCAAAACTAAAAAAAGAAATAAGAAAATGGCTGAATTTCGCATAGGAATGAATTGTTTTTGCTAAAATAGATTTTTTTCTAAAAGGTCTCCTAATAATTTACATATTTACGACCTTAGCCGGGGAATCTTTTGATATGACTAAAAACCTCTTAATAATATTTGCTAAAAATCCAGTGCTTGGTCACTGTAAAACTAGACTAGCCAAGGGCATTGGCCCAGAAAATGCCTTGGCCGTGTACCGTATATTACTACAACATACGGCCCAAACCACCCGCAATTTAAAAGTAGATAAAGAAGTGTTTTATACTGATTTTATTGACAATGAAGACTTATGGGACCCTAGGTTTTTCCATAAGAACAAACAAATAAATGGCTCTTTAGGGGAGAAAATGCTGGCCGCATTTGAAGCCGGATTTAAAAAAGGTTACCATAAAATTGTACTTATTGGGACGGATTTGATCTCTTTAGAGGCCAGCGATATTAATGAGGCTTTTCATGTATTAGAAAAGGACTCCGTGGTTTTTGGCCCTGCCCAAGACGGCGGGTATTATCTCATTGGGCTCTCCCAAACAAGGCCTGAACTCTTCCAAAATATTCCTTGGAGCACCCATGAGGTGCTTTCAAAAAGCATAGAACGTTTGACATGCACTTACCAGGTGCTCCAAGAAAAAAATGATATAGATACCCTTGAAGACCTAGCAGAAATTCCTGTATTTTTACCCTATATTCCTACCTTATGATACCAAAGCACTTAGAAGAATCAATAGCCTATTTAAAAGAAAAAGGATTTGACCAACCAGAAGTGGGCATTGTCCTGGGCACTGGGCTGGGGCAACTGGTCAATCACTTGGTAGAAACCATAGAAGCCCACTACAATCAAATTCCTTTTTTTCCATTAGCTACTGTTGAATTTCATTCAGGCAAATTACTTTACGGCAGTTTAGGAGGAAAAAAAGTAGTGGTCATGCAAGGCCGGTTTCATATTTATGAAGGTTATGACTTATTAGACGTTACCTACCCTATTCGGGTCATGCATGGATTAGGCATTAAGCATTTGCTTATTTCTAATGCCTCTGGCGCCATTAACCTCAACTTTAAAAAAGGTGAGATGATGCTTATAGAAGACCACCTAAACCTACAGGGCGGCTCCCCTTTAGCCTTTAAAAACGTGGCCGATTTTGGAGAGCGATTTGCAGACATGAGTAGGCCCTATGACGCCGGCTTGTCCAAAACCATCAAAGAGATTGCTATAGAAGAAAACATCCCTTTAAAAGAGGGGGTTTACGCAGCAGTAGTAGGCCCTCAATTAGAAACTAGGGCGGAATACAGGATGTTGAAAATTTTGGGAGCAGACGCCGTAGGTATGTCCACGGTGCCAGAAGTGATTGTAGCCAACCACTTAAACCTTCCTGTAGCGGCTATTTCCGTTCTCACTGACGACTGCGATCCAGACCACTTAAAACCAGTAAATATTGCAGAAATTATTGCCATAGCTGGTGCAACAGAACCAAAAATGATCGTTCTTTTTAAGAAACTCATTGAGCGTTTGTAAGCCATCTAATACTTCCCATACAGGCCTTCAAGGGTTTGAGCGGCAGGCTTATTTTGAGGGGTAAATCTATTGTTTTCAGAACCACCTGCAGTGTCTAAAAACATAAACCATTTCCAAATAAAGCCTCCTTGAAACCATTCTTCGCTCCAAAATGTATCTACAATCGCACGAATGGCCCTAGACTGTGCGGCCAAATTCACTGCTTCTTTGTTCTTATCTACTAGCCAGGGTTTAGCCCCCAAATAATCTACACTTCTGTAGCCGTACTCTGTAAATACCACCTGCTTTTCGCAACTCAAAGCCAGTCCCTGTATTTTATTGAAATGGGGTTGCCAGGCCTGAATGAACGACAAATAAGAAGGGTCTCTCTCCTCTGACAAGGGAAAATAAGCGTCAATTCCAATGAAGTCTAAGGCGTCCCAAAAAAAGGTCTCTTCATATTCATCCCAATTGGCCGCATAGGTGAGCTTTCCCGAATAAACTGCTCTGATGTCTTCAATAAGGCCTTTCCAAAATTCAGGTCTGGCACGAACAAATGCCTTGAGTTCCGTTCCTATGCAAAAAAGCGGAATGTCTAACTGCTGTGCCAAACGCGCAAAGCGTAAAATAAAGGCGCTATACTGGCTTTCAAAAAGCTTCCAATCTTTGGGAGAATTCATTTTGATACGACCCGTGAACGCGCCATCTCTGACCCATATTTGGGGTTTTAACATCACTTGAATATTGCCCTTTTGTAGCTGCTCAAAATACTGTTGAACGCCTGCCTCTGTCTCTCCATACCACTGACGTTCAGGGGTGTAATTGAGCCCAGGAGATGCTGTAGAGCGCATCATGGCAAAAGGCATAAGAGCCACCCAATTGGCATTTACCGCTTCCACACTTTGGACATGCTTTGGCAAGACTTTATTTCCTGAAGACACAAAACTCAGCCCGTTTATTTTTGACTGGGAATGTAAAAACCCAAGCCCAGAAATAACGAATACAAAAAGCAGGATTAAAGAGCGATTCATGGTTTTTTTATTTTAAAAGTAGGATATTTACAGGAACAATTCACGCTGTAAGGCAAGTTGGATCCTTAAAATGCAGTGCAGTGACAAAAATATATGGAACAAGTAGTTATTATAGGAAATGGAATTGCTGGTATCACAGCCGCCAGGCATATTAGAAAAAATTCTAATGCAGCCATTACTGTTATTTCTTCTGAGACCCCTCATTTCTTTTCTAGAACAGCCCTCATGTATGTGTATATGGGACACATGACTTTTGAACACACTAAACCCTATGAGGATTGGTTCTGGGAAAAAAACCGAATAGGGCTCGTACAAGACCATGTGAAACAAATAGATACAGAAAAAAAACAGCTGTTTTTAGACCAATCTGCTCCAATTTCTTTTGACAAACTCATTATAGCCACAGGCTCAAAACCTAGCTTTCACCAATGGCCTGGCCAAGAATTAAAAGGTGTTCAAGGCCTCTATCACAAAAGAGATTTGGATCTTTTAGAAGCCAACGCCCCAAATGCGCAAGTCTGTAAAAGGGCTGTTGTGGTTGGCGGCGGTCTCATTGGAATTGAATTGGCAGAAATGCTACACAGCAGACACATCCCTGTGACTTTTCTGGTCAGAGAAGCGCATTTTTGGGAAGGGGTATTGCCCACAAAAAATGCAAAATTACTCAATGACCACATTTTATCCCACGGCATAGACCTGAGGCTTAACACCGAACTAAAAGAAATTATTGGCGGGGACCAAGGAAAGGTGAAAGCAGTCTTAACAAGTGACAATGAGCTTATTGAATGTCAGTTAGTTGGCATCACTACTGGGGTACAACCCAATATAGATTTTATAAAAAACACCCCCATTGCATTAGACAAAGGGATTTTGGTCAATAAATACTTAGAGACCAATATAGCAGGTATTTACGCCATAGGAGACTGTGCGCAACAGACAGAGGTGACAGGCCTCAGAAGACCCATAGAAGCGGTTTGGTACACCGGTAGAATGATGGGAGAAACCTTAGCCCAAACCATTTGCGGCAACAAAACGGCCTATAAACCAGGTCATTGGTTCAATTCTGCTAAATTTTTTGAGGTAGAATACCAGACCTATGGTTGGGTAAATACCGACAAAAGAAAGCAGGAGCACGAGCAGCATTTTCACTGGCAACACCCTCATGAGCCCATCGCTATTACTGCTGCATACCACAAAGAAACCAATCAATTACTGGGGGTAAATGTATTTGGAATTAGACTGAGGCATGCTGTTTTAGACGCTTGGCTCAGCCAACATAAATCTTTAGATTATTGTTTGGCCCATTGGGCCGATGCCCTTTTTGACCCCGAATTCAGTAACTCACATCAAAAAGACCTTTTAAACCATTACAACACTGTTTTTCAAAAAGCACTCAAGCCAGTAAAAAAATCCTGGACGAAAATATTTAATCCGTTTAGCACCAAAAAATGAAACAATTACAACAGTTAGGAATCGTATTGTTTTTATTGGGGATTTTCACCTTTAGCAGTGCTATTTTTATGGGGACTTTTAGTCCAACAAAAGCACAGCTCACTGCCTTGATGACAGAAAAGGGAATTAGCTCTAAGGTGTTTGAGTCCAAGGCCGTGGCGGCACTTACTAACAGTTCATTTAATAATATTCATAGCCTTAAAAATGCTTTGTCTGCCGTAGTTTTAAAGACTAACGATGATCACAGGGCGGCGGCAAAAAAGAAAGGAATCTCTAAGGAAGCGCGAAAAGAAGCTTATGGGAATATTATTTATAGCGCACCAAAGGATTTGGCATTTATATTGGGAAAGGCATCGGCCAAAGGCCTAGTAGCAGAAAACAGCCTGCTTTTTTTCTGGCTTAGTTTTGGACTGGGTATCTTTGGAGCCCTTTTATTTATTGTTCCACAAGTCATTACGGAAGGCCCTAAAGGGATTAAAAACAACGGGATTTACAAACAAAATAGCACCAATAGAGGTTTTATTGCCTGGGGTGTTTTTGCCTATTTAATTGGCTTTTATTTAGTACTTTACTTTGCGCCCCAATACACCATTCATTGGACCCTTATGCTAGACCCTCTATCCTACGCACTTAATGGTGGTCCTGCCAGCCAATGGTTTGTGTATGGATTTATGTATTGTGTAATTATGGTGGTTATGGCCATTCGCATGTATATAAAGTACAGGCATGTGAATTATCAAATCTTACGCACCACCTCTGTACTCTTTTTTCAAATTGTTTTTGCGTTTTTAATTCCAGAAATCATGACCAGGCTGCAACTGCCTGCCACAGATTTTAAAAACGCCTTCCCCTTAGATTATGATTTCTTTTTTAGCTGGAACCTCAACAAACTCATAGACTCCGGTGGCCTTGGATTGTTTATTCTGGTATGGGGTATTTTATTGACCCTCGTGGTGGTTCCTGTAATGGTCTATTTCTTTGGAAAAAGATGGTACTGCTCATGGGTATGTGGCTGTGGTGGTTTGGCAGAAACCTTGGGCGACCCTTATAGACAGCATTCAAGCAAATCCCTTTTTTCCTGGAAAGTAGAGCGGTGGTTGGTGCATGGGGTATTGGTCTTTGCGGTGCTCATGACAGCCGCTACACTTTACAGTTTTTTTACGGGAAACACCAGCCTAGTCGGAATTAAAACACAATCCATTCAAAACACCTACAGCTTTTTAATAGGCGCTATTTTCGCGGGAGTTATTGGCACCGGATTCTATCCTATTTTTGGGAACAGGGTGTGGTGTCGTTTTGGCTGCCCACTAGCGGCTTACTTAGGTTTTGTTCAGCGGTTTAAATCCAGGTTTAGAATCACCACCAATGGAGGGCAATGTATCTCTTGTGGGAATTGCAGTACTTACTGTGAAATGGGCATAGACGTTAGGGCCTATGCGCAAAAAGGAGAAAACATTGTGCGTTCCAGTTGTGTGGGCTGTGGGGTGTGTTCTGCCGTCTGCCCCAGAGGAGTATTGAAGCTAGAGCAAGGTCCTGAGTCTGGCAGAATTAATCCTACGGAAATACTATTGGGGAACGACGTTTCACTGATAGATTTGCTCAATAAAAAATAAGTAATGGGTTTGGCAGACCAAAAACATTTGATATATAAAATAAAAATAGGTATTTGTGACATTTGATCCTTTAAACCCACCCAAAATAGTAGTGATTATTCCTGCCTATAACGAGGCCCAATCCATAGGTTTGGTCCTGGCTGAAATTCCTGCTATAGTCAGCGAGGTGATTGTGGTGAACAATCGCTCTACAGATGAAACTGTAGCTGTAGCAGAAAAGGCAGGCGCGAAGGTGCTTACAGAAAATAAAATGGGCTACGGACACGCCTGCCTTAAAGGGATGGCATATGTGGCTCAAATGGAGAAACTTCCTGAAATTATTGTTTTTTTAGATGGCGATTATTCAGATTTCCCAGAGGAGCTGCTGGACTTGGTTGCGCCTATCACCAATGATGGCTATGACTTTGTAGTGGGGGCACGTAAAAAAGCCCTCAGAGAAGCAGGCAGTATGACCCCCCAACAGGTCTTTGGAAACGCCTTAGCCTGCACGCTCATGAAACTCTTTTTTAGGGCTACTTTTACTGACCTAGGTCCCTTTAGAGCTATAAAATACAAGCGATTATTGGACATGAATATGTCCGACACTACCTATGGTTGGACCGTAGAAATGCAACTCAAAGCCCTTCGCAACCGCTTAAAATACAAAGAAATAGGGGTGAGATATAAAAAAAGAATTGGGGTCTCTAAGGTGTCAGGAACTGTAAAAGGCACTATATTTGCCGGCGTAAAGATCCTGGGTTGGATTTTTAAATACAGTTTCAAATAACATGGAATACCCACTGGCCTATCTTATTATATCTCTTTACACACTTGCTTTACTGTTGGTATTCTTTTACAGTTTAGCACAACTCAATTTGCTGTTTAACTACTTAAAACACAAAAGAAGTGGTGCTCATGGCCCCTTGATAGATTTGAGTAAAAAAGAGCTGGTACCTTATGTCACCATTCAACTGCCTATATACAACGAGGCCTATGTGGTAGAGCGTTTGCTCGAAAACATAGCCCTGATGGACTATCCTTTAGACCGCCTGGAAATACAAGTCCTAGATGACTCTACCGATGAATCTGTAGAGAAAACAGCCCTTCATATTGAAGCTTTGAGAAAAAAGGGCTTGGACATTGTTCATGTGAGAAGAAGCAATAGATCCGGCTATAAAGCAGGCGCCCTTAAAGAAGGACTCGCCATAGCTAAAGGAAGTCTCATCGCTATTTTTGACGCAGATTTCTTGCCTCAAAAAGATTGGTTGTTACGCACAGTGCCCCATTTTGGCAGTGAAGAAATTGGGGTGGTTCAAACCAGATGGGGCCACCTGAACAGGAATTACTCTATACTGACCAGAATACAAGCTTTTGCCTTAGACGCACATTTCACCTTGGAACAAGTAGGTAGAAATGCGCAGGGCCATTTTATTAATTTCAATGGTACCGCTGGAATTTGGAGAAAAACTTGTATTGAAGATGCAGGCAACTGGGAAGGAGACACCTTAACAGAAGACTTGGATTTATCCTATAGGGCCCAACTCAAAAACTGGAAATTTAAATACCTTGAAGAAGTAGAGACTCCTGCAGAATTGCCCGTAGTGATTAGTGCTGCCAGATCCCAACAATTTAGATGGAATAAAGGCGGGGCAGAGAATTTCAGAAAATCTGTGCGCAAGGTATTGGCTGCGCCCCATTTAAGTTGGAAAACCAAATTCCATGGCGTTATGCACCTCTTGAACTCTTCTATGTTTTTATGTGTTTTTACTGTGGCGGTTTTAAGTATTCCCATGATGTACATCAAAAGTATCTTTCCTGAATTGGCTTGGGTATTTGAAGTCACTAGTTTTTTCATTGTCAGCACCATCATCCTTTTTATTTGCTATTGGTTTACCTATAAAAATACCCAAGGCAAAGGAATAGAGCACTTTTTACAATATATTGGATTGTTCTTTACTTTCTTTTCCGTAGCCCTAGGATTCTCATTACACAACTCATTGGCTGTATTGGAAGGCCATAGAGGGAAGCGCTCTGAATTTGTGAGAACACCAAAATTCAATATTAACTCTATTAAAGACTCTTGGAAAGGAAACCAATACCTGTCCAAGAAAATTTCCCCTAATGTAATTTTAGAGGGATTACTTATGTGCTATTTCTTTTACGGCATGTATATCGCTGTTCCTCTAAATGATTTTGGGTTATTTCCTTTTCATTTTATGCTGTTTTTAGGTTTCGGATTTGTATTTTTCAAGTCCTTAAGCGCTAAAATATAGGCATGTTCTCTTTTTTGAAGCTTTACGCATACCCCCTCACCCTTCTGCTAATAACAGGCCTAATGTACTGGAGTTTTGGCTATGATTTAGACCGAACAGATTCTGTTAAACTCATTGGATTAGCAGCCGCTTTATATGGCCTCAGCTATCAGGTATTAAAAACCACTAGCTCAAATTTTAAAAGCAATGGAAATAAAGAGGTCTTCCAACTGCTCGTGGTGGCTGGAATTGTATTCAGGGTTTTGCTATTTGGCGCTACACCTGAATTGTCTCAAGACTTTTACAGGTACCTCTGGGATGGTCATTTATTGATTAATGGCATTAACCCTTACATTTATCTTCCAAAAGAAATCATTGATCAAGTGAACCCTTGGATGCCTAATGCAGCATTACTTTATGAGAAAATGGGTGATTTGAGCCAAAAGCACTATTCCAATTACCCGCCAGTAAGCCAATACGTCTATGGCCTTGCCGCCTATATTGGGAACAAATCCATAGTGGTTTCTGTGCTTGTTTTTAAGATAGTTGTATTGGTTGCAGACCTGCTTGTTCTGTTTTTTACAACACGTTTGCTGGGCTATTTTAACGAGCCCCTTTGGAAGTCTTTCTTTTATTTTCTAAATCCTTTAGTCATTCTTGAACTCAGCGGAAACCTACATTTAGAAGGCGTAATGGTGGCCTTTTTTTTAGCAGCCATTTGGGCATTGGTAAAAGTATCTCAGCACCAAAGAAATTCATCTGAAGCGCCAAAGACAGAGCGATACTACATATACAAGCTACAATCCAATCACTCCAGTGCTGGTGCATTTAAAGCCAAGCTTACATTAAGTGCAGGGTCTTGGCTATTTCTTGGCGGATGCTTTTTGGCTTTGACTATTATGACCAAATTAATTCCCATTTTATTTATTCCTTTTTTACTGTGGCCTTTGGGCGTAAAAAGATTTCTCCATTTAGGGGCTTGGATATTGGTTTTTTGCGGACTGTTCTGGGGGCCACTTATGGTGGAAGGTTTCTGGAGTTCTTATGCAGAAACCATAGGCTTGTGGTTTAATAATTTTGAATTTAATGCTTCTATTTACAACCTGATCAAGTTTATTTCCATGGACCTTGGGAATAGTGCCTACAAAACCATTTTAACCTATGGGAAAGTACTGCCCTATATGATTGTTGTATGGGCAATAGTTGTTTTTTATTGGCAGTGGAAAAAAATGGGTGGGTTACAAAAGGCGCCCTATGCTTCCATTCCTAATCGATTAAAGAGCCTTTATCTTTCGAATATCGAAGATTCCCCTGCTGTATTAAAAGTTTCCATTAGCGCCATGCTTTTAATGTTTACCGGCCATTTGTTTATTGCCACTACCGTGCACCCTTGGTACCTTTGCTTTGGTGTTGCCTTGGCCATTTATACCCCATTTAGGTATATGTATTTATGGAGCGCCATGGTCTTTTTAAGTTATATTACCTATGCCAATCCCAGTTTTAAGGAGAACTTGTGGGTCATTTCCATTGAATACTCCGTAGTTTTTGGTTTTTTAATTCGTGAAATTGTTAAAATAACAAGCTCCAGACAGGAATCTGTTAAAAATGTTTCATTAAAGGATTGAAACTTGCCTTTAAAAGTAAACGTTTCTTTTTTTTATATACATTTGAAATGTGATTAACAGTACCACATATAAATTTTTATCCCCAACAGCTTCTTTTTCTGTTGGTTTCCATGCAGTTCACCCTTCGACTCGCATGAGTATTACTGTGACTGTCCCTAGGCGCCGCCGCCCGTAAGGGTGTTCTCTTTTTTGGAATTAGGTGTGTCCAATTCCCCCCTAGCGCAATCATTTATCCTTATCATTTATTTTTTATTAATTGCCCATGAAAATCACAATGGCCAACGCGTCTCATTTTAAGTACGCGCCAATTATTTGCGACACTATTGCAGCCTCTGCTTTGGTCCGAGGCACCGGAATAGCCAAGCGAAGTACTGAATACATTCAAAGAAAACTTCAAAACGGGAATGCCATTATTGCCCTAGACGGAGAAATCTTTGCTGGTTTCTGCTATATAGAAGTTTGGGGGCATGAAAAATTTGTAGCCAATTCAGGCCTTATTGTGCATCCTGATTACAGAAATCAAGGACTGGCTAAGAAAATCAAAAAAGCGGTTTTAGAATTGTCTTTGCAAAAATTTCCTGAAGCTAAAATCTTTGGAATTACCACAGGCCTTGCCGTGATGAAAATCAATTATGAATTGGGCTATAAGCCGGTCACTTTCTCTGAACTCACCACTGATCCAGCTTTTTGGGAAGGCTGCCAAACTTGTAAGAATTTTGACGTACTTACTAGAACAGAACAAAAAATGTGCCTTTGTACAGGCATGCTTTATGAACATAAAATAAAAAAGAAGCCCTTAAATACAAAGGCGTTCGAGCGTTTAAAAAGCATTAAGGAACAACTGTTTTTAAAGAAAAAATAAAAACCTCTAGTATGTATAATAATGGACAACTAAGGTTGGGGAGTTAAAAACACTTAAATATAAAAAACATAAAATAACACCGCTTCATTCGAAGGTGTTAGACCTAAAAATAATACCATGAAAAAATTAGTTTTAGCCTATAGTGGCGGTTTAGACACCTCTTATTGCGCCAAATACCTCAGTGCAGAGATGGGCTTTGAAGTACACGCAGTTACTGTAAATACAGGAGGCTTTGACCCAGTAGACCTCCATGAAATGGAGGAAAAAGCAATAGCATTAGGTGCTCATGCATTTAAGGCCATAGATGGAGTAGAAATTTTCTATCAAAAAGTAGTGAAATACCTCATCTTTGGAAATATATTAAAAAACAATACCTATCCGCTCTCTGTAAGTGCAGAAAGGATTGTTCAGGCCCTTGAACTCATTTCGTATGCAAAAGAAGTAGGCGCTAGTCACATTGCACATGGAAGTACTGGCGCAGGAAACGACCAAGTACGTTTTGACCTTATTTTTTCTGTCTTAGCACCAGAAATAGAAATTATCACCCCAATAAGAGACCTGCAACTGAGTAGAGAACAAGAGATTGCCTACCTAAATGCTCAAGGTATTTCGTATTCTTGGGAAAAAGCAAAATATTCTATTAACAAGGGATTGTGGGGGACTTCAGTAGGTGGTGTAGAAACCCTGGGCTCTAAAGAACCCTTACCCGAAACCGCCTACCCTTCTGCCCTATTAGAAAAAGAAAAGAAAACCATTGAATTACATTTTGAAAAAGGAGAATTTATAGGCATAGATGGTGTTTATGGGGGCCCCGTATCTCAAATTCAAAAGCTAGAAAAAATAGCATCGGCATATGCCATTGGAAGAGACATACACGTGGGAGATACCATCATTGGAATTAAAGGCCGAGTTGGGTTTGAAGCTGCAGCGGCAATAATTCTCATCAAGGCCCATAGTCTTTTAGAAAAACACTGTTTGAGCAAATGGCAGTTGCACCAAAAAGATAGCCTGGCTAGTATGTACGGCATGCTGCTACATGAGGGACAGTATTTAGATCCTGTGCTAAGAAATACAGAGGCATTTTTAACAGACAGTCAAAAGACTGTGAATGGAACTGTCTATATAAGCCTACATCCCTACAGATTTACCCTAGACGGAATTACTTCTGAAAACGACTTAATGGGGGCTGGTTTTGGCACCTATGGAGAAGAGAACAAGGCTTGGTCTGCTCAAGACGCAAAGGGCTTTATTAAAATTTTATCTAATGCAGGACGAATTTACAAGCAGGTAAACGATTTTAAATAGCGCTAGTATTAATGAATAGACACCCCTATATCCAAGCAAAAGGAATGAGGTGTAAATTGAAAATGAATCTCCTGAGGAGGCTCGAAAAATAAAAAAGATATGATTCAAATTGGTATTATTGGCGGTTCAGGATATACAGGTGGAGAACTCATCAGATTACTCATTAACCACCCGGCGGCAGAAATAAACTTTGTGTATAGCCGCACCAAAGCGGGCGAACCTCTTTACAGGGCTCATGAAGATTTATTAGGCACTACAGACCTGTGTTTTACAGACAGCGTAGATCCCACTATTGATCTGGTCTTTTTGTGTTTAGGACATGGTCATTCTAAAGATTTCCTAGAAAAAAATCCATTTTCTGATGCCACGAAAATAATTGACCTGAGCACAGATTTTAGGGCCCAGGCGAATGCCTCATTATTGGGTAAAACATTTGTTTACGGACTGCCAGAAAAAAACAAATCTGCCATAGAAAATGCACAATTTATAGCCAATCCTGGATGTTTTGCCACTGCCTTGCAGTTGGCCCTTTTGCCTTTGGCAAAGGCCCAAAAATTGAGCCATCCGGTGCATATTAACGGCACCACAGGAAGCACAGGTGCTGGAATTATCCCAGGAGAAACCACCCACAATAGCTGGAGAAACAACAACCTTTCGTGGTACAAAGCATTTAACCACCAACATTTGGGCGAAGTGAGGGAACAATTGTCATTTGCAGGGACTGATGGCACTGCGGCCACTAGGACTGAATTACCTCCATTTTATTTTATACCAAACAGGGGTGCTTTTTCAAGAGGCATATTCGCCACGCTGTACACGGAATACCAGGATACTATTGAAGCAGCTAAAGCACTTTACAATGCGTATTACGAAGGAGCACCTTACACCCATCTTTCTGAATTCCCTATAGACCTAAAGCAAGTTACCAATACCAATCAATGCCACATTCACTTGCACAAACATGAAAATCAGTTACTGATTACAGTAGCCATTGATAATTTATTAAAAGGAGCTAGTGGGCAGGCCGTGCAAAATATGAACCTCATTTTTGGGTGGGAAGAAACACTGGGATTACAACTCAAAGCCAATAGGTTTTAAAAAAATCGCAAAGGGCCCTAACATATCATAGTAAAAGTAAAAAGTCATGAAAATAGGAATTATAGGAGCGGGAAATTTAGGCCAATCCATTGCCAAAGGAATTTTGCAATCGGACGGAGCTACAAGTATGTATCTATCCAAAAGAAATGTGGCTTCCTTAGAAGCATTCAAAGCGTTTAGTCAGGTAACACTTAGCACAGATAATGTAACATTAGTGAAACAGTCAGACATTCTCATTTTTGCAGTACAACCGGGACAGTTCAAAGGCATCTTAGCAGAGATTAAAGAATTTCTAACAGAGAAACATGTGGTAATCTCTACCATTACTGGCTTTTCTATTCAAAAGATAGAAGCGCTTATTGGCGCCCATCACTTCATTATTAGGGCCATGCCTAATACCGCTATTTCTGTGGGAGCGTCTATGACCTGTCTATGTGCAAACGAAGTGGGAGAAAAAAGAATTGCCATTGCCAAAGCTATTTTTGACAGGATGGGAAAAACCATGTGTATCCCAGAGACAAAAATGCAGGCAGCCACAGTGATAGGCGCTAGTGGTATTGCCTTTTGGATGCGACTCATCAGAGCCAATTCCCAAGGAGGTGTTCAGCTGGGTTTTGAAGCGCATGATGCTTTAGAAATGGTCGTTCAAACTGCCTTGGGTGCTGCCATTCTTTTACAGAAAAATAAAAGCCATCCTGAAGCCGAAATAGATCTAGTCACTACGCCTCAGGGCTGTACTATTTCTGGGCTAAACGAGATGGAAAACTGCGGTTTGAGTGCTGCGTTTATTCAAGGAATACAAAAATCCTTTGCTGCCATTAGCAAAATAACACAAGATCAATTATGAAACTTTTTGACGTCTATCCATTATATGATGTGACTCCTGTGAGTGCCAAAGGAGCGGTATTAACAGATATTAATGGTACAGAATATTTAGACCTATACGGGGGGCATGCGGTTATTTCTATTGGCCATAGCCACCCCCATTATACCCAATCTATAAAAGACCAATTAGACAAAATTGCCTTTTATAGCAATGCGGTTCAAAACCCTATTCAAACGGCTTACGCTCAAAAATTAGGGACCTTGTCTGGTTGTGAAGACTATCAATTGTTCTTGTGTAACTCTGGAGCAGAGGCCAATGAAAACGCCCTTAAAATGGCTTCATTCATCACTGGAAAATCTAAAGTAGTGGCCTTTAAAAACAGTTTTCACGGACGTACCTCAGCAGCAGTTGCTGTCACGGACAACCCTTCTATTCAAGCCCCAATAAACAAAGGGCACGAAGTGATTTTTATTGCCCTTAATGATGAAGAGGCATTAAAAGAAGCACTTTCTGGAGGCGATGTTTGTGCTGTGATTATAGAATCTATTCAAGGAGTAGGTGGCCTGGACCAACCCACGACTCCCTTTTTTAAAACCATTGAAGCCTTATGCCAAGAATACCAAGTAATGCTCATTGCAGATGAAGTGCAGTCTGGATTTGGAAGGACAGGTTTGTTTTTTGGTTTTCAACAGCACGGGGTACAACCTGACCTTATTCCTATGGCCAAAGGAATGGGGAATGGATTTCCGATTGGTGGGGTATTAATTCATACTAAATACAAAGGAATACACGGACAGCTCGGCACCACTTTTGGTGGAAATCACTTGGGCTGTAGGGCCGCTTTAGCGGTATTGGAGGTCATAGAGGAAGAGAATCTCATAAACCATGCAAAAGAAATGCATGAATATGTGAAAGTACAAATGGCCTCTTTACCTGCTGAAATTATCTTAAAAGGAAGGGGACTCATGCTAGGATTGGCCTTCCCTTTTGAGATTGCTGCACTTAGAAAAGAACTATTGTATACGCACCATATATTCACTGGAGCTGCTAAAGACAAGAAAGTCTTAAGAATTCTGCCCGCTCTCAATATTACAAAAGCACAAATAGCACAATTTTTTACTGCATTAAAAAAGGTGTTAGACAAACCCGAAAACCAGTCTTACTTTAAATAACCACTAAAGAAATATTAGACAAACCCGAAATTCAATCTTACTTTAAATAACAACTTATGAAGCATTATTTATCCCTTCAAGACATACCAGACTTTGACAAAGCTATCTTAGAGGCCATAGCGCTAAAAAAAGATCCTTTATCTGAGAAATCAATAGGCCGAGATAAAACCTTGGGACTATTGTTTTTTAACGCCAGTCTAAGAACGAGAATAAGTACTCAAAAAGCAGCTAAAAACTTGGGTTTAGAAGTTATAGTGATGAATTTTTCGCAAGAAGGTTGGCAGTTGGAATACGAAGACGGGGCAGTCATGAATACTGGAAAAGCAGAGCATATTAAAGAAGCTGCTGGGGTACTATCTGGTTATTGCGACCTGATTGGCATAAGGGCATTTGCTGAATTACAAAGCCGTGAAGAAGACCAAAAAGAAAAAGTACTTCTAGGTTTTGCCACACATGCTAGCGTACCTATCATCAATTTAGAAAGTGCACTTGGTCACCCCTTACAAGGGTTTGCAGACGCCATAACAATCACAGAGCAATTAGGAGAAAAAGTATTGCCTAGCTTAAATAAAGAAGGCCATGTCCCTAAGGTGGTACTGAGTTGGGCGCCACACCCAAAGGCACTACCACATGCAGTAGCCAATAGTTTTATAGTCGCCATGAAACGACTCAATGTTGCTTTCAGTATTACCCACCCAAAAGGCTATGAACTAGATCCAAAGATTACTGGAGACACGCCTATTGAACACCATCAAGATACCGCATTAAAGGGAGCAGAAATTGTCTATGTAAAAAACTGGAGTAGTTTTAAAGACTATGGGAAAGTGATGGTTGAAGACCCCTCTTGGACCATCACTTCTGAAAAGATTGGAAATGCGCAGTGCATGCACTGTTTGCCAGTGAGAAGAAATGTAGTGATCGCAGACAATGTTTTAGATTCAGACAAAAGTTTGGTTTTGGAACAAGCCAACAACAGGACCTATGCAGCCCAGTGGGTGCTCAGAGAATTACTTAAAACAATGCCTTAAACCCGTTCTTATGAAAGATCAAAAAGAAACATTGTCGGTGGTTAAAATAGGTGGAGGTGTTATTGAAGACCCTCAAGCCCTAAAGTACTTTTGTCAGGCTTTTAGTCAAATACCTGGTCCTAAAATACTGGTTCATGGAGGGGGTAAATCTGCCACCGCCTTGGCAGAAAAATTAGGCATCCCTACCAAAATGATTAACGGCAGAAGGTGTACGCCTAAAGACAGTTTGGAAGTCATTACCATGACTTATGCCGGTACGGCCAACAAAACCATTGTTTCTCAATTACAGGCAGACCAATGTAATGCCCTGGGTCTAAGTGGCGCAGATGCCAATAGTATAAGTGCTACAAAAAGAAACCCAAAGCCTATAGATTACGGGTTTGTGGGGGATCATTTAAAAGTAAATGCCTCCCTTATAAAAACCCTTTTGTCACATGGGATTTGCCCCGTCTTTTGCGCCATTACCCACGACGGTAACGGACAATTACTCAATACCAATGCAGACACCATCGCAGCAGAAATTGCCATAGCCATGGCAGACAATTATGAAACACACTTATGGTATTGCTTTGAGAAACAAGGCGTATTGGTAAGTGAAGCACCCTTAGAAGTACTGGTAAGTTTGAGTCCTAATGAAATGAAGCAACTCATAAATGATGGGGTTATTCACTCAGGAATGATCCCTAAACTCTCTAATGGATTTCATGCCTTAGAAAAAGGAGTCCATAAAGTAGGAATTGGAAATGAAGATATGTTGGCCAACAAAGGGCCCTTTACATTATTAAAAAAGAATTAAATGAAGTACATAGACACCTATGAAAAAGAGGCCATTCAATTATTAAAATCACTGATTGAAACCCCTTCTTTTTCTTCAGAAGAAGCACATACAGCCAAGCTTATTGAGGCATGGTTTGAGCAAAAAGGAATCTCCTACCAACAGAGTGGGCACAATAGATATGCCTTTAACAAGCATTTTGATCCTAAAAAACCTAGTTTGCTATTAAATTCACATCACGATACTGTAAAACCCAATAGCGCCTACACACTAGACCCTTTCAAGTCCATTGAAAAGGACGGAAAAATTTACGGTCTTGGCAGCAATGACGCAGGAGGCTGCTTGGTTTGTTTACTGAGCACTTTTGCACATTTCTACGAGCGTAAAGATTTAAAACACAACCTTATTATAGTCGCTTCTGCAGAAGAAGAAAGCTCAGGCCCTAATGGCTTAAACTCCGTATTACCCCTGCTACCAAAAATAGATATGGCCATTGTAGGAGAACCCACCCAAATGCATTTGGCCATTGCAGAAAAAGGCCTCGTTGTTTTTGACGGAGTCATAAAGGGAACACCCTCACATGCGGCGCACCCTAATTCGGACCAAGCCATTTATAAAACTGCTGGGGTGTTAAATTGGTTCGAAACATATGCATTTGAAAAAGTGTCTGATTTCTTAGGGCCGGTTAAGATGACCGTGACACAGATTCAAGGGGGTAGCCAACACAATGTAATCCCAGCAGAAGTAAAACTGGTGGTAGATGTAAGGGTCAATGATTGTTATTCAAATGCAGAAATAAATGAGTTGCTGCAAAGAGACGCCCCGCTGGAATTAAAAGCGAGGAGTTTGAGGCTTGGGTCCTCTAGCGTAAGGCCAGACCACCCCTTGGTAATCGCCGGAAAGAGTATGGGCAGGGAAACCTATGGATCTCCCACACTTTCTGACCAGGCAGCTATTTCGGGTCCTTCACTGAAATTAGGGCCTGGAGACAGCAGCAGATCACACACGGCAGATGAATTTATTTACAGCGCAGAAATTGGCCAGGGCATTGAAATATACTGCTCACTTTTAGAAACTTATTTAACACAATAACGCCTATGAAACTTTGGGATAAAGGGGGTAGCACCCACGAAAAAATTGATTTTTTTACCGTCGGAAATGACAGGGCGCTGGACCAATTTTTAGCAGCTTATGATATAAAAGCATCCATAGCGCATGCAGAAATGTTAGCCACCGTAGGCTTACTTGAAGCAGAGGAAGCCGATCATTTGGTGACGGCATTAATGCAAATTAACAAGGAAATTACAGCGGGTACTTTTAAAATTGAGACTGATTTTGAAGACGTCCATTCCAAAATAGAATTTCTACTCACGGAGCGATTGGGAGACGTGGGGAAAAAAATTCATGCAGCAAGATCCAGAAACGATCAAGTACTGGTGGCCATGCAATTGTTTTTAAAAGATCAAATTCAGGAGATCAAAACGGGGAGTCAAGACTTATTTAACCTATTAATTTCGTTGGCCGACAAACACGCTGGGCTCATTTTACCGGGATATACTCACTTACAGGTGGCCATGCCTTCTTCCTTTGGTCTTTGGTTTTCTTCCTATGCAGAAAGTCTTGTAGACGACGTTTATTTTCTAGAAGCTGCCCATAAAGTATGTGATCAAAACCCCCTAGGAAGTGCTGCCGGATATGGAAGTTCTTTTCCTATAAACCGAAAAATGACTACGGAAAAACTGGGTTTTAGCACCCTTAAATACAATGTAGTAGCCGCACAAATGGGTAGGGGGAAAACAGAGAAGGCTATGGCATTTGGCATGAGCGCGGTGGCAGCTACCTTGGGAAAATTAGCCATGGATATTTGTCTTTATATGAGTCAAGACCTCAATTTTATAAGTTTCCCAGACCAACTCACTACTGGATCAAGCATTATGCCCCATAAAAAGAATCCAGATGTATTTGAATTGATCAGGGCTAAATGCAATAAAATTCAAAGCCTCCCAGCCCAGCTGAGTCAATTAACCGCAAATTTACCAAGTGGGTACCACAGGGATTTACAGCTTTTAAAAGAGGTATTACTGCCTGCCATCACAGAATTACAAAGTTGTTTAGATATCATGCATTTTGCCTTAAAGGAAGTTATTCCAAATACCACTTTGGGTCAAAACCCAAAATACGACGCTATGTACTCTGTAGACAGCCTCAATGAAATGGTGCTTCAGGGAATGCCCTTTAGAGAAGCCTACAAAGCAATGGGTGCTTTGATTGCAGAAGGAGCCTACCAACCCAAAAAGGACCTCAACCACACCCATTTAGGCAGTATGGGGAATTTGTGTTTGGAGGAGATTAAAGCGAAAATGGACCGCGCATGTAACTTTTAATAAAGCCTGGTTATTACCTAAATCAAAAAGAGCGGCCTTTTATGTAAAAGGCCGCTCTTTTTATGGGTTAAAAATGAGGCTTATTGTATCATTTTTAAGTTGATAATTTCTTGTTCTGTAAGGGTGCGCCATTGTCCTCTAGGTAGGTCTTTTTTGGTAAGACCAGCATAGACAACCCTGTCTAATTTAATGAGCTCATAACCCAAGTGATCGAACAATCTTTTGATGATGTTATTTTTTGCGCTTAAAATTTCAATACCTACTTCAGTAGCTGGAGATCCCTCAATATTTGAAATTTCATGAACACGAACGGGTCCATCTTCAAGCACAATTCCTTTCCTTACCTTCTCTAAATCGTCCGCTTTAAGTGATTTACTTAAAGTAGCATGGTATATTTTTCTAAAACCATTTTTTGGTTTTGTCAATTTGGTTTGTAATTCCCCATCGTTGGTAAAAAGCAACAATCCAGAGGCTGATTTATCTAAACGACCCACTGGCTTAATTTTAGACTTAGTGGCATTTGCAACAAGTCCTAAGGCAGATTTTGGTTGAGAAGCATCCGTGGCGGAGCTATCAAAATCTTTGGGCTTGTTTAATAAAATATAGGCTCTCTTTTCTGGGTTCAAAACAACTCCGTCAAAACTAACCACATCTGAAAGCGCTACTTTATAACCCATTTCAACCACTGCTTTTCCATTGACTTTTATACTTCC
This sequence comes from Flavobacteria bacterium MS024-3C, assembly GCA_000173115.1. GTDB lineage: Bacteria > Bacteroidota > Bacteroidia > Flavobacteriales > Flavobacteriaceae > MAG-120531. Next base: position 194,466 of record ABVW01000001.1, read on the forward strand.
AGCAGCTATAAAAATATCTGCCTCTCTTCTAGAACAAACCCCAGAATTAGAAATGTATCTATTTAAACGGATCGAATTGTCGTCTCCTTTTTTGGCAGGTTTAGCGGGTGTTTTAGTTGCTAATTGTGGTCCTTTTGCTTGTGAGCCAGCTCCAAATGTATCTCTATTGACTGTTTTTCTGTAGCCTTTTTTATTTGACCCGCTAGGCTTTAAACGTGCATTAGGAGAAGAATCCTCAGAACTGCTTTTACCCAATGAACTATTGTTCCCTTTATGAGAAGGGGAATTTCCCCTAGCACCACTCGTTTTTTTAAAAGTTCCAGATCCGCGTCCAGATGCTTTTTTATCGCCGTCAAAATTATTACGCCCCATTTGTTGTTATTTTGTGCAAAGGTAGTGTATTGTTTTAGATTGGAGCGATTAAATAAACCTGCCCAGCAACAGCTCTGGATCTATGAGTAAAATACCGAATACGCCCCCAACAATGATGAATTTTAAAAGGTTGTGAATGTTCAAATACTGCTTTTTTTCTTTGGCCAACCACAGGCCAACAATTGCGGCAATCAGTAAAACAAATACGCCTTTAAAATACCAGTCCATATAACCCACATTGAATTTAGTGATTAATAAATAGGTGGGAAATACCGTAGCTACAAGTAATATACTCACGCAATACTTAGAAAATCTAGTCCCATAAGTAACCGCCACAGTCTTATAATCTTGGGTGAGGTCTCCTGTAAGGTTTTCTAAATCTTTCACCATATCTCTGGCAAGCACTAATAAGAATAGAAAAATTGCTTGGACAAAGATCACCGGAGCTAAATTTTTATGGTATACAAACACCGTGAAAAAAGGCGTAATCGCCAGACAGGCAGAAACAACATTACCCAAAAAAGCCATTCTCTTTAGTTTGTGAGAATACAGCCAAATACCAAAAATATAAGCAGAAAAAAAAACCACCGCTCTAAAGGAGACTGCACTGGCCATAAAGACAGCCAAAAAATTACCCGTAAAATAAGCGGTAATTTTAGCGCGTTGTGATATGTGTCGGTCTAAGAGTGTTTTCCTAGGTCTATTGATCAGGTCCTTTTCTGCGTCATAAAAGCTATTGATAATATAACCACTGCCTATCACAATAGCTGTGGAAAGTACTAATAATGCCAAATGAGGATCTAAAATAATTTCTTTTAAAGATTTATTTGGCGCTAGAATAAATATTGAACATAGGTATTGTGCCAGCACAATTAGGGCTATGTTATACCCCCTAAGTACAGAAAAGAATGCGAGTCCCTTTAAAGCGAATCGCGATAGAGGACTTTGAGACATAGCTTAGAATTAAAAATTATAAACAACTTCTAAGTGGTAATCCTTTAAAGCCTTTTGGGCTTTTTCAAGATCTGGTGCAAAACCTAAGATGTAACCTCCACCTCCAGAACCACAAAGTTTTAAGTAGTAATCATTCGTTTTTAATCCCTCTCGCCACAGTTCGTGAAATTCAGTAGGAATCATTGGTTTAAAATGGTCTAATACAACCTTAGACAATTGGCGCATATTAGAAAATAAGGAATGAACATTTCCATTCACAAAATCATCCACACAAGCATCTGTATGCTTAATAAATTGGTCTTTAAGCATGTTTCTAAAACCTTCCTGCTTCATTTGTTCCATAAACAATTGAACCATGGGGGCTGTTTCTCCAACCTGGCCTGAATCTAATAAGAATACAGCACCCTTTCCAGCCGTGTGCTGAGATGGAATGGCTGTAGAAGCTATATGGTCTTGAGCGTGTATTAATATGGGCAAGCTCAAATAAGAATTCAATGGATCTAAGCCGGAAGATTTTCCGTGAAAAAAAGATTCCATGGTCCCAAAAAGTTGTTTTAATTGCAGTAATTTTTCTCGGGTTAAATTCTCTAAAACCGTTATTTTATGCTGCGCATAGTTGTCATAAATAGCAGCAACTAGTGCGCCACTACTTCCAATACCGTATCCCTGAGGAATGGTGGAGTCAAAATACAATCCATTGGAAATATCTGCTTTTAGTTGTTTTAAATCAAAAGAAAACAACTTAGGGTTCTTTGATTGCAAATCTGCTAAATGTACTGCAAAACCTGCTAAGCTGGAATTTGAGCTGGGGTTCCCTTCTTCAGAATTCTTGGGAATGATTAGCGCTCCCATTGCAGCATTATAGGGTATTGAAAGGCCTTTAGAGTCTTTGATAATCCCATACTCTCCAAAAAGTAAAATCTTTGCGTAAAAAAGGGGACCTTTCATAGGGTGTTATTTTTTAAGGTTGTACGGTGTGAGATATGCTTCCACTTCCAACCTGGTCACAAATATACTGTCCATTTTGACAATAGGCAACTAATTCGTTTTCAATAAATTGAAGCACTTGAACTTTATGCATTTCTGGATACAGCAAATGTACATTTGCACCTGCGTCTAGTGTGAAACAAACAGGCAAAGCAGTGTTTTTTCTAAAATTCCAAATTTTTTCAATGATAGATAAAGTGCCAGGCTTCATCAATATAAAATAAGGACTACTGGTCAGCATCATAGCATGAAGTGTTAATGCCTCTGACTCCACTACACTTATAAAAGTTTCCATATCTCCTGAGACCAAAGCCTCAGTCAATAGAGCCAATTGATCATGGGCCTGTTGAAACCTAGCTTTAGCGAAGGGATGGTCTTTCATTAAACCATGGCCCACAGTACTACTCACTACTTTCTCTCCTTTGTCTACCAGTAAAATAGTATCCTGAAAGTTCTTAAAAATAGGGGCTAATACTTTATTGAATGGCACAGCAACTAAGTCTTGACTGGCTTTAAAGCCTGGTGTTTTACCCCATTGCATGAGCGGGCCGCTAATGCTTCTCGCAGCACTTCCTGATCCCAATCTTGCCAAAAAGGATGCTTTTGCATAAAAGGCTTCTGAAAAAACGTTTTGATCATTGGGAGGAAACTCATCCGACAATTCTAACAAACAAAGTGAAAGTGCTGCCATAGCACTTGCAGATGAAGCTATTCCACTTGAATGGGGAAAGGTGTTTTCACTGTTAATCACCAAATGATATGTTTTTAAAAAGGGTAAATAATCAAAAACCCTTGCAAAAAAAGAGGCTATTTTTGGATGAAAATCTGGTTTGGGAGCCCCCTCAAAAGAAAATTCAAAAGAGAAGGCCCCAGTGCTTTTATCACTAAGCATGCTTTGATCAACCAAGGTCACTGATGTTTTGGTATTACAGTGATTTAGGGTAAAACTAATTGATGGATTGGCTGGAATCTGAGGGTCGTATTTTCCCCAATATTTAACCAAAGCTATGTTGCTTGGAGACGCCCAAGTCACTGTTTTATTGGTCTGAACAAGGTGTTGCGATGAAGGTATAAAGCCAACAGCTTCCATAAAAATATTTTAAAGCAAATATAGGGTATATGAATCTATTATGTGGAAGCTATTAATCAATATAAATAAACAAAGCGTCCATATTTTTGGTATTTTAGTGTTCTTATAAAATATGAGAAATTGAAAAAAACCATCTACTACATCTTCATCTCCGTAACGATCTGTCTTTTGGTGGGCTTTTTATCTAGTTTTGCTACCCAAAGTTCTGTGAATGGTTGGTATCTAGGCCTTGAAAAGCCTTTTTTTAACCCACCCAATTGGGTATTTGCACCGGTATGGAGCTTGTTGTATATTATGATGGGTGTAGCCGCAGGATTGGTTTGGGCAAAAGGATATTACCATGTATGGGTAAAGACAGCCCTCTACCATTTTTTATTCCAGCTCTTACTCAATGCACTCTGGTCCATTACATTTTTCGGATTAAAAAATCCTTTAATGGCCTTGGTAGTAATCTTAGGACTCAATGTGTTGCTGCTGTTTACTTTTAAATGGTTTAAAATAGTCCTTCCAAAAGCGGCCTATTTACTCCTTCCATACATGGCTTGGGTGGGTTTTGCCACTGCCTTAAACGCCGCTATTTGGTGGCTTAATTAGATTCTTTTAGGCTTTGCACCATTCCTTTAGCGGCTAAATAAGCAGTGGTCCAAGCGTTCTGAAAATTAAACCCTCCTGTAATGGCGTCTATATTTAAAAGCTCCCCTGCAAAATATAAGCCTGGGAATTTTTTGCTTTGAGCATCTGTAAATGAGACTTCTTTTAACTTAATTCCACCAGCAGTCACAAACTCCTCTTTAAAAGTACTCTTCCCATTCACTTCGAATTCCGAAGTACTTAGGCCTTCTGACAAGGATTGAAGTTGGCTTTTAGTGATATTGGCCCAAATTAAATCCGAAGGAATTTCTAGATGCATTAACAAGCTTTGCCACAAACGTTTGGGAAGTCCAAAAGGGACCCATTTGAACAGGGTTTTTTTAGGGTCTTTTTTCTTTAAAGCATGCAGTGCTTCAAGGACCTCTTGCGCATGTTTATATTGGGGTAAGAAATTGACACTTATAGTAAAGTTGTAATCCAATCCATATAACAAACGCGCACCCCAAGCAGAAAGCTTTAAAATAGCCGGACCGCTCAGTCCCCAATGGGTAATTAGTAAGGGACCCTTTGCATAAAGGGCTTTTTTCTGCTTTAGGCCGGGCAGTTTTAAATGCACCAGTGCAGGGGTACTTAAACCAGCCAAACCTTCGATTCTTGGATCTTTTATATTAAAAGTAAACAAAGAGGGCACTGCAAGTTCTACCCCATGTCCCAATTCCTCGAGCATGCGTGTCATTTTGGGACTACTCCCGGTAGCCATTAATACCTTTTTTGCAGAAAAAGTTTCTGTTGCAGTGAGAATATTCCAACCAGACCCAACTATGGGTTCAATGGCTTTAACCACTGTTTTTGACTGTAAGGCAATGCCCAGTTTTTCTCTCAAAGAAGTAAAACAATCTATGATTGCTGCAGAAGTATTGGCTACAGGAAACATTCTTCCATCTGATTCAATTTTTAAAGGAACCCCCTGTGATTCAAAAAAAGCAATCACTTCTTTTGGACCATAATGATGAAATGGTCCCAGTAGGGCTTTTTCACCTCTGGGGTAATGGGACGCTAAAAAATCTGGTTCCAAGGCGTCGTGGGTGACATTGCACCTACCCCCACCTGAAATTTTTACTTTCTGTAGGCCCATAGCTCCTTTTTCAAAAAGGGCAATTCGCAAAGTAGGGTTCAGCAATGCGGTCTGAATGGCCGCATAATACCCCGCTGCACCCCCTCCTATAATGGCCACGTCTACCATTAAAAAGTACGGTCAGGATAGTTGGTAAAAACAGCGTCTACGCCAAGTGTCTTTGTGTTTTTTAAATCTTCTGGAGTATTCACCGTCCAGGTATATACCTTAAAACCGGCTGCATGAATTTGAGCCACAATAGTGGCATCCAAGTCTTTGTAATAAGGATTAATCGCCACCGCGCTCAGTTGTTTAGCCACAGGTATGGCTTCTAAAGGTGGTCCCTCTGTAAGTACTCCAATGGAAATTTTCGGGAGCAATTTCCTTGTTTCGAACAATAGTGCCCAATCAAAACTAGAAATCAAAAGACCTTCTTCTTCCCAAGTGCCGTGCGAAAGATACGATTTTAGCAAACTAGCAACAGGAGCTGCTGTATTTGGACCCTTAAGCTCAATGTTTAAAGCAGCTTTTCCCGCCAATTGATCTAGAACAGTTTTTAAAAGTGGTATGCTATGTCCTCCTTCTAAAACCACTTCTTGCAGTGCTTCCCAGGTAAAGGAAGTAATAGGTCCCGTAGCATTAGACAAGCGATCCAATTCATTGTCGTGAAACACAACCAATTCTCCACTAGCAATCTGAAAAACATCTATTTCTATCATAGCTGCGCCTAGCGCTACCGCTTTATTAATAGAGGCCAACGTATTTTCAGTTTCATAACCCATGGCACCCCTGTGTCCAATCATCATAGGGTTTTCTACTTTTTCCATATTACACGCATGTATTAACACCAACAAAAAAACCCATAAAAACCTATTGATCAGTATATGACTTAAAAATTGCTTTTTCATGACCGTACTACTTCACAAGGTGTTCCAGGATAAAGCACCTGTCTGCTTCCAGAAACCCTAATAGACATTTCAGTGTCTCCATTGAGTTCAAAAATAGTTTTATCAGGGCCAACACTAACCTGAATGATTCTATTTCTAAAATTGAGTTTAAAGGAATAGTTCTTCCACTGCTTTGGGATTCTAGGGGTAAAAGAGAGTTTGTCTTCTACAATCCTCATTCCAGCAAAACCCTCTACTATACTCATCCAAGTACCCGCCATGGAAGTAATGTGAAGTCCTTCCTCTACCTCCTTATTATAATCGTCTAAATCCAATCTAGACGTTCTGAGATAAAAATTATAGGCCTGTTCCATGCGCCCTAACTTAGCTGCTTGAATGGAATGCACACAAGGAGAAAGTGAAGATTCATGTACCGTAAATGGTTCATAAAAATCAAAATGTCGCTCCAGAGCGTCCAAACTAAATTGGTCTTCAAAAAAATAGAACCCTTGAAGTACGTCTGCCTGCTTTATGTAGGGTGACCTTAAAATCCTGTCCCAACTCCACTTTTGATTGATGGGTCGGTCTAATTTGCTCAATTCAGTTACAGGAAGTAACTCCTTATCTAAGAAACCATCTTGTTGTAAAAATACATCCAAAGTCTGGTCTTTAGGAAAATACATGTTTTTAGAGACTTTCTGCCACTGATCCACCTCAGCACTTTTCAACTTAGTGATGCCCATAATCCTGTTGTAATCTTCAGGATATCCGTCTTTGACCTTTTGAATTTGAGTGGTCGCATAAGCAATACACCAGCGCGCCAAGTAATTGGTGTACCAGTTGTTATTGACATTATTTTCATATTCATTTGGACCTGTAACCCCAAGAATTACATAGGCATTTTTAGCAGTTGAAAAGGTAGCCCTTTGGTGCCAAAATCTGGCAATTCCTATCAGCACTTCCAATCCCATCTCTGGAATATAACTATAGTCCCCTGTGTACCTATAATAATTAAAAATAGCAAAAGCTATAGCGCCATTTCTATGAATCTCCTCAAAAGTGATTTCCCACTCATTGTGGCATTCTTCTCCATTCATTGTCACCATAGGATACAGTGCTGCACCATTAGAAAACCCTAATTTAGCGGCATTTTCAATGGCTTTATCCAGTTGATTGTACCTATACTGAAGTAGGTTCCTAGCTACTTTTTGGTCTTTTGTAGCCATATAAAAAGGAATGCAATAGGCTTCCGTATCCCAATAAGTGCTCCCCCCGTATTTCTCCCCAGTAAATCCTTTCGGACCTATATTTAAAGTGGCGTCTTTTCCAGTATAGGTTTGATTGAGTTGGAATATATTAAACCGAATCCCTTGTTGGGCTTTTACATCTCCTTCTATGACAATGTCTGCCCTATCCCAAATAGCTTTCCATGCATTTGCATGAGCTGTTTTTAAGGCCTCAAAACCGGCCGATGTCGCTCTGCCAACAACCTCAAAAACAGCTGCTTCCAAAGTGCCTGTCACTTTACGATCTAAAATATAACCCCCGTATTTATAGGTAGTGAGCGTATCTCCACTTGTCAAGCTTGCTTTATAAAGGTGTCCCACGGCCAATTCACCCTCCATGGTCTGGGTGGGCTGTATTCTTTTAGCGGTATTTAAATAAACTTCTGTGGCTTGGTAGGTCGCTGTTTTAAAGTTTGTTTTATTGGTCTGGGCTGCTATAAAAGCGGTGTTTTCTTTTGCATTTACCGAAGTGGTTTGCCAAAAGGCGTCGTCCCAATTGGAATCTTCATTCTTCACACCACTATCCAGAAAACTTTTGACCTCAATGTCTGCAACACCTTCCAATAAGGTGACTTTATATTCAATGGCGCCAATAGTATCTTGAGCCAAACTTAAAAAACGACTGCTTTCTATACTCAGACGAATTCCGTCTGCTAGTGTGACTTCAAAATAGCGCAATAATAGGCCTGTTTGCATCTGAAGTTCTCTTCTAAATGAGTGCACTTCTTTAGCGGTATATAAGTCTAAATCCTGGCCGTTAACTTTAATGTAAATACCAATCCAACTAGGCGCATTCAGTACCTTGGCAAAATACTCTGGATAGCCATTTTTCCACCATCCTACCCTAGTCTTATCTGGATAATACACCCCACCCATATAACTGCCCTGAAAAGTTGGGCCTGAATAATACTCTTCAAAATTGGCTCTTTGGCCCATAGCGCCATTACCAATACTAAAAAGACTTTCAGAAGATTTTACACGACTTGGATCAAAACCCTCTTCGATTAAGGACCAAGCATTTGGAAGGATATAAGATTGATTCATGGTAATTTTAAGCGATTAATGATTGAACAAATGATGGGGTAATTTCAGCAGTAGAAGCAAAACAATGGTCTGCTTTAAACAATATTGCCGGGTCTCCAATAGCGACGCAGACCATTTGGGCTGCTTTTGCAGCAGCCACACCTGCCAGAGCGTCTTCAAAAACCACACAGTTCTCAGGGGCCACTCCCAATCCTTTGGCTGCAGTGAGAAAGACCTCTGGATCTGGTTTGGCTTTAGCTACCTCATTACCGTCTACCAGCACATCAAAGTAAGACAAAAGCCCTACCTTTTTCAAAATGGGCTTAGCATTTTTACTGGCTGACCCTAAAGCAATAGGTATTTTTTGTGCCTTTAAAGCAGTTAGTATTTCTGTTATACCTGGAAGAATTTCACTGGCATTCATATTTGAAATAAGGCTTAAATAGTGGTCATTTTTTTCTGTAAGCCAATGTTCCTTTTCCTCTTGTGTAGCCTTGTATTGGGCCATTTCTAAAAGCAGTTCTAAAGAGCGGACTCTAGATACTCCTTTAAATTGCTCGTTGTCTTGTTCTGTGAAATTGTATTGGAGGTTTTTGGCCAATGACTGCCAGGCTTTAAAATGATACTTGGCTGTGTCTACTATGACTCCGTCTAAATCGAATATAAATCCTTTAGGCATTATGCTGTTCTTTATACTGTTAGCTTTTCTTTATACTGCTATATGAAATAAATCTTTTTGGGCTGCTGAGCTATAAGGTAGAGGCGCGTTCTATTAAAGTGGGTTGTAACACTGTGGTGGTAAAAGTGGCTTCATCAGATTCCGTCTCTACTTTTTCGATAAGCATTCTAGCTGCTTCTTCTCCCATCAATTCACCGTGTTGGGCTATAGCGGTGAGTGAAGGCATGGCAAATTTAGAGAGCAATCCATCTGTAAAACCAATAAATGAGATGTCTTCAGGAATGCGTTTGTTCATTCCATGTACCAATCTCATAGCGTGCATGGCGAATATTTCGTTGACGCAAAGAACGGCATCGACCTCTTGGGTCTTAAAAAAAGAATCAAACGCGGTAGCCTCTACCTCCATGGAAGGCATCTTTAGGATCAAAGACTCTTCTAAGGGAATATTGTAATGGGCCAAGGCCTTTTTATAGCCATCCGTCCTAGCCTTTCCTACGCTTAAATAGTCATCTGTGGTGATTAAAGCAATCTTTTTCTTGCCGCTCTCTACAAACTTTTTAACCGCTAAAAAAGCCCCTTGAGCGTCGTCTATAACCACTTTGTCACATTGAATACGCTCCGTTACACGATCAAACATGACCATAGGAATACCCTGATCTGTAACTTCTTTAATATGGTTGTAGTCACTTTTTTGCTGGGTTTCTGTAGAAAGAGACATAATAAATCCGTCTATTGACCCATTGGCAAGGAGCTCCATATTGATCACTTCTCGCTCATAGCCCTCGTTAGAAACACAAACCAATACATTATAGCCCTTCGCGTTGGCATACTTTTCTATCCCGAGAATAACCGTCGTAAAAAAATGGTGTACAATATCTGGAATAATCACCCCAATATTCTTGGTGCGCCTATTTTTTAAACTCACCGCAATATTATTGGGCTTGTAATTATACAACTTGGCAAAGGCTTGAATCTTGTCTTTAGTATCCCTACTAATTTCTTCGCTATTTTTAAGTGCTTTAGACACCGTAGAAATAGACACTTCTAATTCTCTCGCAATGTCCTTGAGGGTGATTTTTGGTTTCAAAAGATTTCAGAATTTAGTGCAAGTTAATATTCTTATGTATAAGGTTAAACAATTCAAAGGCAATTTTGGGGCATAGGTTAAGAAAAGGTTAAAAAAAACAGGGGTAATGACAAGAAAATTAGTGACCATTATTATTAATTTCCTATATTTGAAGGGATTTTATGTTAAAATATCAATTGCAGAACAATTTTTTACGAGCTTAATAATGTAATGCTAAGTGTGTTGTCACATTGACAATATGCGATAGTTATTAACACGAAACCGTTTTCGTAACTTTTTTACCCTGTTTTTGTTTCCTGTTTAACAGAAAATTTACATATGTTTAACGCTTAAACTAAAATTAACTAAACTTAAAATTAACTATTTATGAAAATTATGCTACTCAAAAGCTTTTTGTTAGTTGGAGCCATTATGTGCTTTGGCTTGGCAAAAGCACAGACAGTATCTGGTAATGTTTCTGACGACAATGGTCCTTTATTAGGAGCATCTGTTGTTGTTAAAGGTACTGCCAATGGAACAACAGCAGATTTTGATGGTAACTTTACCATTCAAGCTGGAAGCGGCGACACTTTGGTGTTCTCTTATGTAGGGTACACCGCACAAGAAGTTGCTGTAGGAAACCAAACTACTATTAACGTAGTGATGGTAGCCAACAATGAATTGGATGAAGTAATCGTTACAGGTTATGGAGGTCAAAAAGAAAAGGAGATTACTTCAGCAGTTGTATCTGTAGGAGAAGAAGAGTTTAACCAAGGACAGGTAAACGACCCTTCTCAATTACTACAAGGTAAAGTTGCTGGTCTTCAGATCTACAACAAAGGAGGAAACCCTAACGCTGGTGCTCAGATTCGTTTGAGAGGTCTATCTACAGTTGGAGCAAATGCTTCTCCATTAGTAGTTATAGACGGAGTTATTGGGGCGTCTTTATCCAACGTAGATCCAAACGATATTGCTAACATTAGTGTTTTAAAGGATGCTTCTGCAGCTGCAATCTACGGATCTCGTGGTTCATCTGGGGTTATTCTTGTTACGACTAAGTCTGGTGTTGCTGGAGAAACGAAGATTTCTTACAATGTGCAGTATTCTTCTGCTGAAAGATTAAACACAATAGACGTTATGTCTGCAGATGAGTTTAGAGCTGCTGGCGGTCGTGATTTAGGTGCAACAACCAGCTGGTTGGATGAGGTTACAAGAACTGCTGCAACTAAGATCCACAACGTTTCTATGTCAGGTGGTAATGGTTCCACTAGCTACCGTGTTTCTGCCAACTACAGAGATGTAGAAGGCATCTTAGTAAACAACGGGTTTACTCAAATGAATGCGCGTTTAAACTTCTCTACAAGAACTTTAAATGACAAATTAAAAATTGAGTTCTCTTCTTCTTTCACAGACAGAAACCAACAAAATGGATTCAGTGAAGCATTGCGTTATGCTACTTTGTATAACCCAACTGCACCTGTTTTAGCTGAAAATGCACCTTATGCATTTAACGGTGACCAATTTGGTGGTTATTTTGAAACTTTAGGCTTGTTTGATTCATTCAACCCTGTTTCTATTGCCAACCAAAACATTAACGATGGTAAAAAAGTAGAGTACAACTACTCTGCAAACTTCACCTACAGCTTAACAGATGATATTGATGTTCATTTCAATGCTGCGAACCAATTGTCTAAATACGGAAACAGATTGTACTACAGAGGAACTTCACTTTGGAATGGTGGTGCTGCATCTCCTTCTAGAAAAGGTTCTGCTACATTGTACAACGATGAGTACACTTTTAGATTATACGAAGCTTATGCTACTTGGAATAAGTCTTTTGGTAACTCTAACTTAGTATTAACTGGAGGTTATTCTTACCAAAAGCAAAACTTTAACTCTCACTCAGTAACTGTTGGAGATTTCCCAACAGGTGATTTTGACTATATTAATGCTATTGAGTTAGGTCAAGATTTATTAAACCAAGGTTTTGTAGGTGCTAACTCTGATATGGCTCCAGACAATGAAATTGAAGCATACTTTTTAAGAGCAAACTTAACGATTGGAGACAATTTATTTGTAAATGCTTCTGTGAGAAGAGAAGGTTCTACTAAATTTGGTGAAGGTAACAAATACGGTACTTTCCCTGCAATTGGACTAGGAACTGATTTAAATAAATACTTAAATCTTGAAGGTGTAAACCAATTAAAAGCTAGACTTTCTTACGGGGTAACTGGTAACGTACCTGCAGGAAATGGATTATCTCAAGAAGTGAGAGGATTTGGATGGGCCGGTGGTGGTACATCTGGAGGAAATACTTTCCTAGTAAGGGCTGCAAACCCAGACCTAAAATGGGAAGAAAAATCTGAGATTAACTTCGGTTTAGATTTTAACACAGACAGATTGTCTGCTTCTTTAGACATCTACGAGCAAACTTCTAGTGATTTTATTTTAGACAGACAAGTAGATGCTACTGTTTATGGATTTGACAGGAGATTTGAAAATGCAGGTCAAGTAACTTCTAAAGGAGTTGAGTTGGCTGTAAACTATGACTTAGTAAAAGGAGATGGTGTGAACTATAACACTGGAATTGTTTGGTCTAGAAATCAAACTATCTTGGATGATTATGTATCTGAACAAGAGCGTTTTGCTAACTTAGGTGCACCTGGTCAAAATGATACTTACGCAATCCGTGTTAAAGTAGGGGAAGAAATTGGACAGATCTATGCACCAGTATGGGATGGAACTGTAACCAACGGTTCTCAAAACTTTGTTGATGTTAACGGAGATGGTGTAATTAACACCAACCAAGCTAATATGTTAAACGACGACGCAGATTTTGCTGTTGTTGGAAGAGGAACTCCAGACTTTGAATTGGGTTGGACAAACCAGATTACTTTTGGTGAGTGGTCTATTAATGCATTCTTTAGAGGAGCATTTGGACACAGCTTAGTAAATACATTCCGTGTATTTTACGAACCAAGAGTTGGTTCACAAAAATCGTATAACTACATCAATACTGAGTTAGCTAACCCAGAAATTACCAACGCACAATTCTCTTCTTTATATGTTGAGAAAGCAGATTTCTTTAAATTAGACAACTTAACCGTAGCAAGAAACTTAAACTTAAATAGCAGTCTTATAGACAGAGCTACTTTATCTTTAAACGTTCAAAATGCTTTTGTTTTGACAAAGTATACTGGATCTGATCCAGAACCGTCTTTATCAGACAATGGAAATGTGTTGGCTCCAGGTATGGACAGAAGAAATAACTTCTATTCTGCTCGTACATTTACTGTAGGACTTAACATTAACTTTTAAAAAAAAAAAAATTATGAAAACTTTTAACAAAATACTTTTAGGTATAGGACTCGTAAGTTTAACTTACTCTTGTACTGATTTAGAGGAAGATTTGGTAGGGGATTTAACTACTGACTTTACTGTAGACGGGGTAACAAACCAGTCTTTCAGCGGTAGTGCTTTTACTGTATCTGACGGACTAACTTCTGCTTTCGGAGCCTTGAGAGGAACTGGAACTGCAGGACACGGAGGGTACTTCTCTGTACAATCTGTTTCTTCAGATGAAATGGCCGTAACCCAAAAAGGGGGTGACTGGTATGACGGTGGAATCTGGTTAGACATTCACAGACATACGCAAACAGCGGCTAACGGTCCAATCAAAGACACTTGGAATGGTGGTTATAACGCTATTGCACAAGTGAACAACTCTATTGAAAATGGAAACCTAGACGCTAACTTAACTGCGCAAGCTAAAGTATTGCGTGCTTACTTGCACTGGAGGTTATTAGACCTTTATGGACGTATTCGTTATGTAGATGAGAATGGTGCTTCTGCACAATTATCAAGATCTGCTGGTTTTGCTCGTATTGAAGGAGAAATTCTATCTGCTTTAGGCGTTGCTTCTGTTTCTGCAGCAATGGACTTAAGCGGGTCTGCATTAACTAAAGGAGACGTTAAGTACAGAATTAACCAATTTGCTGCTTTAGGTATCTTGGCCAAACTATACTTAAACGCTGAAGTTTACACAGGTACTGCAAGATGGCAAGAAGCGCATGACGCAGCTGACTACATTATTTCTAATGGTTCTTACAGATTGTCTGACAGTTCAGTTTCTGTGCCAAACCCGTCTAAGAGACCAGCGGTTTCTTCGGATGCAGAAAGCTTAACAGGCTATGCAGCAGTTTTCTCTCCTGCAAACTATGACAACCCAGAAATTATCTGGTCTGTTGAATATGACGAAGCTACAGCTGGAGGAATGAATTTCCACCAAATGTCATTACACTACGCGTCTCAGTTTACTTACTTATTCCAAGACCAACCTTGGAATGGTTACTCTGCTTTAGAGGAGTTTTACAACTCTTATGAAGACGGAGATGCTCGTAAAGACGCTAACTTTATCATTGGTGCACAAACAGACTTCGGTGGAAGTGTTGTAGTAGATTTAGCTTCTGACACTCAAGATCCTGCCATTACTTACTCTGCTTCAATCAATGAATTAGAGCCAAATGCGGGAAGAACAGATGGTGCAAGATTAGGGAAATTCTCTTTCAAAAACTTTGCTAGACCAGACTTAGATAATGACTACCCAATTGTGAGATTAGGAGATGTTTACTTAATGAGAGCAGAAGCAAAAGCTAGAGTAGCAGGAGACTGGTCTATGGCTGCAGCAGACGTAAACACAGTAAGAGCAAGAGCAGGTGTTTCTGCACTTGGATCTATCACTGCAGATTCTTTCTTAGCAGAAAGAGGACGTGAAATGTTTATGGAAAGTTCTAGAAGATCTGACTTAATCCGTTTTGGAAAATGGAATTCTACATGGTGGGAAAAAACAAATTCTGATGCTTACAGAATTGTAATGCCTATCCCTGCAGATGCTATTCAAAACTCTAACGGAGCATTGACACAAAACCAAGGATACTAATCCTTCGTTTATATCTTATAAAAGGCGGCCCATTAGGGCCGCTTTTTTTTTGAACATTTTTTAAAAAGAGTCCTGAAATTAAGGAGGCTAGCCGCTTGAAATAAAGAAGAATTTTAGGTATATTGCCCCTCAAACCAACCTCCCTTAACCACTTAAATAACAATACAATTCATGCCAAAAACAAGCCATATAGCTAAGGTTGTTTTGCTAGGTCTGTACACACTCTTTATTTTGAGCTGTAAAGATACTAGTTCACGATTTGAACTCATGAAACCCAGTACAACTGGTGTGGCGTTTAACAATGAATTAAGTTATACCGAGGCATTTAATCCTTATACATATAGGAACTTCTACAACGGTGCTGGAGTGGCTCTTGGTGACATAAACAACGATGGTCTTATAGATATTTACTTCACCGGAAACTTAGTGGACAATGCGCTGTATTTAAACCGTGGTAATTTCAATTTTGAGGAAATTGCACAAACTGCAGGAGTAGCCTGTGAAAACATCTGGTCTTCTGGCGCAACATTTGTAGACATAAACCAGGATGGATGGCTAGACCTGTATGTATGTAAATCGGGTATGCCAGGCGGTAAAAACAGACACAACGAATTGTTCATTAACCAAAAAGACAATACATTTAAAGAAGCTTCGGCAGAATACGGCTTGGATATTACTGGACTATCTGTACAGGCTGCTTTTTTTGACTACGACCTAGATGGAGACCTTGACTGTTACCTACTCAACAATTCTATGCGGTCTGTTGGCGCGTATGACCTTATTGAAAATCAAAGGAATATTCCAGACACAGAAGGGAATAGACTTTTAGAAAACAGGAATGGGTATTTTGTGAACGTTTCTGAAGAGACCGGTATTTATTCCAGTAAAATTGGCTTTGGTCTAGGCATTACCCTATCGGACTTCAACAACGATTTATGGCCAGATCTTTTTATCTCAAACGACTTTTTTGAAAAAGACTACCTATACATCAACAATCAGAAAGGAGGCTTTGATGAGATGGGAGACACTTATTTTAACGCCACTTCTATGGGCTCCATGGGAGCCGATGCCGCCGATATTGACAATGACCTAAACACAGATTTAATGGTCACAGAAATGTTACCAGAGCGCTTGTCTAGAAAAAAACTAAAAGCTTCTTATGAAAGTTGGGACAAACACCAATTGGCAAAAAGCAAAGGCTACGGCAACCAATTTCCAAGGAATGTACTCCAACGAAATATGGGGGCAAATGATTTTGCTGAAATTTCGAGAATTGCTGGAGTAGACGGATCCGAATGGAGTTGGGCGGCACTGTTCTTTGACATGGACAACGATGGCTTGAAAGACCTTTATATTAGCAACGGTATTCATAAAGACCTCTTAGATAGAGATTACTTAACCTTTATGGCCAATGATGAAAAGGTGCGCCAACTCATAGAAGAAGACAATGACGTATTGAGTAAGCTTATAGATGTTATGCCTTCTGCTGCAGTACCAAATGGTGCATATAAAAACAAAGGCGGTTTTCAATTTGAAAACATACGGGAATTATGGGGCTTTGAAACGCCGAGCTTTAGCAATGGAAGTGCCTACGGGGATTTAGACAATGATGGAGATCTAGACCTTGTGGTCAACAACATTAACGCGCCTGCCTTTGTTTATAAAAACAACAGTACAGAAAACAACTATGTGCAAATTAGCTTAAGGGGGTTTGAAAAAAATACCTTTGGTATAGGTAGCAAAGTAATCGTACACCAAGAAGGGCAAAAGAGTATGCTGGAACAATTTCCTTCCAGAGGGTTTCAGAGTGCTATTAGCCACAGGCTTCACTTTGGTTTAGGAAAAAACAGTCGTATAGACAGTGTTGAAATACTTTGGCCAGATCAAAAACGATCTGTTTTGAAAGAAGTGGCTGCAAACCAACAGCTTTATATTGACTATGCTACAGTAGAAAAAATAGGGCCAGTTGCCCCCAAAGGGAAGAATGAAACAATTCCACTAGTTTCATCAAAGAAACAAAACACCTATTCTTTGGACAACAAAGTTCCTTTTGGATTTACCCATAAAGAAAATGGCTTTATAGACTTTAACCAAGAGCGTTTATTGCCACAAATGTACAGCAATGAAGGACCTGTCATTATAAAAGGAGACCTCAATGGAGACCAGCTGCCAGACTTCTTTTTTGGGGGTGCCAAAGACCAAGCTTCAGAATTATGGCTAAGCGATGGAGAAAAATATCAGTCAAGCTCAAAAACTGAATTTGAAAAAGACGCCATGAGTGAAGACACTAAGGCCATTTTTATAGACATTGACAATGACGGAGATTTAGACCTTTATGTAGGAAGTGGTGGAAAAGCATATTCTAAGTTTTCATTTAACCTTCATGATAGAATATACACAAACAATGGAAATGGCACTTTTACGAAGCAAGCCAAAACACTATTTTCAAGACCTTTTTCTACAGGGGCACTTACAGCTGCTGATTTTGATAATGACGGAGATACAGACTTATTTGTAGGAGAAAGATACCAAGTGGAAACCTATGGCAAAGATGGTCAGGGATTTATTTTAAGAAATGACGGCGCAGGAAATTTTACCGAAGAAGCGCCTGAAGTATTTTCACAAATAGGTATGCTTACAGATGCAAAGCACTTGGATGTAAACAAGGATGGATTAGAAGACATTATTCTCATAGGAGAATGGATGTCTCCAAAAGTGTTTATAAACGTTCAAGGTGCCTTTACTGAAGCCAGCGAAAGCTTTGGGACGGCAAAGGACCAGGGATTGTGGGCAACGCTAGAAATTGCCGATTTAAACGCAGACGGACACCAAGATCTTGTGATGGGAAACATTGGGGAAAATAGCTTTTACAAAAAAGGGATGAAAATGTTTGTGAAAGATTTTGATGGAAATGGTACTGCAGAACAAATCATGACCTATCATGAAAGCGGAGCAGATTATCCCATCTTAGACAGAGACGAACTCTTTAAGCAAATTCCCTTTTTAAAGAAAAAATACCTTTATTACAAAGACTACGCCAATGCAAATATGATTGATCTGTTTGGAGCGGACGTTTACCAAACAGCTTTAATAAAAGAGCTTCATGTATTGAGCAGCGCAATTTACTGGGGCAGTGACAACACTTTCACAAGAGACAACTTGGCGACAGAAATACAATACTCAAATGTGGGTAGTATTCTTTTAGAAGATTTTGACAACAACGGAAAATTAGATATTATACTAGGTGGAAATCAGTCTAAAATAAAACCCCAATTTGGACCATTAGAATCTTCAAATGGATGGATCTTAAAACAACAAAAGAACGGTATATTTGAAAAACCAGAATCTTTGGGTGTAAAAGGAGAAATTAGATCCATAGTAAGCTTTAAAAATAAAGACCAATATTCAATAATTTTAGGTATAAACAATGACAGCATTAAAATCAAAAACATTCAATAGTATTTTCTCTTTTGCCCTCTTAGGAATGCTTTTAATCAGCCTTGGCTCGTGTCAGTCTAAATACGATCGCACCGTAAAAAAAGAAATGGCCTCTGGAAATAGAATAGACAGCCTGCAATTTAATTTGTATTTCGGAGACAGTAAAAAAGACTTTTTCGCCAAGTGTTGGGAACTAAACAAAAAAGGACTTATTAAACAGGGACCAAAAAACCAGTTCGTAGCCTACGAACTAAAAGGTACTTCTGAAACTTCCATGACCCACCTTTTTTATGGAATTTTTAATGAAGAAAAACAGATGGTAGGTCTGGATATGGAGTTTGCCTATGACGGATGGTCTCCATGGACAGAAAAGCTTCAGTCGGATAAATTGTTATTTGTTGCCATGGATACCCTCAAAAAATGGTACCCTGGAAATGATTTCTTCCTTTTAGAAAATGCGCAACTAAATACACCTACCTACGTTAAAATTGACGGAAACAGACAAATAATCATTCATGCCCAAGGAGATAAAGATGTCAAGGTTACTTTAGAAGACCTCAGACATAAGTTTCCTACATTTAAATAAACCTATGAAAAAAGCCATTTTTAGCAAACTTCCCTTTACGCTAGCTCTGCTATGTGTGGCGATGATTGTAGTGAGTAGTTGTGAAGAGAAGACCAATACCTTATTTGAAATTCAGGACAATCGCTCCATTGGTATGGCCTTTGAAAACACTTTAGAATTCTCCAATGAATTCAATGTCTACACCTACCGAAACTTTTATAACGGAGGAGGTGTGGCTATTGGAGATATAAACAATGATGGCTGGGCAGACGTTTACCTAACCGCAAATCAAAAGTCCAACCAATTATTTTTAAATAAAGGAGATTTTAAATTTGAAAATATCTCAGAATCTGCTGGAATAGGCGGAAATAAGGCTTGGTCTACCGGAGTGACAATGGTAGACATTAACGCAGACGGTTTTTTGGATATTTATGTGTGTAATTCTGGTGATGTATCTGGAGACAGCAAACAAAATGAATTATTCATCAATCAAAAAGACAATACTTTCAAAGAAGAGGCAGCCGCTTATGGCTTAGCAGACAAAGGTTTTTCTACCCATGCTTCTTTTTTTGATTACGACAAGGACGGAGATCTAGATGTATATCTGTTAAACAACTCCTACCAAGCGATTGGAAGCTTTGACCTCAGAAGAAATGAAAGACCCAAAAGAGATGTCTTGGGTGGCGACAAACTGCTCGAAAATCAAGATGGAATTTTTGTAGATGTAAGTGAAAAAGCAGGTATTTACGGGTCTGTAATTGGCTTTGGATTGGGGGTTACTGTGGGTGACGTAAACAACGATGGCTGGGAAGATATTTACGTGTCTAATGATTTTTTTGAAAGAGATTATTTATACATCAATAATAGGGATGGTAGCTTTAAAGAAACGCTTACTGCTTCCATAAACTCTATTTCTGGCGCTTCTATGGGGGCAGATATGGCAGATATAAACAACGATCAAAAAGCAGATATTTTTGTTACTGAAATGCTTCCTTCCAATTACGAAAGACTAAAATCAGTGACCACATTTGAAAATTGGGACAAATACACTTACAACGTTAAAAATGGCTATTACCACCAATACACTAGAAACACCCTCCAACTAAATAACGGAGACAATACATTTAGTGAGATTGGTAGATTGGCGGGTGTAGAAGCTTCAGATTGGAGTTGGGGTGCATTGTTTTTTGACATGAACAACGACGGTTTAAAAGACCTTTTTATTGCCAACGGAATTTACAGAGACCTTACAGACCAAGACTACCTTCAATACGTTTCCAGTGACGAGGTCATTAATTCCATTGTGATTAACAACCAGGTAGACTACGCCAGATTAATCGATATTATTCCTTCTAATCCCATCGAAAATCAGGCGTATAAAAACTTAGGGGACCTAAAATTTAACAGAGATATTTCTCTTGGATTAGAGACCAAGGGCTTTTCTAACGGTGCCGCTTATGGAGATTTAGACAATGACGGCGATTTAGATTTGGTCGTTAACAATGTAAATATGCCGCTATTTGTTTACAAAAATACCAGTGAAAACGAAACAAACAACCACTTTATTCAGTTTAATTTAAAAGGAACTGGCAAGAACACATTTGCTGTAGGAACATTAATTGAGGTATCTCAAGATGGCAATGCATATAGCGTTGCACAACAGCCCATAAGAGGCTTTCAATCTAGTATGGACCAAAGACCACATATTGGTTTGCCCTCTGACAATGCAGTTCAAGTAAAAGTCACTTGGCCAAACGGTATGGTAACCATTAAAGATGGGGTACAAACCAATCAACTGCTTCAGTTGGAGATGGGTGACGGCGTGGTCAATACTAATTTTTCTGAAACTCCAGATGCAATTATTTTCTCAGAAATGGATACTATTCCCGTTTATGTTCACCAGGAAAACAATTTCATTGATTTTAATAGAGACCGTCTGTTGCATCATATGATGAGTACCCCAGGGCCTAAATCTGCTATTGGAGACCTTAATAACGACGGAATTCAGGATGTCATTATTGGGGGGAGTAAAGGATTTGAAACAGCGGTATTGCTCGGAGATATTGACGGCCAGTTTAAGCCTTCAAAAGAATTTATCTTTTCAAAAGATTTGGCAGCTGAAGTAACCGCTATTGCACTATTAGATGCAGACGGCGACGGCGATTTAGATATTTATTTAGGGAATGGAGGCATAGAATTTTCGAAATTTGCTTCAGAATTGGCAGATCAATTATACCTCAATAATGGTGCTGGAATATTTAGTCCTTCTCCACATATGTTACCCACTGCAAGTACTTATTTCAATACATCTGTAGTACGTTCAGGAGATTTTGACCAAGATGGTGACACGGATTTATTTGTAGGCGAAAGATCTATTACCGCCGCATATGGTGTACCAGTAAATGGTTATTTATTGCGCAATGATGGTACTGGAATATTCGAAGATCAGACAGCCATACTTGCACCAGAATTTAGTGAAATTGGCATGATTACAGATGCGAATTTTAGTGACATAGATGCAGATGGTGATATAGATTTAGTGGTAGTAGGAGAGTTTATGGGTATTGAGATATTCTTAAATGATCAAGGATCTTTCACAAAAAAATCGACCGAATTACAGCATGAAAAAGGCTGGTGGAGTGCCTTGAAAATCACAGATATAAATCAAGATGGTTTTCCTGATTTAATTGTGGGAAACCATGGAGAGAACTCCAGATTTAAAGCAAGTAAAGAGCAACCCATCTGTCTTTTTGTTCAGGATTTTGACCAAAATGGGGCCTTAGACCCTGTAATGGGTTTTACTGCAGCGGACGGTAAAGTATACCCTTACAACTTAAGGCACAATCTAATCGATCAGATGAAAGGACTTAAAAAGAAGTTTCCAGATTACAGCAGCTTTAAAAATGCAGATTTAAATGCTATTTTTTCAGAAGAAGCTTTAAACCTGAGTACAAAAGCAACGGCCATTGAATTAAAAACTTCTATTTATATCAATGATGGAAATGGAGGATTTACCTCTATAACACTTCCTAAGCAGGTTCAAATGTCCCCAATATTTGCCATTGAAACGGGAGATTTTGATTTAGATGGCGACACAGACATAGTCCTTGGCGGAAACTTATTTAGGGTAAAACCAGAAGTGGGCAGGTACGACGCTAGCTTTGGAACATTTTTAGAGAATACTGGAAATGACACCATTGGTGCACCCATATTTAAAGCCACTCCAGGAAACAAAGGATTAAAAGTAACCGGAGAAGTGAGGTCTATTCAAAAGACCAACAATACCCTATTATTTGTTAGAAACAGTGATGCTATTTTGAGATATAAATTCTAAAATGAAAAAACACCTATTATTGCAGTTAATTAAAAACACTTTATGGCTCGCAGCCTTATATGCTGGGCTTCAAAGTTGTGAATCCCAAAAAGAGGTTTCGCCAGTATATTTTAATTCTATTACAGCAGAACAAAGTGGGGTAGATTTTGAAAATACTTTAACCCCTAGTGCAGATTTAAATATCATAGAATACCTCTACTTCTACAACGGCGCAGGAGTAGCCATTGGTGATTTAAACAACGATGGATTAGAAGACCTATTTATCACTGGAAATCAAGTTCAGGACAGGGTGTATGAAAACTTAGGAGGACTTAAATTTAAAGACCAAACAGCTGCTGCAGACATAAACACTCAAAACAGTTGGTCTAATGGGGTTACCCTGGCAGACGTAAATAACGACGGCTTATTAGATGTTTATGTATCTGTTGTAGGAAATTATAAGACCCTTAAAGGACACAACAAACTGTTCCTAAACCAAGGTGATTTTAAATTTAAAGAAATTTCAAATGAAGTACATATCGCCTTTTCAGGATTTGGAACCCAAGCGAGTTTCTTTGATTATGACAACGATGGAGACTTGGACCTTTACTTACTTAACCATACCGTTCACACGCCAAGAAGCTATGGAAAAACAGAAAAAAGGACAGAAAAAGATGTGCTTTCAGGAGATTTATTATTTGAAAACACCTTAGAAACAGGTGTTTTAAATTTTGTAGATGTCACTCAGGCAGCAGGAATTTACAACAGCCCCTTAGGCTATGGGTTGGGCTTGGCTACCGCAGATTTAAATAAAGATGGGTTTATTGATATTTACGTTGGAAATGATTTTCACGAAAACGATTATATCTATCTCAATAACGGTGACAAAACCTTTAGAGAAGCTAGTGCGAAAATGACCAGCAATAGCAGCAGATTTACCATGGGATTAGACGCTGCAGACCTTAATAACGACGCGTTAATTGATGTATTTACATTAGATATGATGCCCGATCAAGCATCTATACGCCTTAAATCTGGTGGAGAAGATTCAGATAAAGTGGCTCAAATCAAGGAGGGTTTTGGATTTCAGACACAGTATTCCAGAAATAATTTTCAATTAAACAACGGACAAGGGGCTTTTCAAGAAATAGCCCTTCTCACAGAAACTTACGCCACAGACTGGAGTTGGTCTGCGCTTATAGAAGACTTTGACAACGACGGGCTATCTGATATTTTTATCAGCAACGGTATTTACAGAAGGCCAAATGATTTAGATTATATTAATTACCTGAGTAACGTAAACTTTAGTCAGTACAAGCAAGACCAACAAAACCTTTTAGAAAAAAAACTCATTGAGGAAATGCCCCAATTAGAAATTGCCAATGTGTTGCTTCATAACCAAGGGGGATTTAAATTTAACAAACACTCAGAAGCAGCAGGTTTAAAAAACAACTATTCCAATGGTGCTGCCTATGCAGATTTAGATTTAGATGGAGATATAGACTTGGTGGTTAATAATATTAATAGCCCCTTAGAGATATTAGAAAACACCCAGGATCCAAGTATGCACAATTTTGTAGGGATAAAGTTGGTGCCTTCAGCAGAAATAAAAAACACTAGTGGTGCTAAGCTAACCCTATTTTCAGGACAACAGGTCTGGTATAAAGAGCTGAGTGCTACAAGAGGCTACGCATCGGCTTCCAGCCAAAATATTCACTTTGGAATTGGGAAAAATACCACTATTGATTCCTTAACTATTACGTTTCCTATTGGCGGGAAACAAACTGTTGAAAATATTTCAATTAATGACTATCAAGAAATAAGTGCGATTATAGACTCAAGAATATCGCCAACCAAAACAGACAAAAACAATACGGCTGCCGTTGTAGACTTTCCATTTACCCACCAAGAAAATAAATATTACGACTACGAAAGAGAGCCTTTAATGCTGGAAAAACTGTCTACAGAAGGACCTTGTTATGTGCATGAAGACTTTAATGGAGATGGCTTAAAAGACTTATTTATTGGCGGTGCTAAATACCAAGAAAGTGCTTTTTATACGCAAAATGAAGCAGGCACTTTTACTGCAGAGATTAAAGCAGTCATTAGGGAAGACGCGCTTTATGAAGACGTAGACGCTGCCGCCATAGATTTTGACAATGACGGAGATTTAGACCTCTATGTTATGAGTGGCGGAAATGACAGTCCTGAAGGAGACATACAATTGGTAGACAGACTTTACATAAACGACGGAAAAGGAAATTTCACCAGATCTAAAGCCAATTTACCTATGGCCAATGGAGGGAGTATTTCTGTGGCAGATTTTGACAATGACGGCTTCTCAGATTTATTTTTAGGGTTTAGGTCTGTCCCCGGAGCCTATGGTATTTCTCCCTCTAGTGTCATTTTAAGAAACACCCAGAAAGGGAATTTTGAGCTTTTGGCTCGTAAAGATTATGGCATGATTACAGACAGTGCTTGGGGGGATATTAACCAAGACGGATTATTGGATTTGGTGCTGGTTGGAGACTGGATGCCCATTACTGTTTTAATTAACAAAGATGGTAGAAACTTTGAGAACCAGACTGAAGCATTGGGCTTGGCCAATACACAAGGCTTATGGAATACTGTTTTATTACAAGATCTAAATGGAGATGATAAACCAGAAATAATTGCAGGAAATGCTGGTTTAAATATGAAAATTAAGGCTTCTGCAAACAAGCCTGTAGAAATATATCTTGAAGATTTTGACAGAAATGAACAACTAGACCCTACGATATTTCATACTTTCGAAGGAGAGCACATCCCATTTGCTTCCAAAGATATGCTCAGCAAGCAAATGCCTATGCTCAAAAAGAAGTTTACTTCCTACACCTCCTTTTCTAAGGTGAGAGAAATTGGTCAGCTTTTCGACAACCTACCTGCAGACTTAGAAACCAAATACCTCAAAGAGCTGCGCTCTATGGTGTACCTAAATAACACTACTTTCCAAGGAATACCTTTGCCTATTGAAGCCCAAATGAGCAGTATTGAAGACTTTTATATAGACAAGCAATCCGCTAATCTAAAACTCTATTATGTGGGGAATTATAAAGGTTTTGTCACAGAATTAGGAAATTCTCCTGCAAATACTGGAGGAATACTATCCGGATTTAATGGAAATACATTCACTAAAAACAACACTTTGCCCCTACCCCCTTTTATGGAAGCAAGGACAATTGGGCCTTTAAATAATAACAAATTATTGGTGCTTTTCAACAATGACAGCGCCAAAACTATTGACTTAAACCATAAATAAAATGAAAGTAATCAAATTACTTCTTTTATGTAGTGCAGTATTCTTAAGCCTACTGGGCTGTGAAGAAAATAACACCTATAAAGCGCGCTTAAAAGATCCTCAGCTATTCCACAATAGCATGCAACAACTATCTGACGTGATCGTTTACGATATTTTTTCTCCTCCTGTAGCTTCAAGGGTATATATGTATCCTACTATCGCGGCCTATGCTATCATGCAAAAACAGTATCCTAATAAATACGAGGATATGGCGGGGCAACTCAGCGACTTTAAAACCATACCGGAAATAAACGACCCAAACATTCATGCAGAATTGGCTGCCATTCACGCCTTTTTAAAAGTAGGTACTGCCTTAATTTTTTCAGAAAATAAAATAATAGAATACAGAGATTCCCTTTACGCTAGCCTAGAACAAGACGGACTTCCTTCAAGTGTAAAAGAAGCTTCATTGGCATATGGGGACTTAGTTGCTGCGCATATTTTGGCGTGGGCAGATACCGATTTTTACAAACAAACCAGAACCTATCCTAAATATACCATCCAGGAGGGTACTGCTTTTTGGAAGCCTACACCACCAGATTATATGGAAGGCATAGAGCCGCACTGGAATAAAATAAGAACACTAGTTTTAGCTACGGCGGATCAGTTTGAACCAGCCCCGCCTTATCCTGTAGACATGAGCAAAGACAGTCCATTTTACCAAGAGTTAATGGAGGTGTATGAATTGGGTGAAAAAATAGATGGCAGCACAGAGGCCACAGAAATTGCCAGCTTCTGGGACTGCAATCCTTATGTGTCACACCATAGAGGGCACGCCATGTTTGCTACAAAAAAAATCACCCCAGGAGGGCACTGGATTGGGATTACTAAAATTGCTGCGAAACAGGCACAAAGTAATATGGATGAAAGTATTAACGCCTATGCAAGGGTATCTATTGCCCTATTCGACGGGTTTATTTCATGTTGGGACACCAAATGGAATACTTTAATTGTAAGACCAGAGACCATTATTAACGAGTTTTTAGATGAAACTTGGTTGCCTTTGCTTCAAACACCTCCTTTTCCAGAATATACCTCTGGACATTCTGTAATCTCAAGGGCTTCTGCCGTAGCACTCACTGACATTTATGGTGACACCTTTTCATTTGCAGACACCACAGAAGAGGTCTATGGATTAGGCGTGAGGTCTTATGACTCATTTATTGCGGCCTCAGAAGAGGCTGCTGTGTCTAGACTTTATGGAGGGATTCATTATAGAAGGGCTATAGACGAAGGGGTAAAACAAGGAGATGCTGTAGGTAAATTCTTGGTAGAGAAATTAAAGACCTTAAAATAAAGTATATTAGACAAAAATAATCATCAACCAAATTATCACATATGTTAGGAATTTTATCTTTTGTTGGGTTTACCCTTTTGGTAGCCGTTGTAGCTTATTTTGCCACTAGAAAAACCAACGAACAATCTTCAGATGGCTATTTTCTTGGCGGAAGAAGTTTAACTGCTGGCGTAATAGCGGGTTCACTATTACTCACCAATTTGTCCACCGAACAAATCGTAGGGCTCAATGGCTCTGCCTATGAAAGTGGTTTATCTGTAATGGCCTGGGAAACCCTCGCCGCTATAGCTATGGTAGTTACCGCTATTTTTTTATTGCCCAGATATTTAAAAGGAGGGCTTACAACAGTTCCGCAATTTTTAGCGACCCGTTTTGACGTCACTACAAAAACAATTACCTCTGTACTTTTCCTAACAGGATATGTAGTGGTTTTACTGCCTGTAATTTTATATTCAGGGTCTGTAGCCATTAGTGGGATGTTCAACATTCCGGAACTATTAGGTGTCACTGAGACAGAAGCTTTATGGATTTGTGTCTGGGGCATAGGGATTACAGGTGGAATATATGCGGTATTTGGTGGTTTAAAAGCCGTTGCTGTATCTGATTCTATAAATGCCATTGGCCTTTTGATTGGGGGACTTATGATTCCTCTTTTTGGCCTTATGGCTATTGGAGACGGAAATGCTTTAGAGGGTCTAAATATTTTGGTACAAGAAAACCCAGACAAGTTTAAATCCATGGGTAGTGAATCCGACCCAGTACCTTTCCACACTATTTTTACAGGGATGATGCTCGTGCAATTATTTTATTGGGGAACCAACCAACAAATTATTCAACGAGCACTCGCAGCCAAAAACTTAGCGGAGGGCCAGAAAGGACTTATGTTGGCCGCATTTATTAAAGTATTGGGTCCTTTATTGGTGGTATTACCCGGACTCATTGCCTATCATTTATTCGAAGGGGGCCTTGAAAAGGCCGATACCGCCTACCCTATGCTCGTAGCAGAAGTATTGCCTGAAGCCTTGGTTGGGTTTTTTGCCGCAGTACTCTTTGGGGCCATTTTAAGCTCCTTTAACTCTGTGCTCAATAGCTCCGTTACCCTATTTGGTGTAGACATTTACAAACAACACATTAACCCAGAAGCCAGTGAGCTTCAAATGGTTAAAAACGGAAAACGCTTTGGGCTAGTTTTAGCGATTGCTGCTATGTTTATAGCACCATTAATTGCTAATGCCGGAACATTATTTGACTACCTTCAAGAAGTGAACGGAATTTATAGTATTCCCATCCTGACCATTATTTTCGTGGGTTACACCACTAAAAGGGTTCCTGCAATAGCAGCTAAAGTCGGTGTTGTATCAGGCTCACTATTGTATATCATTAGCCAGTTTGTACTTCAGCCAATGGTAACAGACAATGGGGGAACTTACCCACATTATTTGGACGTTATGGCCATATTATTCTTGCTCAATACGGCAATAATGTTAGTGATTGGTCAATTAAAGCCTATGGCAACTCCTTACGAATTGAGCTATACCAAACAAGTAGACATCCTTCCTTTTAAATACGTCAAAGAGGTTGGAATAGCCATCTGTGTTTTGGTGATTGGCGTATACTTATACTTTGCCTAACAGCTTAATAAACACTCAGATACTGTATTTAAAGCGCGGCCTAAAGGCCGCGCTTTTTTTTAACGTCCTTTTAAAACATTAAGAGCGGCTTCTTTTATACCTTTGTTGTATGGGTCACAAAAAATTAAGCTATTTTTTTCTATTCCTACTCATAGGCTGTGGTTCCTTATGGGCACAAGAAAACACCAGTAAACGGGTAAAAATAGGTGACAACAAAAAAGAAAAATCAGGGGAAACACCTTTTAAACTGCCCCCTCCAAACAGCAAAAACACCCCTGAAAAACTCTTGTATCCTGTAGCGGAAACCTTAGAAAAAAACGGTATTAAAATGCTTCCTGACAGAACTTTGGTCCAAGCAGGCGCTTACTTAAAAATAGACCCAAAAATACGAGAAAAAGAAAGCAAAAAAGCCAAAAATTACTTTGGCAATGTGAATTTAGGTGCTGTAAAAACGGTGTCTAAATTTGTTGGTGTGGTGTGTAGGGACCACGAATACGTAGATGGAGACCGTGTAAGAATATACCTCAACGGCGACATTGTAGCACAGAATCTTTTCCTAACTGCTGGTTTTCAAGGAGTTAATGTAGACCTCAAAGAAGGTGTAAACACCCTAGTTTTCGAAGCTTTAAATCAAGGTGCCTCTGGACCAAATACAGCTCAGGTAGACGTTTATGACGAAAAGGGAAACCTAGTACACCAAAACATCTGGAACCTTTCCACTGGGGCTAAAGCTACTATGGTTCTGGTGAGAGAATAAGAACCCTCCAAATTGTAAATCAGTAGCGACTTTTTAAGTTTTAAAAAAGCCTATTCCCCCGGATGGTAGCTTCGCTGAGCATCTTTTAACACGGCTTCTTTATAAAAAAGTACTTCCTTAAAATTAGCCTCTGCATAACGAGACAGCTGGTCTCCAAAATGGGGCGAATTTAGATCGCCACTCTGCCCGCCAGCTAAAATACTTTTTGCTTGTAGTTTTTCTCCAAAAGAAACTACTGCAACAAAACTATTACCTCTGGTTCCGTAAATCTTCTTTGTATTATTGGTGTACCTAGCGCCATAAGCTGCCAAGGCACCCCATCTACCAGAGGCAAAACCAATAGGGGTACTGGGCAATGAATCATTAAATGCTTGTCTGGGGTCTCCGTTGAGCCTTTGGTATCTATTCACACTGCCCCAAGGGGTATTCCAGGTGCCAAAATCTGTATTGAGCTGTTGTAGCGTTTCTTCAAAAATAGCCAAACGTTCTTTTTCAGGAGAGCCACTACCAAAATAGGTCATGAGTTCCATGTCTGACATGGCAAAAGGGCGCACTCCTTTTTGACCGTAGCGGGTACCGTAAAAATGAGCCAAAGTCATGGCTACCGAATCTTCAGAAGTTT
The DNA here is from genome assembly GCA_000173115.1 of Flavobacteria bacterium MS024-3C. GTDB lineage: Bacteria > Bacteroidota > Bacteroidia > Flavobacteriales > Flavobacteriaceae > MAG-120531. The sequence goes on from ABVW01000001.1 coordinate 224,414, forward strand.
TAAAATCCCATTGCCTCAATATTTCAATGGCTGCATTCATTTCTCCAACAGAACTACCCCATTGGTCAAATGCCTTCACTAAACCCGGAATTAAAGCCTCAAATGCAGGTAAAAATGGGTCATGAGCTAGGGTGATAAGTCCGTCCAAATCAATTTTATTTATCTCACTTAGCAGTGAAATGGCGTGTACCCCTCTAAAATTTTCTTGGTCTTTAGACATATATACCGGATAATCCTCAGGTTTAGGACTGTATTGTAACGCCGCCGTATAAGGAGTTGAATTACAATTTTGCAACCAACCGTTCTCTGGATTCAATAGTAATATATTCTCCTCTACATTATGTAGCCCCTGCCAATCAGTGGCTGGATTACTACCATCTACGGGTTGGGAAAAGTCAAAAGCTACATCTCTTTTAGGTACAAAATTTCCATGGAAATAAGCAATATTACCCTCTGCGTCTGCATAAACCGTATTGTTCGATGAATTGGTTCTCAAATCCATCATTGCTTTAAAGCCTTTATAATTGTTCTGCTTTGTTCTGATAAATGATTGTTTTAATGCGGTCACAGGGTCCCACATCATAGCAGAGGCAACCCATTGCCCCGCTTCCATATGGGTAATTGGACCGTGGTGGGTACGGTACTTGGGAAAAGATTTTTCTTGAATAATCCCCAAAGAATCTTTGAATTTTAGCCTTACTTCGGATACAGACACTTCTCTTTGTTCTTCCCCGTATAAATAAAATAAGCCCGCTTCATTTTGAGTAATGGTCTCCAAGTATTCATCCATCACGTCTGTATAAGTGGAGGTATGCATCCAAGCTGTTTTCTCATTAAATCCCTGATATACAAAAAATTGTCCCCAAGTAACTGCACCATAAGCTGCCAAACCTTCTTCGCTATTTACATGCACTTCTCCCCTAAAGAAAAATGAGGTATGGGGATTAATTAAAAGCATGGCGTCTCCGCTTTTTGTATGGGATCCAGAAATGGCTATCCCATTTGATCCAGCTGGTTCCTCCTCAGATGCAGCTAGAGCAATAGCTAAGGCTTCTTCTTTTGGAAGGGCAGCAGCATTTTCATAAAAGGCACGTATCTTTTTTTCAGAAATACGTTCAATATCTCCCCCAATAGACCCCTCTGAAAAATACATAGGCATCCATGGTTCAAAATGATCAATGAGTTTTGGACGGACGTCTGGATGTGTTTTTAAATAGAAATTTATTCCATCTGCAAAAGCCATACAAAGGGCTTTAATGTCCTCAGGAGCGTTTTCGTACATGGCTTTAGCCTCATCTGTAGTCATAAATAATTTAGCCCTGAGGTCTGAATAGATGGCACTTTCCCCTTCCACCTCTGCCAACCTTCCAATGGCCCATATATAATTGTCTTCTACCCGTTGAAAATCATCTTCGCACTGGGCGTATAATAAACCAAAAACAGCATCTGTGTCTGTCTTTCCATATATGTGGGGTACCCCAAATGAATCCCTGATAATAGTGGTTTGTGCTGCATGCTTCTCCTGACGCGTGGAGGCAGTGTCTTGAGGCTCAGAACAGGCGGTAAGCAATAGGAATAAAAAAACAAAAATAGGTTTCATTTCAATGGGTTTTTTAAAGTGTTAGCTATTTAATCTTCAAGAAGATAGTGGTGGTTTTTTTTCTAAATCAATAGCTAGAAAGGTACAAAAAAGTACCTTTACCCTATAGATCAAAAAACACAAATGACTCCAAATAAAAAAAGCCATACAACAAAAGACAAAAGCAAACCCAAAGTTTCTATTTTACAAGCCTTTACAACCATTATTTGGCCCAGAAGAAAAATGGTTTTTGTAGGTTTATTACTAATAGTCATAAGTAAAATAGCCAGTTTTGTTGCGCCACTGTCTTTAAAAGTTTTGATGGATGAAATTATTCCTAACAAGGAATTGGACAGACTTAAAATATTGATTGCCGTTGTTATAATAGCCATTCTGGTACAAGCGATCACTTCATTTTTACTGACAAAAATTCTCTCTGTACAGGCCCAATACCTCATTGCGGAATTGAGGGCTCAAGTGCAAAAGAAAATTCTGGGCCTGCCCATTCGATTTTTTGACAACACCAAATCTGGGGCTTTAGTCTCACGGATAATGACCGATGTAGAAGGGGTTAGAAATTTAATTGGAACAGGCCTTGTGCAATTGGTAGGTGGTACCATCACAGCCGTAGCCTCTCTAATTTTGTTGCTGCAAATAAGTGTGTCTATGACCTTATTCACACTCATACCTTTGGCTATTTTCGCCATCATTGCTCTGAAAGCTTTTAAAGTAATTAGACCTATTTTTAGGGCTAGAGGAAAAATCAATGCAGAAGTAACGGGAAGGCTTACAGAAACACTTGGAGGTATTCGAGTGATTAAGGGATTTAATGCAGCAGAACAAGAGGCCTTGGTTTTTGAAAAAGGGGTGCACGAATTGTTTGTCAATGTAAAGAAGAGTCTCACCGCTACAGCTTTTATGACCTCATCTGCCACATTTTTATTAGGGCTGGCCACTACAGGCATCATGGGAATTGGCGGATACAAAATTATGATGGAAGCCTTGACCTTAGGAGAATTCCTGAGTTTCACCTTCTTATTAGGGCTCATGGTAGCACCTATTGTTCAAATGAGTAATATTGGAAGCCAACTTACAGAAGCTTTAGCTGGCCTAGACCGAACGGAAGAGCTCATGAACGAAACTGGTGAAGCAGAGGATCCTTTGCGTACCATCCAACTAAAAAAGCTTCAAGGAGCATTAAGCTTTAAAGAGGTGTCTTTTGCCTATGAAGAGGAAAAAGATGTATTACACAGCATTAGTTTTAACGCAGCAGCAGGAGAAACCATTGCCCTAGTGGGTAGTTCAGGTTCTGGAAAATCTACCATAGCTGGCTTAGTGGCTACTTTTATTAATCCCGATCAAGGAGAGATTACCATAGATGGCCACCCGCTTAGGAAAGTGACCTTAGAGAGTTATAGAAAACAATTGGGTGTGGTATTGCAAGATGAATTCCTTTTTGAGGGGACTATTAAAGAAAATATTTTATATGCCAGACCTAATGCCTCAAATGAAAGTCTTTTAGAAGCAGTCAATGCTGCTTATGTCAATGAATTTACCGATCGTTTTGACGCTGGTTTAGACACTTTAATTGGCGAGAGAGGCGTGAAATTATCTGGCGGTCAAAGACAGAGAATTGCCATAGCTAGAGCTATTTTAGCGAACCCATCTATCTTGATATTAGATGAAGCAACCTCTAACTTAGATACAGAAAGTGAGGCGCTTATTCAAAAAAGTTTGGCTACTCTCACTGAAGGCAGAACTACTTTTGTCATTGCTCACAGGCTAAGTACCATTAGAAAAGCCCATAAAATTCTAGTGATTGAGGGAGGTAAAATTGCGGAGCAAGGGACTCACGACCAACTGATCGAGGCCAAAGGAAGGTATTTTGACCTGTTTACCTACCAGGCAAAAATTTAACGTATCAATGTTGCGTTAATTGTTCCACTTAGAAAAAAATCCCACTACCTTATTGTCTGTGTACTTGAACTATTGTACCCTATAGCTTAGACCAGCGAATGGTACATCCCTTTTTTTAAAACAGTCCTAACTATTCCTCAGGGGCCAAGGTTATTTTTAATCCTTCTAAATTTTCTGTAATAGGAATTTGACATCCTAATCGGCTGTTGTCTTGCAGGTGAAATGCTTCAGACAACATGGCTTCTTCTTCCTCAGACATTGGCTCTAAATGATGGCTGGAGGTCACATAACACTGACAGGAAGCGCACATGGCCATTCCGCCACATATCCCTATAGTTCCCTCTGGAGCCAATTCATAGGATCGCACCAATTCCATTAGATTCATGTTCATATCTGTAGGTGCCAACACTGTATGGGATTGGCCTGTTCTATCTACAATGGTCACTTGAATATCCTGTGCCATACTTATTCTATTTTTTTAACAACTGCCTTAGGGGCTTCTTTTTTAGTTCCGTCAAATCCCGTAACACCTCCTACAGTAGTGTATTTCATGACGTACCTTTTGTTGGGAAATATACGGCCGTAAGCACTTTGACACATAAGCGTAGCTTCATGAAAACCACAGAGAATTAATTTTAGTTTTCCTGGATAGGTGTTGACATCTCCAATGGCATACACGCCAGGTATATTAGTCATATAATCCAATGTATTGTCTACCACAATGGCATTTTTTTCTATTTCGAGACCCCAGGCGCCAATAGGCCCTAACTTAGGAGATAAACCAAAGAGCGGAATAAAGGCGTCTACTGTTAATTCAATAGGGGCTTCTTCTCCTGTTTTTTGAATATACACTTTATTTAAGTGGGTGTCTCCCGCTAAACCAATCACTTCTGCTGGAGTAATTAAATTTATTTTACCTGAATTTTTAAGGGCCTGCACTTTCTCTACTGAATCTAGAGCACCTCTAAATTCAGACCTTCTGTGTACCAACGTAACCTCACTAGCCACCTCTGCTAAAAAAATACTCCAATCTAATGCTGAATCTCCTCCACCTGCAATAAGCACTTTTTTATCTCTATAAACTTCAGGGTCTTTAATCATATAAGAGACTCCTTTGTCTTCCCAGGATTCAATTCCTTCTATAAGTGGTTTTTTGGGCTCAAAACTTCCGAGTCCTCCCGCAATTGCTACTACTTTAGTGTGGTGCGCTGTCCCTTTATCCGTAGTGACAATAAAACTACCGTCCAATTGTTTGTCAATTTTTTCTGCGCGTTCTCCAAGGGTAAAACCTGGAGAAAAAGGTTTTATTTGTTCCATGAGATTGTGCACCAAGTCTCCCGCCAATACTTCAGGAAAACCTGGGATATCATAAATAGGTTTCTTGGGGTACAATTCTGAAAGTTGTCCTCCTGGCATTGGAAGGGCGTCTATTATATGGCATTTAAGCTGTAATAATCCCGCTTCAAATACAGCGAAAAGTCCTGTAGGTCCCGCGCCAATGATGAGTATGTCTGTCTTTATCATAGCAATTGTAAAAACGTACTGCAAAATGCAGTGCGCTATATTAAAATATTCAAATTCAAAAATAGCCTCTAATGGGGTTATATCTCATGACATTTGTCAGCAAATCTCTCAGGACTAAGCAGGCCATATTTCGAGATATTTGTGCCCCTAATAAATGCTTAGTCTTCGAGATTAATCACTTGTTCAATCTGAGGGGCATACTTTTTAATGGTGAGTTCTACCCCACTTTTTAAGGTCATTTGATTTACTGAGCAGCCTACGCATGCGCCCATTAACCTTACTTTAACCGTGTTACCCTCAATGCCTTCTAAGGCAATGTCTCCTCCATCTGATTGTAAAAAAGGCCTAATCTCATCTAGGGCTTTTTCTACTTGCTGTAACAATTCATCTGCTGTCATGGACTAAAATTTAAGTATCAATGTCGCTACCACAATAGGGGGGCGTTTTATTTCTTAGGCTTTACTGCGGAACAGCCAGCCATAGTCGTTATTTTTATAGCTTCTGTAGGCGGTAAATCAGTGTGTCTTACGACCAATTCCCTCACTACATTTCTAGTAATCTCCTCAAAGGCTTCTTTTAAAGGCCCTTCTTCTTGAAGTGCAGCAGGTCTTCCAACGTCTCCAGCTTCTCTAATGCTCTGTACCAAAGGCACTTCTCCCAAGAAAGGAATTTTTAAATCTGAGGCCAAATTTTGGGCCCCTTCTTTTCCAAAAATATAGTACTTATTGTCTGGTAATTCTTCTGGCGTAAAATAAGCCATGTTTTCAACCACTCCTAATACAGGCACATTAATGGCTTCTTGCATGAACATGGCGACACCTTTTCTGGCATCGGCCAAGGCCACCTCTTGAGGCGTGCTCACCACAACAGCACCGGTAACCGGTAGGGATTGCATAATACTGAGGTGAATGTCTCCAGTACCTGGCGGAAGATCCAATAATAGGAAATCCAATTCCCCCCAATGGGCGTCAAAAATCATTTGATTCAAGGCTTTAGCGGCCATAGGACCACGCCAAATTACCGCCTGATTGGGTTGCGTAAAAAAACCTATAGAAAGTACTTTAACACCATAATTTTCAACGGGTTTCATTTTAGACTTTCCGTCTATATTAACTGCCAATGGCTTTTCTGCAGAAACGTCAAACATCAAGGGAATGGATGGGCCGTAAATATCTGCGTCTAAAACACCTACTTTAAAACCCATTTTAGCAAGAGTGACGGCTATATTTGCCGTTACGGTAGATTTTCCAACACCTCCTTTTCCAGAAGCAATAGCCACAATATTTTGGATGCCTGGAATGGGTTTGCCTTTAATTTCATTGGATGCGGCTTTTGGCGGAGTAACGACCTTAACGTTCACCGTTATTTTAGCCTTTTCATATACCTCAGAATGAATGATTTTAAGTACCTCTACCTCCGTCTTTTTACGTGCTTGTAAACTTGGATTAGCAATACTAATATCTACTGTTACCTCATCGCCAAAAATCTGGACATTAGTGACAGCACCACTTTCAACTAGGTTAACACCCTCACCAGGTGCAGATATTTTAGATAATGCCTCTAATACGGCTGCCTTTTTTATTTGCATACTACGCTTGCTTGTGACCTAGGGCCTATTTTGTTGGGGAATTCCCCTAATTAAACTGATTCTAAATTACAAAGATACAGCTTATCCCTCAGATTTTAAAGCCAAATTAGGGTCCCAAAAATAGCTTTCTAGACCCACTATTTCATTTTCTAAAACCACCACTCCTTCACTCTCTAAAAGTTGCTGCATGAGATTGGTTCCATCAAAATGATGCTTTCCTGTAAGTAAGCCATTTCTGTTTACCACCCTATGCGCAGGAATACTCATATCTCCATGAGAGGCGTTCATGGCCCAACCGACAATTCTGGCAGAACCCCTACTGCCTAAATAGGCCGCTATAGCACCATAAGAGGTCACTCTGCCGTAAGGAATGAGTCGCACAACAGCATATACTTTATCAAAAAATGAAAGGGTCTTAGGACTGTGTTTCATGGTATATCCTAAATAAGGTCACGGAGGCTAAAAACAACATCAGTCCAGCCAATATATAATTTGCTTTGGAAGAAAAAACCCTGTTTTTCTTTTGCAATTTTTTAAAATACACTGTGTATAGATACAGCACAGAAAATGTGCCTGCTGCAGTAGCTACCATAAAAACAAGGGTGTCTTCTAAAGTAAATGAGATCCATCCAGAGGCTTTCCACATGGCATTCAGCCCACTGTAATAAGGGATACTTAATAAATTTACTGCCGCGAGAAACATCCCCTTAAAAAAACTACTTCGTTTCTTTACTTTTAAAAAACCTGTCTTGGGTTTTTTTTGGCCTCTGGCCGACACAAAGAAGTATACTGAAAAAGCACAAAAAACACCTACAGCTACCTTCATTAAAAGGGCAATAACTTCTGGGTGGCTAAATAAAAATTTAGAAATTAAAACAGCTACATAAGCTTGAATAAGTACCACAACTACAACCCCTAAACTAAATATATAAGCGTTGTTGGGCCCTTTTTCTACACTAATTTTAGCAGCGCTCATATTTAAGAGACCAGGAGGTACTGTTGCCATAAAAGCAGCGGAAAAAGTAACAAAAAAAAGCACCAGTAAATGAGACATAAATGACGTTTAAACGCTTAGTGAATTTCACTAAATGTTATCTAATATATAGATTAGGAAAAACTAAAACGCAAATATGTAATGGGTTTTCCTACGGCAAGATACTGATTTTCATAGAAAGTCTGAATACCCAATACTTCTTCTGGACTGCCTTCATTCTTGTAGACATCATGATTGGCATAAGCGATTGGAAGTCCCATACCTTGTAATAGACCTAAGGTATAGCCATGCATATATTCAGAATCAGTTTTTAAGTGAACACATCCTGAAGGGCTTAAAATTTGCTTGTACCTATCCAAAAAAACAGGATTGGTCAATCGGTGTTTGGTTCGCTTGTATTTTATTTGAGGATCTGGAAAAGTAATCCAAATCTCTGCCACTTCCTGGGTGAAAAATAAATGTTCTACGAGTTCAATTTGGGTTCTAATAAAAGCCACATTAGGGAGCGTTTCCTCTAAAGCTGTTTTAGCCCCACGCCAAAATCTTGCCCCTTTTATGTCAATTCCAATAAAATTTTTATTCGGATACCGCTTGGCCAAACCAACTGTGTACTCTCCCTTACCACAGCCCAATTCCAAGACTATTGGATTGTTGTTTCCAAAAAAATGGGCCCATTGCCCCTCTTTCCCTAAGCTTTTGTTTAATACTTCTTCCCTTGAAGGTTGAAACACATTGGTGAATGTTTCATTTTCCTTGAACCTTTTTAACTTGTTTTTACTTCCCAAAGCAGTCATCATTTAAAGATCTGGCAAAGCTAAGAAAATATAAGGTGAAAATTTTTGGTAATTAGGCCTGGAAATTTTCTGTCTTTTCCAAGGTAAAAGAAAACTCTGAACCTACATCTACCACACTTTCTACATAAATCTTTTCTCCGTGGGCTTCTAGAATATGCTTTACAATGGCGAGACCCAAACCTGAACCTCCTTCTGCCCTGCTACCACTCTTGTCTACACGAAAGAAGCGTTCAAAGAGTCTTGGAATATTAGCCTTCTCAATCCCTTCTCCATTGTCTGTAATACGCACGATTACTTTATTTTTAATCAGGTTTTCAATAGACACTTCCGTTGTCCCATTTTCATGCCCGTACTTAATAGCGTTTATAATGAGGTTAATAAGTACTTGTTGGATCTTATTCTTGTCTGCTTTTACATAAATTGGAGCGCTATATGCCTTGTCAAAAGACAAGGTAATGTGCTTTTTTTTTGCCCTAATCTCTAACATTTCAAAAGCCTGCAGAACCAATTCTACAATATCAAAAGCAACAGGGTCTAAATTTAAATCGCCCACTTCTAATTTAGTGATTAAATCCAAGTCTTTAATAATATAAGTTAAACGATCTACTCCCTTTGCTGCGCGCTCTAAATACTTTTTCAAAAGGGTTTTGTCATTCATCGCGCCATCTAAGAGGGTTAAAATATAACCTTGCACCGTAAAAAGAGGGGTTTTTAACTCGTGAGACACATTACCTAAATAATCCTTTCTGTATTCTTCTCTAATTTTAAGTGTGTCTATTTCTACTTTTTTGTTTTGTGCAAAACGCTCAATTTCTTCAGTAAGCGTTCTCATGTCAGTGGTTACAGGAATATTTGCTAAAGATTTAGACTCTAATAAAGACACCTCATCATATATCTTTTTAATCCTACGGTAAATAAACTGCTCTACTCTGAGCTGAATGACTACAAAGCAAATGAAAAAACTAAGCAATAAATAAACTGCCAAAACACCCCACACTAATGAATTTACTGCATCTAGAAGTAGCCCTAAAGCCAGCGTGAGTAAAATAGAAATGATCAAAGAAGACCGCAGTGCAAAGCGATAAGATTTCTTTAGTTTAATTGCCATAGGTTGCTAAAGTACGAACTTATAGCCAACTCCTTTAACGGTTTTAAAGTTGTTGTCACCAATTTTCTCTCGGAGTTTCCTAATGTGAACATCAATCGTTCTGCCACCTACAACCACTTCGTTGCCCCAAACCTTATCTAAAATAACCTCTCTTTTAAATACTTTATTTGGCTTAGAGGCCAATAAAGCGAGGAGCTCAAACTCCTTTCTAGGTAAGACCATTTCAATGCCTTTGTGGACAATTTTATATTCCTCTCTATTGATGATAAGATCGCCTACACTTGTAATATCTTCTGCTTCAGCAGTTACAGCTCCTTCTTTAAATCTTCTGAGTAAAGCCTTTACCTTACTGACCAAAACTTTAGGCTTAATAGGTTTGGTAATATAATCATCTGCGCCAGCATCAAAACCAGCCACCTGAGAATAATCCTCTCCTCTAGCGGTTAGAAACGCAACAATGGTATTTTCAAGGCCAGGGGTTGCTCTAATTTTTTCGCATGCTTCTATACCGTCCATCTCAGGCATCATTACATCTAAAATAATTAAATGGGGTTGTTTCTTCTTGGCTTTAGCCACCCCTTCAACACCATTGCTGGCTGTGTACACTTGGTATCCTTCTGCAGATAAATTGTAGCTCACAATTTCTAAAATATCTGGCTCGTCGTCTACTAAAAGAATCTTAATGTCTTTGTTGTTCATGGTTTGAAAACATGGTTAGTGCTCAAAAGTAAATATAATACTTATATCCCAGACGGGCTTAACATTGATTTAATCTGTTAACATTTAGATAACCATTCCCCTTTAAATTCTTAATCTAGTCCTAACCTTTAAGAAAGCATATATCACTTTATTTGCACAAAATTTAAACGCATCATGAGGCACTTATTAAGTATGTTATTTTTTCTAGTAAGTTCAGTTGTCTTAGGACAACAAACTGCTAGTGTTGTTGGAGCACTATCTGACAAAGAAAACAATAACGAACCATTGCCTTTTGCCAATATCCTTATTCAAGGAACAACCATTGGGACTACATCAGATTTTGACGGTTTATATGAGTTGCCAAATATCAGTCCTGGAAACTACACCATTATATTTAGCTATTTGGGATATGAAACAGTGACTGTTGAGAATGTTTTGGTTTCAGAAGGAAAAGTAACCACTCTTAATGTTCCTATGGGGGCTTCTGAAGGGGTTGCATTAGATGAAGTAGTTATTACAGTGAGTGCTAAAAAAGATTCTGAAACAGCACTTTTATTAGATCAGAAAAGAGCCACTACAATTAAAACTTCCATTGGCGCTCAAGAATTGGCTAGAAAAGGGGTAGGTGATGTAGGTACAGCTGTAACTAAAACAACTGGTATCTCAAAACAAGAAGGTTCAGGAAATATTTTTGTAAGAGGTCTTGGAGATAGGTACAACATTACCACGCTGAACGGATTGCCTTTACCTTCAAACAACCCATCAAAAAAAAATATTGACCTTGGCCTATTTTCTACAGATATTGTAGAATTTATAGGAATTGACAAAACCTATAGTGCTGAAAATTATGGAGATTTTTCGGGCGCAAATATTGATATTGTATCCAAGGATTACAAAGGAGACGGATTTGTTAGCTTAAAAGTTGGTACCGGAATTAATTCAGAGGCATCTGGTGTAGACACATTCTTTTTAAATGAGGGTCCAAATCAGCATGGATTTTATACTAAAAACTACCCAGCATTCCCGCTAAATAATTACAATTTTGTAACAAGTTGGGACAGAACACAGGCTAACGAACCTATTAACACTAGTTTTAGCTTAAAGGCGGGAGATTCCTATATTTTGGGAGAAGAAACCAAATTGAATGTTTTTGGTGTAGCCTCATTTGACAATGGATACAGCTATAAAGAAGGAGTTACTAGGGGTTCTGTAACCGTAGGTGGTATTGCAAGAAGAGATTATGATTACCAAACATATGAGTACAACACCAATAGTACGGCCATGGCTAATATTGGACTCAGACACAGGAAAAATTACATCCAATACAATAGTTTATTTGTAAACACCTCTGCGCAAAATCAGCAGGAATATCGCGGGGTTATAGATGCATTTGACTATGCACCCGAGGGTGGTGCCTTTGTTCAACGTGCTTCTTATGAAAGAACATCTCTTTGGGTAAATCAATTATTAGGGAAACATGAATTAAATGAAAACCTGGATTTAAATTGGGGACTCTCCTTTAACCTTATTGAAAATAATATACCCAACAGAAGGCAAAATACAATTTCCCCAAGTAATTGGGACATTCCAGAAGGACCAAAATCATTTGCCGAAACATTAAACGGTGCAGACAACCATAGATTTTACCAAACTTTGGATGAAAATGAAATGGCTGCTAATTTAAACGGAGTATATAAATTCAAATACAATGAAGACATAGGAAAACATGAAGGTAAATTGAGTTTTGGATACCAAGGAAAAATGAAAGAAGTAGATTTTGGGGCCACCCAATTTAACTTCAGAATTACCAAAAGAGACGCCAATAACAAAAGGATTGTTCATCCTTTAATCACTGATGTGTACAATCTTGACAATTACTTTAATTTAGAAAATAGATTGGCTGGATTATTTTCAATTGAAACATTTAGAGGAAATATAAATACACCAAATGCTTTAGACCCACAGACTTATTTTGGGAAACAAGATATACATGCGGCGTTTGCCAATTTAGAATTAACCATAAACCAAAAATCTAGCTTTGTATTTGGTTTAAGGGCAGAAGACATTACTCAAGAAATAAGCTGGAGTACTTCTCTAGATCCAAATGGAGACACCAGTACATTAAATACTTTTGAAATACTTCCTGCTTTAAGTTTTAAATATGCTGTTTCTGAAAACCAAAATTTAAAATTCGCGGCAAGTAAAACATACACATTACCTCAGTTTAAAGAAAGGGCTTTGTTTCAATTCGAAGAGGTTACTCAAGTTTATTTTGGAAATCCTAGCTTATATGCTTCTAAAGATTACAATCTAGATTTAAAATGGGAGTTATTCCCTTCTAATTCTGAAGTTATTGGATTAGGAATTTTTGGTAAATACATCCAAGATCCAATCAACGATGTAACTGTAAACTCCGCTACCAATGATATTAGTTATGTAAACACAGGGGACAGCGCTAAAGCATTTGGAGCAGAATTCGAACTAAGGAAAGATTTATTCTCAAGTGAGAAAGAAACAGCAAAAGCTTTTCTAAAAACCAATTTAAGTTTTGGCCTTAACGTATCTTACCTTCACACCAATCAAGAGTTGGATGGTGATAAGGTTATTGAAGAAACTACTGCTGCAGATATTCTGGCCCTTAGTATAGATTTCACTAACGAATCAGATAGCTTGTCAGGAGCCTCTGACCTATTAATCAACGGAGACCTTAGTTTCTCTAAACAATTTGCAGAAGACAAAGACCTTATGGCTACCGTAGCTTTCAACTATTTCTCAGACAGAATATATGCACTCGGAACGGAAGGAAAAGGAAACTTAGTAGACAAAGCAGTCGCCACGCTAGATGTTGTTTTTAAAGCTTCCCTTAACAAACACTTAAGCATTGGCCTAAATGGAATGAATCTCCTAAATCCAAACATAGTAAGATCTCAAGAAGTGCAAAATGTAGATGTACTTACTTACAAAAAAGGAACCAATGTTAATTTATCGCTATCGTATAACTTTTAGTTAATACAAGGATTACTTATTGATAAAACTACATTAACGGCTACTTTAACTAGTGGTCGTTCTTTTGTTAAAGAAATTTAATACAATCTAAAAATGAAAAAAAGTATTTTAAAATCTGTAGCGTTCTTATCGATAGTTACATTAATGGCATCATGTTCTAAGGATGAAACACCAAACAAAGACAATGACGGTATTCAAAATGGAAACGAAACTGGAATAGATTGTGGCGGATCTACAGGTGTTACTTGTCCTGATTCAGAACCATCTGAAGGTGACGGCGATACAAACGCCAATACTTCAGAAAATTTAGAAGGGGAACTTTCAGAAGCTAAAACACTAGACGCTTCTAAAGCATACAATCTAACAGGGTCATACATTATTAAAGACGGTGGTAAATTAACCATTCCTGCTGGGACGGTAATCATAGCTACTGGTGGAACCTCTTCTTATATTGCCGTGGCACAAGGAGGTCAAATATTCGCAAACGGTACTGCCGCCAATCCAGTTGTAATGACTTCTGGAGCAGCAAACCCTACTTCTAGTGACTGGGGTGGTTTAGTGCTTTGTGGAAAAGCACCAACTAATGTTGGGAGTACGGCTACGTCTGAAGTAGGAGACCTTACTTATGGAGGAACTGTTTCAGATGATAATTCTGGTGTACTTAAATACCTCAGAGTTGAATACACAGGGGCTGCATTTAATTCTTCTAAAGAATTTAACGGAGTATCTTTCTTTGGGGTAGGTTCAGGAACTACAGTAGAATATGTTCAGTCTTATAACGGCGGAGATGACGGTATTGAATTCTTTGGCGGAACAGTAAACGGTAAATATCTGGTGTCTACCAATTCTGAAGACGACGGTATTGACTTCGCAGACGGATGGCAAGGTAATGGAGAATACTGGTATATCTCCGGTGCTGCTAAAGCCGGTATTGAAGGATCTAACAATGGAGACAATAGTGGTGTAACACCACTAACAACAACAACACTTTCAAACATTACCGTAGTAGGTCCTGTAACAGAAGGGGCCCTATATTTTAAAGAAGGTGGCGGGAAATTCACCATTAACAACTTTTATACTAAAGGAATTAACCTAGGAGTCAAAGTAAAAGATACGGATACAGATGCAGCCAATAGAATTGAAGCTGGAGATCTAAAGATCACAAACATGCAGTTTGACGCGCCTGTTGATGGCTACAAAACTACAGATTACACAGGAGCTACTCAAAACTTTATTACAGTAGGAGAAAATACCGGCGCTGGAAATAGTGCTGCCGCCCCCGCTTGGACAGCTGGCTGGACCAAAGGCCTATAATGACCTAAAAGCATCATTTAGCTTTCATTACTAAGTTTTAAACCCGGCTGGAAGCCGGGTTTTTTTTGCCCAATGCAAAAATTAAGACTCTAGTTGACAAGTATTTAAGTTGGTCCGAACAAAAAAAATGTATCTTTATTGTGTAAAAAATATTTTTTTTGAAAAAAGTCGCCTACATACTTTTGCTTTTTGCCTTTTCTGTTGGTTTTGCACAGCAAAATGAGTCAGCAGAAATTCCTGGACTAAAGATTTATCCCAATCCAGTGACCCAAGGCAAAGTGTTTATTGAGACAGACCTAAGCACACCAAAAAAAATCATTTTATTTGATGTCTTTGGTACCCCTGTACTCGAAAAGGTACTCAAAACAAAAGAACTGGCCCTTCCCAAAATTAAGCCTGGTATTTACGTGATTAAAATCTTTGCAGAAGCTAAAAGTAGCACCAGGAAATTAGTGATCAAATAACGGTATTCCAAGTGCCGCTTTCAAAGCCCATTTTTGACAATCAATCTGCTGTGTTTAGCGAATAAAGTTATATTTGTATTTCTAATGTTATACGGATCAAATAATGCTTACAAATTTTATTGCTGAATTGAAATGGAGGGGTATGTTGCATGACGTCATGCCCGAAACTGAGGAACACTTATTAAGTGAAATGCGCGCTGCATACATGGGCATAGACCCTACAGCAGACTCTTTGCACATAGGTCATTTAGTAGGGGTAATGTTGTTAAAACACTTTCAAATTGCAGGACACAAACCCTATGCATTAATTGGTGGAGCTACGGGAATGATCGGTGATCCCTCAGGAAAATCCAATGAGCGAAATTTACTAGATGAAGCCACCCTAAGACACAACCAGGCCGCATTAAAAGAACAGCTTTCCAGGTTTTTAGACTTTGATTCAGAGGTGTCTAATGCAGCTGTTCTAGTAAACAATTACGACTGGATGAAAGACTTTTCTTTTCTATCCTTTATCAGAGATGTTGGCAAGCATATTACCGTAAACTATATGATGGCCAAAGACTCTGTAAAAAAAAGACTTTCTTCTGAAGCTGCAGAAGGCATGTCTTTTACGGAATTCACCTATCAATTGGTTCAAGGGTACGATTTCTTACACCTTTATAAAAATTTCCAGTGCACCCTTCAAATGGGTGGATCTGACCAATGGGGAAATATCACTACCGGAACGGAGCTCATCAGGAGGATTGGAGGAGGCAAAGGCTATGCATTAACCTGCCCCCTTATTACTAAAGCAGACGGAACCAAATTTGGAAAGACAGAAGGCGGTAACATTTGGTTAGACGCCAACAGAACCTCTCCTTATGTATTTTTTCAATATTGGTTAAATACCTCTGATGTAGATGCAGAGAAATACATTAAAATTTTCACCTTACTAGACCAAGAAACCATTGCTAAATTGGTTTCTGATCACCAAGAGGCCCCACATTTAAGGCTGCTTCAAAAAAATCTTGCAAAGGAAGTGACTACGGCTGTGCATGGAAGTGAAGCATATGAAAATGCCTTAAAAGCCAGTGATATTTTATTTGGAAAAACTACTGCAGACGTGGTAAAAACATTAGATACTCAAACCTTTTTAGCTGTTTTTGAAGGGGTTCCTCAAGCGGTACTTCCTTTTTCGAATCTGGTAAATGGATTGGATATGATCGCAGCTTTGTCTGCTGAAACTGGTTTTTTAAAATCCAATGGAGATGCCAGAAGAGAATTAAAGCAAAACGCCATTTCAGTAAATAAAGAAAAGGTTGGGGAAACCTATTTAATTAGTCAAAAAGACTTGATTGATCAGAAGTATGTGTTGTTGCAAAGGGGGAAAAAGAACTACTTTATACTGGTATTTGAATAAATTTCTGAAAGTTAATTCGCTTCATGTAGCACCACTCAAAATATTAGATTACAGCAAATATCAAAGCCAGTATTGGCCAAAAAATACTAAGGCACCAATAAATTACACCCCCTAATAGCGGCACTGTCAAAACGGCCTAGGATAGAGAAGCTATTGTCACTAAAAGTCTTTCCCAGATCTTGAGTGGCAATAAATGCACAAGAATGTATGTTGGCAAAATCAATGACGTTAACGCCTCCTGTTTTTCCGTCACCCACAAAGTTAAAAGGATCTTCCGTATCTCTAATCAATATTTTCATCCATGGAGGCGTGTCAAAAATACCGTCTCCTTTGGAATAGGCTTGGGACAAAAGTTCCGTCATTCCGTATTCTGAATGAATTTTAGAAACGCCAAAACCACTGCCTAATTTTTCGTGAAGCGCTTCCCTAATCATTTCTTTTCGCCTTCCTTTCATTCCTCCGGTTTCCATCACTATGGTGTTTTTCAATGACATGCCATATTTTTCACTAAAATCCAGTATCGCAAAAGAAACCCCAATTAAAAATATTGGGGCATTTTTAGACTCAAGGTCCAATAAGGTTTTATAAAGCGCTTCGTGGTCGTGAAGGTAGAAACCAGATTGGGGGTGGCGGCTCTTTTTAATGAGGTCTTCTGCCATATAAATCAATGAAGATCCCTCCCTTTCTAAATAAGCAGGCAATAAAGCCAATACACAATAGTTTTCTACTGGACCATAAAAAATCTCAAAAGCCGTCATATAACTTGCTTCATAAAGCGATAAGTCGGGAACAAAATGTTTTGATGTTTCAGATCCAGTGGTCCCACTAGAAGTAAAATAAAAAAGGGAATCTGTACTTTTATCTAAAGGTTTTATCTCAGCAAAAGCTTTAGCTGGCTCTAGAGGCAGCTGTGTAATAACCTGGTGGGTTTTAAAGAATGAAATAGGTAAAAAGGGAATATCTTCAATGGTTTGAACTTGCTGAGGTGTTTTTTTGAGTAAGCGGCAAAATTCGTAATATACCGCATTGTATTTGTATTGAAATGCAAATAGTTCCAAAGCACGGGCTTTAAATGCCTCTTGGGTGTTTTCTAACGAAAAAGGAGCAGGAAAAATAGCTTTCATGGGGCAAAAATAGGGAATAAAAAACGTAATTTTGATAATATGATACTCGTTACTGGAGGTACCGGTTTAGTTGGTGCCCATCTTCTTTTTAGTCTATGTGAAGACCATCAGCTATGTAGGGCTATTTACAGAAATGTAAAAGGATTAGAGGCTGTAAAGAAATTATTTATTTCATCTGGCGACCTTAACTTAGCGCGCTATAAGACCATAGAATGGGTGCTTGGAGATATATTGGACCTAGAAGGATTAACCCCTGTTTTCAAAGGAGTTAAAACGGTATATCACTGTGCTGCCCACATCTCTTTTGATCCCAGTGCTTACAAAACCCTTAAATCTGTAAATGTTTCAGGAACAGCTAATATGGTTAATCTTGCCTTAGACTTTAAGGTAAGTGCTTTTTGTTATGTGAGTTCCATTGCTGCACTTGGAAAATCAGATACGCAAAATCACATTACAGAGGAAACGGATTGGAATATTAGCGATCCAAATGTATACGCCCTTACTAAGTACGAAGCAGAATTGGAGGTTTGGCGGGGTATTTGGGAGGGACTTCCTGCCACCATTATAAATCCCGGTGTAATTCTAGGCCCTGGGTTTTGGAAAAAAGGAAGTGGTAAATTATTTTCATTCGCACAAAAAGGCAGTCCATTCTACTTTCCTGGTGGTTCAGGATTTGTTGGGGTAAAAGATGTTGTGAACTGTATGACACTCAGTGTTAAGGAAGAAAAATGGAAAGAGCGTTTTATCTGTGTTTCAGAAAACCTGACTTACAAAGCGCTATTTGGAGATATGGCGGAGGGATTTGGTTTAAAAAAACCCACCCATAAACTGCCTTTTTGGATCCTTGAAATCCTTTGGCGCTTAGACTATATTAAGGGCTTGTTTCTAAAGGGCGACAGAAAAATAACAAAACACACCCTAAAAGGCCTGAGTCGAAGGGATTTTTACGATGCCAGTAAATCCAGTATAACATTAAAAATGGAATACACGCCCATTAAAAAAGTGGTGATAGGGTGTTGTGACCTGTTTAAGGACAGCATTCAATAGAGGACAATATTCAACAAAGAATGGCTTTCAAAAAAGGACAGCATTCAACGGAGGATGTGTTTCAACAAAGAAAGGCATTCAATGAAGGATGTCTTTCAATGAAAAACCTTCATTTATTCCAAAGCGCTAGACGCTTTAGCGGCCTGGTCGTAAGTAGTTTTTAAGGCCTGGAGGCGTTTCTCTACCCTGCGATATATAACCTCATATTCCAATGGCTTTGAGGCGTAATACAAGTCATTTTGAGCGTATACGGTACTGTCTATCTCGTACTTTTTATAGATGTATCCCAGTGGGGTAATAGATTGTGCTTTAAACTGAGACCTGTCTGCAGCTACTGCTGCATTTAATACAGCCATATCATATACTATAGATTCCATCTGATCCAAAGACAGTACTCTATCTGGTTTAGGCACTACTTGGTTGCTACAAGAAAGACCAAATGCAAGTAGGGCAAAAAAGAACATTTGCTTCATATTAATCTCTATTAAAATTAAGTCTCATGGCATTTTTATGACCGCTAATCACGCCACTATCATAGGCCAAATGCCCGTTGACAAATGTTTTTTGAACACTATTTGAAAAACGTGTCCCTGTAAATGGAGACCAGCCACAAAGGGCGACAATATTTTCATTGCTTACAGTCCAAGGACTGTTAGGTTTTACCAAAACCAAGTCTGCATAGTACCCTTCTCTTAAATACCCACGTCTGTCAATATCAAATAAAATAGCTGGGTTGTGACACATTTTCTGAACCATGGTGGGCAAAGAGAGTATTCCTTGGTCTACTTTTTCTAACATGCCTACCAAAGCGTGCTGTACTAAAGGACCTCCAGAAGGTGCTTTGGCATACTTCTGTTGTTTTTCTTCTAAAGTGTGGGGGGCGTGGTCTGTGGCAATGATATCTATACGATCATCTAAAAGGGCCTCCCACAAGCCTGCTCTGTCATTGGCTGTTTTAACGGCTGGATTCCATTTAATTAAACTGCCTTTCTCTGCATAATCCTCCTCTGAAAACCAAAGGTGGTGCAGGCATACCTCTGCAGTAATTTTTTTATCTTTTAAAGGAATGTCATTTCTAAATAAAGCGGTTTCTTTGGCTGTGGATATGTGAAATACATGCAGTCTAGCCCCAGTCTCTTTAGCCAGTGCAACGGCTTTTGAAGAAGACAAATAACAGGCCTCTTCTGAGCGAATTTTAGGGTGGGCATCCATTGGAATGTCTTCACCGTAACGCTCAGTAAAAGCGGCCATATTTGCTCTTATAGTTCCCTCGTCTTCACAATGGGTGCAAATCACCAATTCGGTGTTTCTAAAGATGCCTTCTAATACTTTCTGATTGTCTACGAGCATGTTCCCCGTGGAGGATCCCAAAAATAACTTTACATTAGAAGTAGCGTTTTTATCCAATCGCTTTAATTCCTCTAAATTGTCATTGGTCCCACCAAATGGGAAGGCGTAATTGGCAAAGGAGCTTTGTGCTCCTAAAGCAAATTTAGCCTCTAAGGCTTCAATCGTGGTGGTTTGCGGATTGGTATTGGGCTGTTCCATAAAGGTTGTTATACCTCCTGCTACAGCTGCCCTACTTTCCGAATAAATGGTTCCTTTATGGGTAAGACCTGGTTCTCTAAAATGGACTTGATCATCTATAATTCCTGGTAACACCCACATGCCATTAGCCTCTACTATGGTAGCATTGGGGTGGGAAAGATCTTTACCTATCTTTTCAATGAAATGGTCTTTGAGTAAGACGTCGGCCTGAAAGGCCAAACCCTCATTGACTAAAGTGCCATTCTTTATAATCGTATAACCCATGCTAAAAATTATTTTTATTAAACACGCTTTGCCATTTGAGCTTTAAAACGCCAATAACGGCTTCGCCCACAATAGCGCTACTCATCTTTGATTTTCCCAACTCCCTGTCTTTAAAAACGATGGGAACCTCCTCAATCTTAAAACCTAAAATATGGGCCCTAAATTTCATCTCAATTTGGAAAGCATAACCCACAAATCGCACCCGGTCCAGAGGAATGGCTTCCAATACTTTTCTGGTGTAACAAACAAATCCTGCCGTTGGGTCATGCACCCTCATGCCTGTAATTAGCTTCACATAAAAAGACGCCCCGTAAGAAATTAAGATTCTGTACAAGGGCCAATTCACCACATTAATTCCCTTTTTATAACGAGAACCTACAGATAAATCTGCCCCTTTCTCACAGGCCTCAAATAGGGCAATAAGGTCCTTTGGTGGATGAGAAAAATCTGCATCCATTTCAAAAATGTAGTCGTATTGTTTTTTTAAAGCCCACTTGAATCCATGAATGTATGCAGTTCCAAGGCCTCCTTTACCAGTTCTTTCTTCTATGAATAGCTGTCCTGGGTATTGGCTTTGTAAGGATTTAACTTGTGCTGCTGTTCCATCAGGCGATCCGTCGTCTACAATCAGAACATGGAAGTCCAAGGAAAGTTCAAAAACAGCACTAATAATTTGAGTGATGTTTTCAATCTCATTATAAGTGGGAATAATAACAAGTCTATTGGACATGGATGGACATCTTTAGGCGCAAAAATAGGACATAAATCGCGTAAAATGAGAATGAAACCTTGGTTTTATGTTTTTTTGTGGGCCTTAAATATGAATTCTAAAAGCGAGGCCTGCCTTAATTATTTGTAAATTTGGGGACTAATCAATAATAATGAAAGGGAATAAACAAAAGCTTTTTTGGGGGATTATGGTCTTTATTGGCCTAGCCAACACCCTCCAAGCTGTTTTCACTGAGCTTATTTATGACGAGGCTTATTATTGGTATTTTTCCAAACAGCTGGATTGGGGCTACTTTGACCACCCGCCTATGGTAGCCGCTATGATCGCTCTGGGGCAACTTTTTTTTAAAGGAACTTTAGGCGTAAGAATAATAGGGGTTTTAAGTAGTTTGGGCGCTTATCTCTTGATTTGGAACACCGTTTCTAAGCCCCATAAAGACAATCATATTGGGTCATTTTTTGTGTTGGTCTGTTCCATGACTTTACTAAATGCCTATGGCTTTTTTACCTTACCAGACACCCCTTTACTCTTTTTTACTGCCCTGCTATTTTACCTCCTAAAAAACTTTTTTGAAAAACCCAACTGGGCGCTTAGTGTATCTTTAGGGCTTGTTATGGCGGCACTTATGTATAGTAAATACAACGCGGTGTTGGTAATTATAGGGGTTATTGTTGGGGTGCCAAGCCTATTGAAAAACAAATATGCTTGGGGAGCTGTTGGCGTGAGTCTTTTGGCTTACAGCCCACATTTGTTATGGTTGTATTCCAATGATTTTGTGTCTGTGGCATACCATCTGTTTGAAAGACCCAACAGGGCCTACGACTTTTTTGATTTTGGTTTGGGTTATTTTATAAATCTTATGGCGCTTTTTGGGTTTTGCTTTCCTTTCATTTATAAAGCATTATTTGGCCTATCTAAAGACACTGCGCTTAAAAAAAGTTTGTTTGGTGTTATTGTTACCGTCCTAGTATTTTTCTTTATTTCGAGTTTCAATAGGCGCATACAAACCCAATGGATGGTCGTGATTTGTATTCCAACTGTCCTATTGATATTTGACGCCCTGACGCAAAACCCCAAACTCAAAAAACAATTGTGGGTGAGTGGCTGGATCAATATTGGGCTAATTGTGTTTTTAAGAATTGGACTTATGTACGAACCCCTTCTACCTATTTCATATGAGGCACATGGAAATAAGGCATGGACAGCTGCACTAAAAGAAAAAGTAGGAGACCAAATAGTTGTTTTTGAAAATTCCTACAGAAATGCACCTATGTATGCCTTTTACACTGGTAATAAAGCCTATTCCCTTAATACAATCAATTACCGCCAAAACCAATACAACATAGACGGATCTGAAAATGAGCTCATAGGGGAAAATGTTGCTTACATTTCAAAAGACAGTACAGGGGCTTATACAGAAAAAAGTACGGCAGATTTTTCATTTAAAAAAGCAAAAGGCGTTCCCTATTACGGAAGATGGATCTCCTCATTTAAGCCTTATAATCAATTAAAAACAGAGTTGGTTCAAGCCAAAGACAGCAGCCTTGTTTTTGAGCTACAAAATCCATATTCTTTCCAAATTTCTATTGAAGAACTTCGTTTTGGGGTTGCTTTTCTCAATGAATACAAACAATTTCAACACCTTTCTGAATTCGACAGCATCAGAGTTTTTTCTAAAAAACCTAGCCCTATAAATCCTGACAATCTCAATAGAATATTAATGCCAGGGGAAAAAATGACTCTAGAGGCTAAGTACCTTCTTAAAGACTTAGATTTAACCATGGGCTATTTCAAACTTAGCTGTTCTGCCCATTCAATGCCTTTCTTACTGGGAGCTAAGTCACACAAAATAGCAACATGGAAGCTGAATTAAGATTTCATAACATACCCGACTGGGTTATTGGACTGTTATGGCTCTCCTTGGTGCTGATCAGTCTTTCAAAAATGGCTTATCCGCAAAGACATCTGTCATTTTCAAATTTAATTAACCACAATAAATACGTTTTTGTCTACAATAAAAAACAAGCTTTTCTTCATCCTTTTCAATGGCTATGGGGATTCTTCGCTATGATTAATTGTAGCCTATTCATTTTCTTTTTTGCGCCCATTTTGTTCGAAAACGCTGCAATAAACGGACTTAATTATTGGCACTATTTTGCGCTTATAGGGGTGTTTGTTGTTGTTAAACCAATACTTCAGAACATACATGGATGGTTGTTTGGAAACAAAAAATTGCTCAACGAAATTATTTTTAAGAAAAATAGCTTCTTTAATTACTGCAGTATGATCTTATTCACTGCAAATATCTTATTCGCATTTGTTCCTTTAAATGCTAAATTTCTGTTTTACAGCAGCTTATTTTTATGTATCATCGTGACACTCATTGGGTGGATCTTAATATTAAGAAATTATCAAAAGTATATCTTACATAATGTATTCTATTTTATTTTGTACCTTTGCGCTCTTGAAATAGCGCCGTTTTTAATAATTGTAAGCATTTTTAATACGTGATTCCATGAAGGTAAAAACAATTTTAGTCTCACAGCCAGAACCAAAGATGGAGAACTCTCCATATGCAAGGCTTATTGACAAAGAAAAAGTAAAGGTAGATTTCAGGCCTTTCATTCATGTAGAAGGCGTAGACGCTAAAAGCGTTAGACAACAAAAAATAGACTTGAGTCAATTCACGGCAATTATTTTGACGAGTAGAAATGCGGTAGACCACTATTTTAGACTGGCAGAAGAAATGAGGTTTAAGGTGCCAGACAGTATGAAATATTTCTGCCAATCAGAGGCGGTGGCTTATTACCTTCAAAAATATGTTGTGTATAGGAAACGCAAGATTTATGTAGGTAAAATGAATTTTACAGACCTAGTGCCCCTATTTAAAAAATACAAGGAAGAAAAATACTTACTCCCTTCCTCTGACGTTTTAAAACCTACAGTTCCTGAAGCTTTAGACCAATTACAACTCGATTGGAAAAGAGGGATTTTTTATAAAACTGTTATTAGTGACTTATCCGATCTAAGCGACGTCTTATATGACGTACTGGTTTTCTTTAGCCCTTCAGGAATAGAATCACTGCTTAAAAACTTCCCTGAGTTTAAACAAAACAATACCCGAATTGCTGTTTTTGGAAACTCTACCATTAAAGCAGCCACAGATGCTGGACTTAGGATTGATATTAAAGCACCCACGCCTGAAACACCTTCTATGACTATGGCGCTTCAAAAGTACATCAGCCTAGAGAATAAGAAATAATTGTTTTGTTCATAACTTATTTTAAGTAATTCTTTAAAAATATAACAATTCGCTATTTTTAAGAACGTATAAACCCGTTCTCATGTTGCGAAATATTCTTTTAATTGGTGCTGGAAAATCTACTGCTTACCTCATTGATTATCTATTAGATCACTCAGATAAGGAGCGTATCTCACTTTGTATATTAGACAGAGAGACCGCTCATATTCCCAATCATATTGCGTCACATCCTGCCCTAACTATTGTCACTGGATCTGTTACTGATCCCGTTATTAGACAAAAACAGATTGCATTAGCAGATATTGTAATCTCTATGCTTCCTGCGCATATGCATTTTTTGATTGCCAAGGACTGCCTGACCCTTGAAAAACATTTGGTCACTGCATCTTACGTGAGTCCTGAATTAAAAGAAATAGAAGAGGAGGTGAAAGAAAAGGGATTGATTTTCCTAAATGAAATGGGGGTAGATCCTGGAATTGATCATATGAGTGCTATGGCATTTATGGACCAAATAAAAAATAAAGGTGGGGAAATTAAATTATTTGAATCTTTCACAGGAGGCTTGGTAGCGCCCCAAGAAAAACCAAATTTATGGGACTATAAATTCACATGGAATCCAAGAAATGTGGTCATTGCAGGGCAGGGTGGGGCCGCTAAATTCATTCAAGAAGGCACCTACAAATACATCCCTTATCATAAATTATTTAGGCGTACAGAATTCATGCACATTAAGGGTTATGGGAAATTTGAGGCCTATGCCAATAGAGACTCTCTAAAATACAGGACCGCTTATGGTTTAGAAAAAGCGCTCACTTTATATAGGGGAACCATGAGAAGGGTTGGCTTTTCAAAGGCTTGGAATATTTTTGTGCAATTGGGCCTCACAGATGACAGTTACCACATTAAAGAGAGTGAACAAATGAGCTACAGGGCATTCATTAATTTATTTCTGCCCTATTCCCCAACAGATAGTGTGGAGTTAAAAGTCAGGCATTATCTAAAAATTGACCAAGACGACATTATGTGGGACAAGCTCATGGAGCTTCACCTATTCAGTGACCAGCATTTTTTAACTATAAAAAATGGTACTCCTGCCCAGCTGCTCCAAGAAATATTAGAAGCCCATTGGAACCTTGGATTGGAGGAGAAAGACATGGTGGTCATGTACCATAAAATAGGCTATGCATACCAAGGGGAAATGCGACAATTAGACGCTCATATGGTGGTAGAAGGAACCTCACAAACGCATACTGCAATGGCGAAAACTGTTGGCCTACCCCTCGCCATGTCCTGTTTGCTCATCTTAAATAAAGAAATTACTACGCCTGGTGTGCGCATTCCCATACACAAAGAAATATACACCCCCGTATTAAAACTGTTGGCTCAAGAAGGGGTGGTATTCAAAGACTTTGAAGTGCCCTACTTAGGATACGCTACAGAATACGTGGCCAGCTCTTAAACAAAAGATGTCTCAGGAAACTTTAGCAACTAAAGCGTTTTAAAAAGAAACACTATTGAGGCTAAAGTATATATACTGAAATAAAATATGTAGTTTTACTTAAAATATGTAAGTATGACAGGCGGAAACCTCCTTCCTAAAATAGACGGAATAGACAAAGAAATCCTCCGGTTCCTCATGGAGGACGCCAGAAAACCTATTTTGGAAATCGCTAGAAAAATTGGCATCTCTGGCGCAGCCATCCACCAAAGACTCAGAAAACTAGAAGCATCTGGGGTAATAAAAGGATCGAAATTTATTGTAAATACCAAGACATTGGGTTACAATACCATGGCGTATATTGGGGTCTATTTGGATAAAGCCATGAGCAATCCCGCTGCGGTGAGTGCATTAAAAAAAATACCAGAGGTACTGGAGTGTCATTACACTACAGGAAATTGGTCCATCTTGATCAAAGTACTCTGCAAGGACAATGAACACCTCATGCGCTTACTCAACCAGGAAATTCAACAGATCAAAGGGGTGTCTAGAACAGAAACTTTTATCTCTTTAGACCAGCAAATTGACCGTCAAATAGGCTTTTAATCTCTTGATCCTAAATAACGCAATACAAAATAAGCCAATGTCGCTAAGGCACCAATAGCAGCTACCACATAGGTTCTTGCTGCCCATTTTAAAGCGTCTTCAGCACCAGCATATTCTTCTTGTCCTACAATTTGCTTGCGCTTTAACCAAGCCAAAGCCCTGTTACTGGCGTCGAATTCCACAGGCAATGTAATAAAAGTGAAAGCCGTTACAATACCGTATAAAACAATCCCTGCAAGCAATAAGCCACTGCCCAATGCAGTCGTAGCAGAAAGGACCAAACCACCCATAATTACCCACTGAGAAAGCCCAGAAGCCACCTGAACTGCAGGCACCATTTTAGAGCGCATTTGAAGCCAAGGATAAGCCACTGCATGCTGAACGGCATGGCCACATTCATGGGCAGCAACTGCTGCTGCTGCTGCATTTCGTTGTCCATATACAGCCTCACTTAAATTAACCGTTTTTGTCAATGGATTGTAATGGTCTGTAAGCTGTCCAGGTGTAGACACTACTTTTACATCTCTAATGCCATGGTCTTCCAACATTCTTTGCGCCACCTCAGCACCACTCATACCATTTCTGAGGGTCAATTTCGAGTAAGTAGCAAACTTAGATTTCAATTTTTTGCTCACCGCCATACTGACAAGGGCCATGAGTCCTACAATTACATAATATAACATCATAATAATAGCTTTTAAAATAACGTAACAAAAATAACACCAAAATAAGCTGTCAGGACTTTCACTGACATTTTGGCCTTACTTGTATTTTAATTTTAGCACAATCACCGCTAAAGTCAATACAGAAGTAATCACATTGGCAAAAATTATAGGAGCGCTGTTGTGATACAGCCCATAGACCAACCAGAGTACTACCCCTGTAAACATGACCAAGTACATAGACAGGGAAATGTCTTTGGCAGATTTATCTTTTAACACCTTCACTACTTGTGGAAGGTATGCTGCCGTGGTAAGCGTAGCGGCCAACAAACCAATCATTTCTATTGTTTCCATATATGGCAAAGGATTAGCCTACTATATTAATAATTTTACCGGGTACTACAATGACCTTTTTAGGGGTCCTTCCTTCTAATTGCTGCATGGTTTTTTCATGCGCCAAGACTGCGGCTTCTATTTCTTGCTTTGACATATCCATTGGAAGGGTCATTTTAAATCGCATTTTACCGTTAAAAGATACCGGATACTCTTTCTCTGATTCTACCAAATAGGCTGGATTAAATATAGGAAATGGCGCCGTAGAAATGGATTCCTCATGACCCATAGCTTCCCACAATTCTTCTGCTATATGAGGGGCATATGGAGAAACTAAAATGGCCAATGGCGCTAAGATTTCTTGACTCACACATTGCTGTGAAGCCAGTTCATTTACACAGATCATAAAGGTAGACACTGAGGTATTAAAAGAGAAGCTTTCAATATCTTCTGTCACTTTTTTAATGGTCTTATGCAATGTTTTTAGCTGCTCTGGACTAGGCGCTTCTGATTTAAAAACAGGGCCGTTTTCATTAAAATACAACTTCCATAATTTCTTTAAAAAACCATGGGTCCCCGTAATTCCCGCAGTATTCCAGGGCTTAGATTGCTCTAATGGCCCTAAAAACATTTCGTACAAACGCAGAGAATCTGCGCCATACTGAGCACAAATAGCGTCTGGGCTCACCACGTTATACTTGGACTTAGACATTTTCTCTACCTCTCTACCCACCAGGTAAACCCCTTTTTCTTCCAATTCAAAAGTAGCCTCCGCATATTCTGGCCTCCATGCCTTAAATGCGGCTATATCTAACTCGTCAGAAACATTTACCATAGAGACGTCTACGTGAATGGGCTGAACCGATCTCCCTTCAATTAGAGATTTAGATACATAGGTGTTGGTATCAGGAAGCCTGTACACAAAGGCAGAAGTTCCCGTAATCATTCCCTGATTGATCAATTTTTTAGCAAACTCTACTTGGGGCAAAACGCCTAAGTCATACAATGCTTTCTGCCAAAAACGCGCATACAGCAAATGGCCTGTAGCATGTTCGCTCCCCCCTATATAGAGGTCTACTTCTCCCCAGTAATCCAAAGCTTCCTTTGAAGCCATTTCCTCCGGATTAGTAGCGTCCATGTACCTGTTGAAATAGAAGGAACTTCCCGCCCAACCAGGCATGGTATTTAACTCTAAAGGAAAAACAGTCTTTTGGTCAATAGCCTCGTTAGACACCACCTGATTTGTCATAGTACACCAAGCCCAATGGGTGGCATTTCCAAGAGGCGGCGCACCAGTTTCTGTGGGCAAATATTTGGCTACCTCAGGCAGTCTTATAGGCAAGTGTTCTTTGTCAATAAGCACAGGAACCCCATTGTTATAATAGATTGGAAAAGGTTCCCCCCAATACCGCTGTCTACTAAATACAGCATCTCTCAACCTATAATTCACTTTTCCATAGCCAGACCCTAAGGCTTCTAAGGCCAATATTGATTTGTGCAAAGCTTCTTTATAGGGCAATCCAGACAAGAAATCTGAATGGTCTATTACAGCCCCTTCTTTTTGGGCAAATGCTTCCTGAGATATGTCTACGTTTTTAAAAATATTTGGAATAGGCAAATCAAAGTATTTGGCAAAATCGTAATCACGTTGGTCCCCACATGGAACCGCCATTACTGCGCCAGTACCATAACCAGCCAAAACATAATCTCCAATCCATACAGGAATAGGCTCCTCTGTAATTGGGTGGCTTGCATAAGCTCCTGTAAAGGCTCCTGAAATGGTTTTCACGTCTGCCATTCTATCCCTTTCAGAACGCTTGGCAGTGGCTTGAACGTATGCCGCAACCGACGCTTTCTGTTCAGGAGAACAGATGCGATCTACATAAGGATGCTCTGGGGCGAGGGTCATAAAAGAAACCCCATAAATAGTATCTGGACGGGTCGTAAACACCTCAATAGGCAGCGACTCACCACACCATTCGCTCGGTTGTGTATGAAAAGTAACCATCGCGCCTTTGGACTTTCCAATCCAATTAGTTTGGCTGTCTTTAAGAGGTTGTGGCCAATCTAAAAGGGATAAATCTTGAAGTAATCTTTCCGCATAGGCAGAAATTCTCATGCTCCATTGTAACATTTTCTTTCGCACTACAGCATGGCCGCCACGTTCAGAAACCCCATTAATAATTTCATCATTTGCCAAAACTGTACCCAGCGCAGGACACCAGTTTACCTGAGCCTCTGCCAAATAAGTCAATCTGTACTGTTGTAGTATTTCCTCTTGGCTTTTCGCCGATGCCGCTTCCCATTCTTTCGCAGAAAAAGGTTTTACCGCTTCCTCCACAGCTGCCAGTACCCCTTCATTCCCGTTTTTTTTTCAAAATGAGCTACGAGCAAGTCAATAGATCTGGCTTTATCTGCAGCCTTATCGTACCAGGCATTAAACAACAAACCAAAAATCCATTGGGTCCATTTGTAATAATCGCCTGAAGAAGTTCTCACTTCTCTATCCCAATCAAAAGAGAATCCAATTTTATCTAATTGTTCCCTATACCTATCAATATTAGCCTGGGTAGTAATGGCTGGGTGTTGTCCTGTTTGAATGGCGTACTGCTCCGCAGGCAAGCCAAAGGAATCATAGCCCATTGGATGAAGTACATTAAACCCTTTATGCCTTTTAAATCTAGCGTAAATATCTGAAGCAATATATCCTAGTGGGTGTCCAACGTGCAAACCTGCACCTGAAGGATAAGGAAACATGTCCAATACATAGTATTTGGGCTTCTCACTCTTGTTTTCTGCCTTAAAGGTTTTGTGCTTGGCCCAATACTTCTGCCACTTGGATTCTATTGATGTAAAATGATACTCCATGTCATGCTTATTTTTTTGGGTCAGGATTTTACAAATACGCTGTACACCTCGGTTTTATAATGCGCCACAAAAATAAGTTTAATTGTGCAAAGCAAAAAGAAATTAAGGTCTAGAGACAACACAAATAACCAAACTAGCTTTAGATTTGGCATAAGTTTGCTATTTTTACCATCTATTCGTTTATCCTATGGGCCAATCCTTCGAACGCTATCAAAAAAGAAGATTAATTTCTTCCTACTTTTCTGTGGTACTCAGCATTAGTTTAGTGCTATTTTTGTTGGGTATTTTAGGTGTTTTGGTCATAAACACAAAAAAATTAGGAGACCACTTTAAGGAACAGATAAAAATCACAGTTTTCTTAAAAGACAATGCTAAAAAAGTAGAAATATCCCAATTACAGCAATCACTTGCTTTGGCCCCTTATACTAAAGAAGCTGTTTTTGTCTCTAAAGAAGAAGCTGCAGAACAACTCAGGGAAGATATTGAAGAAGATTTCCTAGGATTTTTAGGGTACAACCCCCTAAAAAATGCCATTGATCTAAGTTTATTAGCTGCCTATGTAAGTCCAGAGGAAATCGCTGAAATTGTAGCAAATTTAAGTGCAAAATCATTTGTTGCAGAAGTAGCATACGACCAGCCACTGGTTAACTTACTGAGTGATAATATTAAAAAAATCTCTTTTTGGATCCTAGTGATTAGTGGTGTAATGACCTTTATTGCTGTTTTACTCATCAATGCTTCTATTCGTTTGGCCTTATATTCAAACAGATTTATTATCAAAACCATGCAAATGGTGGGTGCCACCAAAAGCTTTATCAGAAAGCCCTTTATGACCACAAATATTAAGCTGGGTGTTTTAGGAGCCCTTGTTGCACTTAGTGGTATTGGGAGTCTAATGGCCTATTTAGACCTGGTTTTTCCCAGTTTAGGACTTTTAAATGATCCTATTACACTTGGCATTGTAGCCCTAGGCGTCTTTTCTATGGGCGCCATTATTACGGGAATAAGCACCTACTTTGCAGCCCAGCGGTTTTTAAACCTCAGAACAGCAGCGCTTTACTAAACTAAAACACAAAAATGAAAAAAGATAAATTACCTAAAAAATCTTTTGTATTTGGCAGAAAAAATTATCAATTTCTATTTATTGGAATAGGGTTTATGGCGCTAGGATTTATACTAATGGCTGGAGGTAAAAGCACGGATCCCAACCTGTTTAATCCTGAGATTTATAATTTCAGAAGAATAAGACTCGCACCAACCCTCGTGTTAATTGGTTTGGGAATTCAAGCCTACGCAATTTTACTCGACCCAAACAAGCAGAAATAATTGGAACTACTAGACGCATTAATTCTTGGGATCATACAAGGTATTACAGAGTTCCTTCCGGTCTCTTCTAGCGGTCATTTAGAATTGGCTAAAAGTGTTTTAGGCGCAGAAGGTTTGGCAGAACAACAATTGAGTTTTACTGTTGTACTGCATTTTGCGACTGCATTGAGCACCATGGTTGTTTTTAGAAAAGATATTGGAGAAATTATCCTTGGAATATTCAATAGAAAAGATACTGAATCTAGGTCTTTTGCACTTAAAATTATATTTTCAATGGTCCCAGCTGTGGTGATCGGTTTGTTTTTTGAAACGGCCTTAGAATCACTTTTTTCAGGTCAAGTGATTTTTGTTGGGAGTATGTTGTTGGTGACGGGTGGCTTACTCTACATCGCAGATCGCTCAAAAGACAATCAAAAGACAGTAAGCTACCGCCATGCTGTGGTCATTGGTTTGGCGCAAGGAATTGCTATGCTCCCAGGTATATCAAGGTCTGGTGCTACTATTGCCACTGCGGTATTACTCAAGGTAGACAAGTCTAAAGCAGCGAGATTTTCATTTTTAATGGTCATCCCACTCATCTTTGGTAAAGTAGCCAAGGATTTACTTTCTGGTTCCATTGCCTTTGAAGGAACAGATACCCCAGGTTTAGTAGTGGGGTTTTGCGCTGCTTTTATATCGGGCCTCCTGGCTTGCCAATGGATGCTAACGCTTGTAAAAAAGGCAAAATTATTCTACTTCGCCATATACTGCTTGTGCGTAGGAAGCATCGCCATTATTTTGGGATTAACCAATAGCTAAAATATGCCATTACACGACCTAAGCTTAACGGATTTTGAAACCGGACAAATCTTATTGATAGACAAGCCACTACATTGGAGCTCTTACCAGGCTGTCAATGCGGTAAAATGGGGTATTAAGACAAAATTTAATATCAAAAAAATAAAAGTAGGTCATGCGGGTACCTTAGACCCGTTGGCTACCGGTTTATTAATTATATGCACTGGAAAATTTACTAAAAAAATTGCCGAATTACAAGGCCAGATAAAAACATATACAGGCACTATTTCACTAGGAAAAACAACCCCTTCTTACGATTTAGAAACTGAATTTAACGCAGATTTTAATACGGAACATATTACAGAGCAGCAGTTGCTAAGTACCGCTGAATTATTTACTGGTGATATACAACAAAGGCCTCCGGTATTTTCTGCCCTAAAAAAAGAAGGCAAGCGGCTCTATGAATACGCAAGGGCTGGTGAATCGGTAGAAATCCCAACCAGACAGGTAAGTGTGCACTCATTTACAATAGCACCCAAAACTTTTCCAACTATTGCGTTTGAGGTGGTCTGCAGTAAGGGTACTTATATCAGGTCCCTAGCCCATGATTACGGTAAAGCCTTAAAAAGTGGTGCTCATTTATCTTCTCTAAGAAGAACCAAAATAGGCGATTTTAACGTAAATAATGCTATAGATGCAGCTTCTTTCAAAGACTTGCTAGAAAAAAATACTGCCCCATAAAAGGAAAGTTTTCATTGTATCCTAGGAGTCAATAACCCCTAGTAGCTTAGCCTAATTTAAGCCTCATTTAACACACCCCACTAATGGCCTATTGGAAAGCGCTTACTAATCTCAAATTAACCCAGTTTGTTTACTTTGTAAACCACCTGAATAGGCGTCAATTGGCTTTTTTAAGCACCCTCTTTTCAATGGGTTTCCTTCTTTTAATTTTAGGAAACCTACACCTATATCCAAACTACCTCAAAGCAGAAAAAGACATAGAAATCTTAATGGCCTTGGAATCAGCGCCCCTTCCAAAAGAAGACAATAAAGCGGTCCTTGAAGCAAAAGAGATTCAAGAAAATTCAGCAGATTTTAAAAGCAATAATGCTTACAACACTGCAAAAAAAGCAACCTACAGCTCAATGAAGCCCAATACTTCTAGTGGCATTATTGCTGCTAACGGCAGTGAAGATGTTGGTATAGGCAACACTTTCAATGAAAAACTAATGGCATTAGAAGAGGAGAATCAAAAAGTTCTAGACAGCTTAAAAGCCCGAAAAAGCAACTACACCAATTTGCCCTCAAGAACAAGGGTCTACTATCATTTATTTGAAAGAGACAAAACAGCACTTCCTATTCCTGTCTATACCTGTAAACAAGGCGGAAAAGTAGTTGTCAATATTAAAGTTACCCCAGATGGAGTGGTCGTTGGCACTGAAATAAATACCGTTAAAAGCACTACTACTAACGGATGTTTGTTAGAAAACGCACTTAAATATGCCTCTAAAGCGCAATTTAATACCCGAGAAGGTAAAATGCAATGGGGAACAATTACCTATTACTTTCAGGCAAAAAACTAGCCTAAGTAGGGTATTCAAGACCTAATAAAGCTATGAAATCCTCAAGGGTAGACTGGCCTTTATCCTTGTTGTACCACAACTGTAAAGACGCTTTAAAGTTTGCGTCTAGGCTGCCGTGAATTTCTTTATAATCTGCTGCCATTTTTGTAGCTACAGCAGGTCTTGGACCCCAATGGGACAAAACCTCTAAAGTATTTTTATCTAAAATAAGTACCTTAGGAATTGAACGTCCACCATTGGTCAAGTAGGCGTCCATTAGGACTGGGTGTTCATCTCTTGAAATAAGAGACACAGACCAATTAGGTTGACAAGCAGCTATTTTTGAAACCATGGGAAGGCTTTGCGCGGCGTCTCCACACCAACTCTCTGTTAGGACTAAAAAACGAATGTCTTTAGGGTAATTTTGAATCCTAGCTTGAACTTGTGCGGAAACACTTAAAGTTTTATTCAAACGCTTCATACGTTTATTATTCAAAAGGGTGTAATTGGTTAAAGCGTCACTTTGTTCAAGACCTGTACTCATTCCTTTATGCACTAATTCTTGCATTAGGGTCATATAAGAAGGGTAGTCTAATGCTGTTTTTATAGCAGATTCTATTTGGGCCTTTGTGGTGGACATCTAAAAAATATTTTATAGCTTAGAAAAGTGTTTAAAGCACAAAAATATGAATAAAAAGAGATGTAGTTGGTGTGTAGGAGATCCTATTTATGAAGCCTATCACGACAAGGAATGGGGAAGGGATGTGAGGGAAGACAGTACCTTATTTGAATTTTTAATACTAGAGGGTTTTCAAGCAGGATTAAGCTGGATCACCATTCTAAAAAAAAGAGGGGCCTTTAGGGAGGCTTTTGATCAGTTTGATTATAAGAAAATAGCCAACTACAATGAAGACAAATTAGAAGCGCTCCTTCAAAACAAAGACATTGTAAGGAACCGATTAAAGATTAGATCTAGTGTTCAAAATGCACGCGCATTTATAAAAGTCCAAGAAGAGTTTGGCAGCTTTAGTCAATATTATTGGGGCTTTACACAGGGAAAGACCCTTATCAATAAGGTCAGTGTGTACAAAGAAGCTCCTGCATTCACACCATTATCTGTAGCAATAAGTAAGGACCTAAAAAAAAGAGGTTTCAATTTTGTAGGTCCTACTATTATATATGCTTTTATGCAAGCGACTGGCATGGTGAATGACCATGAAGTCAATTGTTATCTTTATTAGAATGGAAGATCGTCATGGTCTTCTTCATTTAAATTGTCTGCTGGACTAAAAGCTTCCATTGGAGGTACTGGTGGAATACCCGCTGCAGATCCTGAACTAGCTGCTTCCAAAGCATCTATTTTCCAACCTTGAATAGAATTAAAATACTTGGTCTCTCCTTGTGGGCTCTGCCACTCTCTTCCCCTTAAATTTATGCCCACTTTCACTTTCTGACCTGGAGAAAATGAATTTAAAAGATCACATTTGTCCTGTACAAACTCAATCATTATATGCTGTGGGTACTGCTCTTCTGTAGTCACAACCAGCTCTCTTTTTCTAAAACCGTTTGTTCCAAAAGTTTTAGTTTCATCTATTAATTTTACAGTCCCTTGTACTTCCATGTGGCGTCTTTTAAATTAAAATTTGTCAAAAACAAAGGTAACAAAATGTAATAAACCCCTTTGGGTTTCTTTCTCAAAATAATGCCTAATTTTAAAGAATATCCTTTTTCACAGGATTTGCTTTTATGAAAACATCTATTAAACTGACTTATGCAAGACCAATACTTATCTCAATAGCCCTCGCTATTGTGGGTCTCATACTATGGAATACCCATGATTTTTTAAAAGAATTTAAAAAAGAGGCCCAGGATAAGATGTCTATTTGGGCCACAGCCCAATCACAATTTATGGGGGCAGATCCAAATGCCCCCCTTGGAGATTTGGTGTTAGAAATTTTTCAATCCAACACCAAAACCCCTATGATTCTATCTCATACAGATGGCACATATAGCTTTAACAACTTCAATGAAGACATTTCTGAAAATTCAAAAAACTTGAAAATTCTCATCAAAAGATTTGCCAAAGAGAACCCACCAATTAAAATAAAAGAGGGTGAAACCGTATTGGCTACCCTGTATTATGGAGAATCGCCCAATATAAAAAAACTCAGGTATTTTCCATTGGCACTCCTATTAATACTTGGCTTATTTTCTGCTGTAGTCTATTTCGCGCTAAAATTAGAAAAAGTAGCCGCTCAAAATATTTTATGGGCCAGTATGGCTAAAGAAACCGCCCACCAGATAGCGACTCCTCTAAGTGCATTAATGGGTTGGAACAGCCTTTTAAATGAACGTGGCGTATCTCCTGAAATCACGCTTGAAATAAATAAAGACCTTGAACGATTGTCTACAATTAGCAGCCGTTTCTCTAGTATTGGTCTAGAAACTGGCTTAGATAAAGTAGCCTTAATACAATCTACCCAGGAAGGGATTCAATACCTCAGCGATAGATTTCCAAAATCTGTTGACATTCAGTTTCAGTCCAAATTAGAACCACATATAATTCCATTAAACAAACCGCTTTATTTTTGGTGCCTGGAAAATTTAATAAAAAATAGCATAGATGCTATGAAAGGACACGGAATTATCATTGTTGAAATAGCAAAAAACAAGAAATATATTGTAGTAAGTGTACAGGATCACGGGCCAGGCATTGAAAAAAAATACCTTAAAAAAGTGACCAATCCAGGATTTAGTACTAAAAAATCTGGTTGGGGATTGGGGCTGTCCTTGACCAAAAGGATTGTGACCCAGTTTCACAAAGGCGTCTTGAAAATACATTCAGAAACCAACAAGGGTACGCGTATTGAAATGCACTTTCCTATGGCCTAATTGATAGTCAAAAAATACTTTAAGATTCCTTTATTAATCGCTTTGAATAGAAATTCATTGACGGAAGCGGTCTAATTAACTGATTAATCAGTTATTATAAGCAGCCATTATGTCTGCTGCAACGGTCTCATAATCGGAGGGTGTAAGAACCTCTTTTTTAGAAAAAGTAGCGTCTGCCATACTATTTAATGGGATTAAATGCACATGGACATGGGGCACTTCTAAACCAATTACAGTAAAACCAACCCGCTTACAAGAAACTGATCTTTCAATAGCCTTTGCCACTTTTAAAGAAAATGACATGAGGGATAAATAATCTTCCTGGGAAAGATCTGTAATCTTATCTACTTCTTTCTTTGGTACACAAAGCGTATGCCCCTTTGCATTTGGATTTACATCTAAAAAAGCAATACAATCTTCTGTTTCTGCAATTTTATAAGCAGGAATATCGCCTTGAATTATTTTGGTAAAAATACTAGCCATCAGTAGGGTAATGAATAAAACAGTGGTTAAATAAAAACAGTGGTCAAATAAAATAGGAAAAAAGTATTTTGCCTGTATTGATAGACCCTTATGACCTGTCCTAAATCTAAGAACGAGTAATGGCTACAATCTCAAAGCCCATAGTTCCATTGGGTACTTTAATTTCAGCAATGTCTCCTACTTTCTTCCCCAATAAACCTTGTCCTATAGGAGAGTTTACTGAGATTTTTCCTGACTTGAGATCTGCTTCACTTTCAGCCACTAGGGTGTAAGACATTTGCATCCCATTCTGGGTGTTTTTCAATTTCACTGTAGAAAGCACTAAGACCTTAGAATTATCTAGTTGTGACTCATCTATAAGTCTTGCCCCAGCCAAAATTCCTTCCATCTTAGCTATTTTAAGCTCCAAGAGCCCTTGGGCTTCTTTAGCCGCGTCGTATTCAGCATTTTCAGACAAATCTCCTTTATCTCTGGCTTCTGCAATAGCTTGTGAAGCCTTTGGCCGCTCAATGTCGCGAAGCTGATTCAATTCGTCTTTCAACTTTTTTAATCCTTCTGCGGTATAATAAGATACTTTACTCATATCTTCATGGTTTTAAATAGAAAAATCCTCTATTGTAGAGGATCATAACAAAGATACATAATTTTTTATTCAAAACAGCATGTTATGTCTAAAGTCAAAACCATAAAAACCCTTGCTATACTTCTGTTTTTTAGCGCTTTGATGGTAAACTGCAGTACTCAAAATTCAAGAAGGAATCCTTACCTTCAAGAACTTAACTTTTCTATTGAACTTAATTTAAGCTTACCCAAATACAACCCACTTAAAATTATAGGCAACCCAGTATATATAGATGCTAGCGGTATTGGCACCAAAGGAATCATTGTTATGAATTCTGGCTTTGATCAGTTTGTCGCTTTTGAAGCCAGCTGTGCCAATCATGCCCCAAATAGCTGCAGCACGTTGGTTATTGATGGTCAAAATGGAATTTGTGACTGTGACGCTTTAAGCTACAGTTTATTCACAGGGCAGTTACTAAACCCAGCCAACAGCACGGAACGAAACTATGATCTGCTGGCCTACCAAACGCAGGCCAGCGGAAACACAGTAAGGGTTTTTAATTAAGGCATCGGCGAAGCCAAATAACCCAAAATAAATTGCTTAAAAAGAAAAGGTAGCGCCCAACAAAAAGTTGGTTCCTGCCTGGGGGTAATATCCAGCACCTTCTACCGTGCTTATGGTCCCTGGGTTAGAAAAATCGTCGTCGTAGGTGAAAAAATAACCGTTACTCACAAAGAGATTATTAAACAAATTATTCACCAAAAGATTCAACCTAACTTCCTTAAAAGTATGCGATAAATTCCAAGTGTATTGGGCATTTAAATCCGTATGGCTGTAGCCTTTTAAAACGGAGGCGGCTGAATCAATGTTTCCCATATACTGCTTACCAACCCGCTTGTAGAGCATGCTTAAAACAAAATGCTCATCTATATTGTACTGGACCATTTGTCCTGCAATAAATCTTGGAGAAAAGGCTATTTGTGTATTCCCTAAATCTGTTAGCACACCATCTCTATTGAAAAAATAGTCTAAATTCCTATGGTCGCTAAAAGACA
Organism: Flavobacteria bacterium MS024-3C; assembly: GCA_000173115.1. Classification (GTDB taxonomy): domain Bacteria; phylum Bacteroidota; class Bacteroidia; order Flavobacteriales; family Flavobacteriaceae; genus MAG-120531. The sequence continues at coordinate 263,339 of ABVW01000001.1, forward strand.
CATTGGCCTGCCACAACCACTTATTAGACATTTGCTTTTGAGCGTCTATTTCAATTCCCAACCTATAACTATCTCCTACATTGGCCCTTAGTGGCGCCCCCACATCATTTAAAGCCCCTGTTAAAACCAATTGGTCTTTATAACGCATATAAAACAGGTTGGTATTTAATTGAAACGATGGCGATAAATAACGCCACCCCAACTCAACATCTCTGAGTTGTTCCGGTTTAGGATTGCCGCTTTCGTAATCATTTCTATTGGGTTCTCTATTCGCCACAGCATAGGAAACATAAATACTGTTGGCTGGATTGGCTTGATAAGTAAGGCCCATCTTAGGGTTAAAAAAACCAAATTCATCGTCTACTAATCCGGTCTCTTCTCCGTTGGCTGTATAACCTACTCCCCTGTACTGGAGGTCTACAAAAGAAGTCCATTTTTGGCCAAATTGCTGCTGCCATTTCAAGTAAATATTCGCGTCTATTTTAGTAGAAAAATCGTCGTAATAGCGGTCTCCTATATGAGCCGTTCCCATATGCTGTGCCCAAATAACTTCTCCAAAATGTGCCCCTTCATACTTGTTTAAAGCACCTCCAAGAATCACCTGACCCTGATTGGTTTTCTTGGTTACAGCGGTAGTAAAACCATAAAATCTATTGTCTAGCCAACGCCTCCTAATGAGGTCCGTAGGGGTTTCAGAAGGCAAACCAATTCCGTAAGAACCATCTGTTTCTTGGGACTTATACTGTTCAAAATAACCTCGGCCTCTGGTGAAATGAAGGGCGAATTGGGCGTTCCAACCATCCGCTAATACTTCATTCCAATGTAATTGTGCATGGTCTTGTTTGTAGTTGTCCTCTTCCTTGTCATGAAATTGCATGAGTCCATTGGCATCCGTATACATTCCAGAAGGATTGAACCGTCTGTTTTCATTAAGGGTTTGTGCGTCTATTCCGTTCCATGCCTGGTAAGTAACTTCATGACCACCAAATAAAAGTCCTTTTAAAGTAGTGCTCCCTTTTTGATAGGTCCCCTGTAAGAAATAAGAAGACAATCGGGCACTTGCCCTGTCAATATAGCCGTCCGAAACAATACGAGACAGCCTTCCTGAAAGGCTAAAATCGTTGTTTAAAAGACCTGTGTTAAATTGAACACTGTTGTTTAAGGTATTAAAACTACCTACAGCGCTTCTAATTTGAGCAGAAGCTTCCGGAACCGCATCTTTGGTTGAGATATTTAAACTGGCCCCAAATGCGCCAGCACCATTGGTAGAAGTACCTACCCCTCTTTGAAGTTGTACAGAAGAGACAGAAGAGCCAAAATCTGGTAGGTTCACCCAAAAAGTACCCTGAGATTCTGGGTCGTTATAGGGAATTCCATTGATGGTTACATTGACCCTTGTCGCGTCTGAACCCCTCACCCTAATCCGGTGTATCCAATTCCAGCTCCAGCATCTGAGGTGGTTACCACTCCAGGTAAATACTGTAACAAAATAGGCAGATCCTGCCCTAAATTTCTAGCCTCAAAATCTTCAGCCTTTACATTAGAAAAGGAAACACCCATGGCTTTTGTGGCCCTGAGGGCACTGACAAAAACCTCATTTAAGGCAATTTCTTTTTGGAGCAAACTGTCTGTTTGCTTTGTTTGGGCCCAGACTGCTGTTGTGAGCAGTGCAGTAGCCAGTGTAGTGAAAACAATTTTCATTCGTAATAAAATTAGTACGAATAAAAGGGGCTGTTATTCTGGTTAAAATTCAGTGAAATGGTCGCTTAAAGCTTATGAATTGGACTTATTTGAACAAAATAAATGCGCAAATAAAAAACAACAATAGCTTTTAAGCAGTCCCTTGGCAGCATTACCCGCCCAGGTTCCATGGGTATAATCTCAGCTTATTCAATAAATGAAGTTCGCACCCCTTTGAGACAATGCAAAGATAGGGGGCAAATCCATAGGGCACAATCTTTTTTTAAAGAAATATCGCTTGGCTTTTCTATACGCTCCTAGCCTGGCATATGACCAGGGTCAAGGAGGTCTAAAACAGTTTTTACAGGGGTAAAGGTTTCTTTGGGTACTTCTATAAAAATGCTGTTCCATTCCCACATACCACCATTCCAAAGTCCTGGAAGTTCTAGCACTTTGACTCTTTTACCCAATCGATTCTTTTCAGCAATAAAAGCAGCAGATGGGTTATTAAAAGCAGTAAGGTCAAAAGTTTCTCCCTTATAGTTTTTAATTCCACAGACAATATCTACCGGATTAAAATGGGTAGACGCTTCAAATATTTCCAATTGTTCGGGATCCTTAACAGCCACTTGAGACGCTTCAATAATCTGAAGGCTCTCTTGGCCCAAGCTGTCCTTTATCCAAAATGGTCCACCTCCAGTCTTACCCTCGTTCTCAACCATACCACAAACCCGAATAGGCCTGTGGAATAATTCCAATAAGAACGTGCGCTGCTCTTCTAAAGCCATTTCTTCAAAGTATTCCGGCAGATTTTTAGAAAAGGTCTCTTTAAAGAAAGTGACCATAAAAGCCAAATCAGTAGCATCTAAGGGAATCTCTGAATCTAAAGCCTCCGTGTAAGCAAACATTTGTTGTTGTACCTGTAATAATTTACCCCCCAATATTTTTTTATACTCTAAAGAGGTTTCTAGTCCGTGAGGGGCACATACATTGTCTACATTTTTGATAAAAATTACATTAGCTTGTAAAGCCGCCAAATTGTCCAACAAAGCGCCATGGCCCGCTGGATGGAACACCAAACGACCGTCATTATCTCTAAGCGGATGCAAATCTAAGCCAACCACCAAAGTATCTGTCTCTGTTTTTTGATGGGAGAATTGAACATTGAATGCCCCCAAATCACGAAATTTATCTGAAGCTGAAATCTCTTTAATCGCCTCATTAAAAGCGGCTAAATGACCCTCTGAAATGGTAAAATGTAATTGCGCTGTGCCTTTACTTTTGGCATAATGCAAAGCCTCTAAAATATGTTCCTCCAAGACCAAGGGCGTCTGACCTTCATTTTTATGAAAAGGCAATAGCGCCTTAGGTTTGTTGCCTAAGTTAAGGCCAGGACTTTGCAATAATGCCTTGAGATATAAAATTACTGAAGCCGGGGCGTCAAATGAAAAATCTGCAGGAAGCTGCTTTAAAACAGTGTCGTGAAAAGGAAAATGATGGGCTTCCTTTATAAAATCAGATACTTCTACATGGGATTTTAAGTAAGCAGAAAAAGAAAAATCTTTCGCTTCACTAGCCTCTAGAAAAGAGAGTAAAGGCTTAAACATTCGCGTTGCCGCACCCGAAGCTGGTACAAATTTCACTACTTCGGTAGTATTTTGAGCGTCTTCAAAAAAGCGCACTAATTTACGTGCTGCTCTAGGTTTTAAAACAGAAATGCCATCTCCAATAGTGGCCGCTCTCTCTAAAGATTGTTTAGAAAGACCCCTTCTAAATGTTTTTAAGTCTTCGGTAACCTTATCTACCGAAATATTGAGCTCCTTAAATTGTTGAATATCTTGAGTGGTCCAAATCATTTTTTAGCAAGTAAAGCGTCTATATGTGCTACTGCTGTAGCCAATCTAGTTTTCTTATCACCTTTTAAAAGGACATAAGGACGGTTATATTTGTCAAGGGTTTCTTTAAAATAGGCAAACATTTCCTCCCTTGCCGTGGGTTTATCCCTAAGGTCGTCTGCCTCCCATGGCACATCAATATAAGTTAGAAAATACAAGTCATAGGTGTTTTCCAATGCGTATTTTTCAAGTGTAGGGTCGCAGTATCCAATATAATAGGCTTCAGAATATACTTTGGTTTCCAAAAGATCTGTATCACAGATTAACAAATCTGTCGCTTTTTGGGCCAATTTATTTTCTAAGGCAATCTGCCCAGCTGCAATGGGCAAAAGGTCATGAGGCTCACAAGTCTTGCGCTCTTCATTCCATTTGTCTTGTAAATATTCTCTGGCAAACTCTGGTGCCCAAACCGTGTTGTAATGTCTCGCCAATTGTTCAGACAGAGTGGTTTTACCCGTAGATTCAGGACCAAAAAGAACTACTTTAACGAGTGTGGAGGGCTGTTGCTTAAATTTTTCTTCCATGATTGGTATCCGAGAACGGCAATAATAGTAAACAGTATATATTGAAAGGCGGTAAAGGTAAGGCCTTTATACCAATAAAGTGGTATGCTGATCAGGTTCCCTACAATCCAAAAATGCCAATGTTCCCACTTTTTTTTGGCCATCAGCCACATGGCCACAAAAAATATTGCTGTGGTTAAAGTGTCTACGTAGGCGGTCCAGACATGGAACATTCCAAAGTATTGGTACACACAGACCACAAAAAAAATAGCCCCAATAAATAAATACCCCGCTTTACGCCATTCATTACTGGCAACTCGAGATATTTGAGGCGCATGCTGTACTGTTTTTTTATACCACCAAAACCACCAACCATAGATACTCATCGCGCTGTAATAACCGTTAATAATCATGTCCCCAAGCAATCCATAAACCCACAAAATATACACAAAAATACCTGTGCTGATGAATCCTGTTGGAAAAACCAAAATGCGCTCCTTGTGGGCAAACCACACAGAGAGTACGCCTAAAAAAACCGCGGTCATTTCCAGTCCTACCAACCAAGGAGAAACGCCAAAATACGCTCCAAAAAAAAATTCAAATGCCTGCTCCATCACTCTAGTAATATTTGGTTTAAACCATTAGTAAATTTGCGCCTTCTTTAAAGCTGTTGCATAAGCCTCTTTTAATTGGCCCTCTCGGGCCGATGCCTTTTCAATTTCCATGCCCCAAACACCTCCAAAATCTCCAATTTCAAAGCCATTCAAATCATAAAAGACGTCTTGTTGAGCCGTGCGAATACAACCCCCGAGGGTATTTTTAGCCCTCCAAAAAACACTGATATCTTTAAGAAAACTCAAGCCAGGAGTACTGGCCATTTTATATATAGTTTCTTTGGCAGCCCAAATATGTGTGAGGTTTAAAATGTCTTTTGATGTATGGGCATTAAATGGAGTGAATTTATGGGCAATTCTCAAAATTTTCTTTCTTTGCAGCTCAACATCTATACCAACTGGTATATTTTTGTGAATCACTAGTGCCGTTTGTGTAAAAGAGTGTGAAATAGACACATAAGAACCGTCTTTTAAATGTGGTTTTCCTATTGCGTCATAAAAAAGATCCTGATCTGTGTAACCTGCAAGCGCCATCAGATGCCTAATACTTAAATAAGCCCTTCTGTGTAATTCAGACTTCATCTGCGCTAACCTTTTTACACTGTAGGGTGCAAGAGAAATTCCCTGGGACAGAAAAAGCTCAGGCTCAGTTACATCCCAAAGGTAAACGGAACCATTATGGCCAATAGGAATTGTCTTTTGCAGCGGCATTTAATTCTGAGCTATGTTGTATCTTTGCAACTTAATAATACTACGAAAGTAAAAATAAAAAAAGACTATGAGTGCAAATCCCCTACCCTATGTACCTTTTAAGGTAAAAGATATTGGATTAGCCAACTGGGGCCGTAAAGAAATTACCTTAGCAGAAGCAGAAATGCCTGGACTAATGGCTTTGAGAGAAGAGTACGGACCTTCTCAACCTTTAAAAGGATCTAGAATTGCGGGTTGTTTACACATGACCATACAAACAGCCGTGCTTATTGAAACATTGGTAGCCTTAGGGGCAGAAGTCACATGGAGTTCTTGTAATATATTCTCTACCCAAGACCATGCTGCAGCAGCTATTGCCGCTGCTGGAATAGCGGTTTACGCCTGGAAAGGAATGAACGAACAAGAGTTCGATTGGTGTATTGAACAAACCCTTTTCTTTGGTGAAGAGCGCAGCCCGCTCAATATGATCTTAGACGACGGTGGTGATTTAACCAATATGGTCTTAGACCAATTCCCTGCCTTAGCAGATGCTATAAAGGGACTCTCAGAAGAAACCACCACAGGGGTGCACAGATTATACGAAAGAGTTAAAAAGGGAACTTTGCCCATGCCAGCTATTAACGTAAATGACTCTGTCACCAAATCTAAGTTCGACAACAAATACGGATGTAGAGAATCTGCAGTAGATGCCATTAGACGTGCCACAGATACCATGCTTGCTGGAAAAAGAGTCGTAGTAGCAGGATACGGAGACGTTGGAAAAGGTACAGCCGCTTCTTTTAAAGGGGCTGGTTCAATAGTTACTGTGACTGAAATTGACCCTATATGTGCGCTTCAAGCTGCTATGGATGGTTTTGAAGTGAAGAAAATGGCTTCTGTTATTGGAAATGCAGACATAGTAATCACTACTACTGGAAACAAAGACATTATTCGTGCAGAGCACTTTGAAGCTTTAAAAGACAAAGCCATTGTTTGTAATATTGGTCATTTTGACAATGAAATAGACATGGGTTGGCTCAATAAAAACCACGGAAACACAAAAGAAGAGATTAAGCCCCAAGTAGATATGTACACCATTAATGGTAAAAACGTCATTGTACTGGCAGAAGGAAGATTGGTAAACCTGGGTTGTGCCACTGGACACCCTAGTTTTGTGATGAGTAACTCATTTACCAACCAAACATTGGCACAAATAGAGCTTTGGACCAATTCTAACGCATATGAAAACAATGTGTATATGCTTCCGAAGCACTTGGATGAAAAAGTAGCTGCATTGCACCTGTCTAGATTGGGTGTGGAGTTAGAAACACTTAATGAAGAACAAGCAGATTATATAGGTGTTACTGTTCAAGGACCTTTCAAACCCGAGTATTACAGGTACTAAATTATACGCTTAACAGCAGAAAAAAACCCGCCAATGGCGGGTTTTTTTCTGTATTGATATTAATGATCAGGAAACTGATCAGAAAAGTGATTATAAAAAAATCCTATGCTGCATAAGCAACATAGGATTTATACCATAATATGAAAGGGTACATTAAGCCTCGAATGGCTCAATTGATACGAAAGACTTACCGTCTACCTTTTTTGTGAATTTCACTAATCCGTCTACTCTTGCATGTAATGTGTGGTCTTTACCAGCATATACATTTTCACCTGGATTGTGTCTTGTTCCACGTTGTCTCACGATGATGTTCCCTGCAATAGCAGCTTGGCCACCAAAAATCTTAACACCTAAACGTTTTGACTCTGATTCTCTACCGTTTTTAGAACTACCTACACCTTTTTTATGTGCCATGATCTATCTATTTTTAACTTTATTATTTAGCTTAAAGCAGCGATTAATTCTGCTTTCTTCATTGCTGAAATTCCTTCAATTCCCTTAGCTTTTGCCATGTCTTTTAACTCAGCAACAGTTTTAGAAGACAAATCTTCCTTAGTTTTTGGGGCAGCTTTTGCAGGCGCTTCTGCTTTTACAGCAGCAGGCTTAGCAGCAGCTGGCTTAGCAGCGGCTTTTGGAGCAGCTTTTTTAGCTCCAGAGGCAGTAATACCCTCTATCACAATTTCTGAAAGGTATTGTCTGTGTCCATTTTTAACACGATACCCTTTTCTTCTTTTCTTTTTGAAAACAATCACCTTGTCTCCTTTAAGATGTTTAATTACTTTGGCCTCTACTGCGGCTCCTTCTATAGCTGGGGCGCCAATGGTAATGTTTTTTCCGTCTTCTAAAAGCATCACGTTAGAGAATTGAACCTTCTCTCCTTCTGCTTCTGGCAAACGGTTAACAAAAACCTTCTGGTCTTTTGCAACTTTAAATTGCTGCCCTGCTATCTCTACAATTGCGTACATAGCTAATGTTTATTAGTTAATTAAGGCCTAAATAAGTTTAGGCGGGTGCAAATATACGATTTATCATTTGATATGCAAATCCTTTTTTTAAAGAAAACAAGCTAAAGATCACCAACTTATTTAACTGATTATCGATAAAAATATACGGATTGTCTTAATTAGTTAGAGAGATTTGACTTTAAATACCATTTTGACCTATATTAGTGTAACATTTTTAGGTTTTAATATACCTACAATTAAATATAAATATAAAGAAGCATGAAAAAGAATCATTTAGTTGGGCTATGCCTGGGATTGCTGGCCTTTACAGTACAAGGACAAGAGGTAGCGTATGAAGAGTACGACCTTGACAATGGCCTTCACGTTATTTTACATCAAGACAATGGTGCCCCTGTAGTAACCACATCTGTCATGTATCATGTAGGTGGTAAAGACAGAAGCGAGGGCCGTACTGGCTTTGCCCATTTTTTTGAACACCTATTGTTTGAGGGAACTGAGAATATTAAAAGAGGAGAGTGGTTTGACATTGTCTCTTCCAAAGGAGGGAAAAATAATGCAAACACCTCTCAAGACAGGACCTATTATTACGAAGTGTTTCCTTCAAATAATTTAGAATTAGGGCTTTGGCTGGAGTCAGAAAGAATGCTTCATCCGGTCATTGACCAGGTGGGTGTAGACACTCAAAATGAAGTAGTCAAAGAGGAGAAACGCTTAAGGGTAGACAATTCACCTTATGGAAACTTACTCAATGTAGTGGGTGAGAACTTATTTAAAGTGCATCCTTACAAAGATCCAAATATTGGATACATGGAAGATTTAGATGCCGCTACTTTAGAAGAATTTATTGACTACAAAAATACCTATTACGGACCTAATAATGCCGTTCTTGTTGTAGCTGGAGATATAGATATAGCCAAAACAAAAACTATGATTCAGGATTATTTTGGCCCTATTCCATCTGGAAAAGAAGTCGTAAGAAACTACCCTAAAGAGGCGCCAATCACCGAAGAGATTAAGGCCCAAGCTTTTGACAACAACATTCAAATTCCAGCTGCTGTGGTGGCTTATAGAACACCAGGTTTTGCCACAAGAGAGGCCTATGTTTTGGACATGATCTCATCTTATTTAAGCGACGGAAAAAGTTCTAAACTATACAAGAAAATGGTAGATGACAACAAACAAGCACTTCAAGTAGGCGCCTTTAATGTAGGCCAAGAAGACTACGGCATGTACCTTGTTTTTGGTTTGCCCCTTGGAGAGGTGAGCTTAGAGACCTTAGTGGGTGAGATGGAAGCAGAAATTTCTGCTGTAAGATCTGGTCTTATCTCAGAAAGTGATTACCAAAAGCTTCAAAATAAATTCGAAAACCAATTCGTAAACTCAAACTCAAGTGTAGAGGGTATTGCCAACTCTTTGGCAAGAAACTTCATGCTTTACGGAGACACCTCTTTAATCAACAAAGAAATAGATATTTACAGATCTGTTACCCGAGAAGAAATTCAACAAGTGGCAGAAGCTTATTTAAAGCCTAGCCAAAGAGTTGTGATTGATTACCTACCTACCCCTAAAGAAGAAACTAAATAGTTATGAAAAAAATTATACTGAGTTTAGTCATTGCGCTTACAACCGTGAGCCTTTACGCACAAATAGATAGAAGTACTATGCCCGAGGCTGGACCAGCCCCAACGATCAATTTAGAGGAACCCATCCGTTTTGAACTTAAAAATGGCTTGACAGTGATGGTGGTAGAAAACCACAAATTACCTAGGGTCTCTATTCAATTAAGTATAGACAATCCACCGAGTTTAGAAGGAGAAAAAGCAGGTGTTTCAAGTTTAGCCGCTGGATTATTGGGTAATGGAAGCACCAATATATCCAAGGATGCATTTATCGAAGAAGTAGATTTTTTAGGCGCTAGTTTAAATTTTGGCGCGTCTTCTGCTTTTGCCAGTTCCTTGTCTAAATACTTTCCTAGAATATTAGAACTTATGGCAGACGCTGCCATTAACCCTAATTTTACTGAAGAGGAGTTTCAAAAGAAAAGGAAAAACTACTCACTGGCTTAAAATCTCAAGAAAAAGATGTTTCTGCAATGGCTGGAAGGGTTCAAAGTGCCATTGCTTACGGAAAAGAGCATCCTTATGGAGAGTTTGCTACTGAAGAAACAGTAAATAAAGTGAGTCTAGAAGATGCTAAAAAATTCTATCAAACTTACTTTAATCCAAACAATGCTTATTTGGTGATCATTGGAGATGTAGACACAAAAGCCGTAAAAAAGTTAGTTAAGAAGCATTTTAATTCATGGGAGAAAGGCGCTCAAGTATTGACCAATTGGAAAAATCCAGTAACTGCCTCACAAGCGACAATTAACTTTATTGACATGCCTAATGCTGTTCAGTCTGAGGTAAGTGTTCAGAATGTGGTTAAACTTCAGATGAAAGATCCTGACTATCTGCCCACTTTAATGGCCAACAGAATTTTAGGTGGCGGTGGTTCTGCTAGATTGTTTCAAAATTTAAGAGAAGACAAAGCCTACACATACGGATCGTACTCAAGTATTGGAAACAGTAAATATGTGCCTTCAAGATTTAGAGCATATGCCAGTGTTAGAAATGCTGTGACTGATTCAGCTGCAGTACAAATTTTAGAAGAGATTCAAAAAATCACATCTGAGCCTGTAACTCAAAAAGAGTTAGATGCCGCAAAAGCAACTTACGTAGGTAATTTTGTAATGGCCTTAGAAAGACCTAGTACAATTGCTAACTACGCACTAAATATTGAAACAGAAGGCTTATCAAAAGACTTTTACAAAACCTACTTAGAGCGCATTAACGCCATTACTATAGCAGATGTACAACAAGCAGCTGGAAAGTATTTTAGCACAGAAAATACCCAAGTAGTCGTAACAGGAAAGGGCAAAGAGGTCCTAGAGAACTTAGAAAAAATGACTTTCCAAGGAAAAAAACTTCCTGTAAAGTATTTCAACACAAATGCAGACCAAGTAGAAAAACCTGAATACAAAATGGAGCTTCCAGCAGGGGTAACTGCGCAAAGCGTTATTGATCTATATTTAGATGCTATTGGAGGAAGGACCGTTTTAGAAAAGGTAAAAACAGTCGCTATTTTTGCTTCAGGTGAAGTTCAAGGTATGGCATTAAACTTTCAATTAGTCAGGACCTCTGACAACCAATTCATGCAAAACATTGAAATGATGGGTAGGTCAATGAGCAAACAAGTATTTAATGGAGAGAATGGTTATGCCATGATGCAAGGACAAAAAATGGACTTTAATCCACAGCAAGCGGCCATGATTAAAGATGAAGCACAACCTTTTTACGAGCTTCACTTAGATCCAGAAGTAATTTCACTAGAAGGGATTGAAAAAATAGATGGTGAAAATGCTTACAAAGTAAAAGTGTCTGGCAACAGAGTTGCTTTTTACAATGTAGCCAGCGGTCAAAAAGTTCAGGAGGTTACCACCACAGAAATGATGGGACAGACCATTGAAAGTACCATGAAATTTGGAAACTACAAAGAAGCCTCAGGAATTATGTTTCCATTTTATCTCGGACAAATGATGGGGCCACAATTAATAGAGTTTAACATAGATAAAGTTGAAGTGAATAGTGGTGTAACCGCTGAAGATTTTAACTAAAAGGGAATACCCTTCAATATGAAATTGAATATTAAAACAGCGCCCTACGGGCGCTGTTTTTTTTTACCTTTGTGAAACCCATATAACACCCATTTCTAATGATAAAAAAAATAGTCCTTTTTGCCCTTGTTTTAATTGGATTGCAGGCTTGTAAATCTGACGCTAAAAAAGAAGCGCCTTCACTTATGAAAGAAGTTATGGATGTACATGACGCAGTAATGCCTAAAATGGGTACCATTGGTAAATTAGTTAAGTTACTCAATCAGCAAAAAGACAGTCTTTTGGAAGCGGCACCTACAGCAGAAATTGATTTAAAAATAGTCGCGCTTTCCACGGGTTTAGACAGCCTGCAGAAAGCCCATAAAAAAATGATGACATGGATGAAAGATTTTGGGGGTAATTTCACGGCAGACGAAATCTCAAAAGGCAAAGCTTTAAACGCTGAAAAGAAATCCATACTTGAGCAAGAGGCTATAAAAGTAAAGGAAATGGAAGCCGCTATCATTGGCAGCATCCAATATGCTGAGCAACTTTCAAACCAATAAATTAAACTAGTGGTGGTTCAAATTCAGACGCGCCTTTGACCTTGTTGCCTTAATGAAGACCACACATCTTCTATTTTGACCTTGTTGCTTTATGAAGACTACACGTCTTCTATGGAGTCTTCCACGACACCTGAGAAATCATTTCCCTTAAATCCTCTATGATATATTGGGCTGCTGGATAGATAGAGTCGTAATTTGGCTTAATATTAAAATACAAAGCCCCATTTAAAAAATGCTTCTCCTTGTCTGTAACATAAAACTGAGCTGAAGAGGCCGCATTGCCTTTAATTTCATAAAGTACACCAGCCTTTGAGCCACCATCTTCTTCATAAGGATAAGCCACAATAGCGGTGGCTTTTGTTTGGTGCTCGGAGAGTTTCTTTTCAATTCCGTGAACCATTTCATCCAAAGAAAGGGTCACTGGCACGTAATTAATATACAGACTCGCATTTAATTCAGGGTAAAACAACTCAATGCTCTTTGACGTCTTATTTAAGACCTGCGCCCTTTTTGGGACAGGTAAAGTGTAATATTCGTTTTCAAACAAGCGGTAGTTGGCCTTTTGATAAGAAAGGGCCAAAAAGGCCTTGGGCTTGGGATATGTAGGCGTGGAATTGCAAGACGTTATAATAAACGCCACAAACAGACCCAAACCGCTATAAAAACCCCTCACAACAATTAATTTTTTAGACCTCTTTTTGGGGCAGTGTCACTTTAATTTGACGCAGCCTTTTTTTATCCAAATGCTCTACATTAAAAACGTAGTCGTTAAACACAATTTTAGCCCCTCTTTTTGGAAACCCTTGGGCAATCTCTAATACAAATCCGGCGATTGTTTCAGACTCTCCTTTATGGTCTTCAAAAAGCGCGTCATCTTCAATTTTTGTGACCCTATAAAAATCTTTTAAGGTTGTTTTGCCCTCAAAAACAAAATTATAAGCATCTAATTTAGAGTATATTAAATCTTCGTCGTCAAACTCATCGCTAATATCACCTACTATTTCTTCAATAATATCTTCCAAAGTAACAATCCCTGAAGTCCCTCCAAACTCATCTACCACAACAGCCAAATGCATTTTCTTCTCTTGAAATTCCAGCAATAAGTTATCCAGTTTTTTATTTTCAGGCACAAAGTAAGTAGGCCTGACTAAGGTGTTCCAATTAAAGGTTTTTCGGTCTATGTAGGGCAACAAATCTTTGACATACAATACACCAATAATTTGATCCATATGGTCTTTGTATACGGGAATTCTTGAATATCCCTGACTGGTAATAGATTCTAAGACCTCGCCAAATTTCAGGTGGTCTGACAAGGCAAAAATATCTATCCTTGGTCGCATGACTTGCTTTGTGTCAGTGTTTCCAAAAGACACAATACCCTCTAGAATTTTCTGCTCCTCTTTGGTAGTGTCTCCTTCAGAGGTTAATTCCAACGCCTGTGAAAGGTGGTCTATACTTAGGGTAGATTTTTGCTTACCCAACTTTTCATGTAAACTAATACTAATCCATCTCATTGGCATACTCAAAGGAGTAAAGAGGACATCTATCACTTTTAAAGGTACCGCCATTAATTGCGCAAAAGAACGTCTATTTCTATTGGCATATACCTTTGGAAGAATCTCCCCAAAGAGTAAGATCAAAAAAGTCACCAACACCACTTCGGTTAAAAATTTCAAAGAAATAAAACCAAACAAACGATAGGTAATAGAGGAAAAAAACACCGCTCCAAGATTACTAAAGAGCAAAACAATACCAATATTAATGGCATTATTCGCTATTAATATAGTCGCTAATAATTTTTTAGGTTTATCCAAAAGCTTTACAACCAAAGAGGCCTTAGCATTAGACGCCTTTTCCAATTCCGATAAATCCGTTGAGGAAAGTCCAAAAAAAGCGACTTCAGCACCAGAAACTAGGGCAGAACAACTAATTAAAAAAAGTAAAACACCAATCTTAATTGAAAAAAAAGAAGGGTCAATGGCTAATAAATAATGGCTTAAAAAAAGGGGGTCAGGATCCAATCTTTACAGTTTAAATGAATTAAAATGGCAGGTCATCTGAAGGATCAGAATGGGTATTTGATGCGTGCATTTGTTGGCTAGACTCAGTTACATCTGCAGCGCTTGAATTCGTGGTTTGAGCGCCTTGAACCATGCTTCCATCTGACTTAGTAGAAAGAAAAGTAAAGTCTTGTACATGAACCTCAGTGGTGTATTTAGTAGTGCCGTCTTCTGCTTGCCACTGCCTGTTTTTCAAGCGACCTTCCACATAGACTTTATCTCCCTTACTCAAGTATTTCTCACAAATCTCAGCGGCTTTATTTCTAACCACTATGTTATGCCAATCTGTATTGGTCACTTTCTCCCCTGTCTGCTTGTTGGTATAGCTTTCGTTGGTGGCTATAGGAAACCTACCTATACAGTTACCTCCCTCGAAATAATGGATTTTGACATCGTCACCTAGGTGACCTATTAACATAACTTTATTTAGTGTTCCGCTCATAATTATTGTGGTATTATATCAAAAATACGAATTTTTAAATGCATTTATAAAATCTGAAATCAAAACTGCTGTTGGAAATTGATCAATTGACCCAAAAGGCATACCTTTTTTTAAAGTAACGGCCGTTTCAATGACAATAAATGTAGCGTAAATATGCCTATGCGTAAGCTTGTGAACAATATAAGTGTCGTGATACACAAAGTGCTTGGCATTTTCATATAAAGAGAAATCTATAGCTGTTTCCATAGAAGTCAAAAGCCCTTCTACTGTTCTAGGGGCTGAAAAAGTAGCCAAAGGAAACTGATACAATCCCTCCCAAATTCCTTTCCCTGTCCTTTTTTCATATAGGGTATTTCCAAAAGGATCTACAAAAACAAAGTAATAATGATATACTTTAACCGGCTTTTGTTTGGGTAATTTCACAGGTAACACAGTGACTTTTTGTGTTCGATAAGCCACACATGTGGACTGTAAAGGGCATGAAGGGCAGTCAGTAAGCTTAGGCGTGCATTGCAAAGCGCCAAATTCCATGATAGCCTGATTGTAATCAGATGGATTAGCCAGATCCAATTGATCCAATGCAATCGCTTTAAACAAGCGAGCACCCTCTGTGGTGTTAACGGGTACATCTATGCCAAAATAGCGGGACAACACCCTGTAAACATTCCCGTCGAGTACAGCCTCAGGGGAATTAAAACAAATAGAAGCAATTGCGCTGGCCGTATAATCCCCTACCCCCTTTAATTGAAGTAGCGCTTTGTAATTTGCAGGAAATACACCATTTAATTCATTTACTACATATTGAGCAGCTGCATGAAGGTTTCTGGCCCTAGAATAGTAACCCAATCCTTGCCAAAGTTTTAAAACCTGCTCTTCAGGAGCAGCAGCAAGATCAAAAACTGTTGGAAAAGCGTCGGTAAATTTTACATAATAAGGAGTTCCTTGAGCCACTCTAGTTTGTTGAAGTATAATTTCCGAAAGCCAAATATGGTATGGATCTTTAGTTTCCCGCCAGGGGAGTGATCGCTTATTTGCTTGGTACCAGTGTATAATTTCCTGAGAAAAGGACATAAAGGCATGATGAATGTCAAAAGTAGGCCTTTATTAACTTAAAATTAAGTCCATTAGAATAAAAGATTGAATTTAATTTATATATTTGCAACCCGAAAAAAATAGTACAGATTATATATCATACAACATGACAAAAGCAGATATCGTTACAAAAATCTCAGAAAAACTTGGTATTGAAAAAGGAGACATACAAGCTACAGTAGAAGCTTTTATGGAAGAAGTAAAAACTTCTTTGGAATCTGGAGATAATGTTTACCTTAGAGGCTTTGGAAGCTTTATAATAAAAACAAGGGCAGAAAAAACCGGTAGAAATATTTCAAAAAATACTACTATCAAAATTCCTGCACATAATATTCCCGCTTTTAAGCCTGCTAAAGTATTTGTAGAAGGTGTAAAAAGCAATGTAAACGTAAAATAAAATATTAATCAATTAAAGGACAGTCATATGCCTAGTGGTAAAAAAAGAAAAAGACATAAGGTAGCTACCCACAAACGCAAGAAGCGTCGGAGAGCTAACAGACACAAGAAAAAGTAGTTTTTAAACTACTTTTTCTGTTTCATACGTTCATTGACATTAACCCTAAAAACAAAGGGGTTGGCGGGTATTTAACCGTCTAAACAATAAATTTTAACACACTTCAATTCGTTGAAGTGTCAATATACAAATCATGGTAAAAAGAGAATTAATCATTAGATCTAATTCCACTACTGTTGATTTTGCCTTGTTAAAAGATGGAAAACTCACTGAGTTAAGCAAAGAAGAAGACAATAATAAGTTTTCTGTTGGTGATATTTTTATTGCCAAAGTAAGAAAACCTATTTCGGGATTAAACGCGGCTTTTGTAAATGTTGGCTATGAAAAAGATGCCTTTTTACATTACCACGATTTAGGACCACAATTGTCAACAATGCTAAAATTTATCAAAAGAGCTAGCACAGGAAAAATGCGCGATTTCTCTTTGAAAAATGTAGCCTTTGAACCAGATATAGATAAAGATGGAACTATTAATGACGCCATTAAAGCCAATCAATCTATTCTAGTTCAAATTGTAAAAGAACCCATCTCAACCAAAGGACCACGTATTAGCTCTGAATTGTCCATTGCTGGACGATACTTAGTGATGGTTCCTTTCTCTGATCGCGTATCTGTCTCACAAAAGATAGAGAGCAAAGAAGAAAAAGACCGCTTAAAAAGACTTGTGAAAAGTATTAAACCAAAAGGATTTGGGGTAATCATTCGCACCGTTGCAGAAGGCAAAAAAGTAGCAGAATTAGATAGAGATTTACAGAACTTACTGAACAAATGGACAGTAATGTGTAAAAAACTGCACAAAGCACCACATCCATCAAAGGTATTGGTTGAGCTCAACAGAGCCTCATCCATATTAAGAGACGTCTTTAATGACAGCTTCTCTGGAATACACGTAGATGACGAAACTTTGTATACGCAGGTAAAAGATTATGTGCAGGAAATTGCACCAGAAAAAGAATCCATTGTAAAATTGTATGAAGCCACTGAGCCAATTTTTGAAAAATTTGGTATTGAACGCCAAATAAAAACATCATTTGGTAAAACGGCTACAATGAGTAAAGGAGCCTATTTAGTGATTGAACACACGGAAGCACTTCACGTAATAGATGTGAACAGTGGAAACCGTTCCAATAAAGCTAAAAATCAAGAGGACACTGCGCTAGATGTAAATCTATCCGCTGCCACAGAAATAGCCAGGCAATTACGCCTGAGAGATATGGGTGGTATTATTGTGGTAGATTTCATTGATATGGCCAAAGGAGATCATCGAAAAAAATTGTTCGATCACCTGAGTGAAGAAATGAAGGAAGACAGAGCAAAACACAAGATTTTGCCTCCTAGTAAATTCGGACTCATACAAATTACAAGACAAAGGGTAAGACCCGAAATGAATATTAAGACAACTGAGCCACTACCGACCATTACAGGTAAGGAAGTAGAAGCGCCTATTGTTTTGCTGGATAAAATTACAGCAGATTTACAGAAACTTTTTGTAGGCCCTTCTAAGGACCACAAAGTAACCTTAAATGTACATCCTTTCATTGCAGCTTACCTTTCCCAAGGCATTCCTTCCATTAGACAAAAATGGTTTTTGGAATACAAAAAATGGGTAAAAATTCAACCTCGAGATGCCTATCAGTATCTAGAGTACCGTTTTAAAAACAACGACGGAAAAACTATATATTAAAAAAAGCGGTCCTAACGGACCGCTTTTTTTTTGCCTTTTTTTTAAGGTTTTGCGTACCTTTAAAATTCAAAATTCTTGCATGAATCCCAGCTATACTCTAGACGAAGCGAAAAAAAAGATAGCGCGTTATTGTGCCTATCAAGAACGTTGTCATAAAGAAGTAAACGACAAGCTTAGGGAGATGGGTATGATACCAGCTGCTATAGATCAAATTATTAGCGAATTAATCACAAATAATTTTCTAAACGAACTCCGGTTTTCAGAGGCATTTGCCAGAGGAAAATTTAGGATTAAGAAGTGGGGGAAATCGAAAATAGTTTCAGAATTGAAACAGCGAAATATCTCTGAATACTGTATTAAGAAAGCACTGAAAGAGATCCACCCCGGAGAATATTTAAGTACATTTAACGAATTGGCTTATAAAAAAGGACTTTCTTTAAGAGAAAGTTCCCTGGAAATACAGAAAAGAAAACTCATGCAGTACCTGTTTTATAGGGGCTGGGAGTCTCACTTAATTTACGATAAAATTAAAGAATTGCCTTTTAGCGAAACAGACACCTAAGCCCAAATCAAACCCGCCATAAGGAATCCAAGTCACTCTCTATAAACTAACGGCTACTATTTAGATATTTAAATGTCCCACCTTTATAAAATCACTAAAGACAATAAAAAATCAAAAGCCTTTTTGGTTTTTCTAGCGCTCTTTATAGTGGCTTTTACGATCAGGTTTCCTTTTTTTTTCAGAGACTATATAGACAAGGACGAAAGTACTTTTATTTTGATGGGACAAGCATGGGCAGACGGCTACCTGCCCTATCTTACCCTATGGGATCTTAAGCCTCCCCTCACATTTGGCTATTTTGGCCTAATGATAACAGTCTTTGGGAAGTCCCTTTGGTGGATTAGAATGGGCGGTGTGTTTATTGTTAGCGCCACCTCTTTTATGGTATATGCTTTTCTTCGCAACAACAATAATTCTGAAAAGAAGGCATTCATTTTAGCATTACTGTCCCTGTATTTTTCCAGCCTGTTTGGCAGTGTTCAAGGGGTCATGTCTGAACATATATCCATGTTTTTTTATATGGGGGGATTAGTGGTATGGGGTTATGCCTACAAAGAATTAACTCACAAAAAATGGGTGCTTTGGGGCCTTGGAGGCTTTTTCTTTGGCCTCAGCGCCATGTCTAAACTCAATTTAGCCTATCCTATTTTACTGTGTGCAGCTTACATTTCGCTAAAGTTTTTATTAGCGAAAGGCATCAAAAATACCCTAATAACATCCTTTAGCTCCGGACTAGGCGTACTAATCGGAATAGGTGTCACAGCTGTTCCATACCTTAGAGAAAACGCATTTCAAGAATGGTGGAAAGCGGTGTTTCTAGCCCCTAGAGCCTATGCAGTATTCCATTGGAACACAGCCTTTCTATTGCTTCCAATTGTTGGAGTTTTAACTTTTCTACTGGTCAAAAGCCTCCAAAAACCCCAAAACAAAAAATCCGATAAGACCAACTATCCCCTGGTACTTTTGAGTACAATTGGCATGTTAGGCTCCTTTATAATGGCAGGGAAAGTCAATGGACATTATTTATTACAATGTTATCCACTTATTTTTATACTCTGCGCTTGGTTGGGTTTTGAACGGTATTTGTCTTCAAAAAAAGCGATTGGTTTATTTGTTATTTTTTGCGTACTTCTCCCTTTTGAGTCCTATAAAGAATACGGGGCTATTTACAAAAACAAACAAGTACATGGAACCTATTACAATGGGGAGGGTATTGAAGTACCTGCTTATTTAAAGAAAAAGCAACGCCCTTTAGACAATATCTTATTTTTAGAATACCATATTGGGTATTGGATACTAGACAAAAGACCCCCCACTATGGCTGTGACCCATCCTAGTAATTTATTCAGAAACCATCTCTTTCCATATTACAACAAGAGAAAAACAGCTCAAGAAGAATTGAGCTATATTTTAGATTCCCTAAAGCCAGCAGTGATTGTTATAGATCACAAAAACAGTATTTTTAAAGGTAGGGGGCGTTCTGGAGACCCAGTTTATAAAAAAAATGAGCCAACGTTATACCAAAGACACCCTCATAGGAAAAGCCCAGTTGTACCAGATATTACCTTTCTCTAAATAAACAGCCTTAGACCAATTTACTTTGCCAATAAGTTTGTGACGCTTATTTAAAAACTAGTATTGATACGTCATAGAAAACAACACATTAGCCCCTGGTGCAGGCACTAGATTGGTTTCAGAAAACTTAGCGTCTAAAATATTATTTCCCACTAATGACCAAGTAATCTTTGGTGTCTCATAACGCAAGGCAGCGTCTAACACCTGATAACTAGTCCCATTGGTCCTTTCCATATACCTATAGGACAATGACAGGGGCCATTGCTTCGCCAATTTTAGTTGGGTGTTCGCTGTTAGCTGATGCTTTAAAGAATTAATCGCATATCTAGAAAAAGGCACTTGTGTGTCTTTAATGGCGTCGTCTATGAAAGTGTAGCCCATTGACATTGTTTGATCAAGACCAAAAAGGGTGAATTTTTGGGTCAAGTTTATCTCCACCCCAGAGGTGGCCAAGGCAGCAAAATTTTGGGCCTCCCAAAGGGCTGTCTCGTCAAACTTTACATAGTCAATTAAATTGTCTGTATCCCTTCTAAAAAAGGCACTTTGGACCGTAAAATCATCTCGGTTATACGCAACACCCAACTCCCAAGAAAGGGCCTCTTCAGGGGTTAAATTTTCGTTTCCAATAGTGGTCCTATCTGCATAAAATAAATCTGTATAGGTAGGAATTCTATAAGTGTACCCAAAATTGGCATAGGTCTTAAAATCATTGCTTACTCGGTATCCAAAGTCAATTCCAGGAAATGCATGAAACTTAAAATCTGAAAAATAATTCAAAGCCACTCCAGGAGTCACATCTAATTTATCTTCTAAAAAAGAAAAGCGATGTTCTACAAAACCATTGGCCTGAAACCTGTCTCTATTGCCTAAATTATTACTTCTTATACTCACCTGAGCCACTTCCAATCCAAAGCCTGAGGTTCCAAGAACATTGAAATTTCTAGCCATTAAAGCCCCACCTACTTTGTTTGAGAGATGCAGATTTCTATAAACCCCAGGATTGTTTCTTATATAGATGTATAAATCTTGGTTGCGCTTCCAGTACACACTTGGGGTCACTACCCAATGCTCAGACGCAATGGAGGTCTGCACAGAAACCAAACTGGCCTGAGTACGTTCAAACTGATCTACAGCGCTAGGTGTAGCATAAAAACCATTGGCGCCAAAAGACCGGTCCAAAAAAGTTCCCATAAGCACTATGGGCTGTTGGGCCTTATTAAAGGTGCTTTTAGCAAAGAAATTGTTGTTTTTAAAATCTGTATTATACCGATATCCTTGAGAGGTGTTTCTAGAAAAATGTAAGATCTGATCACTATTCTCCTGCTTTAATTGGGTGCTTACAGCCCCTTGAAACTGATTAAAAGATCCCACACTCAATCTAGCAATGCCTTGTGCGCCTAAATCCTTCTTAGTGACTATATTAATAGCACCTGTAAAAGCGTTTTGACCAAATATACGTGCAGAAGGACCTTTGACTATTTCAATACGCGCTATAAGCTCTATTGGTAATGCCATATTAAGGGTGTGGTGTCCTGTTTGTGGGTCGTCTACTTTTATACCGTCTATTAATAAAAGGGTCTGGTCAAAACTACCTCCCCTAATATATAAATCTGCTTGCTGGCCTCCTGCGCCTCTTCTTCTAATGTCTAAACCTGCCACTGACTGAAGTAAGTCTACTAAATTAGTGGCTGCAGCATTTTTAATTTCTTGGGCACCAACAATAATCAAGGTTCTAGAATTTTCAGACAAAGGAAGGTCAATTCTTCCGCTACGCACCACTACTTCTTTAAGGTTTTGAGTCACTATTGAATCTTGAGAAAAGACCGTTTGAGACACGAAACTAAAGGCTAAAAAACAAAGTGTTTTAAGGATACTTTTCATGATCTTTTGAGTTATACTAAACAAAAATTAAACATAATACTCTGCAAATATTTAAAAAAATAGGATTTGGTAATTGTCGTATTAAAACAAAAAAAGCTGCTATTTAAATAGCAGCTTTTGATAGTAATATCATTGAATTAGTCTGCTAAGACTATGATTTTGTTGTTTTTAACCTCTAAAGTCCCACTGTTTACTGAAAGGGTATATACCCCTTTTTCCAATGCAGAAAACTTAGCCGCATGGGCTTCAATTAATTCAGAAACACCTTGTATTTTAAGTTCACCGGCCTGCAATGAAGCTACTAAAGGAGCATGGGCACTTAATATCTGAAAAGAACCGTCTAAACCAGGAGCGCTTACCGCTGTAATTTCTCCTGCATATAAGGTGGCTTCTGGAGATACAATTTCTAAATACATAGTAATTATTTAAGTTAAAGGCTATATTAAGCTTCTGCCAACATTTTTTCTCCAGCTTCAATAGCTTCTTCGATAGTTCCTTTTAAGTTAAAGGCAGATTCTGGTAAGTGATCTAATGCACCATCCATAATCATATTAAATCCTTTAATAGTTTCCTTAATGTCTACCAATACGCCTGGGATTCCTGTAAACTGTTCTGCTACGTGGAAAGGCTGAGATAAGAAACGTTGCACCCTTCTCGCTCTTCCTACAGCCAATTTATCTTCTTCAGACAATTCTTCCATCCCTAAAATGGCAATAATGTCTTGTAATTCTTTGTAACGTTGTAACAATTCTTTTACCCTTTGTGCACAACCGTAATGGTCTTTACCTAAAATTTCAGCTGTTAAGATTCTTGACGTAGAATCCAATGGATCAACTGCAGGATAAATTCCTAACTCTGCAATCTTACGAGACAATACAGTAGTAGCATCTAAGTGAGCAAAGGTAGTTGCTGGTGCTGGATCCGTTAAATCATCTGCAGGTACATAAACGGCCTGAACAGAAGTAATAGAACCTCTCTTAGTAGAGGTAATACGCTCTTGCATGGCACCCATCTCTGTAGCCAATGTTGGTTGGTATCCTACTGCAGAAGGCATACGACCTAATAATGCAGACACCTCAGATCCTGCTTGAGTAAAACGGAAAATATTATCTACGAAAAACAGTACGTCTTTCCCTTGTCCCTCTCCGGCACCATCACGGAAATACTCCGCAATAGTCAATCCAGAAAGTGCTACACGAGCACGGGCTCCAGGAGGCTCATTCATTTGACCAAATACAAAGGTTGCTTTAGATTCTTTCATAGCAGACTTATCTACTTTTGTAAGATCCCAACCACCTTCTTCCATAGAGTGCAAGAAGTCATCTCCGTATTTGATAATACCAGACTCTAGCATCTCTCTTAACAAATCATTTCCTTCTCTTGTGCGTTCTCCAACGCCCGCAAACACTGATAAACCACCGTGTCCTTTGGCAATGTTGTTAATTAACTCCTGAATCAATACTGTTTTACCTACACCGGCACCACCGAATAATCCAATTTTACCTCCTTTTGCGTAAGGCTCAATAAGGTCAATTACTTTAATTCCTGTAAACAACACCTCTGTAGCTGTAGAAAGATCCTCAAATCTTGGCGCTTGTCTGTGTATTGGCAAACCGTCTTTTCCGGCTTTAGGTAAATTACCCAAACCATCAATTGCGTCTCCAATCACATTAAAAAGACGTCCGTAAACATCTTCTCCAACAGGCATTTGAATGGCACTACCCGTAGCTGAAACCTCAGTTCCCCTACTTAAACCATCTGTAGAATCCATAGATATTGTACGAACTGTATTCTCTCCCACATGAGATTGAACTTCTAACACTAAAATAGTTCCGTCTGCCTTTTTAATTTCTAAGGAGTCGTAAATTTTAGGAAGTGCAGTTCCTGCGTTAAATTCTACATCTACTACAGGGCCAATAATTTGTGAAACTTTAGCGTTACCTTGAGCCATTGTTTTATTGTTTATAAAGATTTACATACTTTGTTTAAAATCAGCACACTATTTGTTCTGATTTTAGGGTGCAAATATAAGCCTTTCTCTGGGAATTAAAAACGGCAAATACGACTTTTTTTAAAAAGCAAAATCCCCCTATTTTCTGGTAAAAGAAAATAGGGGGATTTATATTTTTATGAAGCACTTTTTTACTGCATTGCAGGGCTAAAATTCGTAGGATAATCTCCTATATCTAATAAGTTACCAGAAGCTTCAAAATTAGAGCCAAATTTAGCGTCTAAAGTCTTCATCAGAATATTAGTAAATAGAGCGTATGCTCTTGCTGTAGGGTGAACACCATCTAAAGAAAAGAAACCTCCCGTAACCAAACTATTAGTTAATTTAAATTTTCCATCTGTTAAACCTTGAGTTCTAACAATGTTATAATAATTGTCTGCGTCTACATAAGCTAATCCAGCTGAATCTGCAGCTCCTTTAATTAAAGCATTATAACCATCTATAGTATTAGATATTTTCAATTGTTCTTCTGGGGTTAACACCCATTTATCTGCTAAAGGAACTGCCACACCATTTGCAGTAAGTGGGTTTCCTGGCACCGCTAAGGTACCTATAAAAGCAGATGCAGGAAGTAGTATGTAATCTTCTGCTGTAGCCTGTCTATATTTAGGCAACCCCGCAAAAGCTGGATTAATAGCTCCTAAATCAGTCAGAGACTCATCTACAATCACTACGGCGTTTGCACCCGCTGAAAAAGATATGGTTCTTTTTGCCACTTCATCAGCGCTTAAAAGGCCTGTGCCCTGTAGGGCCTGGTAAGCCGCTTGTAAACCACCGTTATATGGTGCATAAGCAGCATTAACAGCGCCTGCAGTAGAAGCTTTTAAAGGAACTGGATTATGAGGAACAGTAGTGAAAAATGGGAAATTGTATAATTTAGGCACATTAATTAATAATCCCTTAGCGCCTCCTGAAGTTAAAGTAGAAACTAAAGCGGCTAGAGTTCCATCAAAGCCAACTCCAGGAGCTCCATTTACAGGGGTTAATGATGAAGTTGAATCATCTGCTCCGGATGTAGAATAACCTAAAACATCGTTTAATCCAGTAAATAAAGTAAAAAATGTTGGTTGTTGCGCCATAGCATCACCAAGAATAGAAGCTCCAGCGGAAGAAGCCATTCTTACAAAATATGGATTGGCTAATCCAACAGGGACTCCTGCTATATTTCCATAACCTGGTGCTAGTTTATGAATACTTTTTGCGCCTGAAACTCCCATATTATTAAATGGTCCACTTGGATTGTTTGTGGCAATATCAGTAGTTGGAGTAGCTCCAGGATTTACAGACAAAATAGATGCTGGCCCAGCTCCATTAAAAATCAATCTTGGACCTATAATCTGAGTTCCAGCTAATAACAAACCTCCATTGTTGTCATTAAATAAGGGTTGGTTAAAATCTCCCCCACCTGCTTTGGCAAATTTTTGTGATAAGAGGTTTGGATAAGAGAAATTTTGAATGGCCTTAAACATTGCTCCATCAGTATAACCAGCAGTTTCAGAAGAACCCAATGCAACATAAGTGTTTAAATCTAAACTTCCTGCGCTTAAAGCAGGTAATGGTGCTGCTGGAGCTGGTCCTTCAATAGCGTCTTGCTCACAAGAAACCAATAGAGCCACCCCTAATACGTAAGGAATATATTTCTTTATATGTATAGATATCTTTTGCATGATTGATTAATTGTTAATGGTTAATGAAAGGTAGTACTGAGAACCTATAAGTCCAGTTCCAAAGGCTGTAAAGTAATCATAGCCTCCTAAATTAGCTGCGCCTAGTTTTAAAGTAGACTTTAAACTTGGAATGGTATAGTTTATTTGAGCATCTATAGTAGAGAAAGAAGGCACTTCTCCGTCTCCAAAGGCAGCTTCCCAGAAATAATCATCGCTCCATCTCCAAGCTACATTAAACCCGAAATTGTCTACCAATTCAGTAGAGCCAAAACTTGCTTTCACTTTGTGCTCTGGCGTGTTAAAATTGGTTCTAAAATCTGGGTAAAGTGTTCTGTCAAAATCTTGTTTGGTAAAGGTATAGTTCGCTGTAAAGTCAAACTTTTTAAGCACTTTAGCGGTAAACATACCAGATGCACCATAAGAATTAACATCTACAGGTGAATTAGTGTACGCTTGGTACACTTGGTAGTCCCCTGCAGCTATTGCCGCAACAGACAAACCATTATCTCCCACTTTTCCATAAAACGGTGCAATTACATTCTCACCAGATATAAAGTCGCTATATTGGTTGTAGTACGCACTCATATCCAAAGTAACGCTTCCTATTTTACCCCTGTATCCAAACTCCAAAGAAGTCACTTGCTCTGGTTTAACTAAATCAGGATTAGATACTTTTAAAACTCCCGGATTTCCAGTAGCAGATAACGCTTGAACAGAACTAGCCGTATATGAATTCTCATAAGCAGCCCTACCTGTTTGAGTGATTGTAGCTGGTTGTCCATATAAACTTTGAGCGGTTCCACTTACTGCGAAATTTCTAGAGTAACGATCTAAATTGTCTGCTGCAGAACCTACTAAAATAGCCCTACCAGCATCTAAGCCAATAAATAAATCTTGAGTAGTTGGGTTTCTAAACCCTTTTTGCAAAGAGAAACGTATGTTGTGGTTTCTGTTTAAAAAATATGCGGCAGATAATCTAGGAGAGAAGAAACCGTCATATAACTCAGATTTGTCGTAACGAACAGAACCAGTAAGTTTTAATGAAGACTCATTACCCATCTCAATATCCTCTTGGATTTGAGAATAAATCCCAAGTTCATTATATGAAATAGTTCCGTCACTATCAGTATAAATAGTCCCTGAAGAATTCAGATTGTACCTTCTAAAAGATCCACCTATTTGAATGTCTGCAAAGTCAATTAAATGACTGAAATTGTAGTTTGCGTCTGCATGATAGTATTTAGAGGCATCTTGAAATTTAGATCCTGTAGACAAGTTTGGATCTTGTACGCTTTTATCAAAGGCTGCCTGAAACTCAGATGTCCCTGGTTCAAAACGCCCAGTTTGAGCACCAGCTAAACCAGCTGCGTGAGCTGCTTCATTTGAAGCGCCAGCAAGGGTTGCTAATGCATAGTTCCCCACATACTCTCCAAACCAAGTATTGTCATCTTTCCAAGCACGGTTAATGTTAATTCCAGTAAATACCATGTCGTAGGAATCTCCAGCGTCATCTGCAACCACATATCCTCTTACAAAAAAGTTGTCGTTACGCACTTCAATTTTATGCTGTTGTTGCATAAAGTTTTTAATGTTGTAACGGTTGGTCCCTTGATAAATAGTATTACCTGTTCCGTACTTTCCTACGTATTGAATTTCAAAGTCATTAGCAAAAGGTCTGAAATACAGTCCCCAGTCTGCCTTTAAACTCTCCGCATTGTAATTGGTTAAATCACTTTCCATATAACCCGGTCTAGACACCACAACAGAGGGAACCAAAGCGTTTGCTCCAGCGGGAAGTACACCCATAGCCTCTAAAGCAACTGCAACACCCTTAATGTTTGTGGAAACCTCATCTCCGTAAACGTTAATTCCGTCATAATCCAGATTATCTCTGGTAAATCCATTATTCCTCTTGTCTGTAACGTTGTTAGCCACCCAATCAGTTCCCTTGAGGTAACCAACGTTTACTTTAGCCGCAAACTTGTCTGAGAATTTTTTTGCTAATCTAATGCTGACGTCAGTGTAAGGATTGGTCTCTGGATTTCCAAAAGACCCTGAAGCATTTTGTGAAGTAACCCCTCTTTTTAAAGAAACACTCACCCCTTCATAATCAAAAGGACTCTTAGAGCGCATGAATAAAATACCGTTAAAAGCATTTGCTCCATATAAGGCAGACGAAGCTCCTGGTAATAATTCAACACTCTGAACATCTGTTTCAATCATCCCCACTAAGTTTCCAATGGGAAAGTTAAGGGCTGGTGTAGAGTTGTCCATTCCGTCTACCAATTGCATAAAACGCGTATTGGCAAAAGTGGCAAAACCTCTGGTGTTAATAGATTTAAAGGTCAATGAGTTGGTGTTTACATCTACTCCTTTAAGATTCTCCAAACCGTCGTAGAAATCTACAGAAGCGGTGTTTTTGATCTCTTTAATTCCGAAACGCTCCACGGTTACCGGAGACTCAAAAATACGCTCTGGTGTTCTTGAAGCAGAGATTACAATCTCATCCAACATGGTGTTGGCCTCATCAAGAGTCACTGAAACGGTTTGGTTGTTTGAGGTAACTCTGGCAGTTGCCTGGGAATACCCAATACTAGATATTTTAAGGGTAAATGGCGGATTTTCAGAAGTTTCTAATACGAAGTTTCCATCGAAATCCGTTACCGTTCCTATAGGTTTTCCGTCTATCACAACGTTGGCTCCTGGTACCGGCATACTATTGCTATCTACTACAGTTCCTTTAATAGTAGTCTGTGAATAACCCGCAAATGCAAGGCACAGAGAAAGCACAAGTAAAAGATTTTTCATAAGTTTTTACAGTTTAGTTTATCAAAGCAAGATACTGCTTTTTTTATTTATTTCGAAAAAAACGTGCATAGACACTTTATTTTTCGAAATAAAGACAGGACTAAATTGTCAAATAATGAAATTTTTACTCCACTGTAACACTTTTCGCTAAATTTCTGGGCTGGTCTACATTACAGTTTCTAAGTACTGCAATATGATAAGAAAGCAATTGCAAAGGCAGGGTAGTCACTAGCGGGCTTAACCAATCAAGCGTTTCTGGCACTTCAATAACGTGGTCTGCCAAGCCTCTTACAGTGACGTCTCCTTTGGTCACAATGGCTATGATTTTTCCACTTCTTGATTTAATCTCTTGAATATTACTGACCACTTTTTCGTAATGACCGCGTTTGGTGGCAATGACAATAACAGGCATTTGCTCGTCTATAAGGGCAATAGGTCCGTGTTTCATTTCTGCAGCCGGATAACCTTCTGCATGAATATAACTAATCTCTTTAAGCTTTAGCGCTCCTTCTAGCGCCACAGGGAAATTAAACCCTCTTCCCAAATAAAGGCAATTGGTGGCGTCCTTATATATATGGGCAATTTCTAGAATTGCGGCATCGGCCTGTAAGGCCAAAGCAACCTGGGCTGGTATTTGCGCCAAGGCATTTAAATTGGTGTGAAAATCTGTGGTAGACATGACCCCTTTTTCTTTGGCTAATTTAAGCGCCATAAGACTCAAAACCGTAATCTGAGTGGTAAATGCTTTGGTAGAAGCTACCCCAATCTCCGGTCCTGCATGGGTGTAAGCACCCGCATCTGTTGCTCTGGCAATAGAAGATCCGGCCACATTACAAACCCCAAACACAAAGGCCCCTTTTTCTTTGGCTAGTCCAATGGCAGCCAATGTGTCTGCAGTTTCTCCTGATTGAGAAATAGCAATCACAATATCATTAGGCCCAATAATTGGGTTTCTATACCTAAATTCAGAGGCATATTCTACCTCCACAGGAATTCGAGCCAATTCTTCAAAGATGTATTCCGCTACAAGTCCTGCATGCCAAGAAGTACCACAGGCTACAATCACTATTCTATTGGCTTTTAAAAAACGATCTATATGGGCGTCTATTCCTGCCATTTTAATCAATCCATCTTCTGGTCTTAGCCTACCCCTATAGGTGTCTTGAATGGCCTTTGGCTGCTCGTAAATCTCTTTGAGCATAAAGTGGTCATAGCCTCCTTTTTCAATTTGATCTAATGAGAGTTGCAAGGCTAAAATATGAGGGGTCTTAGGAAGGTCGTCTTTTATGGAACGTAATTTTATTTTCTTACCCACTTTTAAAATAGCCATTTGATGGTCTTCTAAATACAGTGCGTCAGTAGTGTATTCAATAAATGGACTGGCGTCCGATGCCACAAAAAATTCTCCTTCCCCAATACCAATAGCCAAAGGGCTTCCCAACTTAGCCACCACTATTTCATCTGGTTTATCCAAATCAAAAACAGCAATCGCATAAGCACCTACTACTTCCTGAAGGGCTAATTGCACTGCTTTACCCAGCTTTACGCCTTCTTTTTTCTTGACCTCTTCAATGAGGTTTACTAACACTTCAGTATCTGTATCTGAATGAAATACGTAGCCCCTTGATTTGAGCTCCGTTTTAATAGCGTCGTAGTTTTCTATAATGCCGTTGTGAATTAAGGCCAACTGACCAGAATTCGAAAGATGTGGGTGAGAATTCACATCATTTGGCACCCCATGGGTGGCCCAACGGGTGTGTCCTATACCTAGTGTAGCAGTACTGTTTTTTACTTTCTCTGCCTTTTTTTCCAAGTCTGAAACCTTTCCTTTTGTCTTGCAGAGCTGAATAGCACCCTTTTCATACAAGGCAATTCCAGCGGAATCATAGCCCCTATATTCCAATCGAGACAATCCTTTCACAATCACAGGGTAGGCTTGTCTATGTCCTATATAGCCAACTATTCCGCACATAAGTAGGTGTTTTTTTTAATTAGACTTGGTATAAAAAATCTCTAATTGAAGTTTCTTGCCGGCTATTTCTTCGCTTACATTATTACCGTACAATACCGTTCCGAGTGGCGTTGTAGTAGCCATTACAGGAAGCTTGTCTGTTTCTCCATTGGTGAATTTGGCGGTTGAGGCAAAGTTCACACGAATGTCTGCGGTAACTCCGAGTGCCAAAGGAGCATTGGTAGAGTCTCTTAATATAATATTGTTAATGTGGTCTGTAATTCTCACAGCATACTTAGTGCCTCTTCCGTTTTCGGACTGAAGAATACCGTCATAATTTTTAAATACACCCAAGGGTGTGTCGTCTTCATATACTTCTGTGTTAAAACGCACAATAGGCAGTTTTGTATCTGCATTGTAAAGGTATAACCTAGGTGGCTCTGGCAAAGAAGTGCCTGCCAAAGCATTTTGATCTACATAAAAGACCAAACGGGCTTCATTAACCACCCATCTGTTGGCTTTGATTTGTTCTATAACCGCCCATTCTTCTGGAGCAGAAAAAAGTTTTAATTCACTAAATAATCCCGCACCCCCTTTGAGATAAATCCTAGAAGCATTTTCTGTGCTGTTTAAAGCGGCCAAAACTTCTGGAGACAAAGCGCTATTGTGAAAGGTATTTACCGCATTCCCAATAATTGGACTGCTGCCACCTCCAGTGAGCATACTCATGGTGTAAGTGGTCTCATTCACTGTTTTTACCCCCTCCGAATCATAAGAATCATAGGTGTATTCAATACTGATATTGGCTTTGGTAAAATCTATAAGCAATAGAATATCTTCTTGTTCCGCTATAGATAAATGCAGGCCCCTGAGGTATGCTGCAAAATTAGATTGGCTGATCAGGTCGTAGGAACCTTCTTTATCAATAATAGCCCGCTGGAAAAAAGCTACGTCTAGCGGAACCCTAATGCCTGGATTCAATTTGCTGCTTAATTCGAGAGATTCATCTACCTCTGTGGTGTCTGGATCATCTTGTTTGTAAAACAAAAACTCCTTGTCTGAAATGCTCACTGGGCCGTCAAACAAAACATCACTGGTGAAAGAAGGATCAAAAGTTTGGTCGGAAAAATATTCTTGGGTATTGATGAAATCAGATGCTGGATCCAAATCTCTTAAAAAGTAATCTAACTTTTTAATCTTTAGGTTAAAAGGGGTCTCCTTGTCTCCGTAAATACTGTCCAAATCAAAGGACTTGGCAAATAAATTAGCGGCGGTCTCCGTGTCTTCTCCATCGTTAATTCCGTCTCCATCTGTATCTGGATTTAATGGATCTGTCCCTGCATTATTTTCTGTAATATCTGTAACACCATCTCCGTCAGTGTCGCTACTAGCGTCATTAGGATCAATGTCATAAACATCTACAAGGCCATCTAAATCTGAATCTGCTCTTGTATTAAGCAGAAAAGGCAGGTACAAATAAACCGCTGTTACTGTTTCGTTCTCCCTAGTAGTAGCCGTATTTTCATTTTCCTGTGTGTAGAAACCAAAAGTAGGGTTCCCTTGGCTGTTTTGTAATCGCAACTGAGTGGCTACAGAAGCAGAAGTTTTGCCGTAAACAGGATGATTAAAATGTCCCAATTGATACAAAGGAAGCTTATTTGTTTGTACTGCTGCAACAGATTTATTAGTGACAAAAACATTGAAAGTGGCTTGATTGGTGTCAAAAGCTTCTCCACTAATAATCCCCTCTCCTTCTAATGTGATAGTGTCTTGACAAGAAAAAAACCCTAAGGCTACCAACAAAAGTGAGCTTACTTTTGTCAGAGAACTTTTAATACCGCTCATGTAAATTACTTTAGTACTTCCGTGTTGTAAAAATTAGCATAGGCTTCTTCAAATCCTTGAACAGGCACGTATGGTAACACTGGTTTTTTAAGGTTGGCTATATGGTTTGTAAGGTCTTCTGAAAGATCTTCAGCGGCTAAAATAATTGCATCTGAATGATTGGCAGCTACTTTTAACAAATTATTATAATCAGGATTTTCAAGAACGGCTAAGTCTTCTTGACCTATACCATCAAAGGCAATTTTTTTAGACAAATCTTTATCTAAAGATCCTTCAAAACTCTTTTTATACACAGAAGTGACCACCTTACTCTCAGAGAAAAGCGGTTCGTCTGCGTAAAATTTCTTGAGGTATAAAGGCAGTAAAGAAGCCATCCAACCATGTACATGAATAATATCCGGTGTCCAGTTTAATTTCTTAACAGTCTCTACCACGCCCTTAGCAAAGAAAATAGCTCGCTCGTCATTGTCAGGGAACAAAACACCCTTGGCATCTGTAAAAGTGGCTTTTCTTTTAAAGTACTCATCGTTGTCAATAAAGTACACCTGAATACGTTCTTTAGGAATAGAAGCTACTTTAATAATTAACGGCATATCCATGTCATTAATCACTAAATTCATTCCTGAAAGCCTAATCACTTCGTGAAGCTGATGCCTTCTTTCGTTTATGTTACCGTACTTGGGCATAAAAATTCTAATTTGCCCACCATTTCCGTTCACCATTCTTGGCGCCTCATAAGACATTTGAGACACTTCGTTCTCAGGTAAATAAGGCACTAATTCTGAAGATACAAACAATATCTTTTTACCATTCATACAGCATATGTTTTAATAAATTCCCTTGGGAAGTGGCAAAATTACAAAAATTATAGAGATTAGCCGTAATTATAGTAAGTTTGCTCCCGTTTTATAAAGAACCATGGACGTATTCAACAGTGTAAAATCTTTAAATGAAAGGCTCTCGTTTTCCAGAGAACAAGGAAATAGTCTAGGGCTTGTTCCTACTATGGGTGCCCTTCACAATGGTCATTTAAGCCTAGTAGCAAAGGCTGTGAGGGAAAACAACACCGTAGTAGTGAGTATTTTTGTAAATCCTACTCAGTTTAATAATGCCCAAGATCTGGCACAATATCCCCAACAATTAACGGCAGATATTGCCCTGCTAAAAACCATTTCAGAAGATTTACTGGTATTTACCCCCAGTGTAAAGGAAATGTACCCAGAGGGCTTGGGGGCAAAACCTTATTCATTTAATGGATTAGACCGCAGGTGGGAAGGCGAAGATAGGCCAGGACATTTTCAGGGTGTAGGTACTGTGGTAGAAAAATTATTCGAAATGGTAAGGCCGAACCAAGCTTACTTTGGAGAAAAAGATTTTCAACAACTGGCTATTATCAGGGATTTAGTGCGTCAAAAAGCATTCGGTATTTCAATTATAGGCTGCCCTATCGTAAGAGAACCTTATGGTTTGGCCATGAGTTCCAGAAATGAAAGGCTTAAACCATTGGATAGGGTTGCTGCGGCTGTTATTTATAAGACCCTAAAAATAGCCGCTCAAAAAGCCCTAGCGCAAAACCTTCTTAGTGAAATTACCCATGAAGCCATAAAAGAGATTCATGCCTTAGAAAATACGGCTGTTTTTTATTTTGAATTTGTCAATGCTCGCTCGCTGGAACCTATAAAAACACTTGAAAATCCTGAGAATACCAGAATAATTACTGCGGTAAATTTCAAGGGGGTTAGGCTTCTAGATAATATAGGCCTCTAGCCTCACTAAAAATTACTAAAATTCCTATCTTTGTCCCATGCAAATACATGTTGTAAAATCTAAGATTCACCGCGTTAAAGTAACCGGAGCAGATCTAAATTATATTGGAAGTATTACTATAGATGAAGATCTTATGGATGCTGCTAACATTATTTCAGGAGAAAAAGTACAGGTAGTGAACAACACCAATGGAGAGCGTTTGGAAACCTATGCCATTCCTGGACCTAGAAAGAGTGGCGAAATTACTTTAAATGGTGCCGCTGCTAGAAAAGTAGCTGTAGGAGATGTGCTTATCTTAATCACCTATGGTATTATGGACATGGAAGCTGCTAAGAAATTTTCTCCTTCTCTGGTATTTCCAAACGAAGCAGACAATACGCTCACCTAGCTATCTACTGTACAAATATGATCCGTTGATTCTTTAAAATTTGAAAAAAAACCTACTAAAAACACTCAAAACATTTGGCCCTATTGCTTTTGGCTTGTTTTTAATTTGGTACACTTATTCAAACACCTCAGCGGCAGACAGAACACTTATTTACGATTATATTATTTCTGCAGACCCGCTTTGGGTAGGACTATCCCTTGTCATTGGTTTGCTCAGTCATGTCTCTAGGGCGGTTAGATGGAATTACCTTTTGGGCCCATTGGGCTACCAACCCAAACTAATTTCCAATATTCTGGTCATTTTAATGGGGTATTTTGCTAATTTAGGCATTCCACGGTCAGGAGAAATCTTAAGGGCGACAGCGCTCACTACCTATGAAAATGTGCCGTTTCAAAAGGGTTTTGGTACTATTATTACAGAGCGTGTCATTGATTTATTCATGCTACTTTTAGTAGTTATTGTAGGTTTAATCCTACAAACAGACGTCTTGTTGGATTTCTTTGCACAAAAAGGCATTTCGTGGACTAAAATTGGCTACATGGCCATAGGTCTTATCTCCCTTGGCAGCTTGGCGCTATGGATATTAATGCGGTCTAAAAACAACGTAATTGTCACATTAAAAGCCAAAGGGTCTGATTTATTATCTGGAGTATTTAGCGTACTTAAAATGGAGCACAAATGGCGCTTTATAGCCCATACACTATTTATATGGACGGCTTATGTAGGCATGTTTTGGGTCATTAAGTACACCGTCCCTGAAACTGAATCCTTAGGAGGTTCCGCATTACTAGTGGCTTTTGTAGCGGGTGCTTTTGCCATGTCTGCTACCAATGGAGGTATAGGGCTATACCCTATAGCCATTCAAAAATCTTTGGCTATTTTTGGTATCAGCATTGCTGCTGGAAATGCCTTTGGTTGGATTATGTGGATTTCACAAACCCTGCTAATTGTTGTTCTGGGTGGACTTTCCTTCTTAATCATTCCATTTGTAAGTCAAAAAAAATAAGTCATGGCCAAACTTAAAACATCTTTTTTCTGTCAAAATTGTGGCCAAAACTACGCCAAATGGGTGGGCCAATGTAGCGCTTGTAAACAGTGGAATACGGTGGTGGAAGAAGTGCTAGAAGCCCCTGAAAAAAAAGCATGGAAAGCGGGAAGCTCAGGGGTTAAAAAAGCGAATAAACCCTTAAAAATAGGGGAGATTAGCACTGAAACAGAAGTGCGATTAGACACCTTAAATCAAGAGTTCAACAGGGTGCTTGGTGGTGGATTAGTCCCAGGATCTCTGGTTTTACTCGGGGGAGAGCCGGGTATTGGGAAAAGTACCTTATTACTGCAAATTGCACTTAGTTTGCCTTACAAAACACTTTATGTCTCTGGAGAAGAAAGTCAGAAACAAATTAAAATGAGGGCAGATCGTATTTTGCCTACCAGTGAAAACTGCTTTATACTCACTGAAACTAAAACACAGCACATATTCACTCAAATAGCTGAAATTCAACCAGATATTTTAGTGATTGACTCCATACAGACCCTTCAAACAGACCATATTGAATCTGCTGCTGGTTCTGTTTCTCAGATTAAAGAATGTACTGCAGAACTGATCAGTTTTGCTAAAGAAACGAATACCCCCGTGATACTGATTGGGCACATTACCAAAGATGGAAGTTTGGCAGGACCTAAAATTTTAGAGCATATGGTAGACACTGTGCTTCAGTTTGAGGGAGACAGAAATTATGTATATCGAATTCTAAGAGCCAATAAGAATAGGTTTGGTGCTACCGCAGAATTGGGGATTTATGAAATGCATGGGGCTGGGTTAAGGGAAGTGAACAACCCTTCAGAAATATTAATTTCAAAACAAGACGAAGGCCTTAGCGGTACCGCTATTGCTGCTTCCTTAGACGGCATGCGTCCTCTAATGGTAGAAATTCAAGCTTTGGTCAGTACTGCAGTTTACGGAACACCACAAAGATCTACGACCGGCTATAACGCAAAAAGGCTCAACATGCTCTTGGCCGTATTAGAAAAAAGGGCCGGTTTTCACTTAGGCGCTAAAGATGTATTTTTAAACATAACAGGGGGAATTTCTATTGAGGACCCTGCCATAGATCTGGCTGTGATTGGCGCCATCCTGTCTAGCAATCAAGACCACCCTATTGACCGAAGTTTCTGTTTTGCAGCAGAAGTGGGCTTGGCCGGAGAAATTAGACCGGTACAAAGGGTGGATCAAAGAATTACAGAGGCCGCAAAGCTCGGTTTTGAACACATCATTGTCTCTAAGCACAATAAGATGAGTGCAAAGCCAACAGGCATAAAAGTCATAGGCCTTGGAAGGGTAGAGGAAATGGTGGAGTTGCTATTCTCTTAAGAAGAAATGTTGAAGTTGCTATTCTCTTAAAATGATTTAATAACTGATGAAAGAATTCAAGCATTTTATTCCCGAATGCCTTATAATCAACACATAAAATCAGGGCTTTAATGCTATGGCCCCGGATTGGGATACGTAGCATGAACCCCTTCTATAGCCTTTAACACCTCTTCTGACAAATCGGTGTCTATGCTCTTGATATTTTCTTCTAACTGAGCCATGGAAGTAGCGCCAATAATATTAGAAGTCACAAATAGCCTGGTATTCACAAAAGCCAAAGCCATTTCAGTAAGGCTTAAGCCGTGGGCTTCTGCAATAGCTGCATAGGCCTCTGTGGCGGGTACATTTTGTCCCACACTGTATCTATTGTAGTTTGGAAACAAGGTCACCCGTGCATTTGCTGGCTGCTTTCCTCCAAGGTACTTTCCAGAAAGCACCCCAAAACCTAATGGAGAGTAGGCCAATAGGCCAATATTTTCTCTCATTGACACCTCAGCCATACCTGTTTCATAAAGCCTGTTCAAGAGGTTGTATGGATTCTGACAAGTCACCATTCTAGGCAGGCTTGGGTCATTTCTGTGCAATTCCATATACCTCATAGCCCCCCATGGGTTTTCATTAGAGATCCCTATCTGTCTTATTTTGCCTTCTTTAACAAAACCTTTTAGAGTTTCTAAAATCTCTTGAAAATTGTCTTCCCATACCTCATCTTCTTTGTGTTGGTAGCCCCTTTGTCCAAAGAAATTGGTATTTCGCTCCGGCCAATGCAACTGATACAGGTCTAAGTAATCTGTCTTTAATCGCTTTAAACTACCTTCAAGGGCAGTATTTAGTGCTTCTTTGCTAAAGCCATTTTCTCTAATAAAAGCGGTAAAAGCAGCTTTCCCAGCAATTTTTGAAGCCAAAACCACCTGGTCCCTGTTTTTATTTTGCGCCAACCAATTTCCAATAATAATCTCTGTATGTGCATATCGCTCTGCAGCTGCAGGCACAGGATATAATTCTGCCGTGTCAAAAAAGTTCACTCCATTATCTAAAGCAAAATTCATTTGCTCAAAAGCTTCCTCTTGGGTGTTTTGCTTTCCCCAAGTCATGGTCCCTAAACAAATCTTACTTACTTTAATATCACTAGCTGGTAAATGGGTATATTTCATTACAGAGAAATTTCTACGGTTACTGGGCAGTGGTCCGAATGAACTGCCGCGCTTAAAATTTGGGCATTTAAAATTTGAGTGTCTAAGGGTTTACTCACCAATGCATAATCCAAACGCCAACCTTTATTATTGGCCCTTGAATTGGCCCTATAACTCCACCAACTGTATTGGTCTGGAGCGGTGTTAATCTGTCTAAAGCTGTCTGTGAATCCGCTTTCCAAAAGCGCAGACAACCAAGCCCTTTCTTCTGGTAAAAATCCAGAAATATTTTTATTCCTCACAGGATCGTGAATGTCAATGGCCTGATGACAGATATTGTAATCCCCACAAATGACCAAATTGGGGTCTGTTTCTTTTAAGGATTTGGTGTAGTCTAAAAAATCATCCATATAGTTGAATTTAAAGTCTAGCCTATCTTGGTTGGTTCCAGAAGGAAGGTACATGCTCATAATGGATATACCCGGATACCGAACCAAAAGATTCCTGCCTTCAAAATCCATATAATCTATTCCTGTTCCATAAACCACATCTTCTGGTTTAGTCTTACATAGCACCGCCACACCACTGTAGCCTTTTTTTTGAGCAGAAAACCAATAATGGTATGGGTATCCTGCTGCTTCAAAAAGACTTAGGTCTAACTGGTCTTTATGGGCCTTGGTCTCCTGCAAACAAAGCACATCTGGGTTGGCTCCCTGCAACCAATCTAAAAACCCTTTTTTTAATGCGGCACGTATTCCATTAACATTGTAAGAAATAATCTTCATAGTGACTTAGGCCATTTTTTTTAACCAATGCTTAGCACTTACAGCCTGCTCAATAATTCCAGCTAGGTCTTTCACCGCTACGCGCTCTTGCTCCATTGAATCCCTGTGTCTAATGGTCACCGTCTGGTCCTCTTTGGTCTGGTGGTCTACCGTAATACAGAATGGCGTACCCAGTGCATCTTGCCTTCTATACCTTCTTCCTACAGCATCTTTTTCATCATAACTCACGGCAAAATCCCATTGTAATTCCTGGAAAATTTCATGGGCCAATTCAGAAAGTCCGTCTTTTTTTACCAAAGGTAGGATGGCCGCTTTAGTGGGCGCCAAAACTGCGGGAAGTTTTAATACCGTTCTAGTAGAGCCGTTTTCTAAGGTTTCCTCCTCTAAAGACTTAGAGAAAATAGCCAAGAACATCCTGTCTACTCCAATAGAAGTTTCTACTACGTAAGGCACATAAGACTCATTGAGCTCAGGATCAAAAAATTGTAATTTTTTTCCTGAGTGTTTTTCGTGGCTGCTCAAGTCAAAATCTGTTCTGGAGTGAATGCCTTCTAATTCTTTGAATCCAAAAGGAAACTTAAACTCAATGTCTGCTGCTGCGTCTGCGTAATGCGCTAGCTTATCGTGGTCGTGAAAACGATAGTTGTCAGCAGAAAAACCAAGGGAGTAATGCCATTTAATCCTAGTCTCTTTCCATTTGTCATACCATTCTTTCTGGGTGCCAGGACGTACAAAAAATTGCATTTCCATCTGTTCAAATTCACGCTGTCTAAAAATAAATTGTCTCGCTACAATTTCATTTCTAAACGCTTTTCCTATTTGTGCAATACCGAAAGGGATTTTCATCCTTCCTGTTTTTTGAACGTTTAAGAAGTTTACAAAAATACCCTGTGCCGTTTCTGGTCTTAGGTACAAATCCATGGCTGAGTCTGCACTCGCACCAATTTTGGTGCCAAACATGAGGTTAAATTGTTTCACATCCGTCCAATTACCTGATCCTGAGATAGGACATACAATCTTGAGTTCCTCAATCAATTCTTTTACCGCTGCTAAATCCTCTTTGGTCAATGCGTCTCCCATTCGTGCCAAAATAGATTTTGAAGTAGCTATGTATCCTGCAACCCTTTCATTGGTGGCCATATACTGCTCTTTGTCAAAACTATCTCCAAAACGCTTGGCTGCTTTGGTGAGTTCCTTTTCAATTTTTGCTTCAATTTTAGCGACATGGTCTTCAATAAGAACGTCTGCCCTATAGCGTTTTTTAGAATCCTTATTGTCTATTAAAGGATCGTTAAAAGCGTCCACGTGTCCAGAGGCTTTCCAAACTGTGGGGTGCATGAAAATAGCCGAGTCAATCCCCACTATATTGTCGTGCATTTGAACCATTGCGCGCCACCAATAGTCTTTAATATTGTTTTTTAATGCTACGCCTTGTTGGGCGTAGTCGTATACGGCGCTAAGGCCGTCATAAATCTCTGAAGATTGAAATACAAAACCGTATTCCTTTGCGTGAGAGATTACTTTTTTAAAATCGTCTTCTTGTAATGCCATAAGGACAAAAATAAGATATTCCCCTCAATTGAAGTCTGAAATTAAATAGAGAATTAGAGCCAATTGCCCATTCTCTAAAAAAACCCTTTCTAATTTTAATAGGACTTAAAAAATCTACAAATGAAATCAAGAATAATTAAAGGTCATTAATTATGTGTGACATGGTAGACTTTTAAAATTTAGAAGCACATAAATCACTGTTTTTTTCGTTTCTATCATCCTAAAAAAAGTGCTTACTTTGTGATTGGATATTACCTCGGTGAATTATGCGTAAAATTACAGGGCTTATTTTTATTTTTTTGTCTTTGTTTGCATTGGTGCAATGCGCTAAAAGAGGGTCTCCTTCTGGTGGAGAAAAAGACCTTGAGGGGCCTGAATTAATCAAAGCCTTTCCTTCCAATTTATCGGTTTCCTTTAAAGGGCAAAAAATAAAATTGCTCTTTAATGAGTACGTTCAGCTTAAAGACGTTCAAAGTCAACTAGTGGTCTCTCCGCCCTTGAAGTACAATCCAGAAATTAAGCCCCAAAACAGGGCGAGTAAAGTACTGGAAATTATCCTTAAAGATACCTTACAAGAAAACACCACTTACTCCTTTAACTTTGGTCAGTCTATTGTTGATTTTAATGAAGGAAACCCCAATGATTATCTCAGTTATGTAATGTCTACTGGTCCTTTTATTGACTCCCTACAAATGGCTGGAATTGTAGACGACGCCTTAAATGCAGAAGCAGACCGCTATGTGAGTGTCATGCTTTACAGAGTAGACAGTGCCTATAGCGACTCTACTGTTTATAAAAAACAACCCAATTATATTACCAATACCCTAGACAGTTTAATTGTATTTAAACTCAAGAACTTAAGTGCTGGCAAATACGCTATGGTTGCGCTTAAGGATGAAAACAACAACACA
The DNA here is from genome assembly GCA_000173115.1 of Flavobacteria bacterium MS024-3C. Lineage (GTDB taxonomy): Bacteria > Bacteroidota > Bacteroidia > Flavobacteriales > Flavobacteriaceae > MAG-120531. The sequence goes on from ABVW01000001.1 coordinate 304,289, forward strand.
TTATTTGACCAAAGCCAAGAAAAGATAGGATTCTTGGATCGCTTCATTGAAATCCCTAAGGATAGCTTTATTGGTATAAAGATGTTTAAGGAGATTCCTAACTATAGGCCGGTGAAACCTAAATTAGAAGCGGCCAATAAAATTACTTTTGGCTACAGTGGTTTGGCTAAAGATATTGAGATTAAAGCCTGGACCAATATACCAGACTCTGTAAAAACAAGGACCTTAAAGGAACGCGGAAAAGACAGCCTTAATTTTTGGTTTACCCCCTATGAAGTAGACTCTTTAAATTTCTTTGTCAAACACATTCCAACTCAAAAAATAGATACATTTACTGTAAAAACAAGAAAAATAAAAGCAGATTCGCTTTTGATCACTCCTGAAAAAAGAGGTAATGTCCCTTTTTCAAAACCTTATTATTTAGAGGTGAATACACCAATTTACAAGCTCAATGAAGATCAGATTTTTATTACTAATATAGACACCCTGTCCGTCCCGTTTACTGCTTTTATAGACAGCCTAGAAAACAAAATGGGGCTTCGTTTTGAGGTAAAACCAGCCGAACGATTTAGAATTCAAATGTTTCCTGGCGCCATTGAAGATTTATTTGAAAATAAAAACGACACCATTTCGTATGAGTTGGCTACTAAGCCCTTAGAGGCTTACGGCACCTTAAAACTAAAGTTAAAAACCACCAGTAGCAGTCAAATGATTGTGCAACTTACAGATGAAAAAGAAGTAGTCCTTAGAGAACAAATTGGAGGGTCTGCTACCGAATTCTTTTTTGAACATTTAGAGCCTTTAAATTATAAGTTAAGGGTTATTTATGACGGCAATAAAAACGGGGTTTGGGATACTGGAAACTACCTAAAAAGGATCCAGCCAGAACCTGTGTCATATTTCCCTGAACTATTAGAGGTTAGGGCCAATTGGGAATTTGAAGAGACCTTTGTCCTACCCAATTAAATTGAAGCTGTCCCTGTCTTTCAAAAAGGGGAAGTTTTCTCGGGCTACATCTAACGGGGTCTTATTCAAAGAAATAAGGTGAACCCCTTCTTTCTTTGAAAAGAACAGTTCTTTACCAAAACAATCATATGCCGCAGAATGTCCTGGGTATTCATGCCCATTAGGGTCAGTTCCCAGTCTATTGACCCCAACGCAAAAGCTCATGTTCTCTATAGCCCTGGCTTTGAGTAAAGTATCCCATGCATAGATCCTAGGTGCAGGCCAATTCGCTACATACAACAAGAGGTCGTAGTCATGGGCATTTCGAGACCAACTAGGAAAGCGAAGGTCATAACAAACTTGCGGAAAGATCTTAAATCCCTTAAATTGAATGATGGTATGGGTATTTCCTTTTTGATACACCTCACTTTCGCCGGCCATAGAAAAAGTGTGTCTTTTGTCGTAGGATTGATAGGTCCCGTCTGGAAATACAAAAAAGAAACGATTAAACACCTTTGAATCTTCTTCGAAAACGGTACTTCCAGCAACAGCACTCTGTGTTTTTAAAGCCATGTCTATCATAAAAGACAAGGAAGTTGCTCCAATGGTTCGTGCATTTTTGACCAAACTCATACTAAATCCTGTAGACCACATTTCCGGGAGCACCCATAAATCTACTTGAGGATTTTGACAGTGCACCTCTGTAATTTTTCTCTCAAAAAAACAGATATTGTCCTCTGGAGACTCCCAAGCCAATGGAAACTGCAACAAGGCTAAATTTAGTGATGTAGATTTCATGCTATTTATTGCAAAAGAAATTCAATAAATTGATTGGGTAAACTTAAAAGTCAATACCTATGAGAACCACTGACCCCAAGGAATTCTACTTAAGATCAAAAGTAATCCAAGGCCGTAAAAAATAGCAATTTTTTTAAATTTGGCCGTAGCTCCCATCACTTTTTTATGCTTAGACCAACCTATAGTAATCAGAACAATTGCTACGATATTAATAAAAGGGTGCTCTACAGCTAGTAATCTTGCTGCACTGTTTAAGCCGCCCATGCCAAGCTCTTGAATGGCATTAAGGCCGCTGGCCGACGTAAAATAGACTGCCAATCCAAGTAGCAACTGAATGTGAGATAAAATAAGCGCAAACAAGCTCAGCCTAAAATCTTTTTCTAAAGAAAAGCTATCTTTTTTGGTGAGCCAGCCTTTTAAAGCATTTGCCACCGCTAAGATTAAAATTAATAGTACAGCATAAGCCAAATAAGAGTGAAGAGATATAAGTATTTCCATAAGAGAGATCTGTTGAATGATTTTTTGAATGTTTAAATATACGAATTCACCCCATAAAAAAACCCCGCTTTAGCGGGGTTTTTAATGTATTTATAGTAAAATACTAGAATCTGTACTTCAATGAAGCATTCCAAGTAGTTCCAAATCCGAACCACACTGAGTTGTTTACATCTACACCATTCCAAGTAGTAGAACCTGAAGTAGCATGAATATTTGAATTAGACTCCGCAATATATTCAGTATCTAACAAGTTATTTATATTTGTTCTAAAACTTAAACCTCCTCCTATTTGGTAAGTAACACCTAGGTCTAATAAGCCATAAGAAGGCAGTTTTAAAGCTCCTGCGTTATTTTGCTCAGTAAACTGTGAGTCAGTAATAGAATAATCAGCATATAAACCATCCACAAACCTGTATCCTAAGTCTACATTGAATTTGCCAAATCTATAATCAGCCTCTACATAAGATGTAAATTGAGCCGCATCTCCAACTTTGGCTCCATTTGTATATAATGTTCCAGTACCAATAGATTGTTGGTTTTCATCAAATAACTCAGCTTCAAAATCTTTAGTGTATTTCCAGTCACCAATAGATAACATTCCTCTGAAAGTTAAATTATTAGAAGCTCTATATTTTCCTTCTAATTCAAAACCATTATGCTGAACATCAACATTTTTAAATTGCGCAGTTCCATCTAGCCCTTGTTGATTAGATAATGAACGTGTTACAAAACGATTTCCCCAAGAAGTAGAATAAACGTTCACATTTAAGTCTAATTTACTAGATGTGTAACCATATCCAAATTCAACCGATGTAATTTCTTCGTTTTGAAGATCTTCACTAATTGAATTTCCAAAACTTGGAAAAACTGCACCAAACTGAGGCTGTCTAGAAATTAATCCTGCGTTAAAAAACACATTCGACTTCTCATTTAAGTTTAAGTTTGCACCTCCTTTAAAGTAACCACCACCTACGTTTTTAGTATCAGATATAGGGTTTTGTGGCTGATCAAATAAATCTTCTCTTTGAAATGATTGGTTAGATAGTCCAAATTGAACTACAGCTGTTAAATCACCTCCTTGACCATATTCAACAAGACCATTAACTCCTTGCCAACCAACATTACCTATATTAAAGTAATCTATTTTTGCTCCATTTTTAAGACCTGTGCTGTTGAATGGGCTGGCCTCTACTGTTGTATTTACAATATTCCCTAGATTGTTTCTGTTTCCAGTAGAATAGTAACCATCTAATCCCATTAGGTCATTCATAACTCTGTAGTGGTAACCAGTATAAGAACGAACATCTACACCAATAGAGTATTTAAATTTACCGCTGTTTATTTCTAAGTTAGAAATAGCACCTACCCAGTCATGAGAGTTCATTGAGGCTCTTCTCACTAATACTTCTCTACTTACACCGTCATTTCTAAATCCGTTAGACCCTAATAATTGTCCTTGAAAGTTAGAATTGTCTCCAGTGTATGGCTGAGCAGAAGATCTATTGTGCGCTACTATAGCGTCATAGTTAATAAATCCATTAGCGTCACGAGTTCCTCTACCACCTTCTAGGTAGTGTTCGGTTAAATCCTTTTGGAAAGGTAGTATATCAGCTGTAGCGTTTCTGAAATTGTTCCCTCTTGGTCCTGTTCCACCACCTCTACCTGCAGATCCGTAAAAAGAAGTAGCTAATTTAATATTATCTGAGATTTGGTAATCCCAGTTAAATGTTGCTAGTGGCTTATTGTAGAAGTTTCTTCTCATGTTAAACTCCTTACCGTTCAAAGTACCTCCATTTGTATTCCATCTTCTGTCAATCCCGCTCTCGCCAAAGTTTTGATAGTCACGAATAGAAACCCAGACGTCTCTTTGGTGGTGCCACTGACCAGCACCTAAAAAAGAAAAGTTTAAGTCATGTTTAGATCCTTCTGGCTTGTATCCAACAGAAAAGAAATAATTCCATCCAGCTCCAGAAGTATTGTAAATATATCCATCTCCTGCCCATTTAGACAATAAAATAGATGTAGCCCAACCTTTATCATTTACACCAGTATTATATGACATAGTTGTTTTAGTATAGCCATCGTTACCGAACATTTGAGTGGCAGAACCCCCTTCTAATTTGTCAGCAGCTTTAGTGAAAATTGAGATAGTACCTCCAACAGAAGGGACGGCCAATTTTGAAGCTCCAAGACCTCTTTGAATCTGAATACCAGAAGTAACATCTGTAAGACCTTGCCAGTTAGACCAATATAATCTACCATTTTCCATGTCGTTAACTGGTTGTCCATTGATCAAGAAAGAGGTATTTGTTTGATCAAAACCTCTTAAAGAAATTCTTGAATCTCCGTATCCACCACCTTGCTTGGTAGCATAAACTCCAGGCGTCTTGTTCATTATTTCAGGAAATTCCATATTCCCTACTTTTAAAGCAATTTCACTTGCGGAAATAGTAGAAACTGCAATAGGTGTTTCTCTCACTTTAGCAATGTCTATTACTCCTGATGAAACTATAATTTCATCTAATTGTGTAGATGAAGTTGCTAACTCAATTGACATGCCATTTCTTGCGGCAACCTCTAGGGCTTGGAACCCTAAATAAGAGATAACCAATACATCTCCTGAGTTTGCGGTAATGGTAAAGTTACCGTCAAAATCTGCAGTTACTCCATTGGTAGTTCCCTTAACAAGTACACTTGCACCTGGTAATGGATCTCCTGTAGAGCCATCTGTTACGGAACCACTAATAGTCCCTTGAGCGAAAGCAATTGTAGACACCAATAGGGCTACAATCATTACAAACATTTTTTTCATTGTTGTTTAATTTTAGTTTTAGTTTTAAAAACAGTGCAAAAATGCGGATAATTTAATGTTCCAACATTAATACAATGTTAAAATTTTACCAAAATTAACATTCTTTTGGGAAGGTTCCCACGCAACAAGGAAAAGTTATTAGAAGTTATAAACGTAACTATCTGGTATTTAGCTGTTAAATATTTTTAACAATAGTTGTGTGCTAGGATCGTGTTGCCCCTTAGTGATCCCTACTATGTCTGACAGAATATTGGTGGCCAATTGTTTTCCCAATTCTACCCCCCATTGGTCATAGCTAAAAATATTCCAAATTACACCCTGCACAAAAATCTTGTGCTCATAGAGTGCAATTAGCGATCCTAAAGTTTCAGGGGTGAGTTGGTCTATTAATAAAGTATTGGTAGGCTTATTCCCTTCAAACACCTTAAAAGGAGCTACCTTTTCGGCTAAAGCAGGATCTGTCCCTTTCTCCGCAAACTCTTGGTCTACTTGCGCCCTTGTCTTACCGCTTAAAAGGGCTTCTGTTTGTGCAAAGAAATTGGCCATAAGCTTATTGTGGTGGTCTGTGTCTCCATGAAGGGACTTCTTAAAACCAATAAAATCTGCAGGAATTAATTTTGTGCCCTGATGCATGAGCTGGAAAAAAGCATGTTGAGAATTGGTGCCCGGTTCTCCCCAAATAACCGTTTCGGTCTCATAAGAAACCCTATTTCCAGAACGATCAAAACACTTCCCATTGCTCTCCATTATGCCCTGCTGTAAGTAAGCAGAAAACCTACTTAAATATTGGGTGTAAGGAATAATGGCTTGTGTCTCGGCTTTGTGAAAATTGGCATACCAAATACTAATCAAAGAAAGAACCACAGGAATATTCTCCTTAAAAGGGCTGTGTTTAAAATGCTGGTCCATTTCAAAAGCGCCGTCTAACATAGCTTCAAAATGATCATACCCAACAGCCAATGCTATTGAAAGACCTACGGCACTCCAAAGAGAAAACCTTCCCCCTACCCAGTCCCACATGGTAAATACATGGGCGGGCACTATACCAAAGTCTGAAATTTTTTGCGTGTTGGTAGACACTGCTGCAAAATGCTTGGCCACATCTTCCTGAGAAGCTGTCTCCAAAAACCAATTTTTTATGGTAGTGGCATTTGAAAGGGTCTCTTGTGTGGTAAAGGTTTTAGACACCACCACAAACAATGTAGTCTCTGGGTTTAGTTCCCTGATAACTTCTTGCACGTGATCTCCATCTACATTGCTTACAAAATGAACTTTTAAATGATTTTTATAAAATTTTAAGGCTTCTACCACCATGGCAGGACCTAAATCAGATCCGCCAATCCCTATATTGACAACATCTGTAAAGGCTTTACCAGTATAGCCTCTTTTTGTGCCGTTAATAATGTCATTTGAAAAAGCTTTCATTTGCGCTTTAACTTCACGGATTTGTGGAATAATGTTTTCGCCATCAACGTTTATTGGTGTAGCATCTTTATCTCTAAGGGCTGTGTGAAGAACCGCCCTAGATTCCGTTTCATTAATAGCTGTTCCATTAAAATAATGCGCTATAGCCTCACTTAAACCCACTTCTTTAGACAGGTCAATAAGCAAATCCATGGTCTTTTTAGAAAGGGCATTTTTAGAATAATCTACATAGAAATTATTCCATTGAATGCTAAAATCTTTGGCCCTATTGGATTCTGATTCAAACAGACTTTTAATGTCTGAAGTGTTGTCTTGATTAAAATGGTCTTGTAATGCAGTCCAAGCCTTTGTCTGAGCTGGATTAATTCTGGATAATGACATAAGTGTTTAATTGGTCGCTATAGCGTCTAAAGATTGACTGCTAAAATTTATATTATCTATTTGCTCTTTTTTGGGAGCAATCTCTACTAAGTAAGTGTTTAAAATACTTTTTGGCAATGGTTCTGCAGCAGGAAGCTTTTCCCTTAAAGGATCTACTTGTCTGCCATTTTTCCAAAACCTATAGCACACATGGGGTCCTGAGGTATTTCCTGTCATTCCAACCCATCCAATGACGTCTCCTTGTTTTACATAGTCTCCCTTCTTTACTTTCTGGGATTTCATGTGTAAGTATTGGGTACTGTATACATTGTTGTGCTTAATCTTCACGTATTTACCATTGCCTCCCCTTCTGGTAGACTCTACTACCCTTCCATTAGCGGTAGCCAATATCTCTGTGCCTACTGCTGCTTTATAGTCTGTCCCTTTATGAGGGCGCACCTTATTACCGTAAAAAGCAATTTTCCTTTTTAGATTGTATCTAGAACTAATTTTAGCAAAATTAACTGGGGCTCTTAAAAAAGCCCTCCTGAGGTTATTGCCATTTTCGTCAAAGTACTCTACTATTTTATTCACCGTATCCGGCATGTGCCTAAAAGCGTAAAAGGGTTTCCCATTATGTTCAAAATAAGCAGATTCTATAGGTCCTGCACCAGCGTAAATAGTGTCGTTTATAAACTTTTCTTTATAAACAACCTTAAACTTATCTCCTTTTTGAAGGCTAAAAAAATCAATGGTCCAAGCGTAAATAACAGATAGATTATTGGTTACTTCATAGTCAATTCCTTGATCTAAGATGGCCTCGGACAAAGATGATGTAATTACGCCTGAGGCTTCTCTTGTGACATACTTAACGGGTTTTTCTTCTTTGTACACATTCACGCCATTGGTGAAATCAATCACCGCATAACGAATGGCGTCTTGCTCATAGATGAAATATTGCGTAGACTGTAGACTGTCCTTTGACTTAAGTAAGGTGTAGGGCCTTCCAATACCCAATCTTCTCACATCAAAAACCTCCCTGTATTCTTTAGAAATACCATATATCTTAGAATAACCAATATTATTCCTGAGCATAATTTGCCCAAAAGTTTCATTCTTTTTTATGGTGTCTCTGACCACTTCAAATTGATTGAAGTTAATACCGTAAAATATACTGTCTTTAGGAGCGGATTCTTTAAGCGCTTTTTCAACAGTATCCGTCTTGCAACTCACTAGTAAAGAGAATAACAATAAAGCACTTAACACAACAGGTTTGTAAATTAATCTCATGCGGCAAATATACTAGTCCATTTTTATTTTAAATTGGTTTTTTAAACCATTGTACGCTTCTAAATCTGCTTTGATAGAACCCACAGCTAAATCTGCTTCTATTCTTATTGGGATTTTGTTTAAATCATTCGAAATCCAAAGACTAATACTTTCTTGGGCTTTAAATACCCTGCCGGACTGCACATAAGGCCTAAACTTTAAACAAGATACTTTTCCGAATTTAGTTTTGAGTGCTTCTGTTCCTAAATATTCCAGCTTAAAAGGGAAAACACCGTCGTCATCATAGAGCATACTAATCAAGGTAAAATCTCCTACTTTTAATTTGGCTGGATTAATTTCATTGCGCAAAAAATAAAAGGCAGAAATAATATCCTGAATGCCCTTTTGGGTGTCGAATTCAAAATCTTTTCCGTTTTTAACATCTTGCATATAAGCTTTGTCATTTTCATGATCAAAGTCCACTTCCAAATGCATGGTAGTACCACCTTCTCTCACCTTTCTAATAAACCTTATGGGTTCATTTTCTTTGGGTGTAAAAAAGCTTTCGTAAGTATCGTCTACTTTAAAAAATATACTGGCCCACCCCGTAGTCTTTCCTTTGGCCACAACGTGAAATAAAGGCTTTTTCTCCAAAGATGCTTTGGTCAAATGCAAGGTAGCGTAACTGGCATTTAAAAATCCATAATGAAGTCTAAACTTCAACCACTCCCCGTCTTTATAAGCAACAGAAGAATCTTGGGCAGTTAGGCTCCCGTAAAAACCCAAAAATAGACACAGAAGAATGATTTTTTTCATAACCAGATTTAGGGTAAAAATAGAAAAAAGGAATGGCTTTAAATTCTCCTTCACAGATATTTAACCATATTTTGCATTTTAATTAAGCTCCTGTGATACAAACATTGTATTTATCCAGGTCCTTACGGTCAGTAGCAAACAAAAAAAAAGCCCAGTTTTACAACTAGGCTTTTCTTAAATAACCAACCAAACTTTAAATGATGAAAAACCAATACTTAAAGTTCTAAAGGGAACCACCCCTTTATACTTCAAAGGTAATACAAACATAGACCGCTACAAATTTTTTAAACCACTTTAACTAAGGTCTTAACAGTAATTTATCTATTGGGCGCATTTTTTAGTAATTCCTTAAGAATAATCACTATTTGAAACTATTTAAATAATAGGAAATATCTGAAATTAAGAGCGTTAAAACGGAAAACCTAGGGTAAAAAACACCGCCCCTGGACCGTTTAATGGCGATTTAGTATACATGAGTTGTGCCGGACCTAAAATAGACTCAAAGCCATAGCCTAATCCATAGCCAAAATAAGAAGGGGCTCTTTTAAATGATCCAGGCCTTAAAATGTCATCTGTAACTTTAGCAATGTTTGCTGCTACAATCAAATGATTCTTAGGGGCTATTTCAAAATCTAATGAAGCCTTCATCTTTAAAAAACTATCCCCTGGAATGGCAATAAAATCATAGCCTAAAAAAGGAATGAAATTATTAGTTTGAGTAGCACCCATGCCTCCAAGGGCAAAATCAAGGGATTTAGTTCCCGAACTTCCGGACTTAATCCCCACCTCTGGAGCCAAAACAAAAGACCAGTTTTTAGCGAAATTTACGGCTGCGATTGCCTTTGATCTAAAAATAGAAAAAGGATTAAATGTCCCGTTATAATTGCTAGACAAAAAATAAGTATGAAAATCTACTTCCAAGTATAAACCTTTAGAGGGAAAGAAAAGATCATCTAAAGTGTCGAACTTCAATTGTCCATAACCACTCGCATAATGGCTTTTTTCTAAAGTGAGCACTGAACTATTATTGCTTTGTGTATTTTCTTGTAAAAATGTATCGCTACTGAATTTAATCCACTTATGCTCTAGTCCCAAAGAAATGGAGAAAGCGTTTTTATACACGGTCTGGAGATACATTTGATTAGTAAAGTCTGTAAAGTCCATATTCACTGTATTTAAATTAGGATCATCTGGTACCCTAAAATTATTTTCTAATACGGTATAAGGGATGTCAAAATTAAAATCGTTCAACTTACTTCTCAATCCAAAACTCCAGTTAAACCCTTTGTCTACGTAGTAATCTATTTGGTACCTTAGGTAGTCTCCAAAAATAAAATCCAAGGAGAGTACGTCGTCTTTTCTCAATAAATTCTTTTGAGTAATATTTATCAAAGCAGCGCTTTTATACAACTTATCATAATGGGCCCCAAACCTAATATTGGTCTTGTTGTCACTTTCTTTCAAGTTTAAAATTAAACCCAATCCAGTGGCCTTTTCAATTAATTTATACCGAATGGTATTAAAATTATTTGTTGCTGCTAAATTATTAATGCCACGCTTTAAATCTTCGAATAAAATTTGGTCACCTTCCTTAAATCGCAGTTTCCCTTTCACATAATCATCCGAATAATTAACTATCCCATTCACCTCTATATAGTTAATTTTCAGGGTATCTGCCCTACTATCTCTCCGTTGAAAGGTTTTATCTAAAGGTGTTTTTTTTAATTGGTTTTTAGATAATTCCAGCAATGCGTTCTCTTGAAGCAAAGCTGCTCTGGCTCCTTCTGCTACAATTGCCGCTCCCTTGTCAAAATCTATGATAGAATAAGGGGCCATATTTGGTCTAATGTATAGGTCTGTTTTATTAGACTTACTTTTCATTGCTTCTACCGTCCTGAAATTGTTAATCTGTAACAAAATATCCGTAGCAGATCCCAAAGACCCTCTTTTGGAAAGATCCTGCTGAACGTCTACACCAACAATGAAATTTGCCCCTAAGGACTTTAGTTCTTCTATGGGATAATTATTTAACACGCCCCCATCTATGAGTAGCTTACCCTCCAATTCCATTGGTTCAAAGAGGGAAGGAAAGGTGCCAGAAGCCATAATAGCCTCAGGAAGGTAACCATTATCTAAGCGAATGGCAACACCGTTCTCTATGTCTGTTGCTATACAAAAAAAGGGAATGGGCAATTGGTTAAAATCTCTCACGTCTTTTACATGAAATAATAGGGATACCAATTCATTATATACCTTCTGTCCTCCAGAAATAGCTTGTGGAAAAGAAATTTTATACCCGTCAAAAGGCAAACTAATGGCATAGCGCTCTGCGTCTTCCTTTTCATAAAAAGTCTTACTTTCCCTTGAAAAGTCGTCTTGAATAAGGCTGTTAAAATTAATTTGTCTAAAAATAGAATCCAGCTCTTCTGCCCTATATCCAGAGGCGTATAAGGCGCCTACTATAGCCCCCATACTCGTTCCTGCTATATAGTCTATTTGAACACCGGAGGCCTCAATCACTTTAAGCGCGCCTATGTGTGCCAATCCCTTCGCACCTCCACCACTTAAGACCAAACCTACTTTTAAAGGCTTATCCCTTGATTGTAAGGCGGTTGAATCCCTTGTCGCGAATGCTTTCGAAATCTCATTGATTGATGCTGTTTGAGCTCGAAGGTTGAATACACTAGCTATTAATAGGGTGAAAAAGAAAAAACGCAGGAATAAAAAATAAGGATATTTAATGAAAATGCTCATACAATATGCTGGCTTTTGCTGGACCTACTTGAGTAATTAAAGCATCTAAGTTAGCTTCTTTTATCTTAGCGACTGTTTTAAAATGCCTTAATAATTGTGTCGCTGTTTTTTCTCCTATTCCCTTAATTCCGTCCAATTCTGAAACTATAGCACCTTTACTTCTCAAATTTCTATGAAAAGTAATCCCAAATCTGTGGGCTTCATTTCTCAATTGTTGGATTACTTTTAGAGACTCGGATTTCTTATCTAAATACAAGGGAATAGGATCTTCAGGGAAATAAATTTCCTCCAAACGCTTTGCAATACCCACTATAGCAATTTTCCCTCTTAAGCCTAATTGATCAAGGGCTTTTAAAGCAGCAGATAATTGCCCTTTACCTCCATCAATTACAATAAGTTGTGGTAATGAACTGCCTTCTTCTTTGAGCCTTTTATAGCGCCTGTATACAACTTCTTCCATAGAGGCAAAATCATCAGGTCCCTCTACGGTCTTAATGTGAAAATGTCGGTACATTTTTTTATTGGGCTTGGCATTGGTAAACACCACACAAGCAGCCACCGGATTAGACCCTTGAATATTAGAGTTGTCAAAGCATTCAATATGCACTGGAAGCGAAGAAAGCCTTAAATCTTGTTTAATTTGAGCCAAAATACGCTTAGAATGACGTTCAGGATCTACAATACGCATTTGACTCAATTTATCCTGTCTATAAAAACGGGCATTGCGCTCAGACAACGCTAACAATTTTTGTTTGTCTCCCAAAACAGGTATAGTAGCCTTTATTCCTTCTGGCATTAATACTTTAAAAGGGATGATCACCTCTTTAGAAATAGATTTAAAACGCTCCCTTAAGGACACAATAGCCAATTCTAAAATTTGTGCATCTGTCTCCTCCAGCTGCTTTTTAATTTCCAGGGTGTGAGATCGAATAATGGCGCCGTGAGAAAGTTCAAGAAAATTCACATAGGCATGGGTTTGGTCTGAAATAACAGTAAACACATCTACATTGTTTATTTTAGGATTTACTATTGTGGACTTAGATTGGTAACCAGCCAATACGGCCAGCTTTTCTTTTACTTTGTGGGCCATTTCAAAAGCTTCCTCAGCGGCGTAACGATCCATTTCTATTTTAAAATGCTTCATTGCTGCAGCTAAATTGCCCTTTAATATATGTCTAATGGCTTCTATATCTTTAGCATATGAGGCCTCTGATTGTAAATTCTCACAAGGTGCATGGCAATTCCCTAAATGATACTCCAAACAACTTTTATACCTGCCTTCTTGAATTTTTTCAAAAGAGAGGTCATAATTGCAGGTTCTCAAAGGATAAAGCCCTTTAATGAGCTCCAGCAAAACCTTCACCATTCTCTTATTGGTATAAGGCCCAAAATATTCTGAACCATCTTTAATTAACTGACGGGTTAAAAAGACCCTTGGAAACCGTTCTTTTTTAATACAAATCCAAGGAAAGGTCTTGTCATCTTTTAATAATATATTATACCTTGGCTGGTATTTTTTAATCAGGTTGTTTTCTAATAAAAGTGCGTCTGACTCTGTGGGAACCACTATATGCTTGATCAGCACAATTTTCTTGACCAATAAGCGTGTTTTGGCTATCTCGTGTTTTAAAGTAAAATAAGAGCTGACCCTTTTTTTAAGGTTTTTGGCTTTTCCTATATATAAAATCTTATCTGAGCTATCATAAAACTGGTACACTCCCGGAGTTTCCGGAAGTACACTGAGTTGTATAGAAATGCTATTGGCCGCCATAGGTGATTTACAAAGGTATAGTAGAAATTATTATTGGGCCTTTATTTTATCTGTATTTTTATAAGCTTAAAATGCCCAATTTATGAATAAAATAGCCCTTAGAAGTGCTTACCTTGAAAAAAGAAAAAAGCTCCAAACAGAAGAAATTGCTACATTAAGTGCCGCTATAGGGAATCAATTATTAAACTGTCCTATATGGGATGCCTCCTATTACAGCCTATTCCTGAGTATTGTTTCCAAAAAAGAAATAGATACCGAATTCATCCTCACATTACTGCATGGAAGAGATAAAGAAGTCTGTTTGCCAAGAATACAAAACGATACTGAAATAGTGCATATACTACTGACAGACAATACCAAAATAAAAACAAACCATTGGGGGATTCCAGAGCCTCAAAATGGATTGACTGTTCCCCCTTCAGAAATAGAAGTAGTCTTTATTCCTTTATTGGCATATGATAAAAAAGGGCACAGAGTCGGATACGGAAAAGGATTCTACGATCGTTTTTTATCTAAATGCAAACCAAATACCCTAAAAATAGGCTTATCCCTATTTGAACCTGAAGAAAAAATTGAGGGCTTAGACGCCACAGATATTCCATTAGATTACTGTGTAACACCAGTTAAGGTATACGAATTTAAATAAACAATTCTGAGTCTTATGATACAGCTCAGATCTAATTCTGACAAATGATGCAGAAAAGAAGACAAATTTAGCGACTTTGAAAATTCGCAAAACACCTATCCCTGTGGAAAAGCTTTTTTGTTGAAGACCAATAAAAGACCTACTCCAGTACTAATAGCGGTGTCTGCAATATTAAAAACTGGTTCAAAAAATCTTAATGAATTTCCTCCTAAAACTGGCACCCATTCTGGCCATGTAGTATCTATGAGCGGGAAATAGAGCATGTCTACCACCTTACCTTGTAGTAAGCTGCCGTAAGGCTGATCAGAAAATAGGGTCGCTACTTGGTACATACTGTCATTAAATAGTACCCCATAAAAAACAGAATCAATAATATTACCCAAGGCCCCTGCGAAAATCAAAGCTTGGGCCATTTGCAAAAAAAGTGGCACACCTTTTTTAACAGAACTTACAAACCACGCACCAATTCCCACAATAGCAAACAGTCTAAAAACGGTGAGGGCAATTTTTCCACTTACATCTGAAATGGGTAAAATATCACTGAGTTTGGCCCCCCAAGCAGCGCCCTCGTTTTCGATAAATAAAATTTGAAAACCAGAAAAGACCTCTACTGATTCTCCTAAAAAAAAGTGTGTTTTAATATAAATTTTTACACATTGGTCCAGAATCAATAAAAAATAGGCGAGTAAAAAAGGCTTTTTAAACATAATAGGTACTTAGGTGGCTAAAATAAACATTATTATTAAAATGAAACTAGTCTAGAGGAACCACTTTAATGTCTCCGTGTATGGACCGCAATACAATCTCTGAAAGCCCCTTTGGAACACTGGGTAAAATTAGCGTTCCATAGGTTGTTTCAGCATTTACAATGGCTTTTTTTTGCTTTAAAATAATAGGCGCTCTAATGGTATTTACCCGCACTTGATTCCCTACTTCTTTTAAAACACACAATCCGTCATTGAGTTGGATCTGAAGTTTCTCAAAAATACCCTCAGCATTTATTTGGGTATTTCCTCCATCTATATAGACTTCTAGATATGTTGGTATTTCAATAGCCAAATCAACCGACCATATTTTGTGGGCACTGAGTTTGTCATTGGGAAGTTCAAAAGTTGCTGAAAGGTCTGGTTCAATAAATAAGGTATTTCCTTTTCTAGTAAACACGATCATCTGATGGAGACTGTACTCTCCATTTAAACGTGCTGAAACAAGAAGTTCCTTGGAGGAAGATGGTTTTAAATGTAAGGTATTGACTTCTTGGGCCAATACATGGATTTGGGTGAGAGAAGGGTCTTCTAAAACTTTAGATAATATCTTTTGAGACCAGGATAAATGAAGGGCTAACACCAGAAGTATCGCTGTGTATATAACCTTCAATAACGACTACTTTTGCATGTTCTTAGCTTCAATACTTAGGGTCGCGTGAGGGACTAGCTTTAATCTTTCTTTGTTGATTAATTTACCCGTTACCCTGCATATGCCATAGGTCTTATTCTCAATTCTAAGCAAGGCATTTTTTAAATCCCTGATAAATTTCTCTTGACGAATAGCCAATTGGGTATTAGCTTCTTTGCTCATGGTCTCAGAGCCTTCTTCAAAAGCCTTGAAAGTTGGAGAGGTGTCATCTGTACCATTGTTTCCATCATTCATATATGAACTCTTTAAAAGTTCAAGATGAGACTTAGCCACCTCTATTTTCTCAGAGATAAGGACCTTGAATTCTGCCAAATCTTTATCTGAATATCTGTTTTTTAAATCTGTTTCCATATTAGTTTTGTTTTTCAATAAATAACACTGAGCGTACCTCATCAAATTCAATTGGAAGTCCCTCGTTTAGAGTTGTTTCTACCAATATTTCTGTCGCCAATGTTTCTGTTTTAATATATTCTAAATTATCTAATAAAGCCGAATCTATAAAGGGGTCTTTTAGAAATTTAATAACAATTTTGTCCGTGACTTCAAAGCCACTGTCTTTTCTTAAGTTTTGAATCCTATTGACCAGCTCTCTCGCTATTCCTTCTGCTTTTAGTTCAGGGCTAATTGTAGCATCTAAAGCCACTGTTAATGCGCCTGAAGAAGCTACCAACCATCCTTCAATATCCTGAGAACTGATCTCCACATCAGACAACTCCAAAGCTATTTTATCCCCATCTACAAGCAACTCAATAGCGCCATTTAGCTCCATTTGGTTAATATCTTTTGATGTTAAGGATTGTATCGCTGTAGCAACCGCTTTCATTTTAGGACCAAATTTAGGACCTAAAGTCTTAAAATTAGGCTTGATCTGTTTGACCAAGATATCTGAAGAATCCGCCAAAATTTCTAATTCTTTTACATTTACTTCAGATAAAATAAGTGAAGCAACTGCTTTTAAATCTATTGCTTTTACTAGGGCAGAAACAGGCACCATAATTTTCTGAAGGGGCTGTCTTACTTTAATTTTTTCTTTTTGTCTAATAGACAAAACTAGCGAACAAGTTTGCTGAGCCAATTGCATTTTGCGCTCTAAATCTGAATCAATAACAGCGCTATTGGCCTCTGGAAATTGCGCTAAATGAACACTTTCTTTTACATTAGGGTCACACACGCCAGCCAAATCTAGATAAAGTCTGTCCATGAAAAATGGAGCAATAGGTGCAGATAATTTAGAAACCACCAAGAGACATTCATACAATGTTTGGTAAGCGGCTATTTTATCTGGTCCGTATTCTCCTTTCCAAAAACGCCTTCTACACAAACGAACATACCAGTTGCTTAAATTTTCTTGCACAAAATCTGAGATGGCTCTCGCTGCTTTTGTGGGCTCATAGGTTTCATAGGCCGCTTCTACCCTGATGATTAAACTATTGAGTTCGGAAAGCACCCAACGGTCAATTTCTGGCCTGTCTGCTAATGGAATCTGAGGAGCACTGTTGTCAAAATGATCTAAGTTGGCATACAAACTAAAGAAAGAATAGGTATTGTACAGGGTGCCAAAAAACTTACGCTTTACCTCTACAATCCCTTCTGTGTCAAACTTTAGGTTGTCCCATGGATTTGCATTGGCGATCATATACCAACGCGTGGCGTCGGCCCCATGGGCCGCAATAGTTTCAAAAGGATCAATCGCATTGCCAAGGCGCTTAGACATTTTCTTTCCGTCCTTGTCTAATACCATCCCATTAGAGACTACATTTTTATAGGCTGGCCTGTCAAAAACCATGGTCGCAATAGCGTGAAGGGTGTAAAACCACCCCCTTGTTTGGTCTACGCCTTCTGCAATGAAATCTGCAGGGAAGGCCTTGTTCTCATCTATGAGTTCTTTGTTCTCAAATGGGTAGTGCCACTGGGCATAAGGCATAGATCCAGAGTCAAACCAGACATCTATAAGGTCTGATTCTCTGTGCATTGGTTCCCCAGTGCTGGATACTAAAACCACCTGGTCTACAATGTTTTTATGAAGGTCTATTGTGGCGTAATTCTCCGCTGAATAGTCTCCTACTTTAAAGTCTTCAAAAATATCTTTAGACATAAGTCCAGCAGCAACAGAAGCTTTCATGGCTTCTTTAAGTTCTGCTACAGAACCAATCATGATTTCTTCTTTGCCGTCTGCCGTTCTCCAAATAGGCAATGGAATTCCCCAATATCTAGATCTAGAAAGGTTCCAGTCATTGGCGTTGGCCAACCAGTTTCCAAACCTACCTTCACCGGTGGCTTTTGGCTTCCAGTTAATTTCCTGGTTCAAAGACACCATTTTATCCTTTACTTCAGTCATTTTAATAAACCAAGAGTCTAAGGGGTAATATAAAATAGGCTTGTCTGTTCTCCAGCAATTTGGATAGGAATGCACATATTTTTCTACTTTAAAAGCCCTGTTTTCCTCCTTGAGTCTAATGGCAATTTCTACATCTGCAGAACGTTCTGGCGCTTCTCCCTCCGGATAGTACTCATTTTTAACATACTTACCTCCTAAGCCCGCAACTTCAGGTCTAAACTTTCCTTGTAGGTCTACTAGAGGCACTTTGTTGCCCGCTGAATCTAAAACCAACATTGGCGGGATTTCTGGGCTAGCTTGTTTGGCTACCAAGGCGTCGTCTGCACCAAAAGTGGGGGCCGTATGCACAATACCGGTTCCATCTTCTGTGGTCACAAAATCTCCTCCAATCACTCTAAAAGCGTTTTCAGGATGATCACAAGGCAATACACCAGTCATGAGTTGTTCGTATGTGACACCGATAAGGTCTGCCCCTTTAAAAGACGCTAAAACCAAATAAGGTATTTTCTTGTCTTCTTTGTTGTATTGTTGAATGGCTTCTTTACTTTCCACTGCTACAAACTTTCCTGCAAATTGCTTTCCTACCAATGATTTGGCGAGCAATACATGCATAGGTTCAAAGGTGTACTGATTAAAAGTACGCACCAAAACATAGTCAATTTTAGGGCCTACGGTTAAAGCAGTGTTGCTCGGAAGGGTCCAAGGGGTAGTGGTCCATGCCAAGAAATATAAAGGTGCGTCTAAAGATTGTAAGCCCTTTGGTAGGGTCTCTTCTATGGCTTTAAACTGTGCCGTTACTGTGGTATCTGTCACATCCTGATAGGTGCCTGGCTGGTTCAACTCGTGTGAACTCAATCCTGTACCAGCTTTAGGAGAATAAGGTTGAATGGTATATCCCTTATAGATTAGGCCTTTCTTGTATATTTCTTTCAACAACCACCAAACAGACTCCATGTATTTTGGCTCATAGGTAATATAAGGGTTTTCCATATCTACCCAATAGCCTATTTTATCTGTCATGTCGTTCCACACATCGGTGTAGCGCATCACAGCGGCTCTACAAGCTTTGTTATAATCTTCTACAGATATCTTAGTGCCAATGTCTTCTTTGGTAATTCCCAAGGCTTTTTCTACACCCAATTCAATAGGCAAACCGTGGGTGTCCCAACCTGCTTTCCGCTTTACCTGAAAACCCTTCATGGTCTTGTATCTAGGAAAAATATCCTTGATCGTTCTAGCCATTGCATGGTGAATTCCAGGCATGCCGTTGGCCGACGGCGGCCCTTCAAAAAACACATAAGAAGGTTGCCCTTCTCGTTGCTCCACGCTTTTTTGGAATACCTCTTTGTCTTTCCATTCCTGTAAAACAGCTTTGGAAATACCAGGCAAATCTAATCCTTTATATTCTGCAAACTTCATAGTATTAAGGTCTTGTATGCGGTATGAAAGGGGCAAAATTAAGCAATTAGAACGAAACCATCCTCATTTTAAAGGGATGTTAAAAATGCGGTAGATACTGGCCCTTAAAAAACAATACAAACCCTTTAAAATTGGTAACTAGCGCCCAGAATAAGGTTACTCCCTGGAGCACTTAAGCCAGAAGCATACGTCCTGTACAACTGATTGGTGATATTCTCCCAAGCCAAAAAAGTTGTAACGGCATTGGTCAAGGTGTATTGGGACCTGAAATTAAGGCTGTGCCATGAGGGGCTGTATGGATTCCCAAAGCGGTCTAAAGCATACATATAGCTTTTTGATTGTTCTGATACAGCCAGCTGATCTGCACTTATTTCTCTATTAAAATTGAGCAATATACTTGCTTTAAACCTGGAATTTTTATAAAGCAGCTGTAGGTCTCCAAAAGAAGGTGCCACATGCCTGCCTGGAGATAGCGCCCCATTGTCTTCTTCCTCTGTGCCTTTAATATAACTGTAATTTGCCGCAAATGACAAGTAGGGACTCAGCATAAAATCTGCCCCTATTTCCCAACCGTATACATAGGCATTTGCAGCGTTTTGAACTGCTTGAACCTGACTTAAAACACCCTGATATACTATTTGAGACTGACCGTTTAAGGCAAAATTTCTTCGCACTAAGGCGTCTTTTAGATGGGTGTAATACCCTGCAAGTCTCCAAACTACTTTATCTGAAAAATTCTTTTTTAGGCCTATTTCTGTTCCATATGCATATTCTGGTTTCAAAGCTGGGTTTGGCACTACAACAGACCCTGGTTCTGAATCAAAAACCTTTCCAATGTCGTCAATATTAGGGGCCCTAAATCCTGTAGTAGCATTCCAACTCACTTGAAAATCTTCCGCCACAAACCAACTCCAACCTAAGCTTCCTGTTAAAGCAGCTGTATTTAGGTCTGCCTTTTCAAAAGGGAAATCATAAAATTCATTGTCAAAAGAGGCATTTACCCAAACATGAGTATAGCGAATACCACCTAAAAATTTAAAATTTTCAGAAGCCTCAAAAGTGCTGTTTAAATACAATGCAGCGGAACGCCACAGCGCATTATCTGGATACCTAGAAGCGGCTGGTAAAATCATGTTGCTGCTCACTATGTTTTCAGATCCCTTTGAGTACACTTTATTCCCTACATATTCAGCCCCATAAAATAACCTAAAGGTGCCTGTCTTTTTGTGTTCTATGTCAAGGTTAAATGATATTGCGTCTACTTTTTCCTCAGTACCGAAAAGAGAAACCGCTCCAAAGTCTCTGTCAAAGCGGCTTTCATTAAAGCGCTGGTATGCCGCTGTAAATTTAAGTCCCTCATAAAATGTATTTAAGGGGGCATGAGAGATATTAAAATTGGTCATAAACCATTTTTGTGGGCCGTAATCCCAAACTGCGGAGCGTAGTCCAGTACCTGCATTATCTGGTCTTGTGAGACGGTCGTATCTGGCGAAATGAGAGGTCTCAGAAAAGTAAACGCCCAACTGGAATTCAAGGTTTTCATCTGCTTTATACCGTACTTTCTGCAAACTGTTTATCTGATTGTAACCTGTGGGATTTTGAAGCCTTGGATTGGGATTGTCTACCAGTAGGTCTGCTCCGCCACCTTGTAATACAAATTGAGGTCTCAAGTATGCCTCTGGGCCGTTTTTACCCATTTGTAAATCTTCAAAATTACTGTGCGTTATACTGCTTAAAAAACCCCACTTTTCTGTTCCTACACTAAGATCTAGATGGGCTGTCCGCTCTTGGTTGGCACTCGAATACCTATATTGGGCATTTCCGGAGTATGTTGTAGTCACATTTTTGCTCAATTGTGGTTCCTTTGTATAATAATGCACCACACCACCTATGGCGTCACTACCATAAATAACAGATCCAGAGCCAAAAATCACCTCCGTGTTTTTTATACTAAAGGGATCTACAGCAATACTATTTTGTAAATTTCCTCCTCTAAAAATAGCATTGTTCATTCTCACCCCGTCTACAGAAAGCAACAGTCTGTTTGCTGCAAAACCCCTGATCATAGGGCTTCCTCCGCCTAATTGACTTTTCTGGACGTAGACTTTGCCTGTTTGCTGGAGCATGTCTGCCGCCGTTTGGGGCTGGTTAAATGCAATGCTTTGTGCATTTATACCAACAATCTTCTGTGGTACATCTTTTCGCTGCTGTTCCCATTTAGACACAGACATCACCACCTCATCTAACTCGAAAGCATTGCGCTGCAAATAAACCACACGGCCCCTTTGCACCCACTGTTTTACATTGGTTCTATATTCAATATATGAGGAATGGTTAATATATAAGGTCTCTTTTGCGGAATACCCATTTAATACACAACGCCCGTCTAGCGCTGTAAGAAAACGTATGGATTGATCTTTGTTGTACACCAATACACCTGCCAGAGGTTCTTTTGTATCTGCGTCATACACAAAGACTTCTTGCGCTATTGAAAATAAAGGAAGGCACCCAATGACTGTCACATATATTAGTTTAAGAAAATACTTCATTGAGTATGTGTATTGATTTTGGTGTTTTAAATCCATCTAAATGGTGCTGGTAATAAACCATTAAATGCGATATAAGTTCTCGCCTACTTTTTTGAGACATTTTAATATCATTTAACTTATCAAAATTTATGCCTAATATAGATTTAAAAAAAGAAATTTCAGGTTCGCCCATATGGGGATTCAAGCCTGCATGGGAACAAAAGTCTCCTTCTACTAGATCAAAATATGGGCTATCCATATGATTATCAGAAGGATAAAATCCAAAATACTTGCTGATTTCTACGAGAAAAAATAGGTGAAAATTGGCTATTTGATCTTCATTATCTAGCCATTGTAAAGCCGTTTCAATAAATGAAAACAATTCCTTATTCTCTGTTTCTTCTTGAATGGCATTAGATAAAAACTCAGATAAAAACAGTACAATGGCATTTTTGGCCATATGGGTATGTGCGCTCTGATAGGGATAAGACAATTTGGCTTCAATTAATCTTTCTAAATTACCCTTATCCCTGTGTTGGGCAACAATTTCTAATTGACTTAAAGGCAAAAAATGGGCCTTGTTGAACTTTCCTTTTTTCCTGCTCAATACTCCGTTGAGCATATAGGACTTTAAGCCACTAGACGCCGTATACAACTTAACAATTAAGCTGTTGTCTCCATACTTAATCGTTTTTAAAACAATCGCTTTAGTGGTTTGCTGCATGGATGTAAAAATAAAAAAAGCCTTTTCTCTAACAAGAGAAAAGGCTTTAATATTAATTGAAAAAACAGTTTTAAATCACGCCCTGCGCCAACATAGCGTCTGCTACCTTAACAAATCCAGCAATATTGGCTCCTTTTACATAATTACAATAGCCGTCTGCTTCTTTTCCATAGGCAATACAAGAATCGTGAATGTCCGACATAATGGCTTTTAAGCGCTCATCTACCTCTCCTCTAGTCCAGCTAATTCTCAATGAATTCTGAGACATTTCTAATCCAGAAGTAGCTACACCGCCAGCGTTAGATGCCTTTCCTGGGGCAAATAAAATTTTAGCCTCATGAAAAGCATGAATGGCTTCAGGAGTAGAAGGCATATTAGCCCCCTCTGCAACACAAAGACATCCGTTGGCTATTAATTTTTCTGCATCCTGGCCATCCAACTCATTTTGAGTCGCACATGGCAGCGCAATATCACAGGCAACACCCCAGGGTGTCTCCCCTTCGTGATAGCTAGCATTAGGATAGGTATTAATATAAGCTGAAATTCTGGCCCTCTGGTTGTTTTTAAGGTCCATTACAAAAGCCAATTTTTCTGCATCTATTCCCTCTGGGTCGTGAATAAATCCTTTAGAATCCGATAAAGTCAGGACAGTAGCCCCTAATTGAATGGCTTTCTCTGCAGCGTATTGCGCCACATTTCCTGAACCAGAAATAACCACTTTTTTTCCTGAAAAATCATTGCCGCTAGTCTGTAACATGCTCTGTGCAAAATACACTGTTCCATAACCTGTTGCCTCAGGCCTAATTAATGACCCTCCCCAAGAGCGTCCTTTACCTGTAAGCACCCCTGTAAACTCGTTGCGTATCTTTTTATACATACCAAACAAGAAACCAATTTCTCTAGCACCAACACCAATATCTCCAGCAGGTACATCTGTATTTGGACCAATATGACGGTTGAGCTCCAACATAAAAGCATGGCAAAAACGCATGACTTCGTCGTCTGATTTTCCTTTAGGGTCAAAGTCAGACCCCCCTTTACCACCTCCCATTGGAAGGGTAGTTAAAGAATTTTTAAACACCTGCTCGAAAGCCAAGAATTTTAAAATACTGGCATTTACTGAGGGGTGAAAACGAAGCCCTCCTTTATAAGGACCAATAGCAGAATTCATTTGAATTCTATAGCCTCTGTTTACGTGAATCTCTCCAGAATCATCTACCCAAGCGACTCTAAAAGAAATGAGTCTTTCAGGTTCAACCATTCTGAGTAAAATATTTTTCCCGTTGTAAATATCGTGCTTGGCAATATAAGGAATGACTGTTTCAGCCACTTCTTGAACTGCTTGAATAAATTCAGGTTCATGACCATTTCTAGTCTTGACCTCTTCCATAAATGCATTAATTTTTGCTTCCATTTAAAATCTAATAGCAAGGCGATTTACGCCATTAATAATATAGGTGCAAAATTATGTTATTTCCATAATTTAAACCGGTTTTTTTATAGAATAATGCAATCTTACTGTATGGAAAAATATTACTAAAGTTAAAGCCGTTATAATAAAGGGTTTAGCCTTTCAATGCCTTTCTAAGGGCTATAATGGAACCTATGTGAATGCCCTCATGCACCAGGTTAAAAGCCATAGCGTCGGAGACATTATTCAAGGTCACACCAGCAGAAGTTAAGTAGGGTGTGTAGGAAGAAAAAAGGCCTTTATGATAGTCTTCTTTTGTCCTGACAATTAACTCTTTCAAGGCAGCCTTTAAGAGGCCTACATCTTCTAAAGTTGGCGCATTTACGGGGGCTGTTCCCTTTCTATAAGTGTCAATAAAAGACTTAGACATATGGGGTTCCAAGCCGCTAAGCCCGTACACCAAAAGCTGTTGGGTTACAGCTACATGAGCAATATTCCACCATATATTGTTATTAAAACCTGTCGGTATTTTCCCAAGATCTTCTAAAGAAATATCATTTAAAAATTTAATGTATAGCTCACGAGTAGCAGCTGTAATCTGTAGAATAGTCTCCATGAATTGATTTTTTCTAAAAATAGTACAATTCCTTTAAAATAAGTTTCTTTGTATCTAATTTATCACACCATGAAACACATCTACCATTTAAGCACTTGCAACACTTGTAAAAAAATCATTGATGCTTTTGGGCCCCTGACCGATGTCACTCTGCAAGACCTAAAACAAACCCACATCTCTGAAAAAGAACTGGACGAGCTCGCTACAATTACAGGCTCTTACGAATCGCTCTTTAACAGGCGCTCCCGTTTGTATACCTCAGAAGGATTGGCCAATAAAGACCTCAGCGAACAGGACTATAAGTCGTATATTTTATCCCACTATACCTTTTTAAAAAGACCTGTGATACGGGTAGAAGGTGCTGTTTTTGTGGGCTATAAAAAAGACACCATTGCCGCTGCAGATGTGGCTTTAAAATCTTAATATTGAAAGCACTCTTAACCAAAAGAGCCCTGGCTTTACTAGCAGCATTTGGTGCCACCACTATATATGGTTTAAACCATACGATTGCTAAAGGAGCTATGCCGGACTATGTAGGGGCTTTTGGTTTTATTATGCTCCGGGTAGGTGGTGCAGCCGTTTTATTTTGGACCCTCTCCCTCTTTACGCCTAAAGAAAAGATCCAACGAAAAGACTGGAAAATACTTTTGGCGGCTACATTACTAGGCATGGTGATTAATATGCTTTCTTTTTTTAAAGGGCTTTCGCTTTCCACCCCTATCAATAGTGCCGTTTTAGTAACCATTACACCCATCATTGTCGTGTTGCTGTCTGCCCTATTTTTAAAGGAAAAAATTGGATTGCGAAAAATACTTGGGATTGGCTTAGGATTCTTAGGGGCGCTGGGCCTCATTTTATTTGGTCATGAAATAAGACAAGACGCCCCAAATATTTTTGTAGGAAATATACTATTTGTGCTTAATGCCACCTCTTATGGCGCTTACTTAATAGTGGTTAAGTCACTGATTAAAAAATACCATCCTATCACCCTAATGAAATGGTTGTTTGGAATGGCCTTTGTCATAAATTTCCCTATCACTATAGTAGAGTTTAATCAAATTCAATGGGGAGAAATGCCTTTGGAAATTTGGGCAGCTATTGGATTTGTGATTGTTGGAACTACTTTTCTTACCTATTTATTTAATGCTTTCGCGCTCACCACCCTTAAAGCGTCTTCTGTGGGTGCATTTGTTTATTTACAGCCGCTCATAGGAATTATCTATGCCGTGCTCAGCGGAAAAGACCAACTGAGTCCCGTGAAATTAGCGGGTACTTTGGCCGTTTTAGTAGGGGTCTATTTGGCTACCTCAAAACAGGCTTCTAAGTCTAGTGAAGGGAAAACTATTTAAAACAACCCTTTAAGATAACACAATTAGACGGTCTTATCTACCGGCTTTTTTGCAAATTTTCTAGTGTCTTCCTTGGTGAGAACCTTAAAACCATCTGCCTTTTCAATCCCTGCAAAAGCATTTAAAAAAACTTCTGGCAATGGTGCCAATGCCCTAGATTTCATGTCTATCCAAGCACCCATCATTTCGCAGTGTGCAAAGTTTTTCCCCTTGTGATCATAAAAGTTATGGTGAAATTCAAAGAACATTCCGTCTTTACTAAGTCCTTTTAATTCTAGGGATACTTGAATGGGTTTTCCAGCAAAAGCCTCTTTGAAATAATATATATGCTCGTAAAACACCACAGGGCCAAGTTGGTATTGCGCCATGCTTTCTTGATTAAAACCACATTCCATTAAGAAACCCATTCGGGTATGACTCATAAAATTTAAATAAGAAGCGTTGGCCAAATGTCTATTGGCGTCTAAGTCACTCCAGCGAATATCAAATGATTTTGTGTACATTTATAGTGTGTTTGTTATGCATGCATAATAACTGCAAAAGTATTATTATTTTTTGAACTCCCTAAAAGTACCTTATGTCAAAAAAAGCGCCTTTTATCCATGACCTAAATCTGCCTGTTGTAGCAGCGCCTATGTTTTTAATTTCAAATCCAAACATGGTCATTGAATGTTGTAAAAACGGAATTGTAGGCACCTTTCCAGCGTTAAACCAAAGAACCAGTGAAGGTTTTGAAGCATGGTTGATTGAGATAAAAGAGGCCTTAGCGGCATTTGAAAAAGAAACCGGCCAAAAGGCGGCGCCTTTTGGTGTGAATTTAATTGTTCACCCTACCAATCCTAGATTAGAAGCAGATGTAAAATTGTGTATGAAACACAAGGTCCCTTTAGTGATTACTTCTCTTGGGGCGGTGTCTATGGTAGTAGACGCTATTCATTCTTATGGGGGTTTGGTGTTTCACGATATTATTAAAAAGAGGCATGCTGAAAAAGCTGCTGAAGCTGGTGTAGACGGTCTAATTTTAGTCGCTGCAGGTGCTGGAGGCCATGGAGGTTCTTTAAACCCTATGAGCCTTGTGGCAGAAGTAAAAAGCATATTCGATAAGACCATCTTACTCTCAGGCTGTATTAGCACGGGCAAAGACGTTGCTACTGCCCTACAAATGGGCGCAGACTTGGCTTATATGGGTACAAGATTTATCAATACTGATGAGAGTATTGCCCCTGAAGCATACAAAAAAATGATTGTAGACGCTGGGGCAAATGATGTGGTTTACACCGCAGCTATTTCCGGAGTTCACGCGAACTTTTTGGCGGCGAGCTTACAAGCTGCTGGAATTACGGCAGAAGACCTTAAAAAAGATGTCAAGATAGATTTTGGAAAAGAAATGGATACAGAAGCTAAAGCCTGGAAAACCATTTGGTCTGCAGGACAAGGCGTCACCACAATTAAAGACAGTATTCCTGTAAAAGCACTTGTGGAAAGATTGAGAAGTGAATTTATAGCCGCACTTAAATCTCAGGCCAGCATACTAGAAAAATTTCAGTAAAAAATCACAACATTTAACAAATTTGAGCCCTTTTTGACCGATAAAAAAAGGGCTTTTTTACTATATTCGTTTTTTATTTATTAATGTCCCGGCTTGGGGACACCTCAAAGCCAATACCCTATATTATGAAAAAAGTATTATTTGCATTGTCTGCTGTATTTATCTTAAACAGCTGTGGTGAAAGCAAGAAAAAAGAAGAGAGTGGTTTTCAGATGAACAGAACTAAAAAGGAAACTACCCTTAAAAAAACAAAAGTAGAAGTTCCTGTAGACTTAAACAACAAAGGGATTGGCCCTGTAAAGACAGTGTCACTATCAGATACATTAGACGCAGACATGGTGTCTCTAGGACAAGAAATTTTCGAAGTGAAGTGTACTGCATGCCATATGCCCAATCAAAGAATGATCGGTCCAGCCTTAGCAGGTACTTTAGAGAGAAGAAGTCCTGAATGGATCATGAATATGATCATTAACCCTACGGAGATGATTAAAAAAGACCCTATAGCAAAAGCCTTATTAAAAGAATACAACAATGCTATTATGCTCAACCAGAATGTAAACCAAAATGACGCTAGGGCACTTTTAGAATATATTAGGTCCCTGTAGATTCAAAACAGCGGTGCTTTAAAAATTAAGGGGCGGCCAGATCTAAACATCTACAGCTACCTTATAGGTAGGATCTTCTAGGACGTTAACCTCAATTAAGGCATCGGCGTTGCGAAGCAAGGCCTTACAATCTGAACTGAGGTGTTTTAAATGTACCTTCTTGCCTAATTTTAAATAACGCTCTGTGATTTTATTGAGCGCTTCTATGGCAGACATATCTACCACCCTACTCTCTTTAAAATCAATGATCACTTCTTGGGGGTCGTTTAGGACGTCAAATTTCTCATTAAAGGCTGTAATAGAGCCAAAGAAAAGTGGCCCATATATTTCATAATGCTTCACCCCTTGTGCGTCTACTGTTTTTCTAGCCCTAATTCTCTTGGCGTTATCCCATGAAAAAACCAGTGCAGAAATGACCACACCCACCAGAACAGCCAAGGCTAGATTGTGGAGGAAAATAGTGACTAAGGTGACTAAAACCATCACCAATACATCTGATTTGGGCATTTTATTGAAGGTTTTTAAACTGGCCCACTCAAAAGTACCTACCGAGACCATAATCATCAGTCCCGTAAGGGCTGCCATGGGCATTTTTTCAATTAAACTTGCACCAAACATGATGAAAACCAAAAGCATTACCGAGGCAACAATTCCTGAAAGTCTGGCCCTTGCTCCGTTAGACGTGTTTATTAGACTCTGTCCTATCATGGCACAACCACCCATGCCCGAAAACAATCCAGATAAGATATTGGCCGCACCCTGAGCTACAGCTTCTTTATTTCCACTACCCCTTGTTTCTGTAATTTCGTCTACAATATTCAAGGTGAGTAAACTCTCTATAAGACCTACTCCAGCCACAATAGCTGCAAAAGGGAAAATAATACTTAGCGTTTCCAAAGTCCATGGAATTTCAGGAATGTGAAACGGGGGGAACCCTCCTTTTATAGAGGCAATATCTCCGATGGTTCTGGTGTCTATATCCAAGAAAAAAACAATGCCAAAAACAGTTAAGATAGCCACCAAAGAAGCAGGAATAGCTTTGCTGAGTTTGGGTAATCCCCAAATCATTAAAATGGTTAGGGCTACTAATCCCAGTAGTATATAAAGTGATTGTCCAGTGAGCCAATCACCATTTGCATCTTTAAACTGGGCCATTTGAGACATGAAAATAATTATGGCCAAGCCGTTTACGAATCCAAATATCACAGGATGCGGCACCAAGCGCATCAGTTTACCCAATTTAAGAAAACCCGCCAGAGATTGCATCATACCGGCTAAAATAACCGTAGCAAAAACATATTCAACTCCATATTCCTTTGCAAGAGAAACAATCACCACAGCAACTGCTCCAGTAGCGCCAGATATCATTCCTGGACGGCCACCAAAAATAGACGTGACAAAACCCATCACAAAAGCAGCGTAAAGTCCCGTTAATGGTGAAAGTCCCGCGATTAGCGCAAAAGCTATTGCTTCTGGCACCAAAGCTAAGGCCACTGTAAGTCCGGAGAGTACTTCTGTTTTATAATTTACTTTTTGGGAAAAATCGAAAAGATGGATGAATTTATTCAAGAGAGGTTTGTTTAATATGGCCTAGTGGCTTTTTAGGAAGTTGCAAAAGTAGCCTTTTTAAATGGAACGCAAAAAACCCCAGGTCCTCACCCGGGGTTTTGAATCAACTAATTCTAACCTAAACAAAACTAAAATATAAATTTATTGTAGTCATAAAACATAAATCAATTTTCGTGCCAAACTAAAAATTTACTAAAATACTTTTAGGGCTTTTTTTCTTGTTTTATTTTGAAGTCTGGCCCTAAAGCCCTTAGTGTTTAGAATAAGACGGGGTGAGGATTAAAATAAGACGCGAATTGGATTTAGAATAAGACTGGGCGTGTTTTTATAATAAGACGCGAAGTTCTAAATAAGCCAAAGGGTTTTCTTAAATTTGTCGGAGTCTTTATTTGGTAAGACCTCTATAATTAAGGAATGAAACCTATGGATAAGTTTGCTGTAATAGGTGGTGGGAGCTGGGCTACCGCCATAGTGAAAATGCTCACCGAAAATAACAATACAGTCATCTGGTACATGAGAAACTCAGAGGCTATAGCGCACATAAAAGAAGAATTTCACAACCCAAACTATTTATCTGCGGTTAGTTTTGACCTTCAATACCTCAAGCTCACAGACCAAATTGACGAAGCATTAAATGGGGCTCAATGTATTGTTTTTGCCATTCCTTCTGCCTTTTTAGTCACTGAAATGGCTAAATCTACTATAGATTTAAAGGGCAAGATTATTTTTTCTGCTATTAAAGGGATTGTGCCTGAAACAGGTAAAATAGTAGGGGAGCATTTCAATGAAACTTATGGGGTCCCTTTAGAACAAATAGGTGTCATTACAGGGCCATGCCATGCAGAGGAGGTGGCGCTTGAAAGGCTTTCTTTTCTAACCATTGCCTGTGCAGATTTAGCTACTGCTTCTCAAATGGTAAAAGCCCTACAAAGCAGTTATATTAAAACAAAAATTTCAGATGACATTATTGGCGCAGAATACGCAGCTGTACTTAAAAACATCTATGCTATTGCTGCGGGTATAGCTCATGGTCTTGGGTATGGGGATAATTTTCAAGCAGTGCTCATGAGTAATGCCATAAGGGAGATGAAGCGATTTATTAAACAAGTCCATAAAATGAAACGCAACATTAACGACACCGCTTATCTTGGAGATTTGTTGGTTACGGGCTATTCCGTTTTTAGTAGGAATAGAATGTTTGGGAACATGATTGGAAAAGGGTACACCGTAAAGAGTGCTACCATGGAAATGAATATGGTCGCTGAAGGGTATTACGCTTCAAAGAGCGCTTTTAAAATCATGGAAAAAAAGGAAAAAAACGTAAAAACCCCCATTGTTAATGCAGTCTACGGGATTTTGTACGAAAACAAAAATCCAAAAAATACTTTTAAAAAACTCATTGAAGAATTGGATTAACTCATAGAGAGGCTATTAAAAGGCCCTTGAAATAATGTCTATTTACCTTCCTTTAATTCTTTATCAAAACCATAAGACCGTTCTACCTTGCATATTTGAACGGAATATTTTTCATACCAATCAGATTTTCCTTTTTGCTGTGCCAAAGAATGGTCTGCCTGTAACTTCCACTGGGCGATATCTTTTAAGGTAGCCCAATAGCTCACGGTTATTCCCACTTGGCTTCTAGCCGACACCATTCCGAGATAACCTGGCTGAATTTTAGCCAATGCCTCCATTTCTTGGGCCATTAACTCATATCCAGCTATGGAATCTGTTTGTGTGGAAGTAAAAATAACGGCATAATAAGGAAGTTCTTGATTTATAGTCATTTTAACCGTTTACAAATTAGACTTAAACAATGTATTCTTTTTCTACAAAGTACTGTACAATAGCCTCTTTCATCAATACAGACTGCTCTCCAGCTTTTAATGGCGGCAAGTTTTCCACTATCTGATAATGCGGCCATCCGTCTGCATCTACAAAATCAAAAGCGTAATAACCATAGGGTTCCAACAACTTGCAAATAGCAATATGCATGAGATCTACTTTGTCTTCTTTTTTAAACTTTTGGTGGTATTTCCCTAACTCTTGAACCCCAACCAAACAAATAATAGCATCTAAATCTAGTGGATCATGGTCTGAAAATTGTGCAGAAAGCTTTTCGACAAGTACTTCCCAGCGCTGTTTTAATTCGGCGTCTCTAGACATGTTTTTATGTTGTAGTGTTATTTTTTATAAAGGTACAAATCTAAGCAGCTCAAAGACTTTAATGCCCTAAAATTAATCTAATTCACCGCTAAAAGGGAGCTCATTTTAATCAAATGAGGTACCTTAGAACATAAATATTAATTGATTGACAGAAAATGAGTTCATTTGACATTGGTTTGCTGGTTATAGGTGCTTTTGGTTTTTATAAAGGTTTTAAAAATGGCATTCTTATAGAACTCACTACTTTACTAGCGCTTATTCTTGGGTTTTATGGGGCACAACACCTGTCCTCTTATACGGCTAGAATACTTAATGAACAGTTCCATTGGAATCCAGAAAATTTATACCTCGTGGCTATGGGGCTCACTTTTGTGTGTATTGTGGTGGGGGTCTATTTACTCGGGAAAGCACTTACAAAAGTCGCTTCAATGATTTTACTAGGGGGTATAAACAAAATCTTAGGAGGCATTTTTGGTGTGATTAAAATGGGGGTTATCATGGGTGTTCTTATCGCTTATGGACAACAGTATTTTAATTTATTAGACGTCCTTCCTGAATCTATTTTTGAAAACAGTGTGGCTAAAAAGCCCCTTGAAAATTTTGGCCACTTCTTGATTCAAGAAGTTTTTGTGTCAGAAAACCTAAACGCTATTAAGAATTTATTTTCACAGGGCTAATGGGCGCAATAACAAAGCATAACCCAAAAGTGATGCTGCTTAATATTTAAACTTAGCCTATAAA
Source organism: Flavobacteria bacterium MS024-3C (assembly GCA_000173115.1). Classification (GTDB taxonomy): domain Bacteria; phylum Bacteroidota; class Bacteroidia; order Flavobacteriales; family Flavobacteriaceae; genus MAG-120531. The sequence goes on from ABVW01000001.1 coordinate 336,814, forward strand.
TTATTACCTTTAGTTTTTAAAAATAGCACATTTAATAACCAAAAAGTTACAAAAATAACATTATGTCTGTAATTAACATTCAAGCGCAATTAAACCTTTTGGGTCTATCAAAGGAAAATTCAGGAACAAAAATTGGAAATTCCACCATAAAAGGAGACGGTATAATACCCTCACATTCTCCTGTAGATGGATCACTTATTGGCTCTGTAGACACCACTACTAAAGAAGGTTACCAAGCCGTCATGAAAAGTGCTGAAGAAGCATTTCAAAGCTGGCGCGTGACGCCTGCCCCCCTTAGAGGAGAAATAGTAAGACAATTCGGAGAGCGATTAAGGACGCTAAAAGCCCCTTTGGGTGCGTTGGTGTCCTATGAAATGGGAAAATCCCTCCAAGAAGGATTGGGAGAGGTGCAAGAAATGATTGATATCTGTGATTTTGCTGTTGGATTGTCTAGACAGCTACATGGACTAACCATGCATTCTGAAAGACCTGGCCATAGAATGTATGAACAATACCACCCTTTAGGTATAGTTGGCATTATTTCTGCATTCAATTTCCCAGTAGCAGTTTGGTCCTGGAATACGGCACTGGCAATGATTTGCGGAGATGTATGTGTATGGAAACCCTCAGAAAAAACCCCGCTATGTGGGGTTGCTTGTCAAAAAATATTAGCAGATGTTTTAGAAGAAAATAATATCCATGCCGGGGTATCTAGTCTTATCAATGGAAATTATACTGTAGGAGAATGGATGACGGAAGACCCTAGAATGGCTTTGATCTCTGCTACAGGCTCCATTAGAATGGGAAAAATTGTCGCTCAAAAAGTAGCGGCTAGATTAGGGAAGTCCCTTCTAGAACTGGGCGGGAATAACGCTATTATAGTGACTCCAGATGCAGACCTCAAAATGACCCTGATGGGTGCCGTTTTTGGTGCAGTAGGAACCGCAGGACAAAGGTGTACTTCTACCAGACGTTTGATCGTTCACAGCTCTAAGTACGAGGCAGTAAAAGAAGCCTTGATAAAAGCATATGGCCAACTTAAAATAGGAAACCCATTAGATGCGACCATGCATATGGGCCCTCTAATAGATACAGACTCTGTAAACAACTACCTCAATGCCATTGAAAAAGCGAAAGCTGAGGGCGGTAAAGTCATTGTTTCTGGTGGTGTGCTGGAAGGTGGCGCTTACAGCAGCGGATGCTATGTAAAGCCTGCTATAATAGAAGCAGAAAACCATTTTGACATTGTCCAAGAAGAAACCTTTGCACCTATATTATACCTAATCAAATATGAAGGAGAATTACACAATGCCATTGGTATTCAAAATGGTGTTAAGCAAGGGCTTTCCTCTGCTATTATGACCAATAATTTAAGAGAGGCAGAAGCTTTTTTATCTGTTGCTGGATCTGACTGTGGAATTGCCAATGTAAATATTGGCACCTCTGGCGCTGAAATTGGTGGTGCATTTGGAGGAGAAAAAGAAACTGGAGGAGGGAGAGAGTCTGGATCTGATGCTTGGAAAGTATATATGAGAAGACAAACAAACACCATAAATTATACTGCTGAGCTTCCCTTAGCCCAAGGCATTACTTTTGATCTGTAGGAGATTTCGTTAAGTTTTATCAAATAAAAAAGGGCCCGTAGGGCCCTTTTTTATTTGATTTTTTTCTTACAACACGCCATTTGGCGTCACCCATTTAAAGTGGTGCTGGTCTTCTGGAAATTTCATGCGCTCGGAAATTCTCGTCAGACGGGATGGTAGTTTTACCAAGTAATCACGGGCTTTTTCTGCCTCATCTGAGATGGCTCTAACATTTTCAATATCCCAATAACTATTTAATTTTTCTAAAATATCTATATAATCTTTAGAGGTGTAAACACCCAAACGTTGGGCACAATTGGAGAATACCTCAAAAGCACTACTAGCGGCTCCCCCAGATTCTCTGAGAAAATGAGCAGGCATTACAATTTTCTTCTTCATCATATCTGCAAAAGCCAAAATCATCTGAGAAGGGTCCTGATCCATAATAAGCTTCACAAATTCTCTGTATGCTAAATGATGGCGCATTTCATCTCCTGCAATAATGGCACACATTTTACCTAGTAAATGATTCCCTGTTTTCTTGGCAAACTGCCCCACGCGTTTGTGAGAAATATTAGTAGCCAATTCTTGAAAACTCGTATAAACAAAGTTTTTATATGGATCTCTGTCCGTACCAATATCGAATCCGTCTGCAATCAGGTATTGGGTGCTCTTCTCTACCTCTTTCATATTTACCCTACCAGACAGGTACAGGTACTTATTGAGTACATCTCCATGCCTATTCTCTTCACCGGTCCAATTTCTAATCCATTTGGTCCATCCATTTTTATCTGCGTGTTGGTCTATACCGTCTACATCTAAAAGCCAAGATTCATAAGTTGGTAAAGCTTCTTCTGTAATGGTATCTGCTACCAAAGTAACCCAAAGGTCATAGCCAATTTCCTTAGCTCCCTCCCTAATTTGAGCCGTCTGTTCAAAAAAATCTTCAGACTGTGAGTCTGGAAGAAAATCAGATGGCTGCCATATCTCTTCAATGGGAATTAAGAATTGTTCAATAAAGCCGTCTATTTTAGGCTCTAAAGAACGCATTACTTCTAATCTAATATTGTGTTGTGACATAAAAAAAGAATGTTTTAAAGTAAAGATAAAATTTAAGGGGAGTTTAGTTGCCAATAAGAGCAAAGGATTTTAATAAAAAATAAAGATGTCACAAAATTAATCAAGAATCGTTTCTTCCTAACTCATGGGGATAATACAAATAAACTGCTGCAGACTGCCAAAAATCTTTGGTGTTTATTTCCATAGCAGATAAGGGGCCTTTAAATGCAGCTCCTGTGTCTATATTCCAGACATTGGCATGTTTGGTTGGGACACTTTCTCCTATCTTATCTAAAGAGCTGTGGCCAATAAAGATTTCGCTGTAACACAAAAAGCGTTTGGGATATAAAGGGCTATTTGTAGGAATTCTAGGGTCAAGAGAAATAGCACTTTCCCAAAGAGACCTGTCCCAGTAAAATATTTTTTCAAAATATTCTTTGGCAACCCCTTTTTGATTGGTAAAACCGGCGTGAATGAATAACCTGTTTTTTGAATCTAAATAGTAGGGCATTAAAGCTGTATAAAATAAAATATGGGCCTTTTTCTTGTTCTCAGAAACTTTCTGATAAGCGGCCACTGTAGCTGCACCTCCATGACTAAGCCACAAATCATTTGCAGTCCCGTTAAGCAGCCAATCTAAGGCCAATGAATCATGGTTTCCCATGAGTAGAATGGTATTATAACGGGCTTTTAATTCACAAAGGTAATCTACCGTCTCAACGGGCTCAGACCAACCATCTACATAATCTCCTAAAAAAATTAATCGATCCTCAGGGGCTAAAGAAAGTTTTTCTATCAGGGCTTTTAAAGCCAAATAACCTCCATGAATATCCCCTATAACATATTCTTTCATGTTGTTTTTAAAACAAAGATACATTGGTAAAAAACGTCTAAACCCATAATAGTTTGTGTTTTTTACGACTTTATTTTTGAAGGATAGGCTTTTCATTGTATTTTGCCCTAATATTAAGGTGTTATACACCGCTTATTTTTAAGTTATTATGCCCATTAAAAAAGTTTTCTGTATTGGTGAATTACTCATAGACTTTGTTGCTGAAAATCAAGGAAGTGATTTAAAAAAAGCACAGACTTTCACAAAGAAAGCGGGTGGAGCTCCAGCAAACGTAGCCTGTGCAATAAACAAACTAGGGGGATACGCGGCCTTTATTGGTTGCTTAGGCAATGACGCTTTTGGAGACTTTTTATGGAAAACCTTGGAGGAACACGAGATAGACTTAAGTCTCACCCAACGGACAGATACTTTTACAACACTAGCATTTGTTTCTATTGACACTGATGGCGAAAGAGACTTTGTTTTTAGTAGGGGGGCTGACAAGGAATTGCAATACCAAAGCAATATAAAACATCTTTTTAACCAACAAATGGTGCACTTTGGAGCAGCTACTTCTTTTTTAGGGGGTGCTTTAGAGGAATCTTACGGACACTACCTGTTTGACGCCCTTACGCAAGACGCCTTCATTAGTTTTGACCCTAATTTCAGAACGGATTTATGGAAAAATAATGCAGCTACCTTTATAAAAAAATGCCTGCCGTTTATAGAAAAATCACACCTCTGCAAGTTCAGTGAGGAAGAAGCAAAATTGCTCTCTGGGAAAGAACATTTGGAGGAAGCTTGTACTGTACTTCACGAATTAGGAGCCCCTATTATTTGTATCACTATGGGTGCCAGAGGGACTTTAGTAAGCACGCCTGAATCTAAAAAACAAATTGAGAGCACTGCAGTAATTCCAGTAGACACCACAGGTGCTGGAGACGCTTTCATTGGAAGTTTATTGTCGCAAATTTCTAAGCTAGATTTTTCCCCAATCGAATTATCTTCCCAATTGGACCTGCTTTACAACATGGTGGCAAAAGCCAATAAAGTAGGTGCGCTCACCACAACTAAGTATGGTGCAATAGCAGCTATTCCTGCCCAAAATGAAGTTTAATTGTATTTTACCTTTCTAATGATTCTCTGGGCTTCTTTAAGTTTGGCGTAAGAAGTAATATAAGTCCCTTTTAAAAAGGGTTTTATTTTTTCTAAAAGTACTTTTGCGTCTAAAAAACCGTTTAAATAACACAGTAGAAGGGTTTGGGGGAGTGCGTCTATTTCTATGCATTCTTCTTGACTAAACACCCCATAATTTTCGAGCTTTTCTACAAGATATTTACTGTTATTAAATACATGGTGCAAGAGTTTTAAATCGAAAAGAGGCGGAGCGAACATCAATACTGTATCTATGCTATAGGTGCCATTGTCTTCGAAAATTATTTGAGTTTTCTCAAGCGGATAATGCATTATATCTGTGCCCAATCCCAAACTGACATATTCCACAATGGTAAATGAATTATTGTCAAAATCAATCATCACCTCATCTAAATCTGAATAGAAAAGTTTTACTTGTTCCGTAATTAATTCAATGTCTACCCTAGAAAAATAAGTGTTCCCCTTTTGTTTTTTTGAAATTCCTGCCCAACAAACCACAAACTGATCCTTAAAAACCCTGTAATGACATTTGAGGTCTTTGTGCCTGTTGTTAATAAAATCTATGACCCCATCTAGGGTTAGTTTAATGTTATTTTGAGCACTTAATTCTATAGCAGCTACAGCTGCTGCATTGAAGTCTAATAAATTAACGCCGGTGTCTTTTGGTAAGCTAATACTGCCTTCTCTTATAAAAACAGTGCCTCCGTAATATTTCCAAATGTTTTTTCTCAAGCTGCATACTTTTCCAGAAGAGCCAATAGTGACTAAACCAATAACCTTTCCTGCTTCTAAATCTGGAAAATGGATGTTTTCATAAGAAATAACAGGCGCATTATTAAGGTATGCATTGACCAAGTTTTGAATTTTTGAATCGTCAAAAAAGTCAACACCAACAATGAGATTCTCTGCATCTGAAACACCAATAACAATAAAAGACCTGTTTTTTGGATTGCTATTGGCCAGAGCACAGACATGCTTTAAAAACTTGGCTTTACCCTCTTTTGAGCCAATGTTAATACACCGCTTTTTGTCATAAAAACTGTTCTCCCCATTATGGGAAAGTAGGCTTTTAACCAAAAGACGTTTATTGATCATTGTTGAATTATTTCTTCATTAATTCCCTTTAAAGAGCGTAGTGCTGTTTGCCTGAGCAGTAGGCATAACAATTAAATCTGCTATATTCACATGGTAGGGTCTTGAAATTACAAACCCTATCACATCTGCAATATCACTGGCCTGTAATGGAGCAAAGCCTTTATACACCTGAGCGGCCCTGTCTTGGTCTCCTTTAAAACGAACTTCACTAAAGGAAGTTTCTACAAGTCCCGGATGTATGGCACCCACTTTTATGCCTGTTCCGTTCAGGTCTATCCTCATGGCATTATTAATGGCGTCTACAGCGTGTTTAGAAGCACAATAAACATTGCCTTTGGGATAAACTTCTTTTCCTGCAGTAGATCCAATATGAATAATATGGCCTTTTTTTCTCGTGAGCATACCTGGCAAAATTGCTTTTGTCACATAGAGCAATCCTTTAACATTAATATCTAACATGGCATCCCAATCCTCTAGTGAAGCGTCTTGGAATAAATCTAAACCATGGGCATTACCTGCATTATTTACCAACACATCTATCTCATTAAATGGCTCCTTCAAAGAGGCAATGGCATCTAATACAGCTGTTTTATTTACTACGTCAAATAAAAGCGTTTGAACAAGGGTCTTTTTGGCTAAATCTAGGGCTACTTCATTCAAGCGTACCGCGTTCCTCCCACATAAAACAAGCTGGTAACCCATTTCTGCTAAATGTACTGCAGTCGCTTTTCCAATTCCACTACTCGCGCCTGTAATCAGAGCTGTTTTCTTTTCTGTACTCATCTGTTGTTTTTGCTGTTTTATTGCTGTTTTATTTGTGTGCTTATGTGTTTTTCCCTGCACCCTTATATTTTTTTTTAAGGAATATCATGCCCTCTAAAGGCAGCTAAAAGATAAAACCAATCTTCTATCTCAAAATCTATATTCATGGCACTAAGTGCATTTTTATAGCGTTCAACCTTTGTAGTTCCAATCACCGGATGTATTGCTGCTGGGTGTTTCAATAGCCAAGCCAACAAAATAGCGTCTCTAGTAAGCGCATATTTTTTTTCCATTTCCTCAAAAGCTTTTTCCAAAGCTAATGGAAGGGATTTATTTGATAAAATTCCTCCCAAAGGCGCCCAGGCCATAGGCGTAATCTGATGCATTAGACAATGGTCTAATGCGCCATTAAAAAATGGATCACTGGCCTTGAGTGAAATTTCCATTTGATTCGCGCTAACCTTAAGTTTCTGTTGTATTATAGTGGTCTGAGAAGGAGTGAAATTAGACAGCCCAAAAGACTTAATATAGCCTTTATCTAAAAGTGTTTGAATCGCCTGTTGAATTTCAATTGGATCCATTAAAGGACTGGGTCTGTGAAGTAATAAAAGATCTAAATAATCTGTTTGTAATTCTTCCAAGGAGCGTTGGACACTGTTCAAAATATACTGATAGGTATAATTATAGTGATTGGTCACCGTGCCTCTTGATTTATTGGCAAGCGCAATACCACATTTACTAATAAACTGTACAGATTCTCTTGAAAGTCCACTTGCTTTAAAACCCGTTCCAAAGGCAGTTTCTGTGGTGTAATCCCCGTATATATCTGCATGGTCAAAAGTAGTCAGTCCCAATTTAAAAGCGGCTTCTATGCGAGTTGAAACTTCCTTTGTAGATAGAGATGCACCCCAGCTACCCCAATTCATAGTACCTACAATGATCTGAGAATATTCAGGAGAATTCAGTGATGTTGTCATGTTTAATTAATTTTAATCCTGGGTTTTTATTCCATTGCTTTATCCTTTGAGGTAAAACAAAGATTGAAATTAGGCATAAATTCCTTAAAAACTTCATAAAAATATGGGGTTTAGTCATTTTTTAACGCTGTATTAACAAGAGGTCTGTGAATAAATTTTTTAATTGCAACGCTGTAATTAAATTGCAGATACAAACACAGTAAATTATCTAAACACTATGGAAGAAAAGAGTTCGATAGACATGGCGGCTATTAATGAAAAAATAGTCAATGAGAGTGGCTTTATAGACGCGTTACAATTTGAAATGAACAAAGTAATTGTAGGTCAAAAGCACATGGTAGAAAGGCTGCTGATTGGCTTATTAGGTCAAGGACATATTTTGTTAGAGGGAGTCCCTGGTTTGGCTAAAACTTTGGCTATAAATACTTTGGCAAAAGCAGTGAAGGGAAGTTTTAGTAGAATTCAATTCACACCAGATTTACTTCCTGCTGACGTTGTTGGTACCATGATTTTCAACATGAAAGAAAATGATTTTTCTATTAAGAAAGGTCCAATTTTTGCCAATTTTGTTTTGGCAGATGAAATTAATAGAGCCCCTGCTAAAGTGCAATCTGCCTTGCTAGAAGCCATGCAAGAAAAACAAGTTACTATTGGAGATGAAACCTTTATCTTAGACAAGCCTTTCTTGGTTTTGGCCACACAAAACCCTGTAGAACAAGAGGGTACTTACCCCCTTCCAGAAGCGCAAGTAGATCGATTTATGCTAAAAACTGTGATTACTTACCCCAAGATGTCTGAGGAGCAATTGGTCATGAGGCAAGCCATGAGTCAGGCCTACGAAAAAGTAAATCCTGTCGTAACAGTAAAACAGATATTATCTGCCCAAGCAGCTGTTCGTGAAGTATATATGGATGAGAAAATTGAGAAGTATATATTAGATCTTATTTTTGCCACCCGTTTTCCTGAAAAATACAATTTAGAAAGTCTCAAGCCATTAATTAGTTTTGGTGCATCTCCAAGGGGAAGTATTAACCTGGCTATGGCAGCAAAGTGCTATGCCTTTATTAAAAGAAGGGGGTATGTGATACCAGAAGATGTTAGGGCTGTAGTTCACGACGTATTAAGGCATAGAATTGGAATTACTTATGAGGCAGAAGCAGAAAATGTAACCTCAGAAGATTTAATCAATACCATTGTAAACGAAATAGAAGTGCCATAAAGTATTGGAAAATAACGCTTAATATTCCAAATACTATTTCAATTCATTTATGGAAACTAAAGACCTTTTAAAAAAAGTAAGGAAAATAGAGATAAAGACCAGAAGGCTTTCTGACCATATTTTTGGCGGAGAGTACCACTCTACTTTTAAAGGCCGTGGTATGACTTTTTCAGAAGTTCGCCAATACCAATTTGGAGACGACGTTAGGGCCATAGATTGGAATGTGACTGCAAGACAAAACGAGCCTTATATTAAAGTTTTTGAAGAGGAAAGAGAGCTCACCTTAATGATGGTTGTAGATGTTAGTGGGTCTGGTTTGTTTGGAACAACCACCGCTTTTAAGAAAGACCTATTAATAGAAATTACTGCGACCCTTGCTTTTTCTGCTTTGCAGAATAATGACAAAGTAGGGGTATTACTTTTTACAGATCAAATAGAGTTATTTATTCCTCCTAAGAAAGGGAAAAGCCATATTCTTAGAATTATTAGAGAACTTTTAGAGTTTAAACCAAAAAGTCAAAAAACAGATTTATCCTTTGCATTAAAATACCTTGGGAATGTACTCAAGAAAAAGGCCATTGTTTTTGTGCTTTCTGATTTTATTTCAGAAGAATACCTTCAAAGTTTAAGGATTGTAGGCAAAAAACATGATCTTACCGGTATTCGTATATATGATCCTAAAGAGGAACAAATTCCAAACCTTGGCTTTGTTCCTATTTTAGATGCAGAAACAGGTAAAATTGAAACAGTTGCTACCCAATCAAAAAAGGTGAGAAACGCCTACGAAAACTATCAAAGAGAACGTAAAGAATACTTTGAAGAAAGTTTTAGAAAATCTGGTTGCGGGCAAATTAGCTGTAGGGTAGATGAGAGTTATGTGAAAAAATTATTGGGCTACTTTAAACAAAGGGGGAGATAATATGACACAGACATTCAACAATATTAAAACTATACCCAAAATTAAAAGTGTGACAAAAACACTTTTACTTCTGCTGATTTTGAGCTGCGGCACCTCATTTTCTCAAGAACAAAAAGTCCTTTTCAACCCTGTTGCAGTTATTGATAGTACTGAAATTAAAATTGGCGCACAAATAACGCTCAGTATAGCTGTTTCTATTGGCCCAACAGACTTGGTGGATTTTCCTACAGAAGCACAATCATTCGCTCCATTAGAATTGGTTTCCGCTTCAGAAGTAGACTCCCTTGAATACCAAGGAAAATTACAGCTACTTAAAAAATACGCTTTAACACAATTTGACTCTGGATCATATACTATTCCAAAGCAACTGGTTTTAGTCAATAATCAAGCCTATTTCACTACGCCTTTAAAGCTTAAGGTATTAGACGTTCCAGTAGACACCCTCAAACAAAATTTATACGATATTAAACCTTTGGCTTCCGTAGAAAAAATAGCTACTTACGAATGGTTCTGGCAATTGCTGTTTATTTTATTGAGTTTAGGTGCCTTAATCTTTGCTTATTTGAGAAGGCTTAAGAAAAAACGCGCCGCAGCAGAGCGGGAACTCCCGCCCTATGACAAAGCGCTTTTGGCCCTAGACCAGCTAGAAAATTCTCAGTATTTAATCAAAGAAGAATACAAAGCTTATTACAGTGAACTCACTAATATTGTTAGGGGTTACCTAGAAGAAGAGGTACATATTGCCGCATTAGAAAGTACTACAGACCAGCTCATTGAACGGTTGGAGCTGCTCAGGGATTCGGGAACACTTACCCTTGAACAAGAAACAATTACGCAGTTCAAACAGATTCTACAAACGGCCGATCTTGTTAAATTTGCAAAATCTACACCAGAAATGAAGGCTGCAGAACAAGACAGAAGCAAATTGAAACAAATTGTTGTAAAAACAAAAGCTTCTATTGCACCGCCTACAGAAGAAGAGCTGGCTATAATTGCAGCAAGTGAGTCCGCAAAAAAAGCAAATAAAATAAATAAGTCTAGAAAAAGAAAAGTGGTTCTAGCCGCTGCTATTTTACTATCCCTGTGCTTTGCTGCTGTTGGTTATTACGGCCCTCAAAACTTATGGGATACGGCCCTTAGAAACCCAACCAAAATTCTACTAGAAAAAGATTGGATAAAAAGCGAATACGGTGTGCCTGCTATTGTCATAGAAACCCCAGAGGCACTAGAACGCTCTTTAGATGTTGTATTGAATTCAGGGGAGAAATCCGTGCAGCAATTTTACTACAAACATCCTAAAGGGGTGCTTTTTTTGGATATAGAAACAAAAATGTTAGTTTCTGACAAAGCACCCGATTTTAACGCACTAACAGAACAGGGACTTAAAAACCTTGAATCCTTAGGCGCTAAAAATATCATCACAAAACAGGAAAATTTCGAAGCTCAAGAAGGTGTCAAGGGGATTAAAACTTTTGGAACCGCAGACTTTGCTTTAGATGGCGACAAATCACTTACAAAAGAAGACTATATTTTACTCTACTTTGGCGGTAAAGGATTTGTACAGTCTATTGGAATGCGATGGATTGACAAAGATGAATACGCGGATCAGATTTCGCAAAAAATTATGGAAAGTATTGCTTTTGAAAAAATAGCCTTGCCCCAAAATCCTAAATAATTAGCTTAAAAGAACTTTTTAATATGTTTCAAAATCCCTTTGCAAATCCAGAATTTTTATGGCTCTTATTAGTCATTCCATTGTTGGTGGCATGGCAGTTATTGAAGCAAAAAAAATCACTAGTGCCACTTAAAATGCCTAGTACAAAAGGTTTTAACAACAGTATTTACAACCGCTTAAAACCCATGCTTTTTATATTGAGATTATTGTCAATAAGCGCTTTAATTATTGGCCTTGCTAGGCCTCAAAATAGTTCAGAAAACACAAAAACTGAAACCACAAAGGGAATAGACATAGTTATGGCCATAGATGTGTCTTCTAGTATGTTGGCAAAGGATTTAAGTCCAAATAGATTGGTTGCATTAAAAGAAGTGGCGTCTAATTTTATAAAAGACCGGCCCAATGACAGAATTGGACTAGTTGTTTATGCAGGAGAAAGCTACACAAAGACCCCTATTACTTCAGACAAAAGATTGGTTTTAGAAGCATTAAAAGAGATTAAATACGGAGCATTAACTGACGGAACTGCTATTGGGATGGGTTTAGCCACCTCAGTGAATAGGTTAAAAGACAGTAAAGCATTGAGTAAAGTGATTATATTGTTAACAGATGGTGTAAATAACGCGGGGTTTATTGAACCTGCCACTGCAGCAGAATTAGCGGTTGAATATGATATTAAAACCTATACCATTGGACTTGGAACTAACGGTAATGCACTTTCCCCTATTGCTTACAACCCAGATGGGAGTTTTAGGTACGGAATGGCAGAGGTTCAAATAGATGAAGCTTTATTAGAGCAAATAGCCACATTGACAGGAGGTAAATATTTTAGAGCAACAGATAACAAAAAATTAGAAGCTATTTACAATGAAATTAATAGCTTAGAAAAAACAGAAGTAGCCACTTTTAAATTCTATGCTTATGAAGAAAAATTCAGGCCCTGGGCAATTGCTGGACTTGTCTTTTTCCTGTTAGAATGGGCACTCAAAAATACGCTGTTTAAAAGTTTTATTTAAAAAAAACATGATTCAATTCGATCAGAAAATATATTTTTATGCCTTGCTGCTATTGCCCATAATGCTATTGGTGTTTTTGGGGGTACAGCTTTGGAAAAAAAAGACCCAAAGGAGTTTTTCAGATGGGCTTCTCCTAAATAGATTGGCCCCAAAAAAGTCAGCCTTTAAAGCGCCCCTTAAATTTTCCTTACAACTTCTTGGTGTCGCGGCAATTGTGATTGCCTTAGTGAATCCAAAGGCTGGAACAAAGCTAGAGACCGTAAAAAGAGAGGGAGTAGACATTGTATTCGCTGTAGACGTCTCCAAAAGTATGTTGGCAGAAGACATTGCGCCCAACAGAATGGAAAAAGCCAAGCGCCTGGTTTCAGAGATAATCAATGAACTGGCCAGTGATCGTATTGGAATAATTGCATATGCCGCTCAGGCATATCCCCAGTTACCTATCACGACAGATTTTGGCGCAGCAAAAATGTTTCTTCAAGGGATGAATACAGACATGCTTTCTTCGCAAGGAACTGCCATTTCAGATGCTATTGAACTGGCTACTACTTATTACAACGATGCGGCTCAAACAAACAGGGTGCTTTTTATAGTCTCTGATGGAGAAGATCATTCAGAAGGTGGAGCCGTTAATGCAGTATCAAAAGCGACTGAAGCAGGGATTAAAATATTCACTATTGGTGTTGGAACAGAAAAAGGAGCCCCTATACCAATCAAGAAAAAAGGCATTGTAGAAAGTCTGAAAAGAGATGCGGAAGGGGAAGTTGTTATCACAAAAAGAAATACAGAAACATTGTTTGAAATAGCCTCAGAGGGAAATGGCATCTATATAGATGGAGAAAATACGGCTTCAGCAGTAGCGATCATAAAAGAGCAGTTAAATCAAATGGATAAAATGGCTTTTGAAGCAAAGCAATTCTCAGATTATAAAGACCAATTTCAATGGTTTTTAGGCCTGGGCATTTTAATGTTTTTTTTAGATCAAATTATTTGGGAAGGAAAAACAGGGTGGATTTCAAAATTAAATTTATTTAATGAAAAAGAAGATGAGACAGCAGCTTAATAAATTAGGGCTCTTTGGATGTTTAATTCTTGGATTAAGCGCCTATTCACAGGAAGGCAAACAAGATTTATCTGGGACACCCCTTGAAAACAAGAAGGAAGTGGCGGCAAAACCTATAGACACTAAAAAGGTCATAGAGGCACAAAACCTTACTTATAAAGGAAATGAATCCTTATCCAATAATGCGTTTGTAGCTGCTGAAAAATCCTATAGAACAGCGATTGGAATTAATCCTGAAGACGCAACACCTGCCTATAATTTAGGAAGTGCTCTCTACCAAAAAGAGGCTTTTGAAGAAGCCTTAACCCCATTAAAACAAGCGGTTATTGCAGGAAAAAACAAGCAGGAAAAACACACTGCGCTTCACAACTTAGGAAATACTTTCATGAAAAATAAAAGCTATGAAAAAGCTGTGGAAACCTATAAAGAAGCCTTGAGAAATGAACCAACAGACAACGAGACACGATATAATTTAGCCATTGCCAAAGAAATGCTCAAAAAGGAAAAACAAGAGCAAGATAAGGACCAGGACAATAAAGATCAAAAAGACCAAGATAAAAAAGACCAGGAAGACCAAGAAAATAAAGACAATAAAGACCAGGAAGGGGATCAGAAAAAAGATCCAAACGGCGATCCTGATAAAGGAGACGGTGAAAAAAAAGACGAAGATTCCGCACCAAAAGACCCTGAAAAAGAAGAACAGAAAAAAGGGGATGGTGAAGATAAAAAAGAAACCCCTCAAAAACCCAAAGAAGACCAAGGGAAACCAGAGGAACGCAAAAGTCAGCTCTCCCCACAACAAATTCAAAACTTGCTAGATGCCATGCAGAACGCAGAGAAAAAATCTCAAGAAAAACTGGAGGGTAAAAAAGTGAAAGGGGCTCCTGTAAAAACTAAAAAAGATTGGTAATGTCCTTAATTGCAAAAACATATTTGTTTCTTTTACTAGGTATAACCACCATCTTTGGAGGAGATTCATGGCGAGAAAAACAAGAGCCTGTAAGCTTTAAAATGGTGCTGAGTAAAAGCAGCATGGGTATAAACGAACGCATTCGAGTAGATTTTGTAATGAACAAAGATGGAGACAACTTTGTCCCGCCATCTTTTGAAGGTTTTAAGGTAGTCATGGGGCCTTCTCAAGCCATAAGTTCATCTTGGGTAAACGGTGTAAGGAGTTTTTCAAAAACTTTTTCATACACCATTGCACCCACTAGAAAAGGAAATTTAACCATTGCACAAGCTCAAATAGAAATAGACGGAACTAGCTATAAAACATCTGCTCAAAAAGTGACTGTAACAGATGCGGTCAAAAAGCCAAGTGAAGACATGACGGCAGAAGATGTAGCCAATGAAAACCTATATCTAGTAGCAGAGGTCTCTAAAACCAATCCTTACCTTAATGAGATGGTCACCGTGATTTACAAACTATATGTAGGTGCAGATATCAGTGTGACAAACTTTAGACCCCTAGACAACCCCACCTTTAATAACTTTTGGAACCAAGACATTCCTGTCACTCAGTACACCTTTCAATCTGGAACATACAACGGAAAGCCTATGCAATATGTAGCCCTTAAAAAGGTGGTATTGTATCCTCAAAAAACAGGAGAACTTCAATTAGAACCCTTGGCTTTAGATGTCACCGCAGAGGTGCCCACCAACAGAAGGGACTTCTTCGGGGGAAGACTGTATGCGCAAACCAATAAAACGGTTACAGCTGGGAATAGAACCATACAGGTAAAACCCTTGCCTGAAGCAGGTAAACCGGCTTCGTTTAGTGGGGCGGTAGGAAAATTTGATTTTTTTGTAAGAACTTCTAAAAACATATTGAATGCCAATGAATCTCTTCAGGCTGTGGTAGAAGTGAATGGAAATGGAAACTTAAAATTATTTAAAGTGCCTGAACTTAAACTTCCAGCGGCACTAGAAGTATATGAACCAGAATTTGAAGAGAAAATTACAACGAATTTATCAGGGATGCGAGGTAAAATCAGTAATAGCTATACCGTAGTACCTGCATACAAAGGAAAATACCCTATTCCTTCTGTCGCTTTTAGTTATTTTGATCCTTCTTTGGAAAAATACATTACCCTAGATGCTACGCCAGTAGTTGTTAATGTTATTGAGGGTCCTACGTACAATGAAAACCCCAAAAATGAAAATAATACGGTGACTACTGCAACCAAACAAGCCGTAGCAGAAAACAATGCCTTTGGGTTTATTAAAACAAAAACAACGCTAGTTCCATTAGTACAAAGCGCATTCTTTAACGGCAAAACTTTTTGGTTGTTATACATACTCCCTTTCGCTTTACTACTACTAACGGTATTAACACACCGATTCATCACAACTAAAAAAACGGACCAAGCGTCTGCTTTGAGCAAGAGATCACAACGATTGGCTAAAAAATTCCTCTCAGAAGCCAAAGGAAAAAAAGCAAACAAAGACGCTTTTTATGTAGCCCTTGAAAAAGGATTACAGCTCTACCTAAAAGGAAAATTAAAATTAGACAATGCAGATTTTAACAAAGAAAATATCTATAATATTTTTAACAAAAAATCTATTTCAAAAGAAACCACAGGCCTATTAATTACATTATTAGAGCATTGTGAAGCCGCAAGATACAGCCCTTTTACAGCCGTTGAAATTGAAGCAGACTATCTAAATGCAATAAGCGCAATAAGCCAATTAGATACACAGTTATAATGGTAAAATTATGGTTCACGATGAAAAAAAACACCTCTATGAAGCCTAATTACAAATCAAATGCCTCTAGACATACACTTAAAGCACACACTAATTGGCTTGTGTTCTTTTGGCTTTTCACCCTAGTCACTATGTTTCCTGTGGCAGCACAAAATGACACACAAAATAGTTTATTAAAAGGCACAACCGAAAAAAACCAGGAGGTCAAAAATGAAGGAATTGTAAATAAATACAGCCAAGAAACTGCTTTTTTTAATGCCGCTACCCAAGCCTATAACGAATCTAATTTTCAACTAGCCATAGATTATTATGAAAAAATAATTGCTGCTGGTTACCACAGTGCAGAATTGTATTACAACCTAGGGAATGTGTATTACAAACAAAATGACATAGCGTCAAGCATCTATTATTTTGAAAAATCTCTTCTGCTAAACCCAAATGACCAAGAAGTGATTAAAAACTTGGGGTTTGCCCAAAAAATGACCATAGATGCCATTCCTTCTAAAGAAGTCAATGGTATTGGAAAAGCCTATTTAAAACTTATTAAGTCCCAAAGTGAAGATCAATGGGGGTTTTTCTGTATCCTTTTGGCCTGTATTTCTGTAACACTTTATTTAATGTACTATTTCGCCAATACCTCTATGGCTAAAAGATTTTTCTTTACCACCTCTATTCTAATGGTTCTATTGAGTGGATTGGCTTACCTAAATGCTTCCTTAGTTGAAAAAGCATCCAAAAAAGACAATCCAGCAATTGTTTTTGAAACAGCTAAAGTACTTTCTGAGCCAAATTCAAACGGTATTGAGGCCTTTGAATTACACCAAGGCACTAAGGTTCAAGTTTTAGAAGGTTTTTCAAATTGGTATAAAATTCAAATTGCAGATGGTCAAATTGGCTGGCTATTACAAAACCAAATTAGGCCCTTAAAAGAATAATACTTTGTTTTATTTTTTTCATCTTTGTAGAAATGTGGTGTAAACAAAATATTAAAATTTGGGTAGTTGGAACATTGTTCTTATGGCTTTTAAGTGCACTTATGCCTGCTGTTTCTGTTTATATTTTTCAAGAAGCTGATCAAATCTCAATGACTGGAACCCTGGAAGAAGAACAACAACAAGAAGAAAAAAAAGAAGAAAATAAAAAAGAGTGGATCTGCTATTATATATTGATTAATCCTACTACAATAACCGCTGCTTCATTGACCCATAGTTCAGTAGTGAAAAAAACCTATAATAGCCCTGCAAATGTAGTTGTGCTTCCCCCTCCAGAGCTAGTATAATACCTCCGCAATAGCAACTAAACTATTTACTTTTTTTACACCCTATCCCATTAAGGAAATGGGGGTATGTATTATAAAACAACAACAACTTATGTTTAAAAATATCAAACAAGACATACCTGCGAGTATTGTCGTATTCTTCGTTGCGCTCCCACTTTGTTTGGGTATTGCGCTGGCGAGTGGAGCCCCACTTTTTTCGGGTCTTATCGCTGGAATTGTAGGGGGAATCTTAGTGGGATTCTTAAGCGGCTCAGAAATTGGCGTTTCAGGTCCAGCAGCTGGACTAGCTGCCATAGTACTTACAGCAATTGGCACCCTAGGAGGCTTTGAGAATTTCTTATTAGCCGTTGTACTCGGTGGCGCCATTCAAATTGTCTTTGGCTTATTAAAAGCTGGAGTGATCGGGTATTACTTTCCTTCTTCTGTGATTAAAGGAATGCTTACTGGAATAGGAATCATTATCATCCTAAAGCAAATTCCACACTTCTTTGGTTATGACGCAGATCCAGAAGGTGATTTTGCTTTCATGCAAATAGACGGGCAAAACACTTTTTCTGAAATATTAGCACCCTTAAACGGTATTCAGACAGGTCCAACAATTGTCGCTGTAATAGGTTTAGGCGTTTTACTTCTTTGGGATAAAATACTCTCTAAAAAAGGAAAAATATTCACCCTAATACAAGGCCCTTTAGTGGCGGTAGTCATTGGTATTATTTACTTTGTTGTAACCAAAGACAATCAGGCGTTATCTATTAATGCCAGTCATTTGGTTCAAGTACCTGTACCAGAAGATTTGGCCTCATTTAAAGCCCAATTTACAAGCCCTAATTTTTCTGGCATTGGAAACCCAGAGGTTTGGGTAGTGGCATTTACTATTGCTTTAGTAGCCAGTTTAGAAACCTTACTGTGTGTAGAGGCCACTGACAAATTAGATCCAGATAAAAGGGTTACCCCAACCAATCGTGAATTATTGGCTCAGGGTGCTGGAAATATGTTTTCTGGGCTTATTGGGGGGCTTCCTGTAACACAGGTCATTGTAAGGAGTTCTGCCAATATTCAATCTGGTGGTAAGAGTAAATTAGCGGCAATTTTACATGGCTTTTTATTGCTTATATCGGTAATGATCATTCCTAAATTACTCAATATGATCCCCCTATCTGTATTGGCTTCCATATTATTCATCGTAGGGTACAAGCTAGCAAAACCCGCATTATTTAAAAAAATGTACCTTTTAGGATGGAAACAATTTGTGCCATTTATAGTGACTGTAATGGGTATTATTTTTACAGATTTACTCATTGGAATTGCTTTGGGCCTCGCCGTAGGTATTGTGGTTGTTTTGGTTAAAAGTTTTCAAAACTCTCACTTTTTGCACATTGAAGACAACAGCAATGGAAAACATAAAATCAAAATGACCTTGGCAGAAGAAGTTACCTTCTTTAACAAAGGGGCCATTTTAAAAGAATTGGACCAACTGCCTCCAAACAGCCACCTAGAATTAGACGTTAGGAAGACCCGTTTCCTAGATTATGATATTATTGAAATCTTAGAAGACTTTACGGAAAAAGCTGTTCTGAGAAATATAGATATTACATTGGTTTCAGAAAGCGAAACAGTATCTAACCCACAGAGTTTTGTTGCATTTTTTAACCTAAGCCCCAAAAAGGCATAACTAAAACACATCCTATGAAACTAGATAAAGTATTTAAAAATAATGAGGCTTGGATTAAAGACAAACTCAGCACAGATGAGCGCTATTTTGAGGAATTGGGTAAAGGACAAAGTCCAGAATTACTCTACATAGGTTGTTCAGACAGTCGTGTCACTGCAGAAGAGCTTATGGGCTTAGGCCCAGGGGAAGTTTTTGTGCACAGAAATATTGCCAATATGGTGATTAGTATTGACCTCAACGTCATGTCTGTTGTCAATTACGCTGTAGACCATTTAAAAGTAAACCACGTAGTGGTTTGTGGCCATTATGCTTGTGGCGGGGTCAAAGCAGCCATGCAATCTGCAGACCTGGGAATTTTAAATCCATGGCTCAGAAATATAAGAGATGTGTACAGAATTCACAGAAATGAACTAGAAGCTATAACAGATGAAGACAAGCGATACGATCGTTTGGTAGAACTCAATGTACAGGAGCAGTGCGTTAACTTGATCAAGACAGCTGCAGTACAAAAAGCAGCTAGAGATAGAGGTTTAAAAGTACACGGATGGGTATTTGACGTTCATACAGGAAAGCTCATAGACCTCAAAATAGACTTTGAGGGAATTTTAAAGAACATCATGGAAATATACCATTTAGATTAAACAAAAAAACTGCGTGTTGTATTAATAGCCATCGCTTTGCGATGGCTATTTTTTTTATTGTCTTGAATACCACAAGGGTTTTCAAAAATAAAACCCATTTGATTGGCTAGAAAATCTTAAATTTGTCCCTTAATCTTAAGCGCCTAAAAAGCCTGAAGAAATAGTACATGATAGACCAATTAGAAAAATACATAGAAAGGGTAAAAGCGTTTGAATCAAAAGATCCAGGGGCTATTGAAGCATTTAGAATAGAGTTCTTGGGGAAAAAAGGGGTCTTGACAGACCTTTTTACAGCCTTCAAATCTGTTCCAAACGAAGAAAAAAAAGTGTTTGGTCAAAAGCTCAATGAATTAAAAATTGCTGCTACAGAAAAGATCAGTACCCTTAAAGAAGCTATAGAGGAAACAGCTACTGTCTCAGGTCTGTACGGAGACTTAACCAGGCCTGGAAGCCCCCTTGAAATAGGTTCTAGACACCCAATTTCTATTGTAAAGAATCAAATAATTGATATTTTTTCTCGTATTGGATTTAATGTGTCTGAAGGTCCAGAAATGGAAGATGATTGGCATAATTTCACTGCCTTAAACCTGCCCGAATACCATCCAGCAAGAGACATGCAGGACACCTTTTTCATTCAAACAGATCCAGATATTCTCCTTAGAACACACACTTCTTCTGTTCAGGTACGGTATATGGAAAACAATAAACCTCCTATTAGAACAATCTCTCCAGGAAGGGTCTTTAGAAATGAAGCCATCTCTGCCAGATCCCACTGTTTCTTTCATCAGGTAGAGGGCTTGTATATAGACAAAGACGTCTCTTTTGCAGACTTAAAGCAAACCTTACAATACTTTACAGAATCCTTATTTGGCAAATCTAAAATTAGGCTCAGACCCTCTTACTTTCCTTTTACTGAACCCAGTGCAGAGGTTGACGTTTATTGGGGTTTAGAGACAGAAACAGATTATAAAATGACCAAAGGAACCGGTTGGCTAGAAATTATGGGCTGTGGAATGGTAGATCCTAATGTACTTAAAAACTGTGGGATTGATCCAGAAGAGTATTCTGGTTTTGCCTTTGGAATGGGGATAGACAGAATTGCCTTATTACTACACCAAATATCTGACATTAGATTACTCAGTGAAAATGACATTCGTTTTCTCTCCCAATTCAAGGGTAGTTTTTAAAGTAAAAAACTATTCGCCCCAATCCTTAAAAGGAAATTGGCTTAGAGATGCATTGTAATATTTCTTGTCACCTGTAACCTCTGCGCCCAACCAAGCTGGTTTTTCAAAAACCTGATCGGGATCAGACAATTCTACCTCTGCTATTATAAGGCCTAGATTGCGTCCATAAAAAACATCTACCTCAAAATGGATTGTTCCTATTGGGACCACATATCTGGTCTTTTCTATAATACCTGGCAAACAAAGTTTAAACAGTGCTTCTGCAGCTTCTTTTGATAAAGTGTTTTCCCATTCAAATCTAGAAATACCGCCATCTGTAGAAATACCTTTAACGGTTATAAATCCAAGGTGCTCCTCTACCCTAATACGAACTGTTCTGTTGGGATCTGTAGACAAAAAACCCTGCTTAATAGTTCTACTAGTCACAGCTTCATTTTCAAACCTATGGTCTTTAACTAAAAATTTACGTTCTATTTCAATCATGGAATGTGGTATAAAAAAGGGCCTATCTAAAGCTCATAAAACACAGAAGACAAATAGCTAAAAAAGCATTAATTAAATAAAAAAACGCTTAAAATGCGCTATATAGAGCTAAAAAGATTGAAAAATGATTAATAATTGGCTATTTCTATCAGTTTAGATGAGGTGACTTTTCTCGCATCATAAGGCGTATTGGCCAACCATATCATGGCTTTTGATATGTCTGCAGCTTGAATGGGCTTGTATTCTTTTAAAGGTCCCTTCCAAATAAAAAACAAGGCCCGCATAAGTCCTTTCCCAATAAGTTCTACCAAACGAAATTCTTTTCTTTCACCCAAAATAACGGAGGGCT
The DNA here is from genome assembly GCA_000173115.1 of Flavobacteria bacterium MS024-3C. Lineage (GTDB taxonomy): Bacteria > Bacteroidota > Bacteroidia > Flavobacteriales > Flavobacteriaceae > MAG-120531. The sequence continues at coordinate 358,486 of ABVW01000001.1, forward strand.
GTACAAAGTGAATCTTTGGAAGATCCAATGCTTCTAATTCATCCTCCATTTCTCCCTTCATCTGGCTATAAAAATTCTTAGAATGAGCATTTGCTCCTAAAGAAGACACCACAACTACCGCCTCAAAACGAGCCTCTTTAGCTTGTGAGCAAGCCAATAAAGGTAGCGCAACATCTACTTTTTTATAGTCCTCTATCTTTGGTGTTTTGGCTTTTGTACTGCCCAAACAACAATACAAATGGTCTCCATTAATAGGGTGCTCCTTAAGGCCTTTTTCAAGGTCCGCATAAAGGGTTTCCTTAATCTTATAATGATCAAAATCTAAAGGATTCCTCCCTATAATATGTATTTGTTCATACCTGTAATCTTGTAAAAGTTGTAAGACCAATAATTTTCCTACTACTCCTGTAGCCCCAAGTACTACTGCTGTTTTTCCCATTTGAACCATTAGGTAAATATACGCTTTTGTTCGCAGATGTTGTTGGAATCTATATCTTTGAAAAAAGCAGTTTAATGTCTCTGGAGCCACCGTTTAGAAAAATTATACATGTAGACATGGACGCCTTCTTCGCTTCCGTTGAACAACTGGACCAACCCGAGCTAAGGGGCATTCCACTGGCCGTTGGAGGCGGAGGCAAAAGAGGGGTCGTTGCAGCCGCTTCATATGAGGCTAGGGCATTTGGAGTACGTTCTGCCATGTCAGGAATAATGGCATCTAGGCTGTGTCCCCAGCTTATCTTTGTCCCCCCAAGATTTGAGCGCTACAAAGAAGTGTCCGCACAAATAAGCACTATTTTTCGCCAACACACAGACCTGGTTGAGCCCCTATCCTTAGATGAAGCTTACTTAGATGTCACCCACCATAAAAAAGGAAACCCCTCTGCAAGCCTTATTGCTTCTGAAATTAGAACGGAGATTTTAAAGCTTACTGGGCTACATGCCTCTGCCGGAATCTCCATCAATAAATTTGTAGCAAAAATTGCCAGTGACATTAATAAACCCAACGGACAAAAGACCATTCCTCCAGAAGAGGTCCTTTCTTTTCTGGAAAATTTAGACATTAGAAAATTCTTTGGGATTGGCAAAGTGACCGCAGATAAAATGTATGGATTGGGCATTTTTACCGGAGCAGACTTAAAATTAAAATCAGAAGACTTTCTTGAGACCCATTTTGGAAAAAGTGGACGTTATTTTTATCGTGCTGTAAGGGGCGTGCACCACAGTGAAGTAAGCCCAGAGCGAATTCAAAAGTCTGTTGGCGCAGAGCGAACTTTTAATGAAAACATAAGCAGTGAAGTATTTTTAGAAGGTAAAATAATCGCTTTAGCAGAAGAACTTTCTAAAAGGTTGGGGCGCAGTAAGCTTTCTGGAAAAACAATCACTTTAAAACTAAAATATGCAGACTTTAATACCCAAACTAGGTCCAAGACACTGCCTTATTTTATAGCAAACAAAGATTTGATTATAGCAGCAGCTACAGAATTACTGTATCAAGAGGTATTGAGTAATTCTGTGCGTTTGCTGGGGATCTCTATGGGAAAACTCAACAATGAAAAAAAAGAAGCAATTAAAGGACCGCCTGTGAGTGTTCAATTAAATATTGATTTCTAAAGCTGCTGCCTGTTGCTCCCTTAACAAAAAAAGTCCCTTGAATGTGATTCAAGGGACTTTTTAATGACTCAATAGGGCTATTACTATATAGAAGAAACCCTTAGGGTATTGACCATACCTCTTTCCTTTATAGGCATAGAAGCTAAGTTAATGATGGTGTCGCCTTCTGAAACATAGCCGGCCTTTTTAGCCATTTCATTTAAATCTAAAATGGTCTGGTCGGTAGAAACCATGCTGTCATAATAAAAAGCTTGAACCCCCCACAACAAATTCAACTGTGTTAAAATACGTTTGTTAGAGGTAAATACTAAAATATGTGCAGACGGTCTCCAAGCAGAAATCTGATACGCAGTATAACCACTGTTTGTAAGTGTTGAGATAGCAGCAGTGTTCATTTCATTGGCCATAATAGCCGCATGGTAACAAACAGACTTAGTCACATATCTCCTACTTAAATTTACTGGCGGCGTTAACGGCACTCGAATGAGTTCAGAATGCTCTACTGCACGAAGAATGCTGCTCATTTTTTCAATCACTTGAACAGGATATTGTCCTACAGAGGTCTCTCCTGAAAGCATTACTGCGTCTGCACCATCCATAACGGAATTGGCTACATCATTTACCTCTGCTCTAGTTGGCGTAAGACTGTCTATCATAGTCTCCATCATCTGAGTAGCAATAATAATAGGCTTACGTGCCTGTTTGGCTTTAAGGACCAATTGCTTTTGAATGAGTGGTACTTCCTCTGCAGGAATTTCTACCCCTAAATCTCCTCTAGCCACCATTAAGGCGTCTGTATATTCAATGATTTCGTCAATGTTATCAATGGCCTCAGGCTTTTCAATCTTAGAAACTATCGGAATTTTCAAATCCGTATGCTTGGCAATTAATTCCTGTAAATCTTTTAAATCTTGGCTAAAACGCACAAAAGATAAAGCGATCCAATCTACCTTCTCTCCTATGGCAAAAATGGCATCTTCTATATCCTTTTCCGTTAATGCTGGAAGGGAAATTTTAGTGTTTGGTAAGTTTACCCCTTTTTTAGATTTTAAAGGACCCCCTTGAACTACTTTAGTAACCACCTCATCTTTGCCGTTGGTACTCACTACCTCAAATAGCAATTTACCGTCGTCTAACAAGACTTTCTCGCCCACTTTTACGTCCTGAGGAAAACTGTCATAAGTCATATAAGCCCTAGTGGCTGTTCCAACAAATGGCACTCCTGTAGCAAAAGTCACTTGATCTCCTGGGGCTACTACAATACCCTCTTCCATAACCCCTACACGAAGTTTAGGGCCTTGTAGGTCTGCTAGAATAGACGTATAAACATCCAATTCATCATTGAGTTCTCGGATCATTTTAATGCGGGCACTCACATCAGAATAATCTGCGTGAGAAAAGTTAATTCTAAACACATTTACCCCCGCAAGAATCATATCCCTAAGGACAGACTTAGTACTGGTTGCAGGGCCTAAAGTGGCTACTATTTTTGTTTTTTTTGCGCTTGGCATATTAAAAAATTAAGTTATTTTTTGACTTTAATTGACTTTGGTCCACAGTAAATGCAGTAACTATCACGGGCAACTGCTTTAATTTAATGACCAGTTCTTTTATATTTAAAAATCCTTGTTCTTCTATTTTTAGAAAAAAATCAACCCCTTTGTGTTCTGGAATGAGGCACTGCTTTTTTTCTAAGGCGGCATTAGTAAAAAGATCTTGGGTGGCTAGATGTTGCAAACTCAAGTGTTTGTTAGACAAAAGTGTCCAATACGAATCTGAGCTTATGTCATGCCAATCAAACACAGAAAACGTCGCATCTGTATTGAGGTCTAGGTCTCTTTTATGTCTTTTAAATTTTGTCTTTAGATGTTTGTTCAACCAATAAGCCACTGCGAAATCATCCAATGAAGTGTGCAGTGCTATGAGTACATATTCAGACTCATAAAAATCCATTGAAATTTTATGGAGTGCCGTCATATTAAAAATCTAAACAGACAAATATAGATAATCTCCCTTTTCTACAAGCAGACTGGCATGTCTAATCTGATTAAAAAAATTACGAAAACGTTTGCAGTCACCTTTTTAAGCGTCTATTTTTTCTTGAAGGGCAAAAAAGGCTCTTTTTGCCGCCTGCTCCTCTGCCTTTTTCTTGGAAGGTCCACGGCCTTTTGAAATAACCTTTTTATTTATAGCCAGCCGTACAGAAAAATGCTTGATCGGATCATTCCCGCTGTCTTCAAAAATTTGAAAATTAAAGGTCTTTTTTTCTTTTTGACACCATTCTATCAATAGACTTTTATAAGAGGTTACCTTGCCTTCAAGTTTGGCTAGGTCTACATGGGGTTCAATAATTTTAAGGTAAATAAAGTTTTCACAGTATTTATAGCCCCTGTCTAAATAAATAGCCCCTACCAAAGCCTCGAAAACATTGCCGTGAACATTGTCTCCAAAATGGTCTTTATGCACTTTGCTGTCTACAAATGACAGTAAATTAAGTTCTTTCCCCAGTTCATTTAAATGTTCTCTACTGACAATCTTAGAACGCATTTTTGTGAGATAACCCTCGTCTGCTGCAGGGACTTCGTTGTAGATATATTTAGAAATAATAGCCCCCAACATAGCGTCTCCTAAAAACTCTAGGCGTTCATAATTTAATGGGTTTCCTTGGGGATCTTTCAAGTGAAGAGACCGGTGAATAAAGGCTTTTTTATAAATAGATAAGTTCTTGGGTTTAAAACCGAGTATATTTCGCATCCCTGTAAAAAAATTCCCATCCTCTTTGGAATGGGAATTGAATATATAGGGGCGTAATCCCATATTAAGCTTTAAATTTTTTAAACAGTACACAGGCATTATGCCCACCAAAACCAAAGGTATTACTCATGGCTACATTTACTTCTCTGGCTTGCGCTTTATTCAGCGTAAGATTTAGGCTTGGATCAATATTAGGATCTGCGGTAGTGTGGTTAATCGTTGGAGGAACCAAACCGTATTTCATAGCCAAAATAGACGCAATAGCTTCTATGGCTCCAGCCGCACCTAACAAGTGACCTGTCATAGATTTGGTGGAGTTAATATTAATACTCGCTGCATGGCTTCCAAACACTTTGCTAATGGCTTTTAATTCTGCCACATCTCCAAGTGGTGTAGAAGTCCCATGAGTATTTATAGCGTCTACTTGGTCAGGAGTCATTCCTGCATCTTTTAAACAGTTTTCCATAACACGAACCACGCCTATTCCTTCCGGATGTGGTGCAGTCATATGGTGCGCGTCTGAGGTCATTCCACCACCCATTACTTCACAGTAAATCTGAGCACCCCTAGCGACAGCGTGTTCGTATTCTTCCAAGATTAAAGCGCCAGCGCCTTCTCCTAAAACAAAACCGTCTCTATTGGCGTCAAATGGCCTAGAAGCTGTTTCTGGACTTTCATTTCTAGTAGAAAGGGCATGCATGGCGTTAAAACCACCCATTCCAGCAATCGTTACAGCTGCCTCGCTTCCTCCAGATACAATCACATCACAATGGCCTAAGCGTATGTAATTAAGCGCGTCTATAAGGGCGTTCGAAGAAGAAGCACAAGCAGAAACAGTCGCGTAATTAGGTCCCATAAATCCATGCTTAATGGAAATATTTCCCGGAGCGATGTCTGCGATCATCTTAGGAATAAAGAAAGGATTAAACCTCGGTGTTCCGTCGCCTGCAGCGTAATTGAGGACTTCGTTTTGAAATGTCTCTAGCCCGCCAATTCCAGCACCCCAAATTACTCCTATCCTGAATTTATCCATGCTGTCTAATGGAAGAGCGGCATCGGCGATAGCCTCATCAGCAGCCACCATCGCATACTGGGCAAACTTGTCTAGCTTCCTTGCTTCTTTTCTATCAAAAAAATCTTCTGCATTGTAGCCCTTGAGTTCACAAGCAAATTTGGTTTTAAAATGGGTATTGTCAAAATGAGTAATAGGGCCTGCGCCACTTTTACCTGACTTTAGGCCTTCCCAGTAGGAGGCTACATTGTTACCTATGGGCGTTAATGCACCCAATCCAGTAACTACTACGCGCTTTAGTTGCATGTAATTTGTTTTAGTTTTATTACAGAATACAAAGGTAATTTAAAAAAAATTATCCATGCAGTTTACAACCACATGGATAATTTACAATGTTTTAATATATCGTGAAATTACTTAGCTCCTTCGATATAAGTGATGGCTTGACCCACAGTGGCTATGTTTTCTGCTTGGTCATCCGGAATTTGAATATCAAATTCTTTTTCGAATTCCATAATTAACTCAACAGTGTCCAATGAATCGGCCCCAAGGTCGTTGGTGAAACTTGCTTCAGTTACAACTTCGTTTTCGTCAACGCCTAACTTATCTACGATAATGGCCTTTACTCTTGATGCAATGTCTGACATAATAATTTGGTTTTTAAATTTTATATGTTTGCAAAAATAAAAAACTTTGCATTAATAACACGATTTGTGTCCAAAATGTATCGTATTTTTAATCTTTAATCAATAACTACCCCTATTTCAGGCCCTTTTCAAGGAAGAAAACGCATAAATAAAATGAAAAACATTGCACTATTGGCCTCTGGAGCCGGCTCTAACGTCCAAAATATTGCGCATTATTTTGCAAATAAGCCTGAAGTGAGAATTTCACTAGTCATTACAAACAACCCTAATGCTGGCGTTATAGAAAAGTGTAAAAACCTAGATATTCCGCTAATTTACTTGTCAAAAGCGGGGTTTCTAAATGAAAACACCTTATTAAACACCCTAAATGGTTTTTCTATTGACCTGATTGTCTTGGCGGGATTCCTTTTAAAAATTCCAGATACACTGGTCCAAGCATTTCCCAATAAGATTGTCAATATTCACCCTGCCCTACTGCCTAAATTTGGTGGGAAAGGAATGTATGGAATGCATGTGCACAGGGCGGTAAAGGAAGCCGGAGAAACGGCCTCTGGAATTACCATTCACTACGTGAACGAACACTACGACCAAGGGGGAGTTATTTTTCAGGCCAAAACGGCTCTAAATAAACAAGATACTCCAGAAGATATTGCCAAAAAAGTACAGGCTCTAGAAGCCTTACATTTTCCCGCCACAATAGAAAAACTATTAGATGCATAAAGCAGACGTTCATGTCTATACTGACGGTGCAGCCAGTGGAAACCCTGGTCCAGGAGGCTATGGAATTGTCATGGAATGGGTAGGCACCCCTTATAAAAAAGAATTTTCCCAAGGCTTTACCCACACCACCAACAACAGAATGGAATTGTTAGCGGTCATAGAGGCCCTTAGAAAACTTAAAAAAGCCCCGCTTAAAGTGCTGGTGTTTACGGACTCTAAATATGTGGTAGACGCTGTAGAGAAAAAATGGCTTCAAAGGTGGGTGAAAACAAACTTTAAAGACAAGAAAAATGTGGACCTATGGAAGGCTTTTTTAAAAGAATACCCCAAGCATGAGGTGCGTTTTCAATGGATAAAAGGACACAACAACCACCCTCAAAACGAACGTTGTGACGTGCTTGCAGTAGCCGCATCTAAGGGAAAAGATTTGTATATTGACAGTGGTTTTGTGAAAACCACTTAAAATGAATTAAAAAACCAAAAACTGCATAGACCACTAGGTATAGGTTCCTTATATTTGCACTTAAATTTAAATAATGGGTAAATTATTAGTTGTAGGAACTGTCGCTTTTGACGCCATTGAAACGCCATTTGGAAAAACAGATAAGATTTTAGGCGGTGCAGCCACCTATATTGCGCTTGCTGCAAAAAATGTTGCCACAATAGACGCTGCGGTGGTCTCTGTAGTTGGATCAGATTTTCCAGACGCCCATTTACAACTTTTAAGAAACCGAAATGTAAATATTTCTGGCCTTGAAATTGTGCCCAACGGAAAAACATTTTTCTGGAGTGGCAAATACCACAATGATTTAAATGTGAGAGACACTTTAGCCACAGAGTTGAATGTCTTGGCAGATTTTAAACCAGTTGTTCCTGAAGCCTATAAAGACGCTGAAATTGTGATGCTGGGTAATTTGCACCCAGGTGTGCAATTGAGCGTGATTGAACAAATGGTTAAAAAACCTAAACTCATCGTGCTAGACACCATGAATTTTTGGATGGACCACACCCTAGACCTGCTAATGGAGGTTATAAAAAAAGTAGACGTAATTACCATAAATGACGAAGAGGCCAGGCAATTGAGTGGGGAATATTCGCTGGTAAAAGCAGCCGCTAAAATTCATGAGATGGGACCCGCTTATGTCGTGATTAAAAAAGGGGAGCACGGCGCCTTACTGTTCCACAACAAGCAAGTATTTTTTGCTCCTGCCCTTCCTTTAGAAGAAGTCTTTGACCCTACTGGAGCAGGAGATTCATTTGCAGGTGGCTTTGTGGGCTATTTGGCACAGAGTGAAAATATTTCTTTTGAAAACATGAAAAATGCCGTAATTCACGGATCAAATATTGCCTCTTTCTGTGTCGAGAAATTCGGAACAGAAAGGTTGATTGATTTAGACCCTCAGGAACTTAAAGACAGGTTAAAACAATTCATTGCTTTAACCCAGTTCGACATAGACCTTGCTTAATTCGTACCTAACATAACTACGCCTGAAAAGGCCCAGATGCATCTATTATGAGCGACGCCATTAAACACGAATGTGGAATTTCATTAATCAGGCTCCTAAAGCCTCTCGAGTATTATAAAGAAAAATACGGCACCGCCTTTTACGGGGTAAACAAAATGTACCTCATGATGGAGAAGCAGCACAACAGGGGCCAAGACGGTGCTGGTTTTGCAAGTATTAAATTAGATATGCCGGCCGGCTCAAGGTATATGAGTAGGGTTCGCTCAGCGGAACAACAACCCATACAAGATATCTTTGCGCAGATTAACCAACGCATTAGTAGTGAGCTACAGGCCAATCCGGAATACCAAGACAGCGTAGCCTTACAAAAACAACATGTTCCTTATATTGGAGAATTGCTTTTAGGACACGTACGTTACGGTACTTTCGGAAAAAACTCCATTGAAAGTGTACATCCTTTTTTAAGACAAAACAACTGGATGCACAGAAACCTCATTGTGGCAGGTAACTTTAATATGACCAATGCCAAAGAGCTTTTTGAGAATTTAGTGACCCTAGGGCAACATCCTAAAGAAGACGCAGACACAGTGACTGTTATGGAAAAAATAGGTCATTTCCTGGACGACGCCGTAGCCAAATTATACAAGCAAATTAAAAAAGAAGGCTACACCAAAATGGAAGCCTCAACGATTATTGCAGAGCGCCTCAATGTGGCCAAAATATTAAAAAAAGCCTGTAAGAATTTTGACGGAGGTTACGCCATGGCAGGTTTAATAGGCCATGGAGACGCTTTTGTCCTCAGAGATCCTTCAGGTATTAGGCCTGCGTATTACTACGCAGACGAGGAGGTGGTTGTGGTAGCCTCAGAGCGTCCTGCGATTCAAACAGTGTTCAACGTGCCCTTTGAGCAGGTAAAAGAACTGGATCCTGGAAGCGCCATTCTCGTAAAAAAGAATGGCGAGATGAACATCAAACAAATTCTAGAACCTTTAGAACGCAAAGCCTGTTCCTTTGAACGAATTTATTTCTCTAGAGGGAGCGATAAAGAAATTTACCAGGAACGTAAAGCCCTTGGAAAATACCTTTTCCCACAAATTTTAGACAGTATAAAAGGAGACATTAGAAACACCGTATTCTCTTATATTCCCAATACAGCAGAAACCTCATTTTTCGGTATGGTCCGCGAAGCGCAAAACCATATGAACAGAGAAAAAGAGGCACAAATTTTGGCCATTGGGAGAAACATTACTTCTGCAGAATTACACGAAATATTAGAAGTAAGACCCCGTATAGAGAAAGTGGCTATTAAGGACGCCAAACTCAGGACCTTTATCACACAAGACTCCGGTAGAGATGACCTTGTTGCCCATGTATACGACGTGACCTATGGCTCGGTAAAAACAACAGACAACCTAGTCATTATAGATGACTCCATTGTAAGGGGAACCACTTTGGAGAAAAGTATTTTAAAAATTTTAGACCGCTTAGGCCCTAAGAAAATAGTAGTGGTCTCTTCTGCGCCACAAATACGCTACCCGGATTGCTATGGAATAGACATGGCTAAGCTAGAAGACTTTATTGCTTTTAGAGCCGCTCTGGCACTCCACAAAGACCGCAACACTATGAATGTAGTAGAAGGTATTTATAAAAAATGCCTGTCTCAGTTGGCGTCTAAAGACGCCGATGTCGTTAATTATGTCACAGAATTTTACGCCCCTTTCACTGTGGAAGAAATCTCTGCAAAAATTGGGGAGCTACTCACTGGCCCAGAAATAAAAGCTGAGGTAGAGATTGTGTACCAAACCATAGAAAACCTTCATTTGGCCTGTCCGGAAAACTTAGGAGACTGGTATTTTACCGGAGACTATCCTACTCCAGGAGGAAATAGGGTGGTGAATAGGGCTTTTGTAAACTTTTTTGAGGGTAAAAACGAGAGAGCCTATTAAGAAAGTTCTTTTAAAAGGCCTCAAGAATATTAAATTAAGGGCTAAAATACCATCAAATGTTAAAAAAAAGTGCCGTTCATCGAAAAAACATGTAGATCATCGAGTTTATTTTTTTCTAGCATTAAGAGCAGCTACATTTATGAAACCATAAACAATTAGGTTACGTTCTTGGTAAGATTTGGGGAAAAAGGCGGACAGTTGTCCGCCTTTTTTATACGATCATTTTATTTTGTCATAGAAATAATTCCTTTTTTAAACTAGATAAATAAAATATTCATAAGGTTATGTTTAATGATAAGAATTTGTCAAAAAATCAATTGATACTTTAAACAAAAATGAGTGGTTTTTAAAATTATTGCTGCTATTGCTAAAATAGATAAGCATATCTAATGGAATCCATAAATAAATAATGTATTTTTGCAGCATACCATGGCATAAGTAGGTTAAGTTTATGGTAAGATTTGGGAGAGAAAAGGTGGTGCTTGCACTACCTTTTCTTATATAAAAAAGGCGCGGTTCTTAGAGAACCGCGCCTTTTTTATTAATGCCTATTGCATGACTATTACAGTCAGAAATGGCTTTTAGCGTATTATTTATTCGCTTCGAACAAAGCAGTAGCGTTGGACCAGTTAATCACATTAAAAAATGCATTTACATAATCCGGTCTTCTGTTTTGATAGTTCAGGTAATAGGCGTGCTCCCAAACATCTAAACCTAAGATAGGAAAACCACCACAGCCAATTCCTGGCATGAGTGGATTGTCTTGGTTTGGTGTAGAACACACTTCAAGTTTACCCCCTTTGTGAACACAAAGCCAGGCCCAACCAGAACCAAATCTTGTGGCTGCAGCTTTAGAGAAAGTTTCTTTAAAAGCGTTAAAAGAACCAAAAGAAGCGTCAATTGCAGCCGCTAAATCTCCACTTGGAGTGCCGCCGCCATTTGGCGCCATAGACTTCCAAAAAAGGTTGTGGTTATAAAAACCACCTCCATTGTTTCTTACCGCCCCATTATTGAGGTCTAAATCTGCCAGTATTGTTTCAATAGAAGCGCCCTCCATTGCTGAACCAGCAATAGCAGCGTTTAAATTATTTGTGTATCCTTGGTGGTGTTTACCGTGGTGAATTTCCATAGTACGCGCATCTACATGAGGTTCTAATGCGTCGTGAGCATAATCTAATTGAGGTAATTCAAAAGCCATAATATTTTTTTTTAAGTTTATTGCATATCAAATTTACAATAAGTCTTTGAAAAAGACCCTAAAAATGAATAAGAAGGAGCAAATATGTGTATTTTGCATTAAAAAAGAGGGTGAAAGACAACTTTCTCATTTACAACGCATCTGCAGGGTCTGGAAAAACTTACACCCTTACAAAAGTGTATTTAAAGCTTATTTTGGCACCAAATGCCCACAATAATTTTGGCCACATCCTGGCCCTAACGTTTACCAATAAAGCGGTAAACGAAATGAAGGAAAGGATTCTAACTGGTCTGGCTGATTTTTCTCTAACGCCCTGTCCAAAAAAAAGTGAAGCGCTTTTTTCAGATGTAGTTAAAGAACTGGGTTGTTCTAGAGAGGTGCTTCAAAAAAAGTCCGAAAAAGTCCTGATGCAACTCTTGCATAATTATGCGTTTTTTGAAGTGTCTACTATTGACAAATTCAACCACCGTCTCATTAGAACTTTTGCCAAAGACCTAAAACTTCCTCAAAATTTTGAGGTGCAATTAGACACGGACTTGGTGCTCACAGAGGGTGTAAACGCCCTGATTGATCGGGCCGGAAATGACGCTGCACTCACCGATATTTTAGTGGCGTTCGCCCTAGAGAAAATTTCAGAAGACAAGAGCTGGGACCTGAGTTTTGATTTAAAAAACATAGGTAAATTACTTTTTTCAGACCAACATATAGCCCCCTTAGAACACCTTTCAAACAAGAAATTATCAGACTTTGAAAATCTAAAGAAAACGCTTAAGTCAAAAATTTCTCAAAGCGAACAGGTATTTATGGAGGCGGCAAAAAGTATTAAAACACTGCTGTCTGAAAGTGGTTTAATCCCCACAGATTTTAGCAGACAGTCCTTGCCAAAATTTATAGATAAAATTATAAGCGGTGCACTTCCAGATACCACCGCCAAATGGATTCAAGAATTCGAAGACACCAAATTATACACCGGAAAAACCCCTGTGGAAGCTCAGGACACTATCATGAGCATTCAGCCACAATTGAGTGGTTTTATGAAGGTTATTTTATTGGCCATAAGCCTTCAATATTTTTACCGTAACGCCCACAAGCACTTGCTGTCCTTGAGGCTTATAAATGCCTTGCAATACCAAGTAAAAAGCTATTGTGAAAATCAAGAAATATTACCCATATCCGAATTCAATAAAAAAATACAAGGCGCTATAAAAAACCAATCTGTTCCTTTTATTTATGAAAGAATGGGAGAGCAGTACAGCCATTTTTTTATAGATGAATTTCAAGATACTTCCTCGCTGCAGTGGGACAACCTAAAACCCTTACTGGAAAATGCCGTGGTTTCAGAAGATGAAAAAGGCCAAAGAGGCTCCTTGCTTTTGGTGGGAGACGCCAAGCAATCTATCTATAGATGGCGTGGCGGTAACGCAGAGCAATTCATTGACCTCTATGAAAACAAAGCATTCCCTGCCGCTCAACCAAAGGTGATTAACCTTCCTAATAATTTTAGGAGTCTATTCGAAATAGTGCAGTTCAACAACCGCTTTTTTAACTATACCGCAGCCTATTTAGAACGAGAAAATTTTGCGTCATTATACCGAGATGGGAGCCACCAAAAGCCTCAAAAGGAAAGTGGTGGTTTTGTATCACTAGAATTCCTAGATGATGATCCGGACAAGGAAGCGCACTATTGCGAAAAGGTATTAGATGCCATAAATGCTTCCTTAGACAAAGGTTTTTCTTATGGAGATATTTGTCTTTTAACCCGCAAAAAAAAACACGGGGTATTACTTGCTCAGTACCTAATAGAAAAACAAATTCCTGTAATTTCTTCAGAATCTTTGCTTTTAGACAACCACCCTAAGGTGCGTTTTCTGGTTCAATTAATTCGCTTTGTTTACCAAGAAACCACCCCTTACCAAGCATACCCAATACTGGCCTATCTGGCTCAGACACAAAATAAAATCTCCGTACATGAGTATATTAAAAAATCTTTGGGGAATGCTTCAGAATTTTTTAAATCCGAATTTGGGTTTAATCCGGAAGCTTTAAATACTGCATCGATCTATGATTTTTGCCTTATGGGCATCCGCTCTTTTTCATTGGCTAATGGAAAAGACGCTTACCTTCAATTCTTTTTAGATGTAGTGTCAGAAGTAAGTTTAAAAGAAGGAGGTGGCCCAAGCGTATTGCTTCAATACTGGGAACAGAAAAAATCTCAATTGAGTGTTTCAGCGCCAGATGGATTAAATGCCATTCAAATACTCACCGTTCATAAAGCCAAAGGACTTGAATTCCCTGTAGTGATTTTTCCATTTGCAGAAACGCCTTTAAAAGAAGAGCGGAACCCTACTTTTTGGCTTCCCGTTCCAAAGGAAGACTTTGATGGTTTTGAATACCTGCTCTTGGCTAAAAATGACAAAATTGCACAATACAACCCATTGTCAAAGCAGATTATTGAAGAAGAAGACCAGCGATTGGTGTTAGACGCGCTCAATATTTTATACGTAGCCCTCACAAGAGCATCACAGGCACTTTTTGTCATTGGCGGGATGGCATTAAATAAAGATGGGAAAGTGAATAAAAACCAATACTCCGGATTGTTAATAGATTACCTCATGGATCAAGGGGAGTGGTCTGCGGAAAAACAGCGCTACACCTTTGGCCACTTTAAGATGCCGGAAGAAACAACAGCAGCCCACAAAAACGATCCTAAAACCATATTTTTTCAATTAACACAAAACACCCATGAGCGTTATGCACTGCTGATGCATCCGCATACTTTTGTTCCAGAGAAAGTATTGCAAGCACAAAACTTGGGACAGCAACTTCACTATTTATTAGAACAACTGGATATTCATCCCTTGGAAAAATCGCTTGAAAAAACAAGTAAAGCTTATCCCAGCGCAGATCTGGGATCGCTTAAAACCCAAGCCGTTGGCATAATCTCACACGAGCACTTGGAAAAATATTATCAAAAAGGGCTTAAGGCCTTTAATGAAAAAGATATTTTTACCCAAAACGGCTCAGTGGCACGACCAGATCGATTGGTTTTTAACGAAAATAAAGTAACGGTAATTGATTATAAAACAGGTGTTGAAAAAGAAGAAGACCAGGTTCAAATAAAAAGTTATGGAGCACTTTTGGAAGAGATGGGCTACCAGGTAGAAAATAAAATTTTAGTCTACGTAGACGGTGCGCGTGTGCTGCCTATATTTGTATGAAAATAAAACAGCGGTCATGTATAAAGAAATAGGATCATTCCTAGCAGAAGAGCTAGAACAAATAAAAAAAGACGGTTTATTTAAGAGTGAACGAGTGATAAGCGGGCCACAAGGATCAGATGTATCACTTACGGATGGGTCGCATGTCATTAACCTGTGTTCCAACAACTACCTAGGACTTTCTGCGCATCCTGAGGTCATAAAGGCAGCCAAAGACACCCTAGATTCTCATGGATTTGGCATGTCTTCTGTAAGATTTATCTGTGGCACCCAAGATATTCATAAAACATTAGAGCAAAAAATAGCTTCCTTTTACCAAACAGAAGACACCATTTTATACGCTGCTGCTTTTGATGCAAACGGAGGGCTCTTTGAGCCATTATTTGGACCTGAAGATGCTATTATATCAGATGCTTTAAACCACGCCTCAATTATTGACGGAGTGCGGCTTTGTAAAGCCAAAAGATATAGGTACGCCAATAGTGATATGGCAGACTTAGAAACCCAATTAAAGCAAGCCCAAGAAGACGGTGCTAGATTTAAAATTATTGTAACTGATGGGGTGTTTTCTATGGACGGCTTAGTGGCACCACTAGACAAAATATGTGATTTAGCAGACCAGTACAACGCGCTAGTCATGGTAGACGAATGCCATGCTGCTGGTTTTTTAGGAGCTACCGGAAGGGGGTCTCTAGAAGCTAAAGGCGTAATGGGAAGGGTAGATATTATTACTGGAACCCTTGGAAAGGCCCTTGGTGGCGCCATGGGCGGATACACCACAGGTAAAAAAGAAATCATTGAAATGCTCCGCCAAAGATCAAGGCCCTATTTATTTTCAAACTCTTTGGCTCCAGCTATTGTGGGTGCTTCTATTAAAGTATTTGACATTATAGAAAAAGACACTTCTTTTAGAGACCAACTAGAGGCCAACACACATTATTTTAAAAAAGGGATTAAAGCCCTTGGCTTTGACATTGTGGATGGTGACTCTGCAATTGTTCCTATCATGCTTTACGACGCGCCTTTGGCTCAGAAAATGGCAATGGATCTTTTAAAAGAAGGGGTTTATGTGATTGGGTTCTTTTATCCTGTGGTTCCCAAAGGAAAAGCAAGGATTAGGGTACAACTCTCTGCGGCACTCAATCAATCTGATCTAGACCAGGCGCTTAAGGCCTTTGAAAAGGTTGGTAAAAACCTTGGGGTCGTTTAGAGGTCGTAAATTGTCGTTAAACTGTAGCTATTGTGCTTGTTTTATGCTGTTTCATATCTTAGCCTATGAATCTAAAAAATAACCTTATGAGCAAAAACCATTCTTTTTGTACTAGAAAATGCAATAAAAGGGTAGGGGTTGTGGTAAACTAATGTATGCCAAATAAAATATTGTATTAAGCGCCGTTTTAACGGCGCTTTTTATATTTTTAAATAAAGTAAGCCCTTATTAAAATGACCCCATTTCTCGCAGAAATCACTGATAAAATAATTAAGGAAAATCCTGATTTTTCCAATACTATTTGGGTATTCCCAAGTAAAAGAGCAGGGGTTTTTGCGGCAAACTATCTCAAAAAAAACAATTCAAAAACCATTTTTGCGCCTGAGTTTTTAAGTATAGAGGCATTTATTACTCGGCTTGCCGTCATTGAGCCTGCAAGCACTGAAACGTCTCTTTGCCTGTTGTACGAGAGTTATTTAGAGACCGGTATAAAAGACAAAGAGTCCTTTTCTAGTTTTATAGGTTGGGGGACCACCATACTTCAAGATTTTAATGAAATTGATAGATACGGTGTAACCGCTAAAAAATTATACACCCACATTCAAAACTTACAAGAAGTATCTCACTGGGCCCTGGAAGAAGATAAAACAGAGATGGTGAAAGCGTATTTAAAGTTTTGGGAAATCCTTCCGGAGCTGTATGAGCGTTTCACCAAAAAAATGTTAGCACAAGGCATTGGGCACCAAGGCTTATTGTATAAAAAGGCAAAAGAAAATATAGCGCAATTTTTAATAGACTTACCCGCCACAACATTTTATTTCATTGGTTTTAACGCCTTAAATACGTCTGAATCTGACATTATACAATATATCTTATCTGAAAAAAGAGGGTCTATCTTTTGGGATTTAGACCAATATTTCTTAGAAAACCCCCTACATGAAGCGGGCTATTTTATGAGAAAACACTTAAAAAACTGGCCCTATTTTCAAGAAAGTAAACCAGAGGGGGTTTCTAATAGATACACCTCTACAGAAAAAAAAGTCAATATATATGGTGTCCCAAAGAGTGTTTCCCAGGCACAATTGATCGGTGAAATTTTAAATGAATTCTCTCAAGAGCAAGTCTTAAATACGGCTATTGTTTTAGGAGATGAGGAGCTATTAAACCCTGTCATACACGCTATCCCAAACGGGCTAAAAGCTAATATCACTATGGGAGCGCCCTTGTCTGGTGTTCCTATGGCTACGTTAGTGGCGCATTTATTTGATTTACACACCAACAACTATTCAAATGGTTGGCATATAAAACAGGTTCAGGATGTTTTAACCCATCCCTATATAAAACTTTTAGTGGAAGGAAACCAATACAATGCGGTGAACACATTCATCTACCACTGCCAAAAGCAAAATATTTCAAGTTTAAGTACAGATTATATAAATGTTGCTTTTAATACAAGCCATACAATCATATCCCTCCTTTTTAAGGATAAAGCGAATGTGCCAGCTACTTTTGTCAGTAGATTTCAAGAATTACTTAGGGTATTAAATGATTTTTCTGAAAAAAATAAACAGCCTCAAATAAGCTCTGAAGTAAACTATTTTAGTGAGATTTTTGATGGGCTTAGCGCCCAGTTAACTACCTTTCCGTTCATAGACAACCTTTCTGGTTTAAAGAAAATATATTTAGAAACCCTTTCTAAAAAAAGACTTTCTTTTAGTGGAGACGCCTTAGAGGGACTTCAATTAATGGGTATGTTGGAGAGTAGAAACCTGGATTTTGAAACAGTCATTATCTCTCATGTAAACGAAGGAATTCTTCCTGGAGGAAAATCCACCAATTCATACATACCACTTTCCCTAAAAAAGATATTTGGACTGCCCAGTTTTAAAGAAAAAGATGCGGTATACGCCTATCACTTTTACAGGTTGTTACAAAGGGCAAAAAACGTATACTTGCTGTACAACACAGCAACAGATGTTTTGGAAGGAGGAGAGCCCAGTAGGTTTGTACATCAATTAAAAACACAAGGGATAGCCAAAGTACAGGTGAATGACCAATTAGCCATGCCTATTTTAGATGCTGTTACTCCTCCACTAATAGAGATTAAAAAAGACCAAAGCGTTATTGATCAATTGCTGCAAAAAGCAAAAAGTGGGTTTTCTCCCTCTGCTTTAAATACCTATATAAGGAACCCTATAGATTTTTATAAACGCTATGTTTTAAAGCTAAAAGATCCTGAAATCCTGGAGGAACTAATCGCTTATAACACTTTTGGAACTATAGTTCACGACAGTTTACAAGCACTTTACACTCCTGCTATTGGTCAAGTATTGACTGAAAACCACTTTAAAGAATTTAATCAGCAACTACCCCATATCCTGACGCACTTTTTTGAAAAACACCACAGTCCCACAAAATCGCTCAAAGGAAAAAACCTCATCGCTTTTTCTGTATTGCTTCAATACCTAAAAGATTTCTTAGAATACGATCAAGAATGCGCTAAAAAAGAACCAATTTATATAGAAAGCCTCGAGAAAGAATACCAAATGACCCTCCAAATTCCAGGTGTTTCTGAAAGTGTTTTGTTCATAGGTAGTTTAGACCGGGTAGACAAAAGAAATGGTGTGACCCATATTATTGATTTTAAAACGGGTGCGGTTAAACCCACTGATTTAAAACTCAAGGACTGGGACGGTTTAAACAATAGCCCAGAGAGAGCCAAAGTCCTTCAGCTACTCTCCTACGCACTTTTATATTCCCAAAATCATGGAAACACTCCTGTTAAAACAGGTATCTATAGTTTTAAAAACACCCAGGATGGCTATATGTTCTTTGAAGACACGCTTAAGCCCTCAAACAAAAACATTGTAGCAGAAGATACTTGCAATGCGTTCAAAGAAGTGCTTGTTGGCATACTTCAAGAGCTCTTTAATATAGAAACGCCTTTTGTGGAGAAAGAAGTTTAGGGCTTAAAATCAAGACTACACTCAAGAATTTGTCTTTGAATTCACAAAACTAAATCAGTCGTTAATTTCTTTTATCTTTTTTGTGATTTTTTAAAACAATCTTAAAATAGAAAAAAATATAGACTACAAAAACTACAACACCAACGGTGAACATTAATTGATTTTTCATAATTTTTATTTATCGTCTCTTCTTCTTTGTCTTAAAGCAACAGAAAAAGCTAAAATAGTAACTGGCCAAAGCCCTACATAAATACCTTCTAATTCATTTCCAGAAAACCACAAAAAAATGGAATAAAGAAAACTTAAAAAAGCCAATATTATCGGGTAATATTTTTCTAAAAATTTCATAAGAATTAATTTTTTATTAATTTAAGAAAAAATGTTTAAAATAAATTATAAAGTGATTCTTTCTGATAAATTAAATATTTTAAGAATTATTAGTCCAAAAACAACACTAGATATAATTAATAACACATTTGTTAAGCCTACCGTTCCAAAAGAAAGTCTCATTAAAATGGTACATATAATAAAGCCGGTATTTCTAATAATTTGGGTGTATTTCTCAGTGTATTGAAAAGAAATTAATAAAATAAAAACGTCTGCCAAGATTAGAAGCTCAAAGAAGTCGTTGTAAAATATAGTGTTTATGTTTACAGGTATTAGGCTGTTGGTTATATGAAACAACCAATTAAAAAAACTGTAGCCGGACATTAATAATAAGCAGAACAATAAAACCAAACTAATGGCTTTTTTAGAAACCACAAATCTTTCAATTTTTTCACTCATTGGTTTGATTATAATTCCTTCCCTGTCTTTATTAAAGAGGTAGATTAAAAAATACAGCATTAAAACACCTAATAAATCATAGATTAAATTAAGGTTTACTTGGGTCGAAATCCAATCTGCTTCTAAATTCACTTTTGGGATGTCTCCAAAAATTCTTCTAATTAATATGAGGGATATTATTTCAAATTGCTTAGACAATGAAGTAGTAAAAGATCTTGGTAGATAAAGTACCAAAAGATATATTTCATATATTAAAATAAAGGTAAAAGGCGTGTATATCGCTGAAATTGGATTAGATAACAGCTTGTAGTCTACCGCTATATTTAACACGTTTAAATTGTTCAGATAAATCAATAACAGATGAACAATAAATCCCGCTATAGAGAGCCACAAGGTTATTTTCTCTATTAGCCCCCTTGACTTATCAGAGAATACAACATTAAAGGTATTTACAATGGCTTTGCGCAACTTAATATGAATATATTTTGATATTAAATTAGTGAAAAAAAATGAACTTTGACAATATATTTCAATGCCTTAAAATGGAGGACTTAAAAATCTTATCTTTAATAAAGCACTAAAAAAACGATATATGGAATGGTATATGAAAAATAGATGGTGGATATGGACTGTGTCTGGAATATATCTTGCCTATAGAATTTTCACAAGCATCTATTACTAACTGAGCCAATTCGGATAACTTATCCGGCGCTTAAGCGGCACAAAAAAACCCTCACATTGCTGTGAAGGTTTACTTTTTTAGGCTAAAGCCGATGCTTATTTAGTGGAGAATAGCGGATTCGAACCGCTGACCTCTTGCCTGCCAGGCAAGCGCTCTAGCCAACTGAGCTAATCCCCCAAAGCGAGGCAAAGAAACCACTTTTTTTTATAATCTCAAACCTTTAATTTGCGCAAAAAAAATTAACGAGATAAAGACCCTATTCAAGTGAAAAATATATTTACTAGATTCCGCTAATTAATTTTCAATAAGATCTACTCGTTAAATAAAATCTCTTTCATCTGCTTTTTAATAGAGTTATCTAGATATATTTTCTGTATCTGATCTTGATAGCAACTGGTGAAAAATTCATTTTTGTATAAATCTCCAAAAATAGTTTTTTGATTAATAAAAGCTAATGGGTCAGATTTAGTTTTTTTTGCAGCTAAATGGAGTTCTTTACTAAGTACGTCTGTAATATTTATAGGTTGTCCCTTTTGGTTTATTTTTTTGTCACAGGAGTAACACCAGGCGGCAATTACTAAGGTGGCTAATTTTATACTTCCCCCGACGGCTAAATTTTCATGAATCGTAGAAATTAAGAACTTAGGAAGCTTGGCAGAGCTTTCCATACATATTCGGTTTACACTATCCTTAATATTTGGGTTGCCAAAGCGCTCTAAAAGACTTTCTCTATATGCTATTATGTCAACACCCTCTATGGCACCTAAAATAGGGGCTGCTTCCTTATCTAGGAATGTTTGCAAATAAGACGCAAAAAGTTCGTCTTCTACACATGAATTAATAGTTGGGTGGCCGTGTAGGATGCCTAAAAGTCCCAAAACTGAGTGCCCTGCGTTAAGCATTCTCAACTTCATTTTCTCATAGGGTGCTACATCAGAAACAAAATGTACGCCTACCTTTTCAAATTCAGGACGTCCCGTAGAAAACTTATCCTCTACAACCCATTGAATGAATGGTTCACAAGTAACCGGCCATGCGTCTTTTAAGTGATAGTCTTTTTCAAGCATATCCATATCTGAGGGAGTGGTAATAGGTGTAATGCGATCTACCATACTATTTGGAAAACAAACCTCTTTAGCAATCCATTTGGCTAATTCAGGATCCTGTACTTCTGCAAAAGAGAGTAGCATTTTACGGGTCATATCTCCATTGTGCTCAATATTATCGCAAGATAAAATGGTCAATGCAGGCAATCCACTGTCACGACGTCGCTTTAAGGCTGCTGTTAAAAAACCAAATATGGTTTTGGGTTCTTGGGGGTTTCGAATTTCATGTTGTATATCTAAATTATCAAAGTTGAATTCTCCAGTGGCAGGATCAAAATTATAACCTCCTTCGGTAATTGTGAGAGAAATAATCTTTGTGCTACTAAAAGCCATGCGTTGAATAACGGCCTCAGAGTCCTCCACACCTAGTTCAAAATCTACAATAGACCCTATGACTTCTGGTACTATTTTCCCATTAGGATGTTTCACAATTAAGGTGTACAAATAGTCTTGGTTTATGAGTGCGTCTTGTATTTTACGGTCTCCTTCACGTAGGCCTATTCCGCAAATTGAAGTGCTTGCTCCTTCTTTTTTTAGCAAATGTACGTAGTATGCTAAGTGTGCTCTATGAAAGCCTCCTACACCAATATGAATAATGTCAACATCCTGATTTGTCCTGGAGTAAGACGGAACAGGCATTCGATTTTCTATCTCAATTAGGTTTAACTGATTTAGTTTTATAGGTGTATTCATCTTAAATAGTTGTAGTTTTTTTTCCGCGTTGTAATGCCCAATAAGCAGATACAAAGTAAATGACAGTACAAATGAATCCATAGTCATAAAATAAATCACGGTTTTTTATATAATCTGTCTCAAGATCACTCCCAAATAATACATTACATGCCAATCCTAGAGTAATGACTAATGTTATTATTGCAAGAAATTTTAAACCCTTAGATAATAAAGAGATATCTTTAATTAAAGGGCTTTGTTCTTTTTCTTGTTGCTCTTGAAAACTTTCTATAGCCAGGCTTCGAAGTTCCTCCTCTTTTTCTTGTGCTACATACTTTTTCTTAGCACCATACCTGGAAGCAAGAAAGGTATACACTGCTATTGTAAAAAACCAAGTAGGGATAAACAAGTAATAAAAAGAAATGACGTCCAAAGTGTTTAGGCCAAAGCCAAAAAACAAACCCAATCCCCATGATGCAACTGCAGGCGTGCTAAAACTAAGTCCCCGATAAAAAGACCAATATCTGGTATAGCCTATTCTAGGAAAAATTTGATGTTCTGCGAAAACAATTGCCCCAACAGGAACCACAAGTAGTCCTGCATAAGTTAATAAAGGCAATATTTGTGAAAACACAAAGGGAAAGCAGGCAATAACAACGGTAACCAATCCAACTATAATTGTTGTTTTTTTTCGAGAATGCTTATAGAAAATAGCCTGAGCAGCTAAACCTGCTCGGTATAAATTTGTAATAGCTGTTGTCCATCCAGCTACAATTACAATCACAAATCCAGATAAGCCAAGGGCGTAATATGCTACATCTCCTGGGTCAAGCGATACAATAGACTTTCCTAAAATAACAGCAGCACCTGCCCCCATAATTCCGGCAGCTATCCAAGCCACATAATGCCCAAACATCATGCCTGTACTCGATGCATATGCATAATTCTTCTTTTTAGCGAACCTGAGTAAGGCCATGTCTACTAATCCAAAATGAGTAATCGTGTTAGCAGCCCAGCCAAAACCAATGACTTCTACCAATCCAATTCCATCATTTCCCTCGCTATTTATACCAGTCCATACACTTTGATCTCCCAATGACATTAAATCTGACAGCCCTGCCGGCAATGTTTTACCTAAGATGTCCAATGACAAAGCAGGCAAAAGGACCATTGCTCCACTTGTAAACATTACAAAAAGCCAAGGGGCGCACAAACTAGAGAAATCAGATACTGCATTGAAGCCATAAAGGGCTATAGATACAACTACTATACCTACTGCTATAACAATTAAAATAAACCAGGCATTGGTGGGATACCAATTGAGCTGGGCTGGAATATTAAAAGCAAATCGAACAGCGGTAGAAGATACGGTTATCATTGCTGCAGAAATAACTGAAAATATAATGACATTGGCCCAATTGTATAGCTTGGTCATGGAATCCCCTGCGATCTTATTTAAATAAGTATAAAGACTTAATCGGGTGTCTACCGCTATAGGAGATGTAATAAATCTCCAGCTCAAAACAGCAAGAATATTTCCAATCAAAAGGCCAAAGATAATGTCAATAGTCTTAGCCCCTAGCGCTACAAAAGTAGCGCCAATAACAAATTCTGTTGCCGCAACATGTTCAGCGGCATATAAACCCGCAAAATGAGTCCAATCGTGAAGTTTATGCTTAGCTACTGGTAATTGTTCTTCATCTATAAATTCAAATTGACTGTTGTTTTCAGTGGAATGCATCTTTTTATGTGGTATTATGAGTGAAAAATTTTAAAGTGCTAATAGTTGGAATGTGTTAAATTAAACCTATTCCATTAGTCCTTTTTCACGCTTAATACTAATACAGGAATAGACACGTGAAATTCAGATTTCAAAATGGTACTTTTTTCTAATAAATTGACAAAAAACCCTCTTTTTCTTCTAAAAACACACAAAAGATCTGGTTTTTGGTCTCTAAAATGCTCTAATACACCTAAATAAGTAGTGGCGTTTTGGGTCATATTAACCTGACTACTCATGTCCATTAATGCGGTGTTTATTTTTAAATCTTCCTCCGTATATCCTGGTGTTTTAACCAGCAAAAGAGACACCTTAGATTGGTGGTTTTTCTGAATCTCCAAAAGTGGGGATAAAATTCTATTTGTTTTAAGAATGCCAGATTTAAAAGCAGTTAATACATTTTTAAAGGGTTTAAATACCGCTTTTTTGGACACAATTAGGGTCGGAATATTGGTGCGTTTAATAATGCTTCCAGAAGTAGGGCCTAAATAATAAATATCCTGAATATCGTTTTGTCTAGGCGCCATGATAATTAGATCCATACCAAGCTCCTTGTCAATGGCTTTAACCCCTTCTACCACACTTCCGTTGTAAGTGACTATTTTAATTTCTAAGCCCTTGGGATCTACTTTACCAATAACTTCTAGTAAATGTGCTTTGTTCTGCTGTGCCACTTTTTCAGATACGTTCATCAGTGTTCCTGGTGCAGATGGTGCATTATACACTTCCATTACAAATATTTTTGAGTGTAAAGGCGCCGCAAAATCTACCGCGTATTGAAGGGTTTCGTGAATGTCTGGACTACTTCCTATGGGAACGAGAATATGATTCATAAAGAGATGTTAGGTATATTTAGAATTAGGTATTAAACTACCATGAATATACTATAAATTTGTGATTAATAATACGTCGGTGCTCATAAGAACTGACATATAAGTTTATATGATTAGACCAGCAAAAGCAAAAGACCTGCCGTTCATTTTAGAAGTCACCCAATCATGTGCGAGACATATGACAGCAAATGGTATATTTCAATGGAATGAGCATTATCCGAGTCTAGAGGCATTTCAGAAAGACCTAGATCGAGAAGAATTATATGTTTTTGAACAAGAAGGAAATGTGTTAGGAGCGGTTGTAATAAGTGATTTTAAGGACCATGTTTACGAACCCATTCAATGGATGTGTGCTACAGGGAAAAACATGTATATCCATAGACTTTGTGTGCACCCAATTGCCCAAGGCAAAGGATACGCCAAGAAACTCATGGATTTTGCAGAAAATAAAGCTAAAAAAGAAGGTTTTATTTCTGTACGCCTAGACACCTTTAGTTTAAATGAAAAAAATGTGGCTTTCTACACCAAAAGAGGCTACTCTAAATTAGGAGATATTTATTTCCCTATTAAGAGTAAAGCCCCTTTTCATTGTTTTGAACTGCCCATTATATACTAATTAAAATAATGAGTGCTACAGAAAATCCGCTTAAAAGAATTCATCGCTTGGCCATTCCCGCTACCATTGCTGGTGTGGCAGAACCCTTTCTATCTTTAACAGACACCGCTATTGTTGGAAATATACCTATTCAAGGTGCTCAAGCATTGGCTGCTGCTGGAATAGTAGGCTCATTTTTATCCATGTTGGTTTGGGTATTGGGGCAAACCCAAAGTGCCATTTCTGCTTTGGTTTCTCAATATTTGGGTAAGGACAATTTAGACGGGATTAAAGCACTGCCCATGCAGGCCATGTATGTGAATGTTTCTATAAGTATTTTGGTGCTCGTTACAAGCTTGGCTTTTAAAACAGAGATATTTAAACTAATGAACGCCTCGGGCCCTTTGCTTGAAATGTGTACGCAATATTTTAGTATTAGAATTTGGGGGTTTCCATTAACCCTTTTCACCTTTGGTGTTTTTGGTGTTTTTAGGGGGCTACAAAATACTTTATGGCCAATGTTAGTCGCGCTTACTGGCGCTTTTTTAAATATTGGATTAGACTTTATTTTAGTTTATGGAATAGAGGGATTTATTGAACCTATGTTTTTAGAAGGGGCCGCTTGGGCCAGCCTAATTTCGCAAATAGTAATGGCTGTATTTGCCTTGAGCTTGCTCTTTTTAAAGACTGATTTTCCGCTGATTGTAAAAGGGCCCATACACCCAGAATTAAAAAATATTATTGGCATGAGCGCCAATCTTTTCGTGCGCTCTTTGGCTTTAAATACAGCCCTTATTTTATCTGTAAGAGAGGCTACTGCTATGGGAACTACTTATATTGGCGCCCATACTATTTTGCTTAATCTGTGGTTGTTTTCTGCCTTTTTTATAGAGGGATATGGGACCGCAGGAAATAGTATAGGCGGTAAATTATTAGGGGCTAAAAATTATACCCAGCTCTGGGAATTAGGTAAAAAAGTAGCTTTTTTTGGTTTCGTGATGGGAAGTATTTTATTGGTGATTGGAACAATATTTTACAGAAATATAGGGGGGCTGTTTTCGGAAAACGAAGGCACTTTACTGGCTTTTGAAGGGGTCTTTTTTATTTTGTTAATCTGCTTACCCACCAATGGTGTTGCTTTTGTTTTAGACGGAATGTTTAAAGGCTTGGGGGAAATGAAATTTTTGAGAAATGTATTGTTACTCACTTCTTTTGGGGTCTTTGTACCCTTGGTTTTCTGGAGTAATAAAATGAATTGGGGACTCACAGGAATATGGGTTGCCTTTGGTTGTTGGATGGTCGCAAGGGGGCTTGCCTTAATCTGGAAATTTCGAAGAAAATTTTTACCCCTAAAACAAAACACCTACATTTAAAACAATTATGAAAGGGACTGTTCACACTCATATAGAAAATGCTATTGCCACCATTACTTTCCAACACCCGGCGAGTAATGCTTGTGATCCAGAAATGTTAGCGGAAATGGCTGGCAGTATAAAAAATCTTAATTCGCATTCAGGGGTTAAATTAATCCTACTAAAATCTGGAGGAGAAAAAGCCTTTTGTGCAGGTGCATCCATAGCGCATTTATCTGCATTAAAAGACCTGAAAAATGCTGCGGAATTTTTCAAAGGATTTGGCCGTTTAATCCTTGAAATGAAAACGTCTAACAAAATAATCGCAACCAAAGTTCAGGGGAAAGCTGTTGGAGGTGGCCTTGGAATAATAGCGGCGAGCGACTATGTGATTGCTGGTCCAAATAGCGGTCTAAGGCTTTCTGAATTATCCATTGGCATTGGCCCTTTAGTGATTGCGCCTGCTGTGATTAGAAAAGTAGGCATAAGCAAATTCACCGATTTAAGCCTTGAACCAAGCCTGTGGAAAAGCCCACAGTGGGGATTAGAAAACGGCTTATTCAACAAAATTTCCAAAACCCAAGAGAGTTTAACTGCAGAGACAAATACATGGGTTTTGGCCCTGACCCAATACAGTAAAGAAGCCCTTCATCAAATAAAAAAAACGGCTTGGCAAGGGACCGATCATTGGGCTGAGCTATTAGATGCTAATGCTACAGAAACAGCAGCGCTCGCTTTAACAGAACAAGCACAAGCTGCATTCAAATCATTTATAAAATAGTACCATGAATCAAAACTTTCTGTTCGCTGCCCTCGCTTTAGTCGTAGGTGTGATATATTTTTTCAATAAATTTAGAAACAAAAAAAAATTTAAACGAAAATAGTTAACTGGTTTTAAGCCATCCGGTAATACTGAGCCTATCTCTATGTGCTATTAATACCTCGTGAGGGATTTTTTGACTTTCAAAAATAACCATTCTACCAGCAATAGGATTTACAAGTATGGTCTGCTCCTCACTTTGATCCCCTTCAAGATAAAGGGCTAATGCGCCTCCGTCTGTTTGCGACCAATCTTCAAAATTCAAATAAAAAGCAATAGAGAGCTTTCTTTTGTTGTCGTTTTGAAAGCTGTCTAAATGTCTTTTATATCCTGTGCCTGTAGGATACAGTGCGTAATGAAATTCTGTCTGAAGAATACCTAGGAAACAGGTCCTATTCAAATAGGCCACCAAATCATTTAATCTTTTAAAGAACAAAGTCTCTACTTGGGTCTGGACCTTTTCATCTATCCACAAGATATAATCTCCACGGATAGCCGCCGCTATGACTTCATTGGTTTTACTTCCAATGGCTGCTTTTTTAAAACGATCCTCCTCAAAGTGAGCCAAGAGAGAATTCCTCAAAAGAGACACCGTTTTAGGGTCTATAAAATGATCCACAACACTGTAGTCTTGGGTCATTAAATCTGAAATAATGGTTTCGAACAATGGGTCTAGTTCAAAGTCCATTTCACGGTACAATGCAGCCACTTACAATATTTAAAAGAACAGATAAATGTAGTTCAATTAAGCATTGGTTTTGCAAAAAGAATACCTTTGCAACTTAAACTTTTCTCATGAGCAAAATTAGAATTACCAAACAGTTTAGTTTTGAAACCGGCCACGCCTTATTTGGCTACGACGGAAAATGCAGAAATGTTCACGGCCATAGCTATAAACTGTCTGTGACAGTCATTGGAAGCCCTATAGAAGAAGAAGGGGCTGTAAAACTAGGTATGGTGATTGACTTCTCAGACTTAAAAAAAATTGTCAAAGAAGAGGTGGTAGATGTATTTGACCACGCCACAGTATTTAATAAAAACACCCCTCACATAGAGTTGGCAAAAGAGCTTACTAACAGAGGACACGCTGTGATTTTAGCAAACTACCAACCAACCTCAGAAAATATGGTGCTGGATTTTGCAGATAAAATTAAAGCCAGATTGCCAAAAAACATTGCCTTGTTCTCTTTGAGGCTTCAAGAAACAGACAGCTCGTTTGCGGAATGGTTTGCCTCAGATAACTAGCTGTTTACTATCTTTAGGCTTTATGAAACATGAAATACCCCTTACAAACGATAAAAAAATCTATTTTGCCAGTGACAATCATCTCGGAGCACCCTGCGCTGCAGAAAGTTTGCCTAGGGAAAAGAAGTTTGTTTCTTGGCTAGATACTATTAAAGATTCTGCTGCTGCTATTTTTCTTTTAGGAGATCTTTTTGACTTTTGGTTTGAGTACAAGACAGTTGTTCCTAAAGGGTTTACCCGAACGCTTGGAAAACTAGCAGAACTTTCAGATGCTGGAATCCCTATATATTACTTTGTGGGAAATCATGATTTATGGATGCATGGGTATTTTGAAGAAGAATTAGGAATTCAAGTATTTCACAAACCCCAAGAATTTATTATTGAAAATAAAACTTTTTTAATCGGTCACGGAGACGGGCTTGGTCCTGGAGACAAAGGTTTTAAAAGAATGAAAAAAGTTTTTACCAATCCAATAGCTAAGTGGTTTTTCAAATGGCTACACCCAGATATTGGTGTGGCATTAGGTCATTATCTCTCTGTTAAAAATAAGCTCATTTCTGGAGAAGAAGATGTGGTGTTTCTAGGAGAAGACCAGGAATGGTTGGTACAGTACGCTAAGAAAAAGCTCACAGAGCAACACTATGATTTCTTTGTTTTTGGCCACAGACATTTACCCTTAGAGATCGCTGTAGCAGAAAATGCGACCTACGTAAACACCGGAGATTGGATCTCTCACTACACCTATGGAGTTTATGACGGAACCTCTTTAAAGCTCCAAACTGCCCAATAAAGATGTCCTAGCCTTCATGGGGCTTTATATCCAATAATTGTAATTGTATGGTGGTTTGTCCTTGCCAAAAATTTTCTGATATATTAAAAACAATGTCCACCTTTTTTTGATGGGAGAGAAGTGCTAAGGCATCGGCCTTTTTAAAGGCCACAAAATTAATCTTTGTAGCGCCATCTTGGGTAAGCGTTCCCTTGAGGTGGGTTTGATCTGCCCCAATCACTTTTGCATAACCTGTGTCATAAACGCCTGTAGCTTTAAATACCGGAATGGGATTTTCAGGACCAAAAGGAGCCATTTGTTTTAATATTCTAATGAATTTAGGACTAATCTCTGAAAAAGACAGCGGGCTGTCTATATTAATTTGAGGGATTTTTAATGCGGAATCTAAAGTAGTAGAAACGTAGCTTTCAAAGGCATTTTTAAAATCATCGTATTTTTCAGGAGCCAAGGTAAGCCCAGCGGCATACATATGACCCCCAAACTGAATGAGGTGCTCGCTACAAGCTTCAATGGCTTTGTATACGTCGTATCCTTTAATAGACCTTGCTGAACCCGCCAATACATGACCGCTTTTAGTAAAAACAAGGGTGGGCCTGTAATGGGTTTCTATGAGTCTAGAGGCTACAATACCAATAACTCCTTTGTGCCAATCTGGCTGGTAAACTACTGTGGTGGCATTGGTGGTTTCCAAATCTCCAGCGATCTGCTTTAAAGCGTTGTCTGTGATATACTGATCTAAACTTCTTCGCTCTGTGTTATTGTCCTCAATTGCGGCGGCCATTTGCTTGGCTTGTGCCATGTCTTTTGTTTGTAATAGCGCTACGGCATGTGCGCCGTGAACCATTCTACCAGCGGCATTAATTCTTGGAGACACCGTAAAATTAAGGTCAGTGAGGGTAACAACGGGCTTTTTAAAGTTCTCTAAAAATGCTTTAAATCCTGGTCTTGGGTGGCTATTTATTTGTAATAAACCTAAAAATGCCAGGGTCCGATTTTCACCATCTAAAGGAACAATATCTGCTCCAATAGCGGTGGCTACAAGATCTAAATAAGGGTAAACCACTTCTTCTGAGGCTTCCAAAGCCATGGAAATGGCCTGTATGAGCTTAAATCCAATGCCACAACCACAAAGTTCTTTGTAGGGATAATTACAATCTGATCTTTTGGGGTCTAACACGGCTACGGCATCTGGTAAAATAGGGCCAGGCGTATGGTGGTCACAAATTATAAAATCAATTCCTTTTTCCTTTGCGTAAACTACTTTATCTATGGCTTTTACGCCGCAGTCTAATGCAATAATAAGCCCTATGTCGTTTTCGCTAGCGAAATCTATGCCTTGATAAGACACGCCATAGCCCTCTTCATAACGGTCCGGAATATAAGTAGCTACTTTATGGTAATACTGTTGTAAATAATCTGCGACCAAGGCCACCGCTGTGGTGCCATCTACATCGTAATCTCCATAGACTAAAATAGCCTCTTCGCGTTCCATAGCGAGTATGATTCGTGCTACAGCAAGCGCCATATCCTTCATGAGAAGGGGGGAGTGGAGCTGAGACATTTCGGGCCTAAAAAAAGTTTTGGCAGCATTAAAATCTGAAACGCCTCTTTGGATTAAAAGCCGGGACAGTACGTTAGAAATACCAAGCGATTCGCTTAGCTCCTTTATTCTTTCTGGGGCCCTAAGGGGTATTTCGATCCAATTCATTATGATATAAGGCAGGATTAATGCATGGCCTCACTGTAAAATTGCAGCAGGTGCATTTGAGGTCAATATTTTTCTAAAAGGACTTATTCGTGATGAAAAAAAGTCTTTATCTCTAATTTGGCGAACTGTCTAAACATTTCCATTACACCACAGTAACGCTCCACAGAAAGGTCTACTGTTTTCTGAAGCTTGTCTTCTACTAAATTAGACCCAAAAAAATGATACGAAATAGTGACTGCATCATAGAATTTAGGGTGCTCATCTGTTAGATTGGCTTCTGTTTGAATCTCAAAAGCACGCACCTCTAATTTCATTTTTTTCATTAATGACGCTACGTCCAATCCAGAACATCCAGCTAGGGAGCTCAGCATAAGCGCTTTTGGTCTTAGGCCTGAATTCTCTCCTCCGTTTTCTGCATCTACATCTATTTTTATGGTATGCCCTGAGGGATTGTCGCTTTCAAAAGCCATACCTCCAAGCCATTTTGTGGTCACTAAATTTTTCATTTTTTACTGTTTTTATGAACACTTAAAAGTACAAAAAACCCTGCGTTTTTAAACCTTAAAAAGCTGTTGAAAAAGAAAAATGGTGATCATGCCCCAAAAGGTCCCTGTAGCCATACTTAGAATAGCCAAAACAATGGCGTGGGGCATCCATTTTTTTTCATAAGCCGCTGTTACTGCTGGAGCGGTAGCAATACCGCCTACATTGGCCATGCTCGCAATAGGCACCCAAGCCAAATGAAGGTTTAAAGCCTTGGCTGCCAATACCATTCCTATAAAATGAACAAAAATCCAAAGGACTAAAAACCCTATAAATTCAAGGGGCATTGACAAGGCCGTAAACTGAAGTTTAAGTCCTAAAATGGCCATGACCACTATAATCAAAACGCCTCCCAATCGAAGGGCAAAAGCATAATTCCATCTGGGAATAAAATGGCTCACCAATAATCCCAATAAAGACAAGGCAATCACTTTAACCACGAAAATAGTCAAGAAGATTTCTACAAGAAAAACCCCTAAAATGAGTAGGGCAAGTACCCAATACCAGGGAAGTTTCTTTTGGCTTTCCGCAGCGATAGGTATTGGAATAGTCCTGTCTGAAATGTTAAAAAAAGTATTTAATTTATGGCTCTTTTTAATGATCTGAAACATGAATATGGTCCAAATATTGACCAAAACAGTGTCTATGACCAATACTTGTAAAAAAAGACTCTCCGAGGTTTTTGCCAATTCTTTTAGGACCAATTGGCTGGTACTCCCCCCTATCCAACTGCCTACAATGGGTGGAATACCTTTCCAATAATTGGCTTTAATCCATTGATTTTGCACCAGGTCGGAATCTAAAAATCCCCAAGCAAAAACTACGGGAAATAGGGCAATAATGGCGGACCCAATTACAAACAAAACTATGGGCTTAAAACCAATAGCCTTTAATTGAGCAAATGATAGGCTACTCATCACAGCGACAATAGCCATAGGAATGACCCATGTTTTACTAAAGCCGTGAATGGCATCTGCGCTGTAGTCTACAGAGAAAAAATACGAAATTAAGGCCGGAATTACATAGGCCAGAAGTACTGCTGGAATCCAGTCAAATACCGCTGCAAGCGCTTTGTTTTTGGATTGGTCTAAAAAATAAACTACGACAATCGTGAAAAGAGAAATAACCCATGCAGCGCTCACTTTTTAGGGGCTTTTAGGTTTGGCTTGCCTCCTACTACAATCACTATTTCTCCTTTTGCGGGATGGGCGGTATAGTGGTCTAAAACTTCCTGTGCTGTGCCTCGAATGGTCTCTTCAAATAACTTGGTGATTTCTCTAGACACACTCAAAGGTCTCTCTGGGCCAAAATAAGTGCAAAAATCCTGTAATGTCTTGAGTAATTTGTGGGGAGATTCGTAAAAAATGATGGTTCGGGATTCTTCTTGAAGAAAAGTCAAACGGGTTTGTCTTCCTTTTTTTACGGGTAAAAAGCCCTCAAAGATAAATTTATCATTGGGCAAACCACTGTTCACAAGTGCAGGAACAAAGGCAGTGGCTCCGGGCAAACAATCAATAGCAACCCCAGCTTCTATACATGCCCTAGAAAGTAAAAATCCTGGATCAGAAATGGCTGGAGTACCTGCGTCTGAGATAAGCGCCATAGGTTCCCCTGCTTTCATTCTGTTGACCAAAACAGCCACAGTCTTGTGTTCATTGTGCATGTGGTGAGAAAACATGGGCGTTTCAATTTCAAAATGCTTGAGTAGCTTTCCACTTGTCCTGGTGTCTTCTGCTAAAATAAGTGAAACCTCTTTTAAAATCCTTATAGCTCTAATGGTCATATCTTCTAAATTGCCAATAGGCGTAGGAACTAAGTACAGTTTAGACATAGGGTCTTTCTAATCAATTTGGTTAACGGTATTTCTGGGAGATTAGGTCAATGAATCTTTTTTCATAAGCTTCTTTACCCTTCCAATCGTTGTACTCTGGCTTTACTAAATGGCCAATAAAAGACATTGCGCGCTCTTGAGACGCAATGGTATTCAATTGAGAAACGACCCTTTTAAAACTGTCCTCTTCCCCATTGAACAACTCTTTTACAAAGGCAATTTGGTCATTAAAACCAAAAGAAATTTGCTGGCCGTAACGTCCGTTTAAAGTGGTTGCTGTGTTTTTGACACCAGCATGCTGTGCTTGCTTGTCACTAGGGGAATCTTGAGGCGGCTCGGTCTCAGGAACAGACTCCTGTGGGAGGCGCTCTTTTTTAGGCATATGAGACACCATATCAATAATGGTGTCCATTCCAGGTGTCATAATATCTGTTTCATGGGGATTGGACTCTGGAAGCTCCTCTCCAGAAGACAGCACCTCATGGGCCATTTGCTGGAACTTCTCTGCCATCTGATTGCTATCCGTGTCTAAATGAGGATCCCCAAGATTTTGTGAAATAAACTTCAATACTGCGAGCTTCTCATAGAGTGTCTTGGCGGTCTCATATAGTGGTGCCAACTCACTGCTGTGATTGGCATCTATGATATGTTTTGCCAGGCGCTGAAGTTCTTGGTGGAGCTTTTCTTTCATGCTAAAGCTAATATCGGGTTTTTTAGATAAAAATCCATTTGCTTTGCGTCTAATTTTATATTTTTATGGCCCAAGGCCGATGCCTTGATGGGTCTAATAAATAAAATAATATGTTTCTAGAAAATACCGTAAATCATGAAGAGCCTTTTGGATGGATAGAAGTGATTTGTGGTTCCATGTTTTCTGGAAAAACAGAGGAGCTTATTAGGCGTTTAAAAAGAGCCCAATTTGCCAAGCAACGCATAGAGATATTTAAGCCTCAAATAGACACCCGCTACCACGATGAAATGGTGGTCTCCCATGATGAAAATCAAATTAGGTCTACCCCAGTTCCAGCAGCAGCAAACATTAGAATTCTTGCGGATCAATGCGATGTTGTGGGTATAGACGAAGCACAGTTTTTTGACGCTGAAATTATTCATGTGTGTAACGATCTTGCCAATAAAGGAAAACGGGTAATTGTCGCTGGTTTGGATATGGACTTCAAAGGCAACCCCTTTGGGCCAATGCCAGCACTTATGGCTACGGCAGAATATGTGACCAAGGTACACGCGGTATGCACTAGAACAGGAAACTTGGCCAATTATAGCTTCAGAAAATCTGCCAATGAAAAACTTGTTTTATTGGGAGAAACTACAGAATATGAGCCTTTGAGTAGGTCTGCTTACTTTAAAGCCATGTTAAAAGAAAGGGTAAAAGACTTAGAAGTTAATGACCCTATTGCCTTGGCAGATCCTTCAAAAACGGCGGGTAATTTAAATCCAATTCCGGATACAAAACAAAAGCAATCCAACTAATCATTTCCTAAATGGGACCTTCAATTTTAGAAATTGACCTGGCCGCTCTGGCCCACAACTACCGCTATATGAGGTCTAAAATAAGCGCTGAAACAATGCTTTTAGGGGTGGTAAAAGCCAATGGATATGGGTCTGAATCAATTGCTATAGCTCAAAAACTCACTGATTTAGGGGTGAATTATTTGGGCGTAGCTTACACCCATGAGGGGGTAGCTTTAAGATTAGCTGGCATAAAAACACCCATTTTAGTCCTACACCCTCAGCCAGAGGAGTTCCATGATATTGTCAATCACTGTCTAGAGCCAAGCATTTACTCCATAAGAACTTTGGAGGCTTTCATTCAAGTAGCGCCATTAAACAGTCACTACCCCATTCATCTTAAATTAAATACAGGCCTAAACCGTTTGGGCCTTTCTACAGGCACACTAGAGAGGGTTTGTAAAACGCTTTTGTGTCAGTCCAATGTTAAAGTGAAAGCTGTATTGTCTCACTTAGCGGCAACTGATGATTTAAAAGAAAGGGCTTTTACCGAGTTACAAATCCAACGATTTAAAGATGGAGTGGCCTTCATTGAAAAACACATTGGTCCTGTAGCTATAAAACACCTCATCAATAGTTCAGGAATAATAAACTTCCCGGAGGCAGCGTTCAATATGGTCAGAAGTGGCATAGCGCTATACGGCTATGGAAACAATCCAAAAATAGATGCCTTATTAAAACCTGTAGCGACCTTAACCACTAAAATTTCTCAAATTCACTCCATTGAAAAAGGAGATTGGGTAGGTTATAACAAAGGTTTTGTGGCAAATAAAAAAATGCGGGTGGCCACATTAACTATTGGCCACGCAGATGGCATTTCAAGGGTTTATGGGCAAGGCAAAGGCGTGGTTTTTGTAGGCGGAAAACCCTGTCCTATTATAGGGAATGTTTGCATGGATATGCTGATGATAGACCTAGAAAACCAAATCGCTAACGAAGGAGACAGCGTTGTAATATTTGGAAAAGGCGCTTCTGCAGAAACATTTGCCGGTGGAGCCAAAACCATATCATACGAACTATTAACAGGAATTGGTGCAAGGGTAAAAAGGGTGATTGTCAGTTAAAACCATTTGGGTTATTGTTATGAAAATAACTTTTTGTTATATTTTTATAACAATTTAAAAAGATCTAGAAAGGAACCCCTCAGAATGATTACTTTTGCTTTATTAAAATTTTAAAAAATGAAAGTAGCTGTTGTAGGCGCTACCGGCATGGTAGGTGAAGTGATGTTAAAAGTATTGGCAGAACGCAAATTTCCAATAAGTGAATTGTTGTTAGTTGCCTCTGAACGATCGGTGGGTAAAACCATGGAATACGGTGGTAAAACGCACACGGTAATTGGTTTACAAACTGCGGTTGACGCAAAACCTGATATCGCCATATTTTCTGCAGGAGGAGACACTTCTTTGGAATGGGCACCAAAATTTGCCGCTGCAGGGACTACGGTGATTGATAATTCTTCTGCATGGAGAATGCACCCTGACCACAAGTTAATCGTACCTGAAATTAACGCAAACACCCTTACAAAAGAAGATAAGATCATAGCCAACCCCAATTGTTCTACCATTCAAATGGTCTTGGTTTTAGCCCCTTTACACGCAGCATACAAGATGAAACGTGTTGTGGTCTCTACCTATCAATCTGTTTCAGGAACTGGGGTAAAAGCGGTGGAGCAAATGGAAAATGAAACAAAAGGTATTCAAGGAGAAATGGCTTACCACTATCCTATTCACAGAAATGCCATTCCACATTGCGATGTGTTTTTAGAAAACGGATACACCAAAGAAGAAATGAAACTGGCCAATGAGCCAAAAAAAATATTAGGGGACCATTCTTTCCATATTACAGCCACTGCAGTGAGAATACCTACTGCTGGAGGTCATTCAGAATCTGTTAATGTGAGCTTTGAAAAAGACTTTGACTTGTCTGCAGTAAGAACAATCCTAAATAAAACAGCAGGTGTGGTCGTTCAAGATAACACCGACACAAATACCTATCCAATGCCGGTCTATGCCCATGATAAGGACGATGTTTTTGTAGGACGCATCAGAAGAGATGAAAGTGCAGAAAACACCTTAAATATGTGGATTGTAGCAGACAACCTCAGGAAAGGAGCTGCCACCAATGCCATTCAAATTGGAGAATACTTAATTGCAAACGGTTTGGTGTAACTTTGCGGTATGCTTGTACTGGAAAACATCCATTTTAAATATAAAGAACCCCTTCTTCAAAACATACACTTGCGTTTAGCCCCTGGAAAGCTTATGGCTTTGACGGGGGCTAGCGGGAGTGGAAAAAGTACCTTGTTAAAACTAATTTATGGTAGTTTAGCCCCAGAAAAAGGTCAAATACACTGGAAAAAAGAAGCTTTACTAGGTCCTGAATACAACCTACTCCCTGGCGCCCCATTTTTGCGGTATCTGGCCCAGGATTTTGACCTTATGCCATTTACTTCTGTCGCTGAAAATATTAGCCAGCACTTGACTGTTTTTGAGCCAGATGCCCTCAAAAAACGTACCGATGAACTTTTGGAGCTCATAGATATGGAGGCTTTTGCCAACACCCCTGTAAAGAAACTGTCTGGGGGGCAACAACAACGCGTGGCTTTAGCTAAAGTATTGGCAAAAGCGCCTGAATTAATTCTCTTGGATGAGCCTTTTAGTCATATAGATCCTCCCTTAAAGCTCGTGCTAAGAACCAAGCTGTTTGAATACCTTAAACAATATAATATTGCCTGTATTTTAGCCTCTCACCATCCCGAGGATTATATGGGCCATGCCCATAAAGTAGTTTGTATGGATGGGGGTAAAATTATCGCTTCCGGAAATCCTGAATCCTTATATCAAAACCCACCCAGTACAAAAGTAGCACAACTATTTGGCGTCTTAAATATAGTAGATAAGGCTACTGTTTTGTCACTACATCCAAGACTTAAAATAAATGATGGACAAGAGATTGTTGTTTGGCCGCATGAATGGTCCTTTAGTTCAAGCTCTGGAATAAGGGTAAGGGTTGAAAAAAGCCTTTTTATTGGAAATGGTTATTTAATAGTCTTTAAATCAAAAGAGGGCCAGCGCCTTTATATGAATTCAAAAACGGCTCTTTTAGAAAACGAAGAGAAGTGTATGTATGTTTCGCTAGAACACTGTGAACAGCGCTTGAGGTCATTAACCGTGTAGGTCTGCCAATTCACTGCCAACCTTTGACCCTAAAGCCACGCCCATGCCTCCCAAACGAACCCCGCAATACACATTGGGCTGAACACATTTTAAGATAGGTTCTTTGCCAGTTCCTATACCCATAATTCCAGACCATCTGCGGTCAATTTCATACGAAATTCCAGGAAGAATGGTTTCTTTTAATAAGCGATCTAATGCGTCTTGAATGACTACAGTTTGAGAAAAATTAGTGGTTTCTTCTTCTTTGAAGGCCAAGTTACGACCCCCTCCAAGCAATATTCTCTGGTCTATATTTCTAAAATAATAATACCCCATATCCAGATGAAAGGTCCCTTTTATTTGTAAGTTCTTTATGGGTTTTGTGATAAGGACCTGAGCCCTTGCGGGCTTTACATCTTCTATTTGAAGTGCCTTAGAAAAGCCATTAGTAGCTATAAATAAAGCCCTGGCTTTACACTCAAAAAAATTTGTTTCTAAGTGAATCGATCCTTGACCACTTGAAAAATTGGTCACCTCAGTGCCAAAAAAAATATGAATGTCTTGAGATTGCACTTTATGGATCAGCTGTTTCATCATGAGGCCCGTATCTATTTGCCCCTCATGAACGCTGCTAATATAATTTTCTTTTACTCCCTTAAAATTAAAAGAATTGGACGCAGTGTAAAACGAATTGGATTTAAATACCGGCTGTAAAAATGAATTCACTGCTGTTATTTGATCTAAACATGTCTCGTAAAGCGCCGTATGGGCGTCTAAAAACACTTCATGCCCACCGTGATTTTCATACCCTATTTGAGCGTCTCCCAGACGTTTTCTAAGTAATTGAACCCCTTCATACCTTCTTTGAACGACATTTAAAACGCTTTGCTCTCCCTGATGGTCTATGTCGGACAAAATTTCAGAAATACTTCCAAAACAAGTGAATCCAGCGTTTTTAGTGCTTGCTCCATGGGGCAAAATACCTTTTTCAAAGACCACAATAGTAGCATTTGGGTGCTTTTCCCTTAAAGAAAGGGCACAATTTAAGCCAACTATTCCACTGCCAATTATTGCAAAATCTATATTTGACAGCCAGTGTTTGTGTTCCCAATAACTCAATGCATCCATGCCTAAAAATACTAAATTCCCTGCTAATATTTAATCCGCCTTGAATCAAAAAAAACACCCCTAAAAAGCAAATGCGCCTTAGGGGTGTTCCCTATAAAGGGGGCTAAAAGTTTACAATAAATGCTTCTAGCGTTTTTATTTTCTAATCAATCGGATCCATTACAAAATCTTCCATAAACTTAGTGGTGTAATTGCCCGCTAAATAATCCGGATGATCCATGAGCTGTCTGTGGAAAGGAATGGTCGTTTTAATCCCTTCTATAACGAATTCATCCAAGGCCCTTTTCATTTTATTAATGGCCTCTTGCCTGGTTTGTGCCGTTGTAATTAACTTGGCAATCATAGAGTCGTAATTGGGTGGAATGACATAACCGCTATACACATGGGTGTCTAATCTAATTCCATGACCTCCTGGAGTGTGAAGGGTGGTAATTCTTCCAGGGCTCGGTCTAAAATCATTGTAGGGATCTTCTGCATTAATCCTGCACTCAATAGCATGTAGTTTAGGATAGTAATTTTTCCCAGATATTGGCACGCCTGCAGCCACTAAAATTTGCTCTCTAATCAAATCGTAGTCTACTACTTGTTCCGTAATAGGGTGCTCTACCTGAATCCTAGTATTCATTTCCATGAAGTAAAACTTCCTGTGTTTGTCTACCAAAAATTCGATGGTTCCTGCGCCTTCGTATTTAATAAATTCGGCTGCTTTTACCGCAGCATTGCCCATTTCTTCTCTCAATTTATCTGTCATAAAAGGAGAAGGGGTTTCTTCTGTTAGTTTTTGATGCCTGCGTTGTACCGAACAATCCCTTTCTGACAAGTGACAGGCCTTTCCAAACTGATCTCCAACAACTTGAATCTCAATATGTCTAGGCTCTTCTATCAGTTTTTCCATATACATGCCTCCATTACCAAAAGCCGCTGTAGCTTCTTGTACAGCACTTTCAAATAATTTGGTCATGTCTTCTTCTTTCCAAACGGCACGCATTCCTTTTCCACCACCACCAGCGGTGGCTTTAATCATCACAGGATAACCTACCTTTTTTGCAGTGGCTATGGCGTCTTTAACGTCCTTTAAAATACCTGCAGAACCAGGAACACAAGGCACTCCTGCTTTTTTCATGGTTTCTTTGGCTGTAGCCTTATCACCCATTTTATCTATTTGGTCCCCTGAGGCCCCGATAAACTTAATGCCATGCTCCGCGCAAATTCTTGAAAATTTGGCGTTCTCAGACAAAAACCCATAACCAGGGTGAATGGCGTCTGCATTGGTGATTTCTGCAGCAGCAATAATATTTGGAATCTTCAAATAAGATTCACTACTTGCTGCAGGTCCTATACAAACCGCTTCGTCTGCGAATCTCACATGGAGACTTTCCTCATCTGCCTTGGAATACACCGCAACAGTCTTAATTCCCATTTCTTTACAGGTCCTGATAATCCTTAAGGCTATCTCTCCCCTATTTGCAATTAATATCTTCTTAAACATAGTAGCGCTATTTAAAATACATAAAATATGTTAGCCTTTAAAAGACTAAATTAAGAAGGATCTACTACGAAAAGTGGCTGATCAAATTCTACTGGAGAAGAGTCGTCTACTAAAACTTTAACGATCTTACCAGACACTTCTGACTCTATATCGTTAAATAATTTCATGGCTTCAATCACACAAAGCACATCTCCTTTTCCTATTTCACTTCCCACCTCAACAAAGTTGGCTTTATCTGGAGAAGGCCTTCTATAAAAAGTTCCAATAATAGGCGATTTTATTGTAATTAAATGATCTTCACTCGCTGGAGCTGTTTGAACGGCTGGCGCCGATGCATCTGTTGAAGGTGCTACAGGGCTTGCCGCCATTGGCATTTGCTGCATGTAAACAGGCTCAGAAACAGCGGCCCCTAAAGGTCCTGTTCTGATGGTGATTTTTAGGTCTTCTGTCTCTAATTTAACTTCACTGGCTCCTGATTTAGCCACAAATTTAATGAGGTTCTGAATTTCTTTAATATCCATTTTAATAAGGTTTAGTTGCGTTAAAGTATTAGTTGTCGTAAGCCCATGTTAAATATATGGAACCCCACGTAAAGCCTCCACCAAATGCGGCAAAGACCAATTTATCTCCTTTTTTTAATTGATTTTCATAATCTGCCAACAATAAAGGTAAAGTAGCAGAAGTGGTATTCCCGTATTTGGCAATATTGTTCATTACCTTGGAATGGTCTACACCTACCCTTTTAGCGGTAGCGTCAATAATTCTATTGTTAGCCTGATGGGGCACCAACCAATCTACATGGTCTTCAGTAAGTGCATTGCGCTCCATTATTTTAACTGCAGCGTCTGCCATATTAGATACGGCAAATTTAAATACTGTTTTACCGTCCTGGTATACGTGGTGCTGTTTGTTTTGAACCGTTTCTATTGAAGCTGGCAATAAAGAGCCGCCTGCTTCCATTTTAAGAAAGTTTCTGCCTATTCCGTCTGATCTCAGGTATTCATCTTGTAATCCGTAGCCTTCACTATTGGGTTCAAAAAGTGCTGCTCCAGCACCATCTCCGAAGATAATACAAGTGGCCCTGTCTGTATAATCAATAATAGAAGACATTTTATCTGCGCCTATTAAAAGTACTTTCTTATACCTCCCTGCATCAATATATGCTGCTGCTGTAGACATTCCATATAGAAAACTAGAACAAGCGGCTTGTAAATCATATGAAAAGGCATTCGTTGCCCCAATTTCTGAAGCTACATAAGCGGCAGTAGAGGCTACTAAAAGATCTGGAGTGGCTGTAGCAACAATTACTAAGTCTATGGTTTGAGGATCTAACTGCTTTTTTTCAATCAGGTCTTTAGCAGCCTGAATAGCTAAGTAAGAAGTTCCTTTGTCTTTGTCTTTTAAAATTCTACGCTCCTTAATTCCTGTTCTAGAGGTGATCCATTCGTCATTGGTCTCCACCATGGTCTCTAAAATTGCGTTTGTCAATACAAAGTCTGGGACGTAAGATCCCACAGCTGATATGGCTGCGTGTAATTTTGTCATTCGAATTAGTTTGTTTTTAAGCAAAATGTGCTGAAAAATGATTCAAAATTCGTGAAAATTAATCATTTTACACCACTTTTTAGTGTTTTTTACAATTTTTCAAGGATTTTAAGTCGTTTTTGTATCCTCTGATATCTAACTCAAAAAAAGAGCCTTCGGTTTTAAAACCAAAAGTTCTTATCATAAAAAAACTCCCACTTAAAAAAGTGGGAGTTATTTAAACCTAAAAACGTTTACTTAGGCAGTAGCTACCTCAGTGTTGTCTATAAGCACTTGACCTCTGTAGTATAATTTACCTTCGTGCCAGTGTGCTCTATGATACAAGTGCATTTCACCTGTTGTTGGATCTTTAGCAATAGTAGGGGCTACTGCTTTGTAATGTGTTCTTCTTTTGTCTCTCCTTGTTTTGGAAATTTTTCTCTTTGGATGTGCCATAACAATTCCTATTTATCCGTTAATAACTTTTTTAGAGCGTCCCATCTAGGGTCCGTCTCTTCTATTGCTTCTTTTTGTTCCTTTAGTTCTTTAACCCCTAATTTCTCTAGGGTTTCAAGTGCTTCAGATTCTAGTGTTCCGTCCAATACACCTGGATGGACTTTTCTGGCAGGTAATGCCAAAACAATCATTTCGTAAATATACTGTGATACATCTACTTGGTGTTCTCCATGGGGAAGCACTAAAAGCACTTCATTTTCATTGTCAAAAGAATCTCCAAACTTCACTACTAAATCTAATGTAGCTTTAAGTGGAAGATCGAAAGGCTCATTGGTTGTGTCACAGTTTACGTGTACACTTCCACTGGCCTCAAATGCCAACTCCATCATGGTGCTTAACTTCTTTAATGTCACGTGAATATTGAGTTCAGCGG
Organism: Flavobacteria bacterium MS024-3C; assembly: GCA_000173115.1. GTDB lineage: Bacteria > Bacteroidota > Bacteroidia > Flavobacteriales > Flavobacteriaceae > MAG-120531. The sequence goes on from ABVW01000001.1 coordinate 401,692, forward strand.
TATTAAAATCATTAAAATCATATGCGTTAAAGAACGTGTTGTCTATGGCAAATTCGAACTGGTGCTTTCCTTCTTTAAGTCCTGAAAATGGAATGTAATACTCCCTATTTTTCATTTTAAATTAGATTATACGCACCTCTCTAGTAAGCCAAAAGGCGGGTGCAAAGATACTATTATTATACTAACAACCAAGCGTTAAGGAAATTAAAAATTATTTTTGCGTCGGTGGTTTGTATTGGCTTTTCTTGGGGCTTCTCTTCTCTACTATTTTTGCTTTTTTCAAAGGATTATCAGTGAGGGTTTTATACATACTCCTGTGCTTAAAAATCTTTATGGCTGCAAATACCGCTGCTGAAAATGAACTGTGGTCTGCTAAACCTTTCCCTGCTATATCGTAAGCCGTTCCATGGTCTGGAGAGGTTCTCACTTTTGACAATCCTGCCGTAAAATTCACCCCATTACCAAAAGAAAGGGTCTTGAAAGGAATAAGTCCTTGGTCGTGGTAGGCGGCGAGTATGGCGTCGAATTGGGTGTAATTTTTGGTGCCAAAAAAGCTATCGGCCGCGTAGGGGCCAAAAATCAAAGATCCTTCATTAGAAATTTCAGCAATGGTGGGGATAAGCACATTTTGGTCTTCCTTTCCTATCACCCCCTGATCTCCGTTATGAGGGTTTATACCCAACAAGGCTACTTTGGGTTTTCTAATGCCAAAGTCTTGCTGTAAGGCGTGTAGTATGGTTTTTACTTTAGATTTTATGAGCTCTGGGGTAATGTGATTAGACACCTCGCTCACGGCTACGTGATCTGTTAACAATCCAATTCTTAAAGAATCAGATACCATAAACATAAGGCTTTCTCCGCCAAGCTCTTTGGCCAGATAATCTGTGTGACCCGGAAAACTAAAGGCCTCACTTTGAATATTGCTCTTATTAATTGGTGCGGTTACTAGAACATCTATGGCGCCCTCCTTGAGTGCTTTAGTGGCGGCCTCAAGAGATTTTAAGGCGTATTCTCCTCCTATTTTAGTCTCTTTGCCAAAATGTATTTCAGGAAGTTCTTTCCAAATATTGACCACATTAAATTTGCCTTCTATAGCCTCTGAGGCGCTAGCTACACCCTGATAAACAAGCTGGGTGCCCAATTGTTGTTGGTGCTGCGCTAAGGTTTTGCTAGAAGCAAATACCACAGGGGTGCACAATTCTAATGTCCTTGGATCTTCGAAAGTTTTTAAAATAACTTCGCAGCCTATTCCATTTAAATCTCCTATTGAAATTCCAACTTTTATTTTTGCATTATCCTGCATGCTATATGTGGCTTTATAAGTAAATTTACAGGGTAAAATTAGACAATAAAAACGAACCATGTTTACTGGAATAATTGAAACTTTAGGAAAAGTAGTTGGAATAGAAGCAGAAGGGAGTAATATGCACCTAAGTATTGAAACCCCCTTAGCAGATGCGTTAAAAATTGATCAGAGTGTGGCGCACAATGGGGTGTGTTTGACCGTTGTGAAAAAATCAACCCAACAATACACCGTGACGGCTATTGCAGAAACATTAGAGAAAACATCCCTAAACCACTTTAGAGTAGGCCAACTCATTAACCTTGAACGCGCCATGATATTAGGCAGTAGATTGGACGGACATATTGTTCAAGGTCATGTAGATCAGACGGGGGTTTGTTCTGCGCTCAAAGAAGAAGATGGGAGTTGGGTCTTTACTTTTACCTACGATCCAGGCAAAAACAATGTGACCATAGAAAAAGGATCTATTACCATAGATGGCACTAGTCTAACCGTTATAAACTCTGAAAAAAACAGCTTTTCTGTAGCCATTATACCTTACACCTATGCGCATACTTGTTTTCAACAATACCAAGTAGGTACCGTTGTAAACTTAGAGTTTGACGTGATTGGAAAATATGTAAAACGCTTGTTGGAGCTGGAAAAATAAAATGAAGGCCTTTAACAGGCTTTTTTTTTAACGTTTTAGGACGTCCCTGAATTGACTAAGCGCTTTCTAATTGCGCACTAAAATCTGCGATAAGTCGCAGTGCTGCTCCTTCAAATTCCTGAGGAACTGCCATTTTAATAGTAGATTCTGTTCCGCCAGCAAAACCCGCTAAAACGCCAGAGGCCTGCTCGTTTTTCTCCACAAAAGGAATGCCGTGGTCTCCAAAAACCCCTTTGAGTAATAATACCGCCATAGCGCTACCTGTGAAAACTTCCTTATACGTGCTACTCATTTAAATACTCTTTTAATCTAAAATAAGGCATTTCTCACATAACCACAAAATTAAACCTTGAAGAAAATTTTCTTTTTATGCATAAAGGAAGCCATAAGCAAGTAAAAAAAACATACTGTTAGCGCGTAGAGCAAGGAAGACAATTCGGGGGCTAGGCCTTTGTTTAGGTATATATTTTCAAATAAAAACCCGTGAATACTACTTCCATTGACAGGAATTAAATAAAATAATTTAGTGATAAAACTAGCCGTAAAATAAATGGCAATTCCATTTGCTCCTACTTTGGAAAACACCTCGCCAAATCTAAATTTTTTCACTTCTCGCAGGTAAAATAAAATCCCTAACACCAGGTTGGCCCAACCGGCAGTAACCATCACAAAGGAGCTGCTCCAAAGGGCTTTATTAATGGGGAAACTCAAGTCTAGTAAATGTCCTAGACCAAGCAAAACAAGCCCAGAAATGAGCAAAAGGGAAACTTTTTGGTAAGTGTTAGATCGCAAAACATCTCCAGCAAGTGTTCCGAGCAATGCCGTTGCAATAGCTGGCAAAGTGCTTAGTATACCTTCTGGATCATAGTCTGGTTTCCACATATGACTGCCCAAGACTTTAAAATCTATGAAATTTGCCCAATTGTTGGCTGCTCTTTCATAGGTAGGAGCCACTCCATCTAAAGGCAAGAAGCCCATCCAAAGCCAATATGCCAGTAAAATAATTCCAATAATCAAGGCGGTACTTCTTTTACTCCCCCAGAGATATATAATACTCGCAAAGAAAAAAACAAGGCCAATACGTTGTAATACACCAGGAAAACGAATGTTTTCAACCGCCTTTATAAATGGAAAACTTATTGTAAAAGCGCCTAAAAACAGGCCCAATCCAATGAGTTTTAAACTCCTTTTGGTCAATTTAAAGAAGACAGGCCCATTTAATTTCTTGTCTTTATAAGAGAGCGATATAGACACGCCAACAATAAATATAAAGAAGGGGAAAACCAAATCCGTGAGGGTATAACCGTGCCAAGAGGCGTGTAAAAACGGGGCGTATACCGCAGACCATGTCCCTGGAGTATTGACTAAAATCATAAGTAAAAGAGTGGCTCCCCTAAAAATATCTACCGAAGGCACCCTTTTATTAAAGATCATAAAATAGATTTTTTTAGTGTTTTCCAGACTTTAAACAATAAAACTCCTGAAACAATCACTACAAGCGTTAATCCAGAGGCCAAAGTGTAGTTGCCGTAAATCCAATTACCCGTGGCAAACATGCAGCCATAAACCAGAATAGCCCCTAAAATCATGGCTAAAATTCCGGAAGGAACCGACCATTCTTGAAATTTTATCTGGCCTTCAGCAATGGCTTTTTCTTGTTGTACTTTCCAGCCAGGACCTCCGGGCTGTGTTTGCTTGTAAAATCTGTCAAGGATTTCTTCCTTTTCGGGTGAAGTGAGGAAAGTGACCGCAATCCAAACAATAGAGGTCAAAAGTACCACTAGGGGGAACTTAGCCCAGGAAGGGAAAATACCCTCTAAACCATCTCCGCCAAAAAAAGTGGTTCCTAGGGATCCGAAATTAAAGAGTATGGACAATAGGCCTGAAACGATCATGGCTGAAATTTCACTCCACGCATTAATACGCCACCAAAACCAGCGAAGAATAAAAATGAGCCCTGTTCCTGCACCGAACATTAAAATAATATCGAACAACTGAAGGGCATTTGTTAGGGTAAGGGCTAAAAAGCCACTGGCAATCATGAGTAAAACTGTGGCTATTCTGCCTACCATTACCAATTGCTTTTCAGTGGCATTGGGCTGGATTTCTAATTTATACACATCGTTAACAATATAGGAGGAACCCCAATTTAAATGGGTAGAAATTGTTGACATATAAGCAGCTCCTAAAGAAGCCAAGACAAGTCCAAGTAAACCGCTGGGCAACTTGGTTAACATGGCAGAATAGGCCAAATCATTTCCTAATTTATCTGGAGATACATTGGGAAAAGCGGATTGAATAGACAACAAATCAGGATACACCACCATTGAGGCCAAAGCCACCAAAATCCATGGCCAAGGACGCAACGCATAGTGCATAATATTAAAGAAAAAAGTAGCGCCTATGGCGTGGTTTTCATTTTTAGCAGCCAGCATTCTCTGGGCTATATAACCCCCTCCACCGGGTTCGGCGCCAGGGTACCAGGCAGACCACCATTGCACGGCTAAGGGAATGATTAAAATACCTATTAAAGCTTCTGTGTCTGAAAAATCAGGAAGTATAGACAATTTGTCCGACACATTTTCATGGGCCAAAAGGGCTTGTAAACCACCTACTTCTGGAATATTGACCAAATAATAAGCTGCACCTACCGCGCCTGCTATGGCTACAAAAAACAAGACAAAATCTGTATAAATTACACCTCTAAAGCCACCAACAGCGCTAAATAAAACCGTTATACTTCCTGCAACAACAACAGTAAAAACAGGGTCTAAACCCAGCATTACCTGGCCTATTTTAATGGCGGCTAAAGTTACTGCAGACATGGCCATGACATTAAACAAAACACCCAAATAAAAAGCCCTAAACCACCTTAAAAAGTGTGCTGGCTTCCCGCCGTATCTCAATTCGTAAAATTCCATATCAGTCGCTACATTTGAACGACGCCATAGTTTTGCATAAACAAAAACGGTGAGCAATCCCGTGAGCAAAAAAGCCCACCAAACCCAGTTTCCAGAGACCCCATTGGTTCTTACAATGTCTGTAACTAGATTGGGTGTGTCGGTAGAAAAGGTAGTTGCTACCATAGAGAATCCTAGAAGCCACCAGGGCATGCTTCTCCCTGAAAGAAAATACTCCGCACTACTCTGACCGGATTTTTTAGACACAACAATTCCTATGATGAGTACAATTGAAAAAAAGCCAGCAATAATGCTGTAATCTAAAGCAGATAAATTCATTTTTTGGTTGGTTTTATGGTTTGGTTGGTGCTGGTAAGTCATAAAGGTATTATTTTTTGTTATACTTAACACATTTTGATCCTGAAAGGGCTTAAAAACAAGTTGTACCTTCGTTTTATGAACGCTTATCTAAATGGATTGCTTTCCTTGGAGTCATTTGTTTTTGCCTTTTTAGCTGCTTTTATTTTAGGGATCTCTAAGGCGGGTGTAAAGGGAATAGCGGTGTTAATTGTCACCTTAATGGCGTTGGCTTTTGGAGGGAAGTCTTCTACGGGAATGCTCATGCCGCTGCTTATTGTAGGAGATATTTTTGCCATCACTTACTATCACAGGCACACCCAATGGCACTATTTAAGGGCCTTTCTCCCCTGGATGATGCTGGGTGTGGTCATTGGCGTATTTATTGGCAAAGACCTTCCTGAAAAATCCTTTCAAATGGGTATGGCAGTAACCATACTGGCTACTTTGGGCATGCTTATATGGTGGGAAAAAAAGAAAATAAAAACCATCCCTACCCATTGGAGCTTTGGCGGTTTCATGGGAATTATGGCTGGAATTACGACCATGATAGGTAATTTAGCTGGGGCTTTTTCTAATATTTATTTTCTAGCCATGCGCCTTCCTAAAAATCACTTTATAGGCACTGCGGCATGGCTATTCTTCTTCATAAACCTGTTTAAACTCCCTTTCCACGTTTTTGTTTGGAAAACCATCACCCCTGAAAGTTTGAAAATTTTTCTAATACTACTTCCTGGCACAGTGTTGGGCTTGCTCACTGGCGTACTTTTTGTGCATAAAATTTCTGATGCTTTTTTCAGAAAAATGATATTAATACTTACTTCCATAGGGGCTGTAGTGTTGTTTTTAAAGTAGTTTTATTATTTTGGCTCCAATTGCAATTTATATTATTGTATATTTAATTTTATCCTAATTAAGACCATTTAACGCTCTAAAGTTAGACCCCAAATCTACCCTTATGTTTAAAAAAGGACTTATTATATTATTACTTTTTAGCCTTACTGTTCAAAGTCAAGAAATTGTCTTTAAAATTTCTGACCAACAGCTCACAGCACTAGACAGGGAAAAGGGATTGCTGCTGCAATTTTCAGGGGATAGTTTAACCACAATCGATCTGGAAGTTTTTAAAATAAAAAGCAAGACCGCTTTAAAATTACCTCTGGAATTTACATTTATTGAATACCGCCCTATTTGGCAAAACAATACATTATTATTATCAGAAAAGGATGGTGGAAAGGTGTACGCTTTTGAAAATGACAGTTTGGTTAGAAGTGACCGTTCTGACATTGTCCATTGGCAATCCGACAGTAGTTTATTTCATAGAAATGACACCATCTATAAGTATGGTGGCTACGGTTATTGGACCACCTCAAACGCGCTTACTTATTTAAATCCCATTTCAAAAGGCTGGGAGGTTATTAGCACTAAAGGTCTTGAAGTTCCAAAAAGCACTCATACTCAAATTCATTTTTTAAACAAAAACAATTTAATTATTTTAGGTGGCTATCATCTAAGTGCTAAAAACCGCCTTAAAGCATTGTATCAATATTCGGTTTGGATCTATGATTTTAAGCTAAAAATCTGGTCCTATTTAGGGCAAAGTACTATTGAGGAAATGGACCAATATATGAGGATTGACACTGGGCCAGAAGGTACTCATGAGCTGTTCAATACGCAGCGGAGCCTTGTTAAAATTGATGTGATTAACAACGAAACTTCTTATTACTCAGAAAACCCCCTGTATTTTAATGTAGAAATGGACTTAAATCTTCCGATTTACAAGTACAAGAATGCCTATATTTATTACAAAAAAAAGAATAAAAACCTGCTGTTATCCAAAGTTACAGAAAACTTATTTGTTCAGCAAAAAACAGGAAATGGTTCGCTTTTTATCCACCAAAAAAACAGGACTTTGTACACCGTCTTTAGTTTGCTTTTTGGGGTTCTTATAATAGTGCTTTGGTTGATTCTAAAGAAAAGAAAAAAGAAAAAAAAGACCCTATTTGTTTTTGAACACAAGATAAGTTTTAACAAAAAAGAAGCTTTTTTAGAGCCATCTGAATACTTAATATTAAAAACACTTATCGTAAATCCCGCCTTGGAATCTGCACAAATACTATCCCTTATCTACAACGAAAGCCTGACCAAATCTCATAATGAAAAAATAAAAAATACCCTGATAGAATCGCTAAACCTTAAACTTTCTTATGTGATAGGAGGAAGTGGCGCGCCCATTGCCAGTGAAAAATCTCCAGAGGACAAGCGCATACGCATATACAGTTTAAAAATACCTCAGGTTAAAGTGCGTTTAGAAAAATAAAACTCTTCTGCTAATGGCCAATACTTTGAATTATCAATACCTTAGTGCAAAAGATAATTATTGCTATAAATGGCTTCTAAAACCCACTTTCTATTTCTATTCCTTTTTATTTTTTCAGTCTCTAATATTATATACAGCCAAGACCGCAGCAAAAAAGTCAAAGACACTACTGCTTTAAACGAAGTGGTGCTAACTGCCTCATTAATTACAACAAACTTATTAGAAGCGCCAACTGCCGCTAGTTTTGTGAATGCCAAAAAAATTCATGAAACCACCCCACAATTATCGCTAAAAGAATATCTGGGTCAGGTGCCAGGTTTATTTGCCCAAAACCAATACAACTACAACCAAGACTTGCGAATCTCCATAAGAGGGTTTGGAGCAAGGGCCGCTTTTGGTATAAGGGGCGTGTTTTTGAATATAGACGGTATTCCTGAAACTACACCTGATGGACAGGGCCAATTAGATAATATACCGATTAGTATTTTATCTAATATTGAAATTCTAAGGGGTCCAAGTAGCGCTTTATATGGAAATGCTGCAGGCGGAGTAATATTAATGCACACCCTAGAAGACTTGGGGCCAGATAAATTAAAATTTAGGGCTATGGGCGGTGCATTTGGATTGGCTTCTTCACAATTGACGGTTGCTTTAGGAGAAAATAAATTTAAATCTCTCTGGCATTTTAACCAAGCTGTTTCAAAGGGGTATAGAATACTAAGCGGTTTTAAACAAAGTCAATTAAACACAACTTTTACCTACAAACTCGCAAAAAATCAATCTATTAAAGGACAGTTTAATTATACTGATAGTCCTTATGCAAATGACCCTGGCAGTTTAAACCTAGAGCAAGTAAAAAGCAACAGAAAAAATGCCAGAGAGGCTAATATTCTTTACCAAACCACCGAAAAAGTAAATCATTTAAAAGTTGGATTAAGCCATGAATATGGTCTTAAACTAGCAGAAACTAGCGCTTCCAATAAAAAATCTTTAAACATTAACTCCTATACCTTTTTTGCTCAAAGAAACTTTCAAGGTCTTTTGCCCTTTTTAAACGGAGGGGTCTCTGCTTTTAAGAGAAGTTATTACGGCCTTGGAACAAAAGCCATTTTTAAAGGCTTAAAAAACGAACAATTTATTGTAGGCATAGGCCACGCTTTGCAAAGCGACCTGAGAAGTAGGTTTCAAAATGAAAAGGGTGTTGTTGGTGCTTTGGTAGCGCAACAAAATGAAGTTTTTTCTAATAGCCATGGATTTATAACTGGTAAATTTCCCTTTCAAAAATGGGATGTAAGCGCTGCTTTGAGGGGAGACCTCATCCATATAGCAATAGATGCGAGCCAGAAAAGAAATTTCTCCGCCTTAAGTCCTACTGCTGCATTAGGCAGGAAATTGGGTGGTTTTCAATATGTTAGCCTCTCTTATGCACAAAGTTTTGAAACGCCTACCCTTAGTGAGATGAGCAATTCACCAGACGGAAGCTTGGGTTTTAACGAAAGTCTAAACCCCGTAAAATCTCACAATATAGAACTAACCTACAGAGGCAAACACTTCATAAATAACGGCTATAAAATAAATTGGGAAGTCAGTGGTTTTTTAAGTGATTCAGATGGAGAAATTTTGCCTTTTGAGTTGCCTGAATTTCCACAGAGGCAATTTTTTAAAAATATTGGTGCAACACAAAGAAGGGGTGTTGAGGCAATGGCCTCATTCACAGGAAATATACTGGAATGGACCAATGCATTTACTTTTGCTGATTATACTTTTAGTACCAACAGCGAAGACGCTAGTTTGTCAGGAAATAAAATTCCTGGAATTCCAAGCCACCATTTTAACTCACAAATACAACTTAAACTACCTGCCCAAGGGCAAATAAGACTAGAATATCAGCATGTAGGGGCCTTAATGGCCAACAATAATAACAGTGTAAGGATAGCTCCGTATCGCTTATTAAATGTTTCTGGCGTAAAACAACTGCCATTAAAAAATGGTGCTCTCAAACTTTTTGCTGGTATAAACAACCTAACAAATAGCCTTTATTTTGACAACATTAGAATCAATGCTTTTGGAGGAAGGTTTTACGAAGCTGCACCAACGAGACACCTTTATATAGGAATAGAATTGTCATTATAAAGAGACAAAAACACAAGGAAGCCTTTTTTTCATTAATTTAATGGCTTCAAAAAATAATTGGCTTTCGGGAAAAACATCATTTTTTACCTTGAACCTTTATAATAACAACCAAACACTGTTCAGATTCATGAAAACAAAAAACAACAGAAGAGATTTTATTAAAAAAAGTGCCTTAATAGGCACTGGTTTTTATATTGTGCCCAGACATGTTATAGGAGGCACTGGTTTTACAGCGCCTAGTGACCAGCTTGTCGTAGGTGCTATTGGAGCTGGAGGAAAAGGAGGTTCAGATATAAACAATGCATATAACGGGGGTAAAAACAGGGTTGCAGCGCTCTGTGATGTAGATCCAGCTATGGCTAAAAACGCTATAGAAAGACACGAAGGAGCGGCTTTTTTCCATGATTTTAGAAAAATGCTAGACCAACAAAAAGACCTAGACGCGGTGACCATTTCTACTCCAGACCATACCCACGCTATCATAGCCCATGAGGCCATGATGCGCAACTTACATGTGTATGTTCAAAAACCACTGACCCATACCATTGCAGAAGCGAGGCACTTAACCCATTTGGCCAGAAAACAACAGGTGGTTACTCAAATGGGAAACCAAGGAGGTTCCTCTTTAGGGGTGGTAAAAATTAAAGAATGGATAGACGGAAACGCTATTGGAGACGTTAAAAAAGTATTTATATGGACCAATAGGCCTGTATGGCCTCAAGGAAAAGGGGCGCCAGAGGCAAACCCATCTAAAAAACCACAGGGCTTGGATTGGGACCTATGGCTTGGTCCTGCATCTAACAAAGATTATACCCCAGGATTACACCCATTTGATTGGAGGGGGTATTGGGAGTACGGAACTGGTGCCCTTGGAGACATGGGATGCCATTTGCTAGATGTTCCTTATAAAGTATTAAATCTAGGGTATCCTACAGGGGTACAATGTAGTGTGGCTAATATTTACTCCAGGATGTGGACACCAGATTACGTTCCAGACGGTTGTCCGGTTGCCTCAAAAGTAACCATAGATTTCCCAAGCAAAATTGCAGGACAATCAGGGGTTGAATTAGAATGGACAGATGGCGGAATTACACCAGCCATTCCAGATGAAATTAGTGATTACTACTCCGCTTCAAGTAGTGGTGTTATGATGATGGGCTCTGAAGGTATTATTACCTGTACAGACTACGGAAACAATCCTGTTTTATTTAAAAAAGGCATGGAGCCTCAGCCGTTTGACACCAGTGTGCAAGGAAACTTAGACGCACTTCATAACGCCGCTTGGACAGAAGCCTGTAAGGCAGGTTTTAATTCAGATAAACACTTGGCGCTCACCTCCTCTTTTGACTACGCAGGACCATTTACTGAGACTGTACTAATGGGCAATATAGCCATCAGAAGCCATATGCTTAGAAAAGAAAATGAAGCAGGTAATATGGAATTCTACGGCAGAAAGAAACTGCGTTGGGACGGAGAAAATATGCGTATCACCAACTTCGAAGATGCAAATCAATTTGTTACAAAACCTTACAGAGAAGGCTGGAGTATTCCAGGCTTGTAAAACACACTTCTCTACAACAAAGCACTAATGTCATTGGTGTTTGTTTAAAACAAAAACCCCCAGCATTAGCTGGGGGTTTTTTTATAAATAAAAAGACCCTTGTTCCTGTGTTTTTATAAAACAGTAAGGCCTTTATTCGGATGGCACCTCAATATGATTCCCTAAGAAAATAGCATTTAAAAATAATCTATTCATCCCGTAATGAATGCCCCTAAAATTTGGGTTGTCTGCAAACATGATTACACGGCCCATTCCTTTTGGGCTTACAATTAAAGAAGCGCTTTTAGGCAGAAATTCTCTTTGGTTTTTTTCTGAAATATAACCGTCTAAATGCGGTTTTTCAGCGTAATCTATCACTGTACCGTAGGCGCTTTTGGAAGGAGCCAACCAGACCTCGTTGTTTTTATACAAAGCGACTCTAGATTGATCGTAACCAAATCCTAAGGGGTGGGACAAATCCATATCACCTTTTAAAAACACCCCACCTAAAGCTTCTCTTCCAATATTTTCTCCAGCGTCTACATAAGGTTTTCTACTTGTTAGCGTTGTGGAATCAGACACTACTTTAATCAGTTTTTCTTTTACAAATTTAGTGTTCACTGCCCACGAAGAACCAGTACCAATAGTGATTAAAGTATTCCCTTTAGAGACCCAGTCAGATAAAGCCTTACTGAATTTTTCAGATAGCGAATACCTTCCAGAAACCATCACTAAAGTGTTGTAAGCATCTAGTGAAACACGGTCTAAGTTTCTGATAGGTAATTTACTAATGGGTATTCCCACACGGGTATCTAACAAGTGCCAAATCTCTCCTGCTTCATAAGAAGAAGTGCCGTTTCCAATAATCATTGCAGCCTTTGGCGCCATTAATGGACGCACATTTCTGCTCCCTAAATCTACTCCTGAAAGGCTTAAGCCAGACTGCACCGCAGACACCGAAACCCCTAATTTACTTGGTAAATCTGCCATAAGACTGGCTAAACTGTCCTTAGAAATCTTTTGTAGGGCTACTGGCACCATTAAAGATCCGTATGAAAAAGACTTTGCACCGTCAAAAGTAGCCACTTTAAAAGGCTTAAAGGCCGCAGAAAGTACCACTCCATTTTTTTGTAAATGTGATATAGCTGCGGGTATATTATAATCTCTAGCTTCAATAGCATAAGCGTAGTCAGCAGCCTTAAAAGGCCTCGCAGTCACAAGGTCTTTGGCAATAATTAATTGGTCTAATTTAGGTAGCTTGCTAATGGGCTTATAAGAGATATTAAAAAAATTGGCCACAGACCAAGCACTTGCGTCATAATAAACAGAATCCCTGTATTTATTATAGGTCTCAAAAAAACTCTGTACCATTCGGTACTGCGCTTGAGAAGTGGGGACTACGTATTCATCTATTGCCGTCTGATACACGGACACCTTATGGGTGTTTAGTTTTCCAATAAAAGCCTTAGCCAAGTTTTTATCCGTTTCTTTAAAAGAGTAGCCTTTAATCTTTTCCGCAGCCGCGTTAGTGAATGCACTCTTAAAGAAATCCCGCTGATACGCCTGAAGTGTAGCTGCATTTTCTACAGCTGCTTTCACCGTGGTGATGCTAGAAACATATTGGTTTCTTATTGTAAAAGGAAAGGTAATTTCACCAAAGGCGGTGGTTTGTTTTAAACCCCTAGAACTGGCTTGTTCAAACAACAATGCCAAAGCGCCTTGAAGGTCTGGATAAGAAGACCCATAGCCAGGATAAGTGCCGTCAAAAGCTTCTTTGGTAAAATAAAGAGACCCTATACTGTCTAGGGCTTTAGAAAAATACCCCCCAAAAAGATCGTTTAAGGTGGTGTAATTTTCTTTAGGCATAATAGGCTTAGAAGAAGCGTTGGGCTTCATAGGCTCAAAAAAATAAGTGCTTTGGCTGCCCATTTCGTGAAAATCAGTCACCACATTTGGGTACCATTCATGCGACCAGGCCACCTTTCCTTGGCTTTCAGGATTTACGGTTAATAACCAATCTCTGTTAAGGTCAAACCAGTAATGGTTGGTTCTACCTCCGGGCCAGTACTCATTGTGCTCTGCATCCTGAGGGTCTGCTACCAAAGGACTCCCTTTATAGGTGTTGGCCCACTGTGTATGTCTATCTCTCCCGTCTGGATTGATCGTAGGGTCAATAAAAATCACTACGTTTTCTAAATATTTTTCAATGTCTGGGTTTTTAGATGCTACAAAAGTATAGGCCGCCAAAAGAGCCGCCTCTGAACTGGAAGGCTCGTTTCCGTGCACATTATAGGCTAGGTTAATAATCAGTGGCAGAGCGCTTCCTTTAGGGGCTACACCGCTTTTAATAGACGCCAAATGCGCTTCTTTAATCTCCGACAATCTAGAGAGGTTTTCAGGACTACTCACCACTAAAAAAGCCAGTTTTCTCCCTTCATGTGTTTTTCCATAAGGCATGATTTGTGCGCGGTTAGAGGTAGCGGCCAACTGCTCCAGATAACTCACAATAAGGTCATGTCGCGTGTGTTGGCTACCAATGTCGTATCCTAAAAAAGACGCTGGAGAAGACACTTCCTGATTAAAAGGAGTGTATTTTTTATAAAAATAGTCTTGGCCAAAAGCCATACTGCTGCAACACAACAACAGGGTTAGTAATCTAAATAACATAAGAAAAGGTTTAAGGTTTTACCTTTTAAAGATACCAAAGAATTTTTGCTTAACCCCCTTTAGTCCGCTGAGTATTGCTATTGGGAAAAAACCTAAAACAAGGAGCGACTGTCTGTCACTAAATTACTCCCTTTAAAATGGCCTTTGTCAAAATGTAATCTATTCGCTTTTACCGCAATAGGGAAGGGCATTTTACCTTCAGACACTAGCTTTAATACCTTGTCATTTTTCTTAAAAGTATTGAGTTTTCCATCTATTTTTTTGTCCAACTTCACGATTAATGAGGGAGATATTTCTATATCTGTCTCTATGGTAATCACAAGATTCTTAGCCCATAATACCCCTGAAATAAGCAAGATTTGATCCTTGTTTAAATGGGAATAGAGGCTTGGATTGGGATGTAAATAATCTGCCTGATGCAAATAATTTTCCAAACTCCCCATAACCAATTCTTCAGACTCTGAGCCTTCATAGGAAACCCCAACAGACTTCCCTGAACTAATCAAGGTTTCTAAAGAGAGGTTACCAAGGCCAAAAGCGCTTAAAAGGGGTTCCAACAAAGACATCCCTACATTAAATCTATACTCATTTTTATACCTAGAAGACACCTTTAGCGCGCTGTTCTCTGACACTTCAAGGGCTTTTTTGGATTCAAATGCGTGGTTAATGTGGGCATAATACAACTCAATAGGGTTGGCGGGAACTTTAAGCCATAACTGCAATAATTTATAGCTTCTAATTGGCCCGCCAAGCAGGTCGTATCCATGTTCCCTTAAGTTTTTACTCAAATTAGATTGTAGCATATTCTTTTGCGCTTAATAGTCTTTCATTTAAAGATACCCCTTTACCTTGCTTTCCGTCTTTTTATGTCAATAGTCCGATTTAAATGGCCTTTGGCCGATGTTTTTTTGCTTGCACTAATTCAGTATCTTTAGGTACTTAACAATTCCCCTAGCTGGGAAAACCAAAAAAACAACTCATGAAAAAAATTTTAATTCCTTTTTTAGCCCTTTTTATGCTACTCTTTTCTATAGAGGAAGTTTTGGCGCAAAGAAGAAAAAAGACTACTGAAGAAACCTCTGATAAGGTCTCTTTAGACGCGTTCAAATTTAGAAACATAGGGCCTGCTTTTTTATCTGGTCGTATTTCAGATATTGCCATACATCCTGAAAACAATAGCCTCTGGTATGTGGCTGTTGCTTCTGGTGGTGTATGGAAAACAGAAAATGCCGGTACAACCTGGCAGTCTATTTTTGAAGGACAAGGTACCTTTGCTGCTGGCTGTGTTACCATAGATCCAAACAATCCAAGTACCGTTTGGGTAGGTACTGGAGAAAATGTAGGGGGGCGTCATATTGCTTTTGGAGATGGGATTTACAAAAGTACTGATGGTGGAAAATCCTGGAATAATATGGGCCTTCCTAACTCAGAACACCTGTCCAAGATTATAGTACACCCAAATAATTCTGAGGTGGTATGGGTCGCTTCTCAAGGACCCTTATGGAACAGTGGCGGAGACCGTGGGGTATATAAAACGACCGATGGCGGGAAAAACTGGAAAAAAGTACTTGGTGACAATGTATGGACTGGTGCTACAGATCTACTAATAGATCCAAGAAACGCAGACGTTTTATATGCAGCTACTTGGGACAGGCATAGAACAGTAGCCGCATATATGGGTGGTGGGCCTGGATCTGGAATTCACCGTTCTACAGACGGGGGAGAAACCTGGACCAAGCTCACTTCTGGAATTCCTACTTCAAACCTAGGTAAAATAGGCTTGGCCATTTCCCCACAAAAACCAGATGTTGTTTATGCCGCTATTGAGTTAGACAGAACCACTGGAGGCGTGTTTAGGTCTGAAGACAAAGGAAGCTCTTGGAAAAAAATGTCTAACACTGTTTCAGGCGGAACAGGGCCTCATTACTATCAAGAGTTATACGCCAGTCCACATAAATTTGATCGTTTATATCTCATGAATGTAAGGGTGCTTACTTCAGAGGACGGTGGAGCTAATTTTGCCACCTTAAAAGAATCTGACAAACACTCAGACAACCATGCCATTGTTTTTAAAAAAGACGACCCTAACTATATTATGTTAGGAACAGATGCTGGAATTTACGAGAGTTTTGATTTGGCAGATACTTGGAAATATCATAAAAACTTACCGCTTACTCAATATTATAAAGTAGCGGTAAACAATGCCAAGCCTTTTTATCATGTCTTTGGAGGAACCCAGGACAACGGTTCTTCTGGTGGGCCGTCTGCTACGGACGAAAGAGAAGGAATAGCCAACAAGCACTGGTATAAAACCTTATTTGCAGACGGACATCAGTCTGCTACAGACCCAGAAAATCCAAATATTATTTATGCGGAAACACAGCAAGGGGGCTTGCACAGGGTAGACCTCAGCACTGGAGAACCTGTCATGATTCAACCACAGGCTAGAGCGGGAGAGCCGCATGAACGTTTTAATTGGGACGCACCTATCTTGGTGAGCCCTCACAAAGCGTCTCGTTTATATTTTGCCTCGTACCGTGTTTGGAAATCAGAAAACAGGGGAGATTCTTGGACCCCAATTTCTGGAGATCTTACCAGGAACGAGGAGCGCATTGAATTGCCTATTATGGGCAAACAACAATCTTGGGACAATGCCTGGGATGTAAGGGCCATGTCTAATTACAACACCATTACCTCCCTGTCAGAATCTGAAGTTCAAGAAGGGCTGCTTTGGGCTGGTACAGATGACGGCATTATTCAATACACCACAGACTCAGGAGCCAACTGGACTAAAATTCCTGTGACTCGATTGGGTTTACCTTCTAGAGCATTTGTAAATGATATTAAAGCAGACGTATTTGACAAAAATACAGTCTATGTCTCTTTAGACAACCATAAAGAAGGTGATTATAAACCGTACTTATTTGTGTCTAACAACATGGGTAAAACATGGCGCTCTTTGGCTGGTGACTTGGGAGAGCGAAACCTCGTTTGGAGAATGGTACAGGATTTTGTTAAAAAAGACCTGTTATTTGCCGCCACTGAGAATGGCATTTTCACCTCATTAAACGCAGGTCAAAATTGGCAAAAAATGAGTGGCACCCCCACCATTTCTTTTAGAGACATTACCATTCAAAGAGAAGAAAATGACCTAGTAGCGGCTTCTTTTGGACGTGGTTTCTTTGTATTGGACAACTATGCGCCACTAAGAGACTTCACTTCCGAAAACCTCAATAAAAAAGCTACTTTATTTGCGCCAAGAACAGCCAAATGGTATGTGCCAAGAAGTAATGTAGGTAATACTGGCGCAGACTATTATTTTGCAGAGAACCCTACGTTTGGAGCTGAGTTTACGGTTCACATGAATGGAGATTACAAAAGCTTAAAAGCAACAAGACAAGATGCTGAAAAAAAATTAGGTGCCAATGAAAATGTGCCTTTCCCTGGTTGGGATGCTTTAGATGCAGAGGCATCTGAGGCTGATGCCAAATTATTATTACACATTAAAGACGCTGAAGGCAACCTTATAAGAACCATCACTGCAAAGCCTAAAAAAGGATCTCAAAGAATTGCTTGGGACCTTAGACACGCCAATCCCTACCCCGTAAGTAACGGAAGCGGTGGTTGGAGATCTGGAGGGCCAATGGCTACACCAGGAACCTATATGGCAAGCCTTTCTTTAGAAAAAGAAGGTATTATTGCCCCATTAGACGGACCAGTCTCTTTTGAAGTGAGGCCAATCAGAGACGGAGTGTTAGAAGGTGTGAACTACGCCACTTTTAACAACTACTTTGAAAGTGTAAAAACGCTTTTAAATGAGAGTGCTGCCTATGAAGACGCCTTATCTATGGCAGATAAAAAACTAGCGATGTTTGAAACAGCCTTGTATAGAACCAATACGGATCCTCAGGCCATATTGTCTCTAATTACCGAAGCTAAAAAGGCCTTAGCTGGCTTGCGCAAACAAATAGATGGCAGTCCATCTAAAAACATTATAGGAGAACGCAATCCTGCCTCGTGGCAAGATCATTTAAGCGTAGCCATGAGAGGAATGGGAACTACTTATGGCCCAACACCCCTTCACAAGCAAAGCCTACAAATTGCTGCTGAATTATTAGAAAATATGAAGGCCGCTATTAAAGATGTCGCTCAAGAAAAAGTGCCTGCTATTGAAGCGGCCCTTATAAAAGCTGGAGCGCCTTATATGTCTGGACAAGGCATTGAATGAGCCCCTAAATAAATTTAGGTTTATTCGTTAGCCTTTTTTAAAAACCCCGCACCAATTGCGGGGTTTTTTTGTAACAATTAATATCCGAGCTCGTCATAAGAGAAACCCTAAAACTGTGGATATGAAAAAAATAGCTTTTTTATTTTTAGCTGCGCTATTGAGCAGCTCACTTATGAACGCACAATCTAAAGTAAAAGACAGAGACGTGCTTGGCGAATGGAAACTTCACGTAGACCTTCAAAAGGAAATTCAAGACAAAGACAGTGATTTAAACTTTTTAGAAAAAGCCTTAGTAGGTGCCGTATCTGGTATTGTAACCACAGCGATGAATCATGTGGACATTCGTTTTGACTTTAAGCGAAATAACGAAGTGATTCTTAAAATTCACAACAAAGATGAAGACAAAACAGAAACAGAAATACTTAAATGGTTTATTAACAAGCAGGGGCAATTGGAGATAGATGACCTTGACAATGACCATGTAAATGTGCAGCACGACGGCGCTTGGATGCTCTTAGACAAACAACTTGTAGCGGTAGAATACGGCAAAGTAAAACAAGCGGTGTATTGGGAAAAAATGTAACCGTTTTCTTATTAAAGACCCATTGTTTTCTATTGACCTATAGGCTCTGCTGAAAATTCACTTACCTCATTATAGGAGACCCCTATTTGAAATTGAATGGGATTGCAACAGACTTCACAGTCTTCAATAAATTCCTGAAAACCTACAGAAGGGTCAATCATTTTAAGTTGGGACTCCCAACAGTGGGGGCAATCAAAATAGTGTTCTAACATAGCGTGTAAAAATAATAAAACCCCTTAATTAAAGTACTAATAGGCCAAATCAAATTTCACTGGAAGGTGGTCAGAGATCCATCGGCCATTGGCCCTTTTTTCACTCAAATGAGCATAGCTTAAAGGCGTGAGCCCCTGAAAAAATATATAATCTATTCGGCGGTCTAATGGTGCTTGTAAATTAAACGCATTAAAAGTTCCTTCAGGTCCAGACAATTCAATGTATTCCAATGGGTCTCTAAAAGCATTTTTTAAATGGGTTATGGGGAGCTCGTTAGGGCTTGCGTTAAAATCGCCTGTGAGCACAAACACACTTTCAGTACTTACTAAGCTTTTAATTTTCTCTATAATTAACAGCGCAGAATTTGCGCGTGCCGCTTTACCTACATGGTCAAAATGAGTGTTAAAATGCCAAAAAACCCGCCCTGTTGTGTGCTCTTTGAACTGGGCATAGGTGCAAATTCTGGGCAAAGCAGCGTCCCAGCCAACAGAGACCTCTTCAGGCGTTTCAGACAACCAAAAGGTCTTACTTTCTAATAATTTAAACTTTTCTTTTAAGTAAAAAACTGCGCTATACTCTCCTTTCGTTGCGCCGTTGTCTCTACCTACACCAACATAGGCATATTCTGGCAAAGCCTCAAGAATGTATTGCATTTGAATCTGTGTAGCTTCTTGAACACCAAAACTATCTGGCGAATGCTGATTAATTTGACCAACTAATTCCCCTTTGCGTAAGTCCCAAATATCTTCTCCGTCGCTTTGGCTATTGTAGCGAATATTGTATGAAATTACTGTGAGGTTCTGCGCTACACCTACAGTGGTGAACAGAAACATCAAAAGGCTCATTTTTAAGTATTTAGTGGTATAACGCATCATAATATATTTTTAAATTACACAATACTTAATAAAACTATAGCAAACGAAGCTACCTTGCAAAAAAAAGCCCTTGTGAAAGTGTCACAAGGGCTTTTAAGATAAGGTTTGAAATAATTAGTTGGGCATGATCACCGTATTAATCACATGAATCACACCATTAGAACCCATTACATCTGTGGCAATAATTTCGCTGTAATTCCCTTTGGCGTCTTGGATCCAAATTTTACCATCTTTTTGCAAAACGGTAATGTTTTGGCCATTGAGCGTTGGAAGGGTTACTTTTCCGTTCCCTTTTTTAAGCGCTGCTACAACGTCTGTTGCGGCTAATTTTCCAGACACTACATGATAGGTTAAAATACCCGCCAAAGCCGCTTTATTCTCTTCTTCTAGCAAAGAATTTAAAGTAGCGCTATCTAATTTACCAAAGGCTGCGTTGTTCGGAGCAAAAACAGTAAAAGGTCCATCTCCTTGTAATGCAGACACAAGATCTGCTGCTGTTAATGCAGTTACTAAGGTGGAGAAGTCTTCATTCCCCACTGCAGCATCTACAATAGATCCCTGTGCTTTCACCTGAAAGGAAAAAATAGCGCTAAATAATAACACACTTAATACACTTAACTTTTTCATAATTTAATTTTTTTGATTTGATTAAAGGTACAGATTAAATGTTTTGTTTAATTTTATTATTAAAACTTTAAACAAAATTTAACTTATTGATTTTAAATTATTTAATTAAGTTCGTTGGCTGTGCTTGTTTCTTTGGCTATATAGGCTCAAAACAAAAAGCCCCTCTAAAAAGAGGGGCTTTTGATTCTCGGTTGTGGTCCCACCTGGGCTCGAACCAGGGACCACCTGATTATGAGTCAGGTGCTCTAACCAACTGAGCTATAGGACCCGCATTACTGCGAACCTTTCAGTGAAAGGAGGGTGCAATATTACTACATATTTTAAAGCAGTACAAGAAAAACCCACAATTAGTTCAACACAAAGAAAAAGCTATAAGCAGAACATTACAAGCCTTGTTGCAATGGCTCACAAAGTTCTATTAAAGCGCCTGTAGTGTCTTTGGGGTGCACAAAAGCAATTAGCTTTTGGTCTGCTCCTTGAATGGGCGTTTCGTGAATAAGGCGAAATCCTTGGGCTTTGAGCTTAGCCAAACTGGCAACAATGTCTTTTACGCCAAACGCTAAGTGGTGTATGCCTTCTCCTTTTTTTTCTAAAAACTTGGCTATGGGGCTTTCAGGAGCCGTTGGAGAGAGCAACTCTATTTTACTTTCCCCTATTTTAAAAAAAGAAGTCACTACTTGTTGGGAAGCCACCGTTTCTCTTTTATAGGGCGGCACACCCAATAGCTGGGTATAGGTCTTTTCTGCAGCGTCTAAATCCTTTACAGCAATGCCAATATGGTCAATTTTTTCTGCGCCAGGAGGTAAGGAACTCATTTTCTTGTGTTTAGCGTTAACGGAAGTTTGCAATAAAATTTGTTGGTTTTATGCTTATAAGACTAAAGTACACAATATTGTGCGTATTTTTGTGCTATGGAAGAAACACAACGTCAGAAAAAAATAGCAGGAGTCATTCAAAAAGATATGGCAGACGTATTGCAGCGCGCCGCAACAGACGGCGGACTAAAAGGATTGTTAATTTCTGTGAGTAAGGTAACCGTTACTACAGACCTGTCTATAGCAAAAGTGTATTTGAGTATTTTTCCAGAAGACCGCGCCAAAGAAATGTTAGAAGGCATTCAATCCAATCAGCCTTTAATCAAGCACGAACTGGCCAAGAGAACCAGAAACCAATTGAGAAGAATGCCGCAGTTGTTGTTTTTTATAGACGACACCTTGGCGTATTTAGACGGCATTGACCGTTCTTTAAAAGGAGAAAACAACCCTATTAAAGACCCCTCTTTATTAGAAAAAAGAAAAAAGGCCTAGGGTGCATGTCCCTTTTTACATAGCCAAAAGATACCTTCTCGCCAAAAGTTCACAGAACGCGGTGAACCTGATTAATTACATGACCTTCTTTGTAGTGGTTATAGGTGCTGCAGCGTTATTTATAGTGCTCTCTGGTTTTTCAGGGCTTAAAGAATTCAGTCTCTCTTTTAGCAATAGTTTTGATCCAGCGCTAAAGGTACTTCCTAAAAGCGGAAAATATTTCCAACTCTCTTCAGACCAAGAATCTGCCATTGGAACACTCCAAGGAGTGGCCTTTTACGCTAAAGAAATTGAAGAAAAGGTATACCTAAGCCACAGAGACAAAAGTCAAATAGCCTATCTCAAAGGGGTAGACCAAAACTACCGAAATGTTATTGGGGTAGACTCTGTCATTTACGCAGGAAACTGGAGCCTAGCAGGGGAAAGTGTGGCAGGAATTGGCTTGGCCAATAAGCTAAGTTTAAGTATCCAAGACTATTACAGCCCTCTAAAAATTTTAATCCCTAGGCCCTTAAAAAAGAAAGGCACAGTAATGGGCTTTGGAAGCGCCCCCTACACAGAAGCATATACAACCATTAGTGGGGTGTACGCCATTGAAGCAGATATTGATGAAAAATACCTATTCACCAGTTTGGATTTTGCCCAGCAACTCCTAGAAAAAAATCCCAGAGAAATTAGTGCGTTAAACTTAAAACTCGCTCCGGGGGCCAACGAAGATTTAATCTCCTTACAATTGGAACAAATTCTTCTAGAAAATGTGGTGGTTAAAAATAGGGCCCAACTCAATAGTGGTTTATACAAAATGCTCAATACAGAAAACATAGCCACCTATCTTATTTTCACCTTGGTCCTCATTGTAGCGCTATTTAACCTAGTAGGAGCGCTTATTATGATGATATTAGACAAAAAAGGCAATAGTAAAACCCTGTTTCATATGGGGTTAAGCATCATAGAAATTAGGCGTATTTATTTTCTTCAAGGCCTTGTGGTCTCGTTAATGGGAGGCCTAATAGGTGTTGGATTGGCCAGCCTCTTAATTGGCACTCAAATGATGTTTGGATGGCTTAGAATATCCGCCAGTTTGGCCTACCCAGTATCTTTTGAATGGTTTAATGTTGGCGCAGTCCTAGGAACCATAAGTGTTTTAGGGGTACTGGCTTCTTGGGTGGCCAGCCTAAGGGTCAATGAAAAACTGATTAAAAGTGCTTAAGGCCTCTGGCCGATGCTCTTTTTAAACAAATTCGTGATGAGAAAATACGTCTAACACCTCATCAAAAGCGTCAAAAACGTCTTTAGATTCATCCGAAGTGACCATCTTCATCCGGTATTCCTTGAAGTTTGGAATGCCCTTGAAATAATTCGTATAATGTCTTCTGGTTTCAAAAACACCCAGCTTTTCTCCCTTCCAATCAATTGACATCTGAAGGTGCCTTCTAGCGGCTTCTACGCGTTCCTCTAGGGTGGGTGGTGCCTTGTGTGTTCCGGTTTTAAAAAAGTGTTTTACCTCATTGAAAAACCAAGGATAGCCAATACTTGCCCTGCCAATCATGGCGCCATCTAAACCGTATTCATCCCGCATTTTAACGGCCATTTCAGGGGTGTCTACGTCGCCATTGCCAAACACAGGAATGTGCATTCTTGGGTTGTTTTTAACTTCCGCAATAGGCCCCCAATCTGCGTTTCCTTTATACATTTGAACCCTGGTGCGTCCATGTATTGAAATGGCGGCAATACCAACGTCTTGTAAACGCTCCGCCACCTCTACAATCTTAATGCTGTCTAAATCCCAACCTAACCTAGTTTTTACGGTGACAGGAAGGTGGGTGTGCTTCACCATGGCTTCTGTGAGCTTGACCATTAAGGGAATGTCCCTTAATATTCCAGCACCTGCATTTTTACAAACCACTTTCTTTACAGGGCAGCCAAAATTAATGTCTATAATATCTGGTTTTGAGGCTTCTACGATTTCTATGGCCTGAAGCATAGAATCCATTTCTGCACCAAATATTTGAATCCCCACAGGGCGTTCTTTTTCATAAATATCCAGCTTCATGGTGCTCTTTGCGGCGTCTCTGATGAGTCCTTCTGAAGAAATAAATTCGGTGTACACCACGTCTGCCCCCTGCTCTTTACACAAAGCGCGAAAAGGTGGGTCGCTCACATCTTCCATAGGAGCGAGTAACAGTGGGAAGTCTGGAAGTTCAATGTCTCCAATGCGTGGCATAGTGCGCAGATTAAAATTATGGGCCAAAGATACGCAAGTGACGCTGTAAGGCAATGGTTTGGACGTATTTTTAGCCTATATTTGCAGCTTTATAGGCCCTATACGCATGAAAAATATTCGAAACTTCTGTATTATCGCTCATATTGACCACGGTAAAAGTACCTTGGCAGACCGTTTATTGGATTTTACAGGAACGGTGACAGACAGAGAAAAACAAAACCAACTACTAGACAGTATGGATCTCGAAAGAGAGCGAGGGATTACCATTAAGAGTCACGCCATTCAAATGGAGTACACTAGAAATGGAGAAACCTATATCTTAAATTTAATAGACACCCCTGGCCACGTAGATTTTTCCTACGAAGTGTCTAGGTCTATTGCTGCCTGCGAAGGAGCCCTTCTGATTGTAGACGCAGCACAGAGCATACAAGCACAAACCATCTCTAACCTTTACCTGGCCTTAGAAAACGATCTGGAAATTATTCCCGTATTGAACAAGGTAGATTTGCCTTCTGCGAATCCTGAAGAAGTTACAGATGACATTGTGGATTTATTGGGCTGTAAGGCAGAGGAAGTCATTCCGGCATCGGCCAAAACGGGCTTGGGAATTGAAGCGATCTTAGATGCTATTATTGACCGTGTTCCCGCGCCAGTTGGAAATGTAGACGAACCGTTGCAGGCCTTAATATTTGATTCTGTTTATAACCCATTTAGAGGAGTGGAAACGTACTTTAGGGTAATAAATGGCGAGATTAAAAAAGGCCAAAAAATAAAATTCGTCGCCACTGGAAAACATTATTTTGCAGATGAGGTGGGTACTTTAAAGCTCACACAACAAGCAAAAAAAAGCGTAAAAGCTGGAGATGTTGGTTATTTAATTACAGGAATAAAAGAAGCCAAAGAGGTCAAGGTGGGAGACACCATCACAGACGCGGCAAACCCCACACAAAAACCTATTAGTGGGTTTGAAGACGTAAAACCTATGGTATTTGCTGGAATTTATCCTGTAGATACTGAAGATTACGAAGAACTGAGGTCTTCTATGGAAAAACTACAACTCAACGACGCTTCATTGGTTTTTGTGCCAGAGAGTTCTGCAGCCTTAGGTTTTGGCTTTAGATGTGGTTTCCTAGGAATGCTCCATATGGAGATTATTCAAGAACGCTTAGAGCGTGAATTTGAAATGACTGTAATTACTACGGTTCCCAACGTAAGTTACCACGCGTTTACTAGAAAAGACACTGAAATTCCTGTCATTGTAAACAACCCTTCTGACCTTCCTGACCCCTCTACTTTAGACCGAGTAGAAGAGCCTTATATTAAAGCTACCATCATTACAAAATCTGATTATGTAGGAAATGTAATGTCGCTTTGTATTGACAAAAGAGGGATTATCACCAACCAAACTTACCTGACTACAGATAGGGTGGAGCTAACTTTCGATATGCCTTTGGCTGAAATTGTATTTGATTTTTATGACCGTTTAAAAACAGTGTCTAAAGGATATGCTTCTTTTGACTACGCCCCTATTGGGATGAAGGTTTCTAAGTTGGTTCGTGTAGATATTTTGTTAAACGCACAACCGGTAGACGCGCTTTCTGCGCTTATTCATGCAGACACCGCGCCTGTTATTGGAAAAAAAATGTGTGAAAAATTAAGGGCTCTTATACCGCGCCAACAGTTCGACATTCCAATTCAAGCAGCCATTGGCGCAAAAATTATCTCTCGAGAAACCATTAAAGCCCTCCGAAAAGACGTTACCGCCAAATGTTACGGTGGCGATATTTCTCGTAAAAGAAAACTTCTTGAAAAACAAAAGAAGGGAAAGAAACGCATGCGCCAAGTGGGGAATGTAGAAATTCCACAAGAAGCATTTATGGCCGTGCTGAAACTAAACGATTAAAGGTTTTCCTAAATACACCAAACGCATGCCTTCTTTAGACGCTTCAGATTGGGGTTTAAAAGAAGGAATAATCTTGAGGTCTCCATCTGTGTCTTTTAAAAACAAAGGGATGCTGTGTGCTGCTGTAGCTGCTTGCTGCATGACTTTTTCGTAGTGGACAGGGTCTTTGAGTTCAAGCTCCAATACCTGTGGAAACAAGCGAGCGGTTTCTTCCAGGGCAATATAATCATGGGTGCTGGAAAATAGGTGCTGTTTGTTTTGCTGGTCTTTACTTCCTTTCTCTGTAGCGTGAATTAATCTAAACGCGCCATTTTCTCCAAACTGCTCCGTGAACCTATTTAAGGCAAAATCATTGATCTCTGCGTTACCAGTTAGGGCCATTAAATAGCCTACGTCGTTGAGCTCTAGGTTGTCTGCTAGGTTGTCTGAATATATATTGGCCGTGAGCGCTTCAATGCCCTTTTCCTTTGCAGCGTTTATATTGTTCTCATTGCTATCTATTAGCACCACATGACGGTCATTGTCTTGGAGGTATTGGGCAATTAATCTGGAGGCAGGCGCAGCACCAACCATTAAAATACCCTCTGATTTCTTTAAAAATACCCCCAACCATTTGGCTACAATCCTTGCGGTGGTTGCATTTAACAAAACGGTTCCCAATACGATCATAAATACCAAGGGGGTTATATATTCTGCACCCACCTCTCCTCTAGCCACGAGTTTTGACCCAAATAAAGAGGCAATACCGGCCGCAACAATACCTCTTGGCCCTACCCAGCCAATAAACAGCTTCTCTTTAAGTTGGAGGCCAGATCCTGAGCTACTCAAAAAGACCCCTAAGGGGCGTACAATTAAAATAATGGACGCAAACAATAGCGCCGTTCGCCAATCGTATAACAACATTAATTGGTCTATGTTAATGTTGGCAGCCAATAGTATAAAGAGAATAGAGATGAGCAGTACGCTTAAAGATTCTTTGAAATACAAGAGCTCCTTGAGGTTGGGTAGGTTTATATTTCCCATGACCATTCCCATTATAACCACCGCCAAAAGACCCGATTCATGGGCAAAAAAATCAGAGGTAACAAAAACCAATAACACCATTGAAAGGGAGGCTACATTGAGCAAATAGTGTGGAATAAATCGTTTTTTAATCACAAAAACTAAGGCATGGGCAAAGGTAAAACCAAAGCTAAAACCAAAGAGTAAAATTTTTCCAAAGGCAATCAGGGCAGTTTGGGTAAAAGCTTGTCCGCCCTCTACACTAATGAACTCATATACCAAAACAGCTACTAAAGCGCCTATGGGATCTATGAGTATGCCCTCCCATTTTAAAATGGCAGAAACTTCCTTTTTAAGGGGAATATTTCTAAGTATAGGCGTAATCACGGTAGGTCCTGTCACTATAATTAAGGCAGAAAATAAAAAAGCCATGGGCCAGCTCAATTCAAAAATAAAGTGGGAAGCAATTCCTGCGCCAAAAAAAGTGACTGTAGATCCCAAGGTAATGAGTTTGGATATAACTGGTCCAGTTGTGGCAATTTCTGCTCTTTTTAAAGTAAGGCCCCCCTCAAAAAGGATCACACTAATCGCCAGAGAAACAAAATAATACAAACCATCTCCTGGGAATAGGCCTTTGGTGCCATTCCAAATAGGCTCAATGAGTTTGGCGCCGTCTGCAGTATAAAAAGTGGCTATAGGACCTACTAGTAAGCCAATGAGTATTAGGGGTAAAATTGCAGGCAGCTTTAACCGCCATGCCATCCACTGGGCTACAATACCTAAAATAATAATGCCGGCAAGTTCTATCATAGGGGTACTCTTTATGCTTGAAAGCTTTTAATAACAACTGCGAAAACCAACTGCTGCTGGCCACCGCCGCCAAAAATTGAATTTAAGCTTTTTTTGGCTTTTTAAAGGCTTGGTTTTGATTAAATTTATACCTCAAAGATAGAAAAATAGCAAGGATGGTTTTACACCCTATAGAAGCAGGTAATTTTAAACTAGATGGCGGTGGTATGTTTGGAGTAGTCCCTAAGACCATTTGGCAGCGCACCAATCCTGCAGACGCCAATAACCTCATTGACATTGCCGCCCGTTGTTTGCTTGTGGAAGATGGAGACAAACTCACACTTATAGACACCGGTATGGGCCACAAACAATCGGATCAGTTCTTTGGCTATTACAGCCCTTGGGGGTCTTATAATTTAAAGGGTTCTGTGAAAAAAGCAGGGTTTTCTATGGATGAGGTCACAGATGTTTTTCTGTCCCACCTTCATTTTGATCATGTGGGGGGAGCTGTCCAGTGGAACAAGGACAGGTCCGCCTATGAAATGGCTTTTAAAAACGCCCATTTTTGGACCAATAAAAGACATTGGGATTGGGCCACAAAACCAAACGCTAGAGAAAAAGCGTCTTTTTTAAAAGAAAACTTACTGCCCATAGAAGCAGCGGGTCAGTTGCGATTTCTGAGGGACAATACTCAAGTGGTGGAGCGGGCTTCTGATTTTAATTTTGAGGTGTTTTATGCAGATGGTCACACGGAAAAACAGATGCTGCCCATGATACAATACCAGGGGAAAACCTTGGTGTTTATGGGAGATTTATTGCCCACAACAGGCCATATTCCCTTGCCTTATGTGATGGGTTACGACACCAGGCCGCTTTTGACTTTAAAAGAAAAGGCTTATTTCCTAGACCTGGCAGCTACCCATGGGTATTATTTGTTTTTAGAACACGACGCCCACCACGAAGTAATTACGGTCAAACACACTGAAAAAGGGGTGCGATTGGATCAAGTGTTTGCTTTTTCAGAATTATTTAATTAAACTTTAAACAGAAATCAAGACCATAGAGGCTGTGGTTTCTATAATGACGCCATACCTATTTTATAACGGAAAATTAATTTAAACGATATATGACCCTACGCGGGCTACATATGGCCACACACACGAAATACATGTCCCTACCCACAAAAAATATGGCCCTACACACGAAATATATGCACACAGACAAGTCACTATTTAGACGCTTTTTTACGCCTTTACTCTTTTTATTTTTACTCGCCGGCTGTAAAGCTTTACCGCCTTCATTTGTGGTAGAGACCCCAATGCTGAACGGCAAAAAAACAGCCCTGAGCTTGGAAGAGAAAAAACAATGGCCCCATAAAGATCCTTACACGGACAGTATTCCTGGAATGGGCTTAGAAAAAGCCTACGCCTATATTAACGATGCCGGTTTAAAAGCAAACAGCATTACCGTGGCTGTTTTAGACTCCGGAATAGACCTCTTGCATGAAGATTTAAAAAACCAACTTTGGACCAATGAAAAAGAGGTTGTTGGTAATAAAATTGACGACGACAACAATGGGTACATAGATGACGTTAATGGCTATAATTTCCTAGGAGAGTCTTACCATGAACAAGTAGAGGTAACCCGAATTGTGGCATTAAAACTAGGAGACGCCGCCCTTCAAGAGCGGGCACAAAAAGAATTGGAGAAAGCGCTTCCTAAGGCGCTTCAAGACAGGGAACAGTACAGGCAAATTCTCCTGGCGGTTGAAACCGCTGATGCAGATGTTAAAAAGGCGCTTGGCAAAGACCGTTACTACCTTGCAGATCTTGAAAGCTTTGAAACCAATAGCATTATGCTGCAGCAAAAAATAGGGGTGCTCAAACAAATGTTTTCTTTCGCAGACAGCATTCCACAAGTGCTCAAAGAGCTCAATGCCGGTGTGACTCATTTTAGCGAATTGGCAGACTACAACCTCAACAAAAACTTTAATGGAAGGGCTGTTGTAGGAGACGATCCATACGATATTTCAGAGGTTAATTATGGCAACGGAGATCCTAAAAATAGGCTGCCAGAGGAAAGTCACGGGACCCATGTTGCTGGAATTATTGGGGCCCAAAGAAACAATGGATTGGGTATTAATGGTGCTGCTCAGGTAAAAATCCTGGCCTTAAGAGCAGTGCCTAATGGAGATGAATACGACAAAGACATTGCGCTTGGTATTCGATATGCTACAGACAATGGGGCAAAAATAATCAATGCCAGTTTTGGGAAATCCTATTCCCCCAATGTAGAATGGGTGTATGACGCTATAAAATACGCGGCATCTAAAGACGTCCTAATCATTCATGCGGCAGGAAACGAAGGAGATGATCTAGACCATCCCAGCCACCCAAATTTTCCCAACGATCAAATCAATAATGGTCCGGGAATAGCCAATAATGTTCTCACAGTAGGTGCTTTAACAAGTGAGTTGGGAGAAAATTTAGTGGCGGACTTTTCAAATTACGGAAAAATTAATGTAGACGTCTTTGCGCCAGGAGGAGCCATTTATTCTACCATGCCAGGGGGAGCATACGACTTCCAAGATGGCACCTCCATGGCGGCCCCCGGCGCAGCCGGCGTTGCCGCTCTAGTGTGGTCCATTTATCCAAATCTGACTGCGGCTGAGGTTAAAAAAATACTCATGCTCTCTGGAGTTCGCTCAGATATTCCAGTGATTTTACCTTCAGATCCAGAGAAAAAAGTGCCCTTTAGCAGTCTTTCTGTCTCAGGAAGAATGATAAATGCCTACAATGCTTTAATTTTAGCCAAACAAGTACAAGACAAAAAATTTAATTTAAACAAATATGATTTTATTCGCTAAACGTATATTGGCTTTATTCGCCTTAGCACATTCTATTGCCGCTTCGGCACAAAACACGCATTACTGGCAACAAAAGGCCAATTACACCATGGATGTTACCATGGACGTAAATACATTTCAATACCAGGGAACCCAACAAATCTCCTATACCAACAACTCCCCAGACGCATTGAATCAGGTGTTTTATCACCTTTATTTCAATGCCTTTCAACCCGGATCAGAAATGGATGCGCGATTGAGTAGTATTGAAGATCCAGACGGAAGAATGATGGAGGACAAAAAAAGCAGGATTAGCCCGCTAAGTCCAGATGAAATTGGATTTTTAGATGTGAAAAACTTGGTCCAAAACGGGAAACCCCTAAACTTTACAGTAGACGGAACGGTATTGCAAGCCATTCTTGCAAAACCTATAGCACCAGGAGAAACGGTGGTTTTTAGCTTAGAATTTAATGGGCAGGTACCACTACAAATTAGGCGTTCTGGAAGAAACAGCTCGGAAGGAGTGGCTTTATCTATGTCTCAGTGGTATCCTAAAATGGCAGAATACGACTTTGAGGGCTGGCATGCAGACCCTTATATTGCTAGAGAATTTCACGGCGTTTGGGGAGACTATGACGTAACCATTACCTTAGATAAAAACTATACCATTGGCGGAACAGGCTATTTACAAAACCCACAGGAAATTGGACACGGATACGAAGCGCCTGGAACTAAGGTTAAAAAACAAAAAGGAAAGACGTTAAGCTGGCATTTTAAAGCCCCAATGGTGCATGACTTTATGTGGGCAGCAGACGCAGAATACACCCATGACGTCCTTGAAATGGAAAATGGTCCAACGCTCCATTTCTTGTATAAAAACAAGCCTGAATTGGTAGAAAATTGGAAGGCCTTACAGCCAAAAACGGCACAAGCCATGGCATTTTTCAGTAAGAATGTAGGTCCTTATCCTTATGAACAATACAGTGTTATTCAAGGTGGAGATGGCGGAATGGAATACGCCATGAGTACCCTAATCACTGGAGAGCGCAAGCTTAATTCGCTCATTGGTGTTATGGCGCACGAAATGGCCCACTCGTGGTTCCAACATATTTTGGCCTCCAACGAAGCCAAACACTCCTGGATGGATGAGGGTTTTACCTCTTTTATTTCCAGTTTATGTATGCAAGAACTCAGTGAAAAACCATCAGAAAATCCATTTGCAGGAAGCTATAGGGGCTACCAATACCTCGTAAAATCTGGCAAAGAACAGCCTCAAACTACCCACTCAGACCGCTACGCATACAACAGTGCTTACAGCATTGCTGCTTACTCTAAGGGGAGTGTTTTCTTATCTCAATTGGGTTATATCATTGGACAGGACAAACTCATGGAAACCCTTAAAAAATACTATACTGACTTTAAATTTAAACACCCAACGCCCAATGACATTAAAAGAACCGCAGAGAAGGTGTCTGGACTTCAGTTAGACTGGTATTTAATGGACTGGACACAAACGACCAACACCATAGACTACGCCATTCAAAAGGTGTCTGCGGCTGACCTTGAAAATACCACTGTGGTACTGGAAAGAAAAGGACTTATGCCAATGCCGTTAGATGTTTTAGTCATTTACCAAGACGGCAGTCAAGAAACTTTTTATATACCCCTAAGAATGATGCGAGGTGGAAAAGAAAACCCTTACCCAGAAATTCAAAGGACGGTTTTACCGAACTGGGCTTGGGCATACCCCGCTTACGAATTTAATATTTCAAAGCCTTATCAGGGCATAAAAGCGATTCAAATTGACCCATCTGGCCTTATGGCCGATGTTGATTTGGAAAACAATTCACTTCAGTCTGCTGAAGAATAATAGGCCCCTTAAAAGAAGGCTAAATGACCCTAAAAACAAATAAAGTGTCAGATCAAGATACCTTAGATTTAAACAAAGATCATACAGTAGAAACGCCCCATAACAAGTATTCGGGGCGTTTTACTCTTGGGGCAAAAGAGCGCTTAAAAAGTGCCAAATCTATTGAATATTTATTTTCAGAGGGGAAGGCCATAAGCGCTTATCCGTTGCGGTTGGTTTTTATTGCCAACCCCAATGGCAGTGGTCCAATGCAGTGCGCTTTTAGTGTGTCTAAAAGACACTTTAAAAAGGCAGTAGACCGCAACAGAATTAAAAGACTCCTAAGGGCTTCTTACAGGAAAATAAAGCCTGCCTTATATGAAAAACTCCCCCGCCCATATATGGGCATGATCTTATTTAATGGTAAAGAAATACCATCGCAAAAAAATACAGACAAAAGTGTGGAGATCCTTTTAGAGAAATGGATAAAGAGTATATCTTTGTAGGGCTATAAAAAAACCTATGAAAGAGATTCAAACGCTTGAAAAAGCCATTCAGCCTTTGCGCGAGACTTTACAAAAACACCCCTTATACCAATCTTTAAATAGCCTTAAAGATGTGGGTATATTTATGGAGCTACACGTATATGCTGTTTGGGATTTTATGTCTTTATTAAAATCACTACAACAACAACTTACCTGTGTAAGTCTGCCTTGGATGGCTCCAAAAAACCCTACACTTTCAAGATTTATCAATGAAATTGTCATGGGAGAAGAGAGTGATATAGACGTCAATGGAACGCCAATTAGTCACTATCAAATGTATATAGACGCCATGAAAGAGGTGGGTGCAAATACAAATGGTATTGATCATTTTTTGAACAGTCTAAGAAGTAGCGTGTCTGTATTAGAAACCATTAATCAGGCCCCTTTGCACCCTGCAGTAAAAGATTTTCTAAAGCTTACTTTTGAAACGATCGCAACTGGAAAACCACATCTTGTTGCCGCTGCATTCACTTTTGGGAGAGAAGACCTCATTCCAGATATGTTTATAGAGATTGTAGGAAAGGCCGCTAAAAAGAATGCCACCAGTTATCCGAGGTTTATGTACTACCTCAATAGACATATTGAAATAGATGGTGATGAACATGGCCCGCTTTCTTTAAAAATGGTCAGTGAACTCTGTGGAGAAGACGCTTTAAAATGGCAAGAGGCTGCTGAGGTAGCTCAAAAATCATTGGTCGTTAGAATTGCCTTATGGGATGCTATAGATCAAGAAATTAAGACTAACTTGGTGTCTTAAGCAAACACCCATACATGTGTAAATATACTTTTTCATTGATCTTTTTAAGCCTTTTGATCGGTCTCTCTTCATGCAAGAAACCAATCGATCAAAAGGATACTACCACTCAAAAGAATTGGGAAATAGGGCCTTTTGTGAAACAAGATGCAGAGAACCCTATACTTGTGCCTAATTCAGAATTGGTTTTTATAGATCCTGTAAGCGGTGAGGAAACCGCCTTTGAAGGCAGAAATGTACTCAACCCTTCTGCGGTAGTAAAAGATGGAAAAGTTCACCTCATCTACAGGGCTCAAGACCAAAAAATGACCTCTAGAATTGGATTGGCGACTAGTGAAGACGGTATTCATTTCATCAAAGAAGCGGCCCCTATTTTTTTTCCAGAAAACGACGCAATGTTGGTCTATGAAAAAATTGGCGGGGTAGAAGATCCAAGGGTAGTTCAAGGTCCGGAAGGAAACTACTTACTAACCTATACCTCTTATGACGGAAAAACAGCTCGCTTATGTATAGCAAGCTCTCCAGATTTAAAAGAATGGACCAAACACGGTCCTGTTCTAAAAGAGCCAAAGAATATTGACTTATGGTCAAAATCAGGGGCAATTGTTGTAGAACAGTTTGGGGTAGAAATGCGAGCTAAAAAAATAGCCGGAAAGTATTGGATGTATTTTGGAGATACAGATCTATTCATGGCTTATTCAACGAATTTAACGGACTGGACGGTATTGGAAAATGCAGAAAACAATCAAATGGTTTCTGTACTTCACCCACGTCCTGGGTATTTTGACAGCAGGCTTGTGGAACCTGGCCCATATGCATTATGGACTAAAAACGGAATTAATTTAATTTACAATGCCAGTAATGCAGCGAATAACAATGATCCTAATTTACCTCAATTCACTTATGCTGCTGGTCAAGCTTTATTTAGCGCCACTAAACCGTACCAGTTAATAGATAGAACCAAAGGCTACTTTATTTACCCAGATAAAGATTACGAAAAAATAGGAGAGGTAAATGAAGTTTGTTTTGTAGAGGGTATGGTTTTTTTTAAAAATAAATGGTTTTTGTATTACGGCACCGCAGACTCTAAAATTGGCGTGGCTATAGCAGAAAAGTAAGGAGTAATATAATTTACAGGTATAAGTTTTTCAAAAGGCTTATGAAAGTGGGGAGCGCTCCATATAAATATGTGGAATGCCGTCTTCTAAATAAGTTTCTCCAAGGGCAGAAAAACCCAGATCATTATAGAAATTCAATAAATAGGTCTGGGCAGAAAGTCCAATAGCTGTGGTATTAAAATGTTTTTCAACAGCAGCTATGGAAGCTTGCATAATCGCTTTTCCAAAATCTCTTTTTCTAAAATCAGACGCAACAACAACCCGGCCAATAGCTGCTTTTTCTAAATAATCTCCTGGTTTAAAAATCCTAGTGTAGGCAACAATATTTCCTTCTACTGTTCCTAAAACATGAAGTGCTTTTTGGTCTTTCCCGTCTATGTCTTGATACACACAATCTTGTTCCACCACAAATACTTCAGAACGAAGTTGTAGTAATCCATACAGTTGGTCTGTATTTAAAGAAGAAAAATTATACGTATTAATTTCCATAATTATGGCTTTTAAACAAAGGGCTAATTAATCTTGAATAATAGTTTTTTTAGAATCCTCTTTTTCAAATTCAGGTTGTAAAGTCACGTGATTAATACCGTATTTATCTAAGAGTAAAGATTCTATTTGAACCAGCACTGTGTCGAATTCTTTGAGATTTAGATTTTTAGAAAATTCTATATGGGCTTCTAAATGAACTTCTGCCTCGTTGAGCTGCCATACATGAAGGTGGTGCAGGTTTTTTACAGGTGAAATATCAGAGACGTCGGCTTGTAAAGCCTTTAAATTAATATAAGAGGGGGTGAAAAGCATTAAAATTCTAGTGGCATCTACAATAAGATCATAACCCATATACACCAAATAAAGCGCTATAATTAAAGTGAGTAATGGGTCTATCCAAAACAGAGAAAAATAACGCATTAATAATCCACCAATCAATACAGCCACAGAAGCCAGCATATCTGAAAATAAATGAATATATGCAGATTTCATATTCATGTTATCATTGGCGTCTTTTTTTAATAATAAGACACTAAAACCATTGGCTACTATACCTAATAATGAAAACCAAATAACTAAATCAGCCGCTACTTCTACTGGAGAAATAAAACGTTTATAAGCTTCAATAATTAAAAATATTGCCACAATAACCAAAGAAGACGCATTGATAAATGCCGCTATAATTTCTGCCCTTTTGTAACCAAAAGTTTTACCGTAAGAAGCTTTATTTCTAGATAATTTTACTGCTATATAGCTTATTATAAGAGACAAAACATCTGAAAAATTATGAAGAGCATCTGAAAGTAATGCTAAGCTACCAGACCAAAACCCACCGACAACTTGTGAGGCTGTAATAATGATATTAAGGAAAATAGAAACAACTAAGTTTCTCCCTTTGGTGTCATTTTTTCCATGATTCTGGTGTGTAAGATGGTGTCCCATAAATATTAACTACACCCAATTTTAGCTACTCTATTGGCGTGTCTTCCCCCTTCAAAAGGCGTGTCCAAATAAACTTCTACCATTTCTAAGGCTTGTGGTAATGATAAATACCTTGCTGGAAGTGATAATATATTAGCATCATTATGTTGTTTGGCTAATAAAACAATTTCTTTAGTCCAACATAAAGCCGCCCTGATATCTTGGTGTTTATTAGCCGTCATAGCTGCGCCGTTTCCACTACCACAAATAATAATACCTAAAGCCACTTTTTTAGAAGACACTGCTTCTGCTACAGGATGAATATGGTCTGGGTAATCTACAGAGTCTGATTTATCTGTACCAAAGTTTAAAACATCATGTCCCAACGCTTTAAGAAATGCTATAATAGCAAATTTGTAATCTGTTCCTGCGTGGTCATTTCCTATAGCTATAGTCATAAGGTATTTAATTTTTAAATTTAGGTTAAAGGTATAAAAGCGTTTGATTGTTTTTAGGTTATAAACAATGGTTTTTTAACTTTTTACTAAACTACTTGAAAATAGTTAGTTAGAGAAATGGTGTTTTGTTGACAACTGAGGAAGAAATAATTATTTAAAAATTTGGTGTTTATTTTAAAAATCTCAGGTATAAAAAAAACAATACAACCCAGTTTAATTTTATCTTTTTTTAAAACCTACTTATCTTTAAATTTTAAGGTTTTATACACTTTAAAATAAAAAAAACAATTAAAAATTTATTGTTAATAAGGTTATACATCAATGTTAATAAACGTATTAAAATTATGATTTACATGACATTAATTAAGAGATAATAAGTTAATAAAGTAAATTATATATGTAAAAAAAAATAACTTAAAAAAGTTATTACACTTATGAACACCCTATAATAGACATTATTTAATATTTAAAAGAAAAGAAAAAATAAATGATTATACTGTAATTGTGAATAACTTGAAAAGTTTAATACAATGTTCTATTACATAAACAGTAGTCTTGGATTATAATTTGTAATTTTAACAAATTTTAAAAACCGAATGTCAAAAAAACAAAAACGTTCTAAAAACCATCAGAAAAATAATATTACCAAAGGTATTTTTACTGTTTTAGAGCAAGAATCAAATAAACCTTTTACGTATAAAGATATTGCAGAAAAGCTTCAGATATTAGATGCTGCAGATAGAAATATTTTAATAAAAAAATTAGTCTCTTTAAAAGAACAAAAACGCATTTCAGAACCAACAAGAGGGTATTATCAAGCTTTAGCTAACGACAAAACAAAGCAATATCATGAAGGTTCGGTAGATATAACAGGAAAAGGAAATGCTTATATTATTATAGATGGCTTTGAAGAAGATGTTTTTATTCCCTTTAATAAATTAAACAAAGCTTTTCATAAAGATACCGTTCAGGTATATGTTTATCCAAGAAGAAAAGGAAAAAAATTAGAAGGAGAAATTATAAGTATTACCCATCGTTTTAAAACAACTTTTGTTGGTGTTATTGAAATACAGGATCGATTTGCTTTTGTGAAAATAGCAGATTTTAGGATGTATACAGATTTTTTTATTTCCCAACAGGGTATAAAAGAA
This sequence comes from Flavobacteria bacterium MS024-3C, assembly GCA_000173115.1. Lineage (GTDB taxonomy): Bacteria > Bacteroidota > Bacteroidia > Flavobacteriales > Flavobacteriaceae > MAG-120531. Next base: position 439,442 of record ABVW01000001.1, read on the forward strand.
GCCAAACATGGAGACAAAGTTGTTGTTGAATTGACTAAATGGGAACAAAATTCTAGTTCTCCAGAAGGTAAAATAACACAAGTATTAGGCGTTCCTGGGGAGCATCAGACAGAAATACACGCTATTTTAGCTGCTTATGGTCTTCCTTATGAATTTCCTTTTGAAGTGAGTGAATTTGCTAATCAAATAGATACAAGTATTCAAGCATCTGAGATTGCTAAAAGAAGGGATATGAGAGATGTCCTTACTTTTACTATTGATCCAAAAGACGCTAAAGATTTTGATGATGCACTTTCATTTCAAAAATTAGATAACGGTCATTTTGAAATTGGTATCCATATTGCAGATGTTTCTCATTATTTACAAGAAGACACTGTTCTAGATGATGAGGCATTTCAAAGAGCTACTTCTGTTTATTTAGTAGATAGAGTGGTGCCTATGCTTCCAGAAGTTCTCTCTAATGAAGCTTGTTCTTTAAGACCTCATGAAGAAAAATATACTTTTTCTGCTATTTTCGAAATTAATCATCAAGCACAAATAGTCTCTGAATGGTTTGGGAGAACTGTAATAAATTCTAATGAACGTTTTGCTTATGAAGAAGCACAACACATTATAGAAACAGAATCTAATGAAATACCCGCTAATATTTCTATTAGAGAGACCGCTTATAAAGTTTCTAATGAAATTAAAGAAGCGGTACTTACTTTAGATAATTTAGCTAAAATATTACGAACAAAGCGAATGAAACAAGGCGCTATTTCTTTCGATAAGGTAGAAGTACGTTTTGCTTTAGATGAAGATTTTAATCCCACCACAGTGTTTTTTAAAGAATCTAAAGACGCAAATAAGCTCATTGAGGAATTTATGTTACTTGCTAACAAACAAGTCGCTGCATTTATTGGCAAACAAAAACCAGAAAAACCTTTTGTTTATAGGGTTCACGATGAACCAGATGAAGATAAATTAATTGCTTTACAAGGGGTTGTATCTCGTTTTGGACATCAATTAGATTTTAAATCTAAGGTAACTATGAACCAGTCTTTAAATACTTTATTACAAAACGTAAAAGGTAAAAAGGAGCAAAATTTAGTAGACACTCTAGCAATAAGATCTATGAGTAAAGCCATATACACTACAGATAATATTGGACATTACGGTCTGGCATTTGAACATTATACCCATTTTACTTCTCCCATTAGAAGGTATCCAGATGTGATGGTACACAGGTTGCTTCAATATTATCTAGAGGGTGGTGCTAACACTAAAAAAGAAGCCTTAGAGAAAAAGTGTAAACACAGCTCTGATATGGAAGGTTTGGCTGCTAATGCAGAGCGTGAATCTATTAAATACATGCAAATAAAGTTTATGGAAGACCACCAAGACCAAGAGTTTATTGGGGTTATTTCTGGGGTTACTGAATGGGGTATGTATGTGGAGATTATTGAAAATAAGTGTGAAGGAATGGTTAGAATTAGAGATATTAAAGGGGATTATTACGCCTTTGATCCTAAAAACTATGCCGTTGTTGGAGAAAGGAAAAAACAAGTATACACTTTAGGGGATACTGTTGTTGTGATGGTTAAAAACACTGACTTAGAAAAAAGACATTTAGATTTTTCTCTGATTGGCAAGCACTTAACTCAAGATACTTTATAGTATTTTTAGTATATTAATTAAATCTTATAAGCCCACAATGAAAGCTGTTTTATTTTTTTTATTTTTTAGTTGTATTGTCTTCGCTCAAGGAGAAAATATTACATTAAATACGACCGCTTTTTCTGAACTTAAAGTATATGATGGTCTTTCTGTTACACTTAAAAAGGGGCCAAGCAATGAAATAGTAATTTCCGGTGAAGATCCTAAGAATGTTTCTATTGTGAATGAAGAAGGGGTATTAAAAATTAAAATGAAGTTTAAAAAAATGTTCAGTGGTTACAGAACATTTATTTCCCTAAACTACTTAAGTTCTTTTATAATTTTAGATGCAAATGAAGAAGCGAGTATAAATGTGCTCGATCTTATTGAGCAAGAAAAAATTTCTCTTAAGGTGCAAGAAGGTGCTCAAATAGAAGCCTCTTTAAAAGTGGACCAACTTATAGCAAAGTCAGTTACAGGCAGTCATATTAACACTAAGGGATATGCTAAAATTCAAGATGTGTCTATCAATACAGGGGGAACTTATAATGGACAATCTTTAAAAACATCTTTTACAACTATTTCGGTTAATGCAGGAGGAACTGCTTCAATTTTTGCGTCAGATTACGTGGGCGCTACTGTGAAAGCAGGGGGAAAAATTAAAGTCTTTGGGGACCCAAAAAAAATGGATGAAAAAACTTTTTTTGGAGGAACCATTGAGCGCGTTAAGAATTAAAAGATGTATTCAGATATTCAAGCGGCCATTCCTTTGGGTTTTTTTTTAAGCTTTATGATAGGGCCTGTTTTCTTTGTTCTATTAGAGACAGCTGCCTTAAAAGGATTTAAAGCCGCCCTTGTGTTTGACCTTGGGGTTATACTAGCAGACATTATCTTTATTTCAGCGGCTTATTTTAGTAGTCTACAGCTCTTAGAAAACCTCAACAACCAGCCTGGAATATATATATTTGGCGGTTTAGTACTATTTATTTACGGGGCCACTATTGCTTTTAAAAAAGAAGTGCCTCTTTCAGAATCACCAGTTAAGGTTACAAAGAGCCATTATGTAGGTTTGTTTGTAAAGGGTTTTTTGTTGAATTTCATCAATATTGGTGTATTGGTTTTTTGGTTGGGTGTTATTATTATTATTGGCCCAAATTTAAACAATGACCCTCAGCGAATGACAGTTTTCTTTTCTACAATGATTGGGGCTTATTTTGTAACGGATCTCGTAAAAATAATATTAGCCAAACAATTAAAAAACAAGTTAACCCCTAGAAGGGTTCATTATGTAAAAAAGGTGATAGGCGCTATTTTAATCCTTTCAGGAATTATATTGTGTGTAAAGGGTTTTTTACCTAAATCTTCACTCAATATTGATAAAGGCATTGAAATTATAGCATAAAAAAACCCATCCTAGGATGGGTTTTTATTCATGAGGCATCGAGCAGATTCGAACTGCTGTACAAGCTTTTGCAGAGCTCTGCCTAGCCACTCGGCCACGATGCCTTATTCAGGAGGCAAATGTAGTGCTTTTTATTATTTTAATAAACCTATACTAGACTCTTTTTTCTCTAAGTATTACAGAAACAGCTGCCACATCACCACCTATTGGAGGGTTTATTTTAGCTACTGATAACTCCACTTCATCTACTAAGTTAGCCTGTTTAAATATGCTGTTTATGATTCTTTGGGCTACATGTTCTAGTAATTTTGAGGGGCTTGCCATTTCTTTTTTTACAATAGCGTTAAGCAACACATAATCTACCGTATCTTCTAATTGATCTGAAGTGGTAGATTTTTTAAGGTCTGCCCAAACTTTTAGCTGTACCAAATAATCACTTCCTATTAAGGTTTCTTCTGCCAAACAACCATGGTAGGCATATACCTTTATGTTTTTTAAATAGATCATTCCCATATTTTCAAAGATAGCAGTATAGCTATAAAAACAAATGATTTATAGCGGCTAATTTCCTATTTTTGTCACAGAATTATTTCACATGAACGAAGCAGAAAAACCCCTCAATTTTATTGAGCATATTATAGAAGACGACCTTGCGAATGGTTTTACAAAAGACCAACTTCGTTTTAGATTTCCCCCTGAACCAAACGGTTACTTGCATATGGGTCACGCCAGCTCTATTTGTTTAAATTTTGGCCTTGGCAATCGTTACGGCGCTCCAGTGAACCTGCGTTTTGACGACACCAATCCAGCAAAAGAAGAGCAGGAGTATGTAGACGCTATTAAAAAAGACGTCTCTTGGCTCGGATTTGAGTGGGATAAGGAGTGTTACGCCTCTGATTATTTTCAACAATTATACGATTGGGCCCTATTGCTTATTAATGAAGGTAAAGCCTATGTAGACAGCCAAACAGCAGAAGCCATAGCAACACAAAAAGGAACCCCTATTAGCGTGGGCACCAATAGCCCTTTTAGAGATAGGTCTATTGCTGAAAACATCCTTTTATTTGAAGAGATGAAAGCGGGAAAACACGAATCTGGCACCCATGTCTTAAGGGCCAAGATAGATATGTCTGCCCCTAATATGCTAATGAGGGACCCTATTATATACCGCATACTTCACAAGACACACCACAGAACACAAAATGATTGGTGTATCTATCCAATGTATGATTGGACCCATGGAGAAAGCGATTATTTAGAGCAGGTGTCTCACTCTTTTTGCACCTTAGAATTTGCCATGCACAGGGAATTATACGATTGGTTTTTAGATCAATTAATAGACCCTTCATTGGTAAGGCCCAAACAGAGAGAATTTGCCAGAAGAAATTTTAGCCACACAGTTGTGAGCAAGAGAAAGCTCATGCAATTGGTAGAACAAGGTGTGGTAAGTGGTTGGGATGACCCAAGAATGCCCACTATTTCAGGGCTTAGAAGAAGGGGTTATACGCCTGAATCAATCGTTTCTTTTGCCAATACTATTGGAATTGCCAAGAGAGAAAATGTGGTAGACGTTTCTCTTTTAGACTTTACCTTAAGAGAACACCTAAATAGGGTGGCGCCAAGAGTGATGGGTGTTTTAAACCCATTAAAATTAGTCATCACGAACTACCCAGAAGGCCAAGAGGAATTTCTTGTTGCTGAAAATAATCAAGAAGATGAAAGCGCTGGAACAAGGGAGGTTCCTTTTTCTAAACACCTTTATATTGAGCAAGAAGATTTTAAAGAAGAAGGCAACAGAAAGTTCTTTAGGTTAAAACTAGGTGGAGAAGTACGCCTTAAAAATGCTTATATTATTAAAGCGGAATCTTGTACAAAGGACGATAATGGAAATATCACTGAGGTGCAATGTACTTATGATCCTTTGAGCAAAAGTGGCAGTGGCACCGAAGAGAGTTTGAGAAAAGTGAAAGGCACTCTTCATTGGGTTTCGCAGCAACACGCTTTAAAAGCCAAGGTTCGTTTATACGATAGGCTTTTTACAGACCCTACACCAGACGCCCACAAAGACAAAGATTTTATGGATTTTATAAATCCAAACTCTTTAGAGGAAATAACGGCTTATGTTGAACCCAGTTTAGCAGACGCTACAGAGGGAGCGCGTTTTCAATTTCAAAGAATGGGCTATTTTGTAGTGGATCAAGACAGTAGTTCTGATGAATTGGTTTTCAACAAAACGACAGGATTAAGGGATACTTGGTCTAAATTAGACGTTTCATAGTATATATTTCACAAAAAAAAGAGGGGCCTTAAAGCCCCTCTTTTTTTATTTGTTCTTAAAGAAGTTTACCTATCTCCGTCTTCTTTCTTTTTTTGGTTGGCAGTTAATGCTTTTTGTTCTTTCATAGCCTCGCCAATCTGGTTGCTCGCTGTAAAGGAAGCCACCATATTATTGAGCATATCACTTCCTGCTTGAGGGGAGTTAGGCAGCAAAATTAAATTGGTGTTTGTTGCCTCTCCAATAGACTGAAGGGTGTCGTAATGCTGGGTCACTACAATAAGGGCAGAGGCTTCTTGGGAATTAATCCCTACTTTATTCAGCACTTCAACAGATTCCTCAAGTCCCCTTGCAATTTCCCTTCTTTGGTCTGCGATACCTTGTCCTTGTAACCTTTTACTTTCCGCTTCTGCTTTCGCTTTTTCTACAATGAGAATTCTTGCCGCATCTCCCTCAAATTGAGCTGCAATTTTCTCCCTTTCAGAGGCATTAATTCTATTCATAGCTTCTTTCACCTGACCATCAGGATCAATATCAGTGACTAAGGTTTTAATAATGTCGTAGCCATAGTCTAACATGGCTTCTTGTAGCTCGGATTTAACCGCTATAGCAATGTCATCTTTTTTAACAAAAACGTCGTCTAACTTCATCTTAGGGACTTCTGCGCGTACTACGTCAAAAACATAAGAAGTAATTTGATCGTGCGGATACTCCAGCTTATAAAAAGCCTCGTAAACTTTTTCTCTAATTACGACGTACTGCACAGAAACTTTTAGTTTTACAAAAACGTCGTCTTTGGTTTTTGTCTCTACAATCACATCTAATTGTTGAATTTTTAATCCCACTCTAGCAACAATTTTATCTACAAAAGGAATTTTTAATTGAAGTCCAGATGTTCGAATAGAGTGAAAACGGCCAAAGCGCTCCATGATAGCTGCTGTCTGTTGTTTTACAGTGAAAAAGGATTTAAGAAACCCTAAAAAAAGGAGGAATCCAATGAAAATTAATACATACTGACTCATGTGTGGTAAGGTTTTAAATTATATTAAAAGATACAAAAAAAGCCGCTTTACAGCTAATAACTACTTTTAATAGATATAAAACTGCTTTTAATAGATTTTATGCAAAAAACCGCTTTAGTGCGTGAAAAAATCAAGTGTTATTTAGGACTGTTTAGTAGGGCTTTGATTCTTTTTACACAACTATCCTTGCCCAATACCTCCATAATGTCAAATACATGAGGTCCGCTGAGTGCGCCTACTAATGCCAAGCGAAGCGGAGGCATTACGGCGCCAAAAGAAAGCGACTGCTCAGTAATATAATTTTTTATAGTCAGTTCTAAGTTAGCGCTGCTAAAATCTGTCTGGGCTTTAATAATTTCTGTCAGCGCAGTTAAAATTTGAGGGGTGTTTTCTTTCCACTGCTTTTTAAGTGCTTTTGGGTCGTATTCTGTTGGATCAACAAAAAAATAAGCAGATAAACCGATCAGTTCATGGGTAAAAGCAGCACGCTCTTTAACCATTTCTATGATGTTCTCTAACACTTTATCGCTCTTGTTTTCAATAGCTGTTTTACCAAAAGAAGCCACAAGTCCTTTTTTAAATTCTGGAAGAAGAATCACCGCACTAGCCTTTTGTAGGTATTGCTGGTTGAACCATTTTGTTTTTTCAGGATCAAATCTAGCACCAGATTTTTGTACGCGCTCTAATTCAAAAGCGCCAACCAATTCTTCTAAGTTAAATAATTCCTGAGCTGTTCCTGGATTCCAGCCCAACAAAGCCAAGAAGTTTACAACGGCTTCTGGAAAATACCCAGCTTCTTTGTATCCAGTAGATTCTAGCCAAGTTAATGGAAACACAGGAAAACCACCTTTTTCCCCATCTCTTTTACTCAGCTTTCCCTTGCCGGTAGGTTTCATGATAAGAGGTAAGTGGGCAAACTCAGGCGCTTCCCAGCCAAATGCTTGGTACAATTGAATATGTAATGCAAGCGAGGGCAACCATTCTTCCCCTCTAATAACATGACTGATTTCCATCAGGTGGTCATCTACTACATTAGCTAGGTGATAGGTAGGCATTCCGTCGCTTTTAAAAAGCACCTTGTCGTCTAAAGTGTCTGTCTTAAATGAAACAGTTCCTCTAATCATATCAGAAGTGGTAATTGTGGTGTTTTCAGGCGTTTTAAAACGAACTACAAAAGGAGTGCCCGATGCAATTTTTGAGGCGGTTTCCTCTTTCGAAAGACTTAGGCTGTTGTCTAACTTTAACCTATTGTGGGCATTGTAGATAAATGTTTTGCCTTTTGACTCATGATCGGTTCTATGAAAATCGAGTGATTCAGTGGTGTCAAACGCATAATATGCCGCGCCTTTTTCTATCAGGCTGTTTACATAATTGGCATAACTTGCTTTTCTTTCACTCTGTCTGTAAGGGCCATATTTACCCGCTTTGTTAGGGCCCTCATCGCAAGGAATTCCAGCCCAATTTAAAGCCAATTCAATATATGCTTCGGCACCTTCTACAAAACGAGTTTGGTCGGTATCTTCTATTCTTAAAATAAAATCTCCTCCGTGTTTTTTGGCAAATAAATAATTAAAAAGTGCCGTTCTTAGTCCACCAATATGTAGCCCACCAGTTGGACTAGGCGCAAAACGCACCCTAACTTTCTTAGTCATGTTATTTCTTTTATGGGGCAAAGATACTTTAAGTGCAGCAACACGCCATAATGGATTCTATTGAATTTTAATCTGAGCAGTTAGTGCGGTATATTAAAGCGCTGTTAAAAATAATCCATCCCAAAATGTGAGGCCCAAGACTTAACTAATAAGCAGCTTATTGAGCCTTTGCCAAAGCCTTCATTTGTTCAGGCACCCTTGGATTCATTAATTTAAACCAAAGTGGCGGCAATAAGGATATTACCATTGAGGTGGGGTATCCAAAAGGCATTTGTGGCGCTTCTTCCCTACACACTAAGGTTTGGTATTTTTTAGATGCCATATAGTGGTGGTCGCTGTGGCGGGTGAGTTCATACAAAACAATACGACCCATAATGTGGTTGGAATTCCAAGAGTGAATGGCGCGCACAGCTTCGTATCGCCCCTGCTCATTTTTAGCCCTAAGTAATCCGTAATGTTCAATATAATTGACTGTTTCAAGAAGTATAAAGCCTACAACACCAGCGGCGAGCATCAGCAAAGCGGTGCTTGTATTTAAAACAACCCCTATGCCTGCTAAATAAACTATTTGAAATAAAGTGTACCACAGCATGTCATTGTAAACACTCCAAAAACCGCTTCCTTTTTCTCTATTGCGTTCGCCTTGAATTTTCCATGCATTGGCATACTGTCTGCTCACACTGCTGAGCCAAAACCCATAAACAGTCTGTTGGTATTTAGCAGTTGCAGGATCTTCTTTGGTAGCTGCATAGGTGTGGTGTCCCCAATTGTGCTCCACAAAAAAATGCATATAAAAACTAGGCAAGAGCAAAGCTTTTGCGATGGTTTTCTCTAGTCCGTTTTTTCTATGCCCGAGTTCGTGGGCTACATTAATTCCGTTGGTACCTAAAGCAACTCCCAATGAAAAAACCAAGCCAACTGTTTCAAGGGCGCTCAGATTTTCTTTGTAAAAAACAAACGCAGCCCACCCCACCAAGGCATATACAATAGGCAGGTTTAAATACAAAAGACCGTCATATATCTTTTTAAACCTTTTAACTTCCACCACTTCTTTAGGGTCGTTTCTTGAATCTTCCTTTAAAATAATCTCCAATAAAGGGATTATGCCAAACGCATAGACCAATGCCGCAAAAGAAAACGGACCTTTTAAATATAGCGCTAAGGCTGTTGCCATTGGAATGGTATAGGCGGCTAAGTATTTTATTGATGTCATTTTTTTATTTCTAAGTTACACATTTTTAGGAATCTAATTGCTTATGCTTACCTTTGCCAAAAATTTATTGGTGATTGATTTTAATTTTATTGACGTTCCCCCAATTGAAAATGACACCCCTCTTTTGGATTGGCTTTTGAAAGTGGCTGAATCCGAGGGCTATAGTGTGGCTGCATTGTCTTACATTTTTTGTAACGACCAATACTTGCTGGAGCTCAATCAATCTTATCTATCACACGACACTTTCACAGACATTATTACCTTTGATTATGTGGAGGGCACCATTATTTCAGGAGATATATTTATCTCCGTAGATCGGCTTGAAGAGAACGCGGCTATTTTTAAGGTGTCTTTTGAGGAAGAACGGCTTAGGGTAATGGCTCACGGTCTGCTGCATTTAATGGGATACAAAGACAAAAGCGCTGAAGATCAGTTAGTTATGTCTAATAAAGAAAACGAAAAAATTAAAATGTTCCACGTGGAACAATAGAAGCTATGTTTCAAGATAAGTACGACGTTATAGTGGTAGGCGGAGGTCACGCTGGCGCGGAGGCTGCCGCAGCCGCTGCCAATATGGGCGCAAGCACTTTGCTGGTCACCATGAACCTTCAATCTATTGGCCAAATGTCTTGTAACCCTGCTATGGGGGGTATTGCAAAAGGTCAAATAGTAAGAGAAATTGACGCTCTTGGGGGTTACAGTGGTATTGTGTCTGACCTTTCTGCGATTCAGTTTAAGATGCTCAATAAATCTAAAGGGCCGGCTATGTGGAGCCCAAGAACACAAAATGATAGAATGCGTTTTGCGGAAGAATGGCGCCTTGCTTTAGAACGCACCACCAATGTAGATTTCTATCAAGACATGGTGTCTTCTTTAATTATAGAAGGCAACACAGTTACTGGTGTTAAAACTTCTCTAGGCATTCCTATTTATGGAAAGAGTGTAGTCCTGACGAATGGTACTTTTCTCAACGGACTTATTCACATTGGTGAACGTCAGCTAGGGGGAGGTCGCGCAGGAGAAAAAGCTTCATCTGGTATTACAGAGCAATTGGTTGCCCTTGGCTTCGAATCTGGAAGAATGAAGACCGGAACACCGCCTAGAGTAGACGGAAGGTCTTTGGATTATTCTGTAATGATACCTCAGCCGGGCGATGCCCAACCTGAAAAATTTTCCTATACCAACACCAAGCCCCTTGCTACCCAGAGAGACTGTCATATGACACACACTTCCTCATTGGTGCATGATTTATTGAGAGAAGGTTTTGATAGGTCGCCAATGTTTAATGGGTCCATACAAAGTCTTGGGCCAAGGTATTGTCCTTCTATTGAAGATAAAATTAACAGGTTTGCAGACAAAGACAGCCACCAGCTTTTTGTTGAACCAGAAGGATGGGATACTGTTGAGGTATATGTGAACGGATTCTCCACCTCACTTCCTGAAGAGGTACAATTTAAAGCGCTAAGATCTGTTAAAGGCTTCGAAAAGGTGAAGTTTTTTAGACCTGGATATGCTATAGAATACGATTATTTTCCACCCACACAACTCACCCACAGCCTTGAAACAAAATTGATTAGCGGCTTGTTTTTTGCAGGGCAAATTAATGGAACTACAGGATACGAAGAAGCTGCTTCACAAGGCTTAATGGCGGGTATAAATGCCGCCTTAAAAGTTCAAGAAAAAGACCCTTTTACCCTTCAAAGAGACGAGGCTTATATAGGTGTTCTTATAGATGATTTAATTACAAAAGGCACAGACGAGCCCTATAGAATGTTTACTTCTAGGGCAGAGTACAGAACCTTACTTAGACAAGACAACGCAGATTTTAGGTTAACCCCAATGGGTCACGCCATAGGCTTGGCATCTGAAGATAGGCTCAAGGCCATGGAGCTTAAAGCCTCTGCTTCTGAAAACCTAGTGTCTTTTTTTAGAGAAACTTCCGTAAAACCAGCAGAGATCAATGACCAATTGGCTTCTGTGGGCTCTGCGCCCATTTCTCAGTCAGGAAAACTTTTTAAGGTTTTTTCTAGACCTAATGTAACTATGGATCACATGCTTTCTGTGGACAGTGTTGGGTCTTTTGTGAGTGAAAACAACTTCGCAAGAGAAGTCTTAGAACAGGCAGAAATTCAAATTAAGTATGCGGGTTATATAGAAAAAGAAAAAAACAATGCAGACAAATTGCAGCGTTTAGAGCATGTAAAAATTCCTTCTGATTTTGACTACAGCTTACTAAAGTCTTTGTCCTACGAAGCTAGGGAAAAGCTGCAAGAAATACAGCCTGTGAGTATTGCACAAGCGTCAAGAATTTCTGGAGTTTCCCCCTCAGACATTTCTGTTTTATTGGTGTTTTTAGGAAGATAGTTTTTCTTTGTTCCACGTGGAACAATATTATTTTAGTACCCAAAATGTTAGAGAATAAAGATAGGTTTCCCTTAAAAGTTTTAGACCACGTTTACAGCAAGGAAGTATTTAGTTTGTCCTATGTGCCAGGTTTAGATGTATTACAGACCACCCCTGTTCCAGCAGAAATAGCGGCCTATTATCCTGAAGATAATTACATCTCTCATCAGAACAACCAACGCACTTTAACAGACAGATTATACAGTATTGCTAAAAATTATCAATTAAAAAAGAAGGCTGTTTTATTGGAACAACACTGTAATGGGTCAAAGAAATTTTTAGACTTTGGCGCAGGATCCGGCGCGTTAGTTTCCTTTCTTAAAAACAGACAGTGGCATTCTTTGGGCGTGGAGCCCAACCCAAACGCTAGATCCATTGCTTTAGAGAATAACTGTGTGCTACACCCCTCTTTAGAATCCATTCCAAAGCAAGAATTTTCTGTCATATCCCTTTGGCATGTTTTAGAACACTTGCCTAATTATGAACACACCTTAAAAGAATTATTAGGCGCTTTGGCGCCTGGAGGCAAACTCCTTATTGCGGCACCCAATTATAACTCTTGGGATGCAAAACACTATGGCGCCTTATGGGCTGCTTATGACGCACCCAGGCATTTGTGGCATTTTTCACAAAAAGCCATAAAGCAGTTGGCAGAAAAATACGGATTGTCTTTAGAGGAAACCAAACCAATGCTACTCGATGCTTTTTATGTGTCTCTGTTATCTGAAAGGCACGCTCAAAAAAAGGCCCCTCTGTTTAGCGCCTTTTTTAAAGGTTTTTATGCCAACCTATCAGCTATAAGAACCAAAGAGTATTCTTCTATCATTTATGTACTAAAAAAACCAGAATAAGCCCTTATAAAAGCTTTAGCGCGTTTTTTTAAGCCTTCCGGCAACACAAGCTCAGGGTTTTTAAAAACAGCCTTAAATCCAGCCTATGGAGGCCGCTTTTCATTTCAAAAATCTATAGTACCCCCGCTGTTTTATAAATTAATCTTATGGCTTGTTCTAAGGGTGTTTATAAATGTAAATTACCACATAGACATTTCTAAAAAGAAAAGAAGCAAGACCGCGGGCACCAAATAAATTACAATTGTCCTAGCGCCATCATAGTCTTTGGCAACTCTTTGCCCGAATAACAACATAAGCAAAGTGAGGCAACTTACCACTGCTGCATTTAGGGCTATATTAGGTTTGTTATAGTGAACAATGTCCATAATACCCCAAATACCCAACACACCACTAATGACTTCCATGATTATAATGGTCACAAGTAAAAATGGGACAGTGTTTTTTAGAAAACTCTTTTCAAAATGACCTTTGAGCCACCCTAAGTTTCCTTTCCAATCAATGAGTTTGTCTAAAGCACTTTGTAAAAATGTAATACAAAGAAATACCAGTAGGATTAATACCGTTAAGTTGTCTTCAAAATGCAGCATAATTATTTTAATTAGTAACAGCTTTTGTCATGTGCAGTAATCGAGTGAGCGAAATAGCCAGATCAGTGAAGACCATTTTAGCGTTTCCATTTCTTTCAATTTCATAAACAGCACTTTCTAAAGCCGTGGAGATTTGTTCTATATTTCCCTCGTGTACAAAAGGGGCAAATTTCTTAAAGTCAAAATTAGAAACTTCAATTTGTGTGTGTTGCAATTGGTCCAAACCATATTCCATTAAAACCGCTTCTCTAAACAAAGACAAACAGTATAACAGGAAGTTTTTCTGTATCTCTCTGCCAGATTTTGCCACTTCTCCACTCCAATTGAGTAGTTCGTTTATAGCGCTTTTATTCCCCTTGGCTTTAAATGCGGCCCTTACCCAAAATACAAACCATTCGCCAAAACGCAATTCCTCTGAATCTTGTCTAAATAGGTCTAATGCTTTATTGTAGTTGCCCTCTGCCATAATAGCGATCTGTTTGGCATTTTGTTCTACCGCGCCCTCCGCTAGCAAGCCTTTAATAATATCTTTTTCCTGAAGCTTTTTAAAATAGGTAATCTGACAACGAGACGTAATGGTGGCTATTAATTGTTCTTCCTCTTCTGCAATGAGAATAAACAGGGTTTTTTCAGGGGGCTCTTCAAGAAGTTTTAAGATTTTGTTTGCCGCTGCAGTATTCATTTTTTCTATCCCCCAAATGACCATGACTTTATACCCTCCTTCATAAGATTTTAAAGAAAGTTTCTGACTGAGGTCTCTCGCTTCTTCTACAGAGATATTTCCCTGTTTTTTTTCAGTACCCATAAGCTGGTACCAGTCAAAGAGGTTGCCGTAAACCTGTGTTTGAATAAACGCCCTCCAGGGTACTGCATAATGATCACTAATGGGTTTTGTTTTAGCGAGGCCTGAAGCGGCAACGGGGTACACAAAATGAAGGTCTGGATGGTTTAGATGGTCCATTTTTAAATGGCCCGTTCTTTTCTGTTCTTCCGTTAAATTTTCTGCGCCGCAGAGCACTTCCCTGGCCAAAGCCAATGCCATAGGCAAGGTGCCGCTTCCCTCTGCACCCACAAACAATTGTGCATGTGCCAAACGATTGCTGTCAATAGCAGTTTGCAAACGGCTTTTAATCCCTTCTTGCCCTAAAACATCAGAAAAACGCATGTTTCAAATATACAAAAAGCCACCGCTAGCGGTGGCTTTAAAATGAAATTTAAGTGGTATTACTAAAAAAACAAGCTCCTTGTAAAGGCCGGGCTAAGCCTATTGCTTTTTTGTGGTAATTTCAATCACGCCATTTACTCCTTTATCTCCATATTTTTCTTTAGCAGCTTGGCCTTTAATTACATTGATGCTTTTAATACGGTCTGGATCAATATCTTTTATATCAGCACCCTTTTCTAAGGTTTTACCATTGACTACATAAAGCGGCTGATTTTTCCCGTCTGCAGTCCACCTATTTGCCTTTCTTTTTACGACAATTTTTGTTTCATAACCGTCTTTTTGTTCTTTTTGATTTTTGCTTGCTTTTGGATCTTTGGTTGTTTTTGGATCTTTGATTGTTTTTGTATCGCTTACCTCTTTTTTGTCAGAAATCCAAAACCCAGAAACCACTCCTTCTTCTTTTTCCTCTAACAAAGCGTCTACTTCCTCTAACAAATCGCCTACTTCCTCTTGAAATGCTGTGGCCTCAATTTTAAATTCACGGACTTCCTTTTTCATTTCTAAAGCCTCCTTTTTCATTTCTTCAACAGTCATTTTTAAAAGTTTGCGTCCTTTTTTTAGACTGTCTTTTTTCTTGAATTGAGCCATAATGGTAACCATTAAAGAGTCTTTGTCTGTGCGCCCTCTTTTTATCACGAATATAGAATCTCCAGCAGCGCTATAGCTATTTTCTGAGACCACTTCTGCGTCTTGGCCCCGGAACACAAAAACATTTTTATCGCTGCTGCCATAGACATTTTCAGTTACAATCTCGCCGTCTTCATTCATCACTACTACCCTACTGCTTTTGTATCCTTTCACTAGTTTGGGGCTGCTTTTTGCGGCTTTAAAGCCCGCCTCGGTTAATTGCTCATTTTGGTCTAAAGACACCTCAAAGATAAAGTTGCTGATTGGCTTGTTGCCACTTACAGCATAAACACCTTTATTACCAGAGGCTGTTTTAAAGCTCGCTTTAATCCCTGTAATTTCTCCTGCAGCATTTCTTTTGATGTTTTTAAAAGAAAGTTGTACACCGAATTCGTCAAAAAGTGTTTTGTAGCCTTCTTTTAATTCTTTCTCGGAAGATGTTGCCGAAATGTTTACAGAAAACTTTGAATTTGACACAACGCTTTTTTCAAAAACAGGCGGTGGTGGTGGTGGAACAGAGTAGCTTCCTTTTACAACCAACATAGAATTTGTTTTTCCTACTACAGGAGGCGGTGGCGGCGGAATGGTGTCGTAATTAATTGGCGGAGTTGGTGGTGGAGGTGGGGCTATTTGAGCCACGACTTCTGTATTAAAAGCAAATACAAATCCTATTAAAAGCGGCGCGAGTAATATACTGGCCCATGGATTTTTTTTATTGGTTTCATTGTTGAGCATCATAATACGTTTTTTTAAAAATGAATGATAAAATGGGTGTACCAGGCCTAAGCGGTCTAAAGGCACGGTTTGTTTGAGTAAGATATACTGATAGGCTTTTAAATCTTTGGTGGCGGCTACGGTGAGCTGGTCTGTGAGAAACTCTAAGTTTTCTACCACGCCTTTTTTATACCGCCAAAGAAAAGGGTTCCACCAAGTGAATACAAAAATGATATGTGTGAGCAGTATGTCTAATGAGTGCCACTGTTTCACATGAATTTTTTCATGGGTAAGCATGAGTTCATAAGCTTCAGACCGGTATAAATGCGTGGGAAACACTATGGCGTTTATAAATGAAAACGGACCCTTTACCGCATTGGAGAGCAATAATTTTGGACGCTTTTTCTGAATGGTTTTGGCTTGAATAAGCAGTCTTATAAGGACAGCTAGTTTGAATAAAACCCACAATAAAACACAGGCACTTCCTGCGCCAATAAGCACCATTAAAATTTGTTCAAATGACAGTTTCTTTAGCGCAGTTTGAGCCACTGGCTCAAAAGGACCTTGAGCAATGAGTGGGTCCCAAGTAATTTGTACAATTCTTTTAATAGAAACAAATGGAAGCACTACAGAAATCAATAAACCTGAGAGCAGAAAATGCCTGTTAAAGGAGAATTGTTTTCTAGGATACAACCAAAAACGATACACCACAAAGAACAGGCCTAAAACGGCAGTGTTTTTCCAAGCAAAGTCTAAGAAAGCATCCATGATTATTTGTTTTTTTCTATGAGTTTAATGATCTCTTTTAATTCGCTAACAGAAATTTTTTCTTCCTGAGCAAATTGTGACACCAGTCGCGAATAGGAGTCGCTAAAGAAATCAGAAATGGCTTTGTCCATATAAACCGCCCGGTAAGATTCTTTGCTAATTAGCGGAAAATATTCATGTGTTTTTCCATAAGTATTGTGGTTCACATAACCCTTTTCTTCTAGATTTCGCACCATAGTAGACAAGGTGTTGTAGTGGGGCTGCTCTTCCCCACCCTGATATGCAGCCAAAATGTCTTTTACAAAGCCCTTCTTTATAGACCAAAGTATTTTCATTACTTCTTCTTCTTTGTTGGTGAGTGGTTTCATATTTGGTTGTTTTATATTCTAATCAAACTTATAACTAAAAAAATAGTTATACAACTTATTTTTTAGTTAAACGAAAACCTTGTAGTTCAATTTTTATCTTTTAGCCCTATTTAAAGGGCTTATTTTAGGTATATTTGTTTTTGTACAATTTTTAAAAAACCCCATGAAAACACTTTCAGATTTTAATTTCAAGGACCAAGTGGCCCTGATCCGTGTAGACTTTAACGTTCCAATGAACGAGGCACAACAAGTCACAGATACCAATAGAATTACAGCAGCGAAACCAACTATAGACGCCGTTTTGGCGCAAGGAGGAAAAGCGGTCTTGATGAGTCATTTTGGACGCCCAAAAGGACAAGTAAACCCAAGTATGTCACTTTCTTTGATTGTAGACGCGGTATCTGAAGTTTTGGGCGTGCCTGTTGCTTTTAGTGAAGACTGTGTGGGAGACAAAGCCCAGGCCGCCATAGCAGCTTTGGCACCAGGAGGCGTGTTGCTTTTGGAGAATTTGAGATTTCATTCGGAAGAAGAGGCTGGAGACGAAGCTTTTGCCAAACAACTGGCTAGCTTAGGAGATATTTATGTGAATGATGCATTTGGTACAGCCCATAGGGCGCACGCTTCCACCACTATTATAGCACAATATTTTAAAGGCGCCTGCTGTTTTGGTGCGCTATTGGCTAAGGAAATTCTAGCCATTGATAAGGTCATGAGTAGTGGAGAAAAACCAGTAACTGCCATTTTGGGAGGCTCTAAAGTGTCTTCTAAAATCACCATTATAGAGAATATTCTAGATAAGGTAGACCATTTGATTATTGGAGGAGGAATGACCTATACCTTTATTAAAGCACAAGGGGGAAGCGTTGGAAATTCTATCTGTGAAGACGACAAAATGTCCCTGGCCCTAGAAATTTTAGAGAAAGCAGCAGCTAAAGGCGTTCAGGTTCATTTGCCTGTAGATGTATTGGCTGCTGACGATTTTAATAAAGACGCCAATACTCAAGTGTCAGACGTTTTCGCTATTCCTGACGGATGGGAAGGCTTAGATGCAGGACCAAAAACCTTGACCCAATTTGCAGAAATCATTGCGCAGTCTAAGACCATTTTATGGAATGGCCCAGTAGGTGTTTTTGAAATAGAAACCTTTGCAAAAGGAACCATTGCTATTGGAGAAGCCATTGCCAAAGCAACAGCTAGAGGCGCTTTCTCTCTTGTAGGAGGAGGAGATTCTGTTGCCGCAGTAAAGGAGTTTGGTTTTGAAGATAAAGTGAGCTATGTGTCCACAGGAGGAGGCGCTATGTTGGAAAGCTTAGAAGGTAAAACACTTCCTGGGATTGCCGCTATTTTGGCAATGGCCTAAGCCCAATCCATTTGTATTCATATGAAAAAACCCCATCTAGCGATATTTTTATGGACACTTCTTGGGCCTTTATTGGCCCAAGAAGCTACTGTGCCTAAAGAAGTTTTTGTGTCTCAAGAAGTTTCTTTGTCTCTCAAGAAGCTACTGTGCCTAAAGAAGTTTTTGTGTCTCAAGAAATTCTGGCCCTTGTTGCTGTAGACACTATTGCAAAACCTTCCTTAGAGGCGTTAGCTTTTGCAGCGGTTTTAGACTCAATTTTAAGCGCGTCTCATGTGGTTGCAGCTCCTGATATAAGCTATTCCGCTCAAGACAGTATGGCTTTTTTTAACCCGTCCACAGACAGCTTAAAAAGCCGTTTGTCGCTTCTTGATCAGGGCACTATATTAGACAGTCGTTACAACCCTTCTTTAGAGGGCGTTATTAAGATGTATTTACGCTCTAAAAGGGTTCTAATTCAAAAAATGCTACATAGAAGTGCCTATTATTTTCCGCTTTTTGAAAGGGAATTAGACGCGCTTTCCATGCCTATGGAAATTAAATATTTAGCCATTGTGGAGTCTGCTTTAAACCCAAAAGCAAGGTCCAGGGTTGGCGCTACGGGGCTCTGGCAATTTATGTACGGCACTGGTAAAATGATGGGATTAGAGGTCAATAATTATGTAGATGAGCGCCAAGACCCTTTGAAATCTACCCAAGCAGCCTTTAAGTATTTAAAGAAATTACACGGAATGTTTGGCGATTGGAACTTGGCTTTAGCGGCGTATAATTCTGGACCAGGAAACGTTAGGAAAGCCATTAGGCGTGCAGGCGGTGTGAAAGATTTTTGGGCCATTAGAAGTTTTTTGCCAAGGGAAACAGCAGGCTATGTTCCTGCTTTGCTCACCACAATGTACTTGTTTGAATACGCAGAAAATCATGGCTTTGAGTTGCCTAAAACGGCTGCAGCTTCTTACGCCACAGACACCATTCACCTCAAAAAAGCCATCAGTTTTTCACAACTTTCTAAGGCTTTGTCTTTACCAGAGCAAACCATTGAACAATTGAATCCGGTCTATAAATTAGGGATTATTCCTCAGATCGAAGGAAAGCCTCAGGCGTTGAGACTCCCAAGCACCTCTACCACACTTTTTATAGAACAACAAGACAGTATTTATGCTGCAGTAGCAGCAGAAATGGCTCTTTTAAAAAAACCTTTTCCTGCCCTTCAGACCGTAGGAGCACCACTTAGATACAGGGTGCAATCTGGAGATTATTTAGGCAAAATTGCCCAGCGATATGGACTTAGGGTGTCTGACATTAAAAAATGGAATAGATTGAGCGGAAACAACTTGTCTGTAGGGCAACGGTTGACGCTTTATCCGAAAATTTTTCCTGTGAGTGGGACCCAAAACGCATCGGCCGTAGGCCAAAAAAGCACCCAAAAAAGTGTTTCAAAGACCCCTTCAATTGCTGCGGATCAAAAGACCTATACCGTGGCTGCGGGAGACTCGCTTTGGCTTATTGCCCAAAAGCTAAAAGGAGTCAGTGTAGACGATCTTAAAAAATGGAACGATATTTGGAACAATGAACTAAAACCTGGAACGACCTTGAAATTGTGTTCTTGTTCCCCATAAAACAAACCGCATGAAAAATTTAGCCCCATTCTTTGTCCTTCTTTTTATAGTATCTTCTTGCAAGGAAAAGTCCAATTACAAATACCTGCCTGAATCTATTGGTCAGGTGCAGTCTATTTTGGTGGTCATGGAGGAAGATTTGTGGGAGAGTGCCGTGGGAGATTCAGTTAGAAAGGCTTTCACGAGTCCTATCAAAGGACTGGCCGTGGCGGAGCCGGCCCACCATATTCAGTATATACCCCCGTCTGTTTTTAAGGGAACGGTAAAGCAAAACAGAACAGTTTTAGCGGTGGGTTTAGACAGTTTGTCTCTTGCGCACATTAAAAAGGATGTTTACGCTAGGCCACAATTAATAGGCGTGGTAAAAGGCTTAGACCAAGCAGATCTGATGCAGCAGTTTCAAGCGAAGAAAGGAGATTTCATAACCGCTTTTAAGGCATTGGAAATAGAGCAAACCCAACAGCGGTTTAAGCGCTCATTAAACCAGGAGAAAGGCATTGAGAACTTATTGGGTGTTGGGCTAGACATTCCTTCTGCCTATAGGCTGGGGATGCATACAGAAAGCTTTGCATGGATAGATAGAGCCATTCCTTCAGGGAGTAGTAATATTATTGCATATGCCCTACCCTACAACAGCTTTAACAGCCCAGACACTTTTATTGAGGATATTGTTGCTGCCAGAGATTCTGTGGTGAAAATTCATATTCCAGGGCCAGATGTACCTGGAAAAACAACCTATATGAAAACGGAAACAGTTTTTATGCCCTATGTGACTCCTGCGGAGATTGCCGGATATAAAGGCGTGGAAATCAGGGGGATTTGGGACATACAAAACTACCCTATGGCCGGTCCTTTTGTGGCTTATATTTTAAATGACCCAGACCAGGACAGAAAAATAGTTTTGGAGGGATTTGTGTTTGCGCCCAATAAAGAAAAGAGAACGCCGCTCTTTGAATTAGAGGCTATTATTAAAACCCTCCACCCTATCCTTAAGGAATAAAAACAAAAAACCCTTCCAATTTGGAGGGGTTTTGATAGGACCAAAAGGCTGAAAGGCCCTTATTTTTTATCTTCAATCTTAGGATCTACATCCTTGGCGTCGTCTTTTGAGGCATCTTTAAATTCTTTAATTCCGCTTCCCAATCCACGCATTAATTCTGGAATTTTCTTTCCTCCAAAAAGGAGTAATACAACAAGAACTACCAATACAATTTGCATGGGGCCAAAGGCTAAAAAGGATATTAAACTGATCATAATCAATAATTTTGTGTCTTACAAAAGTACTAAAAAAGTTCTAAGATTGTATTTTTCCCTCGCAAATCGTGATACTAAATGTATCTTTGTTGTGTATGGCTAAGAAAGCAGGAAAAAAGGAGCGCTCCCAAAACAAATGGCGTTACAAATACAGGCTAGTGGTCTTAAACGAAGAAACCTTTGAAGAGAAGGTGTCTTTTAAGCTCTCTAGGTTTAATGTTTTTGTGGTAGGCACCCTTTCTGCAGTGGCTTTAATTGCGGCTACAATTGTGCTTGTGGCTTTTACGTCCCTGAGAGAGTACATTCCTGGTTACGCCTCAACAGACCTTAGAAGACAAGCGGTTTCACTTGCAGAAGTAACAGATTCTCTGAGTCAGATAATCTCTTACAATGAAAGGTATATTGAACGCATTCGTATGGTGCTCAAGGGAGATTACGCGCCCAGCCAGATTGAGAATGACTCTTTGGACCTTCCTTTTAATTTAGATACCACCACTATTGCACTGACTCCTATTCGCGAAGACTCTATTTTACGCGCCAGGGTAGCTTTAGAAGACCGATACAATTTATTTGAAAGCAATACCAATGCGTTGGAAACCGCCTTGTTTCCTCCAGTAAGTGGTTTAATCACCCAAGGATTTGACCCTGAAATAAAACATTACGCCTTAGATATTACTGCGGTAGAAGACGCCCCAGTAAAAGCCATTACTTCTGGTATTGTGGTCTTTTCTGAATGGACTTCAGATACGGGTTATGTGATCATGATTCAACACAGAAACGGCATGTTGTCTGTGTACAAACACAATGGTGCCTTATTAAAAAGCCAAGGCGATCAAGTTATGGCAGGTGAGGTAGTGGCCGCTGTAGGAAACACTGGAGAGTACTCTACAGGGGCGCATTTACATTTTGAATTGTGGGAGAAAGACCGGCCGGTGAACCCACTAAATTATATAGATTTTAATTAAGCTATGGGCCTAAAACAATTTGCAGCAAAGATATTTGCTAAATACATCGTACAACAAACCGCACAATGGGCCAACAATCCTGTGGCCACCCAGGAGGCTGTATTTAAGTCTTTGATTAAAAGCGCTGCACAGACTCAATTTGGAAAAGACCACGATTTTGCCGAGATCAAAAGCCATGGGGATTTTATTAGAAAAGTGCCCATAAGGGACTATGAAGGTTTAAAGGATTATGTTCAAAAGGTGGTTGCTGGAGAAAAAGACGTGCTTTGGCCAGGGCAGCCTGCTTACTTTGCCAAGACCTCAGGAACTACTTCTGGCGCCAAATATATTCCCATTACCAAAGCCTCTATTCAAGAACAGGTGAAAGCATCTAGAGATGCTATTCTGCATTATGTACACCAGAGCGGCAACAGTGATTTTGTGACCAGAAAGATGATTTTTTTACAAGGGAGTCCTATTTTAGATACCTCTGGACACATTCCAACAGGAAGGCTTTCTGGAATTTCAGCCCATTACGTTCCGGCCTATTTGCAGCGCAATAGACTGCCTAGTTGGGAGACCAATTGTATAGAAGATTGGGAAACTAAAGTAGCCGCCGTTGTTCAGGAAACCATTGCCGCAGATATGGGTGTGATTGCTGGAATTCCTTCTTGGGTGCAAATGTATTTTGAACGTTTGAAAGCGGCTAGTGGAATACCCGTAGGAGAGCTGTTTAAAAATTTTAATTTATTTATTTACGGCGGGGTTAATTACGAGCCGTACAGGGCCAATTTTGAAAACCTGATTGGAAGAAAAGTAGACACCATTGAGCTTTTTCCGGCGAGTGAAGGATTTTTTGCTTACCAAGACCTCAGAGAAGAGAAAGGCATGTTATTGCTATTAAATAGCGGTATTTTTTACGAGTTTATCCCTTCAGACCAATTTTTCGAAAAGGATCCGCCAAGATTGACTATTGGCGAAGTATCTATGGGGGTAAACTATGTATTAATCCTCTCTACCAATGCAGGCTTATGGGGGTATAATATTGGAGATACCGTACAGTTTACTTCTTTAAAACCTTACAGGTTGATAGTTTCAGGGCGCATAAAACATTTTATTTCTGCTTTTGGAGAACACGTCATTGCCAAAGAGGTGGAGTACGCCATTCAGGAAGCTATAGAAAAGACAGACGCTAGGGTCTTGGAATTTACGGTAGCCCCTCAAATTGCGCCTAGTAGCGGATTGCCTTATCACGAGTGGCTGGTGGCTTTTGAAAAAGCCCCTTCAGATTTTGATATTTTTTCTAGTATCTTAGACCAGGCTTTGCAAGACCAAAACAGCTATTATAAAGACCTTATTGTAGGAAAGGTGCTACAAAAATTAAAAATAACGTCTCTCCCCACAGACGCCTTTACCCAGTTTATGAAAACCAAAGGAAAACTAGGTGGTCAAAACAAAGTGCAGCGCTTGGCCAACGACCGAGATATTGCAGACGCCTTATTAAAAATTAAAGACCATGTCTAATAAAAACACTAGGGCCAGAGAGTCCACAAACGCTATTGAGCGTATTTATATTACCATGAGACACCTATTTAATAGAGGCTTTTACAAGCCTATGGGGGTTTCTGGGGAAACACTAAAAAATGCTTTGCTACAGCTCAGACCTGAAATTTATGGGAGTATAGCAGAAGAAAAAGCAGAGCTCAACGGGCTCATTTATGTATTGGAACGTTTGCCAGAAGGGATTGAGGAGTGTCGTTTTATAAACCTTACCTCAGATGAAGGTTATGGGGCGGCTCATTTTAAAGCCATTGTGCCCCCAAAAAGGCGCAGGAATTGCTTTAGAATAGACCACGAACAAATGAATGTAGAAATTACTAGAGGGCGTTCGGATATTTACGATATTCTCACCCACCTGACGTTCTTGTTTATAGAATCACACAAGATTTTAAAGCGTGTTTACTTAGAAGACAGTCAAAAAACGACCAGAGATTGGACCAAGTTTTCAGAGGCTATTGCCAAAGGAAAACTCACTATAGCAGAACGCGAAACCGCCTTAATTCATATGTCTAATTTTCTGGGACGTTCTTTTCTAGAAGTCTCAGACATGCATAAAAAGTTAGCGACTAAAGTACAGCCAGAGCGTTTTTTAAAAGTGATCTACTGGCTGGGTAATTTGGCTATAGAAGAAGAAACCACAGGAGAAAAACGCACCATTACTTTTAGCCCATTACTCAGAGAGCGTCTGGGGCACCATATTCATGGAGAAAGATGGGCCAATGCCATTAAAGAGTCACTCATTAAACAAGACCTTATTGGCAGGCCTTTACATATTATCAGTGCAAATATGCACTCGGTAATGAACGCTTTGTTTGCAAGGAAAGCCTTGGGCAAAGCCTTTGAAAAAAGCACTGATTTAGACATATACGAAGCCCTCAGTGCTCCTGAAAACGAGGCCCTTAGAGCAGAGGTAACCGAATTTGCAACAGCACACGGAATGACCGCTATTCCAGACCAATCTGGGACCAATATAGACATACAAATATTTGATCTAGCCAAAGCATTAGGACAGAGTAATTTTGTGCCCAAATTTACAGACCCCGAAAAAGCACCTGTTATTTTTGTGATGGATTACGCCTTTGGAGAGCAGGCCTATGAGACCATGGACGAATTATTAAAGCCTTATAAAGCCAATAGAAAAACACCTTTGTTTTTAGATGTTCACTCTATTTCTATCATGGGGAAAGCAGGGATTTTAGAAGGCGGAAAAGGAGATTTAATGATTCCAAATGCCCATATTTTTGAGGGATCTGCAGACAATTATCCCTTTACCAACCAGCTTTGTGCGTCAGATTTTGAAGGCCATGACCTACTGGTGTTAGAAGGCGCTATGATTTCTGTTTTAGGGACCTCGCTTCAAAACAAAGACATCCTTACTTACTTCCATGAATCTACTTGGAATGTGATTGGTTTAGAGATGGAAGGGGTGCATTATCAAAAAGCCATTCAATCTGCTTCTAAAGTACGCAGAAGTATTCGCGAAGACGTAGAAGTGAACTACGCGTATTACGCCTCAGACAACCCACTGGAAACGGGTAGTACTTTAGCCTCTGGAGGGCTTGGTACTACAGGGGTAAAACCTACTTACCTCATTACAGAAAAAATACTCACCCAAATCTTAAACAATTAGTCATGTCATTACTCATTACAGGTGGCGCTGGTTTTATTGGATCCCATGTGGTGCGTTTGTTTGTTCAAAAATACCCCGACTACCACATTATTAATTTAGACGCACTGACCTATGCAGGGAATTTAGAAAACCTCAAAGACATAGAGCAAAGGCCAAATTATACCTTTGTAAAAGGCAGCATAACGGACCCCTTGCTTTTAGACCGCCTTTTTACACAACACGACATTAAAGGGGTTATTCACTTGGCGGCTGAAAGTCATGTAGACCGTTCCATTAAAGATCCTATGGCTTTTATAGACACCAATATCAAAGGCACAGCAGCGCTTTTAAATGCTTGCAAGGCCCATTGGAAATCTTTTGAGGGAAGGCGTTTTTATCAGATCTCTACCGATGAGGTGTTTGGTGCTTTAGGCCCTACGGGTTACTTTACAGAAGAAAGCCCTTATGCCCCTAATTCTCCCTATTCCGCTTCAAAAGCCAGTGCAGACCACTTGGTACGCGCCTATGGAGAAACCTATGGTTTACCCTATGTAATCTCTAATTGTTCTAACAATTACGGGCCCAATCATTTCCCGGAAAAACTCATACCGCTTTGTATTCACAATATTCTAGAAGGTAAAGACCTGCCTATTTATGGAAATGGCCTTTACACCAGAGATTGGCTGTTTGTAAAAGACCACGCCTTGGCTATTGATCAGGTGTATCACAATGGAGAAAATGCAGCAACTTACCTCATTGGCGGGCACAATGAATATACCAATATAGACCTTATTCGCCTGCTGTGCGACCAAATGGATGCAGCCATTGGAAATCCTCAAGGGACCTCTCAAAAGCGCATTACTTTTGTAAAAGACCGTCCCGGACACGACCTTCGGTATGCTATAGACGCTAGTAAAATTGAGCGAAGCTTGGGTTGGACCCCGGCCCATACTTTTGAAGCGGGGCTTGCGGCCACTATAAAATGGTACTTAGAAAATCCAGATTGGTTGGCTCAGGTTACTTCTGGTGCGTATCAATCCTATTATGAAAACCAATACAAATCGGAATAGAAAGTGTTATTTTAGCCCTAGGGTTTGAGGCGCCAAATAGCGGCCTAAAACCCGTTTAAAACAATAAAATGAAAGGTATTATTTTAGCAGGCGGAAGCGGAAGCAGGTTACACCCCATAACATTGGCGGTGAGCAAACAACTCATGCCTGTGTACAATAAACCCATGATCTACTACCCTATTTCTACCCTCATGTATGCGGGTATTAGAGAAATTTTAATCATTACCACCCCTACAGACGCGCCACTTTTTAAACAGTTGCTGGGAGACGGAACAGCTTTGGGCTGTCAGTTTTCTTATGCGGTGCAAGAGGCGCCAAATGGATTGGCAGAGGCTTTTATTATAGGAGAATCCTTTATTGGAAATTCAGATGTGGCTTTAATTTTAGGCGATAATATTTTTTATGGAAGCGGTTTGTCTGCCTTGCTACAAAACGCAAAAAACCCAAAAGGAGGGACTATTTTTGCCTATCCAGTTCAAGACCCACAGTCTTATGGGGTGGTCACTTTTGACCACCAACAAAAAGCCCTTTCTATAGAAGAAAAACCCCTAAATCCCAGCTCTAATTTTGCCGTACCAGGGATATATTTTTATGACGCTTCTGTGGTAAACATCGCAAAATCCATTCAACCCAGTCAGCGGGGAGAATTAGAAATAACAGACGTTAATACAGCCTATTTAAAACAGGGAAAACTCAACGTACAAAAGTTAGACACTGGAATAGCCTGGTTAGACACGGGTACTTTTGAGTCTTTGCGGCATGCGGCACAATTTGTAGAAGTCATAGAAACCAGACAAGGCTTAAGCGTAGGAGCTATTGAACTGGCGGCTTACGAAATGGGTTATATTAGTAAAGACGCTTTTATTGCCTTAGCAAAACCGCTTGAAAAAAGCGGATACGGAAAAAATTTATTGAGAAACCTCCAATAGCATCATGTATAAAAACACCACTAAAGTGACGCGAATAGTAAAATCCTTCCTGGTATGTCCTATATAGAAACCCCTTTAAAGGGTTGTTTTGAGATAACGCCAAACCTTTTTAAAGACGCCCGCGGCTCCTTTTTTGAGGCTTTTAACAAAGCCCATTTCTATGCCGCTACTGGGCTGTCTTTTGAAGTGGCTCAAGAGAATCAATCTACCTCTGTAAAAGGAACGATTAGGGCGCTGCACTATCAAAAAGGGGCCTATGCTCAGGCCAAATTAGTTCGGGTATTAGCGGGTGAAATTATAGACGTGGTGGTAGATCTAAGGCCGGGTTCACCTACCTATGGAATACACCACCGCACTAAATTAAGTGCATTGAACCTCAAACAACTCTATATTCCCAAAGGTTTTGCCCATGGTTTTTCTGTGTTGACCAATACAGCTACGGTGGTCTATGCCTGTGACGCCCCTTATCAAAAAGACCAAGAAGGCGGTATTTATTTTGCAGACCCTTCATTAAATATTGACTGGGGTCTTGGAGAGCGCAGGCCCCTATTATCAGAAAAAGACCAAGCGCTTCCCTTATTAAAAGATGTTTTTTAATGAGCACACAAAGCCCTATGTACTCGGTTTTAGTTAGCGGTGCTTCTGGACAAGTGGGACAGTCTCTTAGGCACGTCTTAGACACTGAAGAGACGCCTCTTTTTTCTAAAAATTCATGGGGTTTTTTAGACCGTAGCAGCTTAGATTTAAGCCAATCAGACAATCTTTCTTCCGTTATAGAAGGGCTCTTAGACAAACACGCTCCCAAGGCTTTTGTTCACGCGGCTGCTTTTACAGCAGTAGATGCTGCAGAGACCCAAAAAGAAGCGGCATTTACCATTAATGAAACAGCCACAAGGATTTTAGCAGCAGCTTGCGCCAAGAGAAACATCCTTTTTGTGTACCTCTCTACAGATTTTGTTTTTGCCGGAAAAAGCACTGATCAAAAGCCTTTTTTGCCTTCAGACCCCATACACCCAATAGGGGTTTATGCCCAGTCAAAGGCGGCAGGAGAAAAAGCGGTACAACTTCATGGAGGACCCCACTATATTGTGAGAACTTCATGGGTTTTTAGTCCCTTTGGGAATAATTTTGTCAAGACCATGTTGCGTCTGGCAAAGGAAAGACTGCAGTTTTTATCGGAACCAAATCAGCAAAC
The DNA here is from genome assembly GCA_000173115.1 of Flavobacteria bacterium MS024-3C. Classification (GTDB taxonomy): domain Bacteria; phylum Bacteroidota; class Bacteroidia; order Flavobacteriales; family Flavobacteriaceae; genus MAG-120531. The sequence continues at coordinate 467,718 of ABVW01000001.1, forward strand.
TTCAGCCAGGGTAAAACCGACTATTTCAGTAGTTTCTGACCAATTTGGCTGCCCTACTTCTGCCCTTGATTTGGCCAGAGCACTTTTAGCACTTATTACGGTCCAATCACTTCCTTACGGGATACTTCATTTCAGTAATGCTGGACCCGTTCATTGGGCTCAGTTGGCTGGCGCTGTATTTGAACAGAGCAATCTACCCATCACAGTAAAACCCATTAGCAGTGAAGATTTTGCAGCAGCAGCGCCTCGCCCTGCATACAGCGTACTAGAAAACACCTTAGACCCCAAGGCGAGACATTGGAAAGAAGCCTTGGCTGAGGTGCTCAGCATACTAAAGACCGCTTAATGACCTTATAAAGTTCGCCCCATATGACGCACATAACATTGACAAAAAAGAGAATTTTAATCACAGGAGCTGCTGGCTTTTTAGGGTCCCACCTTTGTGATTTTTTCATAGAAAAAGACTTTCATGTCATTGGCATGGACAACCTGATTACAGGAGATTTAAAAAACATTTCCCACCTGTTCTCTTTGCCTCATTTTGAATTTCACCACCATGACGTCACTACTTTTGTACACGTCCCTGGTGCTTTGGATTACATCTTGCATTTCGCTTCTCCAGCAAGTCCTATAGATTACCTTAAAATTCCCATAGAAACCCTTAAAGTGGGGGCTTTGGGCACCCACAACTTATTAGGTCTGGCCAAGGAGAAAGGCGCCAGAATTTTAGTGGCTTCTACCTCAGAAGTGTACGGAGACCCTTTGGTACACCCACAAACAGAAGACTACAACGGAAATGTGAGCCCTGTAGGGCCAAGGGGCGTCTATGACGAGGCCAAACGCTTTATGGAATCTATTACCATGGCTTACCACCGTTTTCACGGATTAGAGACCCGTATTGTTAGAATCTTTAACACCTACGGTCCTAGAATGCGGCTCAATGATGGGAGGGTAGTCCCTGCTTTTATGGGACAGGTACTCCGAGGAGAAGACCTCACCGTATTTGGAGATGGAAGCCAGACCAGGTCGTTTTGTTATATTTCAGATCAGGTAGCAGGTATTTACAGCTTGCTCATGTCTGATTATGCTGAGCCTGTCAATATTGGAAACCCCAATGAAACCACTATTCTAGAATTTGCTCAGGAAATTCAACGCCTCAGCGGTACGGATCAAAAAATAGTATTTAAGCCCCTGCCTCAGGACGACCCGCTTCAGCGAAAACCAGATATTTCACTGGCTAAAAAAGTGTTGGATTGGACCCCGAAAGTATCTAGAGAAGAAGGGATTGCCAAGGTTTTTGACTATTTTAAATCATTACCTGCGGAAGAATTAAATGCTAAGGCACACAGAGATTTTAAATAAATTGTAGGAGAAACAAAGGGTTTCTTTTACAAAGTGTATTTTTACAAAAATTTTTACCCCCATGAATATTCTCATTCTAGGCGCCGGAGGGCGTGAACATACCATCGCATGGAAGCTTAAACAAAGCAGTACGCCAACCCAGTTGTTTGTAGCTCCTGGAAATGCTGGAACGGCTTCTATAGCAACCAATTTAGCCATTGGCGTCACTGATTTTCCAGCCATTAAGGAAGCCGTTTTGGCCCATGACATTCAAATGGTGGTAGTGGGGCCAGAAGACCCATTGGTATTAGGAGTACACGACTTTTTTTTAGCAGATTCAGCCCTGGAAAATATTCCAGTGATAGGCCCTCAGAAAGCCGCAGCAGCATTAGAAGGCAGTAAAGATTTTGCCAAGCAATTTCTCATGCGTCACGGCATTCCAACAGCTGCTTACCAAGCTTTTACAGCTGAAAACTTGGCAGCGGGCTATGCTTTCTTAGACACACTCAAAGCGCCTTATGTATTAAAAGCAGACGGATTGGCGGCAGGAAAAGGCGTGCTTATACTAGAAGACTTGGCGACCGCTAAAAAAGAATTAAAAAGCATGCTATTAGACGCCAAGTTTGGCGCTGCGAGTACCACAGTAGTGATAGAAGCGTTTTTAGAGGGCATTGAATTGTCTTGCTTTGTTTTAACAGACGGTAAAAACTACAAAGTACTTCCTACAGCCAAGGATTACAAAAGAATTGGCGCAGGAGATACCGGTTTAAATACCGGTGGCATGGGGGCTATTTCTCCAGTACCTTTTGCAAACGCCGCCTTTATGGATAAGATCCATAAAAGGGTTGTAGAACCTACTGTTAAGGGTCTTGAAAAGGATGGCCTGCCTTATAAAGGTTTTATTTTTATTGGTCTAATCAAAGTGGGAGAAGACCCATTTGTTATAGAATATAATGTGCGTTTGGGAGATCCAGAAACAGAGGTGGTCTTGCCTAGACTTAAAATTGATTTGGTTGCCGTATTTAATGCAGTAGCCAACCAAACATTGGATCAAATCCAATTAGAGATTGATCCAAGAACAGCCACAACAGTGATGAGTGTTGCTGGCGGATACCCAGAGGCCTATGAAAAAGGCCATGAAATCTCAGGCTTAGAAACACCAAGTGATTCCTTGGTTTTTCATGCAGGAACGACAATTCAAAACGGCAGCGTTGTAACCAATGGAGGAAGGGTCTTAGCCGTAACTAGTTTTGGAGACAATCACAAAGAAGCCCTTTCTAAGTCTTACCAGCGATTAAAAGGCATTTCATTTAAAGACATATATTATAGAGAAGACTTAGGTTTTGACCTAGACTAAGTCTAATTTGGATTAAGCCCTAAACAATGAATCTGATTTTCAGGAAAGTTACATTTTCAGGAAAGCCATAAAAAAAAGCCCGCTGTAAGCGGGCTTTTTTTATATAATTTTAGGACCAAGCCCTGAGGCTTATATATAAGAATGCGCAGAAACGTCTTTATTTTCTTCTCCTGAATCATTAAAGCTTTTTAGCTGAAGCATCCAATAGATCATAGCTGCAGCGCCAATGCTCATGAAGAACCAGTTTAAAGCGTTAGAAGCCCACCAGTTATCCATACTGCGTAAAGCGTCAAATGGCAAAAACAAATAATCTAAAAAAAGGCTTTCAATTGCTTTAAAAATAGAGACCATCATAATTTTTTATTTTATTGTGAGCCTTAAAAACAAACCCATCATTTTTAATATTTAGCGTAACTTTATGCTTGAGAAGTGTATCACAGACCTTCTTGCGCCACAAAAGTATAAAATCTTCTCATGATAAGCCACATTTTTAGTAAAACAAAGCCTGTAAATTTTTTATTGCTTTCTTTTTTATTGGCTGTTTATATTCTTTCGTTCGAGGGGTTTATAGGTATTGGACTTCAAGACAACCAGGGAATAGGGGCGTATTTCATGAAAAACCTAGGTTTTTTCTTAAAAGCCTTAGGGATTTTGGTTCCCGTACTCTTTTTAATTGACTTTATTCTTAAGAGAAACAAATTAGTACTCACCCATAGCTATACCTTATTCTTTTTTGTGGTTTTTTGTGGTTTTTTTTCCACTATTTTCATGAATACAGCGGTTTTATTGGCCCATTTTTTTGTTCTCTTAGGCCTTAGGAGGCTGTTGAGCTTAAAGACCAAGCAACGCTCTAGAAAAAAAGTATTTGAAGCTTGTTTGTGGTTTTTAGTGGCCAGTTATTTTTACGATTGGACCTTGCTTTATTTCCTATTGTTGCCGACCGTTATATTTATATACGACAAAAATAATCCGAGGTATTGGTCATTAATTTTATGGGCAATTTTGGTCTATGCCGCACTGCTTTGGGGCTTTGTCATTAGAAGCAATCCTGAATCCTTTTTCAAGACCCATTACCTTTTCAATTATCAGCCCCAGGGGTTTTCTGCTAAAATAAGCCCATTAATTATGGTGTTTTACGGCAGTGGCGCTTTGGTGTTGTTGTGGAATTACAGTAGGAAAGCCAGCGCAAAAGTGGCTTCTTTGGGCCGTAAAAACAGCCTGGCCATACTGACTTTGACCGGTTTTTTAGGGGGGCTACTTTACCTTTTTTCTCCTTTTGACGATTACAGCGCCTTGTTATTTGGTTTTTTCCCCATGGCCTTTTTGTGGAGTAATACCACGGAATTACTTCCTAAAATTTGGCAAAAAGAGTTGTTGTTATGGGGTTTTTTAAGCGCACCACTTTGGGGATTGATCGCTTATTTGGTTCAAAATTAAATGGGTACCTTTGCCTAAAATCACAAGAATATGTTTGCTGCAACTGCCTGGAAAATATTTAACGAGAGCATAGAAAAATACCACCTTATAGATCGTGTAGATCAGGAATTCCACAACCCACACGACACCAAAGAAATTGCCCATTTGTTGTATAAAAAAAATTGGATAGACACTGTTCAATGGCATTTCGAAGACCTGATTAGAGATCCCGCTATAGACCCAGTAGGCGCCCTAGCGTTAAAGAGAAAGATTGACGCCAGCAACCAAGAACGCACCGATTTAGTAGAGTATATAGACAGTTATTTCTATGAGAAGTACAAGGATGTGGCTGCCACAGCCGCTGCTACCATTAACACAGAAAGCCCTGCATGGGCGGTAGACAGACTTTCTATTTTGGCATTAAAAGTATATCATATGAGGGAAGAGGTACTTAGGGAAGACGCCAGTTCTGACCATATTGCGCAGTGCCAAGAGAAATTAGAAGTGCTGCTCACTCAAAAAGAAGACCTCTGCTTGGCCATAGACCAGTTACTCTTAGACTTTGAGCAGGGTGACAAGTATATGAAGGTATATAAGCAAATGAAAATGTACAACGACAATGAGCTTAACCCAGTTCTCAGAGCCAGCAAGTAGGCCATTAGTAGAACAGCATGTACTGGTCATACGCCTCTCTGCTATGGGCGACGTAGCCATTATGGCACCCGTCTTAAACGCGCTACTCAAACAACACCCCCAACTCTCGGTTACCTTACTCACTCTAGCGAAATGGGTACCCATATTTGCCTCCATTCCTCGATTAAAAACGGTCCCAGTAGAGACCAAAGGCATTCATAAAGGGATAATAGGCCTTTGGCGCCTCAGCCAATTTTTAAAAAAAGAAGGTTTTATAGCCATTGCAGATTTGCACGGCGTATTGCGTTCCCGTCTCTTGTGTTTTTTCTTGTCTTTAAGCGGACACAAATATGCCAGAATAGATAAAGGGAGGGCGGAGAAAAAAGCCTTAACCCGACTTGAGAATAAAATATTCAAGCCCCTTAAACACAGCAGTATTCGCTATGGTGAGGTGTTTGCAAAATTAGGCTTCCCAATCACTCTAGACCCAAGCACTGTATTGTCCAAGCCACCAAAAAAACCAGAAACTACTGGGGCAGATCAATCCAATTTCACCACCATTGGCGTAGCCCCTTTTGCCGCTCATAAGGGCAAGCAGTATCCGCTAGACCTTATGATTCAGGCCTTAGAAATTTTTAGCCGTTTGGCGGGCAAAGACCAAAAAGAGATTCGTTTTGTGTTTTTTGGCGGTGGTCCTGTAGAAACCCCAAAAATCAAAGCCCTTTGCAAACAATTTCCCCATAGCAGTCATGGCTTGTCACTTTCTTTTGAGCAAGAGCTTCAAGTGATTGCGCACTTAGATTTTATGGTGGCTATGGATTCCGGGAATGCTCATTTAGCGGCCATGTATGCTGTGCCTACCCTCACGCTTTGGGGAAACACACACCCTTATGCTGGTTTTGCGCCTGTTTTTCAAACAGAAAAAAACCGCCTCTTATCCGACCGGATCACCTACCCGGGACTCCCTACATCTGTCTTTGGAAAAGAAGTGCCTAAGGGATACGAAAAGGTTATGGAAAGTATAGCTCCCGCAGCCGTAGCAGAGAAAATGAGCGCGTTGTTAAGAGAAGCATTGGCCGATTAGGCCAAAAAGTTTAGGCTTTCAGAAATTTTATGCCACAGCCCCCTGGCAACTGCTCCCAGCCCCAGCCGTACAGCCGTAACAATGCTGAGAAATCACTACTTCGCGCCCTTCCAATAAGGAAGTGTCGTAGTCTTTTATGTGTCGTGCTTTTGAAGCTACTTTAAGTCCCAACATTTGGTTAAAATCACAGTCGTAAAGGTAGCCGTCCCAACTCACAGAAAGGGTGTTGGTGCACATGACACCAGCGACAGCCACCGGATTATAAGCGTCTACCAAGGCATACATATAATCCTCGTAGTTTCCAGAGGCTACCAAATAGTCTAAAAAGCGTGAAATGGGCAGGTTTGTAATGGCAAATAAGGCATTGAATTGTATGCCAAAGTCCGTGTCTAAGGCTTTTTTAAAGTCTTTTTCTAAAGCTGCTTGGTCTCCTGGCAAATAGGCGCCAGAAGGGTTGTAAACCAAATCTAGTTTTAAGTCAGATCCTGGCATGCCGTACCCCACCTTATTGAGCATTTTTAAGGCTTCAATGGAGGCGTTAAACACCCCGTCTCCCCTTTGTTTGTCTGTTTTTCCCTTGGTATAATGGGGCATAGAAGAGACCACATGAATGCCGTATTTAGCAAAAAACTCAGGCAGGTCGTGGTATTTTTTATTCGCCCTAATAATGGTGAGGTTAGAACGGACAATAAAGTCTATTACGCCTGCGGCCGATGCCGCTTCTACAAACCACCTAAAATCAGGATTCATCTCAGGGGCGCCACCCGTTAGGTCTAAGGTATGGGCCCCTGTTTGGGCAATCACGTCCAAACATTGCTGCATGGTTTCCCGAGTCATGATTTCTTTTCGGTCCGGACCTGCGTCTACATGGCAGTGGGCACAGACTTGGTTGCACATATAGCCCAAATTTATCTGAAGGATCTCTAATTTTTTAGCTTTTAGCGGGAATTGTCCACTTTGCGCTATTTTGTCTTTAAATAAAGGCAGGTCCCCATCTTTAAAAGGCCCCGATTGAAGGAGGTCTAATTGTTTTTGGGTTTGCGCCAATTGGTGGCCTGCCGCTTTTAGAGATTTGGTTGCCATAGGGTTTTACAAAAGGCTGCGGGCCTTTATTACATAGAGAGTTTGTTGTACTTATTCATCATTTGCACACCGTGTACTAGGGTGGCGCCACTTTCAATTGCGGCTCCTGCGTGAACGGCTTCCATCATCTCTTCTTTGGTAATCCCTTTTTGAAGTCCATCTTTGGTGTAGGCGTCTATACAATAAGGACATTTAACCACATGAGCTACCGCTAGGGCTATGAGCGATTTTTCACGGGCAGAAAGGGCCCCTTCTTCAAAAACACTGTTGTAGTAATCAAAGAATTTCTCGCCCAATTCTGGCGCCCATTCTGAGATTTTACCAAATTTTCTAAGGTCTGCTGGGTCGTAATAATTGTTGTCCATTGCTTTGAGATTTTATTGACTTACAAATACTTGGTAATCTTGTCACTCATGGGTTTGGTGGTAGAATAAAAGTAGTCTATAAGGGCGCCGTTTTCGTCTACCAAATATTTTTGGAAGTTCCATTTTACAGAAGAGCTCACTTTGCCATTAAGGGCTTTGTTGGTAAGCCATTTGTACAGCGGGTGTTGGCCTGGGCCTTTTACTTCTATTTTGTCTGTCATAGGGAAGGTAACCCCATAAGTGGCTGAGCAGAATTCCTTAATGTCTTCGTTGCTTCCTGGCTCTTGAGACATGAATTGGTTGCAAGGAAGGCCTATCACCACCAATTTATCTTTGTACAAGGCGCTCATTTTTTCTAAGTCTTCGTACTGTGGGGTGAACCCACATTTAGAGGCCACGTTTACAAATAGGATTTTTTTGCCTTTGTAGGCAGAGAGGTCCATAGCGTTTCCGTCTATGTCCTGAAGGGCAATGTCGTATAAATTCATAGCAGTAGGGTTGTTTTGTGCAGAGAGCATTAGTGTTACTCCCATGCAAATAGTATAAAGTAATGTTTTCATTTTTTTTGTTTAAAGCTACTAAAAAGGGGCCAAATAGTCCCAGAATGTTTTCTAAAAAAAAGGCCTGCATGTAGCAAGCCAATTAAATAAGGTGTATATGAATACAATAGGCGTGTTTAAACGTCGTCAAAATCTACGGCAATTTCTGTGCTGGTCACCATGGCTTGGCAGGAAAGTACTAGTCCGTCTGCTATCTCGCTGTCTGTGAGAATTTGATTCTTGATCATGGTGGCAGATCCCTTGGTCACTTTACAGATACAAGAGCTGCAAACCCCTCCCTGGCAAGAGTAGGGCGCGTCTATGTCTGCCTTGATTATAGCGTCTAGCAAGATGGTTTTGGCATCCATTTCTAGTGAGGCCGTCTCTCCGTCTACAGTCACTTCTACCGCTATTTTACCTACAGCCAAAGCGCCACCAGAAGCGGCTTCCCCTGAATCAGAGGTGCTTTCTGTAGCGACCGTAAACAGTTCATAGTGAATATGGTCTTTAGACAAGCCCGCTTTTTCTAAGGTTTCTGTAGCTGTTTTGATCATGCCTTCTGGACCACAGAGGTAGGCACCATCAAATGGCGCTGTGTCTGTATTTTTGAGCACATAATTAATGGCAGCGGTGTCTATTCTTCCAAATAGCGCCTGGTCTTCTTTGGCTTGAGAGTACACCCATTGTACTTTAAACTGGGTAGGATAGGCGGTTTGTAGGGCTTCAATTTCATTAGAGAACATGACGTCCTGTGGAGATTTGTTTCCGTAAATTAGGGTGAAACTATGCTCAGGGCCACTGGCTAAGACACTTTTTGCAATAGAGAGTATGGGCGTAATTCCACTTCCTGCAGCCACGCCCAGATGGTGGACTGCTGCCGTGGTAGGCTCGTACAAGAAACGCCCTTGAGGGGGCATCACTTCTAAGATATCGCCTTTTTGAATGTAGCGGTTCGCGTAAGGAGAAAAGGCACCGCCAGCCACTTCTTTAATTCCTACCGTCACTGAATTTTGTGGACCAGATACCACAGGGGCAGAAGAAATAGAGTAGGCCCTACGCACTTCTTTTCCGTGAATGGTGTGTTTTATAGTAATATATTGCCCCGCCTTAAAGGCAAAATTGCTTTGTAAATCAGCGGGAATTTCAAAGCTAATAGCCACCGATTGGGTGGTTAAATTATCTACTTGAGAAACGTTTAGGGGATAAAAATGGGTCATAACAAAAATTTCAAGCAAAATTACACATTATAAGGGGTTTAAAAAAGCAGTCGTTCATTTCTTGTAACAAAAGCGCTACATTGCCTACCAATAAAAAAAGTAATAATTTTAAAGCATGATGTTACAATTTATTTCTTTAGAATGGAAGTCCTTTATTAGGGCAGCCTCCTTCCAGACCAATTTAGCCATGAAAATCCTGATGGGATTTGGTGCACTGTATTTTATGGCGGTCTTTTTAGGCCTTGGAGTGGGGGTGTTTTTTATTATTGAAGACATGGAATTGGGCGATCCTTTTGAAGTGGTCAATAGGTATATGATTTATTATTTGGCTTTTGACATGCTTTTTAGGTATTCCTTACAAAAAATGCCAGTGACTAACATTAAGCCCTTTTTGTATGTGCCACTCACCAAAAATCAGGTGGTGCGTTTTTCTTTGTTAAAGACTGTGGTGTCTTTTTTTAACTGGTCCCATGCTTTTTTCTTCTTGCCTTTTTCCATTGTGCTCATTAGCAAAGACTACCCCGCTATGGAGGTCCTGTTTTGGCACCTAGGCATGGCAGCACTTATTTATGCGAACAATTATATTAATGTACTGATCAATAATATGTCTGGGGTATTTTATGCCTTTGTAGCCACTTTTGTCGCATTGGGGGCCGCCCATTTCTTTGGCTGGTTTGACGTCACTTTATACACTGCCCCTTTCTTTGATTTGTTGGGAAGTAATCCATTGGCTTGTCTTATTCCGCTCGCTTTATTAGGTGTTTTGTCTAGGGCCGCTTTCGGGTATTTTAGAACAAATATGTACTTAGACGCCGGTCTAGCGACCAAGCAAGAAGAAGCGAGTACCCAAGAGTATGCCTTTTTAAATAGGTTTGGAAATTTAGGGACTTTTATAAAGAACGACATTCGCCTAATTCTTAGAAACAAGCGCTCTAAAATGGCCCTTTATGGCGGGCTTTTCTTTTTATTTTATGGCCTGCTCTTTTTTACAGGCGCCATTGAAGTATATGATGGTCCAGTTTGGAAAATTTTTGCAGGGATATTTGTTTCAGGAGGCTTCTTATTCAATTTTGGCCAATTTGTGCCCAGCTGGGATTCCGCATATTATCCATTAATGATGAGTCAGAACATAAAATATCAAGACTACATTAAAGCGAAATGGTATTTAATTGTAATAGCTACCGCTGCGAGTATGTTGCTCGCAATACCTTATTTATATTTTGGCTTGAACGCTTACCTGGCTGTATTGGTGGGCGGAATTTATAATATTGGTATTAATGGTTACTTGGTCCTTTGGGGTGGCGCTTATATTAAAACGCCTATAGATTTGGCTTCAGGAAAGAAAGCCTTTGGAGACAAACAGTCTTTCAATGCCAAGACCCTATTATTGACCGTTCCTAAAATTTTACTTCCCTTAGCCATTTACTGGGTAGTAGCACTATTTGCTTCTGAAACATTGGCTTTTGCTTCCGTAGCTTTCGCGGGGGTATTGGGGTATTTATTTAGAAATAAAGTTTTTAGTATTATAGAAAAAGTATACAAAGACGAGAAGTACAAAACCCTAGCCGCTTACAAGCAGACCCCTTAAATAGTCATACTCCCTTCGCAAGAGGGTTTAAAAAAGCAACAAAAGACAACAGGCCTCACCGCTTTAACCAGACAATATAAACCGCTCAGATATGATCACTGTTCACGAACTTTCCAAGACCTATAAAGACCAAACGGTCTTAAACATCCCACATTTAGACATTCCAAAAGGTCAAAGTTTTGGCCTTGTAGGGAACAACGGAGCCGGTAAAACCACCTTCTTCAGTTTATTGTTAGACCTTATTCAGCCCAGCACAGGGCATATAGATTCTCATGGTGTGGTGGTAAACACCTCTGAAGACTGGAAGCCTTTTACGGCAGCCTTTATTGACGAGAGTTTTTTGATTGGCTATTTAACCCCAGAAGAATATTTTTATTTTATTGGGGAACTCAGGGGCCAATCCAAGGCAGAGGTGTCTGATTTACTGTCTAATTTTGAAGATTTCTTTCATGGAGAGATCCTTGGGCAAAAGAAATACTTAAGGGACCTTTCTAAAGGGAACCAGAAAAAAGTGGGGATTGTAGCGACCTTTATAGGATCTCCAGAAGTGGTTATTTTAGACGAGCCTTTTGCCAACCTAGATCCAACCACCCAAATTAGACTCAAAGGTATTATTAAAGATTTGGCAGCAAGCTCAGGCGTTACCGTATTGGTGTCTAGCCATGATCTAATGCATGTTACCGAGGTGTGTGAGCGTATTGTAGTCTTAGAAAAAGGACAAATAGTGAAGGATATTGTCACAGCGCCAGCGACTTTAAAAGAATTGGAAGCCTATTTCTCAGGTGCTGCACAGCGCCCAAACCTTGAAACAGAAAGTCCAGAATCTGTCCCTTCAGAAAATGCTCATTTGGAGGGAAGTAGTCCAGCAATAGCTACTGAGGGAGTCGCTGAAGAAGGAGAAAAATAATTTTAGGCCCATACATACCAAAACACCGCTTTTTTAGTTTTAGGTTTGTACCTGCCTTATGAAAACCCAATCCGTTCATATAGAGACCTCTGTTTCTGAAGGAAACCATATCGTTGCTTTTTATAGGCGGCTGTATCGCTATGGGTTTTTGTGTTTTTTTACCTTGTTATTCTGCGGATGTTCCACTAAAAAAGACCGTTTCATCAATAGAGAATGGCACGCCCTGAATAGCAAATTCAATGTGGTTTTTAATGGAGAAATGGCGTTTCAGCAAGCCTGGGACGGGCTTCAGGACGGTTATCAGGAAAATTTTTGGGAACCCCTCCCCATAGAGCGATTTACCCCCAAATACACCAACCAACCAGCCTCAGTTAATGTCCAAAGCCCCTTTGCACTTGCCGAGCAGAAAGCCGCCAAGGCCATAGCCAAACACGATATGGTCATTAAAGGCGAAGAGAAAAACGATCAAATGGTTGCGGCTTACGCACTTTTAGGCAGGGCCAGGTATTACGACCAACGCTTTGTGCCCGCCTTGGAAGCCTTTAATTATATTATTAGGCGGTATCCGGCCAGTAATAAGCTCAACGAAGTGAGGGTGTGGAAAGAGAAAACTAACCTCAGGCTAGGCAATGAGGCCATAGCGCTGGAAAATATTAATAGGCTTTTAAAATACCGAAAATTAAAAGGCCAAATTTTGGCCGATGCCTATGCCACAAGAGCCCAAGCGCACTTAGACTTACAACAGATAGATTCTGCCAGCTGGGACCTGAAAAGAGCCCAAGCTTTTAGTAAAAAGCCCTTAAAAAAAGCCAGATACGGCTACCTCTTGGGGCAATTGTATCAGGCACAACAAAAAGAAGACTCTGCCCTGTGGGCCTATGAAAAAGTAGTGTCACTCAACCGTAGAATTTCGCCCATATTCTTGGTGCAATCCAAGCTCCAGATTTTGTTTTTAAAGGCCAAGGCAGGCAATACAGATAAGGAAGCTATTGGTGCCTTGACCAATATGGAGGACAACTGGGAATACGAAAGTTTTTTAGACCGTATTTACTTTGAAAAAAGCCAATTGTTAAAAGCCAGAAACAGGGATTCTCTGGCAGTAGTTTATGCCAATAAGTCGCTGCGAGCTACCCGCCAAGATGCTAAGAGAAATGCAGAGAACTACCGACTTATCGCTGAGGTGAATTTCAATCAAGACCGTTTTGAAACAGCGGGTTTTTACTATGACTCCCTGTCTCAAAACCTCTCAGAAAGTAGCATTGACTATTATAGAACCGTCAAAAAGCTATCAGGCATTGAAGATTTGGTGTATTACGAAAAGCAAATTAGGGATTCTGACAGTTTGTTAAAACTCGCTACCTTGTCTCCAGTGGACCAAAAGGCTTTTGTTCAAAATATCATTAACACCGCCAAACGCAAAGATTCATTGTTGCAGCTAGACTATTTATCTCAACAAAATAATGGACTTGAATCGGGTTTAGCGAGGCCCTACAAATCCAATAAAAACACAAACAATTCAGCCTCCAACAGCAACACAACCAATTCAGCCACCAAAGATATGGGCAGGCCATCGATTTTTTATTTTTACAATGCCACCAGCTTGTCCAGAGGGAAGCAAGTGTTTGAACAGCAGTGGGGAGACCGTGGCTTGGCAGACAATTGGCGTTGGATCATTAGCCCAAAAACCATGGCGGCGAATACCGCTCCTCAAGTGCCAGATAAAGGCAGTTTAGATAAGGCAAACAAAGGGTTACTCACGGAGACTTCTGCTCCAAAACCCCTTAAGACAGCAGAAGAATGGGCCGCATTAGAAGCGACTTATTTGGACGGTATTCCCAAGGAAAATCAAGCCATTGATGCCTTAAATACGCTCTGGGAAGAAGGGAATTATCAGTCGGGTAAATTGTACCTAGACTTTTTTAAAAGACCAGATCTTGCAGCGGACCGCTGGGGTACTTTGGTAGACAAACCCGCTACGCCAAAAATCCTAGTCCCCACCCTCTACGCCCTTTATATGCTTTACAGTGAAGCGGGAAACATAAACGCTGCAGTGTTGCGGGACAGGATTATTAGAAACCATCCAGACTCTGATTACGCCAAAGTGTTGCTCAACCCATCTTTAGGCACCCAAAAAGAGGCTGAATTTAACACCCGATACACGGACTTGTTGGCTTCTTTTGAAACACAAGACTTCAGCAAGGTGCTTCAAGAGAGTACGCAGTGGCTGTCTGAGTTATTAGAAGATCCTAAGGGGGCACCCATTGCCTTGGTTCAAGCAAATACCATCGGGCGCCTGTATGGCCTTTCGGCCTACAAGAGCGCCCTAAAGGATTTACAGGAAAAATATTCTAAGACCCCTGTGGCCATACAGGCCCAAAATAGTTTGGATCATTTTGAAGCCGCACCCCCCAATGCACGCTTTGACCAATTGCCTAAAGCAGACAGACATTATGTGGCCTTACTGCACGAAAGTCCTTATGATTCCTTGGCCTGGACCACCTACCAAAAAGATTTTGAGTCGTTGTTTCCCACACTTTCCTTGAGTAGAGAAGTGTTTTCGCCAGGAAAAACATTTTACGTAATCACCAAAATAAAAGACAAGGCAGCCGCTTTAGGCTTGGCCAAACACCCCTATTTTAAAACCAAAGCGTTAAAAAACCAGGAGATTTTTGTAGTTTTAGGATCTCACTATAAAATTTTACAGCTCTATAAAAACATTGCAGGCTATCGCAAGTATTTAATGGAGTCTTTAGATACAGATCAATAGGGAGGGTATTAAAGAAAAAAAAGCCATGTTTTCAGAAAATAAAAAAGGGCAAGATCAGGGCAGCCAACCCAATAGAATAGAAGCCAACACCCATATTAAAGGAGATATTTCTTCTCAAGCAGACTTTAGAATAGACGGTGTGTTAGAGGGAAACCTGAGTACTACAGGAAAAGTAGTTATTGGCGCTTCAGGAAAAATTACTGGAAATGTCTCTTGTGTTCAGGCAGACATTGCTGGAGGTTTTGAAGGAGAATTAGAAGTCTCTGAATTGTTGAATTTACAAGAAACCGCTAAAATAGAAGGCCAGATTTATACGCAAAAACTAGCCATAAGCCCAGGCGCAGTGTTTAATGCCAAGTGTAGCATGAGGCCTAAAGGGGTGTCTGCACTACATCCAGATGCAAAAACGGCAGAACAATCTGGGTCTTCCATGGCCAATAACGGCTAAGTTACCCTGGTGAAAATTAATAAGACACCCTTATAAACCGCCCCATGTCTCCAGAAAAAAAACCCAATGACAACCCATTAAAGGCCTTGGCAAAAGTGTCAGGAATGGGTATTCAGATGGGTTTGACCATTTATGGGGGAAACTTATTGGGCCGTTGGTTGGATCAAAAAATGCAATGGAGTTTTTTAGAAATAAGCCTCACTTTGTTGTCTATAGCGCTAGCCATTTACGCCATGATCAAACAAGCCAAAGCCCAATAAAGTGTTGTCCAAAGCTGTAAATACCGCCAAAACATTAGGCCACTGCAGCAGCACGCTACACCCACTACAATTATTTACAGCTATATTTCATGAACCAGCTACTCCTTGAAGAACACCTATATTTTAACCTTATAGCCAGTACAGTGGTTGTAGGGATATGTTATTTGCTTTCTAAAAACTCCAAAACCAAAGACTATGTGGGTTTTTTGTACCTGTTTGGGATCCCGTTAAAAGGGGTGTTTTTTTACAAATCATTTCCTTTCTTATTTTTAGAGGGGCTCTCCCTTAGCCTTCAAGAAAAAGCCAATATTCTTTTTCCTGTTTTGTTTTTTTTAGCGGCAGAGGTTTTATTTCTTTCCAAAATGCTCAAGCAATCCCCTCCTTCATAGATTTAATCTGTAAATAGGGTTTGTTTTTTATAGAATATGCTTACATTTGCGCAAAATTTTTTAGCGTCTATTTTTATATTTTCATGAAGAATAAAGCCACAAAATACCGCCACATCTTTGCCATATTGGTATTAGCGTTCTTGACTACTTTTGTTTCGTATGCCAATACAGACCCACAAGAGGGAGGGATTGTTGACACTAAAAGTGAGGTGGAAGCATATATTTTACACCACATTAAAGATTCTCATGATTTTAGCCTTTTTTCATATTCAGATAGCGAAGGGGAAAGACACCACTTTGGTTTTCCATTACCGGTCATTGTAAAAACAAGCCAGGGAATAGTCACTTTCATGTCTTCTGCTTTCCATCATGACGACAACGGGCATGTACTGGTTGAAAAAGAGGGACTAAACTTAGTAAAACTTCACGGCAAAATATACGAATTATCTCAAGGGGCTCAGGAAGTTGCTTTTGATGAAGCGCACCACCCAATAAACGCCACACAGACCCTAGACCTTTCCATCACCAAAAGTGTTATGGGAATTTTAATGATAGGATTGTTGTTGTTGTTGGCTTTTTCTTCTTTGGCAAGACAGTACAGAACAAAACAAGTACCTACAGGTTTTGGTAGGGTATTAGAGCCATTGGTGATTTATGTAAGAGATGAAATTGCCAGACCGAATATTGGTGAGAAAAAATATAGAAAGTTTACAGGATACCTATTGACAGTGTTCTTTTTCATCTGGAGTTTAAACTTAGTGGGGCTAACCCCTTTAGGGTTTAATGTTACGGGCCAATTGGCTGTGACTGCTGCTTTAGCGGTATTGACCTTAGTGATTTACACCGCGAGCGGGAACAAAGATTATTGGCTTCATATATTATGGATGCCAGGGGTGCCTTATTTGCTAAGACCTGTTTTGGCTATTATTGAATTGGCTGGGGCCTTAGTGATTAAACCTTTTTCTTTGTTGGTGCGTTTGTTTGCCAACATTTCTGCAGGACACATTGTGGTGATGAGTTTAATTGCTATTATGTTTACCCTAAGAGAAACATTAGGTGTTGTAGGGGCTACCTCTTTGTCTTTTGTCTTGTCTTTTTTCATCACATTAATAGAAGTGCTAGTAGCCTTCTTACAAGCCTATATTTTTACCATGCTCTCTGCTCTTTTTATTGGAATGGCAGTAGCAGAACACGACCATCATTAATCAAAACAAAAACGAAAGCTGTAAAAAGCGTTTTTTTAATTTAATATAAATCATTTACTATGTACAACTTAATTGGAGCAGGTTTAATCGTTATTGGAGCTGGAATTGGATTAGGACAAATCGGAGGAAAAGCAATGGAAGGTATTGCGCGTCAGCCTGAGGCAGCCGGTAAAATTTCAACTAACATGATTATCATTGCAGCACTTTTAGAAGGTTTGGCCTTTGGTGCATTGTTCTTAGGAAAATAAGAACTTTTGAAAAAGATTTCACGCGCTGCGGCGATTGGCCGTAGCGGGTGTTTTTTAAATTAAAAAAAGCAAACCCTTTTTTATGGAAACTTTATTAAACGATTTTTCACCAGGCCTATTTTTAGTGTCTTCTATCTTATTGATAGCCCTTATTTTACTGATGGTAAAATTTGCATGGAAACCTATTCTTGACGCTTTACAAGAACGTGAAGAAGGTATTCAAAATGCACTAGATAGTGCTGCACAGGCTAAAAAAGACATGGAAAGCTTAACGGCAAATAACGATCAGTTATTAAAAGAAGCTAGAGCAGAAAGAGAAGCCATGCTTAAAGAAGCCCGTGAATTAAAAGAAAAAATGATTTCTGACGCTAAGGAATTGGCTAAATCGGAAGGAGATAAAATGCTACAACAAGCGCAAGAAGCTATTGAATCTGAAAAGAAAGCGGCTGTGGCAGACATTAAGAAGCAAGTAGCTACTTTATCTGTGGCCATTGCTGAGAAAGTAATCAAAAGTGAATTATCTAACGGAGACAAGCAGCAGAAATTAGTTTCTGACGCCCTCGGTGATATGAAATTAAACTAGCATTATGACCAACTCTAGAGCTGCCATTCGTTACGCAAAAGCTTTGTTGCAACAAGCCCAAGAGACCAATGTCTTAGAAGCGGTTGCTGCAGACATGCAAGAGATGGCTACTATTATTGGAGGCAATGAAGATTTTAAATCTTTTCTAGCCAACCCTACATTGACTGCGACTCAAAAGCAAGCAGGATTTGAAGCGGTATTTACGGCAGTACAGCCACTGGTTGCCCATACTTTTAAGGCATTATTAGACAACAAACGCTCGGGACTTACCTTGGCGGTTGCTGTAGCTTTTACAGACTTATATGAGCAGGCTCAAGGAAAGGCCAATGCAGTAGTGACGTCGGCTGTAGCGTTAAGCGAAAGCCTAGAAAAAGAAATTAAAGAGAAGGTAGCCAAATTAATCAATAAGGAGGTGACCATTACCAATCTAGTAGACCCAAGCCTTTTAGGTGGGTTTATCCTTAGAGTGGGAGATTTACAATACAACGCAAGTGTTGCTGCTCAATTGCAGCAGTTAGAAAGAGAATTTACAAATATCTAGGACATGGCAGGAGTAAAAGCCGCAGAAGTATCTGCAATTTTAAAAGATCAATTAGCAGGATTTAATGCACAAGCCTCTTTGAATGAGGTGGGCACTGTATTACAAGTAGGTGATGGTATTGCCCGCGTATACGGTTTGTCTAATGTGCAGTATGGAGAATTGGTGGAATTCGACGGGGGTGTACAAGGGATTGTATTGAACCTTGAAGAAGACCATGTAGGGGTGGTATTATTAAGCCCATCTAGAGATATTAGAGAGGGAACTACTGTTAAACGTACCGAGCGTATTGCTTCTATTAATGTAGGAGAAGGTATTGTAGGACGTGTGGTAGACACCTTGGGAAAACCCATAGACGGTAAAGGTCCTATTGAAGGAACGGTATACGAAATGCCATTGGAGCGTAAGGCACCAGGTGTTATTTTCCGTCAGCCAGTAACGGAACCATTACAGACCGGAATTAAAGCGATTGACGCTATGATTCCAGTAGGTAGAGGACAACGTGAATTGGTGATTGGTGACCGTCAGACCGGTAAGACTACGGTTTGTATTGACACCATCTTAAATCAAAAAGAATTTTATGACGCTGGTGAGCCAGTGTACTGTATCTATGTGGCCATTGGTCAAAAAGCATCTACAGTAGCTGCCATTGCGCAGACATTAGAAGATAAAGGGGCTTTGGCTTACACTACTATTGTAGCAGCCAATGCGTCTGATCCTGCACCAATGCAAGTATACGCTCCATTTGCGGGCGCTGCTATTGGAGAGTATTTCAGAGACACCGGTAGACCGGCTTTAATTATATACGACGACCTTTCTAAGCAAGCTGTTGCGTATCGTGAGGTGTCTTTATTGTTAAGACGTCCACCGGGACGTGAGGCATACCCTGGAGATGTATTCTTCTTGCACTCAAGATTGTTAGAGCGTGCGGCTAAGGTCATTGCAGATGACGCCATTGCAAAAGACATGAACGATTTGCCAGATTCTTTAAAGCCTATCGTTAAAGGAGGTGGTTCACTAACGGCATTGCCAATTATTGAAACCCAGGCGGGAGACGTTTCTGCCTATATTCCTACCAACGTAATTTCTATTACGGATGGTCAGATATTTTTGGAGCAAGATTTATTTAACCAAGGGGTTCGTCCTGCTATTAACGTAGGTATCTCGGTATCTAGGGTAGGGGGTAACGCTCAGATTAAATCTATGAAAAAAGTAGCAGGTACGCTTAAGTTGGACCAGGCGCAGTTTAGAGAATTAGAGGCATTTGCTAAATTCGGTTCTGACCTAGATGCGGCTACTTTAAACGTGATTGAAAAAGGACGTAGAAACGTAGAGATTTTAAAGCAGGCTCAAAATGACCCTTTCACTGTAGAGGATCAGGTAGCGATTATTTATGCAGGATCTAAAAACCTTTTAAAGAAGGTACCTGTAGACCAAATCAAAGCTTTTGAAACAGCCTATATTGAGTATTTAAATGCGAAACACAGGGATGTGTTAGACCAATTAAAAGCAGGAAAATTAACAGATGAGGTGACAGACACGCTTGCAGCGGTTTGTGAGGAATTATCTGCTAAATACTAAGCCAAACTAAGGAAAACCAGACATGGCAAACTTAAAAGAAATACGTAATAGAATAGCCTCAGTATCTTCTACCATGCAGATCACTTCTGCCATGAAGATGGTGTCTGCGGCGAAGCTAAAAAAAGCACAAGATGCTATTACGGCCATGCGTCCTTACTCAGACACCCTTACAGATTTATTACAGTCTTTGAGTGGTAGTATTGAAAGTTCAGACGCAAGCAAGTATGCAGCCGTTCGTGGGGAAGACAAAATCCTATTGGTGGCTATTACTTCTAACCGTGGTCTTTGTGGTGCTTTTAACACCAACGTCATTAAACAAGCACAGTCCTTAGCCAAAGGTGCCTACGCTGGAAAAGCAGTTTCTGTGATGGCAGTGGGCAAAAAATCTGCAGACATATTGGGGAAAGATTTTCCTTTGGTGTCCAACGAAAGCGCCATTTACGAGGACCTTACTTTCGCTAACGTCAGTGAGATTGCAGACCGTTTAATGGAAGATTTTGCTACGGAGAAGTTCGACAAAATTGTTTTGATCTACAATAAATTTAAAAACGCAGCAACACAAATAGTTACAACAGAACAATTTTTGCCGATTGTCCCTGTGGTTGGCGCTGCGGCAGAATCTGATTATATTTTTGAACCTGGAAAGGCTGAAATTGTGAGTGAATTGGTGCCAAAAGCATTAAAAACGCAGCTTTTCAAAGGAATAAGAGATTCTTTTGCCTCTGAGCACGGCGCTAGAATGACCGCCATGCACAAGGCTACGGACAACGCTACAGACCTTAGAGATCAATTGAAATTAACGTACAATAAAGCACGTCAGGCAGCTATTACCAATGAGATCTTAGAGATTGTTGGGGGCGCAGAGGCTTTAAACGATTAAATTTTTTACCCCGTCTTAAACACTTTTTTTACAGGGTATTAGCGATAAATAATACACAAATAAACCCCAGCTTGCTGGGGTTTTTGTATTTTTAAACCCAACGATTTGCCATTAGGCCCAAACGAACACAGCTTGTTTAAAAAATTATTTGCCCAGACCTTTGTCTATGGAATAGCGACTGTGCTGCCAAGAATGTTGTCTTTCTTGCTACTCCCGCTCTATACAAATATTTTGGCTACTGCCGGTTTTGGTGAGGTGACCGTTATTTTTTCCTGGTTTGCCCTTTTTAATGTGCTCTTGGCTTATGGGATGGAAACCGCTTTTTTTAGGTTTTACACCAACGCCCCCGACAGGCAAAAGGTAGTGTCTACTTCGCTTTGGTCTATTGTAGCGTCCACCTTTGTTTTTGTTTTAATAGCCGCCATGGCGCTGCCTTCTATGTCTTCATTCACAGACATTAAATTGGAATACTTAGGTTATGCCATTGCTATTATGGGCTTAGACGCCCTTGTGGTGATACCCTTTGCCAAACTAAGGGCAGAAGGACGCCCTATGAAGTATGCGCTATTAAAAACAGCCAATGTAGGACTTAATTTAGGCCTCAATATATTGTTTTTGGTGGGATTGCCCTTTTGGTCTGGCTTAGAGGGCCCTATAGATGCTTCTGTAAATGCTTCTTTGGCTCTTGGAGCCGATGCCGCTTTGACCGGAGCCTCAACCCTTGAAAACAGCACCTCCATATGCCAATGGCTAGGGGGTTTTTACAGGCCTAATTTTGAGATTGCCTATATATTTATTGCCAATACCATAGCCTCTGCCAGTACTTTTATTTGGCTTTCTGGTCAGTACAAAGGACTGCGTTTTGGTTTTGACACTGCCTTGTTCAAACGCATGATTCGTTACGCACTTCCTGTGATGATTGCTGGGGTGGCTTTTACCATTAATGAGGTGTTTGACAAGATTTTATTAGCCAAACTACTACCTGTATCTTTTGCAGCCAGTGAACTGGGTAAATACGCTGCTTGCTATAAATTGGCTTTGTTTATGACTCTTTTTGCCACGGCATTTAGAATGGGTATTGAGCCCTTTTTCTTTAGTCATGCCAAATCAAAAAACCCCCAACGGGCCTACGCGGTCATTACACAGTATTTTGTGATTTTTGGCAGCGTGATTTTTCTAGGGGTATTGGTGTATATAGATCTCATAAAAGTACTATTCATAAGAAATTCAAGCTATTGGGAAGCCATAGAAGTAGTGCCACTGATCTTATTAGCCAGTTTATTCTTGGGTATTTATCACAACTTATCTGTATGGTATAAGGTTACGGATCAAACCCATTACGGGGCGTATATTTCTATAGGTGGCGCCCTGATTACCCTTGTGGTCAATTTTATAGGCATTCCAATCATAGGCTACTATGCGTCTGCTATAGCAACTTTAGCTGCTTACGGGACTATGGCCGCGGCCTCTTATATGATAGGGCGCAAAAAGTACCCCATAAATTATCCTTTGGGAAAAATAGCGGGTTATTTGAGTACAGCAGTCCTTTTAGGCGGTCTTTCCTTCTATGTATTCCCTGGTCAAATGATTTTGGGTAGTCTATTTTTAGTAGGATTCATCTTAATAACAGGTGGATTGGAGTATAAAAATTTAAAAAAATTAAGAAGCAATGAGGATTAAAATTGTCAATAAAAGCGCTCATGCGCTTCCGTCTTACGAAACTATTGCAGCGGCTGGAATGGATTTAAGGGCCCACTTATCTGCGTCTGTTACATTGGCGCCCATGGAGCGAAAAGTAATTCCCACGGGGCTTCATATAGCCCTTCCTTCTGGTACGGAAGCTCAGGTAAGGCCCAGAAGCGGGTTGGCAGCCAAACACGGTATTACTGTCCTGAATGCACCAGGCACCATAGATGCAGATTACAGGGGAGATGTGGGGGTTATTTTGATCAACCTTTCTGCAGATCCTTTCACCATTGAAAACGGCGACAGGATTGCGCAAATGGTCTTGGCCAAATACGAGCGAGCCCAATGGGAACTGACAGATACTCTAGAAGACAGCGAAAGAGGTGCTGGAGGGTTTGGGAGTACTGGAATTAAATAAACCAGCTGCCAATGGGTAATGCCCTACTTTAAAGAGGGTCCTATTATTGTACCCTATTACATTTAGATAAGGGGTCTTTCAATTGGTGGTGGCTGACAGCAGTAATCTTGGCACCAAAATTGTATCTTTGTATGGTATTACTTCAAAAAAACAAAAGGCATGTCCTGGAATAGCGCTCTGTATAAAAGGTTTTTCTTCTTCGCTTTAACACTTGCTTTTACGGCTTGTGGGGCAAAGAAAGGCAGTTTTGCGACCACTTCTGAAACAGGATCCCTCCGAAATTTAAGCGCAAAATCAGTCATTAAAAATCACTACGCTGCCTCAGGAGATTTTAAAACCCTAAGCGGTAAGATGAAAATTGATTATAAGAGCGGTTCCACCAGTCAGGGGATTCCGGCCACTTTTAGGATGGAACGAGACAAAACCCTTTGGATTTCAGTTTTTTTTGGGATGGGAAAAGCGCTCATTACACCAAATAAAATAGCTTTTTATTCCAGTGTAAACAACCTCTCTTTTGAAGGAGATTTTGCTGCCCTGAGTGATTTTTTAGGAACCCCTCTAGATTTTAATATGCTCCAAGGGCTTTTATTGGGAGAAGCTGCTTTAGACCTAAAAAAGCAGCGATTTAATGTGGAGTCTACTCCTCAGGCGTATCGATTAAAACCTCAAAAAGCGCTGGCGTTGTTCAAGCTTTTTGTAGACATAGACCCTCAGAATTTTAAAGTAGCCCAAACCCAAATAAGCCAAGGGGGTTCGCAGAACAATCTTCGCATTCAATACCCTTCTTACACAGAAATGGACGGCCTGTTGCTGCCCAGCGAAATATCTGTCTCTGCACAGACCAATAAGACAGAAACGACTGTGGGAATTAGTTATAAAAACATTAGCGTTAACCGCGCTTTGTCTTTTCCCTTTAAGATGCCTAAGGGATTAAAAACCTTAGCACTCAAGTCAGATACAGACTAAATATCAAAATAGTATTCCTTTTAATGCGTCACAAGAATCCCTTTATCATTTTCTTTTTTCTTTTGTGCTACTTTTCTACGGCACCAAATGCTTTTGGACAAACCAAGGATCAAAAAGCACTAGAGGCTAAAAAAATATCCCTTGAAAAAGAGATCAAAGACATGAACCGATTACTTTCAGTGAAGAAGAGAGAACGGGGCGCAGTCTTAGAAGATCTAGAGACCGCCAATAAAAAAATAAAGGTCCGAGAGCAGCTCATTAGACTCACCAACCAACAAGCCAATTTACTCACCAGGCAAATCAATGCCAATCAAAAAGAAGTAAAGGACCAACAAAAGGCTTTAGCAGACCTTAAAAAGGAGTACGCGCAAATGATTCAAAAATCTTATTTGCACACGGCCCAAGAGAACAGATTGTTGTTCTTATTGTCCTCCAAGAGTTTCTATATGGCCTATAAACGCCTACAGTATTTAAAGCAGTACCAGACATATAGAAAAAAACAGGGTGAAGGGATCGCTATTCAAACAAAGGTGCTGGAAGAAAAAATACAATCTTTAAATGCGCAGCGCAAAGCCAAAGAGGCTTTGGTGTTGTCCAACACAGCCGCCAAGAAACAACTCCTCACTGAGAAGCAAAACAAGGCCAAGGTATTACAAGACATAAGACAAAACGAAAGGAAATACACTGCAGCCATTCGCAAGAAGCAAAAAGAAGCCAAGGCCTTGGAAAATAGAATTGAAGCATTGATTAAGGCGGCTATCGCTGCTGCGAATAAAAAAACCAAAGGGGTAAAAGGAGGCGCTAGTTTTTTACTTACCCCAGAAGCAACAAGGGTGGCGAATAATTTTACAGCCAACAAAGGGAAACTTATTTGGCCGCTAGAGAAAGGCCTACTCAAAAGAGGCTATGGTGTTTATTCAGATCCAGTATATCCAGGGATCAAGCACCAGAACAATGGGGTGACCATAGCCACAGAAAAAGGCAGCCAAGCGAGGGCAATTTTTGAAGGAGAGGTCATTGCTATTATGGCAGTACCCGGCGGAAATTTAGGGGTGCAAATCAAGCATGGAAACTTTATTAGCACCTATTATAATTTAAAAACTTTAGGGGTTAAAAAAGGTGATTTTGTTCAAGAGAAACAATCTCTTGGTGAAATTGCCTCCAATGATAATGAAGGTCAAACCATCTTGAAATTTTATCTATATCAGAATAGCACCAGGTTAAACCCCCAAGAATGGGTATTTAATTTGAGGTAAAAAAGTATTCTCATTGTATTGAGAGTATTTTTTAGTAGGGTATTCTTGTTTAATTTAGCGGTATTGAATTGGTAATTAAAGCAAGACATAATACCCAAACAACTTACCTACTAAATGCTTTACCCTCCACCGCTCTTCTGCCGTGGAGGTTTTTTTTTGCATTAATTTGGCTGCTATCTTTCATGGGCGTAGTTTTTTCTCCTTTGCGACAGCCCCTTACTTTTTTGTTTTATTTGCCCTTGGCATTTTTGTTTTTTGCAGCGATCTTTTAAAAAGGATATTGTAATTTTATCTTATGAAAAAATTCCTATTCCTTCCATTGGTTATTTTAATGTGGTCTTGCGGAAACGAGCCAAGCCCTAATTCGGTTCAGGATCCTGAGCTGGAAACCACAGAAGTTGTCTTGTTTGCGCTAAATGACATGCACGGCAAAATAGACCGTTTTTCTAAAGTTAAGCCCTTTATAGATGAGGCTAAAGAGGTGAGTGATAAGGTGTTTTTTGTCAGTGGAGGAGATGTTTTTTCAGGCAATCCTATTGTAGATTTTCACCCAGAAAAAGGGAGTCCTATCATAGATGTTATGGGTGCCGTAGGCATGGATGTTTCTGTACTTGGCAACCACGAATTTGATTATGGACAAGAAGTTTTAAACAGCAGATTAGCACAGGCAACATTTCCTTTTATTTGCGCCAATGTGCAGAATACAGGGGGTGTTTTAGCTACTCCAGATCCTTATACTATTATTGAAAAAGACGGTTTTAGCATTGCTTTTATTGGGGTAGTAGAAAATAGTTC
The DNA here is from genome assembly GCA_000173115.1 of Flavobacteria bacterium MS024-3C. Taxonomy (GTDB): domain Bacteria; phylum Bacteroidota; class Bacteroidia; order Flavobacteriales; family Flavobacteriaceae; genus MAG-120531. Next base: position 493,268 of record ABVW01000001.1, read on the forward strand.
TCGTGGAGATTTACCCCTTTCTCATCCCAAAAACATGGACGGGTTGGCTTTCCAACAAGGTGCTGATGTGGTGGCAGGATACCGCAACAATGCCCAGGTTTTGGGGGCAGATTTAGTGGTAGCCCTGACTCATTATGGAAAAGAAGCAGACAGAAAACTCATAGACCAGTCTTTTAATGGGAGTGAATCTTTTGTAGATTTGGTTGTTGGCGGACACAGCCACCAATTGTACAATGAGGTGTATAGAGCAGTTCCAATGATTCAGTCTGGTGCTCATATGCAATACCTTACTAAATTGGTGTTACAGGTGGCGGACGGTAAAATTGTCAATAAAGCCTATACCTTAATAGATTTGAGTGAAGACCATCCAGAGGATTTGGCCGTTGCTAACACTATTGCGGCTTACAACAATAGGCCTGAATTCTATACCACTTTAGCTACTGCTTCTCATGATCACGACCGTGCTGAAACCGCTTGTTTTTATACGACTGCTTTATTAGAAGAAACAGGCGCAGACCTTTCTATTCAAAACTATGGAGGGGTTAGGGCTAATTTGGCAGAAGGAAATATCAGGCCCTATGATATTTATACTATAGATCCTTTTGGCAATGGCCTTGAGACCTATAGTATGAAAGTTTCCGAACTTAAGACCTTTTTTCAGAGCCAATATTCCATGGCATATGCAGGATTGGACATTCAAAGAGAAGGAAATAATATCTTAATCAGAGCAACTGTTGGAGGCAACGTATTGGCAGACACCACCCAACTGACCATAGCAGTGAATGATTACATCAGTAATACAAACCCAGACAACTTTCAGCAATTGCTAAAACGCTATGACTTTACTACTGCAGACTATTTAATTGCGTTTTTAAGCAAGCAGGAAACTGCTATTGAAAATGACGGCTGTGACAGGTCTTTAGACTAGGCGTCTTCTCCCATAAATAAAGCCCTTAATTCTGTAGCGTCTGTAGGCTTCATTTTGCCCGCTAAGACCAAAGACAGCTGCTTTCTTCTAAGTGCTGCGGCAAAACGTTCCTCTTCTAAAGGGGTTTCTGGTTTAAGAGGGGGTACTTCTGTAGGCTTTCCGGTGTCGTCTACCGCCACAAAAGTATAGATGGCCTCATTGGCTTTGGTCTTCTCTCCGCTAAACCTATCTTCCATCCAAACATCTATAAAGACTTCCATAGAAGTGTTAAAAGCCCTAGAAACATGCGCCTCTACAGTCACCACACTTCCTACAGGGACAGATCTATTGAATGCCACATGATTTACAGAAGCGGTCACCGTAATCCTTCTAGAGTGTCTTCTGGCAGCTATACTTGCGGCACGATCCATTCTAGCGAGTAATTCTCCTCCAAAAAGATTGTTTAAGGGATTGGTTTCACTGGGTAAAACCATATCAGTCATCACGGTTCTGGATTCAGAAGGGACTTTTGCTTTCATAGGGTCTGATTGTTTTGCAAAGATAGGTTGGGATTTGGCGAAACAACCAAGAAACCCTTACTTTTTTAACACCAAAAGCCAAGCGTCTTTGGCAAAATGCGCTTGAACCTCTTTAAGGAAAGCCCTCGCGTCAGATTCGGCTACAAAGCTTTGGAAACTTACTTGGTGTAGGCCGTATCTGTTGGGACCTAGATAAGTGGCTTTTTCATAGCCACTTCTTTTGAGTTGTGCAATGCGTTTAGATGCATTTTCAGGCTCCCTGAAGGCACCAGCAATGATGAAAAAAGAAGGTTTTGCCACTTCTTTTTTGGCCAAGCTTATTTCTAAAGTAGAGAGTGAAAGGGGGCTGCTATTAAAAAAAGTAGCCTCTTGAATTTTGTGTTCCACTTCTTTGGTTGCTTCTTGAAAAGCCACTCTTTTATTTTCTGTATGAATAGTATAAGATTGGTACACACTGAGCGCTCCACTAACACCAATAAGCGCTGCGGCAGCATATCTCAATAAAACCTTTCTCCAAGGACCACCATGATTACTTCCATATTGTTGATCTAATTGAAATACTACAGGTTCAGAAGTCTGTTGGCGGGTCTTTTTTAAAGGAGCTTTAGGGACCACTTTGATTGCTTGAAGTCCAAAGGAAGCAGGCAAATAATTGTATTCATGAAAAGGGGTAAAACTTATTTTAGCTTCGCTATTTTGGGTAAAAACACCCAAGCCTTCTAATGAAAGCGCATTGCCAGAAGCCAATTCTGATTTCCACAACTGCACCTGGTCTTTTACAAGTCTCAAAGCGGCTTCGTATGTAATGGAAAGAACGGCAGCTATATGAGCCACTAATATGCCGTCTCCAACATGCAGTTGCGCATTAAATGACATGACCTTTGTTGGGGGGTAAAAAGTGTGCGTTTTTTCATGGTGGCTCGCTCCTTTTTCATGCGTTAGAACAGCGCCAAAACCAGGAATTACAACACAGTTGTATCGGAATAATAAAGGGCTTATGTATTTCTCTAGTTGCATGACTACAAATATGGTCTTTTTTGTCGCTTTTTAAAATCGAGCAGGCCATTTTTTATTAACATTTTAAAAGCGTACCTTATTGAAAATGGCTATATGCAACGTTCTAAGGCATTTATGATTGCAGTTTTGCGCCTTCAGGCCCTTCCGGGCGTAGGCGCAAAAACCGCACGCAAAATCATTGCTCATTACGGATCTGCCCATGCTTTTTTTGAATCTCCAAGAGACTCCAGCATTGTACTTTCCGTTAAAGAATCAAAAACACCCTCAGATTATTTGCACGCCCTTTACCTTAAATTGGCTACTGATGAGTTTGACTTTATTTTAGCCAATAAAATTCAAACCTTTTATTTTGAAGATGCCAACTACCCTTATTTTCTTTCTCTAGCCTCAGACGCACCGGTACTTCTCTTTGGGAAAGGCCATTTAGATACAGGGACTAAAAAAATCATCGCTGTGGTAGGCACCCGTAAAATGACGGGTATGGGCAGGGAATTCTGTGAGCAGTTTATAGAAGAAATAAAGCCTTTAGACCCTGTCATAGTGAGTGGCTTTGCTAAAGGAATAGATATTACCATTCAGAGGGCTGCCGCTGAACAAGGCTTACAAACCATTGGGTGTTTGGCCCACGGATTTAAAAGGATTTACCCTGCCCAAAACCGTCCTTATATAAAAGATGTGATGGAGCAGGGTGGTTTTTACACGGAATTTTTTTCTGGAATGCATGCACTCCCTGGGCATTTTGTGAGTAGAAACAGGATTATTGCGGGACTATCACAGGCCACCCTTGTGGTGGAATCTGCTAAAAAGGGAGGCGCTTTGCACACCGCCCAATTGGCCAATAGCTATGACCGCCCTGTTTTTGCAGTTCCAGGAAGAACTACAGATTTTTTTAGCGTAGGTTGTAACGATCTTATAAAGCATTTGAAAGCCCAAATGCTTACCCATTCTAGGGATTTAATCAACAGCATGAACTGGCAAGACCAGCCAGGAATTGTATTAAATATGGGTTTAACATGTGGCACTGAATTAGAAACTAAAGATAAAGCAACAAACCACACCGCTGAGGAGTCTGTTTTGTATCAATGTCTATTTTCAAACGGTAAAATGCATGTAGACCAGTTGGCGAGCGTATTGAATTGGGAAATAAAAGTATTGTACCCTTGTTTAATGACTTTAGAGCTCAAAGGAGGGGTGCGGCATTTACCCGGCCAATTTTATGAGGCTATTTAATCACATCACCCCAACCAAAAGTTTACTTTAAGGAGAAAGCAATTCCTTATTTAAAGGAACAGCTCACTTTTTATTTAAATGAATAGCCTATCTTTTCTCGCACCCTAGAAAGGACCCCATTGGCTACCAGTGCAGCTTTTTCTGCCCCTACAGCCAAAGCCTTGTCTATTTCTTCGGTATGGTTCATGAAATATTCAAAACGTTCTCTAGCGGGATTAAATTGCTCCAGTATTAATTCGTAAAGGGCTTGTTTGGCATGTCCAAAGCCGTAGTTACCTCCAGTATAATTATTCCTCATTGCGGCTGTTTGTTCTGGAGTGGCCAATATCTTGTATAGTGCAAATACATTGTCGGTATCTGGATCCTTAGGATCTTCCATAGGGGTAGAATCTGTTTGAATCCCCATGATTTGTTTTTTGAGTGCTTTGTCTGATTGAAAAAGATCAATAGTATTGCCTTTACTCTTACTCATTTTACCACCGTCTGTTCCTGGAACATACATGCTGGATTCTTGTACTTTTGCTTCTGGTAGCACAAAAGTATCTCCCAATTTGGCATGAAATCTTGCCGCTACATCTCTGGTCATTTCTAGGTGTTGCAACTGGTCTTTTCCTACCGGCACAAAATGTGCATCATAGGCCAAAATGTCTGCCGCCATAAGCATAGGGTACGAAAATAAACCGGCGTTCACATCTTCTAAGCGGTCTGACTTGTCCTTGAAAGAATGTGCCAAGGTGAGCCTCTGATAGGGAAAGAAACAGCTTAAATACCAAGAGAGTTCAGTGACCTGGGGCACGTCGCTCTGCCTGTAAAACACGGTCTTTTCAATATCTAATCCAAATGCCAGCCAAGTGGCCGCAGTAGCATAAGTATTGTGCCTTAGCGTTGCGCCATCTTTTATTTGGGTCAGCGAATGCATGTCTGCAATAAATAGGAAAGAATTATTGTTTGTGTCTTTTGCCATCTCTATTGCAGGCTGAATAGCCCCTAAAATATTACCTAAATGGGGCACGCCTGTACTTTGTACTCCTGTGAGAATTCTTGCCATAGTAGTTATTACCTATCAAAGACACAAAGGTAACAGAAATATACTTTTTTATCACCCTATTTTCTCCCCGCATATTATCATTATATTTGAAGGCATGCAAAAGTTGTTTCATTACCTAGCAATTCCCTTTTATAGGATATGGTTTTATTTGATCACCGTATCACTGATTATTATATTTTCACCAGCACTTTTTGTCACCACGCTAAAAAAAGACTGGTACCCTAAGTTTTACTGGTTGGCTAGAAATTTGTGGGCCAAGCCCATATTATTTGCTATGGGAATTCCCTTAAAAGTGCAATGGACAGAACGCTTTAAGCCTAATCAAAGTTATATGTTAGCCCCCAACCACACCTCTATGTTAGACATTATGGGTATGTTGGCATTAAGCCCCCATCCCTTTGTTTTTGTGGGTAAAAAGCAATTGATCCAGTTTCCTATTTTTGGTTTTTTTTATAAAAGGGTTTGTATTCTGGTTGATAGGGACAATACCCAAAGTAGAATAGATGTGTATAGAAAAGCACAAAAGCGACTAGAAAACGGACTCAGCATATGTATTTTTCCCGAGGGAGGCGTACCTCCTCCAGAAATTGTTTTAGACCGCTTTAAGGATGGCGCTTTTAAGATGGCTATTTCCCATCAAATACCATTGGTGCCCATTGTTTTTTACGACCATAAAAAATTATTCCCTTTTGAGTTTTTTCGCGGAAGGCCTGGAACCTCTAGAGTAAAGGTCTGTGCATTTATAAACACCAAAGAAATGTTGCCAAAAGAGGCTAAAACTCTTAGTGATCAGGTTAGAGATCAAATGATCAAGGACCTTGAAGCATAGCGGCACTATTTATCTGATTTTTTAAGAACGCTGTTTGCCATTCAAATACAAGTTATTTTCTGACATAAAAAAACCAGCCCTAGGGCTGGTTTTTTTGCAAGAGCATTTTAGAGGTCTTTATTTTCCTAAGGCTTTAAGCGCTTCTTTAATTTTTCCTTCTAACTCATCCATTAAATCAGGATTGTCTAATAAAAGCGTTTTCACAGCATCCCTTCCTTGGCCCAATTTGGTCTCGCCATAGCTAAACCAAGAACCACTTTTTTTAATAATTTCAAAATCTACCCCAAGGTCTATCACTTCTCCTACTTTAGAGACTCCTTGACCGTACATAATGTCAAATTCAGCCGTTTTAAAAGGTGGGGCTACTTTGTTTTTAACCACTTTAACCCTTGTTTTATTTCCCTGTACATCTCCGTCCGTGTCTTTAATCTGTGTAGACCTTCTAATGTCTAAACGTACAGAGGCATAAAATTTAAGTGCATTACCTCCAGTAGTGGTTTCTGGATTTCCAAACATTACCCCAATTTTTTCCCTCAATTGGTTAATGAAGATTACCGTACAATTGGTTTTACTAATAGAACCTGTCAATTTTCTAAGTGCTTGTGACATAAGCCTGGCGTGAAGCCCCATTTTAGAGTCTCCCATTTCTCCTTCTATTTCACTCTTTGGCGTAAGGGCAGCTACCGAGTCAATAACCACAATATCAATTGCCCCTGAGCGAATTAAATTGTCTGCAATTTCAAGCGCTTGCTCTCCATTGTCTGGTTGAGATATAATAAGGTTGTCTATGTCTACGCCGAGTTTCTGAGCGTAAAAACGGTCAAAGGCGTGTTCTGCATCTATAAAGGCAGCAATACCACCTGCTTTTTGCGCTTCTGCCATGGCATGAAGGGTCAATGTAGTTTTTCCAGAAGACTCAGGTCCGTAAATTTCAATCACCCTTCCCCTTGGATATCCTCCAACACCTAAGGCCAAGTCCAATCCCAAAGAACCTGAAGAAATGACTTCTACGTCTTGGGCAACACTGTCTCCCATTTTCATTACGGCGCCTTTACCGTAGGTCTTGTCTAGTTTGTCTAGCGTGAGTTGTAAGGCTTTTAGTTTGGATGCTTGTTCGCTGCTCATAATCTTTTTATTAGGATTGCTAAAGTAAGCTAACTTTTTTCAAATAGCAATATATTTTAAATTTTTTTTGGAAATTTTCCAACTTTTTTTTGGAGATCTTCCAATTATTCCCTCAAATGCAGCTACAGTCCTTTAAAAAGTGAGTGTAATAAAAGATGTATCTTTGCAGTATCTTAACCCTTAAAACATTGGTATAGCATGCAACTGTACAATACTTTAAGCGCTGAGGAGAGAAAAGCTTTAATCGCTGAGGCTGGCCTGGAAAGGCTTACCGTCTCTTTTTATGCCTACCACCAGATTGGAAACCCTTCCCTATTTAGAGATTATTTATTCATTCACTGGAATGAACTGGCCGTACTGGGACGTATTTATGTAGCCCACGAGGGCATTAACGCCCAATTATCTGTTCCCGCACTTCATTTTGAAGCTTTTAAAAGCCATTTAGACAGCATTACTTTCTTGGAAAATGTCCGACTCAATATTGCCATTGAACAAGACAACTTTTCTTTTTTAAAACTGAAGGTTAAAGTGCGTCATAAGATAGTAGCAGACGGATTGAATGACGCCTCTTTTGATGTGACCAATATAGGGGTTCATTTAGATGCGGAGAGATTCAATGATATTATAGAAGATCCTAATACGGTGCTTGTAGACATGCGCAACCATTATGAAAGTGAAATAGGCCACTTTAAAAATGCCATTACCCCAGATGTAGACACCTTTAGAGATTCTTTGGACCTTATAGAAGAAGACCTCAGAGAACACAAAGAAGATAAAAATTTAGTGATGTATTGTACAGGGGGTATTCGCTGTGAAAAAGCCTCTGCTTATTATAAGCACAAAGGATTTAAAAATGTGTTTCAGTTAGAAGGCGGCATTATTGAATATACCAGACAGGTAGAAAACAAAGGCTTGGAAAATAAATTCATTGGTAAAAATTTTGTTTTTGACCACAGAAGGGCAGAACGCATTTCACCAGATGTGATTGCTCATTGTCACCAGTGTGGAAATACTTGCGACACCCATGTGAATTGTGCCAATGAGGCTTGTCATTTGCTCTTTATTCAATGCCCTACCTGTGCCAATGCTATGGACGATTGTTGTTCAGACGCTTGCAAAGAAGTGCATAATTTGTCTTTTGAGGAACAGAAAGCGCTTAGAAAAGGAAAAACGGTGAGTAATAAAATATTTAAGAAAGGCCGTTCAGAAGTTTTGAAGTACAAGAAATAAGGCATTTGTGACTCAAAATAGGGCCTAAAAGCCCCCTTAGTCTAAAGCCCCACATTTATATGTGGGGCTTTTTTAGGGAGCAGAATTTGTAGTATCTTTACATCAGCGCTGTTATTTGGGTGCCCATCATTAAGGCATCGGCCGGAGGCCAAAAACAAATTAGGGCGTGCATTCATTACTAATCTAGTGTCTGGGATTTTTTCCAGGCTTTGAGAATATAAAACATATGGGCTGTAGTAGTTGTGCCACAGGCGCAGACGGACAACCCCGAGGCTGTAAGAGCAATGGCACTTGCGGTACGGATAGTTGTAATAAATTAACGGTTTTTGATTGGCTTTCCAATATGAGTCTTCCTGCGGGTGAGGCGCCATTTGATTGTGTGGAAGTGCGGTTTAAAAACTCTAGAAAAGAATATTTCAGAAATGCAGAAGGCTTTCCCCTTCAGATTGGTGATTTAGTGGCCAGTCAGGCGGCTTCTGGACACGACCTTGGGATGGTGACCCTGACAGGCTTACTCGTAAAGGTGCAGATGAAGAAGAAAAAGGTGTCTTTTACCGGTGACGACCTTCCTAAGATTTACAGAAAAGCCACCGAAAAAGACATTGCCATTTGGCAGCGCTGTAGGGACCGTGAAGAGGAGATTAAGAAGCGCTCTAGAGAGATTGCTATTTCGTTGAATTTACAGATGAAACTATCCGATGTAGAATTTCAGGGAGATGGTTCTAAGGCTACTTTTTACTACACGGCAGAAGATAGGGTAGACTTTAGACAGCTCATAAAAGACATGGCCAAGGCCTTTGGTATTCGCATTGAAATGCGTCAAATTGGTTACAGACAAGAAGCCCAGCGATTGGGCGGTATTGGTTCTTGTGGTCGAGAATTGTGTTGTTCTACCTGGCTTACAGATTTTAGGTCTGTGGGTACGGCTGCAGCAAGGTATCAGCAGTTGTCTTTAAACCCTCAAAAATTAGCGGGACAGTGTGGTAAATTGAAGTGCTGTCTCAATTTTGAACTAGACGTCTATGTAGACGCCCTCAAAGACTTTCCATCTGCAGACACCAAGCTGTTTACAGAGAAAGGGCTGGCTTTTTGTCAAAAAGTAGACATTTTTAAAGAAAAACTTTGGTTTACTTATCGCGATGAGCCCAACAATTGGCACACCCTTTCTAAGGACCAAGTAAACGAGATACTGGCCAAAAACAAGGCCAAAGAACCGGTGCCTAGTTTGGAGGCTTATGCCATTGAAGAGGAACAGGTTGCTGCTGAGGTGGTTTTTGAAAATGTGGTGGGCCAAGACAGCCTCACCCGTTTTGACGCACCTAAAGGCAGACGCAATAAAAACAATAAGAATAGAAACAAAAATAAAGGACCTAGGGATAAAGCAGCAGTTCACGGGGGCGACAACAACAAGCCCAGACAAGCCAATAAACCCAGGTCGGTAGGGAAATCTCCACGAGACAATGCCCCAAAAAGCGACGCAAATGGGGCGCCACCCAATAAAAAAAGACCGCAGAGAAACAATAAACCCAAAGGCAATAACAAACCTAATAATGAGAACCAGCAAGACACTTCTAAGCAGTAGTTTTTTGTGTGGGGTGGCCCTATGGTTGCTCCAATCTTGTAGTGGTGCCGGTACCCAATCTGATTTTCAGGAACTCCCTGAGGCGGGTTGGCCACTGAAGGCGCCTGTTCGTTTTAGCCTAAGTGTTAAAGACAGCTCGTCTGACCAATCCCTTTGGATTGCACTGAGGCACGACCAAGACTATCCATTTAGCAATATTTTTTTAATTACCACCCTGGGTCATCCAAACGGTTCGGTTATTACAGACACCCTTTCCTATGATTTGGCTGCTGCAGACGGGCAGTGGTTGGGTAGTGGAAACGGTATTATCACCCACCAGTTGCCCTTTAAAAAAGGGGTGCGCTTTGACAGTGCTAAGCCCTATGAGCTTTCCATTTATCAGGCCGTTAGAAGCCTTGGTTCAGCAGAAGGCATGGCCATTTTGCCTGGAGTGCTGTCTGTAGGCTATGTGGTAGAAAAAGAAACCTCAAAATCTAATTAATCCCTGTGGCTAAAGCAAACACTCCTTCAAAAAACGCTAAAAAGCAAACCATGCCCAAAGGCTTTAAAACCTATGCAAGGATTTTTTGGGCCCTATTTTTATTAGGTGTTACCGGCTTTTTTAGTCTTTTTTACCTCGCTTCTATAGGCGTCTTTGGAGACATGCCTACCTTTGATAGGTTGGAAAATCCCCAGACCAATCAGGCCACTCAAATCATCAGTTCAGACAATAAAGTATTGGGTACTTTTTATTTAGAGGAGAACAGAAACCCAGTGGCTTTTGAGGAGCTTCCTGAAAACCTGGTGCAAGCCTTATTGGCTACCGAAGATGTTCGTTTTTACGACCATTCAGGCATTGACGCTATTGGTACACTAAGGGCGGTGGCTTATTTAGGCACTAGGGGAGGCGCGAGCACCATTACCCAACAACTCTCTAAACTGCTCTTTACCAAAAGAGCCTCTTCCAATACATTTGCCAGACTGCTCCAGAAAGTCAAAGAATGGGTCATTGCCACGCGATTGGAGCGCCAGTACACCAAGAACGAGATCATGGCCATGTACCTCAATATTTACGATTTTGGAAACAATGCAGACGGGATTCGCTCTGCAGCCAATATTTATTTTGGCAAGGAACCTATGGAGCTGGATCCTAAAGAGTCTGCTATGCTAGTGGGCATGCTTAAAAATTCCAGCCTCTACAATCCCATACCATCTAGAAATCCTGAGGGCACCAGAAACAGGAGAAATGCAGTCTTGGCCCAAATGGAGAAGTACGATTTTATAGATCCTGCTACCAAAGACTCCTTGCAAGCAAGGCCTTTGGACTTGAATTTTAGCCCTCAGACGCATAGAGACGGAAAAGCCACCTACTTTAGGATGTACCTTCAGGGCTTTTTAAAGCGCTGGATTGCAGAAAACCCCAAAGAAGACGGCAGCAAATACAATTTGTATTTAGACGGCCTAAAGGTCTACACCACTATAGATTCTCGCATGCAGGCCAATGCAGAAAACGCAGTAAAGGGACATATGAAAAACCTTCAGACGGCCTTTTTTAAACAGAATACCAAAAAGAAAAATCCAACCACTCCTTTTAGAGATATTGAACCGGAACAGGAAGAGGCCATTATAGACCGCGCTATTAGAACTTCTGAACGCCGCAGACAAATGCGAGAGAAAGGCTTTACAGAGGCCCAGATTGCCGCCAGTTTTAAGGTGAAAAGATCCATGCAGGTGTTTGATTGGAACAGTCCCAACCAACAGAAGGACACCCTAATGACCCCGCTGGATTCTATCCGATATTACAAATCTTTTTTACGTGCCGCCATGATGTCTATGGAGCCGCAAACAGGCCATGTACGCGCTTGGGTAGGGGGGGTAAATTACCGCCACTTCCAGTACGACCATGTCATTCAAGGAACCAGGCAGGCAGGCTCTATCTTTAAACCTTTTGTTTATGCCACCGCTATAGACCAGCTCAGGCTGTCTCCTTGCGAAACCCTTCCAGACACCCAGTTCTGTATTGCCGCAGGCAAGCATGGAAATATGGAGCGCTGGTGTCCTAAAAACTCTGGAGGCACCTATACCGGGGAAATGCTCACTTACAAACGCGCACTGGCCAGGTCTGTAAACTCCGTGACCGCACAGGTCATAGACAAGGTAGGTCCCAATCCGGTGGTGCAATTGGTCAAAAACTTGGGGATTAAAAGCGACTTACTTCCCGTACCTTCTATAGCGCTGGGTACCGCAGACGTGAATGTCTATGAAATGGTGGGTGCCTACGGGACTTTTGCCAATAAAGGGGTGTATGTAAAACCTGTAATGGTTACAGCTATTACAGACAAGGCAGGCACTTTGTTGTACGAATACGTTCCTGAAACCAAAGACGTCATGTCTCAAGATGTGGCCTATACGGTCACCAATTTATTAGAGGGGGTGACCAAAGACGGCTCTGGAATTAGACTCCGCACAGAAGGGGCAGAGGAATACCGCCCTGAATACAAAGAAATAGTGACCGGTTATCCTTGGGCTTTTAAAAACCCTATTGCTGGAAAAACAGGGACCACACAAAACCAGTCAGACGGTTGGTTTATGGGTATGGTGCCCAACCTGGTTTCTGTGGTTTGGGTAGGGGGAGAAGAACGCGCCACCCATTTTGAAACCATAGCCTATGGACAAGGCGCCTCCATGGCCCTACCCATTTGGGCCAATTATATGCGCGACAACTATGCCATTCCTGAATTGGGAATTTCAATGGAGGCTTTTGAACGACCAGAAAATCTAAGTATTGTGGTAGATTGCGAGCCTGTAGTCACAGAAGAAGGTGATCCTGGCATTGATTTGGCAGAAGACGACCTAGAAGGACTGGATTTTTAAATAGCCCTTTCAGGCCTTCTCAGGCCGATGCTTTTTTCGTACCTTAACATAAACCATTTTTTATGATTAATAAAGTAGTTCCTTCTGTACAAGCCGCTATAGAAGGGGTGCAAGACGGCCAAACATTTATGTTGGGTGGTTTTGGGCTCTGTGGGATTCCAGAAAACACCATTACTGCCTTAGTGGCCAGTGGCGTAAAAAACCTGACTTGTATTTCGAACAATGCCGGGGTAGCAGATTTTGGCATTGGCCTCATGCTTTTAGAGCATCAGGTAAAAACCATGGTTGCTTCTTATGTAGGGGAAAATGACGTCTTTGAGCAGCAAATGCTCTCTGGGGTTTTAGAAGTTATCCTGACACCTCAGGGTACATTGGCAGAAAAATGTCGGGCGGCCCAAGCGGGTATCCCCGCTTTTTATACGCCTGCAGGTTACGGTACAGAAGTAGCAGAGGGCAAGGAAACTAGGGAATTCAACGGCAAAATGCATCTCTTAGAAACGGCGTATAAAGCAGACTTTGCTTTTGTAAAGGCTTGGAAAGGAGATACCGCTGGAAATTTAATTTTCAAAGGGACTGCGAGAAACTTTAACGCCTGCATGGCTGGGGCCGCTACCATTACCGTGGCTGAGGTAGAAGAATTGGTCCCAGCAGGGCACTTAGACCCCAACCAAATTCATATTCCCGGCATTATGGTACAGCGCATTTTTCAGGGCACGAATTACGAAAAGAGAATAGAACAACGCACCACCAGAACGAAGGTTTAAACAGCTCATTATGCTAGACAAAAACGGTATTGCAAAACGCATTGCACAGGAAGTTCAAGACGGTTATTACGTAAACTTAGGGATTGGGATACCCACCCTAGTAGCGAATTTTGTACGCGAAGACATTTCAGTAGAATTTCAATCTGAGAACGGTGTATTGGGTATGGGTCCTTTCCCTTTCGAAGGCGCAGAAGACGCAGACCTGATCAATGCGGGAAAACAGACCATTACCACCCTTCCAGGGGCCGCTTTTTTTGACTCTGCCATGAGCTTTGGTATGATCCGCGCCAAACAGGTGCACCTTACTATTTTAGGGGCTATGGAAGTGGCCCAAAACGGCGACATTGCCAACTGGAAAATCCCAGGGGTCATGGTCAAAGGTATGGGTGGCGCTATGGATCTTGTGGCTTCTGCAGACAATATTATCGTGGCCATGATGCACACCAACAAAAAAGGAGACTCCAAACTCCTCAAACGCTGCTCTCTACCGCTTACAGGCGTAGGCTGTGTAAAAAAAATAGTCACCAACCTAGCCGTAATAGAAGTGACCCCAGAAGGCTTTAAACTCCTCGAACGCGCTCCAGGGGTTTCTGTTGCAGACATTCAGGCCGCCACCGAAGGACAGCTCATTATTCCAGCAGTGGTTCCGGAGATTGTGGTCTGGTAGGTAACACTAGTTACAAATGAACCCATTTGCTACCCGTATCTTTAGGTAAATTAAAACCCCGAGATTATGAGAAATGTAGCCCTAATTTTCGCCTTAATACTGAGTGTGAGTTGTTCTAAAGACGACACTATAGAAACCGTTACAACCGCTGAATTAACCCCTCAAGAAATAGCAGATTTAAGTGTGCTTCGTGAAGAAGAAAAGCTTGCGAGAGACGTTTATTTATATGCATATGACACCTACGGACTAGCCATTTTTAATAATATTTCCAAGAGTGAGCAGACCCATATGGATAAAGTCCTTAGCTTGTTAGATGCCTATGGATTGGAAGATTCTGCCCATCCAGATCGAGGTGTTTTAAATAAGGTTGAATTATCTGAGCTTTATGAATCCCTTACCACCAAAGCAGCCCTTTCGTTGGAAGACGCGCTACAAGTGGGGGCAACCATTGAAGATTTAGACATATCTGATATCAATGAGTTTTTAAGCCGAACGCAAGAACCTTCGATTGTCGTTGTATATGAAAGTTTGAATTGCGGTTCTAAAAACCACAACAGATCCTTTAACGGACAAATAGAAAGCCATGGTGATACGTATGCACCTCAATTTATTAGCCAGGATGAATTTGAAACAATTCTCAGTCAGCCTAGTGGAGGTTGTGGTAATTAACACGGACCATAAAAAAACCCCTTAGCGAAAGCTAAGGGGTTTTTTAGTGCACTGGGCGGAGCCCAAAATATATTTATAAGGATTTTTATCCCTTGATGTTTGCGCTTAAGAATTCACGGTTCAGACGGGCGATGTTTTCTAGTGAAATCCCTTTAGGACACTCTATCTCACAGGCGCCTGTATTGGTGCAGTTACCAAAACCTTCTAGATCCATTTGACGCACCATGTTTTCTACACGCTCTGTAGCCTCTACCTGTCCTTGAGGAAGGAGTGCGTATTGAGACACTTTTGCTGAGGTAAATAACATGGCAGAAGCGTTCTTACAAGCCGCTACACAAGCCCCACAACCAATACAAGCCGCTGCAGCAAATGCGCTGTCTGCATCTTGTTTGTTAATAGGAATGGCGTTGGCGTCTAAGGTATTTCCTGAAGTATTTACAGACACATAACCTCCTGACTGCTGAATGCGGTCAAAAGCAGAGCGGTCTACAATGAGGTCTTTGATTACAGGGAATGCTTTGGCCCTGAAAGGCTCAATGGCAATGGTGTCGCCATCTTTAAAGCTACGCATGTGTAATTGACAGGTGGTGACCATACGGTCTGGACCGTGCGGTTCTCCATTGATTTGTAAAGAACAAGATCCGCAGATCCCTTCCCTACAATCGTGGTCAAATTCCACAGGAGTTTCTCCTTTGTTAATCAAACCTTCATTTAAGACATCTAGCATTTCTAAGAAAGACATGTCTCCCTCAATCCCGTCAATAGGGTAGGTTTGCATTTTTCCTTTGCTGTTGGCGCTGTCTTGTCGCCAAATTTTTAAAGTGAGCTTCATAGGTCTTTTTTATTTGTAGCTTCTGGTCTTAACTTCTATATTTTCGTACACCAATTCTTCTTTGTGAAGCACAGCGTCTTTAGGTGCGCCCTTGTACTCCCATGCAGAGACAAATTTAAAGTTTTCGTCGTCCCTAAGGGCTTCTCCCTCTGGTGTTTGGTACTCTTCTCTAAAGTGTCCGCCACAAGATTCGTTTCTTGTTAAGGCATCTTTAGCAAACAATTCACCGAGTTCTAAAAAGTCTGCCACACGGCCTGCTTTCTCTAGCTCTTGGTTTTTGGTGTTTATGTCTCCTGGGATTTTTACATTTTCCCAAAAGTCGGCTCTTAAAGCGGCTATTTCTTCAATGGCCTCGTTAAGCTCTTTTTCGTTTCTAGACATCCCACATTTGTTCCACATGATTTTTCCGAGCTTCTTGTGGTAGTAGTCTACAGAATGCAATCCTTTTCCTGCTTTCATTTTGGCCATTCTATCGGTCACCTCTTTTTCAGCGGCTTCGAATTCAGGACTGTCTGTTGGGATGGTTCCTGTGGCAATGTCGTCTGCCAAATAGTCTCCAACTGTAGAAGGCAATACGAAGTATCCGTCTGCCAGACCCTGCATTAATGCAGAGGCGCCAAGGCGGTTGGCTCCGTGGTCACTAAAGTTGGCTTCACCAGCGGCAAAACAACCTGGAATGGTGGTTTGTAAGTTATAATCTACCCAAAGACCTCCCATAGTGTAGTGCACTGCTGGGTAAATCATCATAGGGGTTTTGTATGGGTTCTCATCTACGATCTTCTCGTACATCTGGAAAAGGTTCCCGTATTTAGCAGCAATAATGGCTTCTCCAAGTACCCTTACTTCTATGTCAGAAGCGTCTTTTTGTCCTGAGATAAGCGCTTTTTCTTTTCCGTAACGCATAATGGCAGCGTCAAAGTCCAAGTAAACGGCTTCTCCTGTTTTATTTACCCCAAATCCAGCGTCACAACGCTCTTTAGCTGCTCTAGAAGCTACGTCTCTAGGCACTAAATTTCCAAAAGCAGGGTAGCGTCTTTCCAAGAAATAATCCCTGTCTGCTTCTACAATTTGAGTAGGTTTTAATTTTCCAGCCCTAATGGCGTCTGCATCTTCTTTTTTTGCGGGCACCCAAATACGTCCGTCATTTCTAAGGGACTCAGACATGAGCGTTAGCTTAGACTGGTGGTCTCCAGAAACAGGAATACAGGTAGGGTGAATTTGCGTAAAACATGGGTTGGCAAAATAAGCCCCTCTTCTGTGGGCACGCCAAGCGGCCATGACATTAGATCCCATAGCATTGGTAGAAAGGAAGAATACGTTTCCGTAACCTCCAGAAGCCAATACTACTGCATGTGCAGAATGACGCTCAATGGCTCCAGTGACTAAGTCTCTGGCAATAATTCCTCTTGCCTTACCACCTACCAAGACCAAATCTAGCATTTCATGGCGGTTGTAAGGGGTAATTTTACCACGGTTAATCTGACGGTTCATGGCAGAGTAAGCGCCTAATAAAAGTTGTTGTCCTGTCTGTCCTTTCGCGTAGAAAGTCCTAGATACCAATACCCCTCCAAAAGAGCGGTTGTCTAATTGACCCCCATATTCTCTGGCAAAAGGCACCCCTTGGGCCACACATTGGTCAATAATATTTCCAGACACTTCAGCCAAACGGTAAACATTGGCCTCTCTAGAGCGGTAATCTCCTCCTTTAACGGTGTCATAGAACAAACGGTAGTTAGAATCTCCGTCGCCTTGGTAGTTTTTAGAAGCGTTAATCCCTCCTTGTGCTGCAATAGAGTGCGCACGTCTGGGGGAATCTTGGTAGCAAAATGTCTTTACGTTGTACCCTAGCTCTGCGAGCGATGCCGCGGCGGCACCACCAGCCAATCCAGTCCCCACCACAATCACGTCTATCTTACGCTTATTGGCTGGGTTTACTAGGTTAATCTTGTTTTTATGTGCCGTCCATTTTTGGTCTAAGGGACCTTTTGGCACTTTTGAATCTAGTACACTCATAAGGCTACTGCGTTATAGGGTTTAAATGATGGTATATGGCAATAAAGGCAAATCCCAATGGGATGGCTATGGCATATACTTTGGTAAATGTTTTTATAGCGGCGCTGTATTTGTTGTTCACTCCCATAGTTTGGAAGGAAGAAGCGAAACCGTGCAATAAGTGAAGTGCTAAAAGCACAAAAGAAATCACATACAAGCCTGTTTTGATAGGAGAATGAAATTTTTCTACGGTCTCTGCATAGTAGCGCGTAGGGTCTTCTGGGCTAAATTCCACGTATTTGTAGACCATTTCATGAAACCAGAAGTCATACATATGTACGAATAAAAAAGCCAATACAGTGGCTCCTGATATAATCATATTTCTTGAGATCCAAGAAGCATTAGCGCCGCCGTTGTATTTAAAGTAACGAACGCCACGGGCTTTTCTATTTTGGATTTCTAAAACAAAGCCCATCACAAAGTGCACAATCACCCCAGCAATAAGCACCGGTTGCAGCGCGTATTGAACCAAAGGATTGTATCCCATGAAATGAGACCAAGTATTAAAGGTGTCTGGCGCAATAACGGAAGTGATGTTAATCACAAAATGTTGCCCCAAGAAAAACACTAAAAATAAGCCTGATAGGGCCATCACAATTTTTCTTGCTATGGATGATGAAGGTATTCCACTCATGTTCTGAATAATTTTACGAGCAAATTTACAGCACGGTGCTGGTTATAACAAACTTTAAGGCAGGATAATGCGCTATTTGTTCTTAAAAAAAATACCCCCCAATCATTTGTTGCAAATATAAATTCACAAGGGGGCAAAAAGGTAAACAAAAATGGCGCCTTGTCTACGCTTAACGCCTGGGTTAATCCCTTCCGAGGCAATAGGCAATGCCTCCGCTGAGGTGGTCCAAGAAAGTGGCTTCCTCAAAAGAAGCTTCTGTGTGGCCGCCGCCAGTGTAGAAAGCCCTGCCGCCAAGACTTTCATGGTACCAGGCAATGGGGTGGTTTGCACCATTGGTCCCACCACTATAAGAGCCCTCTTCCAAGTTTATAAGCACCTTTATTGCGGGGTTAATGTTTTTGTAATTGTACCATTCGTCTGCCCTGGTCCATGACAGCGGGAGATTTTTGGTTGCTGGGTGCTTGCTGTCTAAGACGCGCATCTGGGCAGTGAGCACATTGGGATCATTGGGGTGGCTCTCAAAATATGCCCCCACTAATTTTCCATAAAATGGCCATTCGTATTCTGTGTCTGCTGCAGCGTGAATGCCCATAAACGCACCGCCGTTAGAGATGTAATTCTCAAAGGCTTTTTGCTGATTTTCATTGAGTACTTCAAGGGTAGTACTCAAGAATAACACCAATTGGTATTTTTTTAAATTGTCTGGATGAAAAGAAAAGGCATCTTCTGTTTGGGTCACTTCAAAACCGTCTTTTTCTCCGAGTGTTTTTAGGGCTTTTACGCCAGCTTCAATACTGCTGTGTCTCCAGCCTGTTGTTTTGGTAAAAACCATGATCTGCGCAGGGTCTAATGCGTTATTTTCTTGTGCAAACGCTCCAACGGAGCCAAGTAAAAAGCCTGTGAGAACTAAGGTTTTAAATAGCCAAAAAGGGTTCAGGCTTCGGGAATGAGTCATGGTGGTTTTCATGTTAGTAGATGTAAAAAGTAACTAGATTAAACCGCACTAGCTGCTGCTGCGGTGAGGTATTTTTTTGGTGTAGTGCCATATTTCTTTTTAAAGGCCGCTATATAGTGACTGGCCGTTGAGTAGCCTATTTTAAGGCCCACTTCATTCACATTATAGGCCCCTGAAACCAGTAATTTTCTGCCGTATTCCATCTTGTAGTCAAACAAGAAACTGTACACGGAGTCTCCGTAAACTTGTTTAAACCCTTCTTTGAGTTTTTTGAGACTCAGGCCAATTTCTTGAGACAGCTCCGTGAGGGTAGGAGGCTCCGCCATTCTAGCCACAACAATTTCTTTGGCCTTTCTAATGCGTTTTAAGTTGTCTTCATCTACTAAAAAGGGACATTGTGCGGTGTCTGCCTCTTCAGAAACATTAAAGTATAAAGCCATGAGCTCATAGACCTTGGCTTTTATATAGAGCTCCTTAATATTAGGATGCAAAGTATTGTGCATTAGCTGGCTAATCACTACCGCAATGGATGGAGACACCGCCTCCTGCGCATAGTATTTTTTGTCTTTGTTTTCGCTGCTTAAAAAAGGGATAATATGGGCCTCTTTAGAAAACAAGGTGTGGAATTTTCTCAGGGTCATGACCACAGAAAACATCCAAGCATTGGGCTGAAGCACCGCATTGAGCGGCAGGTCTTTTTGGGTGTTGTATAATAATAAAGACTGTTCTTCAGAAACAGGAAGGCTGTAAGCACCTTCATTAAAAAGAAAGTCTGCACTGCCCTTGAGGCAGAAATGAAACTGAATGTAACTGCTGTCTATGGACTTACTGAGCTTTTGAGGTAAAGGACTGTTATTCTGTATTTTAAGTACATAAAAACCTTCTTCTAAATAAATTTCTTCGAAGGGACTCAGCGCGTTGTTTTTCTCTTCCATATAGATTTTATGAAGCGTTATTTTATTTAGAATTATTCTAAATAAAAAAGTAATACCCTAAGGCTTAGCCCAACAAAAATAAGAAACTGTGCGCATTTTAAATAAAAATGCATAGAAAATATTCTGTGGCGACACTTATAGTTCCTACAGCGTTATTTTTATCTTTATTGTGGGCTTACTTTTGTACTCCGTTTGAAAATCAAGAAGCTGGGCGAAAGCATGAAGGACTACCACATTTCTAAACACCAATCTTTTTTTTGTGTAGGATTAAACTACCAGAAAGCAGACGCTGCTACAAGAGGCTTATTTAGCCTGCAGGACCAGCAAGTGGTTGAAATACTCGCTGCAGCCAAAGCAGAAGGTTTGGACGCACTCATGGTGGTAAGCACTTGTAACAGAACCGAACTATACGGTTTTGCCCAAGACCCACATACCC
The DNA here is from genome assembly GCA_000173115.1 of Flavobacteria bacterium MS024-3C. Lineage (GTDB taxonomy): Bacteria > Bacteroidota > Bacteroidia > Flavobacteriales > Flavobacteriaceae > MAG-120531. Next base: position 513,572 of record ABVW01000001.1, read on the forward strand.
TCATAGCGCTATTGTGCGACACCACCCACGGCAGTATTGAAGCCTTTCAAGAGGTGGCCTATATTTACAAAAAAAAAGAAGCCATTCACCACTTATTTTGCGTAGGTACTGGTTTAGACAGTCAGATATTGGGCGATTTTGAAATTATTGCTCAGATTAAAAAAGGCTTTACCAGCGCGAAAAAAGTAGGGCTTGCCAATCCATTTATGGAGCGTTTAACCAATGCGGTCATTCAGGCGAGCAAACGCATTAAAAACGAAACAGACATTTCTACAGGAGCCACTTCAGTTGCTTTTGCCTCTGTACAGTATATTTTAAAACAAGTAGCAGACGTTTCCAGCAAGAACATCTTGTTGTTTGGTACTGGGAAAATAGGCCGTAATACCTGTGAAAATTTGGTAAAACATACCAAAAACACCCATATAACGCTCATTAACAGAACCAAAGACACTGCAGAAAAAGTGGCAGGTAAATTTAACCTGCTCGTAAAAGACTACGGAGACCTGCCTTCTGAAATTCGCAAATCAGACATTTTAGTAGTGGCAACAGGTGCTCAGAAACCCACTGTTTCAAAGGCCCTGATACACCACAACAGACCCCTATTAATCTTAGATTTGTCCATTCCACAAAACGTAGATCCGGATGTGCAGGAACTGGAAAACGTCACCTTAGTACATTTGGATGAGCTGTCTCAAATTACAGACGGCACCTTAGAAAAAAGACGCGCACACATTCCTGCAGCTAAAGCCATAATAGCCCATATTGAAGGAGAGTTTAACGCCTGGTTAGAAACCCGTAAGTTTTCTCCGGTCATAAAAGCCCTCAAAAACAAATTGCAGGTCATGCAGGCAGAAGAGTTGGATTTCATGCAAAAGAAAACCGCTTATTTTGACGCTGCTACTGCCCAGCAGCTCACGGATAGAATGATCCAAAAAATCACCAAACAATTTGCAGAACACCTCAAAGAGGTTCAAGACCAACCCGAAGAGAGTGTTGCCCTGATTGAAGCGGTGTTTCAATTAAAAGCCACCACCAATGGCTAAGACCCTTCGCATAGGCACCAGAGATTCTGCCCTAGCTATGTGGCAGGCCAAGACGGTACAAAGTCAATTGGCCGCCCACGGAATAGCCAGCGAATTGGTGCCGGTAAAATCCTTAGGTGATTTAAAATTAGACCAGCCTTTGTACGAATTGGGTGTTACTGGTGTATTTACAAAAACCTTAGACCTAGCGCTTTTGGCAGGCGAAATAGATTTAGCGGTGCACTCCTACAAAGATGTTCCCACGGTATTGGCCAAGGGACTTTCCACGGCTGCGGTATTAAAGCGGGCCTCCACGGCCGACGTCCTAGTGCACAAATCACCAGATTTCACCACCTCAGGACTTCAAATAGCCACCAGTAGTTTAAGACGCAAAGCCCAGTGGCTCGCCAAATATCCCGAACACCAATTGGTAGATATTAGGGGAAATGTACAAACCCGATTAGAAAAATTAGCGAACAATTCTTGGGGTGGTGCTATTTTTGCAGCAGCAGGATTGGCCCGACTAGACCTATTGCCTGAAAACGCTATGCGTTTGGATTGGATGGTCCCTGCGCCCGCGCAGGGCGCTATGGTGGTGGTGGCGCAAAGCGCTCACACCGTCCTTCTAGAAGAACTTTCTGTATTAAACGATTCCCAAACTGCCCTCTGCACCCAGATAGAACGCGAATTTTTAAACGAACTAGAAGGCGGTTGCACCGCGCCCATAGGCGCGCTGTGCACCACCACCCAAGACCAACTGCACTTTATTGGCGTACTACACAGTTTAGACGGCAAGCAGCATATAGAAACCAACACCTTTGTGCCTTTGGACCAGGCCCCAGGATACGGCAGAAAAATGGCCCAAAAGATATTAAGCCAAGGCGGCAAAGCCCTCATGGCGGAGATAAAAAAAGCATTATCATAAAAGAAAAACCATGAGCACACCGACCATTCTCAGCACAAAAGCCTTGCAGCCCGCACAACGGTCTAGACTTTTAGCGGCTGGTTTTTCGGTACAGTCCTACAATGCTGTGGCGGCAGAAGCCCTTACTTTTGATATGCCAGCAGCCCCTTTTCAGGGCATATTTACCAGCCAAAACGCTGTAGCCGCTTTTTTGTCTCACGAACACCTCTCCACCGCACTCCCCATTTTAGAAGGGGTGTATTGTGTGGGAGAGCGCTCCGCTCAGAAACTCAGAAAAAAAGGGGTATTGGTTCACGCAGTAGCAGACAGCGCAGCAGACTTAGAGAAAATCTTGTTTTCAGGGCGCTACGCTTTAGAGAGCAGCCCGCTTTACTATTTCTGTGGCAACAGGCATTTGCCCACTTTACCCAACGCTTTTAAAGCAGCAAAGCGGCCTTTAAACATTCATATTGTATATGAAACAAATGGGGTAGAAAAGGCTTTTGACCGTCCTTTTGAAGCCCTATTCTTTTTCAGCCCCAGTGGTGTAGCGGCTTTTACTGAAAACAATAAAATTGGAGACGCCTTTGTAGTGGCCATTGGCCCTACTACGGCTCAGGCCGTAGCGGCACACACCAAACAGTATGTAGTGGCCAAGAAGCCCAGTTTTGCCCATATGTTAAGTGCACTTCGGGCACATTATCCCAAAAAGGACAAGCGCTAAGCCCGAGCAGAGGCCTTTAAAAAATAGGAGACAAAACAGGAGAGAAAACAGCACAGAGAAAATAGTAAAGAGAAAATAGCGCTGAGAAAAGTAAAGAAAAAATCAACGAAAACAGTGTAGATAAAATAGCATAGAAAATAGTACTGAGAACAGCAGCGTATACAGTAAAGAGAACTACACAAATAGCAAGCAACACAGAAATAGCGAGATTAATTGCCATAAAATAGACCCCATGATAAAGAATGACTTATTCTTAAAAGCCCTTAGAGGTGAAACCGTATCTAGACCACCGGTCTGGATGATGCGTCAGGCAGGAAGGTACCTTCCGGAGTTTATGGAACTCAAGGACAAGTATGATTTTTTTACCCGTTGTCAGACGCCAGAATTGGCTTCGGAAATTACCGTACAACCCATTAGGCGTTACGGTATGGATGTGGCTATTTTATTTTCAGACATTCTAGTGATTCCACAGGCCATGAATATTGAGGTAGAAATGAAACCCAACTTTGGGCCGTATTTACCCCACCCTATTCGTGACCAAAAAGCAGTAGATCAGGTGATCGTTCCAGACATTCAAGAAACTTTGGGCTATGTGATGGAAGCCATTAAAATGACCAAAGAAAAGCTCAATGATGAGGTGCCACTCATCGGTTTTGCTGGATCTCCATGGACTATTCTATGTTACTGCGTGCAGGGGCAAGGGAGCAAAAACTTTGACAAAGCCAAGGAGTTTTGTTTTACCCAGCCCATTGCGGCACATACTTTATTACAGAAAATTACGGATACGACTATAGCCTACTTAAAAGCCAAAGTGGCTGCAGGAGTGAATGCTGTTCAGGTGTTTGACTCTTGGGGTGGTATGTTGTCTCCTACCGATTATCAGGAATTTTCTTGGCAGTACATCCAACAAATTATAGACGCCTTAAAAGAAGAGGCGCCGGTAATTGCCTTTGGAAAAGGTTGTTGGTTTGCCCTGAGAGAAATGTCTCAATCTGGCGCTGCTGCCCTAGGGGTAGATTGGACCTGCTCTGCACAAAACGCGAGATACTTATCTGGTGGTAAGATCACCCTTCAAGGAAATTTTGATCCTTCAAGACTCATGTCTCCACCCAAGACCATCAAGAGAATGGTGCATGAAATGATAGACGCCTTTGGAAAAGACCGCTATATTGTGAACTTAGGTCACGGTATATTGCCCAATATTCCTTTAGAAAATGCAGGGGCTTTTATAGAAGCTGTAAAAGAATACAAACCCAGAGATTAAAAGGGTTTAAAGAGCCGCTTAAAATACGCTCTATTGCCCCTTTGAAGCACCAATAACATGAAAGAACAATTCACCACCTATATTAGAGACCTTCAAGACCGCATTTGTAAAGGCTTGGAAGACATGGACGGTACCGCCCGTTTTCAGGAAGACCTGTGGGAGCGTCCAGAAGGGGGTGGCGGCCGGACTAGAGTGATTCAAGAGGGATCGGTGTTTGAAAAGGGCGGCGTGAATACGTCGGCCGTTCACGGCCCATTACCCAAGAGCATGCAGGCTTATTTTGGGGTAGGGGAATCTAATTTTTTTGCCTGTGGCCTGTCTTTAGTCATGCATCCTAAAAACCCCATGGTGCCTACGGTACACGCCAATTGGCGTTATTTTGAGCTCTATGATCTGGACGGAAATCGCATAGACGCCTGGTTTGGGGGTGGTCAGGACCTCACCCCTTACTATTTATTCGAGGAAGACGCGCAGCATTTTCACCAGACCTGTAAAACGGCTTGTGACGCTCACGATACCGATTTTTATCCAAAATTCAAGGACCGTTGTGATGACTATTTTTGGAACGAACACCGCCATGAAGCCAGGGGTATAGGGGGCTTGTTTTTTGACTATTGCAAAGCCACCCCTGAAAGAAGTTTGGAAGAATGGCACCAGTTTGTGGCCCAAGTAGGGGACTCTTTTTTAGACGCCTACCTGCCTATTGTAGCAAAGCGCAAAGAACTTCCTTACGGTCCTGCCCAAAGAGATTGGCAGGAAATTCGCCGTGGTCGCTATGTAGAATTTAATTTGGTGCACGACAAAGGCACCTTATTTGGCCTTAAAACCAATGGCCGTATAGAGAGTATATTAATGAGTTTGCCCCCACATGTTCAGTGGGTGTACGACCACCAACCTATAGAAGGCTCAGATGAAGCCGCTTTATTGGAAGTTTTAGCCACCCCCAGAGAATGGGCCCAATAACCTAAAAAAAAGACCCTATGTATCCATTGAGAAGAAACAGACGCCTGAGACAGTCACATGCCATTCGCCATTTGGTGAGAGAGACCATCATAACGCCATCGGACTTTTTAGTCCCACTTTTTGTAGTAGAAGGAAAAGGGATCAAAGAAGCCATTCCATCTATGCCCAATTACTACAGGTACTCTTTAGATTTATTGGCTAAGGAGGTCAAAGAATTGTGGCAAATGGGCCTTTGTGGGGTTTTGGTATTTGTAAAAGTACCAGAGGCTTTAAAAGACAATGCAGGTACGGAGGCGTTAAATCCCAAAGGACTCATGCAGCGCGCTGTAAAAACCATTAAAGACGCCTGTCCAGATATGCTGGTCATGACAGACGTGGCCTTAGACCCTTATTCTTCATATGGACATGACGGAATTGTGGAAGGTCAAAAAATCCTCAATGACGAGACCGTAGAAGTCTTGGCAGAAATGGCCTTATCCCATGCAGAAGCTGGCGCAGATTTTGTTGCCCCTTCAGATATGATGGACGGCCGCATTCTCACCATTAGAGAGGCATTAGAAGAGGCAGGTTACACAGACACAGGCATTATGAGTTACAGTGCCAAATACGCTTCTGCTTTCTATGGTCCTTTTAGAGACGCCTTAGATTCTGCGCCAGGATTTGGCGACAAAACCAGCTACCAAATGGATCCAGCCAACCGTTTTGAGGCAGTAGAAGAAGCCCAGGCAGATGTAGACGAGGGTGCAGACATTATCATGGTAAAACCAGGTATTTGTTACCTAGACATTGTGCGTGAAATAAAGAACGAGATAGATGTGCCCATTGCCGTATATCAGGTTTCTGGAGAGTACGCCATGGTGAAAGCCGCTGCAGAGAAAGGCTGGTTGGACCACGACGCTGTGATGATGGAACAACTTTTGGCCATAAAACGTGCCGGTGCCAATATCATTGCCTCTTACTTTGCCAAAGATGTGGTGAAGCTTATGGGGTAGATTCGCAACCATTTTATTTTAAAAGGGCTGTATTTTAAAAATGGGTATATTTAGAAGTGAAATCATTAGAAATAACTTTTTATAAAACATTTTTTTTAGCCTTGCTGGCCACAATATTTACGATTGAAGTCAGTGTTGCCCAATGGCAAACAAAAGTAGACAGCTTGGTCCAAGATGCCATAGCTCAAAAGGCCTTTCCGGGCGCGCAAGTATTGGTGGCCCATAAGGGTGAGATTGTCTTAGAGCGCGCCTACGGTTTTCATACATATGACTCTTTGATTCCAGTCCAGAACACTGACCTCTACGACCTGGCATCGGTCACAAAAATATTGGGCCCACTGCCTGCCATCATGTCTTTGGTAGAACAAGGTGTATTAGACCTGGACGTTCCCTTTAGCACTTATTGGACTCCTTGGAAAAAGTACCGGGATAAAAAAGACCTGACCCTTAGAGAAATACTTGCCCACCAGGCGGGACTCACCCCCTATATAGTATTTTTAAATGAGGTGTTACGCTCCAATAAACACCGAGGCCCCCAATTGAAAAAGCGCTTTGTGCGGGCGCATTCCTCCAAGCGTTTTTCATTACAATCTTACGAAAACAGGTACATTCACAGGAATTTTCCCCGTAAAATGTTTCGCAAGATCAATAGATCTCAAGTATCTCAAGAAAAGACCTACAGCTACTCAGGCCTTGCTTTTTTAATCTTCCCCAGCCTGATTGAGCAACTTACAGGAGCAGACTATCGCGGGTACTTACGCAGCCATTTTTACGATCCATTGGGCGCAGATAATTTAGGGTATTTGCCTACCCAAAGACTGCCTGGCAAAAGGGTGGTGCCTACGGAAAGAGATAGCCTCTTTAGAAAGACCCTCACCAAAGGCTATGTGCACGATGAAAATGCGTCATTATTTGGCGGGATTTCTGGTAATGCTGGCTTGTTCTCTAATGCTTTGGGGGTTTATAAAATGCTTCAAATGTGGTTGCAAGGCGGAAGTGTGGGAGGGCGAAAATACCTCTCTCCTGAAACCATTGCCGCTTTTACCGCCTTGCAATACCCAGAAAACAACAACAGACGTGGTTTAGGTTTTGACAAACCTTTATTGGGCAATGACAGTCTTCCCGCTTCAAAATCTTATCCGGCACCTTCAGTGAGTCCAGAAAGCTATGGGCATTCCGGATTTACGGGTACTTTTGTTTGGGTAGACCCCACCCATGAACTCATCTATATTTTCTTATCCAATAGGGTGTATCCTTCCAGAACCCAAAGGGGAATTTACACCACCAATATTAGAGAGACGGTTCAAGAAGCCATTTATAAAGGGCTGGGAATTTAAAATATCTCTAAACTCGGGAGGTCTTATTCTCTAAAATGATCTGAACTTTCGGTATCTTTACACCTTAAATAGTTACAAATATATGATTGAAGCCCAGGATCTAAATTATGAGAAGTCGGTGCTCATTGGTGTGATTACCAAAGCGCAGCCAGAAGAGAAAATGAAGGAGTATTTAGACGAGCTAGAGTTTTTAACTTACACTGCTGGAGGGGAAGTATTGAAACGATTTGTACAACGTATAGATGTGCCCAACCCCAAGACCTATATTGGTACAGGGAAAATGTTAGAAGTGGCTGAATTTGTGAAGGAGCACGAGATTGGTGCGGTTATTTTTGACGACGAACTCTCCCCAGGACAACAAAAAAACATTGAGCGAGAGCTCAAATGTAAGATTGTAGACAGGACTTCTTTAATCTTAGATATTTTTGCCCAAAGGGCCCAAACTTCTTACGCCAGAACACAAGTAGAGCTGGCACAATACCAATACTTATTGCCAAGACTAGCGGGTCTTTGGACCCACTTAGAACGTCAAAAAGGGGGTATTGGAATGCGCGGTCCTGGAGAGACAGAGATTGAGACAGACCGTCGTATTGTTCGCGACAGAATTACGCTTTTAAAGAAGCAGCTACACAAGATTGACCGTCAGATGGAAACCCAGCGCGGCAATCGCGGTGCCCTAGTTCGTGTGGCTTTAGTGGGCTATACCAATGTGGGGAAATCTACCCTGATGAATGTGGTGAGTAAGTCCGAGGTATTTGCAGAAAACAAGCTTTTCGCTACCCTAGACACCACGGTTAGAAAAGTGGTGATAGGCAACCTGCCTTTTCTTATGACAGACACTGTTGGCTTTATTAGAAAACTGCCCACCCAATTGGTGGAGAGTTTTAAAGGTACTTTGGATGAGGTGCGCGAAGCAGATTTACTGTTGCATATTGTAGATATTTCTCACTCAGATTTCGAAGATCAGATTGCGGCTGTAAACGCTATTATGGCAGACATTAAAGCGGCAGACAAGCCCACCATTATGGTGTTTAATAAGATTGACCAATACAAGCCCGAACGCCTGGATGAAGACGACCTCATTACAGAGCGCACCAGCAAACACTTCACCATGGAAGAGTGGGAGCGTACTTGGATGCAAAAAATGGACGGAAACGCCCTGTTTATATCGGCCTTAAACAAAGAAAATCTGGACCAGTTTAGGCAAAAAGTATACGACGCTGTAAGAGACATTCACGTGACCCGTTTCCCTTACAATAGCTTTCTGTATCCGGAGGTTTTGGAGGAGTAAGTTCAATAAAAAAGCGGAAGCTTTTAATACGTGATATACAGCCAGCCCTCTATAGCCATTTCTCCATTACCTTTTTTAATAATATAGTAGTAAGACCCAGCTGGGAGCGGACTATTTTTAAAGGTGCCTTGCCAGTTGTTTTGGTAGTTGCTAGTGCTAAACACAGGCAGTCCGTTTTTGTCGAACACAGCCACTCTATTGATAGGATATTTTTCTAGGTTAATGACTTTCCAAAAGCGTTCTGAGCCACTGCTGTTTGGGGTTAATATGCCGGAAACAAAAAGTTCCTCGTCAGGGAAGCCATCATTGCCAATATCTGGATCTGCGTTGTCTCCAAGGCCGTCATTGTCTGCGTCTGCCCACTCATTTGGGTCTAATGGAAAGGCGTCGTTTGTGTCTAAATACCCATCATTATCATCATCTACCTCAAAGTTATCTCCTAGACCATCTCCATCGGTATCTACCCATTCACGATCATTATCTGGAAATACATCTTGAGTATTGTCATAGCCATCTCCATCTCTATCAGTATCGATACAATCTGGAATAAGGTCGTTGTCTTGGTCTGCAGGTTTATTAAATCTATCCAATGGATCTGAATCACAGACTAACTCATCTAAATCTGTGAAGCCATCATTATCGTCATCATTATCCGCATTGTTTCCAATACCATCTGCGTCTGTGTCTGTCCATTCTGCTGGATCTAATGGGAAAGCGTCATTTGTATCTAACACTCCATCATTATCGTCGTCCGTGTCTACGCAGTTTGGAATAGTATCTCCATCGCTGTCTAAGGACATAGAAGAAGCTAATAAAGGATCAGAGCCACAGGCTATCTCGTCTGTGTCTAATTGACCATCTCCATCATCATCCGTGTCTGCGTTGTTTCCAATGCCGTCTGCGTCTGTGTCTAACCACTCTGTAGCATCAAGAGGGAAGGCATCGCTTTCATCTAAATACCCATCATTATCATCATCCGTGTCTACGCAGTTAGGAATAAAGTCTGAGTCTGTATCTAATGGAGTAGATGTTGCATCAAGAGAATCTGAGCCGCAGGCTATTTCATCTTGATCACTGAACCCATCATTATCATCATCCGTGTCTATGCAATTAGCAATACCATCATTGTCTGTATCTAGAGGTTTGGAAGAAACTAGTAGAGGATCTGTATCACAAGTGATTTCATCTTGGTCGCTAAAACCATCGTTGTCATCATCTGTGTCTGCGTTGTTTCCAATGCCGTCTGCGTCTGTGTCTAACCACTCTGTAGCATCAAGAGGAAAGGCATCACTTTCATCTAAATAATCATCATTATCATCATCCGTATCTATACAATTAGCAATACCATCATTATCTGTGTCTAATGGCTTAGAAGAAGCTAGTAGAGGATCTGTATCACAAGTGATTTCATCTTGGTCGCTAAAACCGTCGTTGTCATCATCTGTGTCTGCATTGTTACCTATACCATCATTGTCTGTGTCTAGCCATTCTGTAGCATCAAGAGGAAAGGCATCACTTTCATCTAAATAACTATCATTATCATCATCCGTATCTATACAATTAGCAATACCATCATTGTCTGTGTCTAATGGCTTAGAAGAAGCTAGTAGAGGATCTGTATCACAAGTGATTTCATCTTGGTCGCTAAAACCGTCGTTGTCATCATCTGTGTCTAAGCAGTCAGGAATAGTATCTCCATCGCTGTCTAAGGACATAGAAGAAGCTAATAAAGGATCAGAGCCACAGGCTATCTCGTCTGTGTCTAATTGACCATCTCCATCATCATCCGTGTCTGCGTTGTTTCCAATGCCGTCTGCGTCTGTGTCTAACCACTCTGTAGCATCAAGAGGGAAGGCATCATTTGTATCAGAATAATCGTCATTGTCATCATCAAGATCTATACAATCGGCAACAGTGTCATTATCTGTGTCTATTGGAATTGATGTTGCATCAAGAGAATCTGTACCACAAACAATTTCAACCCAGTCATTAAAACCATCATTATCATCATCAAAGTCACAAACATCTCCTAAGCCATCTCCGTCAGTATCTAATTGATCTGGGTTGGCTGTCAAAGGACAATTGTCTAATGAATCTAAAATACCATCATTATCATCGTCTGTCTCTGCATTATCGCCAATACCGTCTCCGTCTGCATCTCCGCTTTCAGAGGCATCTAAAGGAAAAGCGTCTTCAGAATCAGCAACACCATCATTGTCGTCATCCGTGTCTGAAACATCACCTTCTCCATCTCCATCGGTATCTAATTGATTGGCATTAGATACTGTTGGCGCATTGTCACAGGCGTCTCCTACGCCGTCCCCATCGGCATCGGCCTGCGAAGCATTGGCCACAGAAGGGCAGTTGTCTATAGAATTATTTATACCGTCCCCGTCGGAGTCTTCGTCTACATCTGTGATAGAAATGGTGAAGGTTTTGGTGTAAGTGGCCCCCGGGGTATCGGTGGTTTGTACTAGAATTACATAGCTAGCTTTGGTCTCATAATCAAAGACTGCAGCTGCCTGTAAATTAGCGCCGCTGATCCTGAAATTGCTGTTTTCTGGGTAATTGGTGGTGTCTGTAAGGGTGTAGCTGTGGGTATCTCCACTGTCTGAATCTGTCGTGGTAAGTGCGCCAATAGTGACTCCGGAGGCATTGTTTTCCTGTATAGTACTTGCTGTGAGTGTAATGTTTGTAGGAGCAGAATTGGGCAATACAGTTATAGTTAAAACACCTGTGTTGTCTGAAAGGCTTCCGTCTGACACTGTATAGGTGATAGTTTCAGTTCCGTTAAAGTTATTTGCAGGGGTGTAATCTACAGATTTATTGTCTGCGTTTATAGCTACTGTTCCACTACCAGAAGTGGTAACGCTTGTTAGGGTTAAAGTGCTTGTTGCAGTGTCTATATCTGTGTCGTTTAAAACAAGATTAAGACTATTTAATCCTGAGTCTTCAAGTACAATGTAAGCATCTGCTACTGCCACAGGGGGGTCATTTACAGGAGTTACAGTTATAGTAAAAACACCTGTGTTGTCTGAAAGACTTCCGTCTGACACAGTATAGCTTACAGTTTCAGTTCCGTTAAAGTTATTTGCAGGGGTGTAATCTACAGATTTATTGTCTGCGTTTATAGCTACTGCTCCACTACCAGAAGTGGTAACGCTTGTTAGGGTTAAAGTGCTTGTTGCAGTGTCTATATCTGTGTCGTTTAAAACAAGATTAAGACTGTTTAATCCTGAGTCTTCAAGTAGAGTGTAAGCATCTGCTACTGCCACAGGGGGGTCATTTACAGGAGTTACAGTTATAGTTAAAACACCCGTGTTGTCTGAAAGACTTCCGTCTGACACAGTATAGCTTACAGTTTCAGTTCCGTTAAAGTTATTTGCAGGGGTGTAATCTACAGATTTATTGTCTGCGTTTATAGCTACTGTTCCACTACCAGAAGTGGTAACGCTTGTTAGGGTTAAAGTGCTTGTTGCAGTGTCTATATCTGTGTCGTTTAAAACAAGATTAAGACTGTTTAATCCTGAGTCTTCAAGTACAGTGTAAGCATCTGCTACTGCCACAGGAGGGTCATTGACAGGGGTAATAGTAATAGTTGCAGTTGCGGTATTACTATTGCTCAGTTTGTAGGTGAAAGTGTCTGTGCCATTTTCGTTAAGTGTTGGGGTGTAGGTAGCTATATTATTTGACAAGCTCACCGTGCCTTTTGTTGGATTAGCAACAAGCAAAGTAGTAGATAAAGACCCAATGCCAGTTAATGTGAAAGTAAATGGAGTGTCTTCAGAGGTTGAGTTTGTTGTTTCTGTAATAGTTATATTTTCCAAAGATGTAGCATCTAAATTGTTATAATTATTTAGAACCTCATCATCAGTAAGTGTCCTGTCATAAATCCGGACAAACTTTATTTTTCCATTAAATGCCTCTCCATCAGTGGAGGAGCGATTTCCAATTGTTAGATTGTTATTTGCACTTACATTTAATGCACCTGCATTAGCAAATACACCATCATAAGATATGTCACCGTTCCTAAATATTTTTAAATTATTAGCTGTGATATTAGCAACTATTACCCAGTGTTCCCAATTGTCTATAAGATAATCAGCCACTTCTCTAACATCATTAGAAGCTCCATTGAAACCACCTTTTCTACTACCTAACAAATGCATAGCAGCCCTACGACTACCAAAGCTTGATGAAGGCATCTGATCTATCACGTTTTGTGTTTTATACTGACTAGCCATAAAATATGCTTCTAAGGTGTAAGTGTCGTCACCTTCTGTTATGGCTGGATTAAATACTACTTTAGAGGTGCTTCCATTAAAAGCAAATATTTTATTATCATTATCATAAGTTGCACCAGTTATTGTGCCATTATTCCCAGATTCGCTTAAATCATACCAAACACTGCCTGAGCCACTATAAGAGTCGCTTTGTGAGGCACTCACATATAGAACAAGTCCGTCTTGTGCAAATGGAGGAGTATAGTTTTGGTTTATGGTAAAGTTAATTTGATCACTACCCACATACGTATTACCTAAAATATCTGCTCCTGAAACGGATACTGAAATAGATCCCTCATTGTCAGAAGGAACATCCCATAAATAAGTCCAAATTGACGAAGATTCAGTGGCGCTCATTGGAGCACTGTTTACTAATCCGCCAATAGTTATGGTAGGACTTGCCGTCATAGCCTCATTAAATGTGGCTGTTATTGTTATATTATTAGCATCTTTCACAATATTGTCCGAATCGGAATCTGTAAGAATGACGGTAGGTGGGGTATTGTCAATATTTAAAATAATACTATTGTTGTGTGTAGCACCAGAAGTGAATGTGCCAGAAACAGTCGCCGTCACTGCTCCATCGTCACCATCAGGAACTATCCATTCAAACGTCCATAATGTTGGGGTTTCTGTTGCCGTCATTGTGGCATTTGAAACCAAATTTCCAATAGTTATTAAAGGGGCGTTAGCAGACGTCTCATTTAAAGCAGCAGAAATAGTTATGGTATCACTATTCTTAACTCTATTAAAAGGGGCAGAACTTGTTACGATAGACGGCGCGCTGTTAGTTATTTCGCTAGTGTCTATGGAATAGCTTACTTCGCTAGAATGTTTCCACTGAACATACAAAGCTTCTCCACCTTGCCATTCTTGATACCTTGCCTTAAAATCATATACAGTTCCAGCGGTAACATTAATGGTGCCCGATCTCCATGTACCGGCTCCGTGCCCTCCATAATCACTTGCAATTTTTATACCGTCAATAATTACATCACTTCCATCATCAGATCTTACTCGAAATGTATATACACCAGAAAATTCAGGAATAAAAAATCCGTTATATTCAATAGCATAATAATTAGTCCCCCATCGAGTTGTAATACCTCCATTTATGCCTGCGCTAGAATTTGCTAAAACAGAGCCTGTTGAGTGAATAGTAGTACAGCTATTGTTAGTGTCAAGTATATTGTCAAAACCCACTTTGTTATTAGCGTAATTTGTGTATTGAGAAGTAGTACCATTTCCACAGTGTGTTTTGTAAGAAATATAATCTAAGTATCCAAGACCCTGTCCAAATGTTTTGAACGCGGACAAAATCAATAATAAAACAATTAGTTTCTTTATTAATGAATTTTTTAAGATTAAAACGAGATGTTTTTTAATAAACATAGTAAGCTTAAGTACAAATTAGATTATCACTAAGACAGCCCTTATTTTTGGAAAAGCTGGAACTATTTTAATCTCACAAGTTAAATCAATTTTACCAGATCATCCATTTGTAAAATTTAATTGGCAAGTTGTCAGACTAATTTTCTATTTTTAGGACAATGTTTTTTATAGTACTAAATCTTATTCTAGCTGTTCTATGTTTTTTGATCATAGGGCATGCTTTTCTATTGTATAAGAAAAACAGGCATTTGAATGTTTTTTTTGTGTTAATCCTTTTTTTCGTAGCAGTGCCAAGGGTCTTTATTTTTATAGAGGGCTTGGAGACCAAAGACATCAAAAATTCTGTTTTTTGGGACAATTTAAGTCTAGCTTATCTCTACGTAATTGTTTTTCAATGGTACTTTAAAGCACTCTTAAATGATAGGAAACTGCCCCTGATTAATGGCGTTCAATTGGTTGTGGGATTTTTGATGGTGGCGCTGAGTTATTTGCGTTTGGTTCCATTGTATTGGGACGCTTTTTTCTTTATTGTCTTTGGTGTATTTGTATTAATAGAAATATTTAGGATTATTAAAGCCCATATAAACACCGCCAATCTTTCTAATGCGGAAGAGCGGGTTTTTGTGCTTTGGTTAAAAATTATTTTTGGAGTAGCTGTTTTTATACTTTTTAATAGCTGGGGGATTAGCCTGGTATTTAATGCTGTAGACGCTTCCTATATACGCGCCGCTTACAGACTTAATTCTTTGGTTTGGTTTGGGGTTTGCTTGTATATTTTATTTAATCCTTTGGTTTTATACGGCGTCACTGCATTGCAGAAGTCTTTACTGAAGCCTAAATTAGCAGACTTAAAACTATTGGTGTTGCCGCCTAAGGGTCCCATTCAAGAAGCCGATACCGCTTTACACCAAAGAATTCATTTAAAGATTCCCTTTTATATAGCGCGTATTAATGAGCTTGTTCCAAAGAAAAAAGGGACATTAATTAAGGGAAAGGTTTTGACGGGTATTGCAGATTTGCTTCAAGTACCTCAAAGCCATATAAAGTACGCTTTTAAGTACCATTGTACCCTAAGTGTAAAAGAGCATGAGAACTACCTTAAGGTTATGGTAGCCATTGAGTGTATAGAGAAACAGTATCTAAAGGAGCACACCGTAGCTTCCTTAGCGGAGGTGTGCGGCTTTGCTTCCAGAAGCGCTTTCTATGATAATTTTAAGAAGTTTACGGGAGAAAAAGTAACAGAATACACCGGCCAGG
Source organism: Flavobacteria bacterium MS024-3C (assembly GCA_000173115.1). Taxonomy (GTDB): domain Bacteria; phylum Bacteroidota; class Bacteroidia; order Flavobacteriales; family Flavobacteriaceae; genus MAG-120531. The sequence continues at coordinate 529,001 of ABVW01000001.1, forward strand.
CTATGGTGGGTTAGGGTGTATTTATTTTTTTTGCTTGTAAAGGGGCACTGCAGAGCAGGCTTCTCCGTACATGACGCTTTTGGCTACTTTTTGTAGGGCGGTCATGGCCCAGAGGTAGGCGTTTTTGGGAACGGGTTTTTGACTACAGCCTTTAATAATGACGGCTTTGTCTTGGTAGGGAGTCCAGTCTATTTGGGCCATGGCGGTCTGGTAGAGGTGGCTTTCCAGCGCCTCAAGATCTCCTACGACCACTGAGCTTGTAAAGGGACCTAATTGGGCTGTAACGAGTATGTAGGCCCAAGCAGGAATTATGGCGTCTGTGCTGCAAAATAGGGCCAGGTGTTGGCCTTGGTATTGGGACCAATCATGGGCTTTTAAAGCGGCCCTAAAGTCTTTTTCTCTGAGTATAAAACCCTCGTGCAACCACTGGCTTAGGTCCAAAGTAGTCCTTTGGCCAATGGGGTAGTGGTCCTCTAAATTAAAGGTTTCTAGGGCGCTGTTGGCTACCCTATTTTCAATAGAAAAGTCTTCTGATTGCATGGTATATAGCGCTTTAGGCCTTAAGGCCGATGCTTCTTACAGCATGCCCAGCTCCAGCTTGGCTGCTTCACTCATAAGTTCTTGGGTCCATGGTGGGTCAAAGGTAATTTCTACTTCTGCGTCTTTCACCGCGTCTATAGATTTCACTTTCTCTTCCACTTCTACCGGAAGGGTTTCTGCCACAGGACAATTGGGCGAGGTAAGGGTCATGAGGATCTTCACTTCGTTGTCTTCATTAACTAGTACGTCGTAAATGAGTCCCAGTTCGTATATATCTACAGGGATTTCCGGATCGTAGATGGTTTTAATGACTCCTACAATTTGTTCCCCTAATGCCACATCTTTTGATTCTTCCATAGCTGCTATTTTTTAGGCGTCTTTTACCTGTGTTTGATACGCCACCGCGTATAATTTTATTTGTTTGATCATGCTCACTAGGCCGTTGGCTCTCGTGGCAGATAAATGTTCTTTTAGGCCAATCTCATCTATAAAATCTGTGCTGGCGTCTAAAATGTCCATGGGTTTTTGATTGGAGAAGGCGCGTATGAGAATGGCAATAATACCTTTGGTAATAATGGCGTCTGAGTCTGCAGTAAACATCAATTTGTTGTCTTCTAGCGCCGCATGAACCCACACTTTGGACTGACATCCTTTAATAATGTGGTCCTCGTTTTTAAATTCAGGGTCAATGAGCGGCAAGGATTTTCCTAAAGAGATCATATGCTCATAACGCTGCATCCAATCTTCAAAAAAGGCAAATTCTTCTACAATCTCGTCTTGAATGTCTTTGATAGGTGCTAACATAACATGTCTTTTGCTTTTTGAACCCCTGCTACCAGGTGGTCTATTTCTTCAAAGGTATTGTAAAAACTAAAACTAGCGCGAACCGTTCCCGGAATGCTGTAATAATCCATAATAGGTTGGGCGCAGTGGTGTCCGGTTCTCACGGCAATACCCATCTGGTCTAAAATGCTCCCAATGTCATAAGGGTGCAGTCCTTTTATGTTAAAAGAGACCACGGCGGTTTTTTCTGCTGCTGTACCATATATTTCTAGGCCTTCAATTCCGAGCAATGCTTTGGTGGCGTAGACCAATAATTCTTGTTCGTAGGCAGCTATCTTGTCAAAGCCAATCCCGTGCATATAATCTAGTGCCGCACCAAAAGCAATACCGCCAGAGATATTTGGGGTACCTGCTTCAAATTTATGGGGCAGTCCGGCATAGGTGGTTTTTTCAAAACTTACCGTGGCAATCATTTCCCCACCCCCTTGGTAAGGGGGTAGTTTTTCTAGCCATTTTTCTTTTCCATAGAGCATACCTACTCCGGTTGGGCCGCAAATTTTATGGGCAGAGACCACATAGAAATCTACGTCTAAGGCCTGAACGTCTGCTTGAATATGGGGGGCGGCTTGCGCGCCGTCTATTAAGACGGCCGCACCCACTGCGTGGGCCGCGCCAATGATTTCTTGAATAGGATTCACGGTGCCTAGTGCATTAGAGACATGGTTGCAAAACACCAATTTAGTGGCTGGAGAAATCATGGCGTGAAAAGCCGCCATGTCTAGCGTTCCATCTATTAACATAGGAATCACCTTGAGCACTGCACCTGTTTTTTCTGCCGCCATTTGCCAAGGCACAATGTTGGAGTGGTGTTCTAGTGCGGAGACCAATAGTTCATCGCCCGCTTTTAAAAGGGCTTCAAAACCGCTGGCCACAATATTAATACTGTGGGTGGTTCCCGCCGTGAGAATGACCTCATAGGCATGGGCTGCATTAAAGTGTTTTTGCACCTTAATTCTGGCCTGCTCATAAGCGTCTGTAGCTTCTTGAGACAGGCTGTGCACCCCACGGTGAATATTGGCATTGTAGTAACTGTAGTAATGGGTAATGGCCTCAATGACCGCCAAAGGCGTCTGTGACGTAGCGGCATTGTCCAAATATACCAAGTCCTGCCCATGTACTTTTCTAGAAAGAATGGGAAAGTCTTTTCTAATGGCTGCAACGTCTAATGTAGGCATGTTTTTATAGTTCAAATCCAAGATTTACCCCTAATTTTTCTGCGATTAAGGCGTTTACCCTTTTCTTGAGTTCCGGAATACGCACACTCTCCAATACATTGTTGGCAAAGGCATACATGAGTAGCGCCTGGGCTTCTTTTTTTCCAATTCCCCTAGACTGCAAGTAAAACAAGGCATCATGGTCTAATTGACCAATGGTACAGCCGTGAGAACACTTTACGTCGTCTGCAAAAATCTCTAGTTGCGGCTTGGTGTTTATACTAGACTTATCAGAGATAAGCAGGTTGTTGTTTTGTTGGAATGCGTTGGTTTTTTGCGCCAAACGATCCACCATTATTTTACCGTTAAATACGCCGGTACTGTTGCCGTCGTAAATTCCTTTGTAATCTTGGTGGCTCTCACAGTTCGGTTGAATGTGGTGCACCAGGGTATGGTGGTCTACATGCTGTCCGTCTCCAATAATAGTGACCCCCTTCATGGTAGAGTCTATACGCTCCCCATTTTGGTAGAAATTTAAATTGTTTCTGGTCATTTTCCCGCCAAAAGAGAATGTGTGTAGTGTCACCACAGACTGACTGTGCTGGTCTATATAGGTATTGTCTACCAGACTAGCGCTGTTGTTGTCATTTTGAACCTTGTAAAAGTCTATGATAGCACTTTTGGCAGCAAAAATTTCTGTTACTGCATTGGTAAACACCGCATTTTCACTTAAAGACTGGTGGCGTTCTAGAATTTGCACCTCTGCATTTTCTTCTACCACCACTAGGTTTCTAGGTTGTAGTAAAAGCGCTTGCTCGCGACCTGTGGCAAAATGAATGATCTCAATAGGCTTCATGGCCTGAGTATTCTTGGGAATGTGAATATAGGCCCCTTCTTTGCTAAAAGCAGTGTTGAGTGCCGTGAGGTTTTCTTCCTTGGAAGCTACCTTATTAAAATAAGCCTCAATAATAGGCTTGTACATTTCTTTTGTGAGGGCCGCAGACATAAGACAGACGTCTATGCCTTGGTGGGTGGTCTCCGATAAAAAAGAACTGTACACCCCGTCTACAAAAACAATTTTATAGGTGTCTACTTCGTGTAAAAAGTATTTTTTAACGTCTTTATACTCTAAAGTGGCTGCTTCCTTTGGAAAAATATTAAAGTCTAATTTTTCTAAAGATTTTAGGGAAGTGTACTTCCATGCTTCCATTTTTTTGGTTGGAAAACCTTGGTTTTCAAAGACTTTCATGGCTGCAGAACGAACGTCATGCACCGGATGGTCTAAGTCTACCTGGTTCTCAAAGGCCATAAAGGCGTTTACTAGCTTGTCTTTTAGTTCCATCTATAGCGCTGTTTCATGTTTGATCCAGTCGTAGCCTTTTTCTTCTAATTCAAGGGCCAAACTCGCGTCCCCAGATTTTACAATCTTTCCGTCGTACAATACGTGTACAAAGTCAGGTACTATATAGTCTAACAAACGCTGGTAGTGGGTGATCACGACTACCGCATTGTCTTTTGAACGCAGTTTATTTACCCCAGCCGCCACAATTCTAAGGGCGTCAATATCCAATCCGGAATCTGTTTCATCGAGTATGGCTACTTTGGGTTCCAACATGGCCATTTGGAAAATTTCGTTACGCTTTTTCTCTCCTCCAGAGAAGCCTTCATTGAGGGATCTGGACAAGAATTTGCGGTCTATTTCTAACAATTCCGCCTTTTCCTTGATCATTTTAAGCATCTCATTGGCAGGCATGTCTTCCTGACCCCTGGCTTTGCGGGATTCATTAATGGCGGTTTTCATAAAGTTGGTTACCGTCACTCCTGGAATTTCCACAGGGTATTGAAAAGACAAGAAAATTCCTTTGTGAGCGCGTTCTTCAGGAGCGTCGTCGGCCAAATCTTGGCCATCTAACAACACTTCTCCTTTGGTGACTTCAAATTCATCTTTACCTGCTACTACAGAAGCCAAAGTGCTTTTGCCAGCACCGTTAGGCCCCATAATGGCGTGTACTTCTCCAGGTTTTACCACAAGGTTAATGCCCTTTAATATCTCTTTATTGTCTACACTTGCGTGTAAGTTCTTAATCTCTAACATTTTTTTATTCTATAGGGTGTGGGCGCAGTGTTTATCCTACTGAGCCTTCTAAACTGATTTCTAATAATTTTTGTGCTTCTACCGCAAACTCCATTGGAAGCTTGTTTAAGACCTCTTTGCTAAACCCATTGACAATTAAGGCAATGGCTTTTTCTGTAGGAATACCTCGTTGGTTACAATAGAAAATCTGGTCTTCTCCAATTTTTGAGGTGGTGGCTTCGTGCTCAATTTGAGCCGTTTTGTTCTTCACTTCAATATAAGGAAAAGTGTGTGCGCCACATTGGTCACCCATCAGGAGGGAGTCGCATTGAGAAAAGTTTCTGGCATTTTCTGCCCTTGCACCCACTTGAACCAATCCACGGTAAGAATTCTGCGATTTACCCGCAGAAATACCCTTAGAAATAATGGTACTTCTGGTATTCTTCCCAAGGTGTATCATCTTAGTGCCCGTGTCTGCTTGCTGGAAATTATTGGTGACCGCAATGGAGTAAAACTCTCCAATAGAATGGTCCCCTTTAAGTACGCAAGATGGGTATTTCCAAGTGACTGCAGAACCTGTTTCTACCTGTGTCCAAGAAATTTTAGCGTGGTTTTCACAAATTCCTCTCTTGGTCACAAAATTATAAACCCCGCCTTTTCCTTGCTTGTCCCCAGGGAACCAGTTTTGAACGGTGGAGTATTTTATCTCTGCGTGATCTAAAGCTACAAGCTCTACCACGGCAGCGTGTAATTGATTTTCATCTCTCGAGGGCGCCGTACAGCCTTCTAAATAACTCACATAAGAGCCCTCATCCGCAATCACTAGCGTGCGCTCGAATTGTCCTGTACCTGCTTGGTTAATTCTGAAGTAAGTAGAGAGTTCCATAGGGCAACGAACGCCTTTTGGAATATAACAGAAAGAGCCGTCGGAGAATACAGCAGAGTTTAAAGCTGCGTAATAGTTGTCTTTTTGAGGCACCACAGAACCAATATATTTTTTCACTAATTCAGGATGCTCTCTAATGGCCTCTGAAATAGAGCAGAAAATAATTCCTTTCTCTCCCAGGGTCTTTTTAAAGGTAGTGGCTACAGATACGGAGTCCATGACAATGTCTACCGCTACACCTGCTAGCATTTTTTGTTCGTCCAATGAAATACCCAAACGCTTAAAAGTGTCTAACAATTCGGGATCTACCTCGTCTATAGAATCGTATTTGGGTTTTTTATTGGGGGCGGAATAATAAGAAATGGCCTGAAAATCTGGCTTGGTGTAATGCACGTTTGCCCATTCCGGTTCTTCCATTTCCAGCCATGACCTGTAAGCGTCTAAACGCCACTGGGTCATCCATTCTGGTTCTTCTTTTTTCTTGGAGATGGCTACGACAATCTCTTCGCTAAGCCCAATGGGAAAAGTATCGGATTCTATGTCTGTATAAAAACCGTACTCATACTCTTTGGTCTCCAGTTCTTTTTTTAATTCTTCTTCCGTGTATGCCATTTTCTTTTTTTTAGGGAGTTGGTTATAGAGAGAAACTCTCTCCACAACCACAGGTGCGTTGGGCGTTGGGGTTGTTAAACACAAACCCTTTGCCATTAAGGCCTCCTGAGTATTCTAAGACGGTACCTACCAGATATAAAAAACTCTTTTTATCTACTAGGATACGCACCTCATTGTCTTCAAAAACTTGGTCTGTTTCACCAGCAGTCTTATCGAAAGTAAGTGCATAAGAAAGGCCGCTACAGCCGCCACTTTCAACGCCTACTCTAACATAATCTGCTTGGGCATTAAAGCCTTCTTCCTCCATGAGGGACATGACTTTTTTCTTTGCTGTTTCAGATACGCTGATCATTCTTAAATAGATTAATTCTAAATTAGACACAAATATACATAAAGATTGTATTTTTGCGGCATGTTAGAAGCAAAAAATTCTCAGAAGACCGACCTAGAAAAGCTAGGCGAGTTTGGACTTATAGACCATTTAACCAAGGATTTACCCCAAAGTCAATCCAGTACGGTGCTCTCCATTGGAGACGACGCTGCCGTGCTAGACCACCAAGGCTATCAAACGGTGCTGACCACAGACATGCTCATAGAAGGGGTGCACTTTGATTTGGCCTATATGCCCTTGCAGCACTTGGGTTATAAAGCCGTGGTAGTTAATTTGTCGGATGTGTATGCCATGAATGCTACCGCCACTCAGATCACCATTTCCCTGGCCATTTCCAACCGTTTTTCCTTAGAAGCCCTAGAGGCTTTTTACGATGGGGTGCGCCATGCTGCAGCCCATTATGGGGTAGATGTGGTGGGTGGAGACACCACTTCTAGCACAAAAGGCATGATTATTTCCATTACTGCTTTGGGTACGGTGGTGCCTGCTAAAATCACCAAACGCTCTGGCGCCAAAGAAAACGATCTTTTGGTGGTTTCTGGAGATTTAGGTGGCGCGTATATGGGGCTTCAGGTTTTGGAAAGAGAGAAGGCTGTTTATGAGGTAAACCCCAACAGTCAGCCAGACTTAGTACCCTACCACTATATTGTACAGCGACAGTTAAAGCCAGAGGCCAGAAAAGACATTCCCAATTTATTGGAGGCCTTAGACGTATTGCCTACTGCTATGATTGACATTTCAGACGGCCTCTCTTCAGAGATCCTACACCTTTGCAAGGCCAGCGGCGTAGGCTGTGATTTATATGAAGACAAAATACCACTAGACCCTACTGTCATTAATGCCTGTGAGGAATTCAATATAGATTCCACCACAGTAGCCCTCTCTGGAGGAGAAGACTACGAACTGCTTTTCACCATTGCTCAAAAAGATTTTGACAAGATTAAAGGCAATCCCCACCTCACGGTCATAGGACACATTACCGCCAAAGAAAGCGGTGCCCATTTGGTCACCAGAGCCAATACTAAAATTGCTCTCCAAGCCCAGGGCTGGAATTCGTTTTAATGAAGAAACTACTCGCTGCTTTTGCGCTGTTTTCGCTCTTTTTTGGGGCAGGGAATCTTATTTTACCGCCTTATTTAGGGGTGCAGGCAGGTGCAGACTGGGCACTAGTAGCCTTTGGTTTCGTGATCTCTGCGGTGCTTATTCCCATTTTGGGAATATTCGCACATGCCAAATTACAGGGAACCATCTATGATTTTGGGGCCCCATTGGGCAAAGTGCTCTCCCTGACTTACGCGGCCCTTATTTATGGCATTGCGCTGGCGCTTCCAGCGCCCCGCACCGCCTCAGTGACCCATGAAATGGCTATAATGCCTTTTGCAGACAGTCCTTATTGGCTCACCAGCCTGGTGTATTTCAGTTTGGTGCTGCTCGCGGCATTGAACCGTTCCAAGCTTCTAGACCTCTTTGGTAAAATCACCACCCCTGGAATTTTAATCGTACTCACAGCCTTAATTGGCATGGCGGTTTTTGCACCAGAAGTGGCCTTGGCTCCAACCACCATGGAAAATCCTTTTGGGAGCAGTTTGTTAGAAGGTTATCAGACCTTTGATGCTATTGCTGCCGTAGTAATAGGAGGGGTATTGCTGGTTTCTATTCAGAAAATGCAGGCCAAGGATAACGCAACCACAGCAAATACAGATCAAGCCAACCAAAGCACAAACCCATACGACCTACAAAAAAGTACGGTACGTTTTGCCGCGGTCTTTTCAGCCATTGCGTTGTCTGCCATTTATGTGGGCCTCATTTATGCTGGGGCACAAAGCCAGGGGAATATTGACTTAGAAAGCAGTAGGAGTGAAATTTTACAAGCCATGGCCAAGCTATTTTTGGGAAATACAGCCCCTGTGGGCCTCGGCATTTTAGTGGCCTTGGCCTGTTTTACCACCGCCACAGGAATTGTAACAGGAACGGCAGATTTTGTGGCCAGTTATTTTGAAGGCCCCGCCTATGTGCCCGGAACCGCCAGAAAAGTATTTATAAGCGTGGCCATTGCAGGCGCAATATTAGGGGTGCTCATGGGGCAATTCCCCGTGGTCTATATTATTGCCATAGCCGTACCCGCCTTGGTTTTTATTTACCCCACCACCATTATTCTTATGGCCTTGCACGTTCTGCCCGCCTCCTGGGCCACCCCAAAAGCCTTTAAGGCAGCTGTGTTGGTGTGTTTTGTAGTCAACACCCCCGCTTTTTTGGACAGTTTAGGCTACCCCACCTTGCAAGAGGCCACCGCATTATTGCCGCTGAGCAGCCAAGGATTGGCCTGGGTTTTACCCGTACTATTAAGCGTGGTGGGCGTAAAGATTTTTGACGTATTTTTAATTAAAAAATAATGCATCGCTTTATTTTACCGCCTTACGCTGCCCAGCGCCTCTGCCGCTGCAAGGTTTTTGTAAATCTGCCACTGCTGTTGTTGCTCAGTGTTTTTGCAGCCAGCTGGGTCCAAGCCCAAACGCTCATTAAAGGACAGGTATTAGACGCGCTTGACCAGTCTCCACTAGAGGGGGTGTCAGTATATTTTGACGGAACTTCCCTAGGCACTATTACCAATGCAGCAGGATTTTTTGAACTGCCGCTCTCACAAAAAATAAATGCAACATTAGTAGTCAGTTATTTGGGCTATGAAACTCGTTCCATTGCAGATTTACAAAACTTATCCAAGGGATTTACGGCCAAAATATTTTTAGAAGAAGCCGTAGTGTCTTTAGATGAGGTGGTGTTGGAACCAGACACCTGGTCTAGAGAGCGTAAATACCGCTTATTTAAACGCACCTTTTTAGGAGAAGACACAGCAGCCCAGCGCACCAAAATTCTGAACCCAGAGGTATTGCGATTTTATTACAACAAGCAAACTGCTACGCTCTACGCCTATGCGTCTGCCCCATTGAACATACAAAACAAATACCTGGGCTATTTGGTGCGCTATGCCCTGATAGATTTTGAGCTCTCCTTTTTCAAAGACACTGTTCAAAACGAATGGCCTCAGGAGTACATTTCCTATTATTCGGGCACCTCTTTTTTCACACCATTAGCCCTGCAGACCAAGAGCAAATACGCCAAAAATAGGGCCAAAGCCTATGACGGATCTACCCTTTTCTTTATGCGTATGCTAATATTAGGGCAGCTCAAAGAAAATGGTTTCAGGTTTTTTTACGGCCAAAAAGAAGTGACTTGGGAAGTGGTATTTGGCTTGAATCAGGAAGAGGACTTTTTAAAAGTAACCCAAGAAATACCCAGAATCACCATTTTACACAAAAAGAAGCAATCTGTTTTAGAAGCGGTGAATGGCCCCTTTTATTTAGATGGTTTGGGAAATTTTGCGCCCGCCAACCGCCTGTCTTTTGGCGGTTATATGGGGGGTAAACGCTTGGCGGCTATGCTACCTTTAGATTACGGAATTTCTGAGCAACCATAAGCAACGGTTTTTTTCAGTTCCTTAAACTATAACAGTAATACTCATTTTGTAGGGTGTTGTACTAATAATGAAAGCGCATAGAAATAACCTCTATTTGGTTTTTTTCATCATTCACCCTGTATACCAGTCTGTGCTCTCTTGAAATTCTTCTACTCCAAAACCCTGAGAGTGTCCCTTTCAGTTGCTCCGGTTTTCCTATGCCATGATAAGGAGTTGCCACTATGGAAACGAGCAGGGCCGATATTTTTTTTTGCACCCCTTTATTGCCAGAATGTTTCCAAAAATCTAATTCTTTTATAGCGCTCGGAGAAAATATTACTTCCAAAGCGTAGCAATTTCTCTGGATTCACCCGCTCCATTTTCCAATTCCGTTATGGAAGCTTGAATATTTTCTTTATTTGCTTTAGTAGATAGTAGGTGTATGGTTTCCTTCCATCCGTTGTACTCAGAAAGTGGAATCATGACCACATCTTCTGCTTTGGATCTGTGCACTATAATGGTCTCTCCGTCTTTAGACACAGCATCTAATTTTTCTTTTAGTTTTTTTCTAAGTTCGGTGGGATTGGTAGTTTCCATATAACATTTTATGTAAATGTACAGAATAACGTACATTATCAAGTTGTTTTTCCCCTTTATTTTCCATTGCCCTCCTATTTTAGCCTTTTAAAATTTAATTATCTTTATCCCAGCTGGTTTAAAACACCTGCAACAACTGTCTTTAAATAACACCTTATATTTCCATGAAATACCAAGCCATCCCCAATACCCTTTTTATAAAAAACCGACAAAAGTTCACTGCCCAAATGATCTCAGGGAGCTTGGCTGTATTTAATTCTAACGACATTTATCCGGTGTCTGCAGACAGCACTTTGCCTTTTGCACAGCATTCAGACATACTATACCTAAGTGGGGCAGATCAGGAAGAAAGCATTTTATTGCTCTTTCCAGATGCACTGAACCCAGCCCATAGAGAAATTCTCTTTGTGCGTGAAACCAATGAGCATATTGCGGTTTGGGAAGGGGCCAAATACACCAAAGAGAAAGCCACTGCTATTTCAGGAATCCAGACCATCATGTGGTTGTCAGACTTTGATAAGGTCTTTTTTGATCTTATGACCGAGGCCCACACCATCTATTTTAACACCAATGAGCACTACCGTCAGGCGGTAGAAACCCAAACCAGGGAAGACCGTTTTATAGCCAAGTGTAAGGCGCAGTTTCCGGCCCACCAATGGCAAAAAAGCCAGCCCATTTTACAAGAAATAAGAGGGGTAAAAGAAGCAGAGGAAATTGCCCAGATGCAGACTGCTTGTAACATTACAGGCAAAGGCATCCGCCGGCTTTTAGGTTTTATAAAGCCAGGCGTTTGGGAATATGAAATAGAAGCAGAATTATTACATGAATTCGTGCGCAACCGCTCCAAGGGCTTTGCCTACACCCCTATTATTGCCTCTGGCGCCAATGCCAATGTGCTGCATTATATAGAGAACAACCAGCAGTGCCAGGCCGGGGACCTGATCCTGATGGACGTGGCCGCTGAATATGCCAATTACCGTTCAGACCTTACCAGGACTTTTCCCGTGAGCGGCCGTTTTACCGAGCGTCAGGCAGCCGTTTACAATGCGGTATTGCGCGTTAAAAATGCCGCTACAAAAATGTTGGTTCCAGGAATGTTATGGGCAGAATACCACCGTGAAGTAGGGGAGATTATGACCGCTGAGTTGTTGGCCTTGGGTCTTTTAGACCCGGCCGATGTCAAAAACCAAGACCCCAATAAACCCGCCTATAAAAAGTACTTTATGCACGGCACCAGCCACCACATTGGTCTGGACACCCATGACTACGGCGCGCTCAAAACTCCTATGAAAGCAGGGATGGTCTTTACTGTAGAGCCAGGTATTTATATTCCAGAAGAGGGTATTGGCATTCGCTTAGAAGACAATGTAGTGATTCAAGAAAAAGGAGACCCCATTAACCTCATGGCCCACATTCCCATTACCGTAGCAGAAATAGAGGCCCTCATGAATGGGGAAATATAGCCACTGGTGTTATATCACTTCTTTTAATGTAAGCAAAAAGTACTTACCTTAGGAGGTGAAAAACAACACCAACCCCATGAAAAAAGTACTTTTTGTTGCCCTTTTGGCCGCTGGTTTTAGCGGTATAGCCCAAGATATTATGCCTACTTCAGGTGCTGCAGTGCAAGCCAGTTTGCAGCAGCAGGCTGCCATGCAGGCCAGTTCGCTGGTTAAAAACCTGCCCTTTACTCAAATTGGTCCTACGGTCATGAGTGGCCGGGTGGTAGACGTGGCCGTGAACCCAGATAAGCCCACTGAGTTTTACGTGGGCTACGCCTCTGGAGGCCTTTGGTACACGAATAATAACGGCACCTCTTTTAGCCCTTTAATGGACAATGCGCCCACCCAAAATGTGGGGGATATTGCTGTAGATTGGGCTTCTGGCACCATTTGGGTAGGGACCGGAGAAAACAATTCTTCCCGATCTTCCTACGCCGGAATTGGGCTCTTAAAATCTACGGACCAGGGAGCTACTTGGCAGCATATGGGCCTAGAAGACAGCCACCATATTGGCCGTATCTTGATCAATCCCAGCAATCCAGAAGAAGTGGTGGTAGGGGTGCTGGGACACCTCTACACCCCCAATGAAAACAGGGGGCTCTATAAAACTACAGACGGTGGTAACAGCTGGACCAAAACACTACACATTTCAGACAGTGCCGGAATTATAGAAGTGGCGGCTGCGCCAGAAGATTTTAATACCCTCTATGCCGCCAGCTGGGAAAAAGACCGCAAGGCCTGGCATTTTGAAGGCTCAGGAACAGGTTCTGCCCTTTATAAAAGTACGGACGCAGGAAGTTCGTGGACGCTTATTTCTACGCCAGACAGTGGTTTTCCCACAGGAGCAGGGGTAGGGCGTATTGGCCTGGCAGTCTTTGACGCCAATACCGTCTATGCGGTGCACGATAGCCAGTTTAGAACTGAGGCAGAAAAAGATTCCAATGCCAGAAAATCTGAGGCGCTCACCAAAGAAGATTTTAAAGCCATGGACACCAAAGCTTTTATGAAGCTTTCCGACGGCAAATTGAACCAATATTTAAAATCCAATGGATTTCAAGAAAAATACCGCGCCCAAAACGTAAAGCAGCTGGTGGAGGCAGGTACGGTGAAACCAGCAGATTTGGCCACTTATTTAGAAGACGCCAACGCGCTTTTATTCAATACACCCGTGACCGGTGCTGAGGTGTATCTCAGCAGCAATGGTGGCACCAGTTGGGCCAAACAAAACGAGCAGCCTATTGAAGGCTTGTTTTACAGCTATGGTTACTATTTTGCCCAAATCTCGGTGTCTGCGCAGGATTCGGACTATATAGTGCTTTCTGGGGTGCCTTTATTGGCATCGGCCAACGGCGGAAAAAGTTTTAAAAGTATTGGGGGAGACAATGTGCATTCAGACCACCACCACGTATGGATAAACCCAAGGGACCCACAGCATATGATCAATGGAAACGACGGCGGGATTAATATTACTTATGACGGCGGCGCCCATTGGATGAAGAACAACACCCCTACTGTAGGGCAGTTTTACTATATTAACACAGACAACGAAAGCCCCTACAACGTCTATGGCGGCCTGCAGGACAACGGTGTTTGGAAGGCTGCGCACAACGCGCCACTCAATACCCGCTGGCATGCCAATGGTCAAAACCCCTGGGAATCTATTATGGGCGGAGACGGTATGCAGGTGCAAATAGACGCCAGAAATTCAAACCTAGTTTACACCGGTTTTCAGTTTGGAAATTACTACAGATTGGACCTCAGTAGCGGGGAGCAAACCTATATTCAGCCCAAACACGAATTGGGAGACGCCCCCTTCCGTTTCAATTGGCAGACCCCAATTTTACTGTCTTCTCACAACCAAGACGTACTCTATTTAGGCTCCAACCGCCTGCACCGCTCTATGGACCAGGGAAGCAGTTGGGAAACCATTTCTGGAGACCTCACTCAGGGGGGCAAGAAGGGGAATGTGGCCTTTGGGACGCTCACGACTATAGGGGCGTCGGCCTTTGATTTTGACCTTTTATACACCGGTTCGGACGACGGTCTTATTCACACAACCAAAGACGGTGGTGCTTCTTGGAGTCTTATTTCCGGCGGCCTACCCCAAGATTTATGGGTGAGCAGTTTAGAGGCTTCTGTCCATAAAAAGGACCGGGTTATTGCGGCTTTAAATGGGTATAGAAACGACCATTTTGCCCCTTATATTTTCTTATCAGAAAATAGGGGCGATGCCTGGAAAAACATTGGTGCAAACTTACCGCTTGGCGCCGTAAATTCCGTAACTGAAGACCCCAACAATGAAAACATACTCTACGCTGGAACAGACAACGGCCTCTATGTAACCCTAGATTTAGGCGCTACATGGCATGCTTTTTCTACAAATTTACCGGCTGTAGCCGTTCATGATGTAGTGGTACAGGCCAGGGACAAACACCTTTTGGTGGGCACCCATGGCCGCTCTATTTTTAAGGCAGACATTGCGGCTTTAGGTCCATTGGCCAACAAAATGGCCATGGGGAATACCCCTGCTTTGGAATTGTTTGCCCTTGAAAAACAACGCGTCTCTCCTAGATGGGGCATGGCCAGAGGTTTTTCAGATCCCTATACCCCAGAAATAAGTATGGACTTTTTTGTGCCCCAGGCCGGAGCAGTGACTGTCTCTGTGCAAGACGCCAATGGTGTTGAGGTAAACGCCATGGAAGTAACAGCAGACGCTGGTTTTAACAGCGCGTCCTTTCATATGAATTTTTCTAAGTCAGGAAAGATTGCATTTTTAAAGAAAAACAAAACAAGCCTTTCTACCGCTGCAGACGGCAACACTTACTTGCCTAAAGGAAGTTATAAAGTGGTTTTAAGTGCTGGAAAAGTAAAAAGCAGCCAAGAATTAATCTTGCAATAGAAGGTTACAGTTTATCTACGCCATGAATCACTAATTCTAGCTTAATGGTTCTAAATTGAGGCCCTACTTGGTCTGCCTGCTCTGAAAAATGAACAAAAGTATTGTTTGTTTCATTAAACAAGGTAGTGTTGTTTTCCAGATAGTCTCTTACACCATAGGTTCTCATAAAACCTAGTTGGCTATTTAAGGTGATTCCTGTAGACTCATCCATATTGAGGCCTGATAATTCTCCTTGAAAATAAAAAGGGAAATTTTTGAATGGGCCAAACTCATTTTTGTATGAAATGGCTTTGGCAATTCCCGATTTATCAGTACCTCCTGTGATATTGAAAGTGACTTTTCTTCCAGGCGTTAAATATTCATTTAAATTAGTCTTAGTGGTCTCCAGAAAGAAGTCAATTAGGGTTACAGCAGCAGGTGCTTCATTAAAGTTATATTTTCCTGGAGGATAATCTGAACTAGTCATAGCAGTTATGAGTTGCGTTCCTTTTGATAAAAAACTAGCATATAAATTTAACTCATCTTCTCCGTTTTGGTCTTTTTCTTTTTTTAGCGTAGCTGTAGCAGATAATTCTACCCCGTTGAGTTGTCCGTTAGATTTTAGCTTTTCTACAATTGCGGAGAGGGTGTTTTTTATTTCAGCTTCTTTGTTGGCAATTTCTTTAGAAATGGCCAATGAAATTTCTTCTTCATAGGCAGCCATCGCTTTTTTATCTGTACTGTATTTAATCTCCCCTTTGGGAGAAGAGAAAATTGCATCACTAATGCTAAAAGTATTGTCCGCTTCTAATTGAAAATGAACTGAAGATAATTTCACACCATCTAGAGATTTTAAAGGGGTGAATAATGGGATTTCTGCAGTTGGAAAAGGCGCTATGTTTAGTGTGATTGATTTGTCATTTAAGCTCAATTCAGGTTTTAATGCTGACTTGGTTTTGGCAAGGCTATCAACAACTACTGTTCTAGTAGCTTCTGAAAGGCTTTTAATATTGTCAAAGGTTACTCTTTTGTCGTAGGACACCGTACTTTCGTTAAGCCGGATTTTCACAAAATTCTCTCTTATTTTTGTGGTTTCTATATTGACTATTCTTAGGTAGTTTGGCTCTAATCTAGAGGTGTTAAATACTTTATAATAGTTGTCATTCCCCGTGGTAATAAGGTATTTTTTCCCCCTATTTGGTTGGTAAATGCCATTTAGTGTAACTGCACCATCATGAATTTCCCTGTCTAAATAAATATTTTCTTTTAACCTGTCATAAGTGTATAGCCTTCCTTGGGTGTCTCCAGCATATATATAATGATCTAAAGGGTCTACTAAAACTGCAGTGAGTGGTGTTGCAGAGAGTCTTTTAGATAGAATAGTCTTATTTAAGGATTGATTTAACACCCTTAACTCGCCATTCTCTAAGCCCAAAAGGATTTCAAAGTCTTTATCATTCACGCTTAGACTAATAATATTTTCTGTTAGAATCACACCCTCTATTTCTTCTTGCTTTTTTGGATCATAAAAAAACAATTCGTTTTTGTTGGCGGCTACAAAAAGGTTTTTGTTGGCATTCCAAGCCATTAAACTTATAGGCTTAGAAGTGATGAGCTTCACAATTTCAACATCCTTCTTTACTGTATTTGCCTTATATAAATGTCCATTTTTTGTAAGGATAAAATAAGAAGAGCCGTCCCCGTTATTGATGATATTTACAACAGGATCCTCTTTGAGTTTCAATTTGATTTTGTCTTTCAACAGGACTTCAAAATTATAGTTGTCATAAATAAACACATCGCCATCTGCTATATAAATTGTTTCTGTTCCTAAAGGAGAAACTTGGACATTAGCTGGTGTTTTAGAGTCCTGGACTAAGCTTTTGTGATAATAAACCCCTTCTTCTGCGGAAAAAAACATTTGGTAGCTGTAATTGGCAGCACCATTAATTTTTGATTCTAGTTTATTTTTTTGATAATCTTCTTGACTAATGGCCTTTATTGAAATGGTTGTAAAAAAAAATAGCGCATAATATTTTAATTTCATAAGTCTATTGTTTAGTGATTCTCTCAGTTAAATTAATTTGGACGCAAAGTTAAACTAATCATTTTTATGTAACCTTTTATTATTTAGTTTTAAATAAAAACTATTTTTTTGAGGCATTAATATCTTAATTAATAGCAAAGCCTTATTTAGCCCATTGTTAATAACTTCTCAATCCCAATCGCAATAAAAGCTCAGAACATGCAACAAAAGCCTTTTGAAATACCACCCTCTAGCCACTTAAAAAAGTGCCATTAAATTTCATATTTCTAGTTAATAAAGCTATTTTTACAAACGATCACCTCACATGCCCTGCTCAACGAAAATTGATTTGTTAGGTAATTTATTTATGAGTTTAAAAAGCCTAATTGTAAGCAGCACCCTTTTGGGCGCATTGTTGTTTTCTTCTGGAATTCAAGCACAGACAGCTGTATCTGCACATGCTGCAGTGACTATAGAGACCTGTGACAGCTTTCCATTAGTTTCAACTTCTATTCCTTACTCTCTAACTATATCTGAAACAACCAGTGATGGCTTTGCTATTACTTCTGGTTCAAAGACATTTCAAATAGCCCTTCCAGAAAATTTCACTTTTTCAGGTACGGTTAGTTTTAGCGAGACGGGAGACGATATTTCTTCTATTTCAGCTAACATTGACTCAGATGCACGTTATATTCTAGTCACCTACACAACAACAGCTACAAATACTTTAGATGTTATAACATTGAGTGGGCTTTCTGTGGTGGCTGCATCTGCTGCGCAATCTGGAAATGTCACTTATTCAGCAGGTACTGCGGTAATTAATGGTTTGGATAGTGGGGCCTCATTCTTTCCTATAGCTTCAGCGTCAGCACCTATAAATGTTACAGGTGGAACTTTAAGCGCCACAGCTGCTTATTGTTTGGATGAGGTTGCCTCTGTACTCACAATTGCGGGAAGTAGTTCCTCATCAACAACGTCAAACACCCTAACTTACCAATGGGAAAGTGGTCCTAATAACAACTCATTTTCTGCTCTAGACACCTTTACTGGCCCGACTTATCAGCCTTTAACCAATGTAGTGGGCACCACTTTTTACAGAAGAAAAATTACTGAAACAAGTAACGGACTGAGCTGTGTGGCTTACAGTAGTGTTGTTTCTATCACGGTAAAAACCTTGGATGCTGGAGAAATTAGTGGAAACGAGGAGGTTTGTTACAATGGGGTTCCAGGGTCTATTACTTCTGCGAGAGATGCTTCCGTGGCAGGAGAAGTAGTGACTTATGATTGGGAACAATCTGTAGACAGCGGAGTTACTTGGACCAATGCGCCTAGCACGAATAGTACCACTTACGTTTTTGGAAGCAATACGCTTACTCAAACCACTCAATTTAGAAGAATTGCTTTTTCTACCTCCTGTACGGTAACCAAAAGCACCAATATTATTACGAAAACAGCCTTTGGACCACTAGATGGTGGAACAATCACCCCCACGATCCAATTGCTTTATAAGGGAACTACCCCTGCTAGTTTAACGGTGTCTTCTACCACCAACAGCGGAAATGTTTCTGGAACCCTAAGCTATCAATGGCAACAAAGCACTGATTCTGTTAATTTTACCAATATTGACAGCTCTACCGGAGACACCTATTTACCTTCGGCTACCCAAACAGGCACCACTTATTTTAAGCGTTTGACCAAGCTTACCAATGGATCTGTAATTTGTGAAGAAGAAAGCACTGTTGGAAGTGTTACTGTTTACGACCTAAATCCTGGTTCCATTATTGGAGATCAATCCTTGTGTAATGACCATTTGGCCTCAGACATTACTTCAATTGGTAGTGTAGACGGCAATGTTAGCCCACCAGATGCTGGTAATCCAGTGACTTATACTTGGGAGAGTTCGTTAGACAATGTAGCATGGAGCACAATGGGCGGGGAAACATCTACAACACTAGATTTTACTAATGCGCTTACGCAAACCACCTATTATAAAAGAATTGCGTCTATTGACGCTGGTACAGTAACCAGATCTACGAATGTAATTGCCAAGACATTATTGTTGGCTGTAGTGGGAGGAACCATGGATACCGTGAGTACTACTTTGTGTGTGGGGGAGGCATTACCTAATTTAATTGTCTCGGGTAGCACCGCTACAGGCGGGCCTACTTATCAGTGGGAATATAGCACAGACAATAGCAATTATAGTCTTTTAGACGGCGTTACAGGGGCTGCACATACCCCCACTCAAACTGCTACAGGAACCCATTATTTCAGAAGAATTACAACAGTCACTTCATCAGGAGTTGCTTGTTCTGCGACCAGTTCAGTAACTACGATTATTATAAAAGCCTTGAGCCCTGGAAGTATTAGTGGTGCACAGAACATTTGCGCTAATGATATTCCTAGTGAATTGACCAGTACTTCTGCCGCCAATTCAGGTGGAGATCCAATTACCTATACTTGGCAAACGGCTGCAGCTAACTCTGGTCCTTGGAGTACTGCTTCAGGAACCTCCAGTTCTACAACGTATCAGCCAGCGTCTTTAACCCAAACTACTTTTTACAGAAGGCTTGCCAACAGTACAAGTTGCAGCATATCTGCGACCACTAATATTATCAAAATTAATGTAGTTCCCGCCGTTGTGGGCGGTACTATGGCTACGGTAAGTGAAACCATTTGTGTGGGGAGTACGCCAACCGAATTGGTTGTCAATGGCGCTACAAGTTCAGGTGTTTTAACCTATCAATGGGAAACGTCTTCGGACAACAATACATTTTCCACTATTACAGGCGCTACTTCTATTAAGTATACTCCTGTGACACCCATCGCAGCTGGAACCGCCTACTATAGAAGGCAAATTACTTTAAGTAGTGATGGTGGCGCTTGTTCTGCCACCTCTTCGGTGACTACCCTTATTGTAAAAGGCATTACAGCGGGTGCAATAGGAGTAAATAAAACCATCTGTTACAATACCGAAGGAGGACTTTTGACCAGCCTTACGGCTTCCGATGCCTCTGGGGAGACTCCTTTATACAGCTGGCAGAAATCTATAGATAGTGGTAGTAATTGGACTGTTATTGATTCTGCATCAGATCCTACTTATGCTGTTGGAACCATTACGCAAACTACCCAGTTTAGGCGTTTGGCGAGCAGTCCCACCTGTACTGTATCTGCGACCACAACACCTATTACAATCACGGTACTTACTGAAGTTGTTGGAGGAACAGCCTCAGGCAACCAGTCGGTTTGTGTAGACGCAACTCCTTTAGCGCTGAGTGTTACGGGACATACTTCTAGTGGCGGTACTTTGAGCTACCAGTGGCAGTCTTCTTCCAGCGTGGCTACCAATACTTTTGTTGATATAAATCTCAGCAGTGCAATAAATGAACAATACACGCCTCCAACAGATGCCACGGGCACGGTATA